>NZ_JBHSEZ010000009.1:0-98467 GCF_042653765.1 Castellaniella denitrificans | reverse complement strand
ACGCGGGCGCGTCCGCGCCGGGCGCCGGCGCCGCGCGTCCCGCCCAGCCGGCGCGCCTGCCCTCGGCGCCGGAGAAGGTCGTCAGCCCGGCGCCGCAGCGGCCCCGCCAAAGCCCGCAGGCCGACGCGCCCGCGCCCCGTGCCGCCGCCAAGCCGGCCTTGCGCGCGCCCGGCAAGCCCGCCCCGGCCTCCGCCGACACCGAGGAGTGGACCGAGTTCTAGAAACGCCCGAAGACCGCCCGGGCCGGCCATCCGGAGCCGGCGGTCTTCCAGTGCTTTTCATTACAATCGTGTGAGATCTGCGCACGGCCCGCAATCGCGGGCCGTGCTTCATTCAGGAGACATCCGCCGTGAACATCCGCATCCCCGGCGCCGCCCTGGCGGCCGCCCTGGCCCTGGCCTTCCCCCTCCACGCCCATGCCCAGGTGAAAGTCGGCGTGGTCGTGTCCGCCACCGGCCCGACGGCCCTGGTCGGCATCCCCCAGAAGAACACGGTGCCGCTGCTGCCGGCCAAGGCGGGCGACCAGGACATCGAATACATCACCCTGGACGACGCCAGCGACCCGACGCAGACCGTCACGGCCTTCAAGAAGCTGATCAGCGAAGCGCACGTCGACGCCCTGATCGGCCCCACCGGATCGCCCAACGCCATGAGCGTGCTGCAGTTCGCCGCCGAATCAGGCACGCCGATGCTGGCTCCCGTGGGCGCGGCCTCGGTGGTGCTGCCCATGACCGACCAGAAGAAGTGGGCCTTCAAGACCACCCAGAACACCGACATCATCGCCCAGGCGCTGGTCCAGGACATGGTCGGGCGCGGCATCAGGACCGTCGGCTTCATCGGCTTCGCCGACGCCTACGGCGACGACTGGTACCAGGTCTTCAGCCGCATGGCCAAGGACAAGGGCCTGGACCTGACCGTGGCCGAACGCTACCAGCGCACCGACAGCTCCGTCACCGGGCAGGCCCTGAAGCTGCTGGCCGCGAAGCCCGACGCCATCCTGATCGCCGGCACGGGCGGCGCCGCCGCCCTGCCGCAGGCCACGCTGGCGCAGCAAGGCTACAAGGGCCGCTTCTACCAGACCCACGGCGCCGCCCTGCCCGCCTTCCTGAAGTTCGCCGGCAAGTCGGCCGAAGGCACCATCCTGGCCGCCAGCCTGATGCTCGTGCTGCCCGAGATCCCCGACAGCAACCCGTCCAAGCCCATCGTCCAGGACTACATCCAGCGCTACCAGGCGATGTACGGCGAAAAGCCGGCCACCTTCGGGGCCAACGTCTACGACGCCGGCCTGCTGCTGCGGCACGCCATTCCCGTCGCCCTGAAATCCGCCAGGCCGGGCACGCCGGAATTCCGCCGCGCCCTGCGCGACGCCCTGGAACAGACGCACGAACTGGTGGCCACCCAGGGGGTCTACAACATGACCCCCGAGGACCACAGCGGCTTCGACCAGCGCGGCCGCGAGCTCATCACCGTCAAGGACGGCGCCTGGACGCTGCTGAAGTGATCGCCATTCGGCGCACGCCCGGCGCCTGAGGAAAAGCCCCCGCGTGTCGCACGACGGGGGCTTTTTTCCGTTTTCAGGACTGCGCGTCGAGTTTTTTCTTCAGCGCCTCCAGCGGCAGCGCGCCGTTGACGCGCGTGCCGTCGGCGAAGAACAGGGCCGGCGTGCCCTGCACGTTCAGCTTGCGCCCCAGGGCCAGATTGTCCTGGATCGGCGTGTCGCATTCGGCCTTGGCCGGGTCCTTGCCGTCCAGCATCCAGGCCTTCCAGGCCTTGGCCGGGTCGGCCGCGCACCAGATGTCGCGCGAGCGGGTGGTCGAATCCGGCGACAGGATCGGGAACAGGAAGGTATAGACCGTCACGTCGTCGACGTCTTCCAGGGTCCGGTGCAGCTGCTTGCAGTAGCCGCAGTTGGGATCCTCGAACACGGCGACCTTGCGCGCGCCGGTGCCCTTCACCTGCTTGATCGCATGGTCCAGCGGCAGGCTGCCGAAGGCCACCTGCTGCAGGGCCTCGAGCCGCTCGGCCGTCAGGTCGCGGCGCGCATGGGCGTCGATCATCGAGCCCTGCAGCACGTAGTCCACCTGGGCGTCGGTGTACAGCAGATCCATCCCGACCTGGACCTCGAAGATCCCGGTCATGGGCGTCACCCGCACGGCATCCACGTGGATCCCGGGAAAGCGCTGCTCGAAGGCGCGGGTGACGGCCTGGGCGGGCGCGGTGGACAGGACCTTGTCCTTCGCGCCGTCGCGCGCGGGCGCGGCCGGTTCGGCCGGCGCGGCTTGATCGGAGGGCGGCCGGGTGCTCAGGACCCGGTCGGCGGACGGCTGCGCCAGGGCGGAGAGGCTGCCGCACAGCAACAGCGCGGCCAGGCTCAGGGAGTATTTCATGGAAAGGACCTCAATGGGAAAACGGGCCGGCGTCCAGGGGCTGTGCGTACCGGACAGGCCCTAGTCGCCGGCGGCCGCCCGGATCAGGCGGCGTTTCAGGAAAGGCAGGCCATCGACGAAGCGCATGCCCTGGTTGCGGACCCAGGCCGTGGGGGCGTTCGAGGCGCCGAACAGCCGGTGCAGGCCGTCGGTGACCAGGCCCATGGCCCAGACGGGTTCGGCCCGGCGGCGGCGATAGCGCGCTAGGATCCGGGGATCGCCCGGCGCGCGATGGGGCTCGCGCGTCCGCAGGACGTCCACCAGATCCCGCACGTCGCCCAGGCCCAGGTTCAGCCCCTGGCCGGCGAGCGGGTGGACCCGGTGCGCGGCGTCGCCCACCAGGGCGACGCCCGGGGCGATCATCGCGCTGCGTTCCAGCGTCAGCGGAAAGCCCTGGGGGCGCGTGCGCAGGCGCAGCGGCCCCAGGCGGTCGCCCGTGATGGCCCGCGCGTGCGCGGAAAAGACAGCCTGCTGGGCGTCGACGTCCAGCGCCAGCCATTCGCGCGCCCGGCCTTCGGGCATCGACCACACCAGGGATGCCTGCGGACCGTCCGCCGTGTCCGGCATGGGCAGCAGGGCGAACACGCTGTCGCCCGTGAACCATTGGCAGGCGCGGTTCTGGTGGGGCAGGCCGATGTCCAGGTGCGCGACCACGCCCATGTCGCCATACGGCGTGTAATGGTGCTCGATGCCGGCCGCCAGCCGCACCGGGGACCGCGCGCCGTCCGCGCCCACCAACAGCGCCGCGTCCAGCGCGCGGCCCTGCCCCGTCGTGACGCGCACGCCCGCGGCGCGGGTTTCCAGGCGCTCGAAGCGGTCCTCGTGCCAGGCGATCCCCATGACCTGGACGGCCTGCTGGAGCGCGCGTTCCATCTCGCCGGACTCGACGATCCAGGCCAGGGTGTCGCGCGCGTCCTGCCAGGCGGACAAGTCCAGGCGGCCGTCGGCGTCGCCCTGGATTTCCATGGCCTCGACGGCGGTGACGCGGCGCATGTCCATCAGCCGCCAGGCGCCCAGGCGATCGAGCAGGTCGCGGCTGGCCGGCGAAATCGCATAGACGCGCGGATGATAGTCGTCCGCCGCGCGCGCGGCCGGGACCTGGCGCGGCCCCAGCAGGGCGGCGGGCAGGCCCGCCCGGGCCAGCCCCAGCGCGCAGGCCAGGCCGGCGATGCCGGTGCCGCAGACGAGTATGGGTTCCTGATTCTTCATCCGGTCATCTTACCGCGCGGCGGCGCGGCGCGCGTTGCGGCAAGCCAAGGAAAACGGGTTTTACGGGCCGGCCGCCAGGACGGCTCAGCGCGCCGACGGCGCCCCGGCCCGCGCGGGCCACAGCAGCCACATCCGGCCGGACTGCTTCATGCGGCCGGCGCGCGCGCCGGCCTCGTCGCCCGTGCCCCAATAGAAGTCGGCCCGGGCCGCGCCCTTGATCGCCGCGCCCGTGTCCTGGGCGAACACCAGCCGCCGCAGCGGTTCCGCGCCGCCCTGGGGCCCGGCTTCCAGGAAGACCGGCGTACCCAGCGGCACATAGGCCGGATCGACCGCGATCGCGCGCCGCGGCAGCAGCGGCACCCCGTAGGCGCCCCGGGGGCCGAGTTCCGGATCGACGATGGGTTCCTCGCGGAAGAACACCATGGCCGGATTCACGTTCAGCAGTTCCGGCACGCGATCGGGGTGCGCGCGCGCCCAGGCCTTGATGTTCTGCATGGACGTCTGCGCCAGCGGCATTTCGCCCTGCCGGGCCAGCCATTGGCCGATGGAGACGTACGGCCGGCCGTTGTGGTCCGCATAGGCCAGCCGCAGCACCCCGCCGTCGGGCAGGACGGCCCGCCCCGATCCCTGGATCTGCAGGAAGAAGACCTCGACCGGATCGTCCGCCCAGACGATCACGGCCGGCTGGCGGGCCGGATCGGACGCGATCTGGGCCCGCGTGTCGTAGGGCACCACCCGGCGGCCGTCGAGCTTGCCGCGTACCCGCTTGCCGGCCAGTTCGGGGTAGACCGACCCCAGGTCGATGGTCAGCAGATCGTCCGGCGTGGCATAGAGCGGCCACTGATAGGCCCCTTCGCGCGTGCGCGACGCCCGGATGAGGGGCTCGTAATAGCCCGTCACCGTGCCGCCGGCGACCTGCCCGGAGGCATCGTCGAGCCGCCAGGGGCGCAGGTGTTCCTGCAGGAACCGGCGCACAGCCGGGCCGCCCGCCTCGGGCCCCAGGCCGGACTGCGCCGCCGCCTGGCAGACCGGCTGCCAGGCCCGGGGCGCCGCGCGCGCCGGCAGCGCCAGCGAACCGGACACGGGCCGCATCAACCCCCGGCAATCGTTCAGCAGCGCCTTCCAGGCATGGGTCAGGTCGTCGCCCGCCCAGCCCGGCAGGCTGTCCCAGGAAACCGCCGTATAGCGTCCCTGCAGGGGCCGCGCGGGGGTTTCCGGCAAGGCGGAGAGCGGCGGGACGACCAGGGGCTGCTCGACCGACACGGGGGCGCCGGATTCGCCGCCGGGGGCGGCTTCCTCGGGCGGCACCGTGGAACAGGCGCTCAGGACGACCAGCGCGGCCGCGGACAACCAATGGATTTTCATCGCCGGATCGGGGGCACCCGGGGGTGCTCTAAAATGAGTGGAATGTAAAGACCGTCATCATGACATATCCGGACCCTCCTTCGCCATGACCGAACTGCCCGCCGCCCGCATCGCCCCCAGCCTGCTGTCCGCCGACTTCGCCCGCCTGGGCGAGGAAGTCGCCAACGTAGTGGCCGCCGGCACCGACTGGATCCACTTCGACGTCATGGACAACCACTACGTCCCGAACCTGACCATGGGGCCCATGGTGTGCGCCGCCCTGCGCCCCCACACCACCGCCCCCATCGACGTGCACCTGATGGTCGAGCCCGTCGACGCGCTCGTGCCCGCCTTCGCCAAGGCCGGCGCCGACATCATCAGCTTCCACCCCGAAGCCTCGCGCCACGTCGACCGCACGCTGGCCCTGATCCGCGACCACGGCTGCCGCGCGGGCCTGGTGTTCAATCCGGCCACGCCGCTGGAATGGCTGGACCACGTCATGGAACGCCTCGACCTGGTCCTGCTGATGTCGGTCAACCCCGGCTTCGGCGGCCAGTCCTTCATCCCGCACACGCTGGACAAGCTCGCCCAGGCCCGCGCCCGGATCGACCGCTGGCGGGCCGAGGGCGGCCAGGCCATCGACCTGGAGGTCGACGGCGGCGTCAAGGCCGACAACATCGCCGACATCCGCGCCGCCGGGGCCGACGCCTTCGTGGCGGGTTCGGCCATCTTCGGCCAGCCGGACTATCCCCGCGTGATCGCCGCCCTGCGCGACGGCATCGCCCGGGGAGACGCCCGGCGCCGCGCGGCCGGCGCCGGGGATTCGTAACAGGCCGCCAAACAGGGCGGCATATTCCCCGCGGTAATGATACGATGACGCCCGCCGACGCCACCCGCCCCGGCGCTCTCATGATTCACCCGGCCGCCGATCCGGTGCGGCCGCTTTCCCCGGCGCGCGACACCATGCAATTTTCCGGAATTCTGTTCGACCTGGATGGCACCCTGCTGGACACCATCCCCGATCTGGCGGACGCCGCCAACGCCATGCGCCAGGACATGGGCCTGGCGCCGATCGCCGAAGACATCATCGCCACCTACGTCGGCAAGGGCGTGGAGCAACTGGTCATCCGCACCCTCGGCCACGAAGGCAGCCCCGCCAGCGTGGACATGGTCATGCGCGGCCTGGCCCGCTACCAGGACCACTACCGCGCCCTGAACGGCCAGCGCAGCCGCCTGTTTCCCGGCGTGCTGGCGGGCCTGCAGGCATTCCGCGAGCAGGGCGCCCGCCTGGCCGTGGTCACCAACAAGGGCACCGAATTCACCGCCCCCCTGCTGCGCCAGATGGGCCTGGACGGCTATTTCGACGCTGTGGTCTGCGGCGACACCTGCGAACGCAAGAAGCCCGATCCCATGCCGCTGTTCCACGCCTGCGACCTGCTGGGCATCGCGCCCGCCCAGGCCCTGTTCATCGGCGACTCGATCAACGACGCCCTGGCCGCCAACGCCGCCGGCATGCGCGTGCTGGCCCTGCCCTACGGCTACAACGAAGGCCGTCCCGTGCAGAGCCTGCCGGTGGATGCTATAGTTGACTCCATCGTCGCGGCCGCTCAATGGGCCGCCGACGCGACCTCGCAAACCGAACACGCATGAACATCATCCGCTATTACCCGATCACCGCCGGCGCCTATTGGCGCTGGTGGTGTTTTTGTTCCGGGTAATGACGGTCACCCGGCGCGCGGGCTTACCCGCGGCGCCCGCCCCACAGCCCGGACCCATGATCGGCCGGGCTGTTTCATTTCTGTCCCGGTCCATATCCCCACCCAGAGACCACCATGACGGAAATCGAATTCAACGCACTGGCCGCCCAAGGCTACAACCGGATTCCGCTGATCGCGGAAACCTACGCCGACCTGGACACGCCCCTGGCGATCTACCTGAAGCTGGCCCACGCGGGGCCGGAGGCCGGGCGCAACAGCTGCCTGCTGGAATCGGTGGTGGGGGGCGAGCGCTTCGGCCGCTATTCCTTCATCGGCCTGCCGGCCAAGACCCTGATCCGCGCCACCGGCACCACCACCGAGGTCGTCACCCGCGGCCAGGTCGTGGAAACCCACGAAGGCGATCCCCTGGCCTTCATCGAATCCTTCCAGCAGCGCTTCCGCGTGGCCCTGCGCCCCGGCATGCCGCGCTTCGCCGGCGGCCTGGCGGGCTATTTCGGCTACGACACCGTGCGCCACATCGAGCCGCGCCTGGGACCCTGCGTCAAGCCGCGCCCGGCCGGCCAGCAGCCGGGCACGCCCGACATCATGCTGCTGCAGATCGACGAACTGGTCATCGTCGACAACCTGGCCGGCCGCACCTACCTGATCGTCTACGCCGACCCCCAGCAGCCGGAAGCCTACGCCCTGGCCCGCCGCCGCCTGAAGGCCCTGCGCGAGAAGCTGCGCACGCCCGTGGTCATCCCCTATGCCTACGCCAGCATGCAGACGCCCACGGAGCGCGACTTCAAGAAGGACGACTACCTGGCCGCCGTGCGCAAGGCCAAGGACTACATCGCCGCCGGCGACCTGATGCAGGTGCAGATCGGCCAGGTGATCGCCAAGCCCTTCCGCGATTCGCCGCTGTCGCTGTACCGGGCGCTGCGGTCCCTGAATCCCTCGCCCTACATGTACTACTGGAACTTCGACACCTTCCACGTCGTGGGCGCCTCGCCGGAGATCCTGGTGCGCCAGGACCGCGAATTCGAGAACGGCCGCGCCCGTGAAATGGTCACCATCCGCCCCCTGGCCGGGACGCGCAAGCGCGGTGCCACCCAGGACGACGACCTGCGCCTGGAACAGGAACTGCTGGCCGATCCGAAGGAACGCGCCGAGCACGTCATGCTCATCGACCTGGCGCGCAACGACATCGGCCGCGTGTCCAAGCCCGGCACGGTCGAAGTCACCGACACCATGGCCATCGAACGCTATTCCCACGTCATGCACCTGGTGTCCAACGTGCGCGGCGAACTGAACGACGGCATGAGCAACATCGACGTGCTGCGCGCGACCTTCCCGGCCGGCACGCTGACCGGCGCGCCCAAGGTCCGCGCCATGGAAATCATCGACGAGCTGGAACCCGTGCGGCGCGGCATCTACGGCGGCGCCGCCGGCTACATGAGCTACGGCGGCGAAATGGACCTGGCCATCGCTATCCGCACCGGCATCGTCCGCGACGGCATGCTGTACGTCCAGGCCGCCGCCGGCATCGTCGCCGATTCGGATCCCGAAAAGGAATGGCAGGAAACCGAGGCCAAGGCCCGCGCCCTGCTGCGCGCCGCGGAACAGGTGCAGTTCGGACTGGACGAGCCCATCTGAAAAGGGAAAGGGCCTGCGCGCGTCAGGCGCGCACCAGCAGGTCCGGGGTGATGTCGGCGATGGTGCGCGCACCGGTCAGCGTCATGGCCACGCGCATTTCCTTTTCGATCAGGTCCAGCAGATTGGCCACGCCCGCCTCGCCGGCCGTCGCCAGGGCATAGAGCCAGGCGCGGCCCAGCAGCACGGTGTCGGCGCCCAGCGCCAACATGCGCACCACGTCCAGGCCGGTGCGCACGCCCGAATCCGCCAGCAGCGTGATCCGGCCCTTGACCGCGTCGGCGATCGCCGGCAGGGCGCGGGCCGTGGACAGCACGCCGTCCAGCTGCCGTCCGCCGTGGTTGGACACCACGATCCCGTCGGCGCCGAAGCGCACGGCGTCGCGCGCGTCGTCCGGGTCCAGGATGCCCTTGATGATCATCGGCCCCTTCCAGAAGTCGCGGATCCACTGCAGGTCCTTCCAGGAGATCGAGGGATCGAAATTGGCCCCCAGCCAGCCGATGTAGTCCTCCAGGCCGGTGGGCTTGCCCAGGTACCTGGACACATTGCCCAGGTCGTGCGGCCGGCCCCGCAGGCCCACGTCCCAGGCCCAGCGCGGGTGCAGGACGGCCTGGACGTAGCGGCGCAGGGCGGCGTACGGGCCGCTCATCCCGGCATGGGCGTCGCGGTAGCGGGCCCCCGGCACCGGCATGTCCACGGTGAACACCAGCGTCGACACCCCGGCCGCCTGGGCGCGCTCCAGCACGCTCTTCATGAAACCCCGGTCCTTCAGGACGTAGAGCTGGAACCACATGGGCCGGCTGATGGCGGGCACGACCTCTTCGATGGGACAGACCGACACCGTGGACATAGTGTAGGGAATGCCCTTGCGGTCCGCCGCCCGCGCCGCCTGGACCTCGCCCCGGCGGGCGTACATCCCGGTCAGGCCCACCGGCGCCAGGGCCACCGGCATGGACAGGGTTTCGCCGAACAGCCGCGTGGACAGGTCCAGTTGCGACATGTCGTTCAGCACCCGCTGGCGCAGCGCCACGCCCGCCAGGTCGCTGACGTTGTGCCGCAGCGTGTATTCGGCGTACGCCCCGCCGTCGCCGTAATGGAACAGAAAGGGAGGCAGGCGGCGCCGGGCGGCTTCGCGGTAATCGGTGGAGGCGGAAATGATCATGATGTCAGTATGAAGGGGGGCAAACGGGAGGAACGGGCGCGCCGCGCCTCGTCTTCGTCGAGCTTGCGCACGCTGCCGTGCACGAACTCCAGGTGCCGCCAGACGGTCGCCCGGGCGGCTTCGGCGTCACCGCGCAGGATGGCTTCCATCAGCGCCTGGTGCTGGGCCGTCAACTGATCCTGGGTATGCTGGATCAGGTACATGCGCTGGCGGTTTTCGGTGACGGTGGACCGCAGCAATTCGAACACGCCGCGCATCATCTGCAGCAGCACCGCATTGTGGGAAGCCTCGGCGATGGCGAGGTGGAACCGGGCGTCGGCCTGCGCCGACAGGTCCGGGTCGCCGCGGCTCTGGAAACGCACCATGTCCTCGAAACGCCGCTGGATCTCCTGGCGATCCCGGGCCGTGGCGCGCAGCGCGGCATGCCAGGCGGTGCCGCCTTCCAGGGCGTGGCGGGCTTCCAGCACGTCGTAGCGATATTCGGGATCGTCGGACACCAGTTCGTCCAGCGGACGCACCAGATGCCGGTCGGGCCAGTCGTCCACGACGGCCTCGCGGGCCTGGACGTAGGTGCCCCCGCCCTGCCGGCTGCGCAGCAGCCCCTGGCTGGCCAGTTGCCGGATGGCCTCGCGGACCGAGGGCCGCGAGGCCCCCAGTTCCTCGGCCAGCCGGCGTTCGGCCGGCAGGCGGTCGCCGGGCTTCAAGCCCTGTTCGTCGATCAGGGCCCGGAGCTGTTCCGCGAGTCGGTCGGAAAGGCGCATGGGTGGCATGGATCCGTTCAGAGCGCCGGGATCATCCAGGGCAGGACGTAGGCCTGCACCGTCGTCATGACGCCGACGATCACGGCAAACAGGAAACTATACTTGACCGTGAAACGCAGCAGGTCGGACTCGCGCCCCACCAGGCCCACCGCCGCGCAGGCGATGGCGATGGATTGCGGCGAAATCATCTTGCCCGTGACCCCGCCGGTGGAATTGGCCGCCACCAGCAACACTTCGGGCACGCCGATCTGGTGCGCCGTGGCCGCCTGCAGGGCCGCGAACAGGGCGTTGGACGACGTGTCCGATCCCGTCAGGAACACGCCCAGCCAGCCCAGGAACGGCGAGAAGAACGTGAAGGCATGGCCCGAATACGACAGGGCCAGGGCCAGCGTCACGGACAGGCCGGAATAATTGGCGACGAAGGCGAACGCCAGCACCATGCCGATCGTATAGACCGGAATGGCCAGTTCCTTCAGGGTCTCGCCCAACACGCACGCCGCCGCGGACGGCTTCAGCCGCGCCGCCAGGATCGTGATCAGGGCCGCGATCAGGATGGCCGTCCCCGTGGCCGAGAACCAGTCGAACTTGTAGACGGCGGCATAGGCGGCGGCCTGCTCCACGATGGGCGGCATTTTCTGCACCAGCCCGTCGAGCCAGGGCACGGACACGCTGGCGATCCAGCCGTGCAGCGGCCCGTCGGCCAGGAACAGGTGCTTGAAGGGCGGAATCGACCAGATCGTCACCATCGCGGTCAGCACGATGAACGGCGACCAGGCGCGCAGGACCTCGCCCGTCGTGAACACGCGGCCCGAAGGCCGGGCCCCGGGGGCGTCGTGCGACAGGTGCTCGGTGCCCTCGCCCGTCGCGGAGAAGCGGAAGATGGACGCCGGCCGCCACACGCGCAGGAAGGCGGACAGGGCCACCAGCGCCACCAGCGCCGAGGTGATGTCCGGCAGTTCCGGGCCGATGAAATTCGAGGTCAGGTACTGCGTGACGGCGAAGCTGCCGCCCGCCACGACCACCGCCGGCCAGGTTTCCTTCACGCCGCGCCAGCCGTCCATGATCGCCATGATGACGAACAGCACGATCATGGTCAGGAACGGCAGTTGGCGGCCCGCCATCTCGCCGATGGCGAAAGCCGGGATGCCGGTCACCTGGCCGGCCACGATGATGGGGATCCCCATGGCGCCGAAGGCCACCGGCGCCGTGTTGGCCACCAGGCACAGGCCGGCGGCGTACAGGGGACGGAAGCCCAGCCCCACCAGCAGCGCCGCCGTGATGGCCACGGGCGCGCCAAAGCCGGCCGCGCCTTCCAGGAAGGAGCCGAAGGCGAAGCCCACCAGCAGCATCTGCAGCCGCTGGTCGGCCGTGAGCGACAGCACCGATTCGCGGATCGTGTCGAACTGGCCGGTCCTGACGGCGATCTTGTACAGGAAGACCGCGCCGATGATGATCCAGGCGATCGGCCACAGGCCGTAGAAGAAACCATAGACGGCCGAGGCCAGCGCCTGGCCGGCGGGCATGCCGTAGAAGAACAGCGCCACGGCCAGGGCCGCCAGCACCGTCAGGGTGCCGGCCAGCCAGCCCTTGAGGCGCAGCACGGTCAGCGACAGGAAGAACAGCAGGATGGGAAGGCAGGCGACCAGCGCGGACAGCCAGATGTTGCCGGCGGGGTCGTAATTCTGTTGCCAGATGGCGGGCATTCCAGGGAACTCCAAGAGGGTGGTGCGCGGCATGCCCGCCGAGCCTGACCAAGCGCCCAGAATGGCCTTACCAATTAGATGATTTCCGAATTCGTTGGCGGATTATAAAAATCCGCTTTTCAAGTGGTCAATCCAAACTGAAGTAGGTATTTACCCTTATTTATTCCTGTAAATCTATATTTATCATTATTTATCAAATAGATATATTAATCACGATTTTCATACGGCGGTTGAACAGTACCAAGAAAACCAATAAATGGTATGACCAATAAACCGGTATTTACCCCGCTCGACAGCGCACGCGCCGCACAGTAGAATGTTCGCCATGATTTCACACGCGACCGTGCACGCTTCGTTCTGGTGGCGCTCCTCCTAGGGGCGGCATCCTCATGCGTGATTCATCGCACCTTGCCGCCGTTCTGGCAGGCATAGGTCTTCGTGAATCTATCTCCGGTGCGGCGGCTCCTGACTCCAAGGAAGACCATGTCCTCGCCACACTCCCTCTCCCGCATCCTCCGGCTTTCGCAGCACGTGCCCGCGCGCGCGCCCGTTTCCCGACACTGACCAGGACGACCCGATCATGAAGCTGCTGATGCTGGACAACTACGACTCTTTCACCTACAACCTGGTGCAGTATTTCGGCGAACTCGGCGCCCAGGTCCAGGTCGTGCGCAACGACCAGATCGACCTCGCCGGCGTCGAGGCCATCGATCCCGACCGCATCTGCGTGTCGCCGGGACCGTGCTCGCCGGCCGAGGCCGGCATCTCCATCGAACTGATCCGGCATTTCGCCGGCAGGAAGCCCATCCTGGGCGTCTGCCTGGGCCACCAGGCCATCGGCGCGGCCTACGGCGGACGCATCGTGCGCGCCCGCGAACTCATGCACGGCAAGGTCTCGCCCATCACGCACCGGGGCACCGACGTCTTCAAGGGACTGCCTTCGCCCTACACCGTCACCCGCTACCATTCCCTGGCGATCGAGCGCGATTCCCTGCCCGACTGCCTGGACGTCACGGCCGAGACCGCCGACGGCGAGATCATGGGCGTCGCCCACAAGTCCCTGCCCGTCTATGGCGTGCAGTTCCATCCGGAATCCGTGCTCAGCGAGCACGGCCACGCGCTGCTGCGCAATTTCCTGGAACTCTGACGCCCCGAACCGGCCTATCCAAAAACACGAAGACAGAAGGAATCATCCATGCCGCCGATCACTCCCAACGAGGCCCTGGCCCGCTGCATCGAGCACCGGGAAATCTTCCACGACGAAATGCTGGAACTGATGCGCATGCTGATGCGCGGGGAAATGTCCCCCCAACTTGCCAGCGCCCTGCTGATGGGCCTGCGCGTCAAGAAGGAAACCGTCGGCGAGATCACCGCGGCCGCCCAGGTCATGCGCGAATTCGCCCTGGGCGTCGACACCCCCTACCCCGAGGACCTGCTGGACATGTGCGGCACGGGCGGAGACGGCTCGCACACTTTCAACATCTCCACCGCCGCCATGTTCGTGGCCGCCGCCGGCGGGGTCAAGATCGCCAAGCACGGCAACCGCAGCGCCTCGTCCTCGTCGGGCAGCGCCGACGTCCTGGAGGCCCTGGGCGTGCGAGTCACCGCCACGCCCGCCCAGGTCGCCGAATCCATCGAAGCCACCGGCATCGGCTTCATGTTCGCCCCGGCCCATCACGGCGCCATGAAGAACGTCGCCGCCGTGCGCCGCGAACTGGGCGTGCGCACGATCTTCAACATCCTCGGCCCGCTGACCAACCCGGCCGGGGCCGCCAACCAGCTCATGGGCGTGTTCCACCCCGACCTGGTCGGCATCCTGGTGCGGGTGCTGCAGCGCCTGGGCTCGCGCCACGTGCTGATCGTGCACGGCAAGGACGGCATGGACGAGGCCTCGCTGGGCGCGGCCACCCTGGTGGGCGAACTGAAGGACGGCGAGGTCCGCGAATACGAAATCCATCCCGAAGACTTCGGCATGGCCATGGTGTCCAACCGCAGCATCAAGGTCGCCAACCGCGACGAATCCGCGCAGCTGGTGCGCGCCGCGCTGAACAACACGGCCGGCACGGCCCGCGACATCGTCGCCCTGAACGCGGGCCTGGCCCTGTACGCCGGCAACCGCGCCGACTCGATCGCCGCCGGCATCCGCCAGGCCTTCGAACTGATCGCCTCCGGCGCCGCGCGCGACAAGCTGGAGCAATTCCGCCAATACACGCAAAGGTTCTCCGCATGAACGACATTCTGGCCAGGATCCTGGACACCAAGCGCACCGAAGTCGCCACCGCACGGCAGATGCGCAGCGAATCCGAAGTCCTGCGCGAAGCCCAGAGCCGCCAGGACATCCGCGGCTTCGCGCGCGCGATCGAAGACAAGATCGCGCAGGGCAAGCCCGCCGTGATCGCGGAAATCAAGAAGGCCTCGCCCTCCAAGGGCGTGATCCGCGAGCACTTCCGCCCGGCGGACATCGCCGCCAGCTACGCCTGCCACGGCGCGGCCTGCCTGTCGGTCCTGACCGACGTGCAGTATTTCCAGGGCGGCTACGATCACCTGCGCCAGGCGCGCGCGGCCTGCAGCCTGCCCGTGCTGCGCAAGGACTTCCTGATCGATCCCTACCAGGTCATCCACGCCCGGGCGCTGGGCGCCGACTGCGTGCTGCTGATCGCCGCCGCCCTGGCGCCGGCCCAGCTGCGCGAGCTCGAAGCCGTGGCCGCCGACCTGGGCATGGACGTGCTGGTCGAAATCCACGACCACGGCGAACTGGACGCGGCCCTGTCCCTGGACACGCCGCTGCTCGGCATCAACAACCGCGACCTGCGCACCTTCGAGACCCGCCTGGAAACCACGCTGGACATGCTGAAGGACCTGCCGGAAGGCAAGCGGGTCGTGACCGAGAGCGGCATCCTGCTGCCCGAGGACGTCGACCGCATGCGCGAACACGGCGTCCAGGCCTTCCTGGTCGGCGAGGCCTTCATGCGCGCGGAAGATCCCGGCACGGCCCTGCACGAACTGTTCTTCGCCCGCTGAGCGCTCCCCGTCCGCCAGCCCGCGTCCGTCCGCCGTCCGCGCCGGCGGACGGCGGCCCCCGATCCCGCCTCCATTTCCGCCATGGCCTTTTCCCCCGATTGCCCGCTCTGCATCCCCGACCACGACACCCTGATCTGGCAGGACGACCGCCTGCGGATCGTCCGCGTGGACGACCCCCGGCACCCCGGCTACCTGCGCGTCGTCTGGCAGCGCCACGCGGCGGAAATGACGGATCTCGACGCCCTGGGCCGCCTGCACCTGATGCGCGCGGTATTCCAGGTCGAACGCCTGCAGCGGTCCCTGCTGCGACCCGACAAGATCAACCTGGCCAGCCTCGGCAATCAGGTGCCCCATCTGCACTGGCACCTGATCCCCCGCTGGCGCGGCGACCCCTGCTTTCCGGACGCCATCTGGGCGCCGCCCCGGCACGATCCCGCCCGCGCGGCCGACTGGGCCGATTTTGCCGCCGCGCTGGCCCCGCGCGTCGAGCGGTTGCACCGGATCCTGGCGGCCCACGGCCCGGCGGCCGAAACCCCCGAGGCCGGCGCAGCCGGTCCCGGCACCGCCGGCGCCTGAGACGCCATCCACCCGCCACGCGATCACCCTTCCATGTCCGCCTCCCCTTCCGCATCCGGCGCGCCGCCCGACACCCTGGCGCGCAGCCTGAAGAACCGCCACATCCAGATGATCGCCCTGGGCGGCGCCATCGGCACCGGCCTGTTCTACGGTTCGGCCGCCTCCATCCGGCTGGTCGGCCCCGGCATCATCCTGTCCTACCTGATCGGCGGCCTGGCGATCTATCTGATCCTGCGCTTCCTGGGCGAAATGTCCACCCAGGAGCCCGTCAGCGGCGCCTTCAGCCACTTCGCCTACCGCTACTGGGGCGGCTTCGCCGGCTTCCTGTCGGGCTGGAACTACTGGCTGCTGTACATCCTGGTCAGCATGGCCGAGCTCTCGGTGGTGGGCATCTACGTGAACTACTGGCTGCCGGACTTCCCGGCCTGGGCCAGCGCGCTGATCGTGCTGCTGGGCATCACGGGCCTGAACCTGCTGAACGTGCGCCTGTACGGCGAAAGCGAATTCTGGCTGGCCTTCATCAAGATCGCCGCCATCGTCGGCATGATCCTGCTGGGCGGGGTGCTGATCGCGCGCGGCGCCGGCGGCGCGGGCGTGAGCAACCTCTGGGCCCACGGCGGCTTCCTGCCCAACGGCGCGCACGGCCTGCTGCTGTCCCTGGTGGTGGTGATGTTCTCCTTCGGCGGCACGGAGCTGATCGGCATCACGGCGGGCGAGGCCGACGATCCCCGGCGCAGCATCCCGCGCGCCGTCAACCAGGTGATCTGGCGCATCCTGCTGTTCTACGTCGGCGCCCTGGCGGTGCTGGTGACCCTGTACCCCTGGAACGAGGTCGGCCTGAACGGCAGCCCCTTCGTGCTGATCTTTTCACGGCTGGGCATTCCCGCCGCGCCGGACATCCTGAACCTGGTGGTGCTGAGCGCCGCGATCTCGGTCTATAACAGCGGCATGTACAGCAACGGCCGCATGCTCCACAGCCTGGCCGAACAGGGCAACGCGCCGCGCATCTTCCTGCGCCTGAGCCGGCGCCGGGTGCCCTGGGTCGGCGTGCTGTTCTCGTCGGCCTGCACGCTGTTGATCGTGGTCGTCAATTTCCTGGTGCCCGAAGGCGCCTTCATGCGGATCATGGCCGTGGCGACGGCGGCGGCCGCCATCACCTGGATGATGATCGTGCTGGTCCACCTGCGGTTCCGCAAGGCCCACGCGCGCGACACGCTGCTGTTCCCCGCGCCCTTCCACCCCTGGACGAACTACCTGTGCGTGGCCTTCCTGGCGCTGCTGGTGGGCCTGATGACGCAGCTGGACGACACCCGGCCGGCGGTCTACGTGCTGCCGGTGTGGCTGGGCGCGCTGTACGTGGGCTATCGCTTGCGCCGCAAGCAACCGCCCGCGCACGCATCGGCATCTAACCTTCCTTGACGGCCTGGCTGACGGTCCGGGCATCGTCGATCACGGTGACTTTGCCGTCGTCGATCACGAAGCGCATTAGGTCCTTGCCCATGGCCAGGGGCCCGTCGTAGGACTTCCGGGTGCCTTCGACGAGCACGTCCGTGGAATTGTCCAGCGACTTGCCGGCCAGCCGCACGATGATATGGGAATAGACCGCCAGTTTCGGCCTGGCCATGCTGAAGATCCGGCCGGCGTCCTCGGGCGTGGTGTGATGCGCCTGGATCTCGCGATAATTCGGATAGTTCTTGAACAGGGCCGGATCGAAATACGCGACCTCATGCACCAGCACGTCGGCGCCCTTGGCGGCGCGGGCGACCCGTTCGTCATAGGTCGTATCGCCGCTGAGTACGAACTTCTTGCCGTCATACTCGACGATGTAGCCGAAGTTCGGCTGGATCAGATCGCCATGGTGGGAATTGAACGCCAGGACGCGCACGCCGTTTTTCTCGTACACCAGCGTCGGCCGATAGGCATCCGCCGGCCCGGCATCGATATCGTGCGCATCGAACGCGATGCCGCTCAGGGGAGACTTCTCGTCGGCATGGCGGATCCGGGTGTTTTCGGCGTAGGCCAGGCTCAGGTGCTCCGTCATGGAAACCGTGCCTTTGGGGCCGTAGACCACCATCGGCGTCGTCCGGGACGCGTAGCCCGTCGGCACCCAGCCCGTCATCCACAGGTCCGCCAGCCCGTTGATGTGGTCGGAATGCATGTGGGTGATGAAACTGGCATCGATGTCGCGAAACGGGATGCCGATCTGGTTCAGGCGGATGGTGACGCCGCGCCCCAGGTCGAACAGCAGCGTCTGGTCGGCAGCCTGCACCAGGATGGACTGGCCGAAGCGATTGGGATTGGGCGCAGGCGTGCCGGTACCCAATAACGTCACGGTCAATGGCGCCGCGTGGGCGGCGGCCGCGGCCACGGACAGCGCGCCGGCCATGGCGATGCGGCCCAGGGTGCGGGCGAGTGCGGAAATGCGGGATTGCGGCATGAGGGCTCCTCTTTGTCGTTATGAAATGGCGAGGACCACTATGGACGAGGATGCGGGGCCCAACAAGATGAAGCTTCAACTATCAGCTATAGAGAACAGGCATTTCATCGCTGTCTTCATATCATCCATATCATGAATGTCATACCTCGCCGTGCGCTCCCAGGCCGACGGCGGGCGGGCATACGCCACATGCGCATGACGGGCGGCCGTCCCTCATCCGGGCAATGCGCACGGCCGACCCCGTGCCTGCGGACGCAAAAAAGCGCCCCGAAGGGCGCTTGTACCGCTTGCAGGCCGGGCCGCCGGCCGATCGATCCAGCGGGATCGGCCGGTCCCGCCGGGCCGCTCAGTGCGAGCTGCGTTTCTGGCTGAACTTGCGCGCGGCGGCGGCCTGGGCCGCCAGCATGGCAAGCTCGGCTTCCACCACGGCGATGTCGGCCTTTTCCTTGGTGTTGCGCAGGGCTTCCTCGGCGCGCTCGCGCGCGGCGACCGCCTTGGCCTCGTCCAGGTCGGCCGCGCGGATGGCCGTGTCGGACAGCACCGTCACGGCGTGCGGCTGGACTTCCAGGATGCCGCCGGCCACGAAGATGTGCTCCTCGGTGCCGTCGTCACGCCGGATTTTCAGCGTGCCGGGACGCACGCGCGAGATCAGCGGAGTGTGCCCCGGCAGGATGCCGAGGTCGCCCGATTCGCCCGGCAGGGCGACGAAGGCCGCCTCGCCGGAGAAGATCGAGGCCTCCGCGCTGACCACTTCGATGTGAAGAGTCGCCATGTGCAATCCTTATTGGAGGGTTTTGGCCTTTTCGAAGGCCTCGTCGATGCCGCCCACCATGTAGAAGGCCTGCTCGGGCAGCGCGTCGCACTCGCCCTCGACGATCATCTTGAAGCCGCGCAGGGTCTCGGCCAGCGGCACGTACTTGCCGGGCGAGCCGGTGAAGACTTCGGCCACGTGGAAGGGCTGGGACAGGAAGCGCTGGATCTTGCGGGCGCGGGCCACGGCCTGCTTGTCTTCCGGCGACAGTTCGTCCATGCCCAGGATGGCGATGATGTCGCGCAGTTCCTTGTAGCGCTGCAGCGTCTGCTGCACGCCGCGGGCGATGTTGTAGTGCTCTTCGCCCACGATCTGCGGATCGAGCTGGCGGCTGGTCGAATCCAGCGGGTCCACGGCCGGGTAGATCCCCAGGGCGGCGATGTCGCGCGACAGCACCACGGTGGAGTCCAGGTGCAGGAAGGTGGTGGCGGGCGACGGGTCGGTCAAGTCGTCGGCCGGCACGTACACGGCCTGGATGGACGTGATGGAACCGGTCTTGGTGGACGTGATCCGTTCCTGCAGCTTGCCCATTTCCTCGGCCAGCGTCGGCTGGTAGCCCACGGCGGACGGCATCCGGCCCAGCAGGGCGGACACTTCGGTGCCGGCCAGGGTGTAGCGATAGATGTTGTCCACGAAGAACAGCACGTCGCGGCCCTCGTCGCGGAATTTTTCCGCCATCGTCAGGCCGGACAGGGCCACGCGCAGGCGGTTGCCCGGGGGTTCGTTCATCTGGCCGAAGACCATGGCGACCTTGGATTCCGCCAGGTTGTCGAGCTTGATGACGCCCGCGTCGGACATTTCATGGTAGAAGTCGTTGCCTTCGCGAGTGCGCTCGCCCACGCCGGCGAACACCGACAGGCCGCTGTGGGCCTTGGCGATGTTGTTGATCAGTTCCAGCATGTTCACGGTCTTGCCCACGCCGGCGCCGCCGAACAGGCCGACCTTGCCGCCCTTGGCGAAGGGGCACACCAGGTCGATCACCTTGATGCCGGTTTCGAGCAGCTCGACCGAAGGCGACAGTTCGTCGAACTTCGGGGCGGCCTGGTGGATGGCGCGCTTTTCATCGGACTGGATGTCGCCGCGCTCGTCGATCGGACGGCCCAGCACGTCCATGATGCGGCCCAGGGTGCCGGTGCCCACGGGCACCGAGATCGGCGCGCCGGTGCCGGCCACGGACATGCCGCGGCGCAGGCCGTCGGACGAGCCCATGGCGATGGTCCGCACGACACCGTCGCCCAGTTGCTGCTGGACCTCGAACGTCAGGCCCTTTTCCGCGAATGCGGAGGACTCGTCGGTCAAGGTGAGCGCGTCGTAGATGTTGGGGATGCTGTCGCGGGGGAACTGAATGTCCACCACGGCGCCGATGCACTGAACGATGGTACCGTTGCTCATGTTTAGTCCTATAAGTATCTCTGGGTTGCCGGTGCTTGCGTCGATCAGACCGCGGCGGCGCCGCCCACGATTTCCGAAATTTCCTTGGTGATGGCCGCCTGGCGGGTCTTGTTGTAGACCAGCTGGAGGTCGCCGATGACTTTCTTGGCGTTGTCCGACGCGGCCTTCATGGCGACCATCCGGGCGGACTGCTCGCTGGCCATGTTTTCCGCCACGGCCTGATAGATCAGGCCCTCGACGTAGCGCAGCAGCAGCTCGTCGATCACGGTCTGCGAATCCGGCTCGTACAGATAATCCCAGCCGTACTGGCTCTTCAGGGCGTCCTCGTCCTGGGAGCCGGTCTGGAAGGGATCTTCCAGGCCCGAGGGCAGCGGCAGCAGGCGGATGAAGCTGGGGTCCTGCTTCATGGTGTTGACGAAGCGGCTGGTCGCCAGATAGACCGCGTCCACCTTGCCGTCGACGAAGTCGTCGAGCTGGACCTTGATGGCGCCGATCAGGCGTTCCAGGTTGGGCGCGTCGCCCAGCTGGACTTCCGAGGACACCACGTTGACGCCGACGCGGTTCAGCAGGCCCAGGCCCTTGGAACCCAGCGCCGTGGCCTGGACGCGCACGCCCTGCTGCTCGAATTCCTTGATCCGCGCCAGCACCAGGCGCGAGATGTTGGTATTCAGGCCGCCGCACAGACCCTTGTCGGTGGTGACCAGCACGACGCCCACGGACGACAGCTTCTGGCGTTCCACCATGTAGGGGTGGGTGTAATCCGGGTTCGCCTGCATCAGGTGGGCCGCGATGGCACGCACCTTGGTGGCGTAGGGACGACCCATCCGCATCCGGTCCTGCGCCTTGCGCATCTTGGATGCGGCGACCATTTCCATCGCCTTGGTGATCTTGCGCGTGTTTTGCACGCTCTTGATCTTGGTTCGAATTTCCTTGATTCCGGCCATTCCACTATCCTGTCAGGGCTGTCCGGGACGCGCGTCGCGCGCCCCGGGCGCTACTTAAAACGTGCCGTGCTTCTTGAATTCCTGGATGGCGGCGCCCAGGGCGGCGTCGTCTTCCTTGGAGAGTTCCTTCACGTCTTCGATGCGCTGGATCAGGGCTTCGTGCTTGGCCTTCAGGTAGTCCTTCAGGGCCTTTTCGAAGGCCAGCACCTGGCCGACTTCCAGGTCGTCCAGGTGACCGTTGTTCACGGAATACAGGGCGACCGCCAGTTCCCAGACCTGCTGCGGCTGGTACTGGGGCTGCTTGAGCAGTTCGACCACGCGCTTGCCGCGTTCCAGCTGACGGCGGGTGGCGTCGTCCAGGTCGGAGGCGAACTGCGCGAAGGCGGCCAGTTCGCGGTACTGGGCCAGGTCGGTCCGGATACCGCCCGAGAGCTTCTTGACGACCTTGGTCTGGGCCGAACCGCCCACGCGCGACACCGAGATGCCGGCGTTGATGGCGGGCCGGATGCCGGCGTTGAACAGGTCGGTTTCCAGGAAGATCTGGCCGTCGGTGATGGAAATCACGTTGGTCGGCACGAAGGCGGACACGTCGCCGGCCTGCGTCTCGATGATCGGCAGCGCGGTCAGCGAGCCGGTCTTGCCCTTGACGGCGCCGTTGGTGAATTTTTCCACGTATTCGGCGTTCACGCGGGCGGCGCGTTCCAGCAGGCGGGAGTGCAGGTAGAACACGTCGCCGGGATAGGCTTCGCGTCCGGGCGGGCGGCGCAGCAGCAGGGACACCTGGCGGTAGGCCCAGGCCTGCTTGGTCAGGTCGTCGTACACGATCAGGGCGTCCTCGCCGCGATCGCGGAAGTATTCGCCCATGGTGCAGCCCGAGTAGGCGGCCAGGTATTGCATGGCGGCGGAGTCGGACGCGGCGGCGGCCACGACGATGGTGTATTCCATAGCGCCGTGTTCTTCGAGCTTGCGCACCACGTTGTTGATGGTGGAAGCCTTCTGGCCGATGGCGACGTACACGCAGGTGACGCCCTTGCCCTTCTGGTTGATGATGGTGTCGACGGCCACGGCGGTCTTGCCGGTCTGGCGGTCGCCGATGATCAGCTCGCGCTGGCCGCGGCCGACGGGCACCATGGAGTCGATGGCCTTCTGGCCGGTCTGCAACGGTTGCGACACGGACTGGCGGGCGATCACACCGGGCGCGACCTTTTCGATCACGTCGGTTTCCTTGGCGTTGATCGGACCCTTGCCGTCGATCGGGTTGCCCAGCGCGTCGACCACGCGGCCGCGCAGTTCCGGGCCGACCGGCACGGAAAGGATCTTGCCGGTGGTCTTGACGGCGTCGCCTTCGGAGACGCCGACGTAGTCGCCCAGAACCACGGCGCCCACGGAATCGCGTTCCAGGTTCAGGGCCAGGCCGAACCTGTTGTTGGGGAATTCGAGCATTTCGCCCTGCATCACGTCGGACAGGCCGTGGATGCGGGTGATGCCGTCGGTGACGGATACGACCGTGCCCTGCGTGCGGACATCGGTGGATGCGCCCAGGCCTTCGATGCGGCTCTTCAGCAGTTCGCTGATCTCGGACGGGTTAAGTTGCATGGTAAGACTCCTGGAATCCTGTTGGTTGGCCCGCCATCACGCGGCCAGCGTATCGCGCAGACCGGCCAGCCGGGCCTGCACGGAAGTGTCGAGCACGTGATCGCCGACGGCGACGCGCACCCCGCCGATCAGTTCCGGGTCGATCGTCACCTGGGACTTGAGCTTGAGGCCGAACTTGCGCTCCAGCCCCTGCAGCAGGCCGGCCACCTGGGCGTCGTTCAGCGGATAGGCGCTGGTGATGCGCGCCAGGGCGGTGCCCTCGAGCCGGTTGCGCAGCAGTTCGAATTGCTCGGCCACCTGGGGCAGCGCCTGGACGCGGCCGTTCTCGACCATCAGAGCGACGAGGTTGGCCGCCTGTGCGGGAAGTTCCTGGGGCACCAGGCCCGTCAGCAGTTCGGCGCGCTGCGCATCGGACAGGCGCGGATCGGCCATGGCCTCGAGCACGTCGGGCATGCCGGACACCTGGGCCAGCAGCGACATCACGCCGGACCAATATTCGAGCCCGCGCGCGTCGCCGCGCACGGATTCGAACAGGGCCTCGGCGTAGGGCCGCGCGATAGTGGATAGTTCAGCCATGACTCGCCCTGATTCAGAGTTGCGCCTGGAGCTGGTCGAGCAGCTCGGCGTGCGCCTTGGCATCGACCTCGCGACGCAGGATCTGCTCGGCGCCCTTGACGGCCAGCACGGCCACTTCGGCGCGCAGGGTTTCACGCGCGCGCTGGACTTCCTGGGCGGCGTCCTGACGGGCCTGGGCGACGATCCGGGCCTTTTCGGCTTCGGCTTCGCGGCGGGCCTGGTCGATCAGCGCGGCGGCCTGCTTTTCGGCTTCGGCCAGACGCGCATGGTTTTCCGTCTTGGAGGCGGCCTCCATCAGACTGACGCGGGCCTGGGCCTGGGCCAGATCGGCCTTGCCCTTCTCGGCGGCGGCCAGACCGTCGGCGATTTTCTGGCGACGATCATCCATTGCCTTCGTAAGGGGCGGCCAGATGAATTTCATCGTAAACCAACCCAGAACGAAAAACACGATCATCTGGAAAAAGAGAGTCGCGTTTAAATTCACGGTCGTTTTCCTAATTTACCCGTTCGTGCCTTGCGGCGATTCCGCAAGGCACCTAATCCGGCCGTCCGCGGCCCGCAGGCCGCCGACGAACCCCTGGCCTGCGGCAAAAAGCCCAGGCCTGCGCCGTCATCAGCCCACGAAGGGGTTGGCGAACGCGAACAGCATGGCCAGGCCAACGCCGATCAGGAAGGCCGCGTCGATCAGGCCGACCAGCAGGAACATCTTGGTCTGCAGGGTGTTCATCAGTTCGGGCTGGCGAGCGGAGGCTTCGAGGTATTTGCCGCCCATCATGCCGATGCCGATGCAAGCGCCGATGGCGCCCAGACCGATGATCAGACCGCAAGCGAGAGCAACGAATGCAACGTTGGTCATAACAACTCCTTGGTAAGTAAACGTTGTTTAGTCAAAAAATCAAAAAACCAGAAATCAGGGCAAGCCCCGCGAGCCCGCCCGGGAAACCCCGGGCGAATTTTTAGTGGCCTTCGTGCGCCTGCCCGATATACACCAGGGTCAGCATCATGAAGATGAACGCCTGCAGCAGCACGATCAGGATGTGGAAGATCGCCCATGCCGAACCGGCGAGCACGTGCCCGAGCGCAAGGCTGATACTGGAAGCATTCGCCCCCGTCCAGGCACCACCCAGCAAGGCGATCAGCATGAACAGCAGTTCGCCCGCATACATATTGCCGAACAGCCGCATGCCCAGCGACACGCACTTGGCCGCATATTCGATGAGGTTCAGCAGGAAATTGAAGGGCGCCAGGATCAGCGCGGCGATGCCGTGCGCGTGGAAGGGCGCGGTGAAGAGTTCCTTGACGAAGCCGACCGGGTGCTTGATCTTGATGCCGTAGTACAGCATCAGCACCAGCACGCCCAGGGACATGCCGATGGGGATGTTCAGGTCGGCGGTCGGCAGGATGCGATGATAGTACAGCGGATCGGAATGATCGGCGCCCAGGCCAGTGACGCGGAAGATCCAGGCGGCCAGGTCGACGGGGATCAGGTCGAGCGTGTTCATCAGCGTGATCCAGAGGAACACGGTGAGGGCCAGCGGCGCGGCGAACTTGCGCGTGGTTTCGTTGGGGATGATGCCCTTGGCTTCCTCGTGGACCATGCCCACGAGCATTTCGATGGCCATCTGGAAGCGGCCCGGCACGTCGGTGGTGGCCCGGCGCGCGGCGCGCCAGAGGAAGAAGATGACGATGGCGCCCATCAGGATCGACCAGAACAGCGAGTCGTAGTTGACGACGTCGAAGTTGGCGATGATGTCCTGCTTGTGCCCGAGATTGTTCAGGTGGACCAGGTGGTGCTGGATGTATTCGGACTGAGGCGTCGTTACAGCGTCGGTCATCGGAAACCCTTTTTCGTATTCAAATCATGGCAGGCGGCGCAAGGCCAGCAACACCACGTACCCCTTCATGACACCCAGCAGGCCCAGCAGGAAGGCCAGCCAGTTCAGCCAGCCGCCCCACCGCCACGCCACCAGGACCACCACTCCAGCCACGATCAGCAGCTTGAGGAATTCGCCCCAGAAAAAGGCGAGCGATCCCGGGCGTTTCGGCCCGAAGTATCCCAGCAGCAGCCGCAAGGCGAACAGCGTATTGGGTACGAAATAGGCCCCCGCTCCGATCAGGGCGGAAACCCCGGCGTCCTTCCCCGCAATCCCCCAGGCGCCCAGCACCACCAGCATTCCCGTGAATGCCTGCGCCGCCAGCGCCCGAAACAGGCCGACTCGCGAACGGCGTGCGATCAGCGCGCGCTCCGCCTCGCCGAGCACCAGTGTGCCAGGCGAACCGGACGACCCGTCATCCAACCCACAGCGCGGATCCGATGCGGACCGATCACCCATAAAAGTCCGTTCACAGCCCGGCGCTCTTGGCGCAAGGCGATAGCAGTCAAACCATTGAATTATAGCTTTTTTTGGCCTGGCGTTCAGCACGCCACCCCAAAAGGCGCACCATTTTAGCCTAGATCGGTCGCCCCTGTCTCGCGCCCCGCCCGCCCCGACGGACTACGCCGTTTCCCCGACGGCCGGCCGGCCCCCCACCCGGAAAATGATGTAGCGCCTCCGGCCTATAGGTCCCGCACGGGCGGACTCTTAACATTTCCCCACAGATCACAGTTCGATACGTTCGGAAAAAAACGTGACCCATCGGGGAGATCGCTGTGTTTTTCGACGAGTTCCGCTTCGCGTTGGTGATGATGTCGCTGCTGACCTCGCTGGTCGCGGCGCAGGAACCTGAGCCGCCCAGGCGCAACCTCGATGAAGGGCGGATCAACACCGACCCCCTGAAGGGCCTGATCATCAACCGCACCGTCACCGTGATGGGGTGGGACTTCTACAGCAACTTCACGCAAGTGTGGCAGGCGCTGTACCCGGATTCGCAGGACACGATGACGATCATTGAACGCCCCACCGCGCAGTTCGGCAGCGAGATCTGGATCAGCTACCTGGATCAGACCGTCTTCCACACGTTCCTGTCCCCGGCCCGCTCGCGGGCCAAGGACCAGAGCCGGGAAGTCGTCCAGGCGGTCCGGGAGAACATCGACATCATCAATGCCCAAAGGCAGTTCATCCAGAACGCCGATCTAGGGCCCGAGGAGATGTAAATGAGCCAGTCCACACGCAACCCTCGCAGCGGGTCCGGCAGACCCGCCGCGATCCTCCTGGGCGCATTGATCGCGCTGCCCTGGGCATCGCCGCCCGCATCGGCGGGACAGCTGCTCTACGCCCCGGTCAACCCCAGCTTCGGCGGCAACCCGCTGAACGGTCCCACGCTGCTGCAGAGCGCGCAGGCGCAGAAGCGATATCCCTACCCCATGGACGATCTCGGCCTGGACAACATCGGACAGATCCTGCAGACCGACAACGGCTTCCTGATCCAGAAAGGCGACAAGCTCTACTGGGTCGACCTGAACGGCAATTCGCACCCCATCGATCTCGGCAATGCCGATGCCGGCAACACCCCCATCAACTGACCCGGAACCGGAAAGGCCTGCCATGGACACCCTGAAGACGCCTGGAGCCCGCGCATTCACGTCGGTGCGCGGCGCATGGATCGCCCCGGTACTGGCGCTGACCCTGTCCGCGTGCGCGATCCAGAAGCCCGCCAATGTTTCCAACGAGGCGCAGCTGACGCCCCCGACCCCGTCGGCCACCGCATTGCTGCAGCTGCCCCCGCCGCAGAAAAAGATCGTGGCCGCCGTCTACGGTTTCCGGGACGAAACCGGCCAATACAAGCCTTCTCCCAGCAGCGCGTTCTCCACGGCGGTGACCCAGGGCGCGGCGTCGATGCTGATGAAGGCCCTGAAGGACTCCGGCTGGTACATCCCCGTCGAGCGCGAGGGCCTGCAATCCCTGCTGACCGAGCGCCGGGTGCTGCGGGCCGTGGACGAGGGCAAGCAGAACAGCGGCGGAGTCCCGAACCTGCTGCCCGCCTCCATCATCCTGGAGGGCGGCGTGATCGCCTACGACACCAACACGAGGACCGGCGGCCTGGGGGCGAAGTTCCTGGGGATCGGCATGACCACGCAATACAGCGTCGACCAGGTCACGATCAGCCTGCGGGCCGTGGACGTCACGACCGGCGAAATCCTGGACAGCGTCTCGACCACCAAGGCGATCTTCTCGTACGAGATCCATCCGAGCTATTTCCGCTTCGTCAATTACTACGACCTGCTGGAGATCGAGGGGGGCTACACCCACAACGAGCCCGCCCAGCTGGCCGTGAAAGAAGCCATCGACGCCGCCGTCATGCACCTGACGGTGCAGGGCATCAAGCACAACCGGTGGCGCCTGAAGAATCCGGCGGACTGGAACAGCGCGCTGATCCAGCGCTACCTGGCCGCCGAAAACAGCGAGGTGGTGACGGTGACGCCGCGCCAGGCGGTCGACACGGACACCGCGGCCACCCCGGACCAGACCCAATAACCGCCTTGAACACGGCCTTGCCCGCCAGGAGCGCGCCATGAACACATCCTCCCTTTCCCGTTTCGGCCCACCTCTCGGCCGCATCTGCCTGAGCCTGGGGCTCGCGGCCCTGCTGAGCGCCGCGCCCCCGGCCAGCCACGGCGCCGGCTCCGATCTTTCCTCCCCCGGAGAACTGCCGCCCCTTGAACTGGTCAACGCCGGCGTGCGGGCGCACATCACCCAGCGAGGCGGCCTGAACACCGGCGAAATCAACCAGCAGGGCGCCGATTCCGCGGCGTCCATCCTCCAGGACGGCATCCGCAACCGGGCATACACCTCGCAGTCCGGCGCGGGCAACACGGCCGTGATCCAGCAGGCCGGGGCCAACAACGACGCCCAGATCATCCAGGCCGGAATGGGGATCTGGGGCGAAATCCACCAGACCGGCGTATCCAACCGCGGCCGGCTGGAGCAATACGCCAGCAACAGCTACGCGAACCTGAACCAGATCGGCAACTTCAACCAGCTGTCGGTGACGCTCACCACGCCGGGCCCGCTGGCGCCCATCACCCAGATCGGCAGCGGCCTGAAGCTTTCCGTGTATCGCTGACGCACTCGAACCTTTTCTTTCGACGACGCCCGGTTCCAAGACCGCCGGACAGCGTTTTTCCCTCACTGGTCTTGTCGACTCAAGGAGCTTCAACATGAAACATTCTCTTTGCGCACTGGCGTCCGGTCTTGCGTTGGCCTTCGCCGGCACGGCGGCCTTCGCCGGCAGCACCGGCAACACCTACCAGAACGGCTTCAACAACGACGCCGAGATCACGCAGGCATACAACGGGAACGCCACCGCGCTCATCACCCAGATCGAGGCGAGCAACGTGGCCAAGGCCAATCAGTCCAACAACTTCTTCGGCACGGCCCAGATCGACATCTACCAGAAGGGCTACAACAACTACGCCAACGCGAAACAGTCGGACAACGTGGGCGTCAGTTCCAAGGTCGTGCAAAAGGGCTGGCAGAACGTGGTCAACACGGACCAGAGCCACAACGTGAACGCCCAGTCCGATATCTACCAGGACGGCGTGAACAACTCGGCCGGCGTCACGCAGAAATGGACCGGCGACGCCAGCGCCAAGATGGTCCAGACAGGCTGGAAGAACGTCGCGAACTCCAACCAGGAACACAGCCTGGACGTGACGACCGACATCTACCAGAGCGGCGTCAACAACTCCGCCGACGTCACGCAGAAATGGACCCACGATGCCGACGCGAAGATCGTCCAGGCCGGCTACAAGAACACCAGCACGGTGACGCAGCAGTACGGGAGCAACCAGACGGCCGACCTGTACCAGGACGGGTGGGTCAACTCGGCGACCGTGATGCAGACGGGCTCCAATCTCTCCGCCACGGCGGTGCAGATCGGGTACGGCAACACCGCCACGTTCAACCAGACGGGCTGGTAAGTCCGCGGGCCTTCGCGCCAGGATCTCTGGCGGGGCCTCCATGGCCCGCCAGAGATGTTTTTCCCCTCTTCCGGAGCATGGTCATGATGGCGGCGGATCTGAACCTCCAGGTATGGCTGGACAGCGGGACCGGAGCGCAGGCCGGCATGATCGTGCCCTACGTCCGGAGTCCGGAGCACCGCGCGATCGACTACCGGATCCAGGCCATCAGGCAAGGGCCTTCGGGCTCCTCGCGGATCATGCAGAGCGGTTCCGTCGACCTTCCGGCCGACCGGCCGACCGCGCTGACGCAATTTTCCATGTCGCTCGGCGCCCGCGATCAATGCCGGATCGAGCTTCTCATCTTCTCCCAGGGTGTCCCGGCGGGCGCTTATCGCTTCGACTGCCCCCGTTCTCATTGACATCTCCATGCCATGAGACCCGCCGTGAACCACGCCCTGCGCTTCGCCGCATTTACTTTTTGCACACTCCTGGCACTTCCCGCCACCGGCGAGGAAGCCACCGCCGTCCTGCGGGCGTACGAACGGGCCGGATCGCCCGCGACGCTGCCCGCCCCCGCATTGGAAGCGGTGGCGCGCGCATACCGGGACACGCAACAGTGGCCATCGGCCATCCGATTGTTCAGCCAGGGAGAACGGCGGTTTCCCGGCCAGGCGACGTTCGCCTACGGACACGTCATGACCCTGGCGGACGCGGGACGCCCGCACGAAGCGATCGAACGCGGCAAGGCCCTCGTGGCGCACCGCCCCGACGATCCGGATGCGCATCTCGCGCTGGCTTACGCGCATGGCCGGAACGCGGAACCGTACGCGGCTCTGGAGCACGCATCCCAGGCCTACTCCCTGGCCCCGAACCGTCCTTACGTCGTGCGCGCCTACGTGCTGGCCCTGCGGGATGCGCGGCTGCCGCAAAGCGCCCTCCATCTGGCCGCCGCGCATCCGGGCCTGCTGAGCCCGGCGCAGACCCGATCCCTGCAGGCCGACGTCGCGGCCCGGCTGACCCGGACCGCGTCGGCCGACGCCCGGGGCGAAGCCGACCGCTACGTCCAGGCGGACCGGGCGCTGGCCCTGTACGGCCAGTTGATCCCGCAATGGCGCGCCCTGGGCCCGCAGGCCCGCGACGACGTGCGGCGCGCCGAGGCGGACCGCCTGCAGGCCCTGCGCGCGCGTGGCCGCATGCGGGACCTCGCGGCCAGCTACGAATCCATGCGGGCGGATGGCGCTCCCGTCCCGGATTACGTGCTGGGCGACGTGGCGAGCGCGTACCTGGCCCTGCGCCGGCCGGAAGACGCCGTACCCCTGTTCCGGCAGTCCCTGGCTTCCTCCGCCGGCCAGGACGAGGCGGCCCAAATGGCCGACCGCATCGGCCTGTCCTACGCGCTGTCCGAATCGGACCAGGCTGGCGCGGCCGGCGCTGAACTGGACCGGGCGCTGGCCGCGCCGCCCACCTGGATCCTGTACAAGGGCAACCCCGTGCGCCGCCCCAATCCCGCGAAGCTGGACGCCGAGCTGGCCCACGCCCTGGGCGCGCTGTACCGGGACGACACGCCGAAGGCCCAGGCCGAACTGGACCGGATGGTCGAGGAGGCGCCCGGCAACACCAGCCTGCGCGTCGCGCGGGCCGAGGCCTGGCGAACCCGGGAACTCCCGCGCCGGGCCGAGCTGGACCTGAAGATCGCCGAGACCCAGGCGCCCCGGTCCGTCGAGGTCGAGACCGGCCAGGCGGCAACCGCCCTCGCCCTGCAGGAATGGCGCCAGGCCAAGCTGCTGCGCGACGACCTGACGGCCCGCGTCCCGGAGGACCCCGCCGTGCGGCGGCTGAACCGGGAATGGGCCGCGCACGAGCAGGCCGAATGGCGGACGACCGCCAGCCGGGGCACGGCCTCCGGCGGCCCGGTGCTGGGCAGCCGCGACGCGAGCGTCGACACCGTGCTGTACTCGCCGCCCATCGGCGAGAACTGGCGCGTGTTCGCCGGCAGCGGCTATTCCGAAGGCCGGTTCGACGAAGGCAACGGCCATTACGCCTGGGCCCGCGCGGGCCTCGAATGGCGCGGCCGGGACCTGACGGCCCTGGCCGAAGCCTCCGGGAACCGCTACGGCCACGGCACCCGGGCCGGCGCGGCGCTCTCGGCCTTCGTGGACCTGGACGATCACTGGCGGGCGGGCGCCGGCGCCGCCCTGCTGTCGCGCGACACGCCGCTGCGGGCCCTGAAGCACGACATCAGAGCCAACAGCCTGAGCGCCTCCCTGCGCTGGCGCGGCGACGAGCGCCGGGAATGGACCCTGACCCTGACGCCCTCCTTCTTCTCCGACGGCAACCGCCGCCTGGAGGCCGGCCTGTCCGGCCGCCAGCGCCTGTACACCACCCCCCGGGTCCGGGTGGACGCGCTGCTGGACCTGTCCGCCTCCCGCAACACGGCCGACGACGCGCCGTACTTCAACCCCAGGTCGGACCTGACGATCCTGCCGGCCCTGCGCGTGACGCACACCCTGTACCAGCACGAGGAGACCCGCTGGGAACAGCAATTCCTGCTGGCGGCCGGCGCCTATGCGCAACAGGGGCACGGCACGGGCGGCCTCTACACCCTGGGCTACGGCCAACGCTACAGCCTCGGCCGCGCGTTCGAGATCGGTTTCCTGGCCTCGGGCACCTCGCGGCCCTACGACGGCCAGCGCGAGCGCAGCTTCAGCGTCCTCGTCGACGTGACGGTCCGGTTCTGACTCGGGAGCCCGCCATGCCACGATCCAGCACCTTCGGCCCGCGCCTGTTCCTCCTGGCCTGCTGCCTGGCGCTGTGCGCCGGCTGCGCGCGCGACATCCCGGCGTTCGCGCCGCCCGCCGACCGGCCCGTGGCCAGCGTCGACCGGCCCTGGCCCGCCAACCACGTGCTGGCGCTGGCCTACCACGACGTCGAGGACGACGACCCCGACCAGCGCTTCCTCGCCGTGCGCACGGACCAGCTCGTCGCCCAGCTCGAATGGCTGCGGGACAACGGCTACCAGGCGGTGTCCGTCGACCGGATCCTGGCCGCCGGCCGGGGCGGCGAACCCTTGCCGCCCAGGGCCGTGCTGCTCAGCTTCGACGACGGCTACCGCAGCTTCCGCAGCCGGGTCTTCCCCATCCTGAAGGCCATGGGCTGGCCGGCCGTCTGGGCTCCCGTGGGGCGCTGGATCGACACGCCGGCCGGCCAGCCCGTGCGCTTCGGCGACCTGCAAGTGCCCCGGGACCGCTTCGCCACCTGGGAGGACGTCCGGGACATGGCCCGATCCGGCCTGGTCGAGATCGCCTCGCACAGCGACGACCTGCACCAAGGCATCCCCGCCAACCCCCAGGGCAACGAGGAGCCGGCCGCCGCCACGCGCCGCTACGACGCCGGGACGCACGCCTACGAGACCGACGCCGCCTACCGGCGGCGGATCGCGGACGACGTCCGGCGCATCACGCGCAAGATCCGCCAGGCGACCGGCAAGGCGCCCCGCGTCTGGGTCTGGCCCTACGGCGCCGCCAGCGGCGAGGCGCTGGACATCATCCGCGGCCAGGGATACCGGATGGCCCTGACCCTGGACGAGGGCCTGGGCGCCGCGGACGCCCCCCTGTCCATGCCCCGCATGCTGGTGACGGATTCGCCCGACATGCGGGAATTCGCGCGATCCGTGCTGGGCGCCGAATCCCGGGGCGACTTCCGGGTGGCGCAGGTGGACCTGGACTACGTCTACGACCCCGATCCCGCCCAGACGGACAGGAACCTGGGCACCCTGGTGCAGCGGATCGCCGACCTGCGGATCGGCACGGTCTTCCTGCAGGCCTACGCCGATCCCGAGGGCGACGGACTGGCGCGCTCGGTCTATTTCCCCAACCGCCGGCTGCCCATGCGCGCCGACCTGTTCAACCGCGTCGTCTGGCAGCTGCGGAACCGCGCCCACGTGAAGGTCTACGCCTGGATGCCGGTCCTGAGCTTCGACCTGGCACCCGGCATCGCCCGCGTCGTCCGGGACTCCGGGAACCCGGACGACGCCCCCGGGCCGGATCCCGCGCAGTACCGCAGGCTGTCGCCCTTCGACCCGAAGGCCCGGGCGGCCATCGCGGACCTGTACGAGGACATGGCGCGCGCCGCGCCGATCGACGGCATCCTGTTCCACGACGACGCCGTGCTGAGCGACTTCGAGGACGCCGGCCCCGCGGCGCTCGCCGCCTACCGGCAAGCGGGCCTGCCGGACTCCATCCCGGCGCTGCGCGCCGATCCGGACACCCTGCGGCGCTGGACCCGCTTCAAGAGCCGCGCGCTGACCGATTTCACCCTCGAACTGGCGCGGCGCGTCCGCGCCATCCGCGGGCCGCAGGTGAAGACCGCCCGCAACCTGTACGCCGAACCGATCCTGAACCCGGCCAGCGAGGCTTGGTACGCGCAGGACCCGGACGACTTCCTGCGGGCCTACGACTGGACCGTGCCCATGGCCATGCCGCTGATGGAACGGGTTCCCGCCGCGCGGTCCGACGCCTGGCTCGACCGCCTGGTCGCGGCCATCCGGCGGCGCCCGGGCGCGCTGGAGCGCACCGTGTTCGAGCTCCAGGCCCGCGACTGGAGCCGGCCGGGCCAGCCGCCCGTGGACAGCCGCCTCCTGGCCGAATGGATGCGGCGCCTGCAGCGCGCCGGCGCCCGGCATTTCGGCTACTACCCCGACGATTTCGCGCGGGACCGGCCGGCGCTGGAAACCATCCGGCCCGCGATCTCGACCGCCTGGTATCCCCACCGCTGAGGAGCACCCGCGATGACGGACCGACTGCTCGCCCTCCTGATCCTGTGCCTCGTCGCGGGCGCGCCCTTCGGGGCAGCCCTGCTGTGGACGGGCGACCTGATCCTGGACTTCGTCTTCTTCTATCCCCTGTTCATGTCGGGCCTGTGGATGTTCGGCGGACTGTACTACTGGCTGCATTGGGAACGGCGCTGGCCCTGGGGACCGGAGACCGCCCCGCCGCACCTGCGGGGGCAGCCGCGGATCTCGATCCTGATCCCCTGCCACGACGAGGCCGAGCACGGCGCCGACACGGTCCTGTCGGCCCTGGACCAGCGCTATCCGCGGGTGGAGGTCATCGCCATCGACGACGGCTCCACGGACGGCACGGGCGCCATGCTGGACCGGCTGGCCGATGCGCACGCACGCCTGCGCGTGATCCATCTCGCCCGCAACCAGGGCAAGGCCATGGCCCTGCGCATGGGCGCGCTGGCGGCCCGCGGCGAGTACCTGGTCTGCATCGACGGCGACGCCATCCTGGAGCGCGACGCCGCGGCCTACCTGGTGGCCCCCATGATCGATCATCCCCGGGTCGGCGCGGTCACCGGCAACCCGCGCGTGCGCACCCGGTCCACGCTGATCGGCCGGGTCCAGGTGGGCGAATTCTCATCCATCGTAGGCCTGATCAAGCGCACCCAGCGCGTCTACGGCCAGGTCTTCACCGTGTCCGGCGTGGTGGCCGCCTTCCGGCGCGGCGCCCTGGACCGGGTCGGGTACTGGAGCCTGGACATGGTGACGGAGGACATCGACATCAGCTGGAAGCTGCAGCGCGACCACTGGTCGATCTTCTTCGAGCCGCGTGCCCTGTGCTGGATCCTGATGCCGGAGACCCTGCGCGGCCTGTGGAAGCAGCGGCTGCGCTGGGCGCGGGGGGGCGCCGAAGTCTTCCTGAAGAACGTCCCGGGCATCCGGGCCTGGCGCCATCGCCGCCTCTGGCCCATGGCGCTGGAATACTGCGTTTCGACGATCTGGGCCTTCGCCCTGGCCCTGTCCCTGGCGCTGTGGGCGGCCGGCCTGTTCGTGGCCCTGCCCGGCCACATCCGCGTCGAGACGCTGGTGCCGCCCGCCTTCACGGGCATGGCGCTGGCCGCGACCTGCCTGCTGCAATTCTGCGTCAGCGTCTTCATCGACCACCGCTACGAACGCGGCCTGTTCCGTTCGCTGTACTGGGTGATCTGGTATCCCCTGGCCTACTGGATGATCAGCCTGCTCACCACGCTGTGCAGTTTTCCCGGGGTCATGCTCAGGCGCCGCCGCGCCCGGGCCCGCTGGCAAAGCCCCGACCGCGGCATCAAGGCGCCCACATCATGATGATCGTCAAGACCCCCCGCTCCGCCCTCGCCGCCGCGATCGACGGCCTGCTCACGGCACTGGCATGGACCGCGTTCGGCTTCCTATTCGTGTCGGGCGTCCGGTCCCTGCTGGCGGCCCCGGCGCGCGCCGCCGGACCCGCCGTGTCCCGGCTGCTGCCCGACGCGCAGGCCCTGCTGGCTTACGCGCTGGTGTCGGCCTGCATCGGGCTGCTGCTGGCCGCCTGGGCCTGCTACAACGCCGTGCGCTTCAGCGGCCTGGACCGGCGCAAGCCGCCGGGCGACACGCCGTCCGCCGCGCTGGCGGGCCACTTCGGCGTCAGCGCCGCGCAGCTCCAGGTCCTGCGCGCCAGCCGGGCGGTCCTCATCCACCACACCGACGAAGGCCGCATCAGCATGATCGACTTCGCCCGCGGCCCCGCACCCATCGACGAATTCATACAAATGCAACAATGATTCATGGAGATTGGTTACGAACGGAAAGATGAGTCACGCATGGCAAATCAAGGATTGCCAAAACGTATCCTGAGATAAAGAATAACCACTCGCCTCACCGTGTGCGGCGTAGGTCCTTCGGAAGGGAGCTTCACAATGGTGACCATCACTGTAGTGGAGCCCAACGCGCTCTTGCGCATGGGCCTCCTGACGCTGCTGAGGACGCTCGACTGCGCCCTCACCAGCACGGGCATCGACTACGAGCAGTTGTTCCACAGTACGCCGCGGCGCACGGACACGGATCTGATGCTGCTGTCGGTGCCGGATGCCTACGACCGGATGCTCGAACTCGTCACCGCGGCGCAGGAACATCACGCGCCGCGCCGGCTCCTGCTGCTGTCCGAGGATCCGACCCTGCCCTATTCGCTGCTCAACCTGCCCCCCATGCTGGCCGGGTACATTTCCAAGCACGCCTCGCCGGACGTGCTGAAGACGTCCGTCATGCTCGTCCTGGCCGGCGGAAAATGCTTTCCTCACCCCGATGCGCGCCAGGCCGCCGCCCTGCAGCCGGACGGCCGCGATCAGCCGAGACGGCGCTGGTACGACCACCAGGGCGCCCCCCCAGCGGTCCGACACGACACCCCCCAGCCCGACAACCTCCTGCGCCTTCCGGAGGCCGAGCCCGCGCCGGTCGCGCCGCAGGGCGGGGTCCAGACGATCACCCGGGAACTCGTCTCCCGGGAAGCCGTCCTGCTGCACCTGACGCACCGCCAGTACGAAGTGCTGGTGCTCCTGGCCAAGGGCTATCCGCTGAAGAAGATCAGCCGGGAACTGAACATCTCGGTGGCGACCGCCAAGACGCACGCCGAAGCGCTCTACCAGCGCCTGGCGGTCAACAGCCGCAACGCCGCGGTCTACGCGGCCGTATCGCGCGGCGCCACGCTGGGGTGGCGGGATCCCCCCGGAATGGCGCAACGCGATACGACGGCGGCCTAGGACCTGTTCACACTAAGGCGACAGGCACCATCGCGCGATGGCCAGGGCGGCCTGGCTGGCGTCGGCGTCCGGCCTGTAGCGCGTGACGGGCTGCTTGCACGCCAAGGCCTCGTGCAGCCGCTCGTCGCGGCAAATGGCCTGCGGCAGCACGCGCGCGCCATAGTGGCGGCGCCAGTCCTTCACGACGTCGCGCTCCAGCGGACGGGACGGATCGAAGTCGTTGATCAGCAGGTGGCTGGTTTCGTCCAGGCCGATCTGCGCCAGCAGCACATGGGCGGCGATGTCCGGGCGGACGACCCGCACGTCCAGCGTGCTGTGGAACCTGAGGGCGGGCGCCTGGCGGCCCGGATAGGGCGGACAATCGAACAGCACCCAGTCGAAATCCCCGGCCAGGCCGGGCAGGGCCCGCACCCAGAAATCATCGCCATGCAGCAGGGGCGACACGCCGGAATCCTCGATGGCCGCGCGCCCGAACGGCACCAGCATCAGCCCCGGCGCCAGCTCGAACGCCTGCCGCCGCCATTCGGATGGAAGACCGGCGGCCACCCAGCCATGATCGTCTCCATGCGCCACGTCGAAATGCAGGCGCAGCAGGTCCGAGGCATTCAAGTCCACCAGCAGCACGCGCTGGCCCAGCGTGTGCAGGGCGTCCCCCAGCATCCCCGCGACCGTCGTGGTGCCCCCGCCCCCGCGCACCCCCGACAGGGTCAGGATGTTCATCGCGCCGCGTCCGGACCACCGTCCCGTGCGAGCGGCGCCCGCCGTCCCCAGGCCAGGTAGCGGTCCATCTCCGCCAGCAGGGGCCAATGGGCCGGCGCCTTGCGGAACGCCTTGCGGCCGGCCGGATCGGCCGCGCGCCGCGCGTCCGCGCCCGGATGTCCGTGCGGAACGGCCGGGACCTCGCCGCGGCCATGTGTCGGTTGCACTTCAGTCATCGCGCCCTCCGTAACCAGGATCAGGTCATTGACGACAATCTGTATCCGGTGACGATAAGGGTTTTCCGGCGCGCCCGTAAGGGACGAATGGCCGATCGGCCATTCGGGCTAGGCCCGGCCATCCGCGGGATGGCCGGGCCCCGCGAACCCTAGCGGTGCTTGAAGTCCGGCTTGCGCTTTTCCACGAAGGCGCGCATGCCTTCCTTCTGGTCTTCCGTGGAGAACAGGGCGTGGAAATTGCGCCGCTCGAACAGCAGCGATTCGTCCAGCGTGGCCTCGAAGGCGCGGTTGACGCATTCCTTGGCCATCATCACGGCGGGCAGCGGCATCGAGGCGATCGTCGCGGCGGCTTCCAGGGCCTCGTCCAGCAGACGATCGACCGGCACGATGCGCGACACCAGCCCGGCGCGCTCGGCCTCGGCGGCGTCCATCATGCGGGCCGTCAGCACCAGGTCCATGGCCTTGGCCTTGCCCACCGCGCGCGGCAGGCGCTGGGTGCCGCCGTAGCCGGGGATGACGCCCAGCTTGATTTCCGGCTGGCCGAACTTGGCGTTCTCGGCGGCGATGATGAAGTCGCACAGCATGGCCAGCTCGCAGCCGCCGCCCAGGGCATAGCCGGACACGGCCGCGATGATGGGCTTGCGGGCGCGGCGCAGCGCATCCCAGTTGCCGCCCAGGTAGTCGGCCTTGTAGACGTCCATGTAGGACCAGTCCGACATGGCGGCGATGTCGGCCCCGGCGGCGAAGGCCTTCTGGCTGCCGGTCAGCACCATGGCGCCGATGCCGTCGTCGGCCTCGAAGGCGCGCACGGCGGCCGACAGCTCATCGATGACCTCGTTGCTCAGGGCGTTCAGGACCTGGGGACGGTTCAGGGTCAGCAGGCCGACACGGCCCCGGACCTCGACCTTGACGAACGATTCGCTCATGATGCCTCCAAAGTAAACTACCGCTATGAAAAATGTGAAAGACGAACAGATGATCCAGTACCAGGTGCGGCTGGCCGACCCGGCCGGGCACCGCTACGCCATCCGCCTGACGGTCCCGCGCCCCGATCCCGCCGGCCAGGTCCTGCGCCTGCCCGCCTGGATCCCGGGCAGCTACCTGATCCGTGATTTTGCCCGACAGATCGAAACTTTGCAGGCCTCGTCCGGCGGCGCCCCGGTCGCCGCGCGCAAGACCGACAGCCACACCTGGCGCTGCGCCCCCTGCGCGGGACCGCTGACCGTGGACTACCAGGTCTACGCCTGGGATCTGTCCGTGCGGGGCGCGCACTTCGACGAAAGCCACGCCTTCTTCAACGGCTGCAGCCTGTTCCTGGCCGCCGTCGGCCAGGAATCGCAGCCCTGCCTGCTGGACCTGCGCCCGCCCGCCCACGCGCGCGGCTGGCAGGTCCACACCAGCCTGCCGTCCGCCGCCGGCCATCCGGACGCGGCGCCCCCGCGCGGCTTCGGCCTCTACCGGGCCCGCGACTACGACGAGCTGATCGACCATCCCGTCGAGATCGGCACGCCCCAGTGCGTCAGCTTCGAAGCCCATGGGGCGGCGCACGACCTGGTGTTCACCGGCCGGGTCCCCGGCCTGGATCTGGAGCGCATCGCCGCCGACGCGCAGAAGATCTGCGCCGCGCAGATCGAGCTGTTCGAACCCGACACCCGCCGCGCGCCGTTCCTGGACGGCGCCGAACGCTACGTGTTCCTGGTGACGGTCACGGGCGACGGCTACGGCGGCCTGGAACACCGCGCGTCCACGGCCCTGATCACCCGCCGCGCCGACCTGCCCGCGCGGGGCCGCGAGGCGCCCGAGGGCTACGTCACCTTCCTGGGCCTGCTCAGCCACGAATACTTCCACACCTGGAACGTCAAGCGCATCAAGCCCGCCGCCTTTGTCCCCTACGACCTAAGCCGCCCCAACCACACGGAACTGCTGTGGGTGTTCGAGGGCTTCACGTCCTATTACGACGACCTGATGCTGCTTCGCGCGGGCGTGATCGACGAACCCGCCTACCTGAAGCAGGTCGGCCGTACCCTGGACCAGGTGCGGCGCGCCGGAGGGCGCCTGAAGCAGTCCGTGGCGGAAAGCTCCTTCGACGCCTGGACGCGCTACTACAAACAGGACGAGAACTCGCCCAACGCCCTGGTCAGCTACTACACCAAGGGCGCGCTGGTCGCCCTGGGCCTGGACCTGGAAATCCGCCGCCAGTCCGGCGGCGCGCGCAGCCTGGACGACGTGATGCGCCTGCTGTGGCGCCGCTACGGCCGCGACTTCTACCGGGGCCGCCCCCGGGGCGTGGCCGAGGACGCCATGCCCGGCCTGATCCGCGCCGCCACCGGCGCCGACGTGACGGATTTCATCGCCCGCCACGCCCTGGGCCGCGAGGACGTGCCCTTGAAGGCCGCGCTGGCCCGCGCCGGCATCGAACTGTCCGCGCAGCCCGAGAACGCCCGCCCCGCGCTGGGCGTCCGCACCCAGGCCGACCCGGCGGGCCTGCGCCTGTCCACCGTGTACGAACACGGTCCCGCGCACCGCGCCGGCCTGTCGGCCGGCGACCTGCTGATCGCCGCCGACGGCCTGCGCATCGCCGACGCAGCCGGCCTGGACCGCCTGCTGGACGCGCGCCGGCCGGGCGAGCGCCTGGCCCTGCACGTCTTCCGGCGCGACGAATTGCGCCAGTACACGGTGCGGCTGGGCAAGCCGGCCGCCCTGCGCCACCAATTGCGGCGGGCCGGCTCCGGAGAAGCGGCATCCAGCGCCCCGGAGGCCGCGTGAACGCGCCGGGCCGCGCCGGCCGCCCGGAAGGCGACAGGGCCATCCGGCGCGTGATCCTCGACGACCTGCGCGTCCAGGCCCCCATCGGCATGCTGGACCACGAACGCCGCGCCGCGCAGCCGCTGACGATCCGCGCGGAATTCGAGACCGACGCTTCGCGGCCCGTGGACGATGCCGACATCGGCACGGTGCTGGACTACCGCCTGCTGCGCGCCGCCCTGGTGGAAGAAGCCACCCGCGCCCACACCGACCTGCTGGAAACCCTGGCGGACCGGTCGCTGGACCGGATCCTGCGCGATTTTCCCGGCGTCCTGGGCGTTAAAATCCGCATCTGCAAGCCGCAAGCCTTCGACGATTGCACCGTCTGCGTCGAACAGTCCCGCCGCCGCTGAACCCATCCCCGTCCGTTCCATGAACACTCCCTTTCCGGCGCCGCCCACGGCGGCTCCCGACACCGCTCCGAACCAGGCCTCCGACGCGCGGACGCCCTCCGCGCAGCCGCACGCGCCGCAGCGCCGCAGCGTCAGCGAAAACAAGCTCGTCAAGCGCCTGCTGCGCGAAACCGGCAAGGCCATCGCCGACTACGGCATGATCGAGAACGGCGACCGCGTCATGGTCTGCCTGTCGGGCGGCAAGGATTCCTACGGCCTGCTCGACATCCTGCTGACGCTGCGCCAGCGCGCGCCCATCGACTTCGAGATCATCGCCGTCAACCTGGACCAGAAGCAGCCCGGATTCCCGGAGCACGTCCTGCCCGACTACCTGAGCGCGCGCGGCATCCCCTTCCACATCGAGAACCAGGATACCTATTCCGTCGTCAAGCGCCTGATCCCGGAAGGCAAGACCACCTGTTCCCTGTGCTCGCGCCTGCGGCGCGGCATCCTGTACCGCGTCGCCCGCGAACTGGGGGCCACCAAGATCGCCCTGGGGCACCACCGCAACGACATCCTGGCGACCTTCTTCCTGAACCTGTTCTACGGCGGGCGCATGAAGGCCATGCCGCCCAAGCTAGTGTCCGACAACGGCGAACACATCATCATCCGGCCGCTGGCCTACGTGCGCGAAAAGGACCTGGCCGCCTACGCGCGGCTGCGCGAGTTCCCCATCATTCCCTGCAACCTGTGCGGCTCCCAGGAAAACCTGAAGCGCAAGGAAGTGGGCCGCATGCTGGAGGAATGGGACCGCCACTTCGCCAACCGCACCTGGAACATCTTCCGCGCCCTGTCGCACGTGGTGCCCTCGCACCTGATGGATCCGGCGCTGATGGACTTCGCCGGCCTGCGGCCCACGGGACGGGCCGACGCCGACGGCGACCGCGCCTTCGACGAAGAGGACTTCCCCGCGCCCGCCTTCTCCGAGGACGAGGACGACGAGGCCCCGGACGCGGACGGTCCCGTCGAACAGGTGATCGCCCGGCCGCGCGTGCGCAGGCCGGATGCGCCCTAAGGCCGCCATGGTCCGCTGGACCCTCGCCATCCTCGCCCTCGCCTTCATCGCGGGGGCAGTCTGGTGGCTGAGCCTGAAGCCGTCGAACGACCGCGACTGGGCCGACGAGGTCTCGCGCCCCCTGCGCGGCAGCATCCAGGGCTCCCTCGTCACGCTGCGCGACATCCGCGATTTCGACTGGCGCAGCGACACGGACTACACCGCGCGCTGGCACGACGGCGTCTACGACCTGGACGAGCTGGCGTCCGTGGACATGGCGCTGTCCTACTGGATGGGACCGGCCATCGCGCACACGCTGGTGTCCTTCGGCTTCACGGACGGGCGCCACGTGGTGTTCTCCGTCGAGATCCGCAGGGAACGCGACGAGGCCTTTTCCACCCTGGGCGGCTTCTTCAAGCAGTTCGAACTGGCCATCGTGGCCGCCGAGGAACGCGACATCCTGCACGTGCGCGCCGGCCCCCGGGGCGAACAGGTCTTCCTGTATCCGGTCCGGATGCCCGCGACGGCCATGCGCGCCCTGTTCCGGTCCTACGTGGAGCGCGCCAACCGGCTCGCGGACGAGCCGCGCTTCTACCACACGCTGACGGCCAACTGCACGACCCTGGTCTACGACATGGTCCGCCCGCTGGTCCCCGGCCTGCCGCTGGACATCCGGCTGATCCTGTCGGGCTACCTGCCCGAATACCTGCACGGCCACGGCGGCCTGGACACGAGCCTGCCGCTGGACGTCCTGCGCGCCCGCGCCGACATCACGCGCCGCGCCGCCCTGCCGGGGTCCGCCGAGGAGTTCTCGCGGCGCATCCGCGCGCCGGAACCGGCGGCCGGAGCGGCGCAGGACACGCCCGCGCAGCCGTCATGAGCGCCTCCGGAACCGGGCGCCGGACACCCCCGGCCCGCCTCGCGCGATGGATCGGCCTGCTGCTGGCGGCCTGCCTGCTGGCCGGATGCGCCGGCGTCCGGATCCGCCCCGTGAGCACCCAGGAATTCATCACCCAGCGCCGGGGCGACATCCTCAGTTCCGGCGCGCTCAGCATCGCCGCCCGCGATGCCCTGTCCATCATCGGCCAGGATCCGGCCCCCTGCCGCCGCGACCCCGCCCCCTGCATCGAAGCGCTGTCCAGCCCTTCGGGGCTGGGCACCGAGCAGCGGCTCTCGGCGCTGGCGGAACTCTGGCTGGCCCAGGCCCTGAACGAGGACGTCCCCGACAGCACGGCCGGCCTGGATACCTACCTGCGGGCGGCCCAATACGCCTACGCCTACCTGTTCCGTACCGCGCGGCCGCCCGCCCTGCGCACCTTCGAGGACCGACAGACCCAGGTGCGCGACTACTACAACTACGCCACCCAGCAGGCTTCCCTGAAAGCCTACCGCCACTACCTGGAACACCCGACCGAGGTCCGGCGCGGCGGAGCCATGCTGCGGACGGCGGGCTGGCGGCTGCGCATCCGCAATGCCGACGTGCGCCTGCCCGACGGCGAGCGCCTGCCCGGCGAACTGATCCCGGCCAGCACGCTGACGTTCAGGGGTCTGCGCAGCGTCTACCGGCGCGACGGCCTGGGCGCCGAGCTGGTCGCGGTCACCCGGCCCACCGACGACGACGACGAGGACGCCGCGGCCCCCTGGATCGAGCCCGCCTTCCCGGCCGTCACCGCCGTCCTGTCGTTCCCGGGGGACGACCTGGAGACCGTCCTGCGCGCCCGCGAGGCCACGCTCACGGTCTACGACCCCTACAAGCACGACGCCATCCGGCTGGCCGGCAACGCGGTGCCGCTGGCGGCCAACTTCACCTCCGGCTACGGCCTGTGGCTCGCCCGCTCGGGCTTCGCCGCCCAGGCCATCCACAACGTCCTGGGCGACACCGAAAGCCTGCGGACGCCGCGCATCTACCTGCTGCAGCCCTACGACCCCGAGCGGCGCATCATCCTGATGCTGCACGGCCTGGCCAGCAGCCCCGAGGCCTGGGTCAACGTGGCCAACGAGGTCCTGGGCGACGAAGACCTGCGCCGCAACTACCAGATCTGGCAGGTCTACTACCCCACCGGCCAGCCGCTGGCCTACAACAACCAGGCCATCCGCCAGGCGTTCCAGGACACCCTGGCCCATTTCGATCCCGACCGCTCGGCGCCCGCCGGGCGCGACATCGTACTCATCGGTCACAGCATGGGTGGCGTACTGGGCCGCCTGCTGGTGTCCTCGTCGGGCAGCGTCCTGTACGACGCCATCCAGGCGCACTACCGGCCGGGGCCGGACCTGCAGGCCCGGATCGTCCGCGACTTCGGCGGCCTGCTGCACTTCACCCCGGTCGCGGGCATCAGCCGCGCGGTGTTCATCGCCGCGCCGCATCGCGGCACCTCCTACGCCGACAACAATCTGGCGCGGCTGGCCTCGTCCCTGGTCCGCCTGCCCCTGACCCTCCTGGAGCAGTTCGGCGGCCTGACCCGGCTGGCGCAGCCGGGCAAGGCGGATCGCGCCCTCGTCGCCAACGGCATCGACAACCTGAGCGAGAAGGACCACTACCTGCGGCTGAGCAACGACATGGCGATTTCACCGGCCGTGCGCTACCACAGCATCATCGCCCGCCGCTCCATGGACGGTCCGCTGGAGGACTCCAACGACGGCCTGGTGCCCTGGCGCAGCGCCCACCTGGAAGGCGCGGAATCGGAAACGATCATCCCGGGCTCGCACAGCATCCAGGAAACCCCGCCGGCCATCCTGGAAATCAGGCGGATCCTGCACGAGCACCTGCGGGGGCTTGTGCCGTATCGCTGACGGCGCGGCCGGGCTACCCTTCCGAAAACCGTCCGGCGCCCGCCAGGATCTCCACCTCGGCGAGCCGTTCCTTGATGAAGTCGATGAATACCCGGGCCCGGGCCGGCATCATCCGGGACGGGAACAAGGCCGCCATGGGCATGGGCGCGAAGGACCAGTCCGGCAGCACCCGGACCAGGCCGCCGCCCTTCATGTCCTGAATGGACAGGGGCACGATGCCCATGCCCGATTCCCCCATGCGGCGCAGCATCAGCACCTGGTTCAGCGCGATCCGCCCCTTGACCCGGACCTGCCGTTCCCGGCCGTCACTGGAGAACAGCGTCCAGACGGAATCCCCCCGCTCGGTGGTGGACCGCAGGCATTCATGGCGCGCAAGGTCCGCCGGATCGGCGGGGATGCCCCGCGCGTCCAGGTACTCGCGGGATGCGTACAGCCCCAGGACGAGGGTCCCCAGCCGCCGCGACACGATCCCGGAATCGGGCGGCTCCCCCACCCGGATCACCACGTCGTAGGGATCCGACTGCAGGTTGATCCGGCGGATGCTGAGATCGTATTCGCATTCGATTTCCGGGTAGCGCAGCGAGAACTCCCGCAAGGCGTCCGAGAGCAGGGCCATGGCCAGCGTGGACGGCATCGAGACCTTCAGGCGCCCGCGCGGGTTGCTGGCCTCGTCCGCGAGCATCTCATGGGCGATGCGCGCCTCTTCCACGATGTGCTGGCAGCGCGCGAAATACGCCGCGCCCGCCTCGGTCAGGCTCACCTTGCGGGTGGAGCGGTTCAGCAGCCGCACGCCGATGGATTTTTCCAGCGCGGAGATCCGCCGCGAGAGGGTGGACGCCGGCATGTCCAGCGCCTCACCCGCGCGGGTGAAGCTGCTGCCGCGCGCCACCTCGACGAACAGCTCGATATCGTTCAACGAAGGAGACATGGCTTCTTTCCAGGACGGGGCCCGGCGGCCCCGGCATGGCATTGTCCCGCATTCCCAGCCTCATTGCTTTCATCAATGGAAAACTGAATTCGCATCCAGCCCATTTATCGCCAGGCAGCCACGGCGCAGAATACGTTTCACCGAGGCAGGACATGGCGCGCAAAACGGAAAGCCCGCAGCGCCCTGCCCCATTTACCCACTTTGATTGAAGGAAACCATCATGAAAGTCACCGCCACCCTCGCCGCCCTCACGCTCGGCCTCGCCACCGCCGGCCTGGCCCAGGCCGCCGACCTGAGCCGCGCCCAGGTCGTCGAGCAGTTGCACGCCGCCCAGGCCCAGGGCCTCGTCACCATCGGCGAGCACCCCGGCTATCCGGTCGAAAGCACGCCCAGCACCCTGAGCCGCGCGGAAGTGGTCAATGCGCTGCGCCTGGCCCAGGCCCAGGGCCGGATCGCGTCCGGCGAACAGGCCGACTACCCGCAGGCCCGGTCCGCCGGCGCGTCCAAGACCCGCGCCCAGGTCCTGGCCGAACTGGCCGCCGCGCGCGCCGACGGCTCGCTGATCGTCGGCGAAAGCGAACACTACCCGCTGTAATCCCCGGCGATCATTCCGGCGGCGCCCCGGGCGCCCGCGCCGGCCCGTCTGCCTCCGCCCGCCGCTCCCCGCGGGGGCGGGGGATAAGGCAGGACACGAGCCGGTCCCTTCGGACCGGCTTCGTGCCTGACGAATCCGAGCAGCATGCAAGCTGCGAGGTGGAAGTCATGAGGCTTCATTCCCAGTAATGAAGCTTCATTCCCAGTACATGGCGCCCACGTCATGGGCGAAGACCGGATAGTCCATCGGCACGCCGTTCAGGCCCTTGCGCACCACCGAGATGATTTCCGGCGAAAAGATCCAGGCGTTGACCGCGTCGTCGGCCAGATGGCGCTGGATCTGCCGGAACAGGCGGCTCTGCACGCGCGGGTTGGTGCTGGCGGCGTGCTCTTCCACCAGCGCCCGGAACGCCGGGCTGTCATAGCCGAAGTAATAATCCGGCCGGGTGTAGATGTCGTAATCCAGCGGCTCGACGTGCAGGATCAGGGACAGGTCGAACCGGCCGCGGAACACGCCGGACAGCCACTCGGCCCAGGAAACCCGCACCAGGCGGACCTGGATGCCCACGGCCTGGAGATCGCGCGCGATCACCGGACCGCCCGCCAGCGCATAGGGCGTCGGCGGCAGGGTCAGGTCCAGCGCGAGCGGCGTCCGCACGCCGGCTTCCTTCAGCAGCGCCCGCGCCCGGTCGGGATCGTAGGGATGGACCGCCGTCAGGTTGACGTAGTCCGGGTCGGTCGGCACGAAATGGCTGCCGATCGCCCGGCCCCGGCCATGCAGCACCTCGCGGATGAAGGCCTCGCGGTCGATGGCGTGCGTCAGCGCGCGCCGGACCCGCACGTCGCCCAGGGGCGCGCGCCGATGGTTGATGGCCACCATGCCCTTGCCGGAGGAACTGCCGGCCAGGACCTCGTAATCGCTGCTGGCGTCGAACCGGTCGATGCTGGTGGTCGCCGCCCGGAACAGCAGGTCGACCCGCCGATCCAGGACCGCCTGGATCTGCCGTTCGGGATCGGGAATGAAGCGGAAGGCCGCCGCATCGATCCGGATCGCCCCAGGATCGCGGAATCCGCTCCATCGCTCCAGCTCGATGTCGCCGTCCGGCCGCCGGGCCAGCCGATAAGGACCCGTGCCGACGGGGGCCTGCGAGGCCCGCCCCGCGCTGCCGGGATGCAGGATGACGGCCGGCGACTCGCCCAGCCGGAACGGCAGGAACGGATCGGCATGCCGCAGGACCAGTTCGACGGTCAGCGCATCCGGCGTCCGGACGGCTTCGATATTGGCCAGCGTCCCGGCCAGCTTGTTCGCATGGCCCAGGGATTTCGCCCGCTCCAGGCTGAAGGCGACGACCGCCGCGTCCAGCGGCGCCCCGTCGTGGAACCTGACGCCCGGCCGCAGCCGGAAGCGATGAAGCAGTTGATCGCCGGACACGTCCCAGTCTTGCGCCAGCAAAGGAGCGACCTTGCCGTCTTCTCCGATCCGGGTCAGGCCTTCGAGGACGTTGCCGTGCACGACTTCGCCGACCGCGGCGGCGGCCACCGAGGTCGGGTCCAGGCTTTCGGGCCGCAACGACAGGCAGATCACGAGGGGCCGGTCCCGTGGTCCCGCCTCGGCCCGCAAGGGCATTCCGGCGGTGGCGGCGGCCGCGAAAGGCAGGGAAATGAGCGCGCGACGGGAAATCACTTCGAGGTTCCTCGACCGGATCCGGGTGTTTCAACCATCAAGTGTCATGGGGGTGTGCGGTAAGATGCGAGAGGCCGCCGCCGGCGCAGCCGCGCCGCACGGGGAGAAAAGAGCGGGATTCCAGCCTGGACACCGGGTCGCCAGACATGAAGATGGCTCATGATAACTTGAACCCATGGCTGCGGTCAGCCCTGCTGATGGTGCTCGCCTCCGGCCTGCTGCTGATCCTGGGCGGGTTCCTGATCTACCAGGACATCAAGGAACGCCATCAGCACCTGGCCGAACGGGAACTGCTCCTGGTCAACCGGCTGCAGTTGCAGAACCTGAGGACCTGGCGCGAATCCCGGCTGGCGGATGCCCAGACCCTGATGGGCGACGTGCCGTTCAGCCGCGTCGTGGGCCAATGGCGCCTGGCCGTCTCCGCGGACCTGGCCGACGAGCCGGCGCTGCGCGCCCTGATCCAGGGCAGGCTGCGCCTGCTGCGCGAGCAGGCCGGCTACGACGCCGCCTACCTGGTCGATGCCGAAGGCGCGTTCCTGCTGACTCCCGAGGGCGGCGCCTCGGGGCACCTGCCTCTCGCCGAATCCGACGCCCTGCGCCTGGCCTGGACCCAGGCCCGGCCCGCGGAGGTCGAGCCCCGCCTGAATCCGGTGTTCGCCTTTCCCTTTTTCAGCATTCTGGCGCCGGTCTATTTCGACGACGAACCCATCGCGGCCGTCTGGATGGCCGTGGACGTGCGCGCCTCGCTGTATCCCCTGCTCGAAAAATGGCCTTCCGCCAGCCGCACGGCGGAATCCGCTCTCGTCGTCAGGGACGGCGACCAGGTGCGGGTGCTGAGTCCGCTGCGCGACCGGCCTGACGAGGCGCCGGGCCTGCGCATCCCGCTGAGCGACAAGGACGACCCGATGGTCCGGGCCATCTACGGCATGCGGGGCCTGTTCTACGCGCGCGACTACCGCGGCCAGCCCGTCATCGCCATGGCCTCGTCCATGACCGGCTCCCCCTGGTACCTGGTCTCCAAGATCGATACGCAGGAGGCGCTGGACAGCCGCTGGCGGGAACTGCTGCGCATCGCCGCGCCGATCGCATCCGGACTGCTGTGCGTGTGGCTCGTCCTGGCCTACGTGCAGCACCAGGCCTGGCGCCGCGAGCGCGCCCTCAAGCGCCTGCTGGAGCAGCAGGTGCGGCAAGACCCCCTGACCCGGGTCGCCAACCGGCTGGCGCTGGACGAACGGCTCAGGGAGGACTGGCACCGCGCGATCCGGAGCGGCGGGCCCCTGTCGGTGCTGATGATCGACGTCGACGATTTCAAGCGCTACAACGACCACTACGGCCACGTCACCGGCGACCAGTGCCTGAAACGCGTCGCGGCGGCGATCTCTTCGGTGATATCCCGCGCGACCGACCTGGTGGCCCGCTACGGCGGCGAGGAATTCGTGGTGCTCCTGCCGGACACCGGCCCCGACCAGGCCAGGGTCCTGGCGCAGGCGATCTGCGCCGCGGTGTCCGACGCCGCCCTGGAGCACCCGTTCTCGGCCCACGAGCGGCGCGTCACGGTCAGCATCGGAGTCGCGGGCATGGCGCGCGGGCCGGCCGTGGGCACGCATTTCGACGAGGCCCGGAAGAGCCTGCTGGAACGCGCGGACGCCGCCCTGTACGCGGCCAAGCACGCGGGCAAGAATCGGGTCGAGATGGGATGAGAAGGCGGGATGGTGGGCGGTACTGGGTTCGAACCAGTGACCCCTGCCGTGTGAAGGCAGTGCTCTACCACTGAGCTAACCGCCCAATCGGGCTGTTCAGGATCTGCGCGAAACGCGCGGGACCAGCCGACTGGAAAGACGATAATTATACATGGTTTTGGGGCGGATCGCAGGGCGCCGCCTCAGGCCGCCGCTTCGTCCGCTTCGGCGGGGGTGTCGATCCGGCGCCACAGGCAGGGCTTGCCCGCGGCCTTGTCGAGGCCGTCCAGATAGGCTTCGTGGGCCTGCAGGGTTCGGGCATCGACCTGGATGACCGGCAGGCCCGAGGCATCGAAACGCCCCGCCGCTCCGGCCACGCCGGCGCCGGCCCCGCCCGCCGCGTCGTCGGGCGCCTCGTCCAGCAGGGAATCCTGGCCGCGCGTCATGGCCAGCCAGACCTCGCCCAGCAATTCGGAGTCCAGCAAGGCTCCGTGCAGGGTCCGGTGCGCGTTGGAAATGCCGAACCGTTCGCACAGCGCGTCCAGGTTGTTGCGCTTGCCCGGGAACATCTCGCGCGCCACCATCAGCGAATCGGTGATCTTGGCGCACAGGTCGGTGAACGGCGGCAGCTTGGCGCGGCGCAGTTCGGCGTTCAGGAACTTCACGTCGAAGGCCGCGTTGTGGATGATGACCTCGGCGTCGCGCACGAAATCCACCAGTTGCTGGGCGACTTCCGGAAAGCGCGGATGCCCGGACAGGAATTCGGTCGTCAGCCCGTGGACCTGCAGGGCCTCGGGATCGCTGTCGCGGTCCGGGTTCAGGTACAGGTGCAGATGGCGGTCGGTGACCCGCCGGTTGAGGATCTCGACGCAGGCCAGTTCCACCACCCGGTGGCCCTGATCGGGCTCCAGGCCCGTGGTTTCGGTATCCAGAATGATTTGACGCATGGGTTTCCTTGCCGGTCCGCCGGGACCGGCCCTATCGCGAAATTCAGGAGGCGCGGGTGCCCTGGGGGTCCTCGACGCCGAGATTGGCCAGGGCGTCCGCCCGCTCATTACCCGGGTCGCCGGCATGGCCCTTGACCCACCGCCAGTGTAATTCATGCCCGGCGGCCAGCTCGTCCAGGAGCCGCCACAGATCGGCATTCTTCACCGGCTTCCTGTCCGCCGTGCGCCAGTCGCGCCGCTTCCAGTTGGGCAGCCATTCGGTCATGCCCTTCTGGACGTAGGAAGAATCGGTGTGCACCGTCACGACGCAGCGCCGCTTGAGCGCCCGCAGGGCCTGGATCACGGCCATCAGCTCCATGCGGTTGTTGGTCGTGTCCGGCTCGCCGCCGTGCAGGGCCTTTTCGTGCGGGCCCTGGCGCAGCAGCACGCCCCAGCCGCCCGGACCGGGATTGCCCTTGCAGGCGCCGTCCGTCCAGGCATCCACTCTAGGTTCAGCCATGTATATCCTCGTTGATTCGGTTGGCGACGGGCGCCACGGCGCCCCGGCGCACGCGGCGGCGGCGCGGCTCGCGCCAGGCGGGCCCGACCAGGCGCATGCCCGCCACCCGCTTGACCGCCGCGATCGCGTACACGGCGCCGCCGGCGGGCCACCAGCGGTCGCCTGCATGTTCCATGAAGCGCCAGCGATGCAGCCAGGACTGGGTCGCGCACAAGGGAGCGTAGCAGCCGAAGCGGCCCCGGTCCGGCTCGAAGGACAGCAGCTTGAACCAGTCCTTCAGGCGCGCCGGGGAAACCTGGGACGGTACCGGCACCGGCAGGCGCAGGTCCAGGCCCGGCAGGGATTCGCGCAGCCCCCACAGGCTGTAGGGGTTGAAGCCGGTCAGCACCACCCGGCCCTCGGGCATCAGGACCCGCTCGACCTCGCGCAGCGCCTGGTGCGGGTCCGCGCACCATTCCAGGGCGTGCGGCATGACCACCAGGTCGATGCTCTGCGTGTCGAAGGGCAGTTGCTCCGGTTCGCAGACCAGGCGGCCGGCCCGCGTACCGAAAGGCGCGCTGGGGCTGTGCGCCCAGGCCTTGTAGGGAATGCGGTTGGCCTGCAGCAGGTTCCAGTGCGGCAGCCCGATTTGTATGGCATGATAGCCGAACGCATTGCTGACCATGGCATCGACTTGGTGCTGTTCCCAGGCGCGCACGTACCGCCCCGCCGGGGTTTCCAGCCATTCGGCCAATTCGATCGGCATTTCGCGCTGCGGTGCCACCTTGACTCCCTTGCCATGAACCCGTCCGCCCCCGCTCCAGCCGCGCAGGCCGTCCTGACGCCCATCCCGGCCCTGTCGGACAACTATATCTGGATGGTACAGAAAAACGGCCACGCCCTCGTCGTGGACCCCGGGGAACCCGGCCCCGTCGAAGCCCTGCTGCGCGACGGGCCGATCCTGGAAGCCATCCTGATCACGCACCATCACGGCGACCACGTCGGCGGGGTGCGTGCATTACAACAGCGAACCGGGGCGCGCGTCTACGGGCCGCGCCACGAAAACATCCCGGTCCGCGACGTGGCTCTGTCCGAAGGCGACACCGTGGACCTGCCGGGCACGGGGCTGCGATTCCAGGTGCTGGACATCCCCGGCCACACGGCGGGCCACATCGCCTACGCCGGCCTGCTGGACCCCGGCCGGCCCGTGGTCTTCTGCGGCGACACGCTGTTCGCGGCCGGCTGCGGACGCCTGTTCGAAGGCACCCCCGCCCAGATGTCCGACTCCCTGGACAAGCTGGCCCGGCTGGCGCCGGACACCCTGGTGTGCTGCGCGCACGAATACACGGAATCCAACATCCGCTGGGCCCTGCGGGTCGAACCCGACAACGCCGCCCTGCGGCGCCGCGCCCAGGACGTGGCCCGGCTGCGTGCCCGGGGCATGCCCACCGTGCCATCCACGATCGGCCTCGAACGGGAAACCAACCCGTTCCTGCGCGCAGGCCGGGCCGAGGTCCGCGCGGCCGCCGAAGGGCATGCCCGGTCGGTCCTGGACACGCCCCAGGCGGTCTTCGCCAGCCTGCGGCAATGGAAAAACGACTTCAAGTAGGCTGCCGATTCGGGCGATTTCTGAAGTTCTCCGCACAAACACGTGATTCCGTGGGTAAAATCGGGAAATTCGCGCCTCAAATCCCCCCGATGATCCACCCATGAAAACCCTGCGACTTCTCCTGCCGCTGATCCTGGTGGTGCTGGCCGGCTGTGCCACCCGCCACCAAACGGCCGACCAGCGCCAGGTCTATGTGGCGGAAGACACCTCGCGCACCGTCGACCTGACCCACCCGCCCCGCGACATGTGGGACCGCATCCGGCGCGGCTTCGCCATCCCCAACCTGCGCAACGAACGGGTCGACTACTGGACGGACTACTACGCCTCGCACCCGCAATCGGTGCTGCTCATGAGCCAGCGGGCGGGCAAATACCTGTACTACATCGTCGACGAGCTCAACCGGCGCGGCCTGCCCACGGAACTGGCGCTGCTGCCCTTCGTCGAATCCGCCTACAACCCCAACGCCCTGTCGCGGTCCCAGGCATCCGGCCTGTGGCAATTCATTCCCAGCACCGGCCAGCACTACAAGCTGGAGCAGGACTGGTGGCGCGACCAGCGGCGCGATCCGGTGGCCTCCACCCAGGCGGCGCTGGACTACCTGAGCTACCTGTACGATTTCCAGGGCGACTGGTACCTGGCGCTGGCCTCGTACAACTGGGGCGAGGGCGCCGTGAAGCGCGCCATGGACAAGGCTTCCGACGCCGGCAAGCCCACCGGCTACACCGCCCTGGACATGCCGGAGGAAACCCGCAACTACGTGCCCAAGCTGCAGGCCATCAAGAACATCATCGCCCGCCCGGAAAAATTCGGCATCACCCTGCCCAACGTCAGCAACGCCCCGTACTTCACCACGGTGCACAAATCGCGCGACATGGACGTCGCCGTGGCCGCGGCCCTGGCGGAAATGCCGCTGGAAGACTTCCAGGCGCTGAATCCGTCGTACAACCGGCCCGTCATCCTGGCCGCGCACAATCCGGCCCTGCACCTGCCGCTGGACAAGGTCGGCGTCTTCAACGAGAACCTGGAATCCTACACGGGCCGCCTGTCGTCCTGGCAGGTCGTCCATCCGCAAAAGGGCCAATCCCTGGCCAGCATCGCCAAGGCGCACGGCATCACCCTGGACCAGCTGCGCCAGGCCAACAAGCTGGGATCGAAGCAGACCCGCGCGACCGTCGCCACCCTGCTGATCCCCGCCCGGGAAGCCCCGGCCGGCGGCCTCATGCTGGCGTCCTACCAGGCGTCCGCCACGGAACCGGCGGCCAGGTCCGCACCGGCCAGGCAGGCCGGCGCCCCGTCCCGCGCATCCGCCCGGCTGAACGCGCCGGACCTGCGGCCCAAGCCCAGCGTCCGCACCCACACGATCCGCCAGGGCGACACCCTGTATTCGCTGGCGCGGCGCTACAACACCTCGGTGGACGCCCTGCGCAAGCTCAACAACCTGAAGGGGTCCTCCCTGTCCGCCGGCCAGCGCCTGCGCGTACCGGGAACGGATGTACAAGGATGAGTCCGGTCACGGAACAGTCCCCGCGGACTGTTCCGTGCCTGACGAATCCGAGCCGCATGCAGGCGGCGAGGTGGAGAGATCTTCGCTCCAATTAAACTGTCTAGACTGGAACACACCATGGGTTTTCTTAACGGCAAACGCCTCCTGATCACCGGCGTACTCTCGAACCGATCCATCGCCTACGGCATCGCGCATGCCTGCCGCGCCCAGGGCGCCGAACTGGCCCTCACCTATGTCGGCGAGCGTTTCGAAGGCCGGGTGCGCGGCTTCGCCGAGGAACTCGGCAGCAGCATCGTCATCCCCTGCGACGTCGCCGACGACGCCCAGATCGAATCCACCTTCGCCACCCTGCGCGAGCACTGGGACGGACTGGACGGCCTGGTGCATTCCATCGGCTTCGCTCCGCGCGACGCGCTGGAAGGCGACTTCCTGGACGGCATGACGCGCGAGAACTTCCGCATCGCCCACGACATTTCCGCCTACAGCTTCCCCGCCCTGGCCAAGGCCGCCCTGCCGATGCTGGAAGGCCGCAACGGCTCGGTCCTGACCCTGACCTACCTGGGCGCGGAAAAAGCCATCCCCAACTACAACATGATGGGCCTGGCCAAGGCGTCCCTGGAAGCCAGCGTGCGCTACCTGGCCCGGTCCCTGGGCAGGAAGGGCCTGCGCGCCAACGGCATCTCCGCCGGTCCGATCAAGACCCTGGCGGCCAGCGGCATCCGCGACTTCTCCAACATGCTGAAGTACGTGGAATCCCAGTCCCCCCTGGGCCGCAACGTCACCATCGAGGACGTCGGCAACGCCGCCGCCTTCCTGCTGTCGGACCTGGCCAGCGGCATCACCGGCGAGATCCTGCACGTGGACTGCGGCTTTTCCAACACCGTGCCGGGCATGGACTGAAGCCCGGCGGCGCGCGGCCGGTCAGGCCTGCCAGCACGCCAGCGCCACCGGGGCGCAGCGCGTGATCCCGGGCGGCGCGGCCAGCAGCGCATCGAAGCGCCCCAGCGCCTCGCGCACCGGCTCCAGCGCCATGTGCGCTTCCCAGGCGGCCTCGTCCCGGTACCATTCGCACAGCAGGAACACATCGGGCCGATCCTCGCGGCGCTGCGCGGCATAGCAGGCGATGCCGGGCTCGGTCCCGGCCACCGCGGCCAGCGAACGCAGCACCGACTCCAGTTCGTCCAGGCGCTCCGGGCGGCCGCGCAATTCCACCATCAAAATGTACATGGCATGCTTCCTTCATCCAAACGGGATGGAGCGCACAGCATGCCAGCCGCCTCCAGGCGGGTATTGTAGAAATGCGTCCTGGCCCGCGCCGCCGCCAGCCAGGCGCCCGGTGCGATGCCGACCCGGCATCCGAAATCCCGGACGAAATGCGCCTGGTCCCAGTACCCGCCTTCCAGCGCCGCGTCGACGACGCGCACCCGCCGGTCCAGCATCAGGCGGCGCACCGTACGCTGGAATCGCGCCAGGCGCGCGAATTCCGCCGGCGACTGGCCTGTCCGCACCCGCCAGCGCCGTTCAAGCTGCCTGCGCCCCAGGCCCAGCCTGCCCGCCAGGCCATCCATCCGCAGCCGCCCGCCTTCCCGGTACGCCAGGGCCATGCCCGCCTCGACCCACGGGTCGGCGGCCTCGGGACGCAGGCGGGCCAGCAGGAAACGCTGCAGCAGCCCGGCGCGCTCGATCCGGTCCGCCGCGTCCGACAGCCGATCCAGCAGGATCCGGCCCTCCGGTCCCCAGACCTGGGCGAACGACGGCGCCTCGTCCCGCAGCGCGGATTCCGCCATCGGCACGAACCGGCACACCGCGCCGGCCCTGAAGCGGACCGCGACGAACCCGACCCCGGACTGAGGCGCCAGGTCCAGGACGGCGCTGCGCAGGCAGAGCAGGTGGCCCTTCCCCAGGGACGCCGCCGGGACGCCCGCCACACACGGGCGGAAGGGCGCGCCATAATGGAAATACAGTTCGGCGCCGGTGCCCGGCAGCAGGGCCGGCAGGGCGATGGACTCGCCGGGAGCCGCTTCCCAGCCCCACAGTCGGTCGATGAAAGGACGCAGCGCCGGGACCGGCGCTTGCTGGAATGTGATCATCGAGGCAGCGCTAATGAAAAAGCCCTTGATTCCGGGTGGAATCAAGGGCTCGAGTCCTGGCGGACAAGGGGGGATTCGAACCCCCGATACGCTATTCACGTATACACGCTTTCCAGGCGTGCGCCTTCAACCACTCGGCCACCTGTCCTGCACGCCCGCACGCCATGGCGGCAGACGAAGTCCGCTATTCTAACAGAAGAATGCCCGATTCGTCAGGGCCTGATCCGGACCTGGCACGGCCGGCGGTGCGCGCCGGGCCGAGACCAGGACGCATGCAGCGCACGTCCGGGCGCTCAGGCGGCGCCCAGGCCCGCGGGCGCGGCCGCCCCCATGCCGCCGACCATGCGCTCGACGTAGCGGGCGATCAGGTCGATCTCGAGATTGACGGGAGAGCCGACTTCCAGGTTGCGCAGGGTCGTGACCTGGACGGTGTGCGGGATCAGGTTGATGGAGATCTCCGTGCCCTCTTCCTGGTCGTCCACCCGGTTGACCGTCAGGCTGACGCCGTTGACCGTGACCGAGCCCTTGTAGGCTAGGTATTTCGACAGATGGGCCGGGACGATGATGCGCAGTTCGGTCGATTCCCCCACGGCGTCGAAGCAGGTCACGCGGCCCACGCCGTCGACGTGGCCGGACACCAGATGCCCGTCCAGGCTGTCGCCCAGCCGCAGGGCGTGTTCCAGATTGACCTCGCCGGGCCGGTCCAGGCCGCAGGTGCGGTCCAGGCTTTCGCGCGAGACGTCGACCTCGAACGCGTCCCCGTGCAGGGCGACGGCCGTCATGCAGGCGCCCTGGATGGCGATCGAGTCGCCCAGGCGGGTCGCCGCCAGCGGCAGGCTGCCGGCCTGGATGAACAGGCGCACGCCCGCGTCCTCGCCGTCCCCCAGGGGACGGACTTCGGTGATGCGGCCCACGGCCGCGACGATACCAGTGAACATGGATTACCCCATTTTCAAGCCGCAGGCCTCGACCAGCGTCCGCCAGCGGGCCGGATCGCGCAAGCGCAGGCGCATGTCCCGGCCCAGCGGCAGGACGTCCAGGAATTCATACCGATAGGCCCGGTCCAGGCCCTCGATGGGTGTCGGCAGCGCCGCCAGGCCCTGGCCGTCGCCGAGGACGCTGGGCGCAAGGTAGGCCACCCATTCGTCGACCAGGCCGGCCTGGACCAGCGCGCCCTGCAGCCGCGCGCCGGCCTCGACGTGGACCTCGTTGATCTCGTGGTCCCCCAGCCAGCGCGCCAGCGCCTCCAGGGAGAGGCCGCCGCGCTCGTCCGCGGGCAGCGCGATGACGCGCACGTTGCGCGCCGCCAGGCGGGCGGCCTTGCCGGCATCGGGCCGCGCGGTGAAGATCCAGACCGGATCGCCGTTGATGATCCGGGCCTGCTCGCCCAGGACAAACTGCGTGTCCAGCACGGCGCGGATCGGCTGGCGCGGGGTTTCGACCGCGCGCACGTCCAGCATGGGATCGTCGGCCAGGACCGTGCCGATGCCGGTTAGCACCATGCAGGCCCGGGCCCGCCAGCGGTGCCCGTCGTCGCGGGCGGCGTCCCCCGTGATCCATTGCGAGCGCCCGTCCGGCAAGGCCATGCGCCCGTCGAAGGACGAGGCGGACTTCAGCCACAGCCAGGGCGTGCCGCGCGTCATCCTGGCGCAGAAGCCGGGATTCTGCGCCAGGGCGTCCTCGGCGAACAGGCCGACGTCGACCTGGATGCCGGCGGCCCGCAGCCGTTCGATGCCGCCGCCGGCCACCTTGGGGTTGGGGTCCCGGAGCGCGACCACCACCCGCGCGACGCCGGCCGAGACCAGCGCGTCGGCGCACGGCGGCGTGCGGCCCGTGTGGCTGCAGGGTTCCAGTGTGACATAGGCCGTGGCGCCGCGCACGTCCACGCCCTGGAGGGCGGCTTCGTGCAGGGCCTGTGCCTCGGCGTGGCGCCCGCCCGCCCGCTGGGTGCTGCCCTCGGCCAGCCAGCGGCCGTCGCGCACCAGCACGCAGCCGACGCGGGGATTCGGACTGCTGACGAACATCGCCTGCTCGGCCACCCGGAGGGCGCGCCGCATCCAGCGGTGGTCCTCGGTGGAGAAAACGGGGCCCGATGGAGGGGTATTCTCAGTCCGTGTCATCGGCATCATCCGCGCGGCGGAATTCGTCGATGGCCTGGACGAATTCCCGAAGGTCCTCGAAGCTGCGGTAGACCGAGGCGAAGCGCACGTAGGCCACCGGGTCGAGCTGGCGCAATTCCGACATTACCAGTTCGCCGACATGGTCGGACGGCACTTCGCGCTGGCCGCTGGTCATCAGGCGTTCCTGGATGCGCGCCACGGCGGCGTCCAGCGCCGTCGCGCTGACCGGGCGCTTGCGCAGCGCGAGCGCCATGCTGCCATGCAGCTTGGCCGGGTCGAAATCCACCCGGGTCCCGTTGCGCTTGACGATGGAAGGCATCATCAGGTCGACCCGCTCGTAGGTCGTGAAGCGGCGGTCGCAGGCCGTGCAGCGGCGGCGGCGGCGGATCGTGTCGCCTTCCTCGGAGACCCGGGAATCCACGACCTGGGTATCGGCACAACTGCAGAACGGACACTTCATCTGCGCTGCGGGCGCGCGGGCGCCCGTTCCGGTTGGTTTAGCGATAGACCGGCAGGCGCGCGGTCAGCTCGTTGACCTGCGCGCGCACCCGGGCGATGTTGTCGGCATCATCGGGGTTGTCGAGCACGTCGGCGATCAGGTTGCCGGTGAGTTCCGCCTCGGCTTCCTTGAAGCCGCGCGTGGTCATGGCCGGCGTGCCCAGGCGGATGCCGCTGGTGACGAAGGGCTTTTCCGGATCGTTCGGGATGGCGTTCTTGTTGACCGTGATGTGCGCCTGGCCCAGGACGGCTTCGGCGGCCTTGCCGGTGATGCCCTTGGCGCGCAGGTCCACCAGCATCACGTGGCTTTCGGTGCGGCCGGACACGATGCGCAGGCCGCGCTTGACCAGGGTGTCGGCCAGCACGCGGGCATTGGCGGCCACCTGGGCGGCATAGGCCTTGAATTCGGGCTGCAGGGCCTCGCCGAAGGCCACGGCCTTGGCGGCGATGACGTGCATCAGCGGACCGCCCTGGATGCCGGGGAAGATGGCGGAATTGACGATTTTCTCGAATTCGGCCTTCATCATGATCACGCCGCCGCGCGGGCCGCGCAGGGACTTGTGGGTGGTCGAGGTGACGAAGTCGGCGTGCGGCACCGGGTTCGGGTAGACGCCGCCGGCCACCAGGCCCGCGTAGTGGGCGATGTCCACCATGAACAGGGCGCCGTTGTCGTGGGCGATGCGCGCCATGCGCTCGAAGTCGATGTGCAGCGAATAGGCCGAGGCGCCGCCGACGATCAGCTTGGGCTTGAGGGTGCGCGCGAGTTCCTCGAGCTTGTCGTAGTCCAGGACCTCGTTGGCGTCCAGGCCATAGGAATGGAAGTCGTACAGCTTGCCGGAGGCGTTCACCGGCGAACCGTGCGTCAGGTGGCCGCCTTCGGCCAGGCTCATGCCCAGCACGGTGTCGCCCGGCTTGAGCACGGCCATGTACACGCCCTGGTTGGCCTGGGAGCCGGAGTTCGGCTGCACGTTGGCGGCTTCCGCGCCGAAGATCGCCTTCAGGCGGTCGATGGCCAGCTGTTCGACCACGTCCACGTACTCGCAGCCGCCGTAGTAGCGCTTGCCGGGATAGCCTTCGGCGTACTTGTTGGTCAGTTGCGTGCCCTGGGCCTGCATGACGGCCGGGCTGGCGTAGTTTTCCGAGGCGATCAGCTCGATGTGCTGTTCCTGGCGGACGTTTTCCTGCTGGATGGCGGCCCAGATGTCCGGGTCGGCCTGATCGAGGGTGCGGGAACGGTCAAACATATGAGGTAGTGGTCCTGGAGGCAGAAAGTTCAGAAAGATCGGGGAAATCGGGTCATTCTAGCGCGAACCCCCGCGCGCCTACAGGGCGTGCAGGCGGGGGTTCAGGGTATAGGTGCCGGTCAGGGAAGCCTGGGCCAGGACGTGTCCCCGCATGGCCTCCAGGGCCTGCGCGCCGGTGAAGCGGCCGGACACGCCCAGCTCGGCCACGTCCAGCGCGTAGACCGTGAAGACGTAGCGGTGGACCCGCGCGTCGTTCCAGGGCGGGCAGGGGCCGTCGTAGCCGAAGTAGTCGCCGTTCATGTCGCGGTCGGCGGCGAACCAGCCGGTGTAGTCGTTCAGGCCCTGCCGCGTGCCGTCCAGGGCCAGGGGGCCGGCCTTGCCGCGCGGCGTGATGCCGTTGGAGTAGTCGCCTTCGGCGATGGCGCGCGTGTCGGGCGACACGTCCACCAGGACCCAGTGGAAGAAGTCGGTGCGCGGCAGGTCGGCCGGGACTTCGCGGCCTTCCTGGTTGACGTCGTCGGGCCGCGTCGGCACGTCCGGATCGACGCACAGGACCGCGAAGGATCGCGTGCCCTCGGGCACGTCCGTCCAGGCTAGGTGCGGATTGCGGTTGCCGGCCAGGGTGACGTGGGTTTGCGGATCGACCCGCGCGAAGGCGTTGCGTTCGGGAATGACCCCCTGGTCGGGGAAGGATTCGCTGTGCAGTTTCATGGGGTCCTCCGTGGGTGCTTCGGGCTCAGGTCAGGGTGACCCGGGCGAACTTGCGCTTGCCGACCTGCATGACGTAGGTGCCCGCCGGCAGCAGCAGGGACTTGTCCTCGACGCGGTCACCGTCGATGCGCACGCCGCCCTGCTCGATGTTGCGCTGGGCCTCGGACGCCGAGGCCGCCAGCCCCGATTCGCGCAGGACCTTGAGGATGCCCATGGGCGCGGCCCCGGCGGTGACTTCGGGCATGTCCTCGGGGATCGCGCCGTCGCGGAACCGGGCGTTGAACTGGTCCAGCGCGCGCGCGCCCGCGCCCGCGCCGTGGAACCGGTCGACGATCTCTCGGGCCAGCAGGACCTTGGCGTCGCGCGGATTGCGGCCGGCGGTGACTTCCGCCTGCAGGGCGCCGATGTCCTCCAGAGAGCGGAAGGACAGCAATTCGAAATAGCGCCACATCAGGGTGTCGGAGATCGACATCAGCTTGCCGAACATGGAATCCGGCGCTTCTGTGATGCCGATGTAGTTGCCCTTGGACTTGGACATCTTCTCGACCCCGTCGGTGCCTTCCAGCAGCGGCATCGTCAGGACGCACTGGGGTTCCTGGCCGTATTCCTTCTGCAGTTCGCGGCCCACCAGCAGGTTGAACTTCTGGTCGGTGCCGCCCAGTTCGAGGTCGGCCTTCAGGGCCACCGAATCGTAGCCCTGCAGCAGCGGGTACAGGAACTCATGCACCGAAATCGGCACGCCGCCCTTGAAGCGGCGGGTGAAGTCGTCGCGTTCCATCATGCGGGCCACGGTGTAGCGCGACGCCAGCTGGATCAGGCCGCGCGTGCCCAGCGGATCGCACCATTCGGAGTTGTAGCGGATTTCCGTGCGATCGGGGTCCAGCACCAGGCTGGCCTGGGCGTAGTAGGTCTTGGCGTTTTCGCGGATCTGTTCGGGCGTGAGCGGCGGGCGGGTGGCGTTGCGGCCGCTGGGATCGCCGATCTGGGCGGTGAAGTCGCCGATCAGGAAGATCACCGTATGGCCGAGATCCTGCAGCTGGCGCATCTTGTTCAGCACCACCGTGTGGCCCAGGTGAATGTCGGGCGCGGTGGGATCCAGGCCGAGCTTGATGCGCAGGGGCGTGCCGGTGGCGCGGCTGCGGGCCAGCTTGGCGGCGAATTCGGAGACGACGAGCAATTCGTCGCAACCCCGCTGGGCCACGCGCAGATCTTCGGCGATCCGGGGGTCGACGGGGTCGGAGGGGGACGACATGATATACGCTTTTACCAGAAAAAAATGAAAAACCGCTCGAAAAAACAGCAGGTATGCGCTAGCATAACGTGCCATCGCAGCTTCTGTACAACATATTCGACGCCAGTCCGGGCGGCGGGGATCTCATGTTAGCAGAACCCCCCTCCTCGCCCAGGACAAGTGCAGCCTGAATCCACCACACCGATTTCGCCCATGATGCCCGAGGCCCCCCAGCCGCAACGCCGCCGTCACATCACCCGCAGTCTGTTGTTCGCCGCCGGCGGCCTGTTCCTGACCGCGGCCGCACTGGCCGTCGTCCAGCCCTCCGCTCCTCCGGAACCCGTCTTCCAGGCCCGCCAGACGCTCGACCTGCCGCCCCTGGGCGCCCGGGCGGCCCACGACGCCGCGCCCTACATCGCCTCGACCCGCATCCGCCGCGGCGACACGGTGGCCGACCTGCTGAACCGCCTGGGCGTGAACGAAGACGGCCTGCTGACCTTCCTGACGCACGACGAACGCGCGCGTTCCATCTACAAGCTCTACCCCGGCCGCACGGTGCAGGCCGCCCTGGACGACCGGGGCCGGATGGTGTGGCTGCGCTACGCCCATACGCCGGGCGCCACCGTCAAGTCCGGCGTGGATTCCGCCTGGCTCGAAGTCCGGCCCGCGGACGGAGGCTTCTCCGCCCAGGAACGCACCATCGCCGCCGCGCGCGAAACCCGCATCGCCGAGGGCGAGATCTCCAGCTCCCTGTTCGGCGCGGCCGACCAGGCGCAGATCCCCGATGCCATCACCATGGAAATGGTGGACATCCTGGGCAGCCGCATCGACTTCCTGAAGGACCTGCGCAAGGGCGACCGCTTCCGCATCGTCTACGACGCCTACATGCACGACGGCGAGGAAGTCGGCACCGGCCACATCCGCGCCCTGGAATTCATCAACCGGGGCAAGACCTACAGCGCGGTCTGGTTCCAGAACGGCCAGGAGCCCGGCGGCTACTACGACTTTTCCGGCGCCAGCCTGAAGGGCGCCTTCCTGCGCACCGCGATCAAGTTCACCCGCATCAGCTCGGGCTTCGGCATGCGCATGCACCCGATCCACAAGAAATGGGTCGGCCACAAGGGCGTGGACTACGCGGCGCCCGCGGGAACGCCGATCCACGCCACGGCCGACGGCACGGTCGAATTCATCGGCCAGCAGAACGGCTACGGCAACGTCATCATCCTGAAGAACTTCGGCAAGTACTCCACGCTGTACGCCCACCAGAGCCGGTTCGCCAAGGGCCTGAAAAAGGGCGACCGCGTCCAGCAGGGCCAGCTGATCGGCTACGTGGGGTCGACCGGATGGGCGACCGGCCCGCACCTGCACTACGAATTCCGCATCGACAAGCAGCCGGTCGATCCGCTGTCCGTGGACCTGCCGGTGGCGCGCACGCTGGACGCGGCCGACCGCAAGGCCTTCCAGACCGTGGTGGCCCGCTACCAGCCGCAGATCGAACTGATGGCGCGGCTGCAGGACAGCCGCATCCAGGTCGCCCAGCAATAGCCGCGGCATGGCCCCCGACCGGGAAACCGAGCCGTACATCGGCCTGATGTCGGGCACCAGCACGGACGGCGTGGACGGCGTGCTGGCGGACCTGGCCGGCGGCGCGATCCGGATCCTGGCCAGCGCCGGCCTGGCCTTGCCGGACGAACTGCGCCATGAATTGCTGGCCCTGAACGCCCCCGGCCCCGACGAGCTCGCCCGGGCGGCCCGGGCGGCCAACGCGCTGGCGGACTGCTATGCGGCCGTCGTACGCGACCTGCTGGCCCAGGCCGGCCTGCCCGCCGCCCGCGTACACGCCATCGGCGCCCACGGCCAGACCGTGCGCCACGCGCCCGAATCGGGCTATACCATCCAGATCAATGCGCCGGCGCGGCTGGCGGAGCACGCCGGCATCGCGGTCGTGGCGGATTTTCGCAGCCGCGACGTCGCCGCCGGCGGGCAAGGCGCCCCGCTGGTACCGGCCTTCCACGCCGCGCGCTTCGGCTGCGGCGCGGGCCGCGCGGTCCTGAACCTGGGCGGGATCGCCAACCTGACCGTGCTGGAAGACCCGGTGCGCGGCTTCGACACCGGACCGGCCAACATGCTGATGGATGCCTGGGCCCGGCGCCACCTGGGCCAGCCCTACGACCGCGACGGCGCCTGGGCGGCGCGAGGCCGCCGCCACGACGGGCTGCTGGCCGCGCTGCTGGCCGAGCCCTGGCTCGACCTGGCGCCGCCGAAATCGACCGGACGCGACCTGTTCAGCCTGGCCTGGCTGGACGGCCGGCTCGACGCCCTGCCCGCGGACACCCGGCCGGAACCCGCCGACGTCCAAGCCACGCTGCTATGCCTGTCGGTGGAGACGATCGCCGCGGCCGTGCGCCGGCATGCGCCGGGCACACGGGAAATCCTGGCGTGCGGCGGCGGCGCCCGGAACCCGGTCTTCATGGCCGCCCTGGCGCGAGCCCTGCCCTGCCGCCTGACGACCACGGACGCCTGCGGCGTGCCCGCCCAGGACGTCGAGGCGCTGGCCTTCGCCTGGCTCGCGCAGGCGCACATCCAGGGCCGTCCCGCCTGCCTGCCCGCCGTCACGGGCGCGCGGCGCGCGACCATCGCCGGCTGCCTGTACCCTGTCTGATCAGGACGGAATCAGGGCGAGAACGAAGACCCGCAGCCGCAGGTGGTGTTGGCGTTGGGGTTGCGGATGACGAACTGCGAGCCTTCCAGGTCGTCCTTGTAGTCGATCTCGGAACCGACCAGGTACTGGAAGCTCATGGGGTCCACCAGCAGTTGGACGCCGTCGCGTTCGATGGTGGTGTCGTCCTCGGCCACGTCCTCGTCGAAGGTGAAGCCGTACTGGAAGCCCGAGCAGCCGCCCCCCTGGACGAAGACCCGCAGCTTCAGACCGGGGTTGTTTTCCTCGATCAGCAGCTCGCGGACCTTGGCGGCGGCGGCGTCGGTGAAGATCAGGGGGCTGGGCGGAACGTCGAGATCCGCGTGTTCGATGGTGCTCAAGGCAAGACTCCTGCGTGGTCGGAAACCGCGCGATTCAGATCGGCGTCCTGGGAGGCCCGGACCGTGTCGCCTTCGAGGATCTCGAGTCGGACCGACTGGATCGACAGATCCGGCACTCGTTGCAGGACGCCCGTACTGCGCTGGAACTGGTCGAAGACCAGGGCCAGCGGATCCGCCCCCGGGGCGGATGCGGCGGCCTCGCCGGCGGCGGGGGCCACCGGCGGGCTGAGTTCGATTTTAACGGCTTTGCCCTGCGAACGGCCATTGGCCACGAATCGCATGCGGCCTTTGAAGGGTTCCGCCTGGGGCGCGGCGTTGCGCGTCAGCAGCACCCGGTAGCGCAGGAACTCGCCGTCGGCCTGGATATCGAAGGCACGCACCGCCACGGCGCCCGCCGGCCCCGGCGGAATCAGCTGTTCATAGAAGGCCAGCTGGTCGCGGGTGCGGCCCAGTTCCTGCTGCAATTCGGCGTTCCTGTCCTGGAGCACGCGCTGGGTGCCGGCCTGGACTTCGGCCTCGCTGCGCAGGGCCGCCAGATCGGCCTGGGCGCGGGACAGTTCGGCCTGCAGGGATTCGATCCGGGACTGCCGCGCCTGGAGTTCGGCGCGGTCCTGCGCGTGCATGCCGAAATGCATGGCCAGCGCCCCGATGACGAACACCACCAGCAGCAGCACGAGCCGGGACAGGCCGCGCACCAGCCAGCTGCTGAAACCGCCGCCGCGCGCAGGGGAGGGTTGCTTCATGCGAGTCCCCGTCAGGGCAGAACCGCCACGTGCCGCAGGCCGGTGGTTTCCGGCAGGCCGAACATCAGGTTCATGTTCTGCACGGCCTGGCCCGCGGCGCCCTTGACGAGGTTGTCCTGGACCACCAGCACCACCAGCGTGTCGCCGTCCGCGGGCCGGTGCACGGCGATGCGCAGCATGTTCGAGGCGCGCACCGAGCGCGTCTGCGGCAGGCTGCCCGCCGGCATGACGTCGACGAAGGGTTCGTCGGCGTAGCGCCGTTCGTACAGCGCCTGGAAGTCAGTGTCCAGGGCATCCGGCAGGATGCGCAGGTACAGGGTGGAGAACATGCCCCGGATCATGGGCACCAGGTGCGGCACGAAGGTCAGGCCCACCGGCGCGCCCGCGATGCGCGCGAGGCATTCGGAGATTTCCGGATGGTGGCGGTGCCCGGCCACGCCGTAGGCCGCGAAATTGTCCGCGGCTTCCGAGAACAGGGAGCCGACCTGGGTCTTGCGCCCCGCCCCCGACACGCCGGACTTCGAGTCGGCGATGACGTGCGCGGTGTCGACCAGGGGGCGCCCGGCCTGCAGCACCGGCGCCAGCCCCAGCAGGACCGTGGTCGGATAGCAGCCGGGATTGCCCACGACCCGGGCCTGGCGGATGCGGTCGCGGTCCAGTTCGGGCAGGCCGTAGACGGCTTCCTTGAGCACGTCGGGGCTGCTGTGCGGCATCTTGTACCACTGCTGGAAGGTATCGACGTCCTGCAGGCGGAAATCGGCCGCCAGGTCGATCACCCGCACGCCGTGGTCCAGCAGGCCGCGCGCCTGTTCCATGGCCACGCCGTGCGGCGTGGCGAAGAACACCACGTCGCACTGGTCGAGAGCGGCTTCCTCGGGCGTCTGGAAGCGCAGGTCCACGTGGCCGCGCAAATTGGGGAACATGTCGGCCACCGGCATCCCGGATTCCTTGCGGGACGTGATGGCGTGCAATTGGACGCCCGGGTGCTGCGACAGCAGGCGCAGCAGCTCCACGCCCGTGTAGCCGGTGCCGCCGACGATGCCGGCCTTGATGGGTGTCGCAGTGTTGGTGCTCATGCGGTGGAATCCTGTCTGCTGTCCTGAAAAAGATCCGCCCGCCACGGAAGCGGGGCGGGGATTTTCCTAGATTATGGCACGTGCGGCAGCGCCGCACGATGCCCGCGGGCGCGCGCCCATGCCGGGCGCGCAACGAAAAAACGCCATCCGGACGGATGGCGTTTTTTCTGGCGCCGGGCGGCAAGCCGCCCGGATGCGGGATCAGCGCTTGCTGAACTGCTTGCGCCGGCGGGCCTTGTGGAAGCCGACCTTCTTGCGCTCGACTTCGCGGGCGTCGCGGGTCACCAGGCCCGCTTGCTTCAGCGGCGACTTCAGGGTTTCGTCGTAGTCGATCAGGGCACGCGTGATGCCGTGACGCACGGCGCCGGCCTGGCCGGATTCACCGCCGCCGTGGACGTTGACGTGGAAGTCGAACGATTCCAGGTGGTTGGTCACTTCCAGCGGCTGGCGCACGACCATGCGGCCGGTTTCGCGAGCGAAGTACTCATCGACGGGGCGGCCGTTGACGACGATCTTGCCCGTGCCTTTTTTCAGGAACACCCGCGCCACAGACGTCTTGCGGCGGCCAGTGCCGTAATTCCAGTTACCGATCATGATGGCCTATCCTCAGAAGTCCAGGGGTTGCGGCTGCTGCGCGGTATGCGGGTGCTCGGCACCGGCATAGACCTTCAGCTTCTTCGCCATGGCGTAGCCCAGGGGGCCCTTGGGCAGCATGCCCTTGACCGCCTTCTGCAGGGCGCGTCCGGGGAAGCGCTGCTGCATCTTCTGGAAGTTGGTTTCCGTGATCCCGCCCGGATAGGTGGAGTGACGGTAGTAGCGCTTGTCCTGCGCCTTGGCGCCCGTGACGACGATATCGGCGGCGTTGATGACGACGATGTAATCGCCCGTATCCACGTGCGGCGTGAATTCCGGTTTGTGCTTGCCACGCAGGCGGCGTGCGACTTCGCTGGCCACACGACCCAGGACCTTGCCCTTGGCGTCGATCACAAACCAGTCACGCTTGACTTCATGCGGCTTGGCCACAAAGGTCTTCATGATGGTGTTCCTGATGAAATGAATGAAAGGATTTTCGCCTGCTCCGCCAGGGCTTTATATGAGGGCGGCCAAGGCCGGTCCCATAGCCCGTACGGTGTAAACCCAAACGAAAATCCTACCATTGTACCCGGACAGTCCCAGGTAGACAAATCCTCCGTCCGGCGCCAACGGCGGAAGGCCCAGCCTATTCGCCGCTGGCGTACAGCCAGCGCGCCACCAGTGCGTCGGTGTCGCCGCCGAAGGACTCGCGCGGGCCGCTCGCGGCGACGGCGCCGCTCTTGACGACGTACACATGGTCGGTGATGTCCAGCGCGGCGCGGATGTCCTGGTCCACCAGCAGCACGGCCTTGTTCAGATCATGCGCCAGACTCGCAACGATATCGTAGATGCCTTCGCTGGTTTGCGGGTCGATGCCCGCCGTGGGTTCGTCGATCAGGTAGACGGAAGGATCGGCCATCAGGCTGCGCGCGATTTCCACCTGGCGCTGCTGCCCTCCCGACAACTGGCCGGCGGGCTGGCGGCGCTTCTCCCGGATCACGGGGAAGCGTTCGAACACGCTTTCCAGACGCTGGTTGATTTCGGCCTTCTTCAGGCTGGCATGCCACAGGCCCAGGCGCAGGTTCGACTCGACGGTCAGGTGCGGGAACAGGCTGGGACGCTGCGGCAGATACGCGATGCCCAGGGCAAGCATGCGGTAGGGCGGATTGCCGGTGATCTCCCGACCATCGAGCAGGATGCGGCCGGCGCTGGGTCGCAGGAAGCCGAACAGCGCCTTGAGCAGGGTGGACTTTCCCGTGCCGTTCGGGCCGACGACGCACGAGATGCGCCCCCGCCAGGCACCGGCGGACAGCCCCTGCAGGATGTCAATGTCGCGGGTATAGCCCGCGACGATCGCCTCGCCCATGAGATGAGGGCGTGTTTCGTAGTAGGGCCGCGACGCGGCGGCGGTCGCGGCGGCGGACGTGTCAACCATGGGCCCGGCCCTCCCTGTCCTTGCGCGACCCCGTGTAGGCATGGACGACGTCCGGATCGCGCAGCACGTCGTCGGCCGCGCCATCGGCGATCTTGACGCCCCGGGCCATCACGGCCGTTCGCCGCACGACGGACCGGATGGCATCCAGATTATGGTCGACGATCATGATGGTCAGTCCCTGCCGGTTCAGCGCCTTGATGTGGTCGATGATCTGCTCCAGCAGGCGCGGATGGACGCCGGCGAACGGCTCGTCCAGCAGGATCAGCCTGGGCTCCAGCATCAGCGCACGCCCTACTTCCAGCAGCTTCTGCTGACCGCCGGAGAGCGCCCGTGCGTACTCATGGGTCAGGCGATCCAGCCTCAGGAATTCCAGGACCTCGCGCGCCTTGCGTTCCGCATGCGCGCGCGAGGCACGGGGATTGGAAAGCGCGGGCACGACCAGGTTTTCCAGCACGCTCATGCGGCGAAACAGGCGCGGCACCTGAAAAGTCCGCGCCACCCCGTGACGCGCGAAGAAATGGGCCGGCTGGCCGTTCAGCGCCATGCCGGCCAGCCGGATCGATCCGCTGTCGGGATGCAGCGCGCCGGCCAGCATGTTGATGGACGTCGTCTTGCCGGACCCGTTGGGCCCGATCAGGCCGATGATTTCACCCTGGTCGATCTCCAGGGACAGGTCGGCGACGGCCCGGATCCCGCCGAAGTGCTTGGACAGGCCGTGCGCGGCGAAAAAGGGCGGTACGGTATCAGTTGGCATTGCACTCATCCACAGGGGCGCCGGGGGCGGCGGCCCGGACCTTGCGCCGGCCGAGGCGCTCGACCACCGGGAAGAACCCGTTGCGGGCGAACCGCTGCACGAGGATCAGCGCGAGCCCAAGCAGCACGAAACGCATCTCCCCGTAGTCGCGCAAGGCTTCCGACAGCAGGTAGACGATGGCGGCGCCGACGACGGCGCCGGGCAGGCTTTCGATGCCGCCGATGACGGCCATGGCGATCACGATGCCCATTTCAGGCAGGATCATCATGTTCGGCGTGAGGATGCCGACGAAGTGGGCGTAGTAGATGCCCGCCATCGCCGCGAGGCCGCTGGTCACCACGAACACCAGGATCTTGTAGCGCGTGGTGTGGACGCCGCTTGCCTGGGTGGCCCCTTCGTCCTCGCGGATGGCGCGCAGGAACAGGCCGATGCGCGTGCGCAGCAGCAGCCCCATCAGCAACAGCGACCCCGCCAGCAGCGCCAGGCCCAGGTAATAGTAGGAGACATCGGAATCCCCCGGGAAGAACCGCGGCACCTCCAGGCCCTGGCTGCCGCGCGTGAGGCCCGTTTCCGCGATGATGACCATGCGCAGCACTTCGGAAATCGCCAGCGTGAACAGGGCCAGATAGGGGCCCGACAGCCGCAGCACCATGAACCCGATGAGCGCGCCGATGGCCATGGCCAGGACGACCCCGGCCACGATGGCGAGACCCAGGTAGCCCGTGCCCAGATGGATGACGATCAGCGCGGATGTATAGCCGCCGAGGGCGGCGAACATCATGTGCGCGAACGAAAACTGGCCGGCGAAGCCCGCCAGCAGCGTCCAGCTGGAGGCCAGGATGGCGTAGTACCAGAGCAGCGAGCCGACGTGGACCCAGTATGCGCCGCCCCACAGGGGAACCAGCAGGGCGAACACGAGCAGGACGCCCTGGACCAGCGCGCCGGCGGACAAGGACCGCGGGTTTCCGGACTGCATCATTCAAGCCTCAGGTGTGATCTGCCGAACAGCCCCGTGGGCCTGATCAGCAGCGTGATGATCAGCAGCACGGCGCCAAAGGCCTGCGTATATGCCAGCGCGCGATTGGGGTCCGGCAGATAGCCCACCCCCCAGCTTTGGGCCAGGCCCAGGAGAATGCCGCCGATGATGCTGCCGCCCACGGACCCCATGCCGCCGATGACGATGATGATGAACGCCTGCACGGCGGGCAGGTCGCCCATGCTGGGCGACAAGGCGAACACGGGCGCGATCAGCGCCCCCGCGCCGCCCGCCAAGGCCGCTCCCAGGCCGAAGGCGATGGTGTACATGCGCCGCGGATTGATGCCGATGACGGCGGCGGACTCGCGGCTCTGGCTGACGGCATCCAGGGCCTGGCCCAGCGACGTGCGCGCCAGGAACCAGGTCGTGGCGCACAGCAGCACGATCGCGACGACCGCGGCGATGAGCCGGTCGTAGGGCAGGATGAGCGGCCCCAGGATGAGCGTGCCCGCCATGAAGGACGGGGGCGACTTGCTGAAGGGACCGAACACGACGATGGCCAGATTCGACAGCAGGATGGTCAGGCCGAACGTGACGATGATGGCGTATTCGTCCTTGCGTTCGACCTCGTCGGTGTAGACCGGGCGCATGACCAGCATCTCGAACAGCACCCCGAACAGGAACAGGACCACCATGGCCGCGACGACCCCGCCCAGCGGCGGCATGCCCAGATAGCGGATGGCGTAGTACGAGACGTAGCCGCCCACCATGTAGAGCGCGCCGTGCCCGAAGTTGACGACGCGCAATACCGAAAAGACCAGGGTCAGCCCCGCCGCCGTCAATGCATAGATCAGGCCGACGACCAGGCCATTGACGGTCAATAACGAAAAGTAGCTCACATGACTCTCCCGCTGTGTCGTGGTTCCGGCGCGCGCGGGCGGTCCGCGCCCGCGCGCCCGTGCGCTACTTCGTCGGCAGGATCTTGTCCGTCGTCGCCCATTTCCTGGGGTAGACGATGGCGGCTTCCTCCGGCGACTGGTTCATCGCCGTGTATTGGATGACGGTGAACGGCACGTCCATGAACTGGTGGTAGGCCCAGTCCGGCGTCTTGTCGGTCGAAAAGGAATAGGTGGCGTTGACGCCCGTATACTTGACCTGTTCCAGGCCCTGGATGATGGCCTTCGGATCGCTCGACCCCGCTTTTTCGATCCCGGCGGCCACGACGCCGACCGTGTCGTAGGCTTCCATGGCGACCCCGGTGGGCGGGCGATGGTAGCGCTCCTGGAACCCTTTGGCGAAGGCCGTCGCCTTGTCGTTCCACTGGGCCTTGGGCAGGGCCACGTTGACGATGAGCAGATGCTTGGCGCACTCGCCGTCGACCTCCCAGACATCCTTCTGCAACAACCCCGAAGAGCCGATCATTTTCGTATCGGCCGTGGGCGCGAAACCGAGCTGGCAGGCCTGCTTGACGATCTGGTACTGCGCCTGGCCGGCCACGACCATCTGCAGCAGATCGGGCTTCGGATCCTGGCTCATCAGGCGGATGAGCGATGGCGTGAAGTCCTGCTGGTTCAGGTCGATGGTGGCCGGGGTGTCCTGGATGCCCTTTTCCTTGAGCGTATCGATCACCACTTTCGCGCCGCCCTGGCCGAAATCGGTGTTTTCCGCCACCGTGGCGACATGCTTGAAGCCCTGTTCCGCGATCCAGTTCGCGACCTTCACATAGACCAGCGAGTTGGAGGGTGCCAGGCGGAAGACTTCGGGATATTGCTTCGCGGTAACGGCGTCGGACCAGACTTCGGTGCCCACCCACGGCACCCCGTACTTGTGCGCGACGTCGATTTCGGCCAGCGCGACCGAGCTGTGGAATTCGCCGAACAGGGCGGAAACCTTGTTCTTGGTGACGAGGCGCACGGCTGCGGCGCTTCCCTCGGCCGGCTGGCCCTTGGTGTCTTCGTAGAAAACCTTCAGGGGGCGGCCCAGCACGCCGCCGGCCGCATTGATTTCATCCACGGCCATCTCGACGGCCCAGCGCATCTCCTGTCCACTCGAATAATTCCCGGGCGCCGACAGCGGGCCGACCCAGCCCAGCGCGATGGGTTCGGCCGCCTGCGCCGACACGCATGCCAATGACAAGGCGGCGGCTGCCAGTACGGGAATGCCTTGAGAAAGTTTCATCATGTCCTCCTGGGGATGAGCCCGCGATACGCGCGATGCCGGCGGTGACATGGCCAATGGCGTCCGCAGCGATTGTGTTGAACCAAACGTTGCACAATCATGGTAATACAGAACATATGTTCTCAATGTGCTCGATTTCCCTAAGCCGCCGGAGCATCCGCCGGGACGTCGATGGCCTCGATCCGCCACGCGCGGCCCCAACGGAAAAGGCCTGGATCCGGCATGAACCGGACCCAGGCCTTCGGGCCGGGGCTTCCGACCGCCCAGTCAGCGGAGGTCGGACGACAGGAGACGTTTTCCCGCCGGAACCAGACTACTTCTTCCGGGCCAGGGCGGCGCCCAGGTAGTTGTCGTAGGAACCTTCGGCCACGCGGAACCAGGGCACGATGTTGTCGCGGAAGGCCATGTAGTTGTCGAAGATCTTCTTGAAGCCCGGATCCTTGTCGCAGAATTCCTTGTAGACCTGGTTGGAGGCCTCGAACGAGGCGTCCATGACTTCGCGCGGGAAGCTCTTGAGCACGGCGCCCCCGGCGATCAGGCGGCGCAGGGCCTCGGGGTTGTGGGCGTCGTAGTCCTGGACCATCTTCGAGCCCGCGGCGCGCGAGGCGACGTCGATGACGCGCTGGTAGGCCTTGGGCAGTTCGGCGTAGGCCTTGTCGTTGACGTACAGCGACACCTGGGCCGAGCCTTCCCACCAGCCCGGGTAGTAATAGTATTTGGCAACCTTCTGGAAGCCGAGCTTTTCGTCGTCCACGGGGCCGACGAATTCCACGGCGTCCAGCGCGCCCTTTTCCAGGGACGGGTAGATGTCGCCGGGGGGAATCTGCTGCGGGATCACGCCCAGGCGCGACAGGACTTCGCCCGCGAAGCCGGCCGTGCGCATCTTCAGGCCCTTCAGGTCGCCGACCGTCTTGATTTCCTTGCGGTACCAGCCGCCCATCTGGGTGCCGGTGTTGCCCAGGGGGAAGTTGACGATGCCGCGCGGCGCGAACAGTTCGCGCATCAGCTTCAGGCCGTCGCCCTCGTACATCCAGGCGTTCATCTGGCGCACGTTCAGGCCGAACGGCACCGCCGTGTCGAAGCAGAAGGAGGGGTCCTTGCCGTAGTAGTAGTAGGACGCGGTCTGGCCGCATTCCACGGTGCGGTTGCCGACGGCGTCCATCACGCCGTAGCCCGGCACCAGTTCGCCGGCCGGATACAGGCGGATGTTGAAGTTCCCGTCGGTGATTTCCTTGACCATTTCGCAGAACATCTGCGCCGTCGAAAAGAGCGGCGGCAGCGACGGCCCGTAGGTCGAGGTCATCTTCCAGTTGATCTGGGGGGCCGACTGGGCGATGGCCGGGGCGGCGACCGCCGCCGTGCCCGCCACCGCGCCCAGACCCGCCTTTTTCAGAAATGCGCGACGCTGCATGATGAAGGATCTCCTGTCTGTTGGAATATTTGGTATAGATTGCTACCAAGCCCTTCGATATTACACTGCGCGTCCCCGCGCTGCACGCCGCGCCGCGTGGAAAGCCGCGCGGCCTAAAGCCCGGCGACGGCCATGCGGTCGATCAGCACCGAACCGGTGGATTTGGCGCCGCGCGCATAGACGTCGGACCCCACGGCGACGATCTGGCGGAACATGTCGGCCAGGTTGCCGGCGATCGTGATTTCCTGGACGGGATGGCGGATGACGCCGTCCTGCACCCAGTAGCCGAAGGCCCCGCGCGAATAATCGCCGGTGACGTAGTTCACGCCCTGGCCGATGAGTTCGGTGACCAGCAGGCCGGTGCCCATCTTGCGCAGCAACGCGGGCAGGTCGTCGTCCGGCCGGGTCAGGCGCGAACGCAGGCTGAGATTGTGCGAGCCGCCCGCGTTGCCGGTGGTCGTCATGCCCAGCTTGCGGGCGGTGTAGGTGGACAGGAAATATCCCGTGAGCACGCCCTGGTCCACCACCCGGCGGGCCTGCGGGCGGACCCCCTCGGCGTCGAAGGGCGAGCTGCCCTGGGCGCCGGGCACGTAGGGGTTCTCGACCACGTCGACGTGATCGGCCAGGACGGACTTGCCCAGCGTGTCCAGCAGGAAACTGGCCTTGCGGTACAGCGCGCCGCCGCTGGCGGCCTGGACCAGCGCGCCCAGCAGGCCGACGGCCAGGGGGGCTTCGAACAGCACCGGATAACGGCCGGTCCTGACCGGACGCGCGCCCAGGCGCGACAGGGCGCGTTCCGCCGCGTAGCGGCCCACCTCGGCCGGCGCGGCCAGGTCGCCGGCCCGGCGCGCGGACGTGTACCAATAGTCCCGCTGCATGCCGTCGCCGCGCCCAGCGATGGGCGCCACCGACAGGCTGTGGCGCGAATAGGGATACCCCCCCAGGAAACCGCGCGAATTGCCCAGGATGAAATGGCCTTCCATGGTGTCCAGGGAGGCGCCTTCGGAGTTGGTGATCTGCTTGCTGGTCGCCAGCGCGGCGCGTTCGGCCTGGATCGCCAGGCGGGCCGCGCCCTCGGCGTCGATGGCCCAGGGGTGGTGCAGGTCCAGGTCCGGGTAATGCAGGGCGAAGAGTTCGGGCTCGGGCAGGCCGGCGGCCGGATCCTCGGCGGTGTAGCGGGCGATGTGCCAGGCCGCGTCCACGGTGCGGCGCAGGGCCTCGGCGGAAAAATCGGAAGTCGAGGCCGAGCCCCGGCGCTGGCCGGCGAACACCGTCACGGCCATCGACCGGTCGCGGGTCTGCTCGATGGTCTCGATGGCGCGCCGGCGCACCGAGACGGACAGCCCCCGGCTTTCGGAGATTTCCACGGCGGCATCCGAGGCGCCGGCCTTCCGGGCGTGGCGCAGCGCATCGCCGACCAGTTCGCGGAACTGGGCCTGCTGGGCGGGAACATCGAGGAAATCGTCGGTTCGTTGGTTCATGCAAAATCCGCTGGGTGAGACGGTTATCATAGACAATCACGGACCATTTTATGCTCGAACCCATGGATGACACGCCCCAGCCCGCCACGCCGGACGACTTTCCGGAAGACCGGCGGCCCAGCAAATCCCAGGTCAAGCGCGACATGCACGCCCTGCTGGACCTGGGCCGCGAACTGATCGCGCTGCCTCCCGCCAAGCTGGCCCGGCTGCCGCTGGACGAGCCGCTGCGCGAGGCCATCGCCCTGGCCCAGCGCATCCACAGCAACGAAGGCCGGCGCCGCCAGGTGCACTACGTCGGCAAGCTGATGCGCCATGCCGACGCCGACGCCCTGCGCGCCCAGCTCGACCTGTGGGCCAACGGTTCGCGCGAGGAGACCCGCGCCATGCACCGGCTGGAGGAACTGCGCGATCGCCTGATCGACAGCGACGAAGTCCTGACGCGGCTGCTGGAGCGGTTCCCCGGCCTGGACATCCAGTCCCTGCGCGCGCAGATCCGTGCCGCCCGCAAGGAAGCCCGCGACAACGACGCCCTGCCCCAGGGCCGCGAGCCGGCGCGCAAGCACTACCGCGCCCTGTTCCAGACCCTGAAGACCCTGGATTTCGAGGACGAGACCTTCCAATGACGCCGACACTGGAAACCATCGAACGCACGACCGGCCCCGAGCCCACGCACAGCGTGATCTGGCTGCACGGGCTGGGCGCCGACGGCCACGATTTCGAGCCCGTCGTGCCCGAACTGATCCACCCCGCCCTGCCGGCGCTGCGTTTCGTGTTCCCGCACGCTCCCGTGCGCCCGGTGACCCTGAACGGGGGCATGCCGATGCGCGCCTGGTACGACCTGTACGGCCTGGACCGCGACGCGCGCGAGGACATCGACGGCCTGCGCGCCGCCCGCCACGCGGTCACCGAACTGATCGAGCGCGAGAACCGGCGCGGCATCCCGGCCGAACGCATCGTGCTGGCCGGTTTTTCGCAGGGCTGCGCCACGGCCCTGTACACCGGCCTGCGCCACCCGGAGCGCCTGGCCGGCCTGATCGGCCTGTCGGGCTACCTGCCGCTGCGCAACACCCTGGCCGCGGAACGCCACCCCGCCAACGCCGGCACGCCGGTCTTCATGGCGCACGGCACGATGGACATGGTGGTGCCCATGACCTACGCCGAGACCAGCCGGGACGCGATGACCGCGCAGGGACAGCCGGTGGAATGGCACACCTACCCCATGCCGCACGGCCTGCATCCGCAGGAACTGGACGACATCCGGGCGTTCCTGACGCGGGTGACGGGCGCCTGATGGGCCGCAGAGTCCATCTCGGACCGGGGCATCCATCCACGTCGCACCCTGCAGGGTGCTCCGATTCACTAGGCGTGGCACAGTCCGTAGTGGACTGTGCCACGTCCGAGTTCATCCACCTCCCGGCTTGCAAGCCGGTCGTATGAACCAGGCACGTGACAGTCCGCAGGGGACTGTCACGTGTCCAGGTTCATCCACAGCCTTCGCATGCCGGGGTCGGATTCATCGGGGTCGTTGCGCATGCCCAGGGACGTCATCAGGCCCAGCATGGGCCGGTTGGTCGCCAGGACGATGCCTTCGATGTAGCTCAGGCCCTGGCGGCGCGCGACGTCGATCAGGCTGCGCATCAGCGCGGCCCCGACGCCGCGCCGCTGCCAGTCGTCGGCGATCACCAGCGCGTATTCCGCCCCCTGGCCGTCGGCGTTGCGCAGGTAGTGCGCGAACCCCACGATGCGCTCGCGCAGCAGGCCGCGGTTTTCCGGATTGGGCACCTGGGCCGTGGCGACCAGCGCGACTTCGCGGTCGTAGTCGATGCGGGTGTAGCGCGCCAGCATGCGCGGCGTGAGTTCGCGCAGCATCGAGACGAAGCGCATGTAGCGCGATTCGTCGGACAGTTCCCGCACGAATTCCTGCAGCAGCACGGCGTCCTCGGGCCGGATGGGCCGCAGCAGCCATTCCTGGCCGTCCTCGCGGCTCATCGGCCGGACCAGGCGGCGCGGATACGGATGGATCGCCATGTGGCGGTAGGCGCGGTTCTCGGGGCGTTCGCCGTCGTAGTCCGGATCCAGCCCGACCCGGACGCCGCCGGCGTACAGGCTGGTATCGTCCCACCAGAGCGGATCGATCGACAGGGTGCGGATGCCGGGCAGTTCGCTGACGATCTCGGAGATCCGCTCCAGCGCCTCGCGCAACTGCTCGAACGCGGCCGGGCTGAGATCGCGCTCCAGCACGCGCGACCAGAACTTGCCCCGCTGGATCAGCTGGCGCGCCAGGTAATTGTTCAGCGGCGGCAGCTCGATTTCCCGGTGCGGGGACGCCAGCCGGGCGGCATCGCCCCCGGGACCGAACTGCATGTACGGCCCGAAGCGCGAGTCCTGGCGCACGCGGATGGCCATGGGCACGTGTTCGCGGGCGGCGTCGGGCACGGGCTGGTCGTCCAGCCGGATCGGCACGTGAAAGCAATCCAGCAGCCAGCGGCAGCTGGACGGATCCAGTTCGGAACGGCCCGACATGATGGCGTCGTTCAGCAGCGCGCGGGCCTCGTCCAGGCGCGGAGGCCGGCTGAGCATTTCCGGCGGCAGCGTCTGCTGCGCCAGGGTCTGGTTGTACTGGTAGGACGCCAGGATGCCGAAGGCATTGGCGGCCGACTCCGGGGTGCGGAAGGCCGGCAGCCCCACCGAGTCCAGCCGGTGGCGCTGGGAGCGCATCGAGGCGTCGCCCAGGAAGCAGGACATGATGGGCTTGGAGGAAGCCTCGGAGAACCGGGCCAGGGCTTCGGCGGCGCCGTCCATGTCCGACAGGGCGTCCGGCGCGATCAGTACCAGCACGCCGTCCACGTTGGCGTCGCCCGCCAGCACGCCCAGGGCCTGCTGCAGCCGCGCGGGGTCGAGCGGAGCATGGCTGATGACGGGATTGCCCAGGGCCGCCCCCGGTTCCAGGACCGCCGCCAGGTCGCGCTGCGTCTGCATGGACAGGTCGGCCCGCGACACCGGGCCGCTGCCGTCGATGACGTCCAGCGCCAGGTGGGCCGCCCCGTAGCCGTTGGAGAACAGCGCGATGCGGCGTCCCCGCTGGCGCTTGGCGTGGACGAGAACCTTCAGCGCCGAGAACAGCTGCACGAAGAACCGGATCCGCACCGCGCCGGTGCGCCGCACCAGCGCGTCGAACACCGCGTCGGCGGCCGGATTGCTGTCCGAACGCCCGGCCTTCAGCAGGATGACCGGCTTGACGCTGGCGGCGGCCATCAGCGCGCTGGTGAAGCGGCGCGAGGAATCGGCTTGTTCGAGGTACAGCACGATGCTGTCCGTGCGCGAATCCATCGACAGGTATTCGAGGACTTCGGCCACGGTGACGCCGTCGGTATCGCCGGCCGACACCACGGCGGAAAAGCCGAGCTGGATGTCGCCCGCCCAGTCCAGCACGGCGGCGGCCACCATGCGGGACTGCGCGACCAGGGCGACCCGGCCCACGGGCGCGCCGCCCGGGTCGAGGCTCAGGTTCAGCCCCAGATGCGGACGCTGGATGCCCAGGGCGCCGGGGCCGAGCACCAGGCAGTCGTTCATCCGGCCCCAGGACTGGCAGTAGGCGCGGGTCTCGATGGGATCGGCGGCGGGCGTGGAATGCGGCAGCAGCATCAGGGCGCGCGGCCGGTGCTGCTTGAGCGCCCCCAGCGCGGCCGGCAGCAGGGCGGGATCCAGGCACAGCAGCGCCATGTCCAGGCGCTGGCCTTCCTGCAGGAAATCCAGCCGCTGGGGCATCTGCCAGCGGCCGTCGTCCCCGATCCGCACGTCGGCGATCCGTCCCTTGAGCAGGGCGGGCGGCGTTCGCACGACGGGCAGTTCGCGGGAACTCAGGATCAGCAGGGAACGCGGCTCGAACAAGGCCGCCAAGCGGTGGCGCAGCATGGAAAGCACTCCGGACGCCCCCTCACGGGTCGTCCCTTAAAATAGCATATCGACCTTCCGATTCTACAGGGGTTCTCCACCTTTCTTGTTGCGGTGCAACAACCCCACCCGAACCATCGCCATGACAGACTCCTCCTCGCGCCCCGTGCGCACACGCTTCGCCCCGTCCCCCACCGGCTACCTGCACCTGGGCGGCGCCCGCACCGCCCTGTTTTCCTGGGCCTTCGCCCGCCACTTCGGCGGCACTTTCGTGCTGCGCATCGAGGACACGGACCTGGAGCGCTCCACGCCCGAGGCCGTGCAGGCCATCCTGGACGGCATGCGATGGCTGGACCTGAAGGCCGACGAGGGCCCGTTCTACCAGATGCAGCGCATGGACCGCTACCGCACCGTGATCGCCGACATGCTGGCCCAGGGCACGGCCTACCATTGCTACAGCACGCCCGAGGAAGTCGAGGCCATGCGCGAACGCGCCCGCGCCGTCGGCGCCAAGCCGCGCTACGACGGCACCTGGCGGCCCGAGCCCGGCAAGACCCTGCCGCCGATCCCGGCCGGCGTGAAGCCCGTGGTGCGCTTTCGCAGCCCGCAGGACGGCGTCACCGCCTGGGACGACCTGGTCAAGGGCCCCATCAGTTTCGACAACGGCGAGCTCGACGACCTGGTGATCGCCCGGCCCGACGGCACGCCCACCTACAACTTCTGCGTGGTGGTGGACGACTGGGACATGCGCATCACCCACGTCATCCGCGGCGACGACCACGTCAACAACACTCCGCGCCAGATCAACATCCTGCGCGCCCTGGGCGGCGAGCTGCCGCGCTACGGCCACGTGCCGATGATCCTGGGGCCGGACGGCGAAAAGCTGTCGAAGCGCCACGGCGCCGTCAGCGTCATGGAATACGACCGCATGGGCTACCTGCCCGAAGCCATGGTCAATTACCTGGCGCGGCTGGGCTGGAGCCACGGCAACGACGAGCTCTTCACCCGCGAGCAGTTCGTCGAATGGTTCGACCCGCGCAATCTCAGCCGCTCGGCCGCCCAGTGGGATCCGAAGAAGCTGAACTGGGTCAACGCCCACGCGCTGCGCGCGCTCGATCCGGCCGACCTGGCCGCCCGCGTCGCGCCGCGCATCGCCCGCCGGGGCGGCGATCCGGCATCGGCCGACCTGCCCGCGATCATGGCGCTGCTGCGTGATCGCGGCGAGACCCTGGAAGACCTGGCCGAAGGCGCCATGCTGTTCTGCGGCCCCTACACGCCGGCCGACGACGCCCTGCGGGCGGAAGTCATGGACGACGCGGCGCGGGTCCTGCTGGACGACTTCCGCCAGCGGGCCGAAGCCCTGCCCGGCTGGACCGAGGCGGAACTCGACGGCCTGATCAAGGCCGTCCTGAAGGACCACGGGGCCAAGATGCCGAAGCTGGCGATCCCCCTGCGGGTGGCCGTCACCGGCCGCAAGCACACCCCGTCCATCGGCGCCGTCCTGGCCCTGCTGGGCCGGGAGACCGTGCTGGAGCGCCTGGCCCGGCCGCAATAGCGGGGAGCCGGCGGGCGCGTTCCTAGAACGGCAGGCGGTAGCCCGGCGACATGCGCCGCGCCTTCACGGCGCCGTTCGGGCCGCTCAGGCGCAGTTCCGTCGCATTGACCCGGTCCACGCGATGGCGGTTGGTGTAGATCGGGTCGTCCAGATTCACGGGCGATCCGTTCGATTCCAGGGTGCGCAGGATCAGCGTCTGCCCTTCGCGCGACCAGCAGCCGGATTCGTACAGCCCCTGGGACGGCGCGCGCGGACGCTTGACCTGCTCGACGTAGTTCATGGTGCCGTCGGGATTCAGCGTGTAGAGCGTGCGCAGCGCGCCCGCGACGCCCTTCTGCGAACTGACCGACAGCCAGTTGCCGACCAGGGGATCGCCCGCCGCCGCCGCGACGCAGGACGGCCGGGCGGCGGGCGCCTCGGCCGGCGCGGAGGCGGGCTTGATCGGCGCGCAGGCGGCCAGGGTGCCCAGGACAGCCGCGCACGCGGCCCAGGCATGAATACGAATGCGATCCATTGCTTGATTCCCATCCATGACAAATGTCACTCAATACCCAGGACCGGCACAGGGCCGCAACGGGGCGGCCGGGCCTTCCGGCCTACAATTTCCCGGTGCGCGCGCGTTCCGCGGGCAAGCCACCATTCTACCGACATGAGCCACTCACTACTCGTTACGCTGCACCTGTTCGCCGCCATCCTGTTCGTGGGCACGGTGTTCTTCGAAGTCCTCATCCTGGAAGGCATCCGCAAGCCGCTCGGCCGCGAGGCCATGCGCAACGTCGAACTGGCCATCGGCCGGCGCGCGCGGCGCATCATGCCTTTCGCCATGATCGTGCTGTTCGGCGCGGGCCTGGGCATGGCCTGGCAATTCCGCGAACCGCTCGCCCATCCCTTCGCCAGCAGCTTCGCCACGCTGCTGTGGATCAAGATCATCCTGGCCTTCAGCGTGCTGGCCCATTTCATCACCGCCATGACGCTCAGCGGCACCGGCAAGCTGAAATCCCGCCACTTCCAGATCATCCACATCAGCGTCTTCTGCCACGTCGTCCTGATCGTGTTTCTCGCCAAGGCGATGTTCTATCTGCAGTGGTGAAGGCCCCCACGCTGCACAGCCCATGGCTGCTTGCATCCACCTCGCGGCCTGCATGCCGCTCGGATTCACCAGGCGCAGGCCAGTCCGCAGGGACTGCCCCGCGTCCAGGCTCACCCCCCCGAGGGGGCGCTTTTCGCCTTGGGGCGGCCCGGCGGCAAAAAGGACGCTCACACAACCAGCGCGACTTTTTCGAGACAGGCGCAATCGAATATCGATCCCGCCGCGCGCCGCGCCGGGAATAATGCTTGGAACGCGACAGGGCTTACGCTAGACTTGAAGGCGTGCAATATTCATGATATTGCGCGCCTGCGCCATTTGAGATGGGCCGCGCATCCCGCGGGGGTCATATCAAATGGGTGGACACTCTCTTCGATCCCAAGGAGCATGACGATGGCAACCGCCAAGAAGGCCTCTGTCGCACCGGCCAAGAAATCCGCAGCCCCGAAGTCCGCATCCAAACCGGCAGCCAAGAAGTCCGCCCCGGCCGCCAAGAAAGCCTCCCCCTCGACCACCGTGAAAAAAGCCGCCCCGGCGAAGAAAGCCGCGCCGGCCAAAAAGGCCGCGCCGGTGAAAGCCGCCGCCAAGAAGGCCCCGGCCGCCAAGAAGACCGCCGTGAAGCCCGCCGCCAAGAAAGCGGCACCGACGAAGACCGCAGCGAAAAAGGCCGCGCCGAAAAAGGCGGTAGCGAAAAAAGCGGTGGCGAAAAAAGCCGCGCCCGCCAAAAAGGCCGCCGTGAAGAAGGCCGCGGCGAAGAAGGCCGCCGCGCCTGCCAAGAAGGCCGCCAAGCCCGCCGCCAAAAAGGCCGCGGCGAAAACCGCCGTCGCGAAGAAGGCGCCGGCGAAAAAAGCCGCGGCGAAAAAAGCGCCCGCCAAAAAGGCGGCGAAGCCGGCCGCCGCCGCATCCGAGCCTGCCGCGGCCAGGCCGGCGGCCAGGAAGGCCGCCAAACCCGAAGCTCCGGCTCCCGACGCCCGCACGGACATCAACCCGGCGGGCGCCTGGCCGTTCCCCACCGCGAAGCGCCCCTGAATCGGGCGCATCGTTCCCGCCCTCCGGGGCGGGAACGCGCGCGCAGCACCCCGGGCCCGGCGGCATCCCGCCGGGCCTTTCCATCCGCCGGACTATCATTCGCCACACGGGCGCGCTTGATGCGACAATGACCGCTTCTGTTTCGCAGCCCACGAGCACCGCATGGCCCAAGACATCCTGCAATTCCTGATCGACATCGTTTTCCAGCTCTTCGGCATCGGCCTGATCCTGCGGGCCTGGATGTTCGCCATCCGCCTGCACCCCTTCAACCCGTTTTCCCAGGCCATCCTGCGGGCCACGGAATGGCTGGTGGGTCCGATCCGGCGGATCGTCCCCGGCAGCGGCCGCTTCGACTGGCCCAGCATCCTGGCCTGCTGGATCACGGCGATCCTGTACCTGCTGCTGACCTGGCTGGTCGCCATGGGGGGCCTGATGCCCTCCGCCTCGGCCATCGGCCCCCTGCTCCTGTCGGGCCTGCTGGTCGGCCTGAAATGGCTGTTCAACGTGATCGTCTGGGTGACGCTGATCCAGGCCATCCTGTCCTGGGTCAATCCCCTGTCGCCCATCATGCCGGTGCTCTACACCCTGACCGCGCCGCTGCTCGATCCCATCCGCCGGATGCTGCCGCGCATGGGCGGGCTGGACCTGTCTCCCCTGGTGCTGCTGGTACTGGCGCAGATCGCCATGATGGTGCTGAACCACCTGGTCTTCACGACCTTCGGCGCCTGATTCGTCCCGACCAGGACCACCTCAGGTCCTGTTCCCGCACTCGGGCGGGATCAAAAAAATGCCACTGAACGCTTGCGCGCCAGTGGCATTTTCTTCCCGAGGACTTCTCTCAGCGCATCAACTGCGGCAGCATCAGCGCCATCTGCGGAAAGGCATACAGCAGAAACACGAACAGCAGCATGACCACGACGAACGGCAGGGCGCCCACGATCACGTCGAGCACACCACCCCGGCCGCGCACGCTCTGCACCACGAACAGGTTCAATCCGACAGGTGGCGTGATCAGGGCGATTTCCATCAGGATCACCACGATGATGCCCGACCAGACCGGATTGAAACCCGCCGCCGTCATGATCGGCGCAATGATCGGCACGCTGGCGACCATCATCGACAGGGTTTCCATGAACATGCCCAGCACGAAATAGAACCCTACGATCAGGCAGAAGAGTTCGAACGGCGACAGGCGCAAGGTGCCGATCCAGCGGCTGGCGGCCACTGGCAGTCCGATCGCGCCGAACACGAGGTTCAGAAAATAGGCGCCGATCATCACCGCCATGATCATGGCCGAGGTCCGCATTGTGCCCTCGAACGCCTGACGGATCACGGCCAGCGTCAGGCACCGATACGCAGCCGCGATCACGAAAGTGGTCAGCACGCCCAGCGCGGCAGCCTCCGTCGCAGTGGCCCACCCCATGTAGATCGTGCCGATCACCGCCAGAAAGATCACCAGCGGCGGCAGCAGATCCGGCAGCGCACGCATCCGCGACGGCCAGGACGCGCGCACAGACCGTCCGCCCCAGACAGGACGCCACAGACAGAGCAGCAGCACCACCACCGAGAACAGGCCGGCCAGCACCAGGCCCGGAATCAAGCCGGCCAGATAGAGCTGCGGAATAGAGGTCTCGGTCAGGACGCCGTAGAGGATCAGGTTAATGGACGGGGGGATCAGGATGCCCAGCGTGCCGCCGGCCGCGATCGTGCCGAGGAACAAGCGCTCGTTGTAGGCGTTCTTCTTGACCTCTTCCAACGCCACCGTGCCGATCGTGGCGGCCGTCGCCACGCTGGATCCCGAGGTGGCCGCGAACATCGCGCAAGCGGCAATATTGCTGTGCATCAGACCGCCGGGCAGCCAGGGCATCCACAGCACCAGCGCCGAATACATGCGCGAAGCGAGCCCCGAACGCAGCAGCAGTTCACCGAGCAGGACGAACAACGGAATCGCGATCAGCAGAAAGTTGTTGGATACCGTCCAGGTAATCTCGGCCAGCGCGTAATGCAAGGGCAGTGGCGAAAACGTGCCGGACAGAATGAGCCCCACCAGGGCCAGCGTCGCGGCCACGGGGATACCCAGAAACAGAAAGCCGAGCAGGCTTCCGAGCGAGGTGAATATCATGATCCGGTCCTTTCGTGAAGGGCGGCGGCATCCGCGGCATCGAGCTCCTCCTGGACCTCTTCTTCAGCGGACTTCATGCCGATCAGCGCGCTAGCGGCATCCGACCGACCCGAAAAAATCAGCTTCAGGGCCATGGCGAACAGCACCAGATCGGCAACCAGAAAAATGGTGATTCCCAATAGCCAGACCGCCTGGGGAATGACCATGGGAACCTGCAGGGCGGACGGCGATCGCGTCTGATTAGCCCAGGATTCTCCAACAAGACCCAGGCCGTAATAGAAGATCAGCGCGAACACGAGGAAGAACGCCACCAATCCCGCCAAGTCCATCGCAAGGCGCATCGTGCCGGGAAACCGCGCGTAGGCGGTGTCGACGCGGATATGCGCGCGATCGAGCAGCGCCCCCGCCAGCGCCCAGGTGGTGGAGATCGCAAGGGCGAAACGCGCCAGTTCATCCGTCCCGTCAATGGCATAGCCCAGGACGACACGCAGCGTCACGTCGCAGCCAATCAGCAAGGCGGCCAGGGTGATGATGCCACCGCCCAGCCAGAGGCCGAATCGGGCGATCATGCTTATGGCGCTGAACAGGCGCGCCATGCCGCCGGAGCCGCCCCCGGCGGGACCGTTCAGTGGGGAAGTCGCATGCGTCATTAAATGACTCCTGTTTCATGTGCGTACCCGATCCGGACGCGCCAGGCGCCCAGGCCGGATGGCGTGGATTACATTACTTCAGGGTGATCGAATGACCAGTGACCTTGCCGATACGGGCATTCCACTCGGTGACGCAATCCGCGCCGCAGCGTCGAGCCCAACCGGGCAGCACGCTGTCGGCCACAATCTTGCGAGCCAATTCAAGATCCGCTGCCGAAGCCGGGTTCAAGATCACTTTTGCCGGCTTGCCCATGGTGCAACCCGACGCCGAGGTATTGCACAATGCCGCCTGCTCGATGCTCGCATGCAGCGTGCCCCACATCTTGTCCTCGTAGGCCGCAAATTCGTTCGTCAGGAATTGGCGTGTGGCTTCGGGCAGGGCGTCCCAGCGCTTCTTGTTCACAGCCACGGCATTGAAGCTCCAACCCAGCGGCAGCATGAGGATCGACTTCGTCACTTCCGGCAAGCCGGCCGTGTTGCCCGACAGGGTGCCCGTCACGGCGCAATCCACCACCCCATTGTTCAGGGCCGGCACGACTTCCGAAAAGGCGATCGACACGGAAGTCGCGCCCAGGCCGGAAATGAAGTCCCGCAGCGTGTTGTTGAACACACGGATTTTCTTGCCCTTGAGTTCGGCCAGCGACTTCACGTCGTCCCGGCACCAGAAGACCTGAGGCGTGCTGGCGCCGATGGCCAGCAGCCTGCTGTTCCAGTTCTTTTCCATGCGCTCGCGCAGCACATCCTTGTAGGCGTTGCAGGCCTTGCGCGCCTGATCCACATCCGGCAAGGTCCCAGCCAGATCGCAGGCCTCGAAGCGGGGGTCGTCCCCAGCCATTCGCGTGATGTCCATGCCGGCAAAATCCATCACACCCATCTTCATCAGCCGCAGCATCGACTGGTCGTCCAGGCCCATCTGCTCGATCGGCGTCAGGTCGGCCGTCAGTTGACCGCCCGAATCCTTCGGCAGGGTTTCGGTCCAGAAAGGCTTTTCATCATAGATCGCAGCCGGAATCGTCGACGTGATCCCGATGACCTTGAAATGATCCTTCGGCAACTCCAGGGCCGCCATGGCGGCTGTTGCGCAGGCGGCCAGCAGTGCCCCAATCACCATCTTCTTCATGCTTGTCTCCTTGTGTTGCCCCCCGACCAGGGGGGCTTTTCGCGACCCCGCTACGCGGGGCTCATGGCTTACGCAATTTCAGCGATCGCTTCGATTTCCACGGCCATGCCCGAAGGCAAGGCATGCGTGCCCGAAGCGATGCGCGCGTGCGGGCCTGCCGCACCCAGCACATCGCAGATCAGGTCCGACGCGGCATTGAGCACCTTGGCCTGGTCGCCAAAATCGGCCGTACAGCGTACCAGCCCCGCCAGCCTGACCATGCGTACGATACGGTCCAGATCGCCATTGCAAGCCAGGCGTAGCTGCGCCAGCACATTGAGCACGCAAAGACGGGCGGCCTTCTGGCCTTCTTCCAGATCCAGGTCGGCACCGACGATGCCTCGATGGATCAACTCCCCCGCGCGACGCGGCCCCTGCCCCGCCACGAACACGAGATTGCCCGTGCGCACGAAGGGCAGGTAATTGCCCTGCGGCGGATTGGCCGGGGGCAATTCGAACCCCAGATCGGCCAGGCGTTGATCGACGATTCCCATTGATGCCTCCTTTATTTCAGTTGGCGCCAGTCGCCGCTGTCGCCCTTCCAGCCAATGACGCGGCCCGCCAGGCGGTCCAGCGTATTGCGCAAGGCATTCACCAGCCCCTCCCACTCGCCAGCCGAAATGCCGTCGACGGCGGGTTCGGGGCCCATGAACATGCCATCCACGCCGCCAAAGGACACACACTGTTCGATGCAGCGCCGTTCGAGCGCACCATCATGGAAGATCGAAGGCTTTTCCAGATAGGCGGACAAGGCCGCCACCAGGCCGGTCGCGCCCCAGTTCGAGACGTTGGACACGATCAACAGGTCGGCCGCCGTGGCGGAGGCGACGCCACCGCGTCCGGGATGGCCCGAGTCCCTGGCCTTGGGCGAAAAGGTCTTGAGCTCCTCAGCGATCACGCCCATGCCCAATTCGTTGCCGCCGTCGCCGATCGCAATGAAGGGCACCTGCTCGGCCTTGGCGCGGCGGAAGAACTGGTCGTAATCGGCGACCATGCCGTCCAGCGGGCGCCCGCCCAGGCCATGGTACAGACCGTTATCATTGGCGCCCGGCCGCTCGATCGAGATCACCAGGGAAGGCCGGGTCACGTCCAGCAGCGCATCGGTCACCGCGCGGCAGCCCGCATCATCCTTGGGCGTGCTGCGCAGATAGACAGGGCGGATGAATTCCACCGGGCGGATGACGCCGTCCACGGGGAAGGGCAGCGGCGCAAGCCCGGCGCCTCGGCAAGTGCCTTCCAGCGCAGCCAGCCAGTCCTCATCGGTGAGGATCACGGTCTCGATGCCCAGTCCCAGGAACAAGGCACGGGCGATGAAGGCCGCTCCGATCAGTCCATCGGTTTCCGGCACACCGGCTCCTTCGGGAAAGCCGGTGGCGATCACGACAGGACCGCCGTGCTCACGCACGCGCTCGACGATCTTCTCGGCAGCCATCATGCAGGCCGGGCCCGGCTGGCGGAATTGCTGGGCCTCGTACAGCTTACCGATCAGACCGACGCCGGTCAGATCCAGTGTCATGAAATTCTCGATCGTCTGCGCAACGATCCTGCCCTTCCCATTCTTGTAATCCAGCATCGCAATGTCTCCGGCCTTCAGGGGGTTTCGGTGATGTATTGAGCGAATTTCTCCGCATCGACATTGCCGCCGCTCAACAGAAGACCCACCGTCTTGCCCGCAACGTCGAACTTGCCAGCGAGAATGGCGGCCAGTGGCGCGGCACCGCCCGGTTCGACCACCAGCTTCAGTTCACGGTAGACGAAACGGATGGCATCCTTGAGCTCGGCATCGGTAACCGACAAGCCGCCCGCCAGATGCCGCTGGCACACAGGAAAAGTGAGCTTGCCGGGCGTGACCACCAGCAGCGCATCGCAGATCGAAGCCACGTCGGCCGGCGCCTTCACAGGCGCACCGGCCTGCAGCGACCGCGCTAGGCCGTCGTAATGCATGGGCTCCACGCTGTAAATGGCGGTATAGGGCGTCACGGCATGCACACCGCAGGCCGCACCGGACACCAAGCCGGCACCCGAGCAGGAAAACAGGGCGGCATCCAGGCCCAAGCCCAATTCGGCAGCCTGCTCGGCAAACTCGGCGCCCACAGTCGATTGGCCGGTCATCACGTAGGGATCGTCGTAAGGCGGCACGATCACTGCCCCCGTTTCCTCGGCGATCCGCGCACCGATCTCTTCACGCACTTCCCGGGTCTTGTCGTACAGCCGCACGGTGGCGCCATTGGCGCGCACGCCCTCGATCTTGGTCTTGGGCGCTTCCTGCGGCATCAAGACCGTCGCCTTGATGCCCAGTTCCCGCGCTACATAGGACAGGGCCAGCCCATGATTGCCGGAGGACCAGGCGACCAGGCCGCCCGCGCGTTGCGCCGTCGTCAACTGCAGGGCGCGGTTCAACGCGCCGCGGAACTTGAACGAGCCGGCCCGCTGAAGATTTTCCGGCTTGAAGAGAATACGGGCGCCCAGGCTGCTGTTCAGCTTGGGCGATTCCAGCAAGGGGGTGCGTACGGCGCGGTCGGCGATCCGCTGACGCGCTTCGGCGATCAGCTTGGCATCCGGTTCGAAATATTCCGAGGTCATCAAGAACTCCACATATCAGGGGACATGCAAAGTTTCACCGGACGGCCAGTTAAAGTAAAATTATAATATTGGATGTAGTTTCATTATAAAAATGAATATTATGAACGCGCAGATTCGGGCGTCACACCGTCGACGTTCGTGCGCCGCCGACCTGCGCCGCCAGCATGCGCACCAACGTCTTCACCGGATCCTTCAGGTGCCGGGGCGCCCGATGGACCAGACCAACATCGCGATGAAAGGTCTGCCTGCCCAGGTCAATGGCACGCACCGCGGCGGGCCAGCGCCGCTGCGCGGCGGTTTCCGGCACGAGCGCCACACCCACACCATGGGCCACCAGTTTGGCGATGACCTCCAGATCATCCGCTTCGCACACCTCTCGCGGGGCGAGATTCAGGTCCCGCAGGAATCGGCCTACCTGCCTACCGCCGAACGATGCCCGGTCATAGCGGATGAACGGCTGGCTGGCCAGCAACTCGACCCAGCCCTCGCCGGGCACGTCACGCGGCACGATCAGCCGAAAGGGTTCATGTGCCAGCACGGTCCAGCTCAGGTCGCTATGCAGCGCAAACGAAGGGCGGATGACCGCCGCCACGTCGATCTCACCGGCATCGACCAGATCCACCAGCTCGATCGACAAACCAGGAATCACGCGGGTGCGGCACCCCGGGTATTGCCGATGGAACTTCGCCAGCGCGTCCGGCAGCACCGAGCTTTGCAGGGAAGCGATCGCGCCGATGTTCACCAGAATGCCGTCAGGCTGGCCGACGGGCGCGGCGCCCAGCGCACCGTAGAGCCGGATCAGCTCCTGCGCCTGGGCCAGTGTCCGCTGACCCGCCTTGTTGAGCTTGGCGGCCCGACCGACGCGATCGAACAGCGCAAAACCCAGTTCGGCCTCGAGACGACGCATCTGGGCGCTGACGGCAGCCTGCGTCAGTCCGATCCTGTTGCCGGCAGCGGCAAATGTGCCTTCCCGCGCTACGGCGATGAGGGTCTTCAGCTCACGGATCATTGACCAATTTTATTTGATTAAATGGAAAATATATATTGATATTTTTTTTCATTCAAAGCTTCTAGGATTGAGCCGATCTTCAACCGGGCATGCGGATGGGACCACGAACGCATTCGACAGATCCGCGCATGCCCCGACCTGTTCAGGAGCAGAGGATGGATTTGGGCATTGCAGGTAAACGGGCGCTGGTCATGAGCGCCGGCGGCGGTTTGGGCAGCGCGATCGCGGTAGCGTTGGCACGCGAAGGCGTGACCTTGTGCATCGCCGACCGGGACGGAAAATCCCTGGAGTCGACGGCAGAGAGGATCCGCGCAGTATCGCGGCCGGATCAGCCATGCCACCTCTTCGTCTGGGACCTGGGCATGGCGCAGCAGTGGACGCAAGGCGTGGCCGAACTGCTGACCCGTGTCGGCGGCATCGACATTCTGGTGAACAACACCGGCGGCCCTGCCCCCGGTCCCGCGCAAGGCCATGCATCCGACGTCTGGCGCAATGCCTTCGAGTCCATGGTGATCTCCGTGATCGGCATCACCGATCTGCTGCTGCCGGGCATGCGCGAGCGCGGCTGGGGCCGAATCATCACCAGCACATCCTCCGGCGTCACCTCCCCGATTCCGAACCTGGGGCTGTCCAACGCCACGCGCATCTCTCTCGTGGGATGGAGCAAGACGCTGGCACGCGACGTCGCCAAGGATGGCGTCACATCCAACATCGTCATCCCGGGGCGCATCGCCACCGCGCGCACCCGGTCCCTGGATGCCGCCCGCGCCCAGCGCGAAGGCAGGGATGCCGCCAACGTTGAATCCGAAAGCGCCGCGACGATCCCCATGGGCCGCTACGGCCGCCCCGAGGAATATGCCGACATGGTTGCCTTCCTTGCCAGCGAACGTGCCGCATACGTGACCGGGTCATCCTTCCGCGTGGATGGCGGCCTGATTCCCACTGTCTGACCGCCGGCATGCGGCCCTCCCCCCATTCGACAAAGGTGATGAGCACATGACTTCCCCGCAAGAAGTAAAAACCTTCGAGGCCCTGACGCGCGTGACCACGGCCACCCTGACCACCGTCCTGCTCAAGAAAGGCTTGCGCAATGTCTGGATTCGAGGTGCGAGTCCGATCACGCCGGGAGCCAAAGGCAAGCGTGTCGTGGGTCGCGCCTTCACCGTGCGATTCGTGCCCGCCCGAGAGGACCTAGCCACGCCCGAATCCTGGAGCTCACCGAAATCCACCCGAGCGGCCATCGAACAGATGTCCGCCGGCTGCATCGCCGTGGTCGACGCCAACGGCGTCAAGGATGCAGGCTTTTGGGGCGACATCCTGTGTGCGCGCATGGTCCAGCGCGGCGTCGCGGCTCTGGTGAGCGACGGCGCGGTCCGCGATATCACCGGTGTGCTGTCCACAGGGCTGGCTGTGTGGGCAGGCGGCACGGCAGCCCCGCCCTCCGTGGCCCGCTTGACCTTCGTGGACTGGCAGCAGCCCATCGGATGCGGTGGTGTGGCCGTTTTTCCCGATGACGTCATCGTGGCCGATCAGGACGGAGCCGTGCTGATCCCTGCCGCCCTGCTGGATGAGGTCACGGCGCTGGCTGTGGAGCAGGAACGCTTGGAAGGATGGATCATGGGGGAAGTGGAGGCTGGCGCTTCGTTGCCGGGCCTTTATCCGCCTGGCGCCGAACACCGGGCGCGCTACGAGGCCCACAAGCGGAGGTCCTAGTCGGCCGCCTCGGCATGCTTCGAGGTCGTGGCGACGTGGCGGGCGATTTCCACCAGCCGCTCCAGGATCTCGCCGTTGACCCCCAGCACGTAAAAGGCGCAAAAACTGAGCGGCGGCATTTCCAGGTCGCTTTCCATGGCGACCAGGGCGCCGCGCACCAAAGAGAGCGAAAAAGCGTGCTGCGCCACCAGCGCGACACCGATGCGATCGGCGGCCATGCGTTCGATGGTCGCCAGCGATGAATTGGTGAAGATTCGCGGAGTCTGGTCCGTCAGCCGGAACAACTGTTCGCGCAAATGGCTGAAAGGATAGGCATTCCTGGGATAGGTGATGATGGGCAGGCGCTTCAGCTCTTCGATCGTCAACCGGTTGCCCCGCACGAACCCGGGTGCGGCATAGAACTGCAACGGGTAATCCACCAGATGCACACAGGCGATCTTGTCGTCATTCGCCGGCCCGAGCATCAGGGCGATATCGATCTCTCCGGCCTGCAAGGTGGACATCATCGACGGCGTGACGTCCACCGTGATGTCGAAATCGATATTGGGGAAACAGCGATGAGATTCTTCGAGGAACCGCGCAAGCCAGGTATGGACGATGGTTTCCGACACCCCCAGCCGGATCGTGCGCGGCACACGCCCGGACAAGCCGAGGTCATGTTCCAGCTTGGCCACCTGCCGCAGGATGAGTTCCGCATGCGCTAGCAACGCCCGGCCGCTCTCGGTCAGCGAGAATGGTTTGGTGGCGCGGTTGACCAGCCGCATCCCGAACTGCTCTTCCAGGCCCGCGATCCGCTGCGAAATGGTGGGCTGCGTGGTATTGAGCTTCTCCGCGGCCCGGGAGAAACTCTTGAGCTGCACGGCCCAATAAAAGATTTCAAGGCTGCGCAGATTGATCATCGGCTACGATTACATCGGCACCACGCGGGTGGGGCCGCCGCCGCTGATCACCTGGACGCGCTGGCCGGAGCTGAGCGCCACGTCGGCCGCCTGGGCGATGACGCGGGTCTCGCCGTTGTCCAGGCGCACGGTGATTTCCAGGCCGTTGGTCTTGTTGACCTGGTTCTCGACCGCGTTGCCAGCCAGGCCGCCCAGCAGGGCGCCGCCGATCGAGGTCAGGATCTGGCCGCGGCCGCCGCCGATGGCGCTGCCCGCCACCCCGCCCAGCGCCGCGCCGCCGATCGCGCCCACGCCCGAGGACTTGTCGGACTGGATGACCACCGGACGCACGGACACCACGGTGCCGTAGCGCACGATCTGTTCCTGCTGGGCCTGGCCGTAGGTGTAGACGGAACTGGAGGCGGACTGGCTGGCGCAGCCGGCCAGGACCAGCAGCGACAGGGAAACCCCGGCGACGGCGGCGAGGCGCGCCGCGCGGGAAGGAAGAGCATGCGTGAGGATCGCCATGGGCTGACTCCAGGAGTGAGAAAGAAATGCCCCCCAAAAAGGGGGCCGTGTCCGGATCAGGCGAGCATGCCCGCATCGATGCCGTAGTGCGTCCGCAGCGCCGCCGCGATGTCGGCGCGCGCTGGGCTATGGTTCTGCGGACCTCTATGGGCGATTTTAAAGCCGCCCATGACGTTCGCCAAGCAGCAGGCGTCCCGCAGGGACCAGCCGTGCGCCAGGCCATACAGCAGGCCGGCGCGGTGCGCGTCGCCGCAGCCGGTCGGATCCACGATCCGCTCCACGGGCGGGGCCGGGATGTCGGTGCGGCCATCGCCGACGAACAGCGAGGCGCCCTCGCCGCCCCGGGTCACCACCACCGCCTGCAGGCCGGCGGCCAGTTCCTGGACGGTCCGGCCGGTGCGCTCTTCGATCACGCTGGCCTCGTAGTCGTTGGCGGTCAGGATGCTGGCCATGTCCAGCATGCGCCGCAGGTCGTCGCCGTCGAACAGCGGCATCGCCTGTCCCAGGTCGAAGATGAAGGGGATCCCGGCCGCCCGCAGGCGCTCGGCATGGCTGAACATGCCATCCTTGGAATCGGGCGAGACGATGGCCCAGCACGCGGCGTTGCCGCTCAGGTCGTTCTCCGCCGAGCGCAGCATCGCCCCCGGGTGGAACGAGGCGATCTGGTTGTTTTCCTGGTCCGTGATGATGTGGCACTGGGCCGTGTAGGTGTCGGGCAGCACGCGCACCAGGCGGGTGTCGATGCCCAGGTCGCGCAGGCGCTGCAGGTAGTCGTCGGCGTCCTGCCCCACGGTGCCGACGGGCACGGGCCGGCCGCCCAGCAGCTTCAGGCTGTAGGCGATGTTGCCCGCGCAGCCGCCGTATTCCTTGCGCAGCGAAGGCGCGAAGAACGACACGCTGAGGGACTTGATGCTGTCGGCCAGGATGTGGTCGCGGAAGCGTCCCTCGAACACGGCGATGGTGTCGAAGGCGATGGAACCGCAGATCAGGACGTCCTTGGACATGGCGATGAAATTCCTTCAGGGATAGAAAAGGTCGAGCTGGTAGCCGTTGATGCGAATGCCGCTCAGGGTCAGGGGGATGCGCACCAGGACTTCGCTGCGGGCGGCGAAAGGCTCGGCGGCGCGGGCCGCCCCCAGGTAGTCGGCGGGCGACAGGTTGCGGCGCACCAGCAGCGTGCCGGCGGCGTCCTTCAGGTCCAGGACCAGGGTGGGCCATTCCTGCGGCTGCTCGGCCTGGTTGCGCAGCGTGGCGTGCAGCACGAAATGCTGTTCGGCGGGTTCCTGGCCGCCGGCGGGCCGATCCGACAGGGCGTCGGCGTCGGCCGCCTTGAGCGCGGAGCCCGTGATGGCGATCCGGGCGATGTCGCGGGCATACGGCACCCGGCAGCGCAGGGGCTCGCAGGCCCGTTCGAGGGCGGGCCGCAGCGCGGGCACCATCCGGGCGATGCCGGCCCGGTAGACGTAGACGGCCTGCGCGGCCAGCAGGAGCAGCAGCAGGACGAGCAGCAGCCGGGCGCAGAAACGCACCAGCGCATCCCACCAGCCCAGGGCGTCCTCGTCCCGCAGCAGAGGCGCGGCGGAACCGCCCTGGCTGCGATGGCCGGGCCGGGGTTCGACCACGAAGGGCGCCGCCTGAGCGGGCGGCTCGTCCCGGGCGGAAACCGGCGCCGCCCCGGAATCGGGCATCCACCCCTCATCGGCGAGGATCTCCTCGACCGGACGCGGATCGGCCCGGCCCGCCGCGCCTCCGATGCGGGGCTCGGGCCGGTCGTCGGGCCAGGGCGCGACGCCGATGCGGAACGCATGCGCCGGATCGGGCTGCGGCGCCGGAGGCCGGCCGGAACGGATCACCTGCGGCGGCGGTTCTTCCGGCGGCCCGGCCACGGGCGCGGTGGGCGCGGAGGCCGGGCGCGGCGCCGCCGCGGGAGCCCCGGGCGCGGACGCGTCGGAGACTACCTCGGCATAGCCGTCGAAGATATGGGCGCACTGCACGCAGCGGATGTAGCCCTTGCGCAATTGCAGGTCCGACAGGCCCGCCTGGAACACAGTCCCGCACTTCGGGCAGCGCGTGGTCAGGTCCATCACCGCCACACCCCGTCAGGCCCTGCGTCCCGCCAGGCAGACCCAGCCGTCGCGGGCAGCCCAGACCCGCAGGGGCAGATGAGGCGCATAGGCCTGGCAGACCTCGTCGGCCTGGCGTTCCAGGACGCCGGACAGCGCCAGCCGGCCGCCAGGGGCGACCCGGGCGGCCAGCATGGGGGCCAGGAGCTTGAGCGGATTGGACAGGATGTTGGCGACCACCACCTGGCTGGTCCCGGCGGGCAGGTCGTCCGGCAGGCATGCCGCGACGTCCACGCGGTTGGCGGCCGCGTTGCGGGCCGTGGCCTGCACCGCCTGCTCGTCGATGTCCACCCCCCGGGTCGGACCGGCGCCCAGCAGGCGGGCGGCGATCGCCAGGATGCCGGAACCGCAGCCGTAGTCCAGCACGGTCTCGCCGCCTTGCAGATGGGCCGCCAGCCATTCCAGGCACAGGTGCGTGGTGGGGTGGCTGCCGGTGCCGAAGGCCAGCCCGGGGTCGAGCTCGATGCGCACGATGCCGTCCCGCGCGCCGGCCGAAGGCAGGCCCGCGTCGTCGCGGTGCCAGCTCGGCACGATCCAGATGCGGTCGCTCACGACGATGGGACCGAACTGGGACTGCGTCAGGCGCACCCAGTCGGCGTCCGGCACGTCGCGCAGGAACCAGTCGTCCGCGCCGGGCGCCGGCCCGGCCAGGCCGTCCAGCGCGGCCAGCAACAGGGCGGGATCGTCGCCGTCGGCCAGCAGGGCCACCAGGCGGTTGCGCCGCCAGGCCAGGACCTCGGGTTCCGTGCCCGGCTCGCCGAACAGCGCCTGCTCGTGCTCCGTGTCGCCGTCGGCGTCTTCGACCGACACCGACAGGGCGCCGGCTTCCAGCAGGGCGTCGGACCAGGCTTCCGCCTGGTTTTCCGCGCAGTTCAGCACCAGCTCTCGCATCCCGGGACCTCAGGCGCGCGCGGCGAGCTTCTGTTCGAGGTAGTGGATGCTGGTGCCGCCTTCGACGAACCGGGCGTCCTGCATCAACTCGCGGTGCAGCGGGATATTGGTCTGCACCCCCTCGACGATCATTTCCGACAGGGCGATGTCCATGCGCATGATCGCCTGGTGGCGGTCGTCGCCATAGGTGATGAGCTTGGCGATCATCGAGTCGTAGTAGGGCGGCACGGTGTAGCCGGTGAACACGTGCGAATCCATGCGCACGCCCGGTCCGCCCGGCGTGTGCCAGTTGGAGATCTTCCCGGGGCTGGGCGTGAACTTGTAGGGATCCTCGGCATTGATCCGGCACTCGATCGCATGGCCGCGCAGGTGGACGTCGCGCTGGCGCAGGGTGAATTTTTCCCCGGCGGCGATGCGCAGCTGCTGCTGGACCAGGTCGATGCCGGTGATCATTTCGGTGATCGTGTGCTCGACCTGGATGCGGGTGTTCATCTCGATGAAGAAGAATTCCCCGTTCTCGTACAGGAATTCGAAGGTGCCGGCACCGCGGTAGCGCATCTGGCGGCAGGCTTCGGCGCAGCGTTCGCCGATGCGCTCGACCTGGGCGCGCTCGATGCCCGGGGCGGGTGCCTCTTCGATGATCTTCTGGTGGCGGCGCTGCATGGAGCAGTCGCGCTCGCCCAGCCAGACGGCCTTGCCCTCGCCGTCGGCCAGCACCTGGATCTCGATGTGGCGCGGGTTTTCCAGGAATTTTTCCAGGTAGACCTCGGGGTTGTTGAAGGCGGCGCCGGCTTCGGTGCGCGTCATCGCCACCGCGTTGAGCAGGGCGGCCTCGGTGTAGACCACCCGCATGCCGCGCCCGCCGCCGCCGCCCGCGGCCTTGATGATGACCGGATAGCCGACCTTGGCGGCGATGCGCTGGATTTCCTTGGGGTCGTCGGGCAGCGCGCCGCCCGAGCCCGGCACGACCGGCACGCCGGCGGCGATCATCGCCTGCTTGGCGCTGACCTTGTCGCCCATGGTGCGGATGCTCTCGGGACGCGGTCCGATGAAGACGAAGCCGCTCTTTTCCACCCGTTCGGCGAAATCGGCGTTCTCCGACAGGAAGCCGTAGCCGGGGTGGATGGCCTCGGCGTCGGTGACTTCGGCGGCCGAGATCAGCGCCGGCATGTTCAGATAGCTGTCGCGCGGCGTGGCGGGCCCGATGCAGACGGATTCGTCGGCCAGGCGCACGTACTTGGCATCGCGGTCGGCCTCGGAGTGCACGACCACGGTCTTGACGCCCAGTTCGCGGCAGGCGCGCAAGACCCGCAGGGCGATTTCGCCGCGATTGGCGATCAGGATTTTTTCGAACATGGCGCTCAGGCGATGATGAACAGGGGCTGGCCGTATTCGACCGGTTCGCCGTTTTCGACGAGGATTTCCTTGATCACGCCGGACTTGTCGGCCTCGATCTCGTTCAGCAGCTTCATCGCCTCGATGATGCACAGGGGGTCGCCTTCCTTGACGGCCTGCCCGACTTCGACGAAGGCCGGGGCGCTCGGGTTGGGCGAACGGTAGAACGTGCCCACCATGGGCGCCTTGACCTGGTGCCCCTGCGCGGCGGCGGGCGCAGGCGCGGGGGCGGCGGCCGCCGGCGCCGCGGC
>NZ_JBHSEZ010000008.1:0-72749 GCF_042653765.1 Castellaniella denitrificans | reverse complement strand
CGTCAGGCTTTTATACCGCAAAGCCCCCGCAGAGATCCTCTGCGGGGGCTTTGTCTTTGGGGCGGCGGCAAAATGGGGCGGCGACAAGGCGCCCTATGGCATCGAACGGCGCAAGGCCGCGGCGGAAGACTGGCCCCCACGGGATCACGTCCCCGGGGGCCTTCATGTTTCCGGGCTCAGAGCCCGAGCACCTGGGCGACGTAGTCCGCGTCCTTGTCGCCGCGCCCGGACAGGTTCACCAGGATGTGTTCGTCCCGCCGCAGCGTGGGCGCCGTGCGCATGGCCCAGGCGACCGCATGGGCGCTTTCCAGGGCGGGGATGATGCCTTCCACACGCGACAGGGTCATGAAAGCGTCCAGGCATTCCTGGTCGGTCACGGTGTCGTAGCGCACCCGGCCGACGTCCTTCAGGTAGCTGTGCTGCGGTCCCACGCCCGGATAATCCAGGCCGGAGGCGACGCTGTGCACGACGTCGGGCTCGCCCTGGGCGTTTTCCAGCACGTAGCACTTCATGCCGTGGAGTTCTCCGGGCTTGCCCATGCTCAGGGTGGCGGCGTGGCGTCCGGGCCGGTCGGTGCCTTCGCCGGCGGGCTCGACGCCCACCAGCCGGACCTCGGCGTCGCCCAGGAAGGCGGTGAACAGGCCCATGGCGTTCGAGCCGCCGCCGACGCAGGCGCAGGCGTAGTCCGGCAGCTTGCCGTGGCGTTCCATGAACTGCTGGCGCGCCTCGCGGCCGATGACGCTCTGGAAGTCCCGCACCATCATCGGGAAGGGGTGCGGGCCGACCACCGATCCGATGGCGTAGAAGTAGTCCTGGGGATTGCCGAGGTATTCCTCGAAGGCGCTGTCCACCGCTTCTTTCAGGGTGGCCGCGCCCCGCGTCACGGCGACGAGCCTGCAGCCCAGGATGCGCATCTTGGTGACGTTGGGGTGTTCCTTTTCGATGTCGACCTGGCCCATGTGGATTTCACAGGGGATGCCCACCAGGGCGCAGGCGGTGGCCAGCGCCACGCCGTGCTGGCCCGCGCCGGTTTCGGCGATGACCTTTTTCTTGCCCATGAATTTCGCCAGCAGGGCTTCGCCCAGGCAATGGTTGATCTTGTGCGCCCCGGTGTGGTTCAGGTCTTCCCGCTTGAGATGGATCTGGGCGCCGCCGAGGCGTTCGGACAGCCGCCGGGCGTGGAAGATCGGGCTGGGACGGCCGACGTAGTCGGCCAGCAGGCCGGCCAGTTCCTGCTGGAAGTCCTCGCGACGGGTGATTTCGGCGTAGGCGCGGCCGATGTCGTCCATGACTTGCTTGAGGGCGGGCGGGACGATCTGGCCGCCGTAGGGGCCGAAGAAGCCCTCGGCGTCGGGCATGGGGGCGAACGATGTGGTCATGATCTGCGGGTCGGATTGAAAGGTCGGGTTGGAAAAAAATGGTTGCAGACCAGTTTAATCGCATCGGGCGCGCCGCACCCGGCCGGGGACCGTGGCCGGTCCGCCCGGGCGGACCGGCGCGCGGCGGATCAGAAGAGCTTGCCGAACTGATTGATCAGCAGGTAGACCGAGAAGCCGCCGTAGAACAGCACGGCCCACAGGATGGCGACGTAGCGGGCGCCGTCCAGGCCGATGGCGCGCGGCAGCATGCAGCGGTTCAGCTGGATCAGCAGCACGGAATACACGAACATCACCAGGCCGTTGAGCGCCGAGGCGATCACCAGCAGGAGCAGCGGCTGGCTGACGCCCGAGAGCAGGATGATGGAGCCGAAGATCACCATCAGCCAGACCACCAGGAAGTACAGGCGGCTTTCCGTCCAGGTCCGGCTGTCGCGCAGCCAGTTGGTCTTGGCGATGTCCGCCACGATCCGGCCGATCATGTCCAGCACGGTCAGGTTGGTCGACAGCAGCACCACCACGCCGGTGAACCAGAAGGCCGGTCCGACCCAGGGGCCGACCCGTTCGTTCAGGGTTTCGCCCAGCAGCCGCACGAAATCGAAGTTCTGCGCGGTGCTGCCGACGCCGACGTACATGTAGGCCAGCATCATGAACAGCAGGATGGCGAACAGGCCCAGCACGTAGAAGGTGATGAACTGCTCGCGGTCGGCCACTTTCCACCAGCCGCGCCAGCGCCGCATGTTGGCCTCGTCCTGGCGGAAGAAATGGCCGATCGCGGCCTGGGTGGTTTCCTGGCCGGTGATGGGCGAGACGATCTTCGGCAGATGGGCGCCCATGCCCAGGCCCTTGTCGCGCACCCAGTTCGACTGCGCCAGGTTCATCACCCCGCCGGCGCCGGCGAAGGCGATGGCGCCCAGCAGCAGGGCGATGGGCAGCTTGCCGATGGATTCGGGGATCTTCGGGACCTCGGTCGTGAAGCCCGCCACCAGCGCGCCCCAGGTCTGGCCGTCGAGCAGGCCGACGACGATGTAGATCATGAACAGCACGATCAGGGCGACGAGGAAGAACTGGATCTTTTCGACCGTCTGGTAGACCACCGGTGAGATGGTCAGGATGATGCCGATCAGCACCAGCGAGGCGATGGTGATCGGGATGACGGCGTCCTCGGACAGGCCGAAGGCGTAGGTCAGCGCCGTGGAGCTGCCGGTGGCCCAGCCGGGCCACATCCAGGGGACGACGGCCATGATGATGAACAGCCAGCTCCAGGGCTTCCACAGCCGCGTGAAGCCCGTCACCGCGGTTTCCCCGGTGGCCAGGGTGTAGCGCGTGATTTCCATGTTCAGGAAATACTGGGTCAGGATGCCGATGGTGGCCAGCCAGACCAGCGCCAGGCCCGTCTGCGTGGAAATGTAGGGCCACAGCACGAATTCGCCGGAACCGATGGACCCGGCCAGCAGCAGCACGCTGGGGCCGATGACCTTTTTCATGGGCAGGGGCTCGGGCAGGTCGCGGTAGGTGGCGGGAGGCAGGTTCCGGCTGCGGATTTCGCTGGCGGCCTGGGAGGACGAGGCGGGATTGACGGCTGGATCGACCATGTGCAGGACCTCTCTGGGAGTGAGGGATTTGCCTGGATGGTCATGCGATGCAGCCATGGCCATCACCGCGCGTCCGCCGTATTCAGCAAGACGTCAGCTCATGCTAGGGGGGCGCGGGCCGATGGTCAAGATCATTGAGGGTTGAACAAGGGTTAACCAGTACTCGGGATGCGCGGACGCCTCAGCCCGGGCGGCGCGCCAGCAGCCGGGCGGTCTCGTGCGCCGGCAGGCCCATGACGCCGCTGTGGCTGCCCGACAGATGGACGACGAAGGCGGCCGCCCGGCCCTGGATGGCGTAGCCGCCTGCCTTGCCGAAGGGCTCGCCGCTGGCGACGTAGGCCGCGATGTCGGTATCCGTCAGCGGCTGGAAGCGCACCGTGCTGATGCTGACCGCTTCGTGGAAGCGCCCGCCGTCGGCCAGGACCACGGCCGTGTGGACCGCGTGTTCCTGGCCCGACAGGCGGCGCAGCATGCCGGCGGCGTCGGCCGCGTCGCGCGGCTTGCCCAGCACCTCGCCGTCCAGGATGACCGTGGTGTCGGCGCCGAGGATGGGCGCTTCCCGCCAGCCCGCGGGCCAGGCTTCGGGCAGCGGGTCGGGCCGGCCGCCCGAGGCCAGCCAGGCGACCGCGCGCTCGGCCTTGTCCCGCGCGGTGCGGCGGACGTAGTCGGCGGCCGGCTCGCCCGGCAGCCGGGGCTCGTCCTCGCCGTCCGGCGCGGGCACGCGCAGGATGCCGTGGGGAATGGCCAGCTGGTCGAGGATGTCGTGGCGGCGGGGGCTGGCGGAGGCGAGCAGGATGAAGGGGGGCATGGGAAGAAGGGAAAGCGGGTTTGCGGAGCGGGGAGGGTGCAGGCCGGGGATCTTCAGCCGACCCGCAGGATCTTCATGCCGTTGGTGCCGCCGCTGTCGCTGTAGAAATCGCCCTTGGTCAGGATGATCCAGTCGCCCGCCTGCAGCAAGCCCCGGCGGCGCAGGATGTCGATGGCGGCATCGCTGACTTCCGCGGGCGGCAGCGTCGCCGCGTCGAAGGGCACGGTGTAGACGCCGCGGAACAGGGCGGCGCGGCGCTGGGTGGCGGGGTGCCGGGTGTAGCAGTAGATGGGCACGCCGGAGCGGATGCGCGACATGATGAGCGGGGTGTGGCCGCTTTCGGTCAGGCTGATGATGGCCTTGATGCCGGGGAAGTGGTTGGCGGCGTACATGCTGGCCAGGGCGATGGTCTCGTCGCAGCGGGAAAACGTCTCGCCCAGGCGGTGGTGGGATTTGATGCTGGTGGGTTCCTGTTCGGCGCCCAGGCAGATCCGCGCCATGGCCTGGACGGCTTCGACGGGATATTGCCCGGAGGCCGATTCGGCCGACAGCATGACCGCGTCGGTGTAGTCGAGCACGGCGTTGGCGACGTCCGAGACCTCGGCCCGGGTCGGGATCGGGCTGGAGATCATGGACTCCATCATCTGGGTGGCGGTGATCACCAGCTTGTTCAGGGTGCGGGCGTGCTGGATGATGCGCTTCTGGATGCCGGCGAGCCGGGCGTCGCCGATTTCGACGCCCAGGTCGCCCCGGGCCACCATCACGCCGTCGCTGGCGCGGATCAGGTCGTCGAGCGCGGCGTCGTCGGCCACGGCCTCGGCGCGCTCGATCTTGGCGATGATCCAGGCGGGGCTGCCGGCTTCGCGCACCAGCCGCCGCGCCTGCTCGATGTCGGTCCCCGCGCGGGGAAAGGACACCGCCACGTAGTCGAGTTCGAGCTCGGCGGCCAGCAGGATGTCCTGGCGGTCCTTGTCCGTCAGGCTGGGCGCCGAGATGCCGCCGCCGCGCCGGTTGATGCCCTTGTTGTCGGACAGCGGCCCGCCGACTTCAACCCGGGCGTGAACGGCGCTCGCGTCCACGGATTCGACCCGCAGGATGACCCGGCCGTCGTCCAGCAGCAGTTCGTCGCCCGGGGCGCAGTCCTGGACCAGCGGCGGGTATTCGATCCCCACGATCTCGGCGGTGCCGGCGTCCAGCGGGTGCCGGATCGACAGGGTGAAGGGAGCGCCCGGGCTCAGCGCGACGGAGCCGCCGGCGAAGCGGCCGATGCGGATCTTGGGGCCCTGGAGATCGCCCATGAGGGCGATGTGGCGGTCGTGCCGGGCGGCGATCTCGCGGACCAGGCGGACCCGTTCGCGGTGATCCTCGGGCTTGCCGTGGGAAAAATTGAGCCGGGCCACGTCCAGGCCGGCCAGGATCAGGGCCTCGATGCGTTCGGGGCTGGAAGTCGAGGGGCCCAGCGTGGCGATGATCTTGGTGCGGCGGCGGGCGGTCATGGTCGGCGAAGGGACTGTTCGAGAAATCCCAAGCATACCCCAGCCGCGCGGCGCGGACGCGCCTCAGGCGCGGTGGTAGGGGTGGCCCGCCAGGATCGTCCAGGCGCGGTAGAGCTGCTCGGCCAGCAGGATGCGGACCATGGGGTGGGGCAGGGTCAGCGAGGACAGGCGCAGGGTCTGGCGGGCGGTCTGCTTCAGGGCCGGATCCAGCCCGTCGGGGCCGCCGATGACGAAGGCGACGTCGCCGCCGCTGGCCCGCCAGGTTTCGAGATGGCCCGCCAGGTCCCGCGTCGTCAGGTCGCGGCCGTGCTCGTCCAGGATGACGCGCCAAGCCTGCGCGGGCACGGCGGCCTCGATGCGCTGGGCCTCGGCGTGCATCAGCTGCTGGGCGGTCTTGCCGCTGGCGCGGGGTTCGGGACGGATTTCGTGCAGTTCCAGGGCGCAGTCGCGGGGCATGCGCTTGGCGAAGTCCTGCCAGGCCGTCTGGACCCAGGACGGCATGCGGGTGCCGACGGCGTAGACCAGGAGTTTCATTCGTCCTCGTCGAAGCCGGCCGGTTCGCGGGCCTGGGCGGGGCCGGTGGGCAGCAGCCGGACGCGCACCGGCCTGGCGCCCCAGAGCTCTTCCAGGTTGTAGTAGGCGCGGATGTCGGGCTGCATGCAGTGCACCACGATGTCGCCCAGGTCGACCAGCAGCCATTCGCCGGTGTCCTCGCCTTCGTAGGCGACGATTTCCAGGCCGTGCTTCCTGGCCTGCTCGGCCACGTGGCTGGCGATGGCGCGGGTCTGGCGGTTGGAGGTGCCGCTGGCGATGATGACGCGGTCGAACAGGCCGGTCAGGCCAGTGGTGTTGAAGACCTTGATGTCCCGGGCCTTGGCGTCTTCCAGGGCGTCGATGACGAGGCGTTGCTGTTTTTGCAGGTTCATGGGGTCTCGGGGTCCAGGTAGAGCCGATGGGTTCGGATGTAGTCCAGCACGCGGGGGTCCAGCATGGTGTCGACGGGGCGGCCGGCCGCCAGGTCCCGGCGGATCGCCGTGGCGGAGATCGGCCGCGGGGTGAAGGGGATCCGGACCAGCCCGCCGGGCGCCAGGGCCCGCTCCAGTTCGGGCGGGGGCGCGACGGGGGTGCCGGGGCGTTCCGCCACCGCCAGCCGGACGTGCCGCAGCAGGTCGCGCCAGCGGTGCCAGGTGCAGAAATTGGCCAACTGGTCGGAGCCCAGGATCCAAGTGTAGCGGGCCGCGGCCGGCAGGGCGGCGAGGGTGTCGATGGTGTAGGTGTCGCCGTCGCGCAGCAGTTCGATCGGGTTGACGCGCAGGCGGGGATCGCCGGCGCAGGCCAGTTCCAGCATGCGCAGCCGGTGTTCCGGCGCGGCGCCCAGGCGGCCGCGCTGCCAGGGGCGCGCGGCGGGCAGCAGTTCCACGTGTTCCAGGTCCAGGGCGTCCCGGGCGGCTTGCGCCAGGGCGATGTGGGCCCGGTGGACCGGGTCGAAGCTGCCGCCCAGCAGTCCGACCTGGGGCGTCACAGCCATGCGCGCGGACGCAGGTAGCCGGCCAGGACCGATTCGGGCGACCCGGGCTCGGGCGTCCAGTCGTAGCGCCATTGGGCGACGGGCGGCATGGACAGCAGGATGGATTCGGTGCGGCCGCCCGACTGCAGGCCGAACAGCGTGCCCCGGTCGTAGACCAGGTTGAATTCCACGTAGCGGCCGCGCCGGTAGGCCTGGAAGGCGCGTTCGCGCTCGCCGTAGGGCGTGTCGCGCCGGGCCTGGACGATGGGCGCGTAGGCCGGGATGAAGCAGTCGCCCACCGCCCGGGTCAGGGCGAAGCAGGTGTCGAAGTCCGGTGTGTTCAGGTCGTCGAAGAACAGGCCGCCGACGCCGCGCGTCTCGCCCCGGTGGCGCAGCAGGAAATAATCGTCGCACCAGGCCTTGTAGCGGGGGTACTTGTCGTCCCCGAAGGGGGCGACCGCGTCGTGGCACACCTGGTGGAAGTGGCGCACGTCGGCGTCCACCGGATAGTAGGGCGTCAGGTCCAGGCCGCCGCCGAACCAGAAGACGTCGGCGTCGCCGCCCTGGCCGTGGGCGACGAACAGGCGCACGTTCATGTGCGTGGTCGGCACGTGCGGATTGCGCGGGTGCAGCACCATGGACACGCCCATGGCTTCCCAGCCGCGTCCGGCCAGCTCGGGCCGGTGGGCGCTGGCCGAAGGCGGCAGCGTGTCGCCGCTCACGTGGCTGAAGAGCACGCCGGCGCGCTCGAAGACCGCGCCGTCCTCGCGGAACCGGGCCAGGCCGCCGCCGCCCTCCGGGCGCGTCCAGGGGTCGCGGCCGAAGGGCGCGCCTTCCAGGTCCTCCAGGGAGCGGACGATGCGGTCCTGGAGATCGGAGAAAGTGTCGTGGACCAGGGAGACGGGGACGTGCATGTCGGGGCCTTGCTTGCTTCGGCGCGCTCAGTCGTGCCGCTTGCCGGCGGCCAGGGCGCGCCAGCCGATGTCGCGGCGGAACTGGCGGCCTTCGAACTGGGTCTGGTTGACCGCGTCGTAGGCGGCCTGCTGGGCGCGGCGGATGGAGTCGGCCAGCGCCGTGACGCACAGGACCCGCCCGCCGCTGGTGCGCAGCGTGCCGCCGTCGGCCGTGGTGCCGGCGTGGAAGGTGACGCAGTCGGCGGTGTCCGGAGCCAGCGCGGTGATCGGATCGCCCTTGCGGGGGGCGTCCGGGTAGCCGGCCGCGGCCAGCACCACGCCCACGGCGGTGCGCCGGTCCCAGTCGATCTCGGCCTGGTCCAGCGTGCCGTCCAGGGCGTGTTCCAGGGTTTCGGAAAAGTCGCTCTTCACGCGCAGCATGATGGGCTGGGTTTCCGGGTCGCCCAGGCGGCAGTTGAATTCCAGGACCTTCAGGCTGCGGCTGGCGTCGGGGCCGGGGCCGATCATCAGGCCGGCGTAGAGGAAGCCGGTGTAGGGGATGCCGTCATGCGCCATGCCCTGGATCGCCGGCTGGATGATTTCGCGCATGATCCGGTTGTGCAGGGCCGGGGTGACGATGGGCGCGGGCGAATAGGCGCCCATGCCGCCGGTGTTGGGACCCGCGTCGCCGTCCAGCAGGCGCTTGTGGTCCTGGCTGGTGGCCAGCGGCAGGACGTGCTGGCCGTCGCACATGACGATGAAGCTGGCTTCCTCGCCGTCGAGGTATTCCTCGATCACCACGCGGGCGCCGGCCGCGCCGAAGGCGCCGTGCTCGCCCAGCATGTGGTCGATGGCGGCCAGCGCCTCGTCCAGGTCCTGGGCCACGACCACGCCCTTGCCGGCGGCCAGGCCGTCGGCCTTGACGACGATGGGCGCGCCCTGGGCGCGGATGTAGGCGCGGGCCTCGTCGGCGTCGGTGAAGGTGCCGTACGCGGCGGTCGGGATGCCGTGGCGCACCATGAAGGCCTTGGCGTAGTCCTTCGAGCTTTCGAGCTGGGCGGCGGCCCGCGTCGGCCCGAAGATGCGCAGCCCGGCGGCGCGGAAGGCGTCCACGATCCCGGCGGCCAGGGGGGCTTCGGGGCCGACGACGGTGAAGGCGATCTTTTCCCGGCGGGCGAATTCGATCAGGTCGCCGGTGTCCTGCAGCGGCAGATTTTCCAGGGTCGGCGCCCGGTCGGTGCCGCCGTTGCCCGGCGCCACGTAGACCTTGTGCACACGGGGCGATTGCGCCAGGCGCCAGGCCAGGGCGTGTTCACGGCCGCCGGAGCCGATGACGAGGAGTTTCATTCGGCCTCGTCCAGGACGGCGGTGGTGTAGACCTCCTGGACGTCGTCCAGGTCTTCCAGGAGGTCGATGATCTTCTGCATCCGCTCGGCGTCCTCGCCGGCCAGCTGGACCTTGGACAGGGCCTTCATGACCACGCCGTGGATCTCGGCCTCCAGGCCGGCGGCGTCGAAGGCCTGCTTCAGGGCGGCGTAGTCGCCGGGCTCGCAGGTGACCTCGATCACGCCTTCCTCGTCCGTCTGGACATCGTCGGCGCCGTTGTCCAGGGCGACGTCCATGACGCGCTCTTCCGAGGTGCCCGGGGCGAAGATGAACTGGCCGCAGTGCTTGAACATGAACACCACGCTGCCGTCCTGGCCCAGGTTGCCGCCGTGCTTGGCCAGCGTGTGGCGCACTTCGGACACGGTGCGCTGGCGGTTGTCGGTCATGCAGTCGATGATCAGGGCGGCGCCGCCGATGCCGTAGCCTTCGTAGCGGATTTCCTCGTAGTTGGCGCCGTCGTCGGTGCCGGCCCCGCGCTGGATGGCGCGCAGGATGTTGTCCTTGGGCATGTTGGCGGAGGTGGCCTTGTCCCAGGCCAGGCGCAGGGCGGGGTTGGCGTCGGGGTCGGGCCCCCCGGCGCGGGCGGCCACGGTGATTTCACGGATGATCTTCGTCCAGAGCTTGCCGCGCTTGGCGTCCTGACGCCCTTTGCGGTGCTGGATGTTTGCCCATTTGCTGTGTCCGGCCATGATTGTGTCGAGTTCAAGAGGGGTGCGTTCAACGAACCCTGGATTTTAACGCCTCGGGCCGAATCAGTCTGCGGCGGCGCGCCGCAGGCCCGACCAGACGATCGCTCCGATGACCAGGGCGCCGCCCGCCAGCGCGCGCGCCGAGGGATACTGCGCGAACAGGAGGGCCGCGAACAGGATGGCGTAGACCGGTTCCAGGGCGATCACGAGGCCGGCCGTGCGGGCCTTCAGCCGGGCCAGGCTGGCGACCAGCAGCGCGTGGGGCAGGGCGGTGCAGAACACTCCCAGCATGAACAGCCAGGCCCAGTCCAGGGCCCGCAGCCCCGCGAATTCCCCGAGACACCAGGGCAGGATCAGCAGGGCGACGATGCCGTTTTCCCAGCAGGCCAGCTCGCGGGCCGGCACCAGGCCGACGGCCTTGCGGTTGGCCAGGGTGAACAGGGCGAAGGACAGGCCCGAGGCCACCGCCCAGCCCAGGCCGACGGTGGCCTGGTCGCGGAAGTCGAAGGATGGCGCGACCAGCGCCAGGCCGGCGGTGACCAGGGCGACCACGGCCCATTCCGCGGCCCGGGTGCGTTCGTGGAACAGGAAGCCTTCGAGCAGGGTGATGAAGGCGGGAAAGCTGGCGAAGCCTAGGGTGGCGATGGCGATGCCGCCGACCTTCACGGCGACGAAGAAGGTCGTCCAATGGACCGCCAGCAGGACGCCGGCCGCCAGCAGCACGGACAGGGCGCGGCGGCCGGGCCGCGCGGGGCGATGGCCCGCGCGGGCGATGATCAGCAGCAGCGCGGCGGCGGCGAATGCGGCGCGGCCCGCCGTGATCAGCGCGGCGCCGCCCTGGATCAGTTCGCCGAAGATGCCGGTCAGCCCGAACAGGACGGCGGTGGCGTGGACGGCCATCGTGGCCTGGCGGGAATTCATGCTAGTCTGCTTCGGTGTCGAACTGTCGGGCCCGTCCAGGGCCGGAGGTGTCCATCGTGGGAAAAGTGGAAAAGGCCCGGGTGATCCGCATCCATGAGCATGGCGGTCCCGAACTCATGCGGCTGGAAGAGGCGGACGTCCCGCCCCCCGCGCCGCACGAGGTCCGCATCCGCCAGAAGGCGGTCGGCCTGAATTTCATCGACATCTATTGTCGCACGGGGCTGTATCCGAATCCGCTGCCGCACGGCCTGGGGTTCGAGGCCGCCGGCGTGGTCGAATCGGCGGGCGCCGAGGTGCGCCACCTGCGCGCGGGCGATCGCGTGGCCTATGGGCAAGGCCCGATCGGCGCCTACGCGGACCTGCGCAACGTGCCGGCCGACCGGGTCGTGCGTATCCCCGACGGCGTCGGCTTCGAGCAGGCCGCCGCGCTGATGCTCAAGGGCCTGACGGTGCAGTACCTGTTCCGCCAGACCTACCGGCTGCAGGGCAACGAGACGATCCTGTTCCATGCCGCCGCCGGCGGCGTCGGCCTGATCGCCTGCCAGTGGGCCCGGGCGTTGGGCGTGCGCCTGATCGGCACCGCGTCCACTCCGGAAAAGGCGGCGCTGGCGCGCCGCCACGGCGCCTGGGAAGTGATCGACTCCACGCGGGAGGACATCGTCGCCCGGGTCAAGGAACTGACCGAAGGGCGCAAGGTCCCGGTGGTCTACGACGGCGTGGGCAGGAGCACCTGGGAAATCTCGCTGGACTGCCTGCAGCCGCGCGGCCTGATGGTCAGCTTCGGCAACGCGTCCGGCCCGGTCGAGGGCGTGAACCTGGGCGTGCTGGCGGCCAAGGGCTCGCTGTACGTCACCCGGCCGACGCTCGCCACCCACGTGGCCACCGCCCAGGCCATGCAGGCCGCCGCCGACGACCTCTTCGAACTGGTGACGGCCGGCAAGCTGGACATCGTCATCGGCCAGCGCTTCGCCCTGGCGGACGCCGCGCGGGCGCACGAGGCCCTGAATTCGCGCGGCACGACCGGCGCGACGGTGCTGACCCTGGACTGAGGCGCGTCGCCCGGTCCGGCCGGGCGACCGCCCGCGGGCCGCTCCGGCCCGCCCGCCGGATGCCGGATCAGGCTTCCTGGTGGTAGCGCTGCAGGCGCTCGACTTCCTCGCGCGAGCCCAGGATCACGCCGACGCGCTGGTGCAGGGCGTCGGGCTGGATGTCCAGGATGCGGCCGGTGCCGTCGATGGCGCGCCCGCCCGCCTGCTCGACCAGGAAGCTCATGGGGTTGGCCTCGTACATCAGGCGCAGCTTGCCCTTGCGCCCGGACGCGCGGGCGTCGCGCGGGTACATGAAGATCCCGCCGCGCGTCAGGATGCGGTGCACGTCGGCCACCATGGACGCGATCCAGCGCATGTTGTAGTTCTTGCCCAGGGGGCCGGTCTCGCCCTGCAGGCATTCTTCGATGTAGCGGCGCACGGGCGTTTCCCAGTGCCGCATGTTGGACATGTTGATGGCGAATTCGGCGGTCTGCTCGGGCAGGCGGATGTTTTCGTGGGTCAGCAGCCAGGACCCCATTTCGCGGTCCAGCGTGAAGCCCATGACGCCGGCGCCCACGGTCAGCACCAGCATGGTCTGCGGGCCGTAGATGGCGTAGCCGGCGGCGACCTGGCGGGTGCCGGGCTGCAGGAAGTCCTCTTCGGCGATTTCCCGCCCGGCGGCCTCCGCGGGCGCCTGCAGCACGGAAAAGATCGTGCCGATGGACACGTTCACGTCGATGTTCGAGGAGCCGTCCAGGGGATCGAACAGCAGCAGGTTCTGGCCCTTGGGATAGTGGTTCGGGATGCGGTGGATGGTCTGCATTTCCTCGGAGGCCATGGCCGCCAGGTTGCCGCCCCATTCATTGGCTTCCAGCAGGATTTCGTTGGACAGCACGTCGAGCTTCTTCTGCACCTCGCCCTGGACGTTCTCCGTGCCCAGGCTGCCGAGCACGCCGCCCAGCGCTCCCTTGCTGACGGCGTGGCTGATCGCCTTGCAGGCGCGCGACACGGTTTCGATCAGCAGACGGACTTCGGCCGACACGGCCTTGTGTTCGCGTTGCTGTTCGACCAGGTACTGGGTCAAGGTCTTGTATTTCAAGGTAGGTTCCCCGAAGAAAAGGAAAAAATGCTCTTAAGCGGCAAGTGCTTTTGAAACGATTTCGCGGACGTTGCGCGACAGGTCCGGCGCGTCCAGCACGCGCCGCAGGGCGGCCTGCATGCCGGCGCGGGCGACGGGCTCGTGGCGCGCCCAGTTGTCGAAGGCGCGCGACAGCCGCGCGGCGACTTCCGGGTTCAGGGCGTCGAGCGCCAGCACCTGCTCGGCCCAGAAGTCGTAGCCTTCCGGCGTGTGCAGGTTGCCGGGATTGTCCAGGCAGAATCGGAAGACGACGGCGCGCGCGCGGTTGGGATTGCGCAGCGAGAAGTCCGGCAGGGCCATCAGGGCGCGCACGCCGGCCACCGTGCAGCCCGGCGCGCTCGCCTGGGCGCCGAACCAGCGGTCCAGCACCAGCGGGTCGTCGCGCCAGCGCGCGTGGAAGTCGGCCAGCGGGTCGGCGGCCGCCTGCGGGTCGTGCTGCAGCAGGGCGGTCAGCGCGCCCAGGCTTTCGGTCATGTTGCGGGCCTGGCGGTATTGCGCCAGGGCCAGATCGGCGGCGCCCGGCGCCCGTCCGGCCAGCAGGTTGTCCAGGGCCAGGTTGCGCAGGGCGCGGCGGCCGGACGAGACCGGGTCGGGCGAGTAGGGGCCGCCGTCGTCGGCCAGGGCGTCGTAGGCGGCGCGCCAGTCGCCGGCCAGTTGCGCGGCCAGGGCCTGGCGGGTCCGGGTCCAGGCCGCCACGGCCGCCCGGGGATCCATGGGCTCGCCGCGGTCGATGACCTCGCGCAGGGCGGGCAGGGCCAGCAGCCGCGCCCGGTAGGCGGGCGACAGTTGTTCGTCGTTCAGCGCGGCGCGCCAGATGTCCAGCAGCGTGTCCAGTGCCGGTTGCGGGCCGCCTTCGCGGTCGGCCGCGATGCAGGCCTGCAGGTGGCGGTGGGCGGTTTCCTGGACGGCGTCCCAGCGGGCGAAGGGGTCCGGGTCGCGGCGCGCCAGCAGGGCCAGGTCGTCCGCCGTGCGGTCGGTTTCCAGGATGACGGGGGCGGAAAAGCCGCGCAGCAGCGACGGGACGGGCGCGCGCGGGATGTCCGTCAGGGTCCAGGTCCGGCCGGCTTCGCGCAATTCCAGGATGACGGTGTCGCGGGTTTCGCCTTCCCATTGGATGGGCAGGGGCCGGCCGTCCGCGTCGATCAGGCCGATGGCGACGGGGATGTGCAGGGGCGGCTTTTCGGGCGGTGGGGATTGCCGGGCCTCCAGGCCCGCCGGCGCGCAGTGTTGTTCCAGCGTGATGCGGCAGGCGCGGGCGGCGGGGTCGTAGTGCGAGCGCACCCGCACGCGCGGGGTGCCGGCCTGCTCGTACCAGCGCCGGAAGATGGAGAAATCCTGGTCCGGATGCCGTTGCGTGTAGACCGATTCCATGGCGTCGACGAAGTCGTCGCAGGTGACCGCCTGGCCGTCGTGGCGGCGGAAATATTCGTCCATGCCGGCGCGGAACCCGTCCTCGCCCAGCAGGGTGTGCTGCATGCGGATGACTTCCGCGCCCTTTTCGTAGACCGTGGCGGTGTAGAAGTTGCCGATTTCCTGGTAGCTGTCGGGCCGGATGGGGTGGGCCATGGGGCCGGCGTCCTCGGGGAACTGCGCCAGCCGCAAGGTGTGCACGTCGTCGATGCGCTTGACGGCGCGGGCGCTGGCGGCCTCGGCGGGCGGCAGGCCCTCGGCCAGCATGTCGGCGGAGAATTCCTGGTCGCGGAAGACCGTCAGACCTTCCTTCAGGGACAGCTGGAACCAGTCGCGGCAGGTGACGCGGTTGCCGGTCCAGTTGTGGAAGTATTCGTGGCCGATCACGGCCTCGATGCCGCGGTAGGCGGCGTCCGTGGCGGTGGCGGGATCGGCCAGGACGTAGGCGGCGTTGAAGATGTTCAGGCCCTTGTTTTCCATCGCGCCCATGTTGAAGTCGCGCGCCGCCACCACCATGAAGCGGTCCAGGTCCAGTTCCAGGCCGAAGCGCCGCTCGTCCCAATGCAGGGCGTTCGCCAGGCAGTCCAGCGCCCAGCGGGTCTGTTCCCCGTAGCCCTTGTCGCTGTAGACCTGCAGCAGCACTTCGCGGCCGCTGCGGGTGGTCTCGGTGCGCTCGATGCAGTCGAAATCGCCGGCCACCAGGGCGAACAGATAGCAGGGCTTGGGATGGGGGTCGCGCCACAGGGCCTGGTGGCGGCCGTCCGGCAGGCCGGCCTGCTCGATCAGGTTGCCGTTGGACAGCAGCAGCGGGTAGGCGGCCGGATCGGCGCGCAGCAGGACCTCGAAGCGCGCCATCACGTCGGGCCGGTCCGGGAACCAGGTGATGCGGCGAAAGCCCTGGGCCTCGCATTGGGTGAAGAGCTTGTCGCCCGAGACGTACAGGCCCATCAGGGTGGAGTTGTCCGCCGGGCGGCACCGGCTGGCGATGCCGATGGTGAAGGGCTTGCCGTGTCCCGGCGGAACCAGGCTGAGGGTGTCGTCGGCGAGGTCGTATTCGCCGGCGGCCAGCGGCCGGCCGTCGAGGCGGACCTCGATCAGTTCCAGGTCCTCGCCCTGCAGCACCAGCGGGGTGCCCGGCACGGTGCCCGGCGCGGGCTCGAAGCGCATTTCGGAGCGCACCCGGGTGGATTCCGCCGCCAGATCGAATTCCAGCCGGACCTGGGGCAGCCGGTAGGGATAGGGGGCGTAGTCCTGGCGGAAGATGGTGGGGGCGGTGTCCGTGCGCATGAGTCTGTTTCCGAAAAGCGTTCCGTGCGTCCCCATTGTAGTCGGCACGCCGCCCCGTGGCCGGGCTGTATCGGAGTGCAACGGCCGGCTGTTCGCGGAACGCGGCTGCGCCTATGATGAGGGTGGCGCGCCCGGCGGATCCGTCTGGGCGAACAGGCCGCGAGGTGGACGAGTCCGCGGGTTTGTGGAATCAGATGGGATGTGCGATGAAAGGTGGTCGGGAAATGGCGGGCGCGGGGCGTGAATGGATCCGGTGGCTTTCCGGATTATGTCTGGCGCTGATGCTGGGGGGGTGCGCTTCGGTGTTTTCCGCCCAGGTCACGCGTTATCAGCAATGGCCGGAAAATGCCCAGGGAGCGACTTACTGGATCGAGGCGGACGAGGCGCAGCGCAATAATCTGCAGTTCCAGACCTACGCCGATACGGTGCGGGCCGCCTTGGGGCCGACCGGACTGGTCGAGGCGCATTCGGAAGCCCAGGCGCGTTTCACGGTGCATATGGAATATGGCAGTCCGCTCGAACGCGAATGGCGCCAGGAATTCGTCGATCCCTATATGTATCCCGGTTTCTACGGGCCGTATGTCGGCTTTCGCCATCCCCGCTGGGCCTGGGGAATGGGGCCGGCGATCCAGACCGTCGCGGTGGACGTGTATCGCCTGACGTTATCCGTGCGGATCGACGACCGGACGCAGCAGGGGCGCGAGGTCTATCGCGCCACGGCGGTGGCGTCCAGCCGCCAGGATCAGCTGGGCGCGGCCATGCCGTATCTGGCGCGCGCCCTGTTCGACCGCTTCCCCGGCCGCAATGGCCAGATCGTCGAGGTGCGGTATCCTGTGGAATGAATCCGCTCAGGCGGATTCGGCGGCGATCAGGAAGGTGTCGCGCGGGGTGCCGGCGGCTTCCGCGTCGGTGATCCAGCGCGGGGCCTTGCCGCGGCCCGTCCAGGTGGCCTGGGTTTCGGGATGGCGGTATTTCGGGGCGATCACGCGCTTGGTCGCGGCGCCGGCCTTGCGCGGCGCAGCGGAGGAAGGCGAGCGGCCGGCCGATTTGCGGCTGAAGGCCGCGGCGATTTCTTCGGGGCTGATATCGTACTGGCGCATCGAACGCACGATTTCGGCGATCTTGGGCTTGCGTTCCTTGGCCTGCAGCGTCTGGATCTTTTTCTGGAGCTTTGCCATTTCTTTTTCGAGGCGGGATTTTTCGGTGTTATAGCTGGTACGGGTCATTCATGGCTCCGTTCGGGTTCGATCGAGATGAGGGCTGCATTCGTAATGAGTTGAATTCGAATGCCGGAGTTGATTTTAAACTTATTTCCATGAATGTGCGCAATATCCTTCATTTCGATCTGTGACCATTGCGCGGCATTCATTCGATAATCGGGAGCATTCATGAGCGGTGAGGATCATTCAATGCGGGTCGCGGCGGTGCAGATGGTATCCGGCATGGAGGTCGCGGATAATCTGGAGCAGGCCGCGCGGGGAATCGATCATGCCGTTTCCGGCGGCGCGTCGCTGGTGGCGTTGCCTGAATATTTTTGTTTCATGGGGCGGCGCGATGCGGATAAACTGCCGCTCGCCGAAACGCCGGGCGATGGTCCGATCCAGGCGTTTCTCGCGGATCAGGCGCGGCGCCACGGCATCTGGCTGGTGGGAGGCACGCTGCCTTTGCGCAGTCCGGACGCGGATCGCGTATATAACGCATGCCTGGTTTACGATCCCCAGGGCCGGGTCTGCGCCCGTTATGACAAGATCCACCTGTTCAGTTTCCAGCGCGGAGAGGAATCCTACGATGAATCCCGGGCCATTCGTCCCGGGGATGATTCTCCCCAGGTATTCGATCTGCCTTTCGGGCGCGTGGCCCTGGGGATTTGCTACGACCTGCGTTTCCCCGAATTCTTCCGCGCCCAGGGCGACGTGCGGCTGATGGTGCTGCCGGCCGCTTTTACCTGGACCACGGGTTCGGTACACTGGGAAGTCCTGCTGCGCGCGCGGGCCATTGAGAACCAGTGCTATGTGCTGGCCAGCGCCCAGGGCGGCACGCATGCCAATGGCCGGCGCACCTGGGGGCATTCGATGCTGATCGACCCCTGGGGCGAAATCCTGGATTGCCTGCCCGAAGGCCCCGGCGTGGCCGCCGGGACGCTGGATGCGGAGCGCCTGGCCGCGGTGCGGGAATCCCTGCCCGCCCTGCGCCACCGGGTGCTCTGAAAGATGAAATGCACAGGCCGCGCGCGGGCGCGGCATGACGATCGATTGATGAATGGTGTCAGATGAAACTTGTTGAACCGGGCCTGGATGCCCTGAATACCGCCCGGACGCTGCTGCTGGAGCCGTGGGGCCTGGACGAATCCCATTTGGCGCGCGCGCTGTCCGATATTCACAGCCATCGCGTCGATTATGCCGACCTGTATTTTCAATATAGCTGCTCCGAAGGCTGGAGCCTGGAGGAAGGCATCGTCAAGACCGGCAGTTTCTCCATCGACCAGGGTGTGGGGGTGCGGGCCGTCAGCGGTGAAAAGACCGCCTTCGCCTATTCCGACAGCCTGTCGCCGGAGGCCCTGATGTCCTCCGCCCGCGCGGTGCGCACCATCGCGCGCCAGGGCGCGGGCCGGTGCCGCGTCGATGGCGGGGTCGAGTCGCCGCATCGCCTGTATGCGGCGGTCAACCCCGTGGATTCGCTGTCCGCTCCGGACAAGGTGGCCCTGCTGGAACGGGTCGAGCGCATGGCCCGCGCCGCCGATCCGGAAATCATCCAGGTCATGGCCGGCCTGGCGGCCGAGTACGACGTCATCCTGGTGGCCGGCAGCGACGGCCGGCTGGTGGCCGACGTGCGCCCCCTGGTGCGCCTGTCCCTGACCGTCATCGCGGAACGCAAGGGGCGGCGGGAAATGGGCCACGGCGGAGGGGGCGGGCGCACCGGCCTGGCCTATTTCACCGACGAGGTCCTGCGCGGCTACGTGGAGCGCGCGGTGCACGAGGCGCGCGTCAATCTCGAGGCCCGGCCGGCGCCGGCGGGCCAGATGACGGTGGTGCTGGGCTCCGGCTGGCCCGGCATCCTGCTGCACGAAGCCGTGGGCCACGGCCTGGAAGGCGACTTCAACCGCAAGGGCTCCAGCGTGTTTTCCGGCCGCATCGGCGAGCGCGTGGCCTCGCGCGGGGTCACGGTGGTGGACGACGGCACGCTGGCCGACCGGCGCGGCTCGCTGAACGTGGACGACGAAGGCCATCCCACCCAGCGCAACGTCCTGATCGAGGACGGCATCCTGCGCGGCTACATGCAGGATTCCATGAACGCCCGGCTGATGAAGCAGGCCCCCACCGGCAACGGACGGCGCGAATCCTACGCGCACCTGCCCATGCCGCGCATGACCAACACCTACATGCTGGCCGGGCGCGACGACCCCAAGGACATCATCGCTTCAGTGGACCGCGGCCTGTACGCCGTCAATTTCGGCGGCGGCCAGGTGGACATCACCAGCGGCAAGTTCGTGTTCTCGGCGTCCGAGGCCTACCTGATCGAGAACGGCCGCGTCACCCATCCCGTCAAGGGCGCCACGCTGATCGGCAGCGGCCCGGAAGCCATGGGCCGCATCGCCATGATCGGCAGCGACCTGGCCCTGGATTCGGGCGTGGGCACCTGCGGCAAGGAAGGCCAGAGCGTGCCTGTCGGGGTCGGCATGCCGACCCTGCGCATCGACGGCCTGACCGTCGGCGGCACGGCCTGATCCGGGCCGCTTGCAAGCGGCGAGGTGGGCGCGGACTGGGGCGTGGGGGCTCAGTCTGACCGGCCGAACACCTGGCGCAGGTAGGCCAGGAACGTCTCGTCGGTGCAATGGACCTTGCCGGGGCTGTCGGGCAGCTTGGCGGTCGACATGCCGTTGCACCGGAACAGCTTCATGACGATGTTCAGCGGCTTGGGGCCCAGGTCGTTGGTCAGGTTGGTGCCGATCCCGAAGGCCGGCTGCACCCGGTCGGCGAAGTGGCGATACAGGGCCAGCGCGCGCGGCAGGTCCAGTCCGTCGGAAAACACGAAACGCTTGCCGGCCGGATCGACGCGCAGCGACTGGTAGTGGGCGATCGCCCGTTCGCCCCAGGCGAACGGATCGCCGGAGTCGTGGCGCAGCCCGTCGAACAGCTTGGCGAAGTACAGGTCGAAATCCGCCAGGAAGGCGTCCATGCCCACCACGTCGGTCAGGGCGATGCCCAGGTCGCCCCGGTACTCCTGCACCCAGTCCTCCAGCGCGGCGCGCTGGAAGTCGCGCAGCCGCACCTTGCCGAAGGCCTGGTAGGACTGCAGGTATTCATGCGCCATGGTGCCCACCGGGGTCAGGTCGTATTTCCGGGCCAGGCACACGTTCGAGGTGCCGGTCACGTACTGCGGCACGTCCCGGCGCAGCCGTGCCAGGACTTCCTCCTGCCAGGCGCGGGAAAACCGCCGCCGCAGGCCGAAATCCGAGATCAGCAAGGGAAAGCGCCGCGCCGGCTCGCGGCCGAAGTCCCGCAGCAGGGCGATCTTGTCCCGCAGCCGCCGGCGGCCTTCCGCCAGCACGTCCGGGGTCTGATGGCGGCGGAAATACAGCTCGTTGACGATGGCCAGGACGAAGACCTCGAAGGCCATCACGTGGACCTGCGGGCCTTGCGCCACGATCTCCAGCGCGTCTCCCCGGACCGCGATCTGGATGAAATGGCGCTGGAAATGGAACAGCGACAGGAAATCGACGAAATCGGACTTGATGTAGCGCAGCCCGCGCAGGTAGTCGAGCTCTTCGGGCTGGAAGCGCAGGGCGCACAGGTGGTCGAGCTGCCGGCCGATTTCCGGCGCCAGCGCCGCCAGCGGGTATTCCGGGCGGTCGCGGCAGATGAAGCGGTATTCGGCCTGGGCGGCCGGGTGGCGGTGCAGCATGGCCTGCCACATCGTGAATTTGTACAGATCGGTATCCAGCAGGGATTCGATCACGGGAACGAAGGATTCGGTCGGCATGCCTGGGCGGCCCGGAGGGTGGACGATGCGGCCCATGTTAGCGGATTTCAAACGGCGGGCCGGAGTATAAGGAAAGGCGCTTTCCATCGAACAGGAGACAGTGTCATGGCAGTCGAACTTCCGGCGTCTTCCGCGGCCTACGGCTATCCCTTGCTGATCAAGCAGATTTTCCTGTCGTCCCGGGCGGCGGCCAGCGACCGACAGATCGTCCATCGGGGCCGCCGTTTCGGGTATCCGGAATTCTTCGACCGGGTGGCCCGGCTGGCGCGGGCACTGGCCGAGCTGGGCGTCAGGCCCGGCGACACCGTGGCCGTCATGGACTGGGACAGCCACCGCTACCTGGAGGCCTTCTTCGCCGTGCCCATGATGGGTGCCGTGCTGCTGACGGTGAATGTGCGCCTGTCGCCGGACCAGATCGCCTATACCCTGAACGACGCCGAGGCCGGCGTCCTGTTGATCCACGATGATTTCGTGCCTGTCCTGACCGCGATCCGCGATCGCTTGCGGACCGTGCAGCGGATCGTGTCGCTGACCGACGCGGCCGGCGGCGGGCGGGCCGGGACGCATGGCGAATACGAGGCCCTGCTGGCCCGCGCGCGGCCGTCGTTCGATTTTCCTGACCTGGACGAGGATGCGCGGGCGACCACCTTCTATACGACGGGCACCACCGGCGATCCCAAGGGGGTGTATTTCAGCCATCGCCAGCTGGTCCTGCATACCCTGGTGGCTTCCGCCGCCCTGGGCGGTCCGGTGGCGCAGGGCCGCCTGCATCGCGGCGACGTCTACATGCCGATGACGCCCATGTTCCACGTGCACGCCTGGGGGCTGCCCTACGTGGCGACCCTGCTGGGCCTGCGCCAGGTCTACCCGGGGCGCTACGCGCCGGACGTCCTGCTGCGGCTGCTCCGCGAGGAGGGCGTGACGTTCTCGCATTGCGTGCCCACCATCCTGCACATGCTGCTGAACCATCCCGACGCCGCCGCGACCGATCTGTCGGCCTGCAAGCTCATCATCGGCGGGTCGGCGCTGCCGCAGGGCCTGGCCCGGGCCGCGCTGGACCGGGGGATCGACGTGTTCACCGGTTATGGCATGTCCGAGACCTGCCCGATCCTGACGCTGGCCCAGCTCCGGGACGGGGACGCGGACCCGGACGCGCAACTGCGCGACCGCACGCGCACCGGCTATGCGCTGCCGCTGGTGCAGCTGCGCGTGGTGGACGACGATCTGCGCGATGTGCCGAGCGACGGCGCCAGCGTGGGCGAGATCGTGGTGCGCGCGCCGTGGCTGACCCAGGGCTACCTGGGCAAGCCCGAGGCGTCCGAGGCCTTGTGGCGGGGCGGCTGGCTGCATACGGGCGACATCGGCACGCTGGACGCGCGCGGCATGCTGACCGTCACCGACCGCCTCAAGGACGTCGTCAAGACGGGCGGGGAATGGGTGTCGTCGCTGGCGCTGGAGGACGTGATTTCCCGTCATCCGGCCGTGACGGAGGTCGCCGTGGTGGCGGTGCCCGACGCCCGCTGGGGCGAACGCCCGTTGCCGCTGGTCGTGCTCAAGCCCGGACAGTCCGCCGACGAGGCGGCCATCCGCGCCCACGTCCAGGCGGCGGTCGATGCCGGGATCCTGTCGCGTTTCGCCGTGCCCGACCGGGTCCGGTTCGTGGACAGCCTGCCGCGCACCAGCGTGGGCAAGCTGAACAAGCGCGCCATGCGCGAGGCACTGTAGCCGCGCGCCGGGAAAAAGAAAACGCCAGCCCGGCGGACTGGCGTTTTCGTCGATTCGATTGGTGCCGGCTAGAGGAGTCGAACCCCCGACCTTCTCATTACGAATGAGCTGCTCTACCAACTGAGCTAAGCCGGCGACGGCGGGCGCCCGGGGCGTTCCGCCGGTCTGGCGATGAAGCAGATTCATGCCCATCACCAAAGCCAGCCATTGTACATGAATTTTTCCGCGATTTGGAAGGCGGCGGGATGGGCGGCGCGCGGCCGCTTCGAGCGCGGGATTGCGCCACGCCGCAGCCGTGTGCCGTCATAATACGGACGAACGTCGAATATCTGTCCGAGAGAGGTTGGGAATGGGCTGGATCCAGGGATTGATGGTGGCGGCGGCCGTGCTGCCGTACGGGGCCGCGCTGGCGGCCAAGGCCGGCGGACGCCGGTTCGACAACAATGATCCGCGCCCCTGGCTGGCCGCCCAGGAGGGCTGGCGGGCGCGTGCCAACGCGGCGCAGGCCAATCTGTTCGAGGGCCTGCCGTTCTTCTATGCCGCCGTGCTGTACGCCTTGCACGCCGGGGCGCAGCCGGGCCGGCTGGCGGGGCTGATGGGCGCCTGGGTGGCCCTGCGGATGCTGTACGTGTTGGCCTATGTCCTGGGACGCGGCACGGTGCGCTCGATCATCTGGGGAGCCGCTCTGGCGGTGAATCTGGCGATTCTGTGGGCTTGATGTCCCGCAGCCCCTGCTGGTGCTGGGCGATCGCGTCGGGGAACAGGTCCCAGCAGGCCATGCACAGCGCGGCGAACAGCGGGCCGATGACGAAGCCGTTCAGGCCGAACACCGACAGGCCCCCCAGGGTGGAGATCAGCACCACGTAGTCGGGCAGCTTGGTGTCCTTGCCCACCAGGATGGGGCGCAGCAGATTGTCCAGCAGCCCGATGACCAGCACGCCGAACAGGATCAGGACGATGCCCTGCCACAGGGCCCCCGTGACCAGGAAGTAGATGGCGACCGGCACCCAGATCAGCGAGGCGCCCACGGCCGGCAGCAGGGAGAGGAAGGCCATCGTCACCCCCCAGAACAGGGAGCCCTGGATGCCCAGGAAGGCGAACATCAGGCCGCCCAGCAGGCCCTGGGTGACGGCGATGACGATGTTGCCCTTGACCGTGGCGCGCACCACGGTGGCGAATTTCTGGAACAGGCCGTGGCGGTGCGAGTCTTCCAGTGGGATCAGGCGCTTGAGCCTGGGCACGATGACGGCTCCGTCGCGCAGCAGGAAGAACAGCAGATACAGCATGATGCCCAGGCCGACCACGAACTGGAACGTGTTCTGGCCGATGTTGACGGCCTGCTTGGCCAGGAACTGGCTGGCCTGCAGGGCGCCGGTCGAGAGTTTCTCGCGGATGCTGAGCAGGTCGCCCAGGCCGAAGGAATCCAGCCAGCCGTGCACGGAAGGCGGCAGGGCGCCGACGATCTGCTCGTAGTAGCCGCCCAGGTTCAACTGGCCGGAATTGATGCGGGTGTACAGCCCGGCGATCTCGTTGGCGAGCGAGGCGGCGATGAACAGCATCGGCAGGATCACGATCAGGGTGATGCACAGTAGCGTCAGGAAGGCCGCCAGGCTGGGGCTGCGTCCGCCCAGGGCGCGCAGCAGGCGCCGGTACAGGGGGCTGAAGATCACCGCCAGCACGCCGCCCCAGAAGATCGCCGCGTAGAAGGGCAGCAGGATGCTGATGAAGGCGATCGAGACGGCGGTCAGCAGCAGCAGGAAACTGCGGAAGTGCAGGGTGGGCATGGTCGGGCGGTGGTGTCGATGGCGTCAGTGGCGCCGTGCGTTGCGGATGCGGTAGGCGATCGCGCCGATGATCAGCGCCGCCAGCGGCGTGCCTGCCAGCAGGGCGGTGCGGGGCGGCAGTTCGAATCCCAGCGTGAGCACGCCCTGGTACAGCAGCTTGAACAGGCTGAACAGATAATAGCTGATGGCGATGATGGACAGGCCTTCCACCGCCTTCTGGATCTTGATCTGGGTTTCGGCGCGGGTGCTCAGATTCTGCAGGATCTGGCTGTTCTGCTCCTCCATCTCGACCTGGACGCGGGCCTGCAGCAGGCTGCTCAGGTGGGACACGGCGCTGCCGATGCGGCCCAGGCGCTGGTCGGTGGAGGCGCAGTAGCGCACCGTGGGGCGGAAGCGCTGGGCGATGAAGGTGCCCAGCTGCTGGCAGTCGCCGGTGCGGCTTTCGTGCAGTTCCGCGATGCGCTCGAAGACCAGCTGGGCATAGGCCTCCGTGGCGCTGAAACGCAGCCGCGTGCGGGCGCTGGTCTGGGTGATCCGGGCCGACAGGCGGGTGATGCGTTCCAGCAGGGCCTTGATTTCCTGGGATTCGGCGCGGGCGTTGGCATCGGACAGGGCGGCCAGTTCCTGCTCGTACTGGCGCAGTTCGGCGCCCAGGGCGCGGGCGACGGGCAGGGTCAGGGATGCCATCAGGCGGTAGGTCTCGACTTCCAGCAGGCGGCGCACCATGCGGCCCAGCCGCCGGCCGTCGAACTGCCGGTTGAGCACCAGCATGCGGTTCAGCCCGTTGCCGTTCAGGCGCAGGTCGCTCCAGACGAGGGCCTTGCCGTCGTCCAGGCTGGAGCCGACCGGATCCTTGAAGCCGTAGTCGTCGATCGATCCGCGCCAGGTGGCCTCGGATTCCACGCAGACCTGATCGGCGTTGATCAGCAGGGCGCTGTGGGCCTCGGCGACTTCGGCTAGCACGGGCGGCAGGGCGGCCCAGGGCGTGGCTTGCGCGCCGGGCATCACCAGGGTCAGGGTCAGGAATTCGGTGTGCCGCTCCCATTTGAGCCGCGCGCCGCCCACCGGAAATTCGCCCTGGGGCAGGGTGGGATCGGCCAGCGCGACGTGGCGGTCGCACAGCGAGCGGACGATGGTTTCCGCCGACTCGTGCTCGTCCAGGAAGGCCAGGTGAAAGACCTGGGCCGGCGCGTCGAAATACATCGAGGGGCGGGCGTGCAGCTCGTTGTGCAGGGCGTGGCGGTGCGGGTGCATGCGGCGGGTCGGGACGGGGAACGGAAAAGGAACCCAGTGTATCGGAAGTCCCGGCGAGGCTGTGTGAAAAACGAAAAACGCCGCGGGCGCGAGCCGGCGGCGTGGAAGGGCGGGCGGGAACGCGGCGTGCCGCGCTCCCGTGCCCCGGGTTCATTGCGCGGGGGCTTTCTTGGCCTTGGCGTGGTGCGCCGTCGTGCTCTGGTGGCCTTTCGTCGCCTTGGCATGGTGGGTGGCCATTTTCTTGCCGGCATGCTGCGGGGCGGATTGCGCGGCGGGCTGGCTGGCGGGCGCATCGGCGGCAAAGGCGGATGCCGTGGTGAGGCCGAGGACGGCGGCCGAGCAGGCGACCAGGAAAGCAATGCGGGAACGTGTCGTCATGACATCAACTCCAGAGAACGCCCCGACACCCTTGTGTCCGGGCCGGTGGCGGACCACCTGATGCTCAGAACGCCGCGCGGGACGGAAGTTCGTCCGGGCCATTCGCCGGTTTGTAATCAGGTGTTCCGCCGCGTCCGGAAGGCGCTCCATCCGGAATCAGGCGCGGCGCGGGTTCCGGTCGTGCGGCCCGGCCCGGGCGGATGCAGGTGATTACGAGGCTGACGGCGAGTTGAACGGCAAGGCGCGCGCTCGGGCGCGCGGTCAGGGCGCGGGCGGTGCGGCTTCCGGCGGCCGGGGTTCCGGATACACGACCGAACCGTCGTCCCGGACCACGGCGCCCGGCGTCAGGCTGGCCGGCTCCAGCCGGCCCGCACCCATGATGTGGAGCACGGGGATGCCCCGGGCGATCAGGTGATCGGCCACGATGCGCCGGTGGCAGCGCCACCAGACCGATTCCGAGCACATCATGGCGGTGGGCCGGGCCCGGCCCCGCGCGATCAGCGCCTCCAGTCCCCGGCGGAACGCATCGCCCAGGGCGTAGTCCGCGTAGTGGTGGAAGCTGTCGTTTTCCCAATATCCGTTGGTATCGGCCGGCACGGTCTTCGACTTGCCGCGCAGGCCGCCCAGGTCGGCCATGTGCTCGTAGGCGATGCCGCGGTCCGCCAGCGTCTCGGGCAGGGTGTCCCGGTTGAACTGCGGGTTGGACCGCGAGCGCGGCACGGTGCGGATGTCGGCCAGGCATTCGATGCCGGCCCGGGCCAGCAGGTCGATGAACTCGTCCAGGCCGCGGTTGGAGTGGCCGATGGTGTAGAGGGGGTTCGTCATGGATCGACGATAATCCTGCCTTGGGTGGGGGACAAGCCGGGCGGGACGCCCGCAAGCCCCCCCGGGGAGCGGCGGCCCCCTCGGAGCGCCGCGAACAGGCAGGATGGATGCGCGATGGACAGGATGCGACTGGACAAATGGCTGTGGGCCGCCCGTTTCTTCAAGACCCGCAGCCTGGCGACGCATGAGATCGACGCCGGGCGGGTGCTGGTCGGCGGCCAATCGGTCAAGCCCGCCCGCGAGATCGCCGTGGACGACCTGGTCGAAGTGCGCCGGGCCGGCAGCCCGCCGGTGCGGGTCCGGGTGCGTGCGCTCAGCCTGGTGCGCGGCCCGGCGCCCAAGGCCGCGCTGCTGTACGAGGAAACCTCCGACAGCGTGGCGGCGCGGGAACACGCCGCCGAGATGCGCCGCCTGGCGCCCGAGCCGGCCCGGGATTTCGAGGAGGGCCGTCCCACCAAGCGCGACCGGCGGCAGATGGACCGGTGGCGGGGGCGTTAGCCCGGCGCGAGGCGCCTGGCGATCCCGGCCTTCGCCTTCCTGCAGTAGATCGCGCAGGCGACCGGGATCAGCGTGGGCAGGATGATGTAGAGCGGAGAGAACACCGGGCTGTGGAAGTGGTCCAGCGGCGCGGCGTCCCGGATGTCGTAGAGTCCCAGCGCCTGGAAGGCCAGGTCGAGGAACAGGTAGCCGATCAGGTGATAGCTCATGATCGCCTTCGATTCCTTGCCGGCCGCCTCGAACAGATCCATCCTTTCGCTGGACAGCACCCACGATAGGTAGAACGTCGAATAGATGCCGCAGCAGATCCTGATGAATGCCATGAGGAATCCGTCCGGGTATTTGCTCCAGGCCATCACGACCGCGTGGTCGAAGCCCGCCTGCGAGGACACGTACATGATGAAGAACGCGGCGATGAATCCGTACAGGTTCAGGAGCTTCCACAGGAACGGCCTGGCCACGTATCCGGCCAGATAGAAGGCGGATGCGACGCAGCATTGGCTCAGGTAGTTGTAGCCGATGTCCCGGCCGGCCTGGAAGCGGCCGGCGAAGGTTTCCATGCCGAGGTATCCCAGCGCCAGGATCGCCAGGACGTAGGCTCCGGATGCGAATTTCCATTCGTGCGTCGCCTTGATGAGCGGGAACAGCGCGGACGAGGTGACCGCATAACAGACGATGAACCAGAGGACGAGGAAATAGGTGTTCTGCTCGAAGTTCGTCCGGTAATTGGCGCGCAGGATGTCGAGGATCGAGCCGCCACCGAATGGGTCGCCCTGGATGTCGACGCCCAGGCCGTTCCTGAACAGGACCGCCACCGATCCGATCACCAGGTAGGTCGAGATCGCGTACAGCACGTGCTTCCTGGCGATCCCCGCGTAGAATTTCCGCGCGCCGGCGCGCGGGTCGAGCAGCAGCCCGCCGATGAAGAAGAACAGGGGCATGTGGAAGGTGTACGGCCGGTAGAAATCGAAGAGCGCCCCGTGGTAGTGGCCGATGACCACCATGACGATGCCCATGGCCTTGGCGTAATTGATCGCCAGGGATTCGCGTTGGGTCGGTTTGTCGTGGACGTGGCGTTCCATCTGCTTCCTTCGCGATGGCGTGGTTCCGTCGCGGCCCGGCGCGGGGCCGCTTCACCGTGTTGCCGGAACTGAAAGCGTAACATCGGCGAACGCCGCGCAGGGGCGGTATGGCCGTACGCGAAGTAAGCGTGCGTCACCGGATGTGGCGATCGGACGGGGCGCCGCGATGCCGGGGCGCGGTGCGCGCGGTGGCGGGCATAAAACTACTGGATATTGGACAGCGTCTAATATCCCGTCCAATACAGGCAAAACAAAAGGACTTAGGTTTTCACCTAAGTCCTTGAATTTCTTGGCTCCCCGACCAGGGCTCGAACCTGGGACCTGCGGATTAACAGTCCGTCGCTCTACCGACTGAGCTATCGGGGAACTGCGAAGAAGCGAAACTATAGCATAAATTTTCGTGTGTGCGCAAAGCGCTTTGCGCCTCGCGCACGGATCAATGCGCGCCCGCGGACGCCCCCGATCCGCCGTGCGCCGCCGACTTCGGCCGGGCCAGCCAGATCAGGCCGATCAGGACCAGGAAGATCAGCGCCGAGGCGTAGAAGATGTCGGTGGCCGACATCGTGTAGGCCTGCTGGTTGATCACCCCGTCCAGCATGCCCGCGCCGCGCTGCGGGTCCACGCCCAGGCCCTGCAGGCCGCCCATGATGTGGTCGAAGGCCGGTTCGCCGGGGCGGGCGACCTCCGTCAGGCGGCTGTGGTGCAGCGTGGCGCGGTTGTCCCAGATCGTGGTGGTGATCGAGGTCCCGAAGGCGCCGCAGACCAGGCGGAAGAAGTTCGACAGGCCGGCGGCGGCGGGGATGCGGTCCGGGCTCAGGCCCGACAGGGAGATCGTCGTCAGCGGGATGAAGAACGTCGCCATGGCCGCGCCCTGGATGAAGGTGGGCAGCATCACCGTGTACAGGTCCACGCTGGTGTTGAACTGGGCGCGCATGTAGCTGATCAGGGCGAAGATCAGGAAGGCGATGGTGGCGATCGGGCGCGGATCGTGGCGGGCCAGCATCTTGCCCACCACCGGCGACAGGATGATGGCCAGGATGCCCACCGGGGCCGAGGCCACGCCCGCCCAGGTGGCCGTGTAGCCCATGGTGTTCTGCAGCCACAGGGGCAGCAGCACGACGGTGCCGAAGAACACGCCGTAGGCGACCGACAGGGCGATGGTGCCGGAGGTGAAGTTGCGCTGGGCGAACAGGGTCAGGTCCACCACCGGATGCGCGGCGGTCAGCTCCCAGATCACGAAATAGACGAAGGCCACGACCGTGGTCACGGCCAGCACGCAGATCAGCGGGCTGGCGAACCATTCGAGCTCCTTGCCCTTGTCCAGGATCAACTGCAGGGCGCCGACCCAGACGACCAGCAGGAACAGGCCCATGCGGTCGATGGGCAGGTGGACGCGGCGCGATTCCCGGGCCTTGTAGACCTGCCACGAGGCCCAGCCGGCGAGCAGGCCGACTGGCACGTTGATGTAGAAGATCCAGGACCAGGAGTAGTTGTCCGAGATCCAGCCGCCCAGCAGCGGCCCGGCGATCGGGCCGACCAGGATGGTCATGGACCAGAGCGCCAGGGCCATGCCGGCCTTGGCCCTGGGATAGCTGGCCAGCATCAGGGACTGCGACAGGGGAATCATCGGCCCGGCCACCGCGCCCTGCAGCACGCGGAAGAACACCAGCGATTCCAGCGACCAGGCGAAGCCGCACAGCCAGGAACTGATGACGAACAGCAGGACCGACAGCACGAACAGGCGCACCTGGCCGAAGCGCTGCGTCAGCCAGCCGGTCAGCGGCACGGTGATGGCGTTGGCCACGGCGAACGATGTGATCACCCAGGTGCCCTGGGTGGCGCTGACCCCGAGGTCGCCGGCGATGGTGGGAATGGAGACGTTGGCGATCGACGAGTCCAGCACGTTCATGAACACGGCGGCCGACAGGGCGATGGTGCCGAAGGTGCGGGCGCTGCCTTCCAGGGGCGGATAGCCCCCGGCGGGCGGCTGGGCCGGGGCGGCGGGCGCGTCGTCCGGCCCCTGGCCGGCGTCGTCTTCCAGGGTGGTGGGCGTGGTGCTCATGAGCCGATGTTGTCCTGGATGATCTGGCGGATGCGGGCGTCGACCTCGGCCGGGTCATGGTCGTAGACCGGGGTGCTCAGGGCGGGCTCGGCCGCCTGGCCGTCCTGGCCTGGCTTGCCTTCGTCCGCCTGCTTGGGGGCGGAGGACAGGTCGACCTCGACCGTCATGGACAGGCCCACGCGCAGGGGATGCTCCTGGAGTTCCTTCGGGTCCAGGCGGATGCGCACGGGCACCCGCTGGATGACCTTGATCCAGTTGCCGCTGGCGTTCTGCGCCGGCAGCAGGGCGAAGGCGCTGCCGCTGCCGGCGGCGATGCCGACGACCGTGCCGTGATAGACGATCTTGCCGCCGTACAGGTCGGAGACCAGCGTGGCCTTCTGGCCGGGCCGCATCGCGTCGAGCTGGTTTTCCTTGAAGTTGGCCTCCACCCACAGGCTGTCCAGGGGCACGATCGTCATCAGCGGCGTGCCCGGCTGGATGCGCTGTCCGAGCTGGACGGAGCGTTGGGCGACCATGCCGCCCACCGGGGCCAGGACGCGGGTGCGAACGCCGGCCAGCCAGGCCTGGCGCACCTGGTCGGCGGCCTGCAGCACGTCGGGGTGAGTGGCCACGGTGCTGCCCCGGGTCAGGGCCTGGTTGGTGGCCAGCTTGGCGCGCGCGGCCGCCAGGCCGGCGCGGGCCTGGGCGAGGCTGGCCTCGGCGGATTTCACGGCAACCTGGGCGTGCAGCAGTTCTTCGCCGCTGACGCCGCCGGTGCCGCGCAGCGCGTCGCGCCGCTGCAGGTCGTTGCGCGCCTTGCTGAGCTGCGTTTCCGCCTGGGCGACGTTGGCCTCGCCCACGGCGACGTCGGCCGCCAGGGCGTCGTTCTGCACGAACAGGGTCTGGGTGTGGCGCACGGTCTGGGCCAGGGCCGCTTCCGCCTGGGCCAGGGCGATGTCGGTGTCGCTGCCGTCCAGGGTCACCAGGCGGACGCCCTGGGCGATGGCCTGGGTTTCCTCGGCGCCGATGGCGACGACCGTGCCGGGAATCTGGGCGCTGACCTGCACCAGATTGCCGTGGACGTAGGCGTCGTCCGTGGATTCGTAATGGGCGGCGAAGAGCAGCCACCACGCGCCGTAGAGCAGGGCGGCCAGGACGAAGACGCCGGTGGCCCAGAGCAGCAGGCGGGTGCGGGCGGGGGAGGTGCTGGGACTGGATGCGGTCATGATGCGGTCGAAGGAAAGTTCACTGTTGGGTCGGGTTCGCGGCGGCGTTCGGCGTGCCGTCGTCCTGGACGTAGCCGCCGCCCAGGGCGGTCGCCAGCTGCACGTCCAGCAGATAGGCCTGGGCGTGCAGATCGGTGGTCTGGACGGTCTGCTTCAGGGCTTCGCTCTGCGCCAGCAGCACCTGCACGAAGTCGCCCAGGCCGGCCTTGTAGCGGCGCAGGGCCACGTCGTAGGCCGAGGTGATGGCCTTCATGCTGGCTTCCTGGTGGCGGATCTGTTCATGCAGCGACCGGATCGAGTCGCGGGCGTCGGCCACTTCGCGCAGGGCGCCCAGGATGGTTTCGTTGTAGCGGGCGATGGCCTCGTCGCGCTCGGCGCGGCGGCCTTCCAGCCGGGCGTTCAGGCCGCCGGCGTTGAAGATCGGCAGGGTGATGACCGGCCCGGCGCTGTAGTTTTCGCTGCTGCCGCGGACCAGCTTGTCCAGGCCCAGCGACAGGTAGCCGGCGGCGGCCGACAGGTCGATGTTGGGCAGGAAATCGGCCTTGGCCGCGGAGACCTCGGCGCCGGCCGCCTCGGCCTGCAGGCGCGCGGCCGTGATGTCGGCGCGCCGGCCCAGCAGGGCCATGGGCAGATGGCCGGGTACGTCGGGCGGCAGCGCGGCGCCCGGGCGCGCGGCCAGGGCCGGCAGCTGTTCGGGCGACTGGCCCAGCAGGGCGGCGAGCTGGTGGTGCAGCAGCTGGACGTTGTTGCGCGCCTGGCTGAGTTGCACCCGGGCGGACGAGACCGCCGAGTCGGCCTGGTCCACGTCCACCTGGGTGCCCAGGCCGTTCTTGTAGCGGTCGCGGGTGATGTCCAGGGCTTCCTGCAGCTTGCTGGCGATGTGGCCGATGGCGTCGGCCTGGGCCTGGGCGTTCTGCAACTGGAAGTAGGCCTGGGAAACCGCCGAGACCAGCAGCACGCGGGCTTGCCGGCGGGAGGCTTCGGCCGCGGCGGCGCGCTGGGCGGCGGCGCCGGCCAGCGCGCGCTGGCGGCCCCACAGGTCCAGGTTGAAGTCCAGTTGCAGTCCCAGCCCGGTGTCGGTCTGGTACGAGCCGCTCAGGGGGGGCGGATAGATGTAGTTTTCGCTGTAGCGCTGCCGCGTCAGGTGGTAGTTGGCGTTGATCTGCGGCCATTGCACGGCGCGCGCGCCGCGCGCGGCGGCCCGGGCGATGCGCACGCGGGCCGCCGCGGCGTCCAGGGACGGGTTCGAGCGCAGGGCCTGGTCGATCAGGCCGTCCAACTGGGCGTCCTGGTAGCGCGTCCACCACCGTTCGCCCGGCCAGGCGATGGTGTCGTCGGACAGTCCCAGGGACTGGGCATCGAGCGCCCGGGTGGCGGGCGCGCCCGGATCCATGGGAGCGCAGGCGGAAAGCGACAGGGCGAGCAGCAGGGGAATGAGCGGTTTCATGCTGACAGGAAGCTGAATATTATTGATAGGGTCTGTATCTGACTAGGCAATTATATAGGCGCGGGCCGGCCGGCCGGGCATCCCGGGGTCAGGGCTCCGGAGGGTGCTCGGCGGCCTGTTGCAGGAGGTGCTGCTCGCCGTTGGCGATCATGCGCTTGAGCAGGGCGAAGAGCATGGTGATCTCGGCCTCGGAGAGGCCCTGCAGGTGGATGTTCAGCGTCTCCGCGATGGCCGGCAGGATGCGCGCGGCGACTTCCCGGCCGGTGTCCGTGAGCACGACCTTCACGACGCGCCTGTCCTCGGGCACGCGCTCGCGCCGCAGGAAGCCCTTGGATTCCAGGCGGTCGAGGGTGCGGGTGACGGCGCCGGTGTCCACGCCCATGGCCCGCGCCATCTCGGCCGGGGTGTCGACGCCCTTGTGCTCGATGAGCAGCAGGGGGCGCCACTGGTTGGCGGTCAGGCCCAGCGGGCCGGCCTTCAGGTCGATGACCCGGTGCATCAGGGTGTGGACGTGCTTGATCAGCAGGCCGATGTTGCGGTCCGCCCCCAATTCGGTCGGGTTGCCGCCGTAGTGGCAGCAGGGCTGGCCGACCGCGGGGGTGTCTGGAGTGCCGGGAGATTGCATGATGTTAAAATGCTATCACATCAATATCTGACTAGGCAAACAAAAATGGCGATGCCCTCCCGCGGCATGTTCTGGACCGGTTTCGTGCTGGCGGGCTTGGGCGCCGTGCTGTTCTCGGCCAAGGCGATCGTCGCCAAGCTGCTGTACCTGCACGGGGTGGACGCGCTGGACGTGATCGGTTTTCGCATGCTGCTGGCGCTGCCGTTCTTCGCCGGGATCGCCCTGGCGCAGATGTCCCGTGCGCGCCGCGGGCTGCTGGCCCGGCTGGATCGGCGCGACAGCCTGCGCATCGCGCTGCTGGGCTTCATCGGCTACTACCTGTCCAGTTTCCTGGATTTCCTGGGGCTGCAGTACATTTCCGCCGGGCTGGAACGCCTGATCCTGTTCCTCGCGCCGACTTTCGTGCTGCTGTTTTCCGCCTGGTTCCTGCGCAAGCCCATCGCGCCGCGCCAGTGGCTGGCCATGGCCCTGGCCTACGGCGGGGTGGCCCTGGTGTTCTGGGCCGACCTGTCGATCACGGGCGATGACGTCGTCCTGGGCTCGGCCTGCGTGCTGGGCGCGGCGTTTTCCTATTCCATGTACCTGATCGGCTCGGGCGAACTGGTCGAGCGGGTCACGGCCACCCGGCTGACGGCCTATGCGATGACGGTGTCGGCCGGGGTGACGATGGTGCATTTTTTCGCGGTCAAGGGCCTGGCCGGGCTGGACCAGGGCCTGCCTGTCTATGGCCTGTCGCTGATTCACGCCACGGTGAACACGGTGCTGCCGACGTTCATGATCATGTGGTCGGTGGCGCGCATCGGGGCGCCGCTCACGGCCCAGCTGGGGCTGCTGGGGCCGGTGTCGATCCTGTTCCTGGCCTGGCTGTTCCTGGGCGAGCCGATTACGGTGCTCCAGGTGGCGGGTACGGTCCTGGTGGCCATTTCCGCCATCGTGCTGGGGCACCGGCCTAAAGCTTCTCCGCCCAGGTCGCCTCGTTGAAACCCACCGTCACGCTGCCGTCGGGCCACTCGACCACCGGGCGCTTGATGATGCTGGCCTGGTCCAGCATCAGCCGGGCGGCGCTGGCGGCATCCTGGATCCGCGCCTGCTGGTCGGGCGGCAGCTTGCGCCAGGTCGTGCCCTGGCGGTTGACGAGCTTTTCCCAGCCCGCCTGGGCGATCCACTGCGGCAATCGCGCCTCGGGCACGCCGGCTTTCTTGAAGTCGTGGAACCGGTAGGGCCGCTGCCGCGCATCCAGCCAGGCGCGGGCTTTTCTGACGGTGTCGCAATTGGGGATGCCGTAGACGGTCAGGTCGTTCATTTCATGCTCTCTTCGATTTCATCGCGATGCACGTCGTGGGTGATGAATCCGGCCGCGTTCTCGGGCATCGCCAGGTACCGGGGGTGGGCCAGCGTGCCGCGGATGTCGTGCAGGCCCATGGCCCAGTGCTCCCGCATCGTCGCCAGGCCGAACTGGTAGTCGCGGAAGTGCTGCTCGTAGGGCTTGTCGCGGTAGATCAGGTGGATGATGTTGCTGCGTTTGTCGCTGGCCAGTTCGGCGGCCTGCCGGCAGGCCGGGTCGCCGTCGCGCTGCTTGGCCGGCACGCGGTCCAGGACCTGGCGCAGCAGGCGCTGCATCCTGCGGTAGGCCTGCATCTGGTCGGTCACCAGCCGGGTGCGGCTGGAATAGCGGATGTCCTGGACGCGGTCGCCGACTTCGCTCAGGCTGCGCGGCACCGGGCCGCGCGCCGACCACAGGTCCACCTGGAACACCAGCGTGTCGCGGGCCAGGCTCTGTTCCAGGATCCAGGACAGGGGGGTGTTGGACACCAGGCCGCCGTCCCAGTAGTACTCGCCGTCGATCTCGATGGCGGGGAAGGCCGGGGGCAGGGCGCCCGAGGCCATGAAGTGCTCTGGCCGCAGGCGGGTGCGGCGGTTGTCGAAATAGGCGAAATTGCCGGTGCGCACGTTGACGGCGCCGATCGACACGCGCAGCCCGGCGTCGTTGATGCGGTCGAAGTCGCACAGGGATTCCAGCGTATCCTTCAGCGGGCGGGTGTCGTAGTGGCCGACGCAGGCCGGGTCCAGGGCGGCGGACAGGGCCGCGGGCGGGAAGCGGGGGTGGAAGAAGCCTTTCTGCCCGACCATCAGGGCGCTGCCGGCGTGCAGCGCGCCCAGGAACTGGCGCGCCAGGTCGTTGATCTGGAACAGGCTGTGCTCCAGCAGCGGGTTGGCCACCGGGCCGACGTAGGGCTGGCAGATGGTGTTCCAGAAGTCATGCAGCCGTTCGATGCGCCGCTCGGGCGGGTTGCCGGCGATGATCGCGGCGTTCAGCGCGCCGATGGAGATGCCCGCCAGGTCGGTCAGTTCGATGCCCGCCTCGTGCAGGCCTTCGTAGACGCCCGCCTGGTAGGCGCCCAGCGCGCCGCCGCCTTGCAGCACCAGGGCGCGGGTTTCGTAGGCATGGGCCGCGGCGGCCGGGCGGGATTCAGTCTTGGGCATGGGATCCGATCTCCAGGGATTGCAGGAAGGCTTCGATCAGGGCGCCGCGATAGCGGCTGCGGTGCAGTACGATGGACAGGCGGCGGTCGAGCTGCAGGAATGGCGTGCGCAGCACGCGCAGCCGGCCCGTCGCCACGGCGTCCAGGGTGGCGGCGTAGGGCAGGCAGGCGATGCCCAGGCCGGCGATCACGGCCTGCTTGATGGCCTCGATCTGGCCCAGCTCCAGCAGGATGCGTCCCGGGGGCAGGGCGGTCATGGCCTGTTCGGTCAGGCTGCGGGTGGCCGAGCCGCGCTCGCGCAGGATCCAGCGGGCGTCCGCGAAATCCCGGGGCTGCAGCCGCGCGCGTTGCGCCAGGGGGTGCGCCGGTGCGGCGCAGACGACCAGCGCGTCGTTGCGCCAGGGCAGGGTTTCGAGCTGGGCATGGTGCACGGGGCCTTCGACGCAGGCGATGTCGACGGCATGGTCGAGCAGCATGCGGGTGATGTCCCGGGTGTTGTCCACGGTCAGATGCAAGGCCACCATGGGATGTTGGGCCGCGATGGGGCCCAGAAGTTCCCCCACCAGGTAGTTGCCGACCGTGTTGCTGGCGCCGATGCGCAGTTCGCCTTCCAGGGCGCCGCGGGCGTCGTGATGGCGGCGCTGCATGTCGCCCAGGCGTTCCAGGATCTCGCGGGCCAGGGGCAGCTGTTCCGCGCCCTGGGCGTTCAGGCGCAGGCGGCCGCGCTCGCGGTCGAACAGGGCGGCGCCCAGCTGGCGCTCCAGTTCGCCCAGGGCCATGCTGACGGCGGGCTGGGTCAGGTGCAGCCGGTCGGCGGCCTGGCGCACGCCCCCGGCCGTGGCGACCGCGACGAAGACTTCGAGCTGGCGGATGCTGAGGCCGAGCATGGCGGTCGGGTCCCCGGATGGATATAAGTTTTATTTATATCACGGCGACCCGGCCCCGGACGGGCCCGGATCAGGCGAACCAGGACGCGGGACTCTTGGACAGCGCCACGCCGACGATGTAGGCGAAGATCGCCACGGCGCACACGGCGGCGATCAGCCGCGCCCGGGGCGTGCGGCCGCGCTTGATGGCATACGAGCCCACGCCGATGTAGGCGATCAGCAGCACGATCTTGGTCAGGATCCAGGGCTGCTCGGGGCCGATCATGGCCGCCAGGATCACGCCGCAGGTCAGCAGCACGGTGTCGATCACGTGTGGCAGGATGCGCACCAGGCGCTTCTGCAGCAGGGGGGATCCGGTCACGGACCAGTAGGCCCGGATGAGGAACAGGACGATGCTCAGGCTGACGGCCGTGACGTGCAGGTGCTTGATGGGAAAGTAGTAATTCATGGCATTGGGAGAGGGTGCGGCCAGGGCGAGTGTACCGTACCCGGGAGCGCCGGGCGGCGATGGCCCGGCTCCCGGCGCGGGTTCATTCGATCGGGTTCAGGGTCCAGCCGCCGTTTTCGCCCTGCAGGGTCAGCTCGACGCCGTGGTGCCGGCGCAGGGTGCCGCGGTGGCCGACGCTGATGATCCGGGCCTCCGGCAGCTGTTCGCGCAGCAGGCGGTACATGGCGTCCTCCAGGCCTTCGTCCATGGCGGACGTGGCTTCGTCCAGGAACGCGGCCTGGGGCCGGGCGATCAGCAGGCGGCCGAAGGCCAGGCGCTGCTGCTCGCCCAGCGACAGGATGCGGCTCCAGTCGTCCTCGACGTCGAGCCGGTCGCGCAGGTGGCCCAACTGCACGCGGTCCAGGATGGCCTCGTCCTGGCCGGGCGGGACCTCGTCGGCGGGCTGCGGGTAGTGCAGGGCCTGGCGCAGGGTGCCCAGGGGCAGGTAGGGCTTCTGGGCCAGGAACAGGGCGGAGGAATCCGGGCGGATGATCTCGCCCGATCCGTGCGGCCAGATGCCGGCGATCATCCGCAGCAGCGTGGTCTTGCCCGAGCCCGACGGGCCGCGCACCAGCAGCGGCTGGCCGGGGGCGACTTCCAGGCTCAGGTCGCGGATCAGCGCGTGGCCGTCGGGACGGTTCACGGTCACGCCCAGCAGCGCCAGGCGGCCGCCGTCCTGGTGGGTGCGCGGCAGTTCCATGGCGCGGGCCGCGTCGATGGTGTCGTCGAATCCGGCCAGACGCTCCAGCGTGGCGCGGTAGGTGGCGAAGCTGTCGTAGATGTTGCGGAAGAAGGACAGGTTGTCCTGCAGGCGGCCGAAGGCCTGGGCGGTCTGGATCAGGTCGCCCAGGCTGATCTGCTTGGAGAAGAAGCGCGCCGCCTGGAGGATGAAGGGAAAGACCACGGCGGTCTGGGTCACGACGAAGTTGAAGCCGAGGAATTTCAGGGACCGGTGGATGATGTCCCAGGCGTTGCCGATCACCTGGGCGAAGCCGTGGCGCAATGTCCGGCCCTCGACGCGCTCGCCGCGGTAGAAGGCGATGCTTTCGGCGTATTCGCGCACGCGCACCAGGGCGTAGCGGTAGTCGGCGTTCAGCTTCTCGTTCAGGAAATTCAGCCGGATCAGCGGCTTGCCGATCCAGATGGCCAGCAGGGTGGCCAGGAACACGTAGATGAAGACCAGGAACACCATGGCCCGGGGGATCTCGTAGCCCAGCACGGTCATGGGGCCGGACAGGTTCCACAGGATCACGGTGAAGGCGATGGTGGACACGAGCGCGTTGATCAGTCCCACGGCCAGGGTCATGGAGCTCTGGGCGAAGTTGGTGATGTCCTGCTGGATCCGCTGGTCCGGGTTGTCGGCCAGGTGGCTGAGCGATTGCGAGCGGTAATAGGCCTGGCCCTGCATCCAGCGGCCCAGCAGCTGCTCATTGAGCCATTCGCGCCAGTGCACGACGAAGGCCTGCTGGACGTAGAAGTCGAACAGGGACCGGATCACGTGGACGGCCGCCAGCAGCGAGAACAGCAGCATGGCCGCCCAGAAGCCCGGCTCGTCCAGCGCCTGCAGCGCGCTGTACATGGTGTTGTACCAATTGGAAAACAGCACGTCCAGGCGCACGGCCGCGAGCGTCAGCAGCAGGATCAGGGCGACGCCGGCCAGCGGCTTCCAGCTGCGGCGCAGGGAGAAATAACCGGCGCTCAGGCGCCGGAACTGCCGCCCCCAGCGCGTGAAGCGCGTCAGGCCCCAGATGACGACGGCGCCGGCCACCAGGGTGAGCGCGTAGGCCTTGGCCAGCCACAGGCCGCTTTCGATCAGGACGTCTTGCCATTGCATGGGGTGCGGTTCCTTGTAGGACGATCGGAGGCGCCCGCCGAGCCGGGTCGAGCGTGAGGATTGTAGTTGGAGGCGCGGCGATGCGGAATAGTTCCGGCGCGGCGACGGCGCGCGGCGGCCGGAATCGGTTCAGGACAGGGTGCCGGGCTCGTGCTTCATGCCCAGGCGGCGGGCGAGCTTGTGCAGGTTGCTGGGATCCAGCCCCAGCGCGCGCGCGGCCTGGGCCCAGTTGCCGCGGGTGGCGGCCAGGGCCTCGCCGATGGCGCGGCGCTGGCAGGCCTCGACGCTGTCGCGCAGCGGCGGAATGGCCTGGGCGGACGCGGACTCGGCCGCCGGCGCGGGGTCGCCGGCGGCGAGGGCCCGCGCCGGGGCGTCCGCGGGCGGTTCGGGCGGAGGGATGTCCAGGTCCAGCAGTTCCGGGCCGATGGTCAGCACCTGGTCGCGCGAAGCGCCGCGGCTGAGCATCTTCAGCGCCGCGCGGCTGATGACGTGCTCCAGCTCGCGGACGTTGCCGGGCCAGGGGTACTGGCGCAGGGCGCGCTCGGCCTCGTAGGACAGGCGCACGCCGCGCAGCCCCAGGCGCGCGCGGCTGAATTCCAGGAAATGGCCGGCCAGGATCAGGACGTCGCGGTCGCGCTCGCGCAGCGGCGGGATCGGGATGGGGTAGACCGAGAGCCGGTGGTACAGGTCGGTGCGGAACAGCCCCGCCTGGGTGTTGGCCTTCAGGTCGCGGTTGGTGGCGGCGATGATGCGCACGTCGGTCTTGATGACCTGGTCCGTGCCCAGCCGCTGGATCTCGCCGTTCTGCAGCACGCGCAGCAGCTTGGCCTGCAGGCTGAGCGGCAGTTCGCCGACCTCGTCCAGGAACAGGGTGCCGCCCTGGGCGGCTTCGAAGCGCCCGGGGCGGTCGGACGTCGCCCCGGAAAAGGCGCCCTTCACGTGGCCGAAGAGCTCGCTTTCGGCCAGGGATTCGGGCAGCGCCGCGCAGTTCACCTGGATCATGGGCTGCTGGCTGCGGCGCGAGCGCCGGTGCAGGCGGCGGGCGAACAGGTCCTTGCCCACGCCGGTCTCGCCCAGCAGCAGGATGGGCAGGTCCGAGTCGGCCACCAGGTCCAGCTCGTGCAGCAGCGACTGGATGGCCTCGCTGTGCCCCAGGATCTCGGTGGCCTCGCCGATGCGCTCCAGCCCCTGCTGGGTGCTGCCCAGCTGGCGCAGCTGGCGGTTCTCTCGTTCCAGGTCGGTGACCCGCACGGCCGCCTGCAGGATCAGGCCGAGCCGCAGCAGCCGCGCGCGCGCGGCCTCGTCGAAGGCGCCGGTCGTCAGCGCGTCCAGGGTCATGATGCCCCAGGGGCGGTCCTGGCGGTACAGCGTCATGCCCATGCAGTCGTGTACCGGCAGCGGCGAACCCTTGCGGTCGTCGAGCAGGCCGTCGTAGGGATCGGGCAGCACGCTTTCGGGATCGAACCAGGTGGGTTCCCGGCGCGACAGGATGGTGGCGAAGCGCGGATGCTGGGCGACGACGAAGCGCCGCCCCAGGGCCTCGTGGGCCAGGCCGGCGGCGGCGACCAGGTGCAGGGTGTCGGCCGCGTCCAGCATCAGCAGGCCGACGGCGTCGCAGGCGAAGGCCTCGCGGATGGCCGTGGCGGCGCGCTGCAGGCGCACGCCATCGGGCAGGTCGGCGGACAGGTCGTTGAGCAGCGTGGTTTCCATGAGGGTGCTTTATACCATCTAAAGGTATTTTCCACCCTGTTTAAAAGGGTAAAAAATACCGCTTTTGATCTGCGTCAGTAGTTTCCCTAGGTGATGGAGTTGGCACGCTTATTGCTACATGAAAGATGAAGCAAACCACGTGGCGCCGACCGGGCGCCGTATCCGGAACCTCTCGCGGCTGCAGAAGGAGCGCAGAATGGGTGAGTACAAGAAGTTATGGTGGACGCTGATCGGCGTCCTTTTGGTGGCATTCGCCGTCCTGGGGTGGATGGGCAAGGAAGTCTATCACCACGCCCCCCCCATTCCGGCGCAGGTGGTCACCACCGATGGCAAGGTCGTGACGACCGGGACCCAGATCCTGGACGGCCAGAGCGCCTGGCAGTCGGCGGGCGGGATGACGGTCGGTTCGATCCTGGGGCACGGCGCCTACCAGGCGCCGGACTGGACCGCCGACTGGCTGCACCGCGAACTGACGGCCTGGCTCGACCTGGCCGCGCAGGAACAGTACGGGATGAAATTTTCCCAGCTGGACGCGGACGCCCAGGCTTCGCTGCAGCGCCGCCTGAAGGAAGAGTACCGCAAGAACACCTATGACGCCGCCACGGGTGTCGTCACGGTGTCCGACCGGCGCGCCCAGGCGATCGCCCAGACGGCCGCCTACTACGACAAGCTGTTCGGCGACGACGCCTCCATGCACGAGTCGCGCAGGCACTTCGCCATGAAGGAAGGCACGCTGCCGTCGCCGGAAGCCCGCGCCCGCCTGGCGGACTTCTTCTTCTGGACCGCCTGGGCCGCCGCGACCGACCGGCCCGACAGCGTCGCCACCTACACCAACAACTGGCCGCACGAGCCGCTGATCGACAACGTGCCGACGGCGGAAAACGTCATCTGGTCCATCATGAGCGTGATCATCCTGATCGCGGGCGTGGGCCTGCTGGTCTGGGCCTGGGCGTTCACGCGCAAGGAGCACGACGACGGCCCCGCGCCGGCGCGCGATCCGATCCTGCAGATCCCGCTGACGGCCTCGCAGCGCGGCCTGGGCAAGTACCTGTTCCTGGTCGTGGCCCTGTTCGTCGCGCAGATCTTCATCGGCGGCTTCACCGCGCACTATACGGTCGAAGGCCAGACCTTCTACGGCATCAACGTGTCGCAATGGCTGCCGTATTCGCTGGTGCGCACCTGGCACATCCAGGCCGCCCTGTTCTGGATCGCCACGGGCTTCCTGGCCGCCGGCCTGTTCCTGGTGCCGATCCTCAACGGCGGCAAGGACCCCAAGTACCAGAAGCTCGGCGTGGACGTCCTGTTCTGGGCGCTGATCCTGGTGGTCGTGGGTTCGTTCACCGGCAACTTCGCCGCCATCGCCCACCTGATCCCGGCCGAATGGAGCTTCTTCCTGGGCCATCAGGGCTATGAATACGTCGAGCTCGGCCGCCTGTGGCAGATCGGCAAGTTCCTGGGCATCGTGTTCTGGCTGGTCCTGATGCTGCGCGGCATCGTGCCGGCGCTCAAGCAGAAGGGCGACAAGAACCTGCTGGCCCTGTTCAGCGCCTCGGTGATCTGCATCGGCCTGTTCTATGGCGCCGGCCTGGCCTACGGTGAGAAGACCAACATCACCATCATGGAATACTGGCGCTGGTGGGTGGTCCACCTGTGGGTCGAAGGCTTCTTCGAAGTGTTCGCCACTACGGCGCTGGCCTTCATCTTCTCGACCATGGGCCTGGTGTCCAAGCGCGGCGCCACGATCGCCAGCCTGAGCTCGGCCGTGCTGTTCATGCTGGGCGGCACGCCGGGCACCATGCACCACCTGTACTTCTCCGGCACCACCACCCCCATCATGGCCATCGGCGCCTCGTTCAGCGCCCTGGAAGTGGTGCCGCTGGTCGTGCTGGGCTACGAAGCCTGGGAAAACTGGCGCTTGAAGGAACGCGCGCCGTGGATGGAAAACCTGCACTGGCCGCTGAAGTTCTTCGTCGCCGTGGCGTTCTGGAACATGCTCGGCGCCGGGGTGTTCGGCTTCATGGTCAACCCGCCGATCTCGCTCTACTACGTGCAGGGCCTGAACACCACGGCGGTGCACGCGCACGCGGCCCTGTTCGGCGTGTATGGCTTCCTGGCCCTGGGCTTCACCCTGTTCGTGCTGCGCTACGTGCGTCCGAACATGCGCTTCAACGACAGCCTCATGAAGACGTCGTTCTGGTGCATGAACATCGGCCTGGTGATGATGATCACCCTGAGCCTGCTGCCCATCGGCCTGATGCAGTTCCACGCCAGCGTCAGCGTGGGCACCTGGTGGGCCCGCAGCGAGACCTTCATGCAGCAGGACATCCTGCAGACCCTGCGCTGGACCCGCACCTTCGGCGACGTGGTGTTCATCGTCGGCGGCCTGGGCGTGATGTGGCAGGTCGTGACCGCCCTGTTCGACGGCAAGGCGGCCGCGCCGGCCGCCGACGCCGGCCTGGCCGCGCAGCGGACGTAAACGGCTTCATCTTGCAAAAGGGGCGCCCGAAACGGGCCCCCGGCCGGCCCGCCTCGGAAGAGGCGGGCTTTTTCATGTGCGCGTCCTTCAGACCCCGATGTCCTCGTTCCAGAGGCGCGGGTGCCCGGCGATGAAGCGGCGCATCGGCTCCAGGCATTCCGGGTCCTGCAGGACCTCGATCCCGACGCGTGGATTCGCGGTAGACGTCGGCCGTCCGGGGCGGCCCGGGCGCCGGCGCGCTCCGGCCGCTCCTAGGCCTTCTTCCTCGCGTCGCCGCCGAGCGCCGCCTTGGACAGCCGGTCCAGCAGCAGCGCCACCGCGACGATGGCCAGGCCGGCGCGCAGCCCCAGGCCCATCTCCATCCGCGTCAGGCCGCGGGTGACTTCGGCCCCCAGGCCGCCCGATCCGACCAGGCCGGCCAGCACCACCATCGCCAGCGACAGCAGGATGCACTGGTTCAGCCCGACCAGCAGCGTGGGCATGGCGGCCGGGACTTCGATCTTGAACAGCACGGTGCGCGGCGGCGCGCCCAGCGCCTGGCCCAGTTCCAGCAGATCCTTCGGGATCTGGTTGAACGCCAGCGTGGTCAGCCGCAGCATCGGCGGGATGCCGTAGACGATGGTGGCGATGATGGCCGGGACGCTGCCCAGGCTGAAGAGGATGACGGCCGGGATCAGGTACACCCAGGGCGGCACGGTCTGCATGATGTCCAGGATGGGGCGCAGGACGGCCGCGAGGCGCGGATGGCGGGATGCCAGCACGCCCAGCGGAAAGGCGATCGTGACCGACAGGGCGACGGCCACCGAGACGAGGGTGATCGTCTGGATGGCTTCTTGCCACAGGCCGACGCCCCAGCAGAAGCCCAGCGCGAGGACCGTGACGGCGGCCGGGCGCCGGCCCAGTGCCCACAGGGCCAGCCCGGCGGCCGCGAGGATCAGGCCCCACGGCGGCAGGATCAGCAGCAGCGCCGTGACGCCGTCCAGGACGATCTGGATGACGCCGCTGACGAAGGCGAAGAACGGATGCCAGTGGGTATTCAGCCAGTCCACCGCCGGGGTCAGGAACGCGCCGGGCGAGAATTGGGGGAGGATGCCGTTCATGCCTTTCTCCTTCCGGGGCCGGAACGGTCGGCGCTCTGGCTGAGCCGGTCCAGGATCATGGTCAGGATGACGATGGCGATGGCCGCGTCGATGGACTTGGCGATGTCGAGCTTGCGGATCGCGTCGTAGATGGTCTGGCCCAGGCCGCCGGAACCGACGATGCCGGCGATGACGACCATGCCGAACGCCATCATCAGGCTCTGGTTGATGCCGGCCATGATGCTGGGCAGGGCGAAGGGCAGCCGGATCTTGGCGAACATCTGCCAGCGGGTCATGCCGGTGGCCATGCCCAGTTCGATGTATTCGATGGGCGCCATCCGCATGCCCAGCGAGGACAGGCGGAACGCCGGTGGGATCGCGACGACCAGGGTCGAGACCAGGGCGGTCGCGGGGCCGTAGCCCAGCAGCGCGATCCCGGGCAGCAGGTAGATGTACGGGGGCAGGGTCTGCACCAGGTCCAGCACGGGGGCGGCCAGCCGGTCCAGCGCCGGGACGTAGCCGCTCAGGATGCCGGCCGGAATGGCGGCCGCCAGGGCCAGCAGCGTGGCGGCGATCACCAGGGCCAGCGTGCCGATGGTCTCTGGCCAGAGATTCATCAGCTGGCAGGCCGCCAGTGCGACGGCCGCCAGGCCGCCGAAACGCCAGCCGACCAGGCGCCAGCCCAGCAGGCCGATGGCGAGCGCCACGACGTAGAACGGCGTCAGGTCCAGCAGCCACAGGATGGCGCCGTAGAAGCCTTCCAGGCCGCCCTGGATCGCGGTGAAGACCTGGCTGGAACTGTCCGTCAGGTGGGCCAGGGCGTCGTCCATCCAGCCGTCGAACGCGGAGATCAGATCGGTATCGTTCATGGTGAACTCTCCTGGGGGCCGGCCTCAGCCGGCAGCGGGCCGGGCGGCCGGGTCGCCCTGGATGCCCTTGAGCAGGTCGCGGGGGGACACGACGCCGACGGGACCGGCGTCGTCCATGATCGCGACCGCGTCCAGGCCTGTCCGGGTGGACAGGGCGATCAGTTCGGCGATGTCGGCCTCGGACGCGGCGCGCGGCAGGGCGTCGAGGGCGACGTCGGGGTGCGCGGCGCGGAACTCGGCGACCGGACGCATGATGGAGCGGGCCTTGACGAGATTCAGGCGCGAGATGCCGGCCACGAATTCGGCCACGTAGTCGTCGGCCGGATTGCGGACGATTTCCTCGGCGGTCCCGACCTGGATCAGGACGCCGTCCTTCATGATGGCGATGCGGTCGCCGATGCGGATCGCCTCGTCCAGGTCGTGCGTGATGAAGGCGGCCGATTTGCCCAGCTGCTTGGTCAGCGCGCGGAATTCGTCCTGCAGCTGCCGCCGGATCAGCGGGTCGAGCGCGCTGAACGGCTCGTCCATCAGGATGATCTCGGGATCGGCCGCGATGGCGCGCGCCAGCCCGACGCGCTGCTGCATGCCCCCGGACAGCTCGTCGGGGTAGTGGTCCTTCCAGTCCGCCAGGCCCACTTTCTCCAGCGCCCCGGCCGCGACCTTGTTGCGCTCTCCCTTCGCCACCCCCTGGACCTCCAGTCCGAAGGCGGTGTTCTCCAGCACGGTGCGGTGAGGCAGCAGGGCCACGCTCTGGAACACCATGCCGATGTGGTGGGCGCGCATGTCGCGCAAGGCGGCCGCGTCCAGGGTGGCCAGGTCCTTGCCCTTGACCAGCACCCGGCCCTGGGTGGGCGCGATGAGCCGGTTGAGCAGGCGGATCAGCGTCGATTTGCCGCTGCCGGACAGGCCCATGATGCAGAAGATCTCGCCGCGCCTGACCTGCAGGCTCACGCCCGAGACGCCGACCATGCAGCCGAATTTCTGCAGGATGTCCCGTTTGGACAATCCCTGCCCGGTGATCGCCTTCATCGCCTCGGGCGCTTTCTCGCCGAATATCTTCCAGACCGACTGGCAGTCGACCAGGATCTCGTCGGCCTGGGTGTTGGGTGTCGTCATGCGATGCTCCGGATGCGCGGATGGCGCGCACGTGGGTTCTTGCCTCGTGCCTGGGCCCGGGCTCCGCCGCCGGGCGGCGGCGGAGCCCGGGCGCGGGCCGTCTCAGTACTTCTTCATGTTTTCCCAGCGCTTGACGCGGTCGGCGTTCTTCGCGACCCAGGCATCGCTGGCTTGCTGCACCGTCTGTCCGTCGTTCATGCCGACGTTGATCTCGGCGATGGCGCTCAGGGGGATGTAGATGCCCGCCAGCGCCTCGCGCGCGCCCGGATGCTCCTGGGAGAAGCCCTTCTTGCCGATCCAGTAGTAGCCCTGCGGTCCGGGGAAGACTTCCTTGGGATCCTTCAGGAACTTCATGTCGTACTTCACCATCATCCAGGTCGGATCCCACAGCGTCACGGCGATCCATTCCTTGCGGTCGACCGCGGATTTCAGCGCCGCGGTCATGCCGGCCGTGCTGCCGTCGATCAGCTTGTACTTCAGGTCGTAGGCCTTGACGGCCTTGGCGGCGTCGCTCATCAGCCCGGACCCGGGCTCGATGCCGACGATCTTGCCGCCGAACTGGTCGACGTGCTCGTTGAGCTGCTCCATGGAGTCGATCGTCACGTACTTCGGGACGGCGACCGCCTGGTACAGCCCGAAGGAGACGGGCGAGAGCTTTTCCAGCCGGTTCTTGTTGCGGTTCCAGTAGTCCTGGCCCGCGTAATTGATCTGCGAGGCCATGATCTGCACGTCGCCCTTGACCAGCGCGGCGTAGGCGATGCCCCATTCGGAGAACTCGGTCACCTTGACCTCGTAGCCCGCGTCCTCCAGGACGTGCTTGGTGACGTAGGTGATGGGGGTCAGGTCTTCCCATGACATCGTCCCCATGGTGATGGTCTCCTTGGCCGCGTGGGCGGAGGATGCCATGGCGCCGGCCATCGCGGCGGCGCAGAGCAGTTTCCTGAAAATTTTCATGTCGTGTCTCCTGATCTCATAATGGTAGGGTCGGTTTGCTGCGGTGTCCGGGGCGCGGGCGCCCCGGCTTGCGTCGCCGGGAGCTCAGCCCTCCCGGCCGGCACGCAATTGGTGCCATCGGATGACGGCGTTGATGCCCAGCCAGGCGATGGGCCGGGGCGGCAGGCGCCCCGGCTGCGGCTGCCGCCGGAACTGCCGCAAGGGTTCGCTGGACGTGCCGGTGGCCAGTTCCGCGGCCATCATCCCGGCCAGGGTGCTCTTGACCGTGCCCAGCCCGTTCTCGCAGCAGGCGGAATAGAGTCCCGGCTCGATTTCCCCGAAGGCGGGCGTGTGGTTGGTGCTCAGGCACAGCGCCCCGGCCCAGCTGAATTCCATCGGGACGTCCTTCAGCGCGGGAAAGCGTTCGTCGAAGGAACGCCGTTCCTGGGCGGCGATCCGCGCCACCTGCCGTTCGGAGACGCGGATGTCGGGGTTGTAGGTGAAGTGCGTCCGGATCACGATGCGCGATCGCCCGTCGCGGGTGATCTTGCGCAGCGTGGCGCCCATGGGGTCGGCGGGCAGCAGCGCCCACCGGTCGGCGCCGCCCTGGCCCGCCGGAAACGCCGCGCTCATGGACGCGTAGGTGTAGACGTGGATCAGGCGGCGGCGGAAGTGGCCGAAGCTCTCGACGTGGCCGTTGACGGCCAGGATGACCCGCGGCGCCTGCACGCTGCCGCGGCGCGAGACCGCTTCCCAGACCTGGCCCTTGCGGGCGAGCGACAGCACGGGCGAGTTCTCGAACAGGTCGATCTCGCCCGCCAGTCCCTGGGCCAGGCGCCGGATGTAGTCGGCGGGCTGGATCATCACCGCGCCCGGGGTGTAGACGCCCCCCAGGTAGTAGCCGGACCCGGTGATCTCGCGCATCTGGGCGGCGTCCAGGGTCTCGCTGGGCTCTCCGATCTGCCGCAGCGAGTCGGCGAAGCCGCGGTTCAGCCTCAGCCCCCGTTCCGTGGCGGCGGCGTTGATCTTGCCCGAGGGATCGAAGGTCTCGGCGGGCATGCCGTATTCCCGCGCGATTTCGGAGGCGAAGGCGATGGCCATGCGGTTCTGGCTGATCTCCAGCAGGCTGGACGCCGCCCCGCCGACGGAATAGTTGCCGGACGTCAGGTTGTGGGGCACGTCGATCATGAAGCCGGAATTGCGCCCGGAGGCGCCGATCGCGACTTCCTGGGCGTCGAGCACGACGATGCTGTCCGCCGGGCGCAACTGGCGCAGCCGCCGCGCGGCCGACAGGCCGCCGAAACCGGCGCCGACGATCAGCCAGTCGGCCCGCAGGGCGGAATCCAGGACGCGCGGCGGGAACCGCCGGGGCGCGATGGCTTCCCAGCCCGAGACGCCGGTCTCGGCCGGCTGGCGGCGGATGGTCCTGTCGCTCATCGTCCGGCCTCCGCGGGCGCCGAGGTGTCGATCCAGATGGTCTTCAGCTCGGTGTACTGGTCATGCGCCCAGATCGACTTGTCCCGGCCGCCGAAGCCGGATTCCTTGTGGCCCCCGAAGGGGGTGGTGACGTCTCCTTCGCCGAAGCAGTTCACCGTCACGATGCCGGCGCGGATGGCGTGCGCCAGCCGGATGGCGTGGCGCAGGCTGCCGGTGTGGACGGAGGCCGCCAGGCCGTAGCTCGTGTCGTTGGCCAGGGCGATGGCCTGCTCCAGCGTGTCGAAGGTCGTCACGGCCAGGACCGGCCCGAAGATTTCCTCGCGGAACAGGGGGCTGTCGCGGCCGACGTCGACGATCACGGTGGGCTCGATGTAGATGTCGTCGCGCGTGGAGCCGCCCGCCGCCACGGCCAGCGACTCGGCCCGGGCCCGCGCCAGGAACGATTGCACCTTCCGGAAGTGCGCCGGGCTGACCAGGGCGCCCATGCGGTTCGCGGGATCCAGCGGATCGCCCATCTTCCATTCGCGCATGGCCCGCAGGACGCGCTTCACCAGTTCGTCCTTGATGGACGAATGGACGATCAGGCGCGAGGTGGCCGAGCAGTTCTCGCCCATGTTCCAGAACGCGCCGTTGACGATGTGTTCCGCGACGCGGTCCAGGTCCTCGGCGTCGGCGAGCACGACGGCGGGGTTCTTGCCGCCGCATTCCAGCACGACGCGCTTGAGGTTGGAGTCGGCGGCGTAGCGCAGGAAGCGGCGTCCGGTGGCGGTCGAGCCGGTGAAGCTGACCATGGCGATGTCCGGATGCAGGCCGATGGGCGCGCCCGCGTCCTGGCCGGTGCCGGTCACGACGTTGAAGACGCCGGGCGGGATGCCCGCCTGGCTGGCCAGTTCCGCCACCCGCAGGGCGGTCATCGAGGTCTGTTCCGCCGGCTTGACGATCACCGAGCAGCCGGCCGCGAGCGCGGGGCCGATCTTCCAGGCCAGCATCAGCAGGGGGAAGTTCCACGGCAGGACCAGGCCGACCACGCCGATGGGTTCGCGCACGACGAGGGCCAGGGCGTCCGCGCCCACCGGAGCCGTGTGGTCGTAGATCTTGTCGATCAGCTCGGCGTGCCAGCGGATCGTGCGCAGGGTTTCCGGCAGGTCCACGGCATGGCATTCGCCCACGGGCTTGCCGCTGTCCAGGCTTTCCAGGACGGCCAACTCGTGCCAGTGCCGCTCCATCAGGTCGGCCAGCGCCAGCAGGACGGTCTTGCGCCCGGCCGGCGCGCGCAGGCGCCAGCGGCCGTCCTCGAAGGCTTCCCTGGCCGCGGCGGCGGCCAGGTCCACGTCGGCGGCGTCGCAGGCCGCCAGGTGGGACAGGACTTCGCCGGTCGCCGGATTGACCGTGGGGAAGGTGCGGCCGGACGCCGCCGGCCGGTGGCGTCCGCCGATGTAGGCTTCCCGGGGAAAGTCCAGCGTCCCGGCGAGCTGCGCGTATCCTGCGGCGGTCAGTGCTTCAGGCATGGTCGGCTCCCGAGACGATGCCGGCGATCGTGCGCTTGAGCTCGGCGACGATGGCCTGGAAGCGGGCCTTTTCCTCTTCGTCCAGCGGCTGGAGCGGCGCGCGCGCCGGGCCGGCCGCCAGCCCGTTCAGTTCGCAGCCGTACTTGATCGACTGCACGAACTTGCCCGCGTCCAGGAAATTCATGAAGGGCATCATGGCCCCCATGATCCTGCGGCCCTTGTCGAAGTCGTTTTCCAGCACGCAGGCCCGGTACAGGGCCACGTGCTCGCGCGCCAGGAAATTGGATCCCGCGCAGACCCAGCTGCGCGCGCCCCAGGCGAAGAACTCCAGCGCCTGGTCGTCCCAGCCGCAGGACATCTCGATCCGCGGAAATTCCCGGGCCAGCAGGTGGACCCGGTTGATGTCGCCCGAGCTTTCCTTGATCGCCACGACGTTCTTCGAGCGCGTCACCCGGGCCAGGTAGTCGCGGCCCATGTGCACGCCCATGCGGCCCGGATAGTTGTAGAGCATGATGGGCAGGCCCGCGGCCCGGTCGATCGCCAGCGCGTGGTCGGCGTTTTCCGACTCCAGGGGCAGGGCATAGGGAGGCGAGCCCACCAGGATCGCGTCCGCGCCCAGGGCCCGGGCGGCCTGGGCGTATTCGATGGATTCCTCGGTGCGCGTGGCGCCCGTGCCGACCACCAGCGGCACGCGGGTGCCGATGACTTCCTTGGCGTAGGTGGCCAGGTCGATCCGTTCCTGGGCCGTCTGCGCGTAGTACTCGCCGGTGGAGCCGGCGACGACGATGCCGTGCACGCCGGCCTCGATCAGGGATTCGAGCAGTTCGGCGAACGCCGCCTTGTCGATCCGGCCGTCGGCCTCGTGGGGGGTGATGGCGGGGGTGTAGATGCCTTCGAACATTCGATTGCTCCTAGGTCGGCAGGGTTTCCGCACGTTCGTGCGGCAGGTGCGGGTCGAGCCCGGCGGGCGTGATGAACATTTCCATGTTCTGGCGCGACAGTTCCCAGTGCTCGAAGGTGATCCGGACGATGGCTTCCTCGTCGCGGGCCGCGAGGGCGTCGATGAACTGGTCGTGGTGTCCGGCGGCCAGCCGCTGGCGCCCGGCCATGTCTTCGTCGTGCGACAGGTAGAACGTATGGCCGATGCGGGCGTGGTCGACCAGCAGGCGGTTCAGGCTGGCTTGCAGATAGATGTTTCCCGACATCTCGCCCATGATTTCGTGGAAGCGGTTGTTCTTCAGGACCAGGGCGGCCATGTCGCCCGTTTCCCCGGCCTGCCTGAACTGTTCCTGCGTGTCCCGGAGCTGGGCGAGCTGGGCCGGCCTGAAGTGGCGAGCCGCCAGGCGGCCGGTCGCGGCGTAGATCATCGGCGCGGCCAGGAAGAAATGCCGCAGGGTGGCGTGGTTCATGGGCGCGACGCGCGCGCCGAAGTTTTCGCGGATGTAGACGTAGCCCTCGCCGCTCAGGCGGCGGAAGACCTCGCGCACGGGCGTGCGCGACAGGCCGTAGCGCCTGCACAGGTCGAGTTCGTCCAGGTCCTCGTCGGGGTTCAGCTGCAGCGTGAGGATCCGGTGCTTCAGGTCCTCGAAGAGCCTGGCCTTGCCGTTTTTCGCCGACGCCGGGGATCCGGCGGCCGTCGAGCGGGATTGCTCCATGCTTTGTCTCGTCCACTTAATGTATTTAATTTGTATTTTATTATAGTCATGTTTGTATTTTTGTCAAATACATTTTTGGATGGCACGCGGATCGGGCGCGGGGCGCGACGCGCCCCGGGAGGTCTCTCGCGGGATGCCGGACGATCCCGGCGCGGCGCGCGGCGGCGCGCCACGGGCTCCGGCGAAGGGAGCCGCGGCGTGGAAGGATGGTGAGAAAGGAGTGGGCCGTCAGGCCGGCCGGGTCATGGCGCCGGCGGCGGTTCCGGCTTCAGTCCGGGAGGCGTGATGAACAGTTCCATGTTCTCGCGTGAGAGTTCCATGTGCTCGTAGGAAAGCCGCACGATGGCTTCCTCGTCGCGGGCCTCGATGGCCTCGATGAACTGGTCGTGGTGGTCGATGGACAACTGGCGGCGCCTGGCCGTGTCCTCGTCATGCGGCTGGTAGAACGTGCGGCCGATGCGGGCGTGGTCGACCAGCAGGCGGTTCAGGCTGGTCTGCAGATAGACGTTGCCCGACATTTCCCCCATGATTTCATGGAAGCGGTTGTTCTTCAGGACCATCGCCGGGATGTCGCCGGCCAGGCTCGCCTGGCGGAACTGCGCCTGCGTTTCCTTCAGCTCGGCCAGTTGGGCGGGGGTGAAATGCTGCACCGCCAGCCGGCCCACCGCCGCGTAGATCATCGGCGCCACCAGGAAGAAGTTGCGCAGGGTGGAGTGGTTCATCGGCGAGACGCGCACGCCACGGTTCTCGCGGATGTAGACGTAGCCTTCGCCGCTCAGGCGGCGGAAGATCTCGCGCACGGGCGTGCGCGACAGGCCGTAGCGTTCGCACAGCTCGACCTCGTCCAGATCCTCGTCCGGGCCCAGCTCCATCGTCAGGATCTGCTGCTTGAGGTCTTCGAACAGACGAGCCTTGGCGTTCTTCACGGGTTTCCCCTGGGTCATGGCGGGTATGCGGCGGGCGCCGGCGGCCGATTCCGCCTGGACGCGCGTCCGGGTGCATTCGATGGGTGTCGGGCGCCATTGTACCGGCTCCCGCGCGGCGGCCTCCGGAGCGGCGTGTCTCCGGCCCGGGGCCGCCGGACGTTTGCCGTCAGGCGGCCTGCGCGGTCCGGGCGCCGGCGCGCGCGCCGAGCGCGCCCAGGACGAAGGTCAGGAGCAGCGTCGGCAGGGCGCTGCCGTACTGCGGCGCCCATTGCGCCAGGGCGTGGTAGACCGCGATCCCCAGTACCCAGGTCAGGGCCGGGGCGGCATGCAGGGCGCGCGGCGCGTCGGCCAGGCGGGCGGGCTGCGTCCCCAGGCGGCCCAGGATGGTGCCGAACAAGGGTACGAAGACCGAGCTGAGCGTCAGCAGGAAGGGTTCCAGCGTGTGCATGGGCAGCACCATCGCCAGCCCGATCGAGGCCGCGGCCAGGAGCGTGCCCCAGGTCTTCAGGCTGGCGCCCTGCCACAGGCTGTGGGCCGATACGGAACCCGAATACAGGTCGCCGTAAGTGTTGTCCAGCTCGTCGATCAGGATCAGGCCCAGGGCCACCAGGCCGCCTTGCGCCAGCAGCAGGGCGGCCACCATGTCCAGGTCGGGGCCGGTGACGGCGATCACCAGCACGCCCAGCGCGTAGCACCAGATGTTGGCGATCGCGTAGCCCAGCCAGGTGCCGCCCAGGGCGCCCCGGCCGCTGCGGCCGTGCCGGGCGTAGTCCGCGACCAGCGGCAGCCAGGACACCGGCATGGCGATCACCAGGTCCAGCGCCTGGAAGGCGTTCATGCTGCCGTCGCCGGCGCGCAGCCACAGGGCGCGCAGCCCGTCGGCGTCCAGTTTGAGGGCGAACTGGACGCTCAGCCAGATCAGCGACAGGATCACCAGGGGCAGGCCGATGCGGCTGACGATGCGCCGCACCAGGGCGATCATGGACCCGCGCAGCAGGGCCAGGACGACGAGCCCCCAGAACAGGGTCGGTAGCGCCAGGCCCGTGTCCAGGCCCAGGGCCTGGCGGGCGATGGCGGCGGTGCCGTCGCGCATCACGACCAGTTCGAAGGTCGCCCAGCCGAGCAGTTGCGCGATGTTCAGCAGCACGGGCAGCCGGGCGAAGCCCTGGCCGTAGGCGGCATGGATCAGGCCGGCGCTGGACAGGCCGCTGTCGCAGCCCAGGCGGGCCACCCAGGCCAGCAGGCCGGCGCCCAGGACCGAGCCGACGACCACGGCGGCCAGGGCATCGCGCGTGCCCAGCGCCGGCACCAGGTAGGCGCCGACCTGGATCACCAGCAGGCCCACGCCCAGGCTGAACCACAGGGCGGCGTGGTCGTGCCAGCCGAAGACGCGCTCGGGAGCGGGAGAGGAGGGGGAAGCGGATGTCTGCATGGCATGCCCGTGGGAAAAGGCGGGAGGCAGACGCGGGCGGCGCACGAGCGGCCGCCTGGGCGAGCTGCTTTCCTGCGCGAGGATGATCTCAATCAGGTTCGAAGGGACTGTCTCAGCCGCCGCGGCGGCACCCCTAGCGAGGCTCGGTAAAAGGCGTATCGGGTTCGATTGTAGGATCGGTCCGGCGGCCGGGCAAGCCTAGTCGAAATGCACGATTTCGAAGCTGAGCCGGCCCTGGTCGTCGCGGCCGACGGAATAGCCCAGGTGCTCGCGCACGCTGTTGTCGGGGTGGAAGGTCAGCACCACCGGCTTGATGTGTTCCAGTTCGGATTCCTGGATGTATTCCGAGTTGGCGATGATGACCTCGTCGCCGCGCTGGCAGGTGCGGGCGGCCGCGCCGTTCAGGATGCAGCAGCGCGAGCCGCGTTCGCCGTAGATCACGTAGGTGCTGATGCGGGCGCCGGAATTCTTGTTCCAGATGTCCACGAATTCCATGGGCAGGATGCCGGCGGCCTCGCAGTGGTCGGGATCCAGGGTGATGGAGCCGTGGTAATCCAGGTCGGCCCCGGTGACGCGGATGCCATGCAGTTTGGCGCGGACGATTTTTCTCACTTGAAATCCGGAGGGGAAAATTGAGCAGGCGTCATTCTAGCGCGTTGCGCCGCAGCATCAGTCCCCGGCGGGAAAGCATCCCCGGACATGTGCGTCTCATTATAATGTGATGCTCATCGAACGAGGCTGTGCTCCGCATGGGCGGCACGGGCGCCGAATTCGGGCATGCGGATTATCGGACGGGACACTATGTTTGCTGCGCGGGAAGCCTGGAAGGCCGGGCTGTGGGCCCCCAGGCATTGGGCGGGCAATATCGCGGCGGGCGTGATCGTCGGCGTCGTGGCGCTGCCGCTCGCCATGGCCTTCGCGATCGCTTCGGGAGTCAAGCCCGAGCAGGGCCTGTACACCGCCATCGTGGCGGGGGTGGTGGTGTCCCTGTTCGGCGGCAGCCGGGTGCAGATCGCCGGCCCCACGGGCGCCTTCATCGTCATCCTGTCGGGCGTCGTCGCGGAACACGGGGTCGCGGGCCTGCAACTGGCCACCCTGATGGCGGGCCTGATGCTGTGCGCCTTCGGCCTGGCCCGCCTGGGCGGCGTGATCCGCTACATTCCGCTGCCGGTGATCCTGGGCTTCACGGCCGGCATCGGCATCATCATCTGGGTCGGGCAGTGGCAGGCCTTCTTCGGCCTGCCGGCGGTGCCGGGGCATCTGTTCCACGAAAAGCTCTGGTTCCTGGTGCGGAACCTGCCGCGGCTGGACCCGGTGACCACCGCGTTCGGATTCGGATCGCTGGCGCTGGTGCTGCTGCCCCGGCGGGTGCCGGTCCTGCAGCGGGTCCCCGGGCCCCTGCTGGCCCTGGTCGTGGCGACGATCCTGCAGGGAATCGCCCAGTTCCCGCAACTGGCCACCATCGGCAGCACTTTTGGCGAACTGCCGCGCGGGCTGCCGCTGCCGCATTGGCCCGGGGGCGGGCTGGACCGGATCGTGCCGCTGATCGGCCCGGCGTTCACCATCGCCCTGCTGGGCGCCATCGAATCCCTGCTGTCGGCCGTCGTTTCCGACAGCATGGCCGGGACGCGGCACGATTCGAACGCCGAACTGTTCGGCCAGGGCCTGGCCAACGTGCTCAGCCCGCTGTTCGGCGGGATCGCGGCCACGGGCGCCATCGCCCGGACCGCGACCAACATCCGCAGCGGCGGCTGCGCACCGCTCGCCGGCGTGGTCCACGCCGTGGTGCTGGCCCTGGTCCTGCTGGCCTTCGCGCCGCTGGCGCGCAACATTCCCCTGGCCACCCTGGCCGCGATCCTGTTCGTCGTTGCCTGGAACATGAGCGAGGCGCACCGCGTGGTGCGCCTGGTCCGGCACGCCCCGCGCGCGGACGCCGTCATCCTGTGCCTGACCCTGCTCCTGACGGTCTTCGCCGACCTGGTCGTGGCGGTCAACATCGGCATCGTGCTGTCCGTCCTGCACTTTCTGCGCCGCATGGCGTCCAGCGTCGACGTGGCCTCCGTCGCGGTTCCGGACGCGGCGCCCGGGGAGGAAGGCCCGCGCGTGCGCGCGCTGCGGGTCCGGGGACCGCTGTTCTTCGCGGCGGTCGAGCCGCTGCGGACGGCGTTCCGGGCCGAGACCTCGCCCGTGCTGATCCTGTGCCTGGACCAGGTGCCGTTCGCGGACGCCACGGCGCTGCAGGCGCTGGACGACGAGATCGCGGCCGCGCAGGCGCGCGGCGGGCGCGTGATCCTGTGCGGCGCCGACGCCCGGATCCGTGCCAAGCTGAGCCGCATGGGCACCCTGTCCCGGCTGAGCGCGGGCGATTTCCAGCCGGACCTGGCCGCGGCGCTGGGGGCGGCGGGCCGCGCGGACTCCGCCTAGGGAATCTCTGAACAGATCCTCGCGCCGCATCCATCCGCCGGACGGCCGCGCGGACGCGCCATTCCGTCCGCTCGGCCCGTGGCCCGCATGAACCGGGGATCCCTACGGCCGGGCGCGCGGCTTGCTGGGCGTCCAGTCCACGTCGTGCCGGGCCAGGTATTCCCGGATCAGCTGCCGCACCACCTGCGAGGGTGTCAGGTCCTGGCGGGCGCAGAGCTGCTCGAAGGCCTTTTTCTTGTTCGGATCGATCAGCACCGTCAGGCGGGCGGTCTTGTTTTCCAGCGGGGTCGGGCTCATGGTTCGGGTCTCGGTCGGACCGGCGCGGTGGCCGGCAACGGTGGTCGGGTCCGCAGGGTTTCTTGCAGCCGCGCCTTCAGGGCGGCCGGGAAGTCCGGGCGTTCGGCCGGCGGCAGCAGGCGGTCCAGCGTCGCGATCCGCGCCGCGTCGTAGCGGCGGGCCGAGCCCAGCGCCGTTTCCAGCGCATTGGCGCGCGCCGTCAGTTCGGCGGGATTGCATTGCGCCAGGATCAGGGCGTGGACGAGCCCCACATGGCGGTCGGGCGCGTGGCCCGGGATGCGCCGCCAGACCTGCGCGGTGCCGGCGATCTTGCGGGCGGGCGACGGCACGGCCAGATTGTACCGGCCGTCGCAGAACGAGCCTTCCACCGCTTGCGCCCGGGTCTCGATGCCGAAGGCGGCCAGCGCCTCTCCGATCAGCGTGCACAGGTGCCGGTAGAGGGCCTCGGAATGATCGAGCGGCCGGCCGGCGAATGCCTGCGCCAGGCTCAGGTTCAGGATGCCCGGCCCCTGGGGCACCACGCCGCCGCCCGATTGCCGCACGTGGATGGGACAGCCCCGCGCGGCGAAGTCGGCCCGCACCGCCGCGAATCCCGGGCGGGCCGCGTAGGTGCGCGGCACCACCAGCCCCGGGGCCGTTTGCCAGAGACAGGCGACCGGCTCCCGGGCGGCCGGGGCCAGCAGGATCTCGTCGGCCAGCGGGCCGGCGTCGGGGGCGGCGTCCAGCAGGCGGTACGCGGCGGGGCGGGGGTCCGGCATGGCCTTCAGGACAGCTGGGTCGCGGCGAAGGTGTCGTCGTCCATGAACAGGTAGCGGATCGCGTCGATCAGGCCCACCACGACGGCCAGGGGCATGAAGATCCAGCAGAGGACCAGCAGGCCCAGGCCCCAGCCGACCTGGCCGAGGTAGAAGCGGTGCGCGCCCAGCCAGCCCAGGAAGAGCGCCAGCACGATGGCGATCTTGCGCTGGCCGGCCGGGCGGCCCAGGGCTTCGCCGCGCGAGCGCAGGATCCACAGGCTGGCGGGGATGGTCAGGGCGATGGCCAGCAGGACCCTTCCGGTGTGGGCGCGCAGGTAGTCCGCCGCGGCGAGGTACAGGTCGCCGAAATTGCGGATCAGCACGCCCGTCAGGGACGAGATCCAGGCAAAGACTTCGCGGAAGACGGTTTCCCCGAAGCTCAGGGCGAGCAGGATGACGAGGAAGATCGCCACGACCAGGATCAGTTTCTTCAGCATGGGGGTCCTGTGCTTGTGGGGTCCGCGCGGCGGCCGTGCGGACGGCAAGCCCCATTCTATCCGGGATGGCCGGGATCGCGGGCGGTCCGGCGCCCGTCCGCGCGCCTCAGCGCGCGCAGGCCTGGCGGATCGCGTGGTCCCAGCCGGCCAGCCTTCGGGCCGCCTCGTCGCGCGGCATGGCCGGCTCGAAGCGCCGTTCGACGCGCCACAGCGATTCCAGTTCCCCCAGGTCGGCGTAGACGCCCGCCTGCAGGCCGGCCAGGAAGGCCGCTCCCAGCGCCGTGGTTTCCACCATGGTGGGGCGCAGCACGGGGATGCCCAGCAGGTCCGCCTGGAACTGCATCAGCAGGTCGTTGACGCAGGCGCCGCCGTCCACGCGCAGTTCCCGCAGCGGCGCGGCGCCGGCCGCCTGGGCGTCGCGGCTCATGGCCTGCAGCAGGGCGGCGCTCTGGTAGGCGATGCTTTCCAGGGCGGCCCGGGCGATGTGGGCCATGGTGGTGCCGCGCGTCAGGCCGGTGATGGTGCCGCGCGCCTCGGGATCCCACCAGGGTGCGCCCAGGCCGGTGAAGGCGGGCACGAACATCACGCCGCCCGAGTCCGGCACGCTGCGGGACAGCTCCTCGATGTCGCTGCTGCGCACGAAGGCGCGCAGGCCGTCGCGCAGCCACTGGACCACGGCGCCGCCCACGAACACGCTGCCTTCCAGAGCGTAGGCGGGCCGGGTGTCGGGCTGCGCCGCGCTGGTCGTCACCAGGCCGTTGCCGGACACCTGGAAGCGCTCGCCCGTATGCATCAGCATGAAGCAGCCTGTGCCGTAGGTGTTCTTGGCCATGCCGGGGCGGAAGCACGCCTGGCCGAACAGGGCGCTCTGCTGGTCGCCGGCCACGCCGCAGATCGGCACCGCATGGCCCAGCAGGTCCGGGTCGGCGGCGCCGTAGTCGGCCGAGGAGGGCAGGATTTCCGGCATCATGCGGGCCGGCACGTCCAGCCGGTCCAGCAGGTCCGGGTCCCAGGCGTTGCGGTGCACGTCCATCAGCATGGTGCGCGCCGCGTTGCTGACGTCGGTCAGGTGGCGCCGGCCGCCGGTCAGCTTCCAGATCAGCCAGCTGTCGATGGTGCCGAACAGCAGTTCCCCCGCCAGGGCGCGGGCGCGCGCGCCGGGCACGTGGTCCAGGATCCATTTCAGCTTGGTGGCCGAGAAATAGGCGTCGATGCGCAGCCCGGTGCGGTTCAGGATCTCGGGCTCCAGGCCTTGCGCGCGCAGGTCGGCGCAGGTCGGTTCGGCGCGGCGGTCCTGCCAGACGATCGCCGGGTGGACGGGCTCTCCCGTGCGGCGGTCCCAGACCACCGTGGTCTCGCGCTGGTTGGTGATGCCGATGGCGCGGATGTCGCGCGCGGCGACGCCCGCCCGGTGGATGGCCTCGCCCATGGTGTCGCGCTGCGTCTGCCAGATTTCCAGCGGATCGTGCTCGACCCAGCCGGGCCGGGGATAGTACTGGGTGAATTCCCGCTGCGCCAGGCCCACGATGCGGCCCTGGCGGTCGAAGACGATGCTGCGAGTGCTGGAAGTGCCCTGGTCCAGGGCGAGCAGGTAGGTCATGGCTGGGGTCCTAAGGGGCGATGACGCAGTCCACGCCGGCCGCCTTGAGCAGGCCGGGGAAGGGGTCCGGGGGGCGGGCGTTGGTGAACAGGCGGCCGATCTGGGACAGTTCCCCCAGGCGGACCATGGCCGGCCGGTGGAACTTGCTGGTATCGGCGGCCATCCAGACTTCCCGGGCCGACTGCATGATGGCCTGGGACACCTTCACCTCGCGGAAATCGTAGTCGCGCAGCGTGCCGTCGGCCTCGATGCCCGAAATGCCCATCAGGGCGATGTCGGCGCGGAACTGGCGGATGAATTCCACCGTGGCCTCCCCCACGATGCCCAGGTCGCGGGAACGCACGCTGCCGCCGGCCAGGATGACTTCGCAGCCCGGCTGCTGGCCCAGCGTGCAGGCGACGTTGACGTTGTTGGTGATGACGCGCAGTCCCGTGTGGCCGGACAGGGCCCGCGCGATCGCCTCCGTGGTGGTGCCGATGTTGATCAGCAGCGAACAGTCGTTGGGGATCTCGCGGGCGATGGCGCGGGCGATGCGTTCCTTTTCGGCGGCGTGCAGCTGGGCACGCTGGCGGTAGGCGATGTTCTCGATGGTCGAATTGGGCAGCCGGACTCCGCCGTGGAAGCGGACCAGCAGGTTGGCCTCGGCGAGGCGCTGGACGTCGCGGCGGACGGTCTGGACCGTGACGTCCAGGTCGCCGGCCAGGGTTTCCAGGCTGCAGGAGCCCGTGCCCTGCAGGCGATTGAGCAGCTTGATCTGGCGGGGGTTGGGGTGCATGGGATCGGCCTTCGTCATGACCGGCACACTGTACAGCGAAAGGAAAAGAAAGAATCTTAGGGTTTGTATGGACGGCAAAAAGAGTAAAAACGAACAATAATTCACAAAAAGGAACTTCTGGAGTAAGGGCCCATGCAACTCAAGCTGGCTCGCGTCGGCAAGAAGGTCGGCGCCGAAACCTGGCTCCACCCCCTGGACCTGGCGCCGCGGGAATCCGCCGTCACGGTCCTGCTCGGGGTGACCCGCGCCGGCAAGACCAGCCTGATGCGGCTGATGGCCGGCCTGGACGCGCCCACCACCGGCCGGGTCCTGGTCGACGACGTCGACGTCACCGGGCTGCCGGTGCGCCGCCGCAATGTCGCCATGGTGTATCAGCAGTTCATCAATTACCCGTCCATGACGGTCGCCGGCAACATCGCCTCGCCCCTGCGGCTGCGCGGCGAGGCCGACGTCATGGTCCGGGTGCGCGAAATCGCGCGCGCCCTGCACATCGACGAATTCCTGGACCGCCTGCCGTCCGAACTGTCCGGCGGCCAGCAGCAGCGGGTCGCCCTGGCGCGCGCCCTGGCCAAGGACGCGCCCCTGATGCTGCTGGACGAACCGCTGGTCAACCTGGACTACAAGCTGCGCGAGGAACTGCGCGAAGAACTCGGCGCCCTGTTCGACCGGGGCCGCTCCACCGTCGTCTACGCCACGACCGAGCCGGGCGAGGCGCTGCTGCTCGGCGGCTACACGGCCGTGCTGGATCAGGGCGAACTGCTGCAGTACGGCCCGACGCTGGACGTGTTCCGGCGGCCCGCGTCGATCCGGGTGGCGCGCGCCTTCAGCGATCCGCCCATGAACTTCCTGGCGGCCCGCGCCGGGCGCGCGGCGGTCAGCCTGCGGGCGCTGGCCGACGTGAACCTGCCGGCCGGCCAGGACGTGCCCGACGGCGACGTGACCGTCGGGCTGCGCGCGGCCGACCTGTCGCTCGTCGACCAGGGCGGCGACTGCCGGATTCCGGGGCGGGTCCAGCTCGCCGAAATCTCCGGCTCCGCCACCTACGTCCACGCCGAAACGCCCGTCGGCAATCTGGTGGCCCAGGTGCCGGGCGTCCGGCACCACGACCTGGGCGAAGCCGTCACGCTGCATTTCTCCAGCCGCCGGGCCTATGTGTTCGGGCCGGACGAATCCCTGCTGCGGGCGCCCCTGGCGCGGGAGGCCTGACATGGCGCGCATCGAACTCCAGCTGGCGCACAGCTACGCGCGCATCGTCCGTTCCGACGCCGATTATGCGCTGCTGCCGCTGGACATCGTCTTCGAGGACGGCGGGGCCTACGCCCTGCTGGGGCCGTCGGGCTGCGGCAAGACCACCATGCTCAACATCATCTCGGGCCTGGTCGCGCCGTCGCACGGCGCCATCCGCTTCGACGGCGTGGACCGCACCCGCGCCTCGCCCCAGGAGCGCAACATCGCCCAGGTGTTCCAGTTCCCCGTCATCTACGACACCATGACGGTGGGCGAGAACCTGGCGTTTCCCCTGCGCAACCGCAAGGTGCCGGAAGACCGGATCCGCGAGCGCGTCGGCCGCATCGCCGAAATGCTCGACTTGTCCGCCCAGCTCGACCAGCGCGCGGCCAATCTGGCGGCCGACGCCAAGCAGAAGATTTCCCTGGGACGCGGGCTGGTGCGCGCGGACGTGTCCGCGGTGCTGTTCGACGAGCCGCTGACGGTGATCGATCCCCACCTGAAGTGGGAACTGCGCCGCAAGCTCAAGCAGATCCATCACGAACTGGGCCTGACGCTGATCTACGTCACCCACGACCAGGTCGAGGCCATGACCTTCGCCGACCAGGTCCTGGTGATGGCGCGCGGCCGCGTGGTCCAGCAGGGCACTCCCGAGGAACTGTTCGAACGCCCGCGCCACACCTTCGTGGGCCATTTCATCGGTTCGCCCGGCATGAACCTGCTGCCGGTCGAGGCGCGCGCGGACGGCGCGCTCTGGCTGGGCGAACAGCGCATCGGCCACCCCGGCGCCCTGGCGCTGCCGGCCGGAGCCCTGACCCTCGGGATCCGGCCCGAATACCTGCGCCTCTCGTCCGAGGGCGGCGCCGACACCGTGCCGGCCATGGTGACCCAGGTGCGTCACGTGGGCACCGGCCAGCTGCTCAGCGCCCGGGTCGGCGGCCGGGAAGTGAAGGCCCATCTGCCGGCCGAGGCCGAGCCGCCCGCCGAAGGCGCGGTCGTGCACCTGGCCCTGATCGGTCCCCATACCCGCTACTACCGCAACGAGGAGCTCGTCGGATGAGTGCGATCGCCAAGCCCGTCAACCAAAAAGCCTGGTGGCTGATCCTGCCGGTGATCCTGTGCGTGGCGTTCTCGGCCATCATTCCGCTGATGACCGTGGTCAACTACTCCGTCCAGGACATCCTTTCGCCGGACAACGCGGTGTTCGTCGGCACGGAATGGTTCACCAGCATCATGCGCGACGAGGACCTGCACGCCGCGCTGTGGCGGCAGCTGCTGTTCTCCGGCGCGGTGCTGGCCATCGAGATCCCCCTCGGGGTGGCGCTGGCCCTGTCCATGCCGGCGCGCAGCTGGCGCGCCTCGGCCGTGCTGGTGATCGTCTCCCTGTCGCTGCTGATCCCCTGGAACGTGGTGGGCACGATCTGGCAGATCTTCGGCCGCACGGACATCGGCCTGTTCGGCTGGACGCTGGCCAGCCTGGGGCTGGACTACAGCTACGTCGGCAACCCGGTCCATGCCTGGCTGACCGTGCTGCTGATGGACGTCTGGCACTGGACGCCGCTGGTGGCGCTGCTCGCCTATGCCGGCCTGCAGTCCATCCCCGAGGCCTACTACCAGGCCGCCAGCATCGACGGCGCCAGCAAATGGGCCGTGTTCCGCTACATCCAGCTGCCCAAGATGCGCGGCGTGCTGATGATCGCCGTGCTGCTGCGCTTCATGGACAGCTTCATGATCTACACCGAGCCCTTCGTGCTGACCGGCGGCGGTCCGGGCAATTCCACTACCTTCCTCAGCCAGTACCTGACGCAGAAGGCCATCGGCCAGTTCGACATGGGGCCCGCGGCCGCCTTCTCCCTGATCTATTTCCTCATCATCCTGATGTTCTGCTTCGTCCTGTACAACTGGATGCTGCGCGTCGGCACCCGGGATTCGGAGGCCGCCCATGACTGACCGCTCGTTCCTGCCGCGCAAGCGCACCGTCTTCCTGATCCTGTACCTGGCGTTCGCCCTGCTCCCCATCTATTGGATGGTGGTCATGAGCTTCAAGACCAATCAGGGCATCCTGTCCGAATTTTCGCTGTTTCCCCGCGAATTCACGCTGGACAACTACCGGCTGATCCTGACCGACCCGTCCTGGTACATGGGCTACGTCAACAGCCTGATCTACGTCTGCATGAACATGGTCATGGCGATCGCCGTGGCCCTGCCGGCGGCCTACGCCTTCTCGCGCTATTCCTTCCTGGGCGACAAGCACGTGTTCTTCTGGCTGCTGACCAACCGCATGACGCCGCCCGCCGTGTTCCTGCTGCCGTTCTTCCAGCTCTACACCACCCTGGGGCTGATGGACACGCACTGGGCCGTGGCGCTGGCGCACCTGCTGTTCAACGTGCCGCTGGCCGTCTGGATCCTGGAAGGCTTCATGAGCGGCATCCCCCGGGAAATCGACGAGACCGCCTATATAGACGGCTACAGCTTCCCGCGCTTCTTCCTGACGATCTTCCTGCCGCTGATCAAGTCGGGGGTGGGGGTGGCGGCCTTTTTCTGCTTCATGTTCAGCTGGGTGGAACTGCTGCTGGCGCGCACACTGACCAGCGTCGACGCCAAGCCCATCGTGGCCATCATGACCCGCACGGTCTCGGCCTCGGGCATGGACTGGGCCACCCTCGCGGCGGCCGGCTCGCTCACCATCGTGCCGGGCGCCATCGTCATCTGGTTCGTGCGCCACTACATCGCGAAGGGCTTCGCGATGGGCCGGGTCTGAAAGGAGCGCCACGCCATGTTCGACTGGATGGTCTGGACCACCCCCACCGCCGTGTTCTTCGTCTGCATCGCGCTGATGCTGGCCGTCATGACGGTCTGGGAAATCCGCTCGCCCACCGTGCTGCGCAAGGGCTTCCTGCCCATGGCGACCACGCGCGGCGACCGCCTGTTCATCGGCCTGCTGGTGGCCGCCTACATCAACCTGGCCTTCCTCGGCCTGGGCGAAACCTTCATGGACTGGTTCGCCCTGGACGAGGAACCCTCCGTCTGGATCAGCTTCGTCCTGTCCATGGGGGTGCTGACATTGATCATGAGGAAGGGATGAGCCCGGACCGATGACAGTCCCCTGCGGACTGTCATCGGCCTGGCGAATCGGAGCCGCCTGCAGGCGGCGACGTGGAGAGATGCCACGGTTGGAGAAGTCGAGCCGCCTGCAGGCGGCGACGTGGAGAGATTTCCGGCGCGGCCTATTTCCCCGGGCGGCGCCGGCCGGCAGGGCAGGGGAGCACAACAGAGGAGAACATGATGAGATTCCGCCACACCGCCTTGGCGCTGGCCGTCGCTTGCGCCCTGGGAGGCCAGGCCGCCTGGGCCGGCACCGCCGAGGCGCAGAAATGGGTCGACAACGAATTCCAGCCGTCCACGCTGAGCAAGGACCAGCAGATGGCCGAAATGCAGTGGTTCATCGACGCCGCCGCCAAGCTCAAGGCCAAGGGGGTCAATGAAATCAACGTGGTGTCCGAGACCATCACCACCCACGAATACGAATCCAAGGTCCTGGCCAAGGCCTTCGAGGAAATCACCGGGATCAAGGTCAACCACGACCTGATCCAGGAAGGCGACGTGGTCGAGAAGCTGCAGACCTCCATGCTGTCGGGCAAGTCCATCTACGACGGCTGGATTTCCGATTCCGACCTGATCGGCATGCACTACCGCTATGGCGAGGTCCTGTCGCTCACCGACTACATGGAAGGCGCCGGCAAGGAATACACCAATCCGGGTCTGGACCTGAAGGACTTCATCGGCACGTCCTTCACCACCGCGCCGGACGGCAAGATGTACCAGCTGCCCGACCAGCAGTTCGCCAACCTGTACTGGTTCCGCTACGACCTGTTCAACCGCCCCGACCTGAAGGAAAAGTTCAAGGCCAAGTACGGCTACGAACTGGGCGTGCCGGTCACCTGGACCGCCTACGAGGACATCGCCAAGTTCTTCTCCGAGGACGTCAAGACCCTGGACGGCAAGCCCATCTACGGCCACATGGACTATGGCAAGAAGGATCCGTCCCTGGGCTGGCGCTTCACCGACGCCTGGCTGTCGATGGCCGGCGCGGCCGACAAGGGCACCCCCAACGGCCTGCCGGTGGACGAATGGGGCATCCGCGTGGCCGACGACAAGTGCACGCCGGTGGGCGCGTCCGTGGCGCGCGGCGGGGCGACCAATTCTCCGGCCGCCGTCTACGCCCTGACCAAGTACATCGACTGGATGAAGCAGTACGCGCCCAAGGTGGCGCTGGGCATGACCTTCTCCGAAGCCGGCCCCGTGCCGGCCCAGGGCGAGATCGCCCAGCAGATCTTCTGGTACACCGCCTTCACGGCCGACATGACCAAGAAGGGCCTGCCGGTGGTCAACGAGGACGGCACGCCCAAGTGGCGCATGGCGCCGGCCCCGCACGGCCCCTACTGGAAGGACGGCATGCAGAACGGCTACCAGGACGTGGGCTCGTGGACCTTCTTCAAGAACCACAATCCGGACAAGGTCGCCGCCGCCTGGCTGTATGCCCAGTTCGTGACCGCCAAGACGACCTCGCTGAAGAAATCCATCGAGGGCCTGACCTTCATCCGCGACAGCGACATCCACAGCGACTACTTCACGAAGAACGCCAACAAGTACGGCGGCCTGATCGAGTTCTACCGCAGCCCGGCGCGCGTGGCCTGGACCCCGACCGGCACCAACGTGCCCGATTATCCGAAGCTGGCGCAACTGTGGTGGCGCAACGTGTCCCAGGCGATCGCCGGGGAAAAGACGCCGCAGCAGGCCATGGACAATCTGGCCAATGAGATGGACAAGGTCATGTCCCGCCTGGAACGCGCCGGCATGAAGCGCTGCGCGCCGAAGCTCAATGAAAAGAGCGATCCGGCCAAGTGGCTCAGCGACGAGCACGCCCCGTGGAAGAAGCTCGCCAACGAGAATCCGAAGCCGGAAACCGTGTCGTACGATTCGCTGCTGCAGGCCTGGAAGGAAGGCCGCGTCCGTTGAGGGGAGTGTGAAAGATGTCCCAGACCGCTGTTCCGCCGCCCGTCACGACGGATCGTGATCGATTGCTGTACGACCTCGAGGCCTTGTCCGAGGTGGATCTGATCGTCGTCGGCGGCGGCGCCAGCGGGCTGGGCGTCGCCCTGGACGCCCGGCTGCGGGGCCTGTCGGTCCTGCTGCTGGAATCCCACGATTTCGCCGGCGGCACCTCCTCGCGCGCGACCAAGCTCGTGCACGGCGGGGTCCGCTACCTGGCCCAGGGCAACATCGGCCTGGTGCGCGAGGCCCTGCACGAACGCCGGGCGCTGCTGAACAACGCGCCGCACCTGGCCCAGCCCCTGGCCTTCGTCATGCCGGCCTACCGGCCCTGGGAGGTGCCATTCTACGGCACCGGCCTGAAGATCTACGACGCCCTGGCCGGCTCCGCCAGCCTGGGCCGCACCGAATGGCTGGGGCGCGCCCGCACGGCGGCCCAGTTGCCGGGCCTCAACACGGCCGGCCTGTTCGGCGGTGTCAAATATTGGGACGGCCAGTTCGACGACGCCCGGCTGGCCCTGGTCCTGGCCCGCACGGCGGCGGCCCAGGGGGCCCTGGTGCTGAATTATTGCCCCGTCGTCGACGTGCTGCATGAAAACGGCCGCGTCGGCGGCGTGCGCTGGCGCGACGCCCTGGATCCCGGCGGGCGCCGCGCGGGCACGGTCCGCGCCCGCTGCGTCATCAACGCCACCGGCGTCTGGGTCGACGACCTGCGCCGCCTGGACGATGCCGCCCGGGGCCAGGACACGGCTCCCATGGTGGCGCCCAGCCAGGGGGTGCACCTGGTGGTCGACCGGTCCTTCATGCCGTCCGCCGAAGCCCTGCTGGTCCCGCGTACCCGCGACGGCCGGGTGCTGTTCGCCGTGCCCTGGCTGGGGCACCTGATCCTGGGGACCACCGACACGCCGCGCGACGCCGTGGCCCGCGAGCCCCGGGCGCTGCCCGAGGAGATCGCCTTCATCCTGAACGAATCGGCCCACGTGCTGGCGCGCGCGCCCCGCGCCGGGGACGTGCTCAGCGTCTGGGTCGGGCTGCGCCCCCTGGTGCGGCCCGCGCACGAGGATGAGGCTGGACATGGAGCAGTCCGCAGGGACTGCTCCATGCCTGACGAATCCGAGCCGCTTGCGAGCGGCAAGGCGGGGGGCGGCACCAAGACCATCAGCCGCGAGCACACCGTCCGGGTCAGCCCGTCGGGGCTGGTGACCGTGACCGGGGGCAAGTGGACCACCTACCGCTCCATGGCCGAGGACGTCCTGCGCCATTGCCAGGGGGCGGGGCTGCTGCGGGCCCTGCCGCCTTGCCGCACGGCCCGCTTTCCGCTGCTGGGCGCGCCTTCGCCCGGCACGCCGGCCACCCGCCTGACGGAGCCGCCCGGACTGCACGTCTACGGCACCGAAGCCGCCGATGTCCAGGCGCTGCCCGGGGCCGGCACCGGCCTGGGCCTGGGGCTGACCGAGGCCATGGTCCGCCACGCCGCGCGCCGCGAATATGCCCGTACCGTCGAGGACGTGCTGGCCCGGCGCCACCGGATGCTGTTTTTGCATGCGGACCGGGCGATCCAGGCGGCGCCCGCCGTTTCCCGCATCCTGGCCGAGGAAATCGGCTCGGACGGCGATCCGGAGGCCTTCCTGGCCCTGGCCGAACAATATCGGCGCGTCCCGGTCTGATCGCGGGCTGGACGCGGCTCTCGTCGGCGCGGACCCGCGGTGGAAGGGCGTTCATGGGGGATGCGGTATCCCGTCGACGCGGCAATCGGCTGCCGTGGATACATTGCGTTGCTTTTTGGTAACATTCATCAGGGTAAGCCATCATCTATTCATGGTTTACCCTGAACTGTTTTACATTTATAAACAAAAATTTCCTTTGTTAAATGTTAAGTAGCGTCAAAATTTGGGACAGTTAAGGCTATACTCACTACCGTTCATGTCAAATATGCATGGAAATGTATTTTTGATGTCTGGATTTAATTGTTATAGCTGGTAAATTGTGACAATTGATTCAGGTGCAGGCATCGCCGTCGGGCTTGCCTGTGACGAGGCCGGCTTCCGATCGCGGAATCCGGGAATAGCCAAAAAGGGATCCCATGTCCACTTTCGATTCCACGCTGTTGAACGACATCCGCGAGGTCAATCTGTCCTACCTGATGCTGGCCCAGCGCCTGCTGCGTGAGAACCTGGCCGCCGGCATGTTCCGGCTGGGTTTCGACGCCGATGTCGCGGAAATCGTCCTCAATCTCTCGCCGGCCCAGATCGTCCGGCTGGCCAGTTCGAATTCCGTGCTGTGCGCCTTCCGCCTGAACGACGCCCAGCTGCTCAATTCCCTGACGCACGAAGTGCTGGGCGGGGTGCTGCAGCAGGCGCACTCCACCATCCTGATGGCCCGGCAGGAAACCGTTTCCGCCTGAGCCATGTCCAGCAAGAGCGTTTCCCGCGAGGCGGACGATATCCTCCTCGCCACGGACATGATCCGTCTGGGCGCCCGCCTGCAGGTGCTGCAGGCGGAAACGTCCCTCAGCTACGACCGGCTGGCGCGCCTGTACCGCGAGGTCAAAGGCGCCTCGCCCCCCAAGGGCATGCTGCCGTTTTCGGTGGACTGGTTCATGACCTGGCTGCCGAACATTCATTCCAGCCTGTTCTACAACATCTACCGCTACATGGACACCTTCACCCCGGCGAAGAAATCGCAGGCGCTGGTGGAGGCCTATCGCCTGTACCTGGAGCAATCCTCGGTGGGCCTGCAGCCCGGCGAGGGCGGCGACGAGCCGGTGCTCAGCTTCACCCGCGCCTGGATGCTGGTGCGCTTCTTCGAAAGCGGGCTGGTGCAGCTGTCCGGCTGCCAGCAGTGCCAGGGCCTGTTCGTCGCCCACGCGCACGATCCCGAATCGGGATTCGTCTGCGCCATCTGCAAGCCGCCGCCCCGGGCGGGCAAGACCCGCGCACGCCGCCGGTCGGTGGCGCGCATGCCGGCCTGATTCGGGATTTGTGGACAAAAAGACCTGTTTAACCGTGCTTTTGAATGCAGGAAAACAGGGGATGATGGCGGTATTCTGACTCTCGAGGCGTGCGCACGTGTTTATCATCCTGGGATACCTGATCGTAGGGGCGGGGGTCTTTGTCAGTTTCGTCTTGATGGGCGGCCACATGGGCGCCCTGTACCAGCCCTTCGAGTTCACGCTGATCGGCGGCGCCGCGCTGGGCGCGTACGTCGCCTCCAGCAACGGCGCCTCGATCAAGCTGCTGATCGAGGCCGTTCCCAAGGCCCTCAAGCGCAATCCCTACGGCAAGCCGCTCTACATGGAGCTGCTGGCCCTGCTGTACACCCTGCTGAACAAGGCCCGGCGCGACGGGCTGATGTCGATCGAGTCCGACATCGAGGATCCCAAGGCCAGCGCCATCTTCACCCAGTATCCCCAGGTCCAGAAGGACGCCAAGCTGATGGAGTTCCTGACGGACTACCTGCGCATCATGATCAGCGGCAACATGAATTCCTTCGAGATCGAAACGCTGATGGACCAGGAAATCGAGGCCCTGCACAACGAGCACCACACCCCGGTCAACGCCGTGCGCGCCGTGGCCGACGGGCTGCCCGCCTTCGGGATCGTGGCCGCCGTGCTGGGCGTGGTCAAGGCCCTGGCGGCCGTCGACCAGCCGCCGGCCGTCCTGGCCGACCTGATTTCCAAGGCCATGGTGGGCACTTTCCTCGGCATCCTGCTGTCCTATGGCTTCTGCGCGCCGTTCGCCTCGGCGGTCGAGCGCCAGTCGGTGGCCTCGATCAAGGTGCTCGAGTGCATCAAGGTCACCCTGCTCGCCAGCATGAACGGCTACCCGCCGCCGCTGGCCGTCGAATTCGGCCGCAAGGTCCTGTTCTCGTCCGTCCGTCCCACGTTCTCCGAGCTCGAGGCTCACGTGCGGCAGACGAAGAGCCAGGCGGCGGGCCGCTGACGCGAGGGGGGCAGGGGGCATGGCCAAGCACGATACCGGCCGCGTCGTCGTCCGCCGCAAGCGGGCGTACGGCGAATCCCATCACGGGGGCAGCTGGAAGATCGCCTACGCGGACTTCATGACCGCGATGATGGCGTTCTTCCTGGTGATGTGGCTGCTGCTGCTGGTGCCCAAGAAAGACCTCCAGGCCATCGCCGAATACTTCCGCATGCCGCTGATGACGGCCGTCACGGGGGGAGAAAAAATGGACAGCAGCAAGTCCAAGATCCCCGGCGGCGATCCCAGCGTGATCCCCAACCAGTACCCCTTGCCCTCGGCCAATCCCGAAAACGACTCGGAATCGCAGGAAGACCAGGCCGACCAGGAAAGCCTGGAAAACCTGAAGGAAAAGCTCGACAACTTGATCGAGCACAACCCGGTGCTGCGGCAGTTCCGGCCCCAGCTGCTGCTGGACATGACGCCCGACGGCCTGCGGATCCAGATCCTGGACCAGCAGAACCGGCCGATGTTCACCACCGGCAGCGCGGTGGTGCAGACCTACATGCGCGACGTCCTGCGGGAACTCGCGCCCCTGATCAGCGAGCTGCCGAATCCGATCACGATCTCCGGTCATACCGACGCGCTGCGCTACGCGTCCGGGGACCGCAACTACAGCAACTGGGAACTGTCGGCGGACCGCGCCAACGCGGCGCGCCGCGAGCTGGTCGCGGGCGGCCTGGTCGAAAACAAGATCAAGCGCATCCTGGGGCTGGGCGACACCGTCGACCTGATCAAGGACGATCCCATGGCGGCCGTCAACCGCCGGATCAGCATCCTGGTGCTGAACCGCCGCGCCGAACGGCGCATCGACGAACAGAACGCCGCCGGCCAGGACGGCATGAAAATCCGCGAACGGCTGGAACTGCTCCGGCACCCCGCTCCCGACCAGGGCAGCGGCCCGGGGGGCGGCTCCGCGCCCCAGGCGAGTCCGGCGCCGGCCCCCGGGACCGGTCCCGCCGCCGCGCCGGCCGTCCCGCCGGCGCCCGCCGTTTCCGCGCCGGCCCCGGGCGCCGCCACGGGCCAGGGCGCCGCGACCGTATCCCCCCCAGCGGGGCAATCCACAGGCGCGCCGGCGGTTCCCCCGCCCGGCGCATCCGGCAATCAAGGGTGAGGATGGATCATGAGTGCAGGCGTGGACCTGAGTGAATTTTTCGACACGTTCTTCGACGAGGCCGACGAACTGCTGACCAACATGGAGCAGCAGCTGCTGAACCTCGACCTGGAACAGCCCGACCCCGACGTGCTCAACGGCATCTTCCGGGCCGCGCATTCGATCAAGGGCGGGGCGGGCACCTTCGGCTGCTTCGAGGAACTGGCCAAGACCACCCATCTGCTGGAAAACCTTCTGGACCTGATCCGCCATGGGGAAATGCCCCTGCGGCAGGATATGATCGACCTCTTTCTGGAAACCAAGGACGTGTTGACCGATCAAGTCGCCGCCTACCGCGGCTCGGGAAAGCCCGATCAGCAGGTCTACGAGCGCATCTGCGCCCAGTTGCGCCAGCTCGCCCTGGAACAGCAGCAAGGCGGGACGCCGGCCGCGGCCGCTCCCGCCCCCGCGGCGCCCGTCGCGCCCGCTCCGGCGGCCGCCGCCCCGGCGCCCCAGGCCGCCGCCGCGCCGGAGGCCGACCTGCCGGTCCGCATCCGGATCAGTCGCATCCAGGACAAGGACGTCGAACCCCTGGCCAATGAAATGGCCCTCATGGGCGAAATCCTGCATCGGGACCACAGCGGCGGCGACCTGTCGCTGTGGCTGCGGACCACCACCCCGGCCGCCGACCTCGAAGCCGTTTGCTGCTTCATCGTCAACGCCGACCAGGTCTCCGTCGCCCGCGAGGCCGTGCCGGGCGCCGCGCCCGCCGCCGAAGCGCCCGCGCCCGCCGCGCCCGTCGCGCCGCCCGCGGCGGAACCCGCCCCGGCCCCGGCTGC
>NZ_JBHSEZ010000007.1:0-50382 GCF_042653765.1 Castellaniella denitrificans | reverse complement strand
GGGGGGGGGGGCGTGCTGGCAACGCCGGCGCTCCGTCCGTCCTGATCGCATTCGGCAAGGACAATGCCGACATCCTCGCCGCCTGCGGGCTGGCTGGCGCGTTCGTGCGCCTTGGTGGGGGTGCGGCATGACCGAAGCCGTCAAGCGCGTGCTCGACCCCTGCTGCGGTAGCCGCATGTTTTGGTTCGACCGCCAGCATCCCGACGTGGTGTATGGCGACCGCCGCCACGAAACCCTTACTGTCACCGACCGTTCGCATGGCCGGGCCGACGGCCAGCGCACCCTCCACATCGAGCCGGACGTGTTGCTCGACTTTCGTGACTTGCCGTACCCGGATGGCTCCTTCAGCCTCGTGGTGTTCGACCCGCCGCACCTGGTTCGCGCTGGCCCGAAAAGCTGGCTGGCTGCCAAGTACGGGAAGCTGGGGCCGGAGTGGCGTGACGACTTGCGCGCCGGATTCGCCGAGTGCTTCCGGGTGCTCGCCGACAACGGAACGCTGATTTTCAAGTGGAACGAAACCCAGGTGAAGGTGGGCGACATCCTCGCCCTGACCGAGGTTGCGCCGCTGTTCGGCCATCCGACGGGCCGCAAGGGCCTGACGCACTGGATCGTCTTTATGAAGCCCCTTTCTGCTGGCGCAGAAGGCAGCGGGGGGGGGGCTTGATGATTGTCCATGTCATCAGCGTGTCCGGCGGAAAGGACAGCGCGGCAACCCTGCTGATCGCCTTGGAGCGGTTCGGGAGGCATCGCGTCATCCCCATTTTCTGCGACACCGGAAACGAGCACGAAGAGGTCTATGCCTACCTCGATTACCTCGAATCCGCCCTCGACATCAAGATCGTTCGCCTGCGCGCCAGCTTCGACGCAGAGATTGACGCCAAGCGCATATTCGTGGCCCGCGACCAGCGCACGCGCCGCGAATATGACACCGCGCCGGTGTTCGACGCCGCCGGGAACCCAGTGCCGAAGCGCGACGGGCGCGGGAACATCATCATGCGCAAGGTTCGCCGCAACGGCCAGGAAGTCATCGAGCCGGTGCAGAAGACCCGCAAGGTAGGTGGCGGCCGCCGCGTCCGCTGGACGAACAAGGCCAAGCGCCGGGCAATGGCCGCCATGCGCCCGACCGGCAATCCCTTCCTTGACCTGTGCATCTGGAAGGGGCGCTTCCCCAGCCGCATGGCCCAGTTCTGCACGGAAGAGCTGAAGCGCAACATGGCCGTGGCTTTCCAGCTTGACCTCGCCGATTCCGGCAAGACTGTGGTGAGCTGGCAGGGCGTGCGCCGCGATGAAAGCCTGAATCGGCGCAACGCCAAGCTGTTCGAGCGCATCGGCCCCGGCATGTACGCCTACCGGCCCATCGTGGAATGGACGGCGGCGCAGGTGTTCGAGTTCTGCGGCTCGCGCAACCTTCGTCCCAACCCCCTCTATCTGCAAGGCATGGGTCGTGTCGGTTGTATGCCCTGCATCAACGCGAACAAGGAAGAGGTGCGCCAGATCGCAGCCCGCTTCCCGGAGCACATCGAACGCATCGCGGAGTGGGAACGCATCGTCGGGGATTGCAGCAAGCGTGGCTTCAGCACCCTCATGGCAGATGCCCACGATGCCAAAGACCTCCGGAAGATTTTCGCTGACCTGAACATCTGGGCACGCGTCGAATGGTCACGCACGTCGCGCGGTGGGCGTCAGCTTGACATGCTGGCCGACCTCATCGAGCCGACGGCCTGCGCGTCCGCGTATGGCCTATGTGACCAGTGGCAGGCCCCTGGACAACAACAAGAAGCGAGGGCCGCCTGATGGCTGCGATTGACTGGTTCCGCCTGTGGCACGACATGCCCAACGACCCGAAATGGCGCACCGTTGCGCGCGCTTCGGGGCAGCCTATTTCCCTCGTCCTGTCGGTTGCCCTGCACCTGATGGTAGATGCGTCACGCAATGTCACGCGCGGTCACGTCACTGTCACGGCTGAAGATGTGGCAAGCGCGCTCGACGTGACGGACGATGCCATCGAGGCGATTTTCAAGGCCATGCAGGGCCGGGTGATGGATGGTGATCGCCTGACCGGCTGGGAAAAGCGCCAACCCAAGCGGGAGGACGCGGGCAATCCTGAAACTGGTGCGAAGTCCGCTGCTGAGAGGAAACGCGAGCAGCGCGAGCGCGAAAAGCAGGCCCAAGAGGCCGATGGGAAGGGCGCAGATAGTGCCGGTCACGAAGCGTCACGCGATGTCACGCTAGATACAGATAAAGATACAGATAAAGAGAAGAAAAACCAAAAGACAGAAGGCGCTGCCGCGCCTGCGTCTCCCGTCTCTGGGCCTGACGGCCAAGGGCTGCCTGCTGCCGAATCCGACAAGGCTGAAGGCGCTGACCCTGCTACTGCGCCTGCACCCGCTACGGAAGCTGGCAAGGGCGGCGACAAGTTGCCGAAGGCGATGGGCGTGCGCGAGCTGGTTGCCGAGGGCGTGGAGCGCAAGCACGCCGAGGACTGGCTGAAGGTGCGCACCGCGAAGCGCGCCCCCTTGACGCAAACCGCCTGGGATGACGTGAAGGCCGAGGCCGCCAAGGCTGGCATCACCCCCGCCGACGCCGTGCGCGTGTCCGCGACGAACTCGTGGCAAGGCTTCCGGGCGACCTGGTACGCCAAGCAGGGCCAAGAGGGTAGCGCCGCGCGCGGCCCGGCGGCGACCGGCACCCACGGCGGCTACGAGAACCGCAACTACGGCCAAGGAGGCGCACTGTGACTGCCACGACCGCTAAACCCGTCCATTCCGGCTTCCATACCCCGCCGCTGACCCGCGACGACACCTGCGCGACGCACGGCCCGTTCGAGGCGCGCTGCTTCCTGGGCAATGCCTGGACGGCCTGCCCGACCTGCGCAGCCGAAGAGAAGGCCCGCGAGCAGGCCGAGGCTGACGCCAAGGTGCGCGCCGATGCGGTGGCCCGCTGGCAGCGCAAGATCGGCGAGGCCGGCATCCCCGAGCGGTTCCGCGAGCGCCGCCTTGCCACCTACGCGGCGAAACTGCCCGGCCAGAAGCGCGCGCTGGACTTCGCCACTACCTACGCCGCCCAGTTCGGCGAGATCCGCAAGACGGGCCGCTCCGCGCTGTTCATCGGCCTGCCCGGCACCGGCAAGACGCACCTGGCCGTCGGCATCGGCCTGGAAGTCATGGAGCACCACGGCGCCGCCGTGCTCTTCACCACGGTCATGCGCGCGGTGCGCCGCGTCAAGGACACCTGGGGGCGCGACAGCCGGGAGAGTGAGAGCGAAGCCATTGCCGCGCTGGTGTTCCCCGACCTGCTGATCCTCGATGAGGTGGGCGTGCAGTTCGGCTCCGACACCGAAAAATTGCTGCTGTTCGACATCCTGAACGAACGGTACGAGCGCCGGCGTCCGACGATTCTCATGTCGAACCTGGCCCTGGATGACGCCGAAGAGGGCGGGCGCGTGGTGCCGGGCATCAAGTCCTACCTGGGCGAGCGGGTGTTCGACCGCCTGCGCGAGGACGGCGGCCAGTCCGTCGTCTTCGACTGGCCCAGCCACCGGAAGGGGGGCGACCATGCCTAAGCCCGGCGAGCAGCACCACAAGGCCCGGCTGTCCGACGCCAAGGTGCGCGAAATGCGCGCCATGTACCACGGCTGGCAGGCTGGCGCCGCGCGCACCGCAAGGGCTACGGCGTGTTGGGCCGCATCTTCGGATGCAGCCCCTGGACGGCGCGCGACATCGTGACCTACCGCACGCGGATTGGAGCCTGACCATGAGCGACGTGGTTCTGGTGAAGACCCTCAACGGCGCGCTGGCGCCGGCGGACGCGGAGGCCGCCGCCTTCGTCGAAAAGCTGAAGGCCGGCCAGGGCGTGCGCGCAACTGTGCGCAAGGCGCGCAACGTCAAGTTCCACCGCAAGGCGTTCGCCCTGTTCAAGCTGGCCTTCGAGGTCTGGGAGCCGGTCACGCCCCTGGAATACAAGGGTCTGCCCGTCGCCAAGGACTTCGAGCGGTTCCGCAAGGACATGACCATCCTGGCCGGGTTCTACAAGCCGGTCTACAACGTGCGCGGCGAGCTGCGGCTGGAAGCCGAAAGCCTGTCCTTTTCCAGCATGGACGATGAGCAGTTCGAGCAGGTGTTCCGCGCCGTGCTCACCGTGGTCTGGGATCGCGTGCTGAAGGCTGCCGGCTATGCCAGCGAGGAAGAGGTAGAGCGCGTTGTCAATGAGCTGATGAGGTTCGACCAATGAAGCGCGCCGCGACCGCCGCCGAGAAGCGCCATATGGGCCGCGTCGCCGCCTTGGGCTGCATCCTCTGCGATCACCTTGGCCTGGGCGCCACGCCGGCGCAGGTGCATCACATCCGCGAGGGGCAGGGTGCCAGCCAGCGTGCCAGTAACTTCCTGACCGTGCCCCTGTGCCCGGAGCACCACCAGGGCAACACCGGCCTGCACGGGCTGGGCACCAGCGCCTTCGAGCGCACCTACCGACTGTCCGAGCTGGACTTGCTCGCCATGACCATCGAACGACTGGGGGACGGATGCCGGTAAATGCCGACGACACCGTGAAGTGCATCGACTGCGGCCACTACCGGATGAAGGATGCCGGGCAGATGGGCCGCCTGGGCTTCGGCCTCTGCGCCATGAGCCCCAGCACGTCGTCCTTCCCGTCGTCGGTGTATCCCCGCCAGTGCGCGCAGTTCCGCCTGGCCGACGAGAAGACCCTGGGCGCGCGCCGCGCGTGGCTGGAAAAACGCGGGGAGGCTTCCTGATGGCCGCGAATACCTTGCGCTGGACGGAAGAGCAGCTTGCCGCACACCAGAAGCGCACGGCGGAACCCGCCCGCGCCGGAGTGACCGAAGGCGGGCAGGCCGTCGCGCTCCCCGTGTCCACGGGCGCCCTGCGCGAGCCCGACATGAACAAGACCGAGGCCGAGTACGCCCAGATGCTGGAAGCCCGCCGCGTGAGCGGGGAAATCCTGTGGTGGGCCTACGAAGCCATGACCCTGAAGCTGGCGGACAACACGCGCTACACGCCGGACTTCCTGGTGATGCTGGCCGACGGGGCCTTGGAGGTGCATGAAACGAAGGGCGGATTCATCCGCGAAGACGGGTGGCTGAAATTGAAGGTGGCCGCCGGCATGTTCCCGTTCCGGTTCTTCCTCTGCCAAAAGCAGGCGAAGAAGGCGGGCGGCGGCTGGACTATCAGGAGGGTGTAACGATGGCAACAGAGAAGAAAACCATGTCCCTGACCACGCGCCAAGAGCAGGCGGCGGCGGTCAAGACCATCGGTGCCCGGATGCGCGCGGCGCGGGAACTGTGCAACCTGTCCCAGAGTGCGGCAGCGCGTCGTCTTGGGTATGCGAACCCCTCGAAGCTGTCGAAGGTGGAGCTGGCGACGGATACCAACAGCGTGCCCCTGTGGCTCATCGTGCGCGCAGCGCGCGTGTATGAGGTGTCCGTGGACTTCCTCTTCGGCGCTACCGACGACTGGGAGGTGGGCGCCCGGATGACCCAAGAGCGGGAAGTGTCCGCCTGGATGTTCGACACCTTCGACAAGCTGCGCCAGCGGGACATGGAAACCCTCAAGCGTCTGCATGACCGGGTGCAGACCCTGACCGATGCCGTGGCCGTCATGCTGGCCGCGTCCGAGGATGCCAGCGTCGCCCTGGCCCGGTTCGCCGAGCTCAACCCCGCGTTCGAGGAAATGCGCGCCGGCTCCCGGCTGGTGTCCGCCGTGGAGCGCGCCAGCGATTCCGCCAAGGCGGCGAAGACCAAGATGGAGCGGTTCCGCATGGAGTGTGCCGTCGCCGCCCCGCAGACCCATCAATTGAGCCTGGCGCTCTGACCTTGAAGAAGACGAGATCCGTATGGCTGCACCCCCGAAGCTCTCCCCGCAGAAGTGGACTGCTGTTCGCGCCAAGTGGGAGAACGACCCCCGCGACGGCTACACCTGGCTGGTGGCCGAAATGGAACTGCCCGTCTCCGCGCCTGCCGTGCGCAAGCGCGCGACCGCCGACGGCTGGCTGAAGAAGTCCCCGCTGCACCTGCCGGGCGAGAAACCTACGCCCGAAACCATCGAAACCAAAGCAAAGACCGGCAAGAGCGGGAAGCCGAAGGCAAAGGTTTCTGGCCGCATGGTTTCCGAGAAGGGCGAAACCATCGCCGGAGAAACCATCGAAACCTTGCCGGCTACGACCATGCAGGCCGTGGAGCGCGACCCGGACGAGTTCGGAGTGTTCGCCGACCTGACCGACCAGCAAGAAATCTTCGTGCGCGAATACCTTGTGGATTGGAACGCATCGGCAGCGGCAATCAGGGCCGGATACAGCCCCAAGAGCGCGATGACGCAGGGCTGGCAGCTTCTGCAAAATCCGAAGGTGAGCCAGGCCATCGTCACCCTCGCCACGGCCCGCGCCCGCCGGCTGGGAATCGACGGCGACGAACTCATGCGCCTGTGGGCCGCCATCGTCACGTTCGACGCGAACGAAATCTCCCAGCTTCGCCGGGTCTGTTGCCCGTACTGCTGGGGCGAGGGCCATGCCCGGCAATACACCCCGTCCGGCCTGGAAGAGGCCAAGAAGAAGCACGACCGGGAGCGCGCCCGCCGGAAGAAGGCGGACAGTGCCGACGACATCGGCGAGTTCCCTGACTACACCGACGCTTGGTATGACAAGCGCAAGGCCCCGCACGAGGACTGCCCGGAGTGCCACGGCCACGGCATCGAGGAAGTGTTCTTCAACGACACCCGCAACCTGTCGCCGGCGGCGCGCCTCGTCTATTGCGGCGTCAAGGTGGGCAAGGAGGGCATCGAGGTATTGATGCTGTCCAAAGAGAAGGCGATGGACAACCTGGCGCGCGCGCTGGGCCTGTTCAAGGAGAAGGATGTCGAGGTCAATATCAACATGGTGTCGGGCGAAGACCTCTACCGCATCTACGAGGACAAGATGCACCAGGCGCGCACGCGGCAGGCGGCGGTGCTGTCCGAGCGCGGCCTGATCGAGGATGCCACGCCGGCGGGCGGCGGTGAGGACGGGCAGCCGCTGCAAGAGCCGGAATCCACGGGCAGCTAGGCGCATCATGGCGGCCAAGAAGAGGAACCGGAACCTGCTGGAAGACCCGCGCTACGCGGAGTTCGTGGAGCGGTATCACGCCGACCCGCTGCGCTTCGCCGTGGAGGTGACGGGCTTCATGCCCAGCGCCGACCAGATGGATTTGTTCCAGGCCATCACGCCGGAGAATGCCAAGGTGTCCGTGGTGTCCGGCACCGGCACCGGCAAGACGGCCAGCTTCGCGCGCATCGCGCTCTGGCACTTGCTCTGCTTCCCTGTGGCGGTCTATGACGGCAAGGTGGAGGTGGGCAGCAACACCTACATCGGCGCGCCGTTCATCCAGCAGGTTGCCGACGGCATCTGGAAGGAAATGCAGGATGCCCGCATCGCCATCGCCAACGGGCCGCACGCCTGGCTGAACGACTTTTTCACCATCACGAAGACCCGCGTGCATGTGAATGGGTTCGCCGAGCAGTGGTTCATCACCCAGATCGCAATGAAGAAGGGCGAGGCCATCGGGGTAGCGGGTAAGCACCGCTACTGGCAGCTCATCATCATCGACGAAGCAGCCGGCGTGTCCGACGACCACTTCGACGTGATCGACGGCACCCAGACCCAGGGCGGGAACCGCACGCTCATGGCGTCGCAGGGGGCGCGCAACGCTGGGCGCTTCTACGATTCGCACCACACGCTGAAGCGCGAGAACGGGGGAAGCTGGCACGCGCTGCGCTTCAATTCCGAGCTGTCGCCCTTCGTCACGACCCAATGGCTGCGCGAGCGGGCGAACGAGAGCGGCGGGCGCAGTTCCGTCGAATACCAGATCCGCGTGCTGGGCCTGTTCGCCCAAAGCAGCAGCAATGTCCTTCTGACCCGCGCCGACATCGAGGCCGCCTTCGAGCCGCGCAAGCTGATCGCCGACGACGAACCCTTCGGCCTGGTGGTGCTGTCCGACGTGGCCTTGGGCGAGTACCGCGACGATTCGGTTGCCATCGTCGCCAAGATCATCGGCGACACCGACCACGGGCCGGACGCGCGCCGCGTGGAATACATCGAAATCCCCATCGCGGCCAACGACAAGAACGAAATCGACCTGGCCGGCGACCTGGTGAATCTGGTGGGCAAGCTGTCCAACGCCACGCTGTACGTGGATGCTGGCGGCGTCGGCGCGACCGTGTGCAAGCTGATCGAGCGTTCCGGCGCCACGGTGGTTCGGGTGAATTGGGGCATCCCTTGCTTCAAGAACGAATACAAGAGCCGGTTCTACAACCTGCGCGCGTGCGCGATGGTGCGCTTCCGTGATGCCGTCCGGCAGGGCCGCGTGGTGCTGCCGCAGGGCATTTCCAAGAAGCTGCGCGAGAAGATCATCGACCAGGGCTCCCGGCTGCCGTACCACTTCAGCGAGGCCGGCGGCCTGCGCTACGTGATGATGTCCAAGGAGGACATGCGGCGCGAGGGCATCAAGTCCCCTGACTTGATCGACGCCATGAGCTTTGCATACCTCGAAGGCGCTACCTACATGGTGAGCGACAGCGCCGGGGAATTGACCAACAGCCTGACCGACGAGGTATCGAAGAAGGCCGCCGAAATGTTCGCCGACGTGTAGGAGAAACCCGATGATGAAGGACGCAATTACCCGCATCTTTGCCGTGGCCGTCACTGGCCTGGCCGTGTCTATGGCCGTCGTGAGCGCATGGCAGCGCGCCGGCGCGGAGGTGGATAGATGGCTGCTGGCCGGGCTGTCGTCCGTGATCGTGCTGGCCGTGCATCTGCTTCCCGCGCTGCTAGGCCGCTTCTCCCGGCTGGTGGTCTGGCCGGTCTGGTGCCTTTGCTTCCTGGCCGCGCTCTGGGGGCATATCTGGTTCTTCGCCAATGCCAGCCACGGCGCCGCCGAGGGCCGGGCCGCGTCATCCGCCAAGGCCAGCGCCATGCAGGAGCAGCGCGCCGCCATCGAGGCCGAGCTTTCCCAGAACAAGGCCCGCTCCGCCGCGACCGTGGCGGGCATCCTCGCCGGCACGAAAGACCCCCAGCGCCGCGTCGCGCTGGAAATCGAGCTGGCCCAGGGCAAGAGGGCGAACGACCTGCGCGCCCGGCTGACCGCGCTGACCGACCAGGAAGCCGCCGGGGCCGAGGTGGATCCCGTGGTGGCGCGCGTGACCGCCGTGACCGGCCTGCCCATCGAGGCTTTGAATACGTGGTCTGGTGTGGTGATCGCCATGCTGCTTGAGGTGCTGGGCTCCCTGCTGTGGGTGGCGGCGCTGGCCGGGCAGACCGTCGCGCGGCACGGCCAGCCGGACGACGCCGACATGGTGGAACGGCTCTACGCGGCGCTGGAAAACAGCGAAATCAGCCCGACCGCCGAGGACGTTTGCAAGTTCATCGGCGGCTGCAACCACGATACCGCCCACCGCCTGCTGCGCGGCCTTGAGGTGAGGATGAAGACCAGGTAGCCCGCAAGAACGGGAAAAAGCGACCCTGCCCGGCGACGCCCGCGACCTACCATCAGGCGAGTGAAGAAAGGGGGCTCCCCATGCAAACCAACGTCATCACCTACAACCTGAAAGAGCGGGGCCGGCAGTATCGCGGCAAGGAGCGGCATTTCAACATCCGCGCCATCGTCGCCGCCATCAACGGCCCGTCCTGCCAAGAGCGCATGCGCAACCGCGACATGCAGGGCTACTACGGCCATTGGCCGCGCATCAAGTTCGGCCTGAACCCTGCCGAGGGCGGACTGGAAGGCGGCAAGCCGTCCATCGTCGAACCGGCCCTCGTGACCACGCTACTGCGCGCGCACGACGACGGCACCATCGAGCATCAGGCCGAGTTCCTTGATACCGATTCCGGCCAAGTGGCCGCGAAGCTGTACGCCAGCCGCACCGGCGGCTTTTCGTCCGCCATCGACCAGACCCGGCCCGAGTTCTTCGGCTTCGACTACGTGCTGGAACCGAACTACAGCACGAACCGGGGCTACACCTTGGACGACGTGCGCGACATGACGCTGGACGACATCGAGGCCGCCATCTACGACGAGCAGTTGCGCGGCATGGCCCATCTGCTGGACGCCGCGAATAGCGAGCGCGAGCGGGCCTGCGAGGTGATCGAGCGGTTGAGCGCCGAGAACGAGCAGCTTCTGTCCATGCTGGCCGCCAAGGGCATCGACGCGGGTGTGGCGCTGGACGCCGCCGGGATTGCCCCGCTGGTGCTGGCCGGTGGCGTGAGCGAGCGCATGGCGCGCGACATGGCCGCCTTCCATAGCGCCGGCGCGCTGCCGCGTTTCGTGGAGCCGAAGCAGGAAGAGCCGCCCGCCGACCCGCTGTATGGCCGGCTCATCGGCAAGTTCACCCGCTGATAGGCCGCGCCCATGCTCCAACCCGTCAAGGAAGCCTTCGGCCTGTTCATGGGCCGTTTCTACGCGACCCTCGTCCCGACCACGAAGCCGCTGGAAAGCTACGTCACGCGCGGGGTGGCAAAGAGCATCGCCTGGGCGCCGTCCCGCATGATCGACGCTGCCGAGGACATGCTTTCCCTCTGGATGCGCAGCGACATCCACGACGCTCCCACGCGCCCGCCTGACATGCCCGCCATCCTCGTTGCGCTGGCGAAGGACTACACCCCGACGGGGCGCGACTACACCCGCCAGGTGGCCGACCGGGAAATGGTCATCATCCCCACCGACCCGAAGGAGCGCATGTTCGGCCTGCGCGCCGTGGCTGGCGACATCCGGGCGCAGATCGTCATCTTCGCCACGGACGAACCAACCGCGCATTCGCTGGCCGCGCAATTCGGCCTGTTCCTCGATGCCACACCGAACCGCCGATTCACGGCGCGCTACGCCTTCGCCAGCCAGCCGATGGACTGGCCCGTGCAGGTGGAGCTTCCCGACGTGCCAGCCATGAACATCCCGACCGAGGCCAAGAACCTGACGGTACTCGCCATCGACATCACCCTGCGCGCGGAAATCCCGCTCTTCGACGCTCCCAAGGCTGGCGAACCGAACGACGGCAAGGGCACGCCGGGCGACGCTGCGGATCCTGCCGGCTACCCCGTGGTGCAGCAAATCGGCATCACCAGCCGCGAAGCCGGGCCGAACGGCGGCGCGACCGACATCCGACCCTACGGCGTGTCCGCGCCTGACGCCGGCGGCGAAGGGGGCGGGGCATGATCCAGATTCAGGCGACCTTCACCGGCTACGGCGGCCAGCCGTGCAGCCTGTTTTCAGCCTACGACACCGACGCCCGCGTGCTGGTGGTGAGCGCCGAGGCCGGATACCGCGCCGACCGCCGCGAGGGTTGCACCATCCTGACCAACGTGCCGGACATTACCCGCGACAAGCTCTTCACCGATGCCGACCTGCTGCCTGCCATCGCCGCCTTCCAGTCCCTGAAGAACGGCGTGGCGGCGGACGGAAAGGCCCCGCGCCTGGTGTTCGGCGACCGGGCAAACCGGGCGAACCCCAGCAATGCCATCGAGCAGGACGGCATCGAAACCAGCGGCCCCAAGTACCGCATCAACGCCAGCGTGACGTGCGCGCAGGTGGCCGCGCTGGCGACCTGCCTGTACGCCTTGCGCTCCGACACGGTGGAAAGCACCGTCCGCATGGCTGAATCCTTCCGGCACCTGGCCGGGGGCGGCATCCTGACCATCTGAAAGGCCCGGCCATGCTCGACCAAGACACCCGCGCCGCCAAGTCCTTCTACCGCGAAGTCCGCAAGTTCGCGGAGAGCGTCAAGCCCTGGGACACTACGGCCATCTACTACGAGACGAAGCCGGACGAAGCCCTCGACCTGACGCTGGTTTCCCAGCGCGTCTATGGCCGCCGCGACGAATACCTGACGGTCATGGCCGCCGCCGGCCTGGACAGCATCGACCAGCCGCTTCCCCAGAAGCGCATCGTGCTCCCGAACGAGGGCCAGCTCATCGCCATCAAGCGCCGCGTCGGGTTTGAATCCATCGCCGACCTGCGCGAAGCTGGTGCGCCGTCCTGGGCGGGGGCGTAGGCATGGCGACCAAGAAGCCCACGGGCCGATCCAGTGGTGGTTCCAGCCCCAGCGGCTGGCTGCCCAAGCTGCGCGGCTCCGCGACCGACCAGAAGGCCCGCGCCGCCGAAGATGCCGCCCAGCGCCGCGCCGCCGGCGAATCTCCCAAGTCCGTCATCCTCAACGCCAAGGACGTGCAGGGCGAGTACGACGCCCACCGGATGCTGATGACGACGATGGGCGGGAATGTGCGCCCCCTGACGCATGACGACCTGGCGCAGTTCCGCCACAACGTCCGTGTCGCCCAGGGCCGCTACAAGGGCGGCATCCGCGCCCGGCAGGTGCTTGACCTGTCCCTGCCCGATGACCGCGCGCGCGCCAATGCGGAGATTCGCACCGCCGTCCCGGTGGCCGCCTACGGGAGCAAGGTGCGGTTTATGACCAACGCCGGGCCGAACTCCGACGTGTCGCACCACCACGTCATCGTCGATTTTCTGTCCTACGCCTCCGCCGCCTCCGGTGCGCGCGGGGATGGTAAGAAGTCGGCGGCGTGGATGCGCAAGGAACCGCTGCGCATCGAGTGCGACTGCGGGCGCTGGCGCTACTGGTTCCGATACATCGCCACCATCGGCAAGTTCAACGCCGGGCGCGACGAGACGGGCTACCCGAAGGTGCGCAACCCGAACCTGCACGGCGTCGCCTGCAAGCACATTCTGCGCGTCATGGCCGAGGTGGAATCCTCACCTTCCATCCAGAACTTCCTCGCCCGGCTGATCGACAAGGCCCGCGCCCAGGACAACAACCGCGTGAGCGTGCAGATGTCCCAGGAAGAGGCCGAAAAGCTGGCCGGGAAACCTGCCGCCCGCATCCGCGACGTGGAAGCCACCATGCGCCAGCGCCAGCGCGCACGGGAGCGCGCCGCGCTTGTCCGAGCCGCCAAGAAAGCAGCGCCCCCACCGCCGAAGAGGAAGGCGACCGCAACCCGCCGCGCCGTGCAGTCGTCGGCAAAGACCCTGGCCGCCCAGTTCGGCATGACGCCCGATCAGGTGATGAAGCTGCTGGCCCAGGCCCAACAGAATCAGAAGGGATAGAGCGATGCTCAACAACGTGCCCGAAGCAATCAACCGCATGGCCCGCAATGTCGTGGTCAATCACCCCAACGCCTTCAACATCCAGCTTTTCCGCAAGAGCGTCACGCGCTCCGGCGCCGGCGAGGAAACGGTGGATGGCAACCCGACGCTGGGCGGCCTGGCCGTGCTCAACACCGGCGACGAAGAGCAGTTCGAGTACGCCTACGTCGGCAACGGCTACGCCTTGCCGGCGGATCCCTTCGGGGCGTCGCCGATGATGGACAGGAAGGACGCGAACACGGGTGGCATCGACGAGTTCCGCTTCCTCATCGAACCGGAAGGCCCGTCGGGCAGCGCGGAGTGGTTCGACGTGCGCACCAACGACGTGATCTACGTGCTGCTGGGCGACGGCCCGAACCCGGCGCGCATCGCCTTCGAGGTCGTCGGCTACGAAACCACGTCCAACATCCCGCCATACACCACCCGGTATGTGACCAACCGCCGCGACGACCTGCACCTGCCCGCCGGGCCGGTGGAAGACATTGAAGACGGGGCGCCGGATGAACCCTGAACAGCTCCACATCATCCCGCTGGGCGACTTTCGGGAGCACGAGGTTAGCGATTCGTTCTGGTGTCGCCCGACATCCGACGAGGACGAGCCGGGCCTGTTCGTGCATCACGCGATGGACGGGCGCGAGCAATTCGAGAGCGGCGAAAGGCTCCCGTCGTAGCCCCCCCTTGGACGGGGTAGTAGAAAACCGGAAAAACCGCCTTTGGCGTGATTTTGCGGCCCGGAGAATGACCAGCAGTCGGCTACCAGTCGGCATTTCCTGTGTTTGAACTTCTCCGAAAGGACACGAAACCATGACCAAGCGCATCCAACAGGATTACTTCAAGCGCGAGACTGCCGAAGTATCCAATTTCATCACCTCCCTGAAGGACAATGCCGCCCCGAGCGGCACCTTCGATTCCGCCGCAGCCGCCGACTTCATGGCGACCGCGACGAGCCAAAGTTCGGGCGTCAAGATCCCCGAAACCCTGCAAGCCGTCCTCGACGACTGCAAGGATGAAGGCGAGAAGGAGCGCGTCACTCGCGCCATCCTCGACGGCGTGAAAATCTACGAAGAGCAGCACGGCATGACCGTCCCCGCTGACGTGGCCGAGCAGGCTCTGCACCTGGCCTACGCCACCACCAGCGAAGCCAAGCGCAAGTACGGCGCCGCGCTGGATTCGGCCTCGTCCGTCCATCACGACCAGGGTTCCATCCAGCCGAACCGCGCCGTGGTGTCCATCCTGACCACCTTCGCCGAAGCCATCCCGTTCGCGCACTACCTGCCGGCGGACATCGGCTCCAACGAAGCCAAGCTCGCCATCGTGAGCCACCAGGCCGGCAACACCTTCGGCGCCTACGCCCAGAACGACCTGCTGGACGGCACGCACTCCGGCGGCGCCTACGTCGGCGCGTCCCGCGTCCATACCACCACCCCGGCGACCGCTGACGGCACCGTGGGCGGCAAGCTGACCGTCGGTCAAGCCACCAGCGACACCTGCGACCAGGGCGCTACCGGCGTCAAGCTGCTGCGTGGCCGCTCGCAGGTGTATGTCAATGGCGTGCTTGCCGCCCAAGAGCCGATCAACAGCTCCGGCGCCGGCAACTCGCCGGTCAATGGCAGCATCACCATCGCGGGCACCACCTACGTGATCGGCGGCACCATCAACACCGACACCGGCGTGTATGCGCTGACCACGACCCCGAAGATGCCCGACACCATCCCCGTGACGGTGGAAGGCTTCATCGACTTCGAGCGTGACCCGAGCGTTACCCCCTCGATCATCACGTCCGTCAGCACCTTCCCGCTGTACGCGGCCCCGTGGCGCGTCATCACCCGTCAGAGCATCGACGGCCGCACCCAGATGGCGAACGAACTGAACCTGGATCCGTACAGCGAAAGCATCATCGCCATCCAGAACCAGTTTGCCAACGAGCGCCACTACAACGTGCTGGCGAAGGCCCGCCGTCTGGCCGCGAACAACCAGTCCACCTACAACTTCGACTGGGCGAACCGTTCGACGCAGCTCAAGCGCAACGACATCTGGCACGACTTCGGCGCGGCTCTCGCCAATGCGTCGCAGCAGATGGCCGTCGATACCATGAACCACGGTATCACCCACCTGTATGTCGGCAAGGACATCGCTTCGCAGTTCCTGACGCTCGCCAACGACATCTTCGAGCCGTCCGGTATCGCCGTCCGCCCCGGCATCTTCCGCGTGGGCCGCCTGTTCGGCCAGTACGAGGTGTACTACACCCCGAAGGAAGTGGCCGAAACCGCCAACAGCGGCAACATCCTCTGCGTGGGCCGTGCTACCGACGTGGCGCGCAACCCCATCGTCCTGGGCGATGCCGTTCCCCCGACCGTCAAGCCCCTGCTGGCCGGCGATGACCTGCGCGAAGGCGCCGGCTTCTACGCCCGCAACTTCACGGCGGTCAATCCGCACGGCCCGTCTTCGCTGGGCTGCGCCACCATCAACGTGACCAACCTGCGCTAATCGCCCAGGCCGGAAAGGAGCACCAACATGACCAAGATCGTCAAGCTGGGCGCTCCTTCCCTCACGGGGAAGGACGCCAACCAACTGGTGGCCGAGGCTTTCGCCGACGCCAAGTACCCGCTCACCATCACGGTGAAGAACCACATGCCGCGCGACGTGGTTTTCCCCGAGGTGCCGGGCCTGTTCCTGAAGCACGTCGCCAACGACAAGGAAAGCGCGAAGACCGTCAAGGTTGCCTCGCACGACCTGTTCCAGCGCGTGGCTTCGAGCATCGAGCAGATCGCCGAGCTCAACCGCTACAAGCTGGCCGTGACCATTTCCGACGGCGCTATCCCGGCTGAAACCGATGGCGATGCCAGCGGTGAAGGTGCCGGCGGCACGGGTTCGGGCGAAGGCACGGGCGCCGGCGGCGAGGGCGGCGAAACCATCGTCAAGAAGCCGTCCGAAGGTCTGTCCTACGACCAACTCAAGGACGCACTGAAGGCCAAGGGCATCGAGTTCCAGGCCAATGCCAAGAAGGCCGACCTGGCCGCGCTGCTGGACGCCGCTCCTGTCGCCCCCGAGGGTGACAAGACCGCCGACCCTGTTGCGCCGACCGGCGATGCCAGCGGTGAAGGTGCCGGCGCTGCCGGTCAAGAAAACGGCGCTGCCGACGGCCAACAAGCCACCGGCGCGTAATAGAAGGGAGAGGCCATGAGTACCGCTTTCGTGCGACAACTCGGTGCGGAATCCGGCGTTCAGCTCAACCCGCTGCGCGACAACTCCGAGATTCCCGCCGGTGATAACTCCGACCAGGTGTTCGGGATCATGATGCGGGCCACTCGTGGCCGTATCGACAAGCCGTTCGCCGTGGATCGCGGCAACGTGTTCAAGAAGCTGGGCAACGGCGAGCAGGTGCGCTTGTCCGCGCTCAACGAGGCGTGGGTGCATGTCGTGGAAGCCCTGAACAAGGGCGCTTACCAGGCCATCATCCAGCGTCTTTCCACGACCTCCGCCGCCATCAAGTGGCTGGTGGTGGCCGTCGAAATGACCGCCGGCGACCCGGCAGCCGAGCCGCCCGTGGCTCCGGCCCCGACGGGCGACTTCACCTACACGGTGATGACCGAGGACGCCTTCGAGGAACTGGAAACCCCGTTCCTGTTCGCCGTCAAGCACCTGGAATGCCACAACGACGGCATCCAGATCGAGTTCCGTGCCGAATCCGTGCAGGACGCTGGCCTGGATGTCGCCAACGACAAGCTCACGCTGCGCCTGCGCGACAAGGACGACAACCTGCTGTACGAGTTCTACGGCTCGCTGAAGTCCGATTCCAAGGACGACTACGGCAACTCGAACTACCTGCCGGACGTGGCCCAGGGCCAGACCGATGCCGTCGAATTGCAGACCGGCGTGCTGGGCGCTGCCGCCGTCATCGCCGCCGGCTCCGAAGCCTACGGCTACGACACCAACGGGCGCCAGCAATGGGCGAAGTCCGGCGTGCAGGTGTGCTTCTCCGAAGGCGGCACGGCCTACACCACGCAGGACTACATGGGCGCGCGTGAAAAGCTGCAATACACGCAGTTCGATTACGCCTATATCTCGTCCGGCGGCACGCAGGCCCCGGCGCTGCTGGCCCAGCTCGCGCAACTGGCGTTCGACACGAACCGCCAGCTCCGCTTCGACATCCCCGGCAACCTGTCGGTGGAAGCGGCCATCGCGTTCGTCAATCAGCTCAACATGGGCGCCAGCCAGACCGCGCACCTGATGCACGCCTTCTGGGCTCCGCTGAAGTCCGACGACCCGACGGGCGTGAATCCCAACGGCTACTTCGGCACGGCGACGCTGAACATCGCCTACGCCTGCGGTCGTAACGCCCAGGTGAATGCCAAGGGCTTCGCGCCGAAGAACTACCCGATTGCGGGCCGCGAATGGGCCATCCAGCGCGTGAAGATTACGCAGACCGTCAAGCTGCGCGACCAGGACTTGAACGCGCTCGCGCGCGCCAAGATCAACCCGGTGGTGTACGAAACCTACACCGGCGGCGGGCGCTACGTCTTCCGCGATTCGCTGACCTGCGCGCTGGTCGAATCCAGCCTCAAGAAGCTGATCGCGGTGGCCGACATGAGCACCAGCATCGACGAGGCCGTGACGCGCGCTGCGAAGGACAACCTGCAACTGCCGATGGATATGTCGGTGAAGAAGACCAAGGACTTCCTGCAAACCCTCTTCGAGGGTGCGGAGGCGTCCAAGTGGATCGTGCCTTCCAGCGAGCCGGAAATGGGCGGCAAGGCGTTCGTGTATGACGTGCGGCCCAATGAAATGCGGCCCTACGAAGACATGGATGTGACCTACGCCCTGCGCTACGACGGCACGAACCGCCGCACCTTCGTAACGCAGACCTTGAGCAAGTAACCGCCACCCGCAAACCGTATAGAGGAAAGGAAGCAAAACCATGAACGTGACTGAAATGCTGCGTGGCGCGCTCAAGCGCCCGGATCCCGCTGCCAAGAAGACGCTGGACAGCGCCGACGACAAGGAGCCGAAGCTGTCCGGCGCCGACGACTACACCATCGCCGACATTTCCGTGTCGGCTGTGGCCGCCGTCCAGCAATGGGCAGAAACCGACGACCTGGACGATGGCGAAAGCTACGCCGACCGCCTGATGGCTCTCTTCGTGGGTATCGCCGATGCCAACAAGGACGGCGACATCACCGAAGACGAGCAGGGCGTCCTGCAAGTGGCGCTCAACACCGCCTGGGACTACCTCGTGAAGTGCGGCGTGTCCGAAGAGGACGCCGGCGCGCTGCTGAACGACTGGGACGGCGAGGCCGCCGACCGCGTGCGCGACCTGGTGGCATCCGTGCTGCCCGATGGCGAAGACGGCGCCGGCGATGACATCGACGCCTTCGTGTTCTCCGACGACGACCAAGAGCCTGCGCTGGACGCTGCCTACCGCAAGAAGGTGGTCATCCGTGGCGGGAAGAAGGTGCGCATCAACAAGCGTATCTCCGGCCACGTCCGCCTGTCTGCCAAGCAGAAGGTGGCGATCCGCAAGGCGCGCATGAAGAGCCATTCCGCCGGGGCGATGATGCGCCGCATGAAGTCCATGCGCATCCGCCAGCGCGCGGGCCTGAAGTAAGAAGTTCTCCTTGCCATGATGGGGCCTTGGGCGCTGCTGCGAGAGCGGTAGCGCCATTTTTATTCTATGCCGAACGTACCTATTCCTGGTTCCGTGCCCAGCCTTACCGCTCCGTCCCTTGGGTCTGTGTGGGATGGGCTTTCGCCGCACCTGATCGCTAGCTTCTATGAGGTTGCGAAGACGGGCGAGGATTCTTGGGGGCAAATCACCGACAAGACTGATCCCATTGTCGTCAGGGGGCCGCTGGTCGAATCCAACCTCGAAGCCGTGCTGAACTGGCAGAGCCCGTTCGAGCAGGCCGGGCCGGAATCGAAGGCCCCGGCGCTGTTCGCCATGCTTCAGTCCGGCGCGCTTCAGCCCATCGTCGATTCCCTGAACCCGTTCGCTAACAAGAAAACCTCCGCATCGGATCCTCAATCACAACAGCAGGCGGAGACGTTCCTCAAGCAGTTCGAGGGGCGTACTGGCATCACGAAGCTGAACAGCACGCAGGTGTTCAACGGAATGCCGCCGGTGAAGATTACGGTCACAGTCTTGTTCCGGGCCTGGCGCGATGCCGCAAGCGAGGTCGAAGCTCCGTTCAACAAGTTGATGGAGTGGGCCTTGCCCATCGAACTTGCCAAGGACGGTTCCTTGCTATCGCGTGCCGCTGAAACAGTGAGGGGGACGATGGGCTATGTCGAAGCCTTGCTTCCGTCGAAGTCGCCCACGCGGATTGCCATGAAATACAAGGGCCGCCTTTATTCCCCGCTGGTCATCGAATCCATCGGTATGCCGATGAGCTCTCCCGTGGATGCAAACGGCAAGTACGTCGAACTTCTCGTGCCGATGACCCTATGCACGCTTACCGCTCTTGACCGCGCCGACTGGGCGAAGGTCATCAAATAGGAGCCACAATGATCTACTTCCCACCACTTCGCACGCGCCGCCTGACGCTGCAACTGCGCGAACTGTCCATCGGCGATTCGCTGGCCCTGGCCGCCATGCCCGGCCACATGGAAGAAGCCAGCACCACGGCCTTCCTGCGCGCTGCCGTCGATGCGTCGAAGGGTGGCGTCGATGACCCGGCCCGCTGGACGGTGCAGGAGCGCATCCTGGCCGTCTGCCACTACCTTTCCGCCACGACCGAGGACGGCCCCGACTTCTCGCTGGGCGCGGGGCGCTACTCGGACTACCTGCAAGGCGAAGCCGACATCCAGACTTCGGTGCAGGCCGTCGAGGTGGGCGAGGTCGGCGGCGACACCTGGCACGTCCGACACCTCACCGGCGCGATGGCTGAATCCATCGAGCGCATGGTAGGCGAGGTCGAGGGCCTTTCTGGCCGTCTGCACTGGTTGTTCGGCGCGATGGCTGCGCAACTACTGCGCACCGGCGAGGAAGCGCCGGAGGCCGCCGACGGCGAGGGCGCATTCGACGAATACCTGCTGTCGCGCGTGCGCGTGCTGAAGGGCTACCCGGACAGCGACTTCACGCGGCTGATGGGCTTGTACCTGGAAGGCCGCGACAAGCTGCACCACTTCTTCAAGCTGGAATTTACCGAGGACGGCATCGTGGCTATGCCGAAAGGAGGGGCGGCAAGCAACTTGCCTCCGGCCCGATTTCCGGTTCATTCCTGTCTCTCCCGAATGGCGCGCGAGTTGGTCGGAAAACCTGATGGGGACGGCATCTAGCCTCACCCTATATTCATCCACATCACTGAACGAAGCCTTGGCGATGCAGCCCAGCGTCGCTAAACGGTTCTTCGAGGGTAAGCCCTTCGAGGACTGGAAGAAAGGAAAGGAAGCCGAGTTGAAAACGCAAGCCGCAACCGTTGATCGCCTGAACACCGTGATTCGCTCCATTGGCAATCTCGGGAAGGTGCTTGCCCGTCGGAGGATGTAAGGATGCTGGACGGACTTCCACCCGAACAGAAAGCAGGCGGCATTGCCGGCCTGGCGCTGCTGGGCTTCACGATCCTTCGATGGATTGGCCTTCGCGTCAGCAAGGATGCTGTGACCCTCAAGGCCGACGCCTCTGACCGCGACGCCTTCACCCGCTTGCAGAAGCGCGTGGAGGACTTGGACGAACGCCTTGCCGAGGTCGAGGCGGCGCGAAACCACATCTTCGGCTTCGTCACGAAGTGCATGGCATACATCAGTCGTTGCGAGTGCGATGGCGTAGAGCCGCCGACGCGCGAAGAGTTGCAGCGCGACTACTACGACCTGATCCAGGGCATGACGGACAAATTCAAGAAGGGTGGCTGATATGGCGATGCCTGAATCCAAACGACTTATTCCCGCCGACTTCCAGAAAGCCGCGCTGCTGCTGTCCGTGCCCGTGGCGGCGGTGAAGGCCGTCACCGAAGTAGAAAGCCGTGGCTCCGGCTTCTTCGACGATGGCCGCCCCGTCATCCTGTTCGAGCGGCACATCATGTACCGCCGCCTGAAGGACGCCATCGGCCCGCAACTGACCGAAACCTACGCCAAGAGCCACCCCGGCGTCGTCAATGCGACGCCCGGCGGATACCGTGGCGGCGTCGCCGAGTGTGACCGCCTGGACGAGGCGGCGAAGATTCACCGGGCCTGCGCGCTGGAATCGGCGAGCTGGGGTCTGTTCCAGATCATGGGCTTCCACTGGCAACTGCTGGGCTACGGCTCCGTGCAGGAGTTCATCAATGCCATGTACCGGGACGAGGCCGCACAACTGGACGCCTTCGTGCGTTTCGTGAAAGCGAACCCGGCCATCTGGTCGGCGCTGAAGGCGCAGGACTGGGCGAAGTTCGCCAAGAACTACAACGGCCCGAACTACGCGGCCAACAAGTACGACACCAAGATGGCCGCTGCCTTCGAGCGGCACGACACGGAACTTGCCTGACGGCAGAAAGGGGCATGATATGTCGCTCAAGGATCTCATCACCGACTACGACGGCGAGACGCTGGAAACGGGGCGGGTTGCCGCCATTGTCGGCATCGCCGCGTTCATCGTCCTGGCTGCGTGGGGCGTGATCGCCCAGGGCAAGGACTTCGACATGCAGGCGTTCGGCATCGGCTTCGGCTCCCTCGTCGGTGGCCTGGGCGTGTATCTCATGGGCGACAAGAGCAAGCCCAAGGAGCACGCGCCGGGAGGCGAGGCGCAATGAACCCGCTCAATCCCTTGCTCTGGAAGGCGCTGGGCGTCATTGCCATGATCGCCGTGGGTATCGGGCTTGGCTACAAGGCCACGTCCGCCTACTACTCGCCCAAGGTGGCCGCCCTGGAAACGAAGCTGAAGGCGGCCAACGACCGCGCCGATTCCTTCGAGCAGTCCTACAACGCCGTTGCCGTTGCCGCGCAGAAGCAGAACGACGAGCTCACGAAGCTGGTTGCGCAGGCCGCCGAGCGCGAGCAGCAGGCCAAGGCCGCCGCCGACAAGGCGAAGACCGAATCCGCCGGCTACCAGGCGCAGGCCGCGAGCATCTTGCAGTCCCAGCCGCCCGCCGGTGCCAACGAGTGCGCCGCCGCGTCCGCCGCGTTCGATGCCGAACTGAAGACCGAGCGAGGGAAGCCATGAAGACCATCATCCTGACCATTGCCCTTGCTGCGCTGGCCGGCCTCGCCGGGTGCGCCGCGCCCGCGCAGCGCGCGCCCGACGTGCAGCAGGTTCTTGTCCCTGTTCCTGTCCCGTGCAAGGTATCCGCGCCGACGAAGCCGGCCTACGCCGTCGAGGCGCTTCCGCTGGGTTCCACCGTCTTCCGCCAGATGGCGGCCCTGCGCGCAGAGCGCAAGCAGCGACAGGGCTACGAGGCCGAGCTGGAAGCGGCCATTCTGGCCTGCCAGTAGGCGGAAAACTGCGCCGGGTGCCGGGCAGGGCGTGCCATACAGTGCCTATGTACGTCTCCATCCCCTACGAAAGGACAACGACATGACCGTTTCTACTTCTGCCCTTTTGAAGGGGCACTACGACGCGACCCGCGCTCTGGGCGCGAAGGCCATTTCCAGCGACTTCTCTCTGGAAATCGAAGGCTTCGAGCAAAGCTGGCTCAAGTGCAAGCAGTTCCCGTGGCCGCAAACCGCGCCCGCCGGCGAAATCGAAGTGCCGATGCCGCTTGGCTCCATGATGTATCAGGCCCAGCAAATCAAGATCGCCCACCAGGGCCAAATCTCCCTGCTGGAAGACGTGGCCGGCAGCGTCGATCAGATGCTGGTGAATCTCATCGCCAAGGGCGGCTACTTCAACGCCAAGGTGTACGAGGGCACGCCGCAGCAGTACCTGCGCGTCAAGCGCATCGTCGATTGCTTCATTCAAGTGGATGACCCCGACCGCGACTGGGAGAACCGCTCTCAGGTGCTGATGATTACCGGCACGGCGTTCTTCCACTACTTCGGCGAAACCACCGCCGGCAACTCGAACGACTACCGCTAATGACGACGCTCTCCGCGCTGGCTACGCAGTTCGCCACGCAAGAGCGCCCCGCCGGCAATCTGCTGGACGAGGATACGGTACTTGCGCAGGCAATGGCGGCCACCCGGTTCTATGCCGGGTACGCCGTCATCCGCGCGCGAGAGAACGCCGACCCGGTGCCGGCCATCGACGGCGACCTGGAAATCACCGACCCCGAATGGGCACTGATTCGACCCCTGTTCCTGCTGTACGTCGAGCGTGAGACGGCCTTGCAGCTCGAAGCCTCGCGCGGCATGGGCGTCGATCCGTTTGGGCGCAGCGCCAGCGAGATTGCCGGCGACATCGCCCAGACCGAAGCGGAAATGCCGCATAGGGCATTCTTCCAACCCATCCTGACGGTGTAGCCGTGATCGTGACCTTCGTCGACGGTAAGCAGCTTCGCGGCGACCTCATCAAGTCCGCCACGCTACGCTCCGACCTTTCCCCTATTCCCCTGACGCTGGAAGCCGAGATCCGGGCCGGCGATGATGGGCTGGACAAGCGGCTGGCCGAGGGCCAGGTGCTGAACGTCGGCGGCGACGCACTGCGCATCGTCAAATCCAAGCGCATCGCCGGGCGTTCTTCCCAGGGGCAGCGCGACATGGAGGCGTACAGCGTGACCGCGCTGCTGGATGCCTGCCAGGGCGCAGCCTACGTGCGCCAGCGCGCCATCATCAAAGAGAACGCCTCGCTGGCCGCCATCTATCGGGCCGCCGGCGCGACCATCAAGGGCGTGGATGCCGACTTCCCCGTGCCGCGCTTCTACTGCCCCGTGGGCGACACCCCGACCTTCCACATCGCCCGCGTGCTTCAGGAAGAGGGCGGCGCGGTGCGCTGGAAGAACGGCAAGCTGCAATTCGTCCGGCTGGGCGACCTGTTCAAGCAGGCCACGGTGCTGACCCTGCCCGACAACACCAGCGAGGACGTGGAAAGCGGCTTCCTCGAACGGCATACCGTGCCCTGGTTCTTTTCGCTGGCCGCGTCCGGCGCGGCGGTGTTCGGCAACCGCGACAAGCCGCGCGCGGTGCGCTACTCCCCATTCAAGGATGCCCAACGCCTGCGCAACATGACGCGCTGCCTGGTGCATCGCAAGACCTCGCGGACGACCATGCGCGGGAACGTCGTGGCCGGCGACTTGATCGCCTACGCCGGCGGCGCGAAGCTGGCCGTCATCACGGCGGCTCATGTCTTCGGCAGCGGCACGGACGACGGCGGCCAGCAGGAAGCCTATACCCGGCTCTGGGTGGGGAGCCTCGAAGAATGAAGGCGGGCGAAACCTACGGCTTCTGGCCGGGCCGCTACCCCGCCATCGTGCGCGGCTACGATGCCACCGCGCGCATGTGCCGCGTGGAGATTCCTGGCCTGACCGACGGCGGCGACGTGCTGCCGCTGGCCGAGATCGAGTATTCCCTGGGCGACAAGTCGCGCGCCGGCGCGAACGCTACCGAGGTCGAAATCACGGCGGGCGATACCGTCTGGGTGGCGTTCATCGGCGGTGACGCGCGTTACCCCATCATCACCGGCTACCGGAACCCGCAGGCGGGAAATTCGACGGGCTGGCGGCGCTGGCACCATGCCAACATGGAGTTGCTTGCCGATGCGCTGATGAACCTGATTGCCCAGGGTGACGTGCTCATCAAGTCCGGTTCCCATGTGACGGTGCAGGCCCCTTCGGCCACGGTGCAGGCAGACGATACGCACGTCACCGGAAACCTCACCGTGGATGGCGCCATCGTCGGCAAGGGCGGCCTGGCCGTTTCCGGCGGCTCTGGCGTTTCGGTCGAGGGCAACATCGGCGTGCAGGGCAACATCGACGCATCCGGCACCATCATGGACGGCGGCGGCAACAGCAACCACCATCCGCATTGAAAGGAAACACCATGAAGAACCTGCTTTTCAGCTTTGAAGACCTGTCGGCCAAGGACAAGGCCGCCAAGCAGGCCGTTCGCTACTTCTCGCGCGCCGGCGCGAACGTGGTGCAGCAGGACGTGCCGACCACCGTGAAGCGTTCGTCCGGTATCACCTACCGGGAAATGACGCTGACCTTCGCCGATTCCCAGCAAGTGGTGCTGCGCATCAAGCAGTCCGGCGACATCTTCCAGGTGCTGGTGAATGGCAAGGTGCTCCCCATCAAGAACCAGGACGACCATGTAAAGGCCATCGCCGAAATCGTGCAGGCGATGGACGCGGGGCGCGTGAAATTCCAGAAGGTGCTCGCCGCCGCGAAGGTGAAGCCTCCCGTCGGGATCCGCACCGCCGCGCCGAAGATGGAGCAGGTGCTGACCCAGAAGCGCGATGCGCTGAAGGAATCCATCGCTTCCGTGCGCGACCAGATCGCCAGCCTCGCGCCCGCCGCCTGATGCCATGAGCAGCAGTCCCGCGCCGCAGTCGCCGCCGAAAGCACCTGCCAAGCGGCTGCGCGCGATGGCCGACGAAATGGCCGACATCGCCGCCGAGCTGGACTACTTCGGCGGCCTCTCCAAGAAGTCGAAAGCTGGCCGCGACCTGGCCGACATCTGCATCACCATCCATCAGCTTGCCGCCGACATTGAGGCGGAAAACCACCCGAAATAACGGGCAACGCGGGCCATACCATGCCTGCATGTCCCATACCCCTCTCCACCTCATCGAGCGCGCCGCCCACGAGGGCGCATTCGGCCAAAACCTGACGCCTGAACCGTCGGAAGCCCAGTGCCGCGCCGGCAACTACAAGGTGGGGCGGGTGAGCCTGTACGGCCTGAATCTTGCCATCGAGCAGCCGCGCGGAAGCACGCGCTCCGGCGTGGATGAAAAGACTGGCAAGGCGTGGTCTAGCCGCATGGCGGCGCACTACGGCTACATCGGCGGCACAACCGGCGCGGACGGCGACGGCGTGGATTGCTTCATCGGCCCGCTACCCGAATCGGAGCGGGCCTACGTCATCAACCAGAACATCGGCGGCCAGTTCGACGAGCACAAAGTCATGCTCGCCTTTCCCGACCTGGCATCGGCGCGCGCCGCCTACTTGAACAGCTACGAACGCGGCTGGGACGGGCTGGAAAGCATCGTCCCGGCCTCTCTTTCTCAACTCAAGTGGTGGCTGGACAACGGCGACCTGAAGAGCCCGCTTCGGGCCGACACCCTACCCAAGGAAGGACTTGACACCATGAAGAAAACTCACTGGAACACCGACGCGCTGCCCTACGACACCACCTTGGACAAGGTGCTGTACGACATCCGGCGCTCCGACAGCGGCGAGGGCCTTCTTCTGGATGCCGTGACCGCCCAGGAAATCATCGACGACGCCGATGGCGCACTGGCCTTCGACGCGCTGGTGACGCCCTACGCCAAGCTGGAACGCCGGATGGAACTGCTGCGCGGCATCATGGAGCGCACCGGCGACAAGGTGAAGCCAATCGCCCTGCAAGTCACCGACCCGTTCAAGCAGCGCGGCGTCGCCAACGTGGCGGCCATTTTCGAGCTGTCCGACGGCCAGACCGTGACCATCTTCTTCCACAACCCCGACGTGACGCCGAACAAGATGGCCCCGGCGGACGAGGTTATCTCGTGGAAATGGCTGCTGAACAAGAAGGACATCACCATCGTCGTCGCGCCGGAGCGCGGCGCCGACCTGAACATCCGCGAGGTGGCGCGCCGCATCATGCGCCTGGCCGAGAAGAACAGCGAGGCGTTCCAGCGCGTGAATGCCACGCGCGCGGCCCGGATGCAGAACATCCAGACCCTGAAGGACGAAATCACCACCCTGGAAACCGAACTGGCGACCGCCCAGCACGAGCTCGAAGTGGCGAAGGTGGCCGCCGAGGGCAAGCCGGAGTTCGACCCGACCACGCCCGAGGGCTACGCCAAGGTGCGCGGCGACGAAGCCCTGCAACTCTACTGGCAAGACCGCCTCGACGCCTTCTTCCAAGGCCGCATCGTTGCCGTCCGAAATGCCCTGCGCGCGCTGGGCTGGGAGGGGCGCGAGCCGAGCGACACCCGCCTCTACAAAGGCGAAGCCGAAGTGCAGCCGACCTTTACGCACGTCGGCGCGGGCCGCAACGTCGCCGGCTGGGCCATGAACGGTATCGACGACGACCTGACCAAGACCCCGGAGGACTACGCTGCCCAGGTGGATGCGGCGGCGATGGCCGAAGTGGCGCGCCGCGTGCAGGCCGCGAAGGAGGCGCAGCAGAAACCCGACATCACCTATCGCAACAGCGCCGACGGCCTCTTCACGTCGTTCTTCCCGAGCACGCCGGAAGGCGAAAAGGCGTGGAACACTATCAACGCCACGCCGGGCGCTGAAGGCGGCAAGGTGCTGGCCGCCCATGCCGCACCGACCATCGCGCAACTGCGCGAGGCCGGCTACACCGTGGCCGAGGACACCAGCCCGGCGACGACGCCCGAAGAGGACGAAGCCCTGCTGAAGGAGCTTGGCGGGGACGAAGCTGCTGCCGAGCAGGCCAAGAAGTCGGCCAAGTGGTGGGAGGGCTCTTTCGGCGAGAAATACGTCGCCGTGTACCTGCTTGGCAATTCTCGCGGCAACGACTACCTGACCCTGACCGAGCAGGGCAGCACCTACTTGGCCCACGTCAAGGATGGCACCCTGGGCCGCGAGCGGGTAGGCACGCCCGCCGAAATCGTGGAATGGCTGCGTTCCGATGTGTTCGTCGGGATGGGCGACGCCTTCGCCGGGAAGTCCCTGACCGTGGATGACGTGCGCGCCAAGCTCAAGCTGGTCAAGGGCGAGGACATCCTTTTCGGCAAGTCCGCCGGCCAGCAGGACGACGCCAAGAAGCTGATCGACGCCTACGTGCAGTCGTTCGGCGCCGCCGCCGCAGTGCTCAATGCCGCCGTCGCGGCGGTGAATTGGGACGGCATCATCGACACCCAGACCATGCGCACCGAGCTCGACAAGCTGGGCGTCGCGTCGCGCACCGGCCAGTACGACATCATCGGCAAGGCTTCGCAGGCGCTGGAAGCCGGCGGCATCAAGACCTGGGACGAGCGCCTTTCCAGCCTGCGCGAAGATCCCGGCTTTGCCGCGTGGAGCACCGCCCTGGACGCCGCTGCTTCCGCGCGCGACCGGATTCAGTCCATCGCCAAGGAACGCCTGATCGCCAAGGGCACGTCGGAAGTCGCCGCGCTGACCCCTGAAACGCCGCTCGCTGACGTAGCCGCTGCTGTCTTCCACAAGGCCGGCATCGACACCGGCAGCCAGACCCCGCAAATCGTCGCCGCCATCGAGGCGAAGGACGCCGCGCTGGCGTGGAGCATCTTGAGCAATCTCGACAACAAGTCCAGCGCCGAGATTTTCGAGCGCGCCACGGGCATCAAGCTGGCGAAGACCCAGCGCGACCGCCGCCCGCAGATCGACGAATGGGCGGGCATCACCGCCGAGAAGCGCGCCGAACTGGAGGCGCAGCGCAGCGAGGCCCAAGAGGCCAAGCGCCGCGACGACAACCTGAAGTGGGCATGGAACGGGCTGACCTCCATCAGCGTGCGTACGACCGACGGCACCGTGAGCAACGGTCAGGACTTCGTGAAATCGCTCTTCGAGCAGGGCTTCGGCGAAGTGGTGGCACGCAAGCGCGGCGCCGCGACCTCGTACTACGTGCGCAAGGGCGACCGCATCACGGGCCTGAAGAGCAAGAACTTCAACGGCTTCCTGAAGGCCGCGCTGGCCTTCGGCGGGCTGCGCCAGGCGCTGGAATCGCTGGGCGTGGCCGAACCGCAGTCCGAGAAGACCGACGCCGAGAAAATCGCCGCCGTCGATGAAGCCTACCGCTTCACCAGCGCCACCGACGAGTTCAAGCTCTGGCTGTCGGAATCCGTGCTGAAGGGCGACTACTCGCCGTTCGTGACCGCGAAGGGCATGGATGAGGCCGCCAAGCGCCACGGCGCGGAAATCGAGTGGGGCGAGTTCGCCGGCGCTGCGATGGATTCCGTCCATACCATCGCCGGTGAGCAATTTGACGGCGGCGAGTTCGACACGCTGCGCGCCATGAAGAAGAACCCCAAGATCGAGGACGGCGATGTGCCGTCCAAGGCGTCCCGAGATTCGCTGGTGGAGCGCGGCTACATCGAGCGCCGTGACGGCTACAACTGGCTGACGAACGAGGGCCGGGATCTTGTCGCGTCGCTCGACGACACCGGCCACGCCGTCGCTGCCCTGCAACAGGCGCTGGATGTGGCGAAGAACAACGAGCCCATCAACCGCACCGAGGGCAACACCGAGCAAGCCGACCTCGAAGCCGAAGTAGCGGCCAGCATCGAGGAAGCCATCGCCATCCTGACCGAGGGCGACTATGAGCCGGACGAAGCCGAAGTCGGCGCCACGTTCGACGTGGAGACGGCCTTGGACAGCGCCGCCGGCTTCGAGGTGGAAACCGAGGTGCGCGCCATCGCGGCTACCAAGTCCCTGCTCAACGACTTCGGCACCTTCCTAGCGTCGGATGCGAAGTTCGCCGCCGCGCTGGATAGCGCGCGTGAAATCTCCACTTTCGATAGCGCCATCGTACCGCTGCGCTCCGTGATGTCCTTCGGCGCATCGCTCTCCGGCGTGGAAATGACCACGGATGAAACCGAGCGCATGAGCACCTTCGCGCGCGACGCACGCGCAATCAGCGACCGCCTGACCGGGCGCGCTGCCGCAACGCCGGAGAAGTCGCCCGTGCTGGATGGCGTGGATGACGACGGCTACGTGGGCAAGGTCAAGAAGGGCGACCAGGTGCTGGGCCGCATCGACATCGGCGACGACGGCAAGGCGATGGTCTATGTCGGCAAGGCCGGCGACGAGCGCGTGAAGGGCAGCGAAGGCCGTCCGTTCATGTATTCCGAGGACGACGCGCCGGAAATGGTGGAAGCCCTGTTTGCCGCGGAGGAAGCGCCCGCTGCCGCGCAGGCCGAAGCCTTTGTCGGCCCGGCGAAAGACCGCATGGACGCGCTCAAAGTGCTGACCGACACCGGCATGAATCGCTGGATGTCGGAAGGTCAGAACAAGGCCGTGATCGCCGGGCTCATGGGCGAGGAATGGCAGTTCTTCGCGGACAAGATGAAGGAGCTGGCCGGCGTCATCGCCGCCATGCCGAAGACCTACGACCAGAACGGCAAGGGCGACGAGGCCGTGGCCCACCTGCACTACTTCCGTGGCGCTGGCGACTGGTACATCACCGAGAAGGACATGGAGGGCGCCGGCACCGAGCAGGCGTTCGGCCTGGCCGACCTGTACGGCGATGGCGGCGAGCTGGGCTACATCAGCATCTACGAACTCACGGAGGCCGGCGTGGAACTGGACTTTCACTTCAATCCCAAGACCATCGGGCAAATCCGGGGCAAGACCGCCGCCGAAGAGCAGCCCCAGCAGGCCGCAGCCCCGGAAGCGACGCCTGCCGCCGCTGCACCTGCCAGCGATACCGCCCAGGCCCTGCGCACCTTCGCCGCCGCCACCAACAATGAGCTCTACGACCCCGACTACAACGGCGGTGAATGGATGATCGAGGCGGTGGAGACGCAGGAAAGCATCGCCGACTTCGTGGCTGCGTCCGCCAACTACCAGGAATCGACCGCGCCGAAGTTCGGCGAGATTGCCGGGTTCAAGTTCGTGGCCTTCTCGAAGGTGCAGGTGCGCAAGGGCGACCAGCGCCGCGAACTGTCCGTGGTGGACTTCGGCTACGCGCGCTTCACGCTCAATACCGACCTGACCAACTTCAGCTACGAGGTCTGGGACGGCACCTATCCCGACAAGACGGCGGCGGCTGACCAGAAGGAGGTTGATCGCGCCCTGTTCCAGTCTGTCATCGACGGCACGGTGCCCGACATTCTGGCCCCTGACCTCGCCGACACGCTGGAAGCCGCCTTCAACCGCAACCAGGACGACCCCGCGCTTGTGACCCTGTTCGAGCAAGCCGTGGCCGCCTACCAGAACGCCATGCTGGCCGCTACCGCCAACCTCTCCTGAAGGGAAGAAAGACATGCTGAACCGTATCGCCTTCGATAGCGCCGTGGGAAAAGGTGGCGTGCTGGCACGGCTGAAACTGGTGGGCGAGCTCGCCCGCGTCAAGGCGGGTCTGAAGGATGCCGACAACGCGCTTGCGCGCCTGAAGCTGGCCGCGCGCGCGAACCAGATCCGCGTCGAACTGGGCGCGGCCCAAACGGCCTCGGTGGGGGGGCGCTACCGCCCAGGCTGAAACTGCCGCGCCGACGGATGCCGCCGCCGGCGATGATGCTCCGCCCGCACCGCGCAACCAGACGGCCCAGTATTACGAGTTCGACCCGAACCGCAAGCCTGCCCAGCGCAAGAAGGACAACACCGAGGCGATGGCTCTGCTTCGTCGCATCGACACTGGCGAAGTGGATGCGGCGCGCCTGACGTCGGAAGAAAAGCTGGTTCTGGCGAAGTATTCCGGCACCGGTGGCGCGCTCATCGGCGCCGACGGCAAGAAGGGCAGCGCCTACGAGTATTACACCCCCAAGCCCATCGCCGAAGGCGTCTGGGAGCTCATGGGAGAGCTGGGCTTCTCCGGCGGCAAGGTGCTTGACCCGTGCGCTGGCGTGGGCGTCTTCGGCGCGACTGCGCCCCTGTCCGCCGCTATCGACGCGGTGGAGCTGAATGAAACGTCGGGCCGCATCAACGGCCTGGTGAATGATGGCCCCGGCTACACCGCGACGGTTTCCCCGTTCGAGAAGGTGGCCGCAGCCACGCCGGACGAGCAGTACGACGCGGTAGTGACGAATGTCCCCTTTGGCGGCGTCGCTGACCGTGGCGGGAACCAATTGCTGGACAGCCGCTACCAGAAGGAGCCGCTGCAAAACTACTTCATCCTGCGCTCGCTGGAAAAGCTGAAGCCGGGCGGTCTGGCCGTGTTCATCACGCCGCCGCGCTGCGTCTCCGGCAAGGGCGGCAAGGAAGAAGAGCTGCGCGTCAAGTCCAGCTACGTCGCGGAGTTCCTGGGGGCCTACCGGCTCCCCAATGCCGTGTTCGGCACGGCTAGCGCGGACACCATGACGGACGTGATCGCGTTCCGAAAATACAGCCGCGACACCCTGGACAAAATCGCCGAGCTGCGCGAGCAGTCCCCCAAGGTGCTGATCGAGACGAACGTGCAGTGGCAGCCCTTCATCGAGGGCCGCTACTTCGACGGCGAGGGCAAGCGGTTCGTGTTGGGCGAGTTCGTGCCCAAAGACCCGGCCAAGTTCCGCGATGTGGATCGCGTCATCACCAAGGCCCCCATCAGCGAAATCGCGCGGATGCTCAAACGCTTCCCTGATTCGCGCGTGAATTGGGACGTGCTGGGCGAGGCTGAAACCACGCCCATCATCTACCGCGACGGCGACACCATCACCCAGGCTGGGCAGACCCTGCAAATGCAGGATGGCCGCTGGGTTCCAATGGCGCGCAGCGAGGACAGCGCCAGCATGGCTGACATGGTGGGCAAGCTGAAGAGCCCCTACGATGCCTTCGAGGCCGCTATCACCTGGCCGGACGCCGAGAAGTGCGTCAATTACATGGTGGAAACCTCGCAGTCGCTGGACATTCCCGACTGGCTGCGCGGCGCGATGGCCGAGATTCGCCGCCTGAAGACCGATGCTGACCGCGCCCAGTTCTGGAACGCCGGCATCGTCGGCATGGCCGCCGCCCAGGTGCTTCAAGAGCGCCTGGGCGAGGAAACCGGCGTCAATTTCTTGGCCGAGTATCCGGCCCTGTCCGACGCCATGCAGCGCGTCGCCGGCGTCGCCAAGAAGCGCCCGTCGGCGCTGGGCGGGAAGTTGCGCGACGGCCTGCTGACCATCGGCAACCACTACCAGAAGAAGACCGGATTTTCGGCAGTCTGGCGCGGCGACGTGCAGCAGGCAGCCCCGAGCGTCGAAACCACGGCGGATTCCACCTTCGAGGGCTTGCGCTGCTCGACCAGCGCGCCACCTTCTACAGCTTCATCCAGACCCAGGCCGCCAAGGCCAAGGACGCCATCGCCCAGTTCAACGGCAAGAAGTTCATCGAGGAACGCCCCCGGCCCGGCCCCATGACAGACGAGAAGGCCATTGTCGGGCACCGCACCATCAAGGACACCGCCGGCCAGGAAACCGAACTGCTGAAAATTCAAGTGCAGGCCAAGGTCATCGACGGAAACCGCGTGGTGATCGACACCATCGACCCCGACACGCAGAGCGCCTTCGAGGCCATCGCCGAAAAGCTGGGCCTCGACCTCGACGTTTCCGTGCCGCCGAAGCTGGCCGCCATGCTCGAAAACTTCCAGCACGAGCAGGCCAGCCCGCGCGGCATCGACGAAAGCGGTGCTACGGCGTCCATCGTCAAGCAAATCGTGTTCTGCGACATTCTCCCGCTGCACAACAAGATCAAGCGCCTGCTGACCCGTCGCGCCGGTATCCCCTCCGCTGCCATCGCCGTCATCACGGGCCGCACGAACAACTCGCCCGACGAGATTCTTGCGGTGCAGGACGGCTTCAACGCCGGCGGCGATGACAACAAGTACCAGACCGTCATCGCCAACGAGAAGGCCGAGGTGGGTATCAACCTTCAGAAGGGCACGCAGGCAATCCACCACCTGACCATCGGCTGGACGCCGGATAGCCTGGAACAGCGCAACGGGCGCGGTGTGCGCCAGGGCAACAAGACCCAGCGCGTGAGCCTCTACTACTACGACGCCGACGGCACCTTCGACACCAGCAAGCGTTCGATGGTGAACAAGAAGGCGGACTGGATCGGCCAGGTCATGGACGTGAATGGCTCCGGCAGCGTGGCTGTCACCGGCGGCCTGTCGAAGGAGCAGATGGAAGCCCTGATCGACGTGGTGGGCGACGCCGATGCTATGCGCCGGATGCAGGAAACCATCGCGGTCAAGGAAGCCCAGGCGCGCGCGGCCAATAACCGCGACCGCCAGATGATTAACCTGGACACCATCCGCAAGCAAAACGCCTTCCTGAACGACAACAAGAGCGCGGACAGCTTCATCATCCGCAAGGTCATCGGCCTCTGGAAGCTGGAACGGCAGGCCGCGACCCTGCGCGACCGCATCAGCAACCCGAAGGCTACGGCTACCGCCGTCGCCAAGAACGAAAGCCTGTTGGCCGAGCTGACCGCCAGCATGGGCGGCCTGCGCCGGCAGATCGAGGAATCGGCGACCCTGTTCCGTACCGAGTGGCGCGCCGGCGGCCAGGTGAGGGAAGCGGCCACGCTGGACGCCTTCTTCTCCGCGTTGCGCAGCAACCCGAGGAAGCAGAAGGACGACGACATCGAATCCATGCTGCTGGGCCACACCTACCCGGCGTTCGCCATCGAGGCGACCGAGGGCGGCCCCATCACCAACGAATGGCAGGCCGAAGTGGATATGGCCCAGTCCATGATCGCGGAATCCAAGGCCAACTTCGCACGCCAGGCCGAGGAATCCGGCGGCTACCCGGCGAGCGTAGCCGAGGACATCGCCGCCGGCAACGGCATCATCTACAACGGGAAGCCGCTGCTGGACGGCACCTTCGTCCGCGTGAAGGGCGGGCTGGCCGTGCTGTCCCTGGTCAAGGGCGTCCCGCGCGCCTTCGGGCGGACGCTCAACGGCCAGCCGCTGGCGGCCAATACCCAGGACGTTCTCGCCGGCGAGTGGGTCTATCGCGGCACCGCCGACTACGATGCCTGCATCACCGACGCCGCCAAAATCGAGGACAAGGTGAATAGCGGCGGCACCATCGAGAACGGCTTCAACGAGGTCGTGCCCGAGGTGGCGCAGCGCCGCAAGACCGAGGCACTGGTAGCGTATGCCACGCATTCGTACATGCTGCCGCAGCCATTCTTCCCCTACGTCATTCCCCCGCGCGATGCCAGCAAGACCACGGTCATGCAGCGCATCTTCGACAGCCAGAAGGCCATCATCAGATCGTTCGACGAGGCTGGAAATTTCGTGGTGCCCAGCGATGCGGCAGTGGAGCGCATCGGCGGTGGAGCCTATGGCAACAGCGCCGACAAGCACCGCGCCGCGATGCGCGAGTTCGCCACGGCCAACGGGTTGAAGATGACCATCGCGGACTTCGACAACTTCGATATGTGGGTGCAGAACGAGATCGAGAGCAATGTCTCGCTGGATGCCCTGAAGGCCGCGCTGACCGGGGAGAGCGAGCCGGAAATCATCGAGCAGGCTTCCGCCTTCATGCGCGCGGCGGCGCCGTGGTTCGACTGGCAGGCGAAGGATCCGGCCAGCGACTATCTGCCGTACCAGTTCAAGCGCGCCATCGAGGAAGCCGTGCGCAAGGTGGTGACGGGCGGCCAGCCCAAGGGCGACCTGCCGAACGACGTGGTGGGCATCAAGGGCAACACCCGCGCCTGGAAGGAAACCATCAAGCAGTGCGCCGGCGTGGCCGGGAGCGGCAAATTCAAGTGGGATGGAGACGCCCTGACGTGGAACGTGTATCGTTCGACGTGGGAATACCTCATCAAGACCTACCCGAAGGCGCAGGAGCAATTGGAGCTCGCCCCCGCCACCCGTGAAATCTGAAGGGAAACATCATGGCCTACACCGAATACAAGTTCGACAAGGACACCATCAAGGCTCTGGTGACGGAGCGCGCGGCTGGACTGCGCGCGAACCGGGGTTTCTCGAACCTTCTGGGCTTCGGGCTGAGCGTGGTGGCGGAGCGGTTGCAGAAAGACCCGCGCCGCTACCGTGACTATGGCCCGTACTGGTGGGCGCTGAAGGACGAGCTGAAGGCGGGCGGGTTCGAGCTGGGCGACCAGAGCGACCCGCTCATCAAGCGGGCCTACCAGGGCGAAAGCGGCGAGGAAACCCTCATCATGGCCGACGAGTTCCGCACGGCCTACCTGGCGTCGAACATCATCTACAGCAACCAATTCCTGCTCGACGCCAACAGCCCGGACTTCTACACCCTGTTCGACAAGGACATGGAGTTTCCGACGCAGTAACCCTTCTCATGGCGCGGCGGTTGCCCGCCATTGCGCGTCCTTTATCGTGAGGCGGAAAACGGGCCGATAGTGGCACGGCGGGGCATCCTACCCTTGCCGCATGGCCGATATTTCCAACACCCCCGTTCCGCCCAAGCCCGGCTTCCTGGCCCGGCTTGGCCTGTCCCGCAAGCGGTGGGCATCGTCGCACATCGCGCCGGCGCAGCAAATCACGGCTTCCGATGCCTTCATGTACGGGGCCGGAACGACCACCATTGCATCGCTTCTGGGTTCCGGCAGCAAGGGGGCGCGGGCGCGGCAAATCATCTACGAAAAGTGGTCGATGATGGAGGGCGACCCCATCATTTCGACGGCTCTCATGCTGCTGGTCACTTCGGCCCTTGGTGGGCACGAAACCAATGGCGACCTCGTTTTCGTCGAAAAGAAGTCCGAGACGAAGAAGGACAAGCGTCTTTCCGCCATCGTCGATGACATCGCCGCCGAGCTGGCGCCGCTCTTCAACAAGACGGCCTTTCAGGCGGCTTACATCGGCGGCGCATTCGGGGATTCCTACGCGCGCCTCTACACGAACTCGCGCGGCGTGGTGGACATCCACATGGACGAAACCATCCGCCCACCGATGGTGCAGCCATTCGAGCGCGGCAGCCGCACGGTGGGTTTCGCCGTCTATACCGGCGAGCGAGGCTTCGAGCGGCTTGACGTTTCGCAGATGGCCCGCTTGAAGATGCCGCGCGTCCAGTGGGTGCCGCAGTACGGTGTCGTCGAAAAGGCGGTGCGCCTGGCAATCTCCGAGGACGACATCGACAGCCTGCCCATCATGCCAAGCATGGTCGGCGGCTCTCTGCTCTACAGCGCCGAAGGGCCTTACGACAATCTCACGGCATCCCTGCTGGGCTTGGTCGGGCAGAGGTGGATGGATTCGATTGACGAGCAGATGGTGGCGGTCAATCTGGAATCCATGAACCTCGATCAGCAACAGCGGTTCGTCGAATCGGTCAAGGCTATGCTCATGGCGTCGAAAGCCTACGCCGAGCAGGCCGTGAAAACTGGCCGCCCGGTCATGGAGCGGATCCGCCACATCATCCCGGTTTTCAACGAAAAGCAGCTTTCCACAGTGGGGCCGGCGAACGGCGGCGCACCTGGCCGCGCTGCGACCATCAGCATCGAGGACGTGATGCTGCACGCCCGGATGCTGGCCGGCGCGCTGGGCGTCGATTTGTCCATGCTGGGTTTCGCTGATCAGCTTTCCGGCGGGCTTGGCGAGGGCGGCTTCTTCCGCGTGTCCGCGCAGGCCGCCGAGCGCGCGCGCATCATCCGCGTGGCGCTGTCCGACTTCTTCAACCACGTCATCGACATCCACACCATGCGACGCTACGGCGTGGTGTTCGACCCCAAGGAGCGCCCCTGGACGATCAACTTCTTCGGGTCTATTTCGGCCCTGGAAGCCGAGAAGCAGCGCACGCGCTCTGATTCGATGAACGCGGGGATGCTGCTGGCCCAGGCCATGCAGATGATGAAGGAGCTGGGCGCGAGCAAGGAGGTGATGACCGAATTCCTCGTGAAGACCATGATGCTTGACGAAGACCAGGCCAAGCTCTACGCCAGCGTCGTCGATGCTAAACCGCCCGAGGACGATGGCGGCATGGGCGGCGGCGGGTTCGGTGGCATGAGGGGCTAACCCATGTCCCTCTACAACAACATCGCGGAGAGCCTTTCCAGTAACGGCCTGTTCGGTTCAATCAAGTCGGGCCTGAACTCCGTGCTGGGCAGCGCCGGCAGCGCGGCGTCCGATGCCCTGGGCGGCGGAAAGTTGGCGAAGACCGTAACCAGCATGGGCCAGAGCATGGCGTCGAATGCCGCCATGAACCTGGTCAATAAGTACGTGCCACTTCAGGCCCAGCGCATTATTAACGTGGGCGGTGGTGCCCTGGGCGATGTCCTGCAAGGCAACTGGGAAGACGCCGGGATGCGCCTGCTGGATTCCGGCCTGCTGAACGATCTACTGCCTGGTATGGGCGGCGTTGCCTCGCAGACCATGTATTGGGGCTCGCCCACGCCGTTGTTCGGCGGCATCAGCCCGACCGAGGCGCGCAACATCTACGACGACATGCGCGGCCAGAAACTGGCGAAGAAGAACCTCTGGCTGATCGAGGTTTCGAGCCGCCTCAACGGCGATATGTCGCAGCGGTTCAACCTTTTCGCAACCGAGGTCGAATACGAGCCTTTCATCATCGCCGGCGAGAAGCGCCGCGTCGGCGGTGCCGTCATCGACGCCGTGCAGGGCGCGGAGCCGGTGGAACTGCGCCTGACGACCATCGACGACCAGCAAGGCACGCTCAAGCGGTGGTTTGCGGCGCACCACGGCGCGGCGGCCCCGCGCGACGGCACGGTAGGCGTGCCGGACAGCTACGCCATCACCATCAAGGTAGTCCATGCCTTCATCACCCGTGGCAGCAACCGGGGCGGATATGAGGACATCGGCATGTTCCGTCCGGCCAACATGGCATTGAGCCTGTCCCGCCGCGAGGACGGGCTGGAAGAGGTGCAGATGTCCTTCTCCCAACTCGACACCTTTATGAGACCGTAGCATGGCGCTCAAGCACGACGCACAAGGCTTCCTGACCGGCGACCCCATCGACATCGGGCGCGCACTCAAGGTCTGGGACGACATCCACGACGACGTGCGCGCTATCCGGCGCGCGCTGACCAGCGGCGCATCCGGCGGGCCTGCACGGCCTGGCCGCGCCGACAAGACCGGCAACGAGGTGGCGCGCCCGATGGCGCCCGCCCCGAGCACTCCCCGCAGTTCCAGCCAGATCCCGGCGCTGCTGCGCAAGACCGCCACGCCGCAGACCGGCGGGGCCAGCGCCAGCGCAATCCGCCGCGATGCCCAGGCCGTAGAGGTTGCCGGGCAGGCGGTGGCCGCCGTGCGCGCGGCCAGCCAGGCCACGCAGCGCGCCATCGCCAAGCCGGTATCGCGCGACGGGCGCGGGCGCTTCGTGCGTGGCGATGGGCGCAGCGGCTCTGGTGCGCCCGGTTCTGGGGGTGGAAATGGTGGCGGCGGTGGTGGCGGAGACGGAGAAGAAACCGGCGCGCTGCGCGGCGTCGCCGACCGCATCGCTGGGGCCATCAGGGAATCCGGCAGCGGCATGGAGGAAGCCGACCCCGCCGTAAAGGCCATGAACGAGGTGGCGCGCCCGATGGCGCGCGGCTACGAACTGCTGACCGGCGGCAGCCGCGAGAAGCGGCAGGAAGGCTGGTTGCGCCGCATTTGGACTTCGCTGACCGGCTTCCGCAAGGACGAGACGACCTTCAATAAGGCGGCCAACAAGAGCCTGAAGAACATCGAGGAAAAACCGGACGACGGCGCGAAGGGTGGGTCTGGCCTTCTGGGCGGCCTGTTCGGCGGCCTTGGCCGCGTGCTGACGCGCATCCCGGTTGTGGGTGGCCTGCTGGGTGCAGGCGGTGGCTTGCTCAAGGGCGCGGGCCGCCTGCTGGGCTTCGGGGGCAAAGAAGCTGCCGCAGCCAGTGGAGCCGCGAAAGAAGCCGGTCTTCTGGGCAAGGCCGGCGGCCTGCTGAAGGAGGGCGGCGCGCTCTCCAAGATGGGCGGGCTGCTGAAGCGCGTCCCGATTCTGGGGGCACTGCTGGCCGGCGCGGGCGCAGCAGCGGACGTGTATTCGTCGGAATCCGATGACACCCTGTCACGGCGCGAGAAGGACAAGAAGACCGGGGCTGCCGTCGGCGGGTTCGCCGGCTCGATGGCTGGCATGGCCGCTGGTGCGGCTGGCGGCGCGGCGCTGGGCACGCTAATCTTCCCCGGTATCGGCACGGCCATTGGCGGCGCTATCGGCGGCGCCGTGGGCATGTTCCTGGGCGACGACGCCGGGAAGATTCTCGGGGACACCGTAGGCGGCTGGGTCAATGACCTGCGCGCCGCCGACATCCCCAGCATGATCGGCAACGCCTGGAACGAGGTCAAAGTCACGGCGCTGGGCACCTTCGACTGGGTGAAGTCCGGCTGGGATTCGGTGGTGGGCTCCTTGCAAAAGGGCTGGGACGCCACCATGACTGCGTTCGCCGCCGTGGGCGACACCATCAAGAAAGCCTGGGGCGGCTTCGTCGATACCGCGAAGGCTGGCTGGGAATCCGTGTCCGGCGCGTTCGCGTCGGCCTACGAAGGGCTGAAGTCCCTGCCCGGTATCGGCCCAGCCATCAAGGCCGCCGAGGCTGGCGCGCGCAAGATCGCCGAGGTGGCAGGCGCGGTGAAGGATGGTGCCGTCGAACTGGGTGGCAAGGCTGCCGATGCTGTCCAGTCCGGCGCGAGTACCGCATGGAACGCTACGAAGAACGCCGCCGGCAGCGCGTGGAGCGGCACCAAGGACTTCGCCGCCAGCATGGTGCCGCAGGGCCTGAAAGACCGCATCGCGGCGCGGCGCGCGATGGAAACCGGAGCCGACTACAAGCAGGGCAACATAGCCGGGCTGGACGACGCCCACACGCGCGCGCTGGTGGCTTCCACCGCCGCAACCGAAAGCGCCGGCGGCAAGCTCGACGTGGTGAATTCCGCCGGTTACATGGGCCGCTACCAGGCCGGCGCAGGCTGGCTGGCGGATGCGGGCCTCATCAAGGGCGGCAGCTCGGCGGTGCAGGCCGCCATGAAGGCCGACGGCTTCAGTAACGAATATAAGTGGGGCCAGGCCGGCGGCATGTCGAAGTTCCTGAAGAACGCCGATAACTGGAACGGCGGCATGAGCTACGACAAGTACCTGGGCAGCGCCGATGCCCAGGACGCCGCCTTCAAGACCAACTCCGACAAGTCCTACGCCCGTCTGCTGGCGCGCGGCGTCATCAAGGAGGGCATGAGCCAGGACGAAATCGCCGGGATACTGAAGGCCCGCCACATCGCCGGCGAGGGCGGCGCGGCGCAGGCTGCGCGCGGCGAATCCGGCCCATCCGACGCCAACGGCACGTCGGCCCTGAAATACAAGAACGACCTGGCCGCCGGCAACATCTACGCCAAGGCGTTCGCCGGCCCAGATGGCGCTCCGGCGACACCCGCTGCGCCCGCGCGCCCGTCCATCGCATCGGTGGCTGCGCCCGCCGCGCCGGTGGTGGCAAGCGCCAGCGCGCCGGTGGTGCCGTCGGCGCCCAGCGTGCCGTCCGTGCCCGAGGCCCCGCCGGTGACGGTGCCGATGGCGTCCAACGATTCTGGCAAGCCCATCCAGGTATCCATGCCGTCGCCGGACGTGGGCCAGGACGTGCGCGACCGGGGTATCGCCCACGTCGCCACGGGCGGATTGAGCGCATAGCGAGCCCGGCCCGGAAAAAACCGTGATTCCTGTAGTTGCCAGCACCGCACACTTTGGGTATGGCGACGATCACGGGAAAAGACATTCAGGAAATGGTGCGGCACTGGCTGAACACGCCGGTGGAGGGCTATTTGGGCTCCGGCTACGGCCAGGACGCCAAGGCCCTGCTGCAACTGCCGCAGGCTGACGGTGCGCCCGAAGCCTTCCTCGAAAAGATGCGCCAGGACATCCCGGCGCTTCAGGCTCTTCCCCCCGGTTCGCTGAACCTCTACGCCGTGCGCACACCCCCGGACAGGGTTGATCTGTTCGTGGATGTGGCCGGCGTGGCAATTCAAGTGCCAGGGGCATAGAGTATGTACACCAAGGCAGACTTCCAGAAGAAAATCGCCGACACCATCGGCAACTACCAGTCCATCGCGCCGCTGTACCAGGCGGGCGACCCGCGCACCCTGCAACACCTGGACGCGATGGCGACCATGCTGGCGATGTTTTCCGCCCAAGTGGAAACCGCCCAGGCCGAACCCTACGACAAGGTGCGCGATTCGACCGTGCTTGCCGACGCGGCCATGCGCGGCATCATCCGTAGCGGCACGCCGGCGCGCGTGCGCATCCGCGCCATCAACGGCGGAACCGAGGACTTCACCGTGGAATCGGCGCGCACGCTGCTGGATTCGTCCGGCCTGCTGTACCGCGCGGAAACCCCCATCACCATCCCACCGGGCGGCGAGGCTACCTTCGAGGCCAGCCAGCTTCGCGCCGTGACGATCACGCACACGGTTTCCGGCAGCGAGCCGTTCTATGCCGTGCCTGTGCCGGCGGCGGACGACGACGCCTTCCTGTGCTCCATCGCCGTGAGCGACGCCCAGGGCGAGTACGCCTACCGCAATCGCTATGTGAATACCGAGGCCGACGAGCGCGTGTTCCACGTCGAAGCCGACGACCGCCAGCAGGTCTATGTCCGATTCGGCTTCAGCGGCGTGGTGGGCGTGCAGCCGGCGGACGGGGCCGAAATCACCCTGACCACCTACTACACCAACGGCGCTGTGAGCCCGGCCTTCGGCAGCCCGTTCTCGTTCGAGTACCTTGGTTCGCCGCTGGAAGCCGTCGTGGAGCTCAAGATGGACGCGCTCTTGCAGCCCGGCCAAAACCCCATGCCCATGTCGGTGCTGCGCGACCTCGCGCGCTACCCGTCGGTCTATGACGACAACGCGGTGTTCCTGGGCGAGTTCGGGTTTCTGGTACGCAAGAAGTTCCCGAACCTGCAATTCCTCTCGATCTGGAACGAAACCGAGGAAGAGCAGGCGCGCGGCGCGAGCCTCGACAACATCAACGCCCTGTTCGTGGCCTGCCTGTCCGAAGAGGGCGGCGAAGCCGTGCTCGAAGAATCGGATCCCGCTGTGCCCGTGGCGCCGGTGAAAATCGCCGAGGATGACCTGACCGAGACGCAGCGCACCATTCGCGCCGCGATTCTGGCCGCCGACAACAGCTACCGGGTCTATTTCTTCACGCCGGTGCGCTCGAAGATCGCCATGTCCGTGAGCGCGCGCGTGAGCACGTCCTACGTTGCTTCCGACGTGCGCCAGAAAATCATCGAGGCCGCGCTGGGCGAGTTCGGCCAGGCCGCCGCCGCGTCGCGCCGTGGGCGCAATCGCCCGCTCTACAAGCGCGTGTATGAACTGCTGCGCCAGAAGGTGGCGGCGCTGGCAAGCGGCGATTCCGACCTGACCGTGAACATCGTGGAACCGCCGTCTCTGGCCGCACGCCCTGAAATGTGGCGCTACGTGTCCGCCGACAGCCTGGCCGTGACCGTCGAAACGGCAAACATCGTCACGCCCACCTGGGGCGGGTGATCGCCATGTCCTTTGACTTCTCGAATGCCCAGCTCCCGCGCCTGCTGCCGCTGGAAAACAGCTATGCCGAAAACGATGTCGAAGATGACCTGAAGCGGCTCTTCCTCGACCTCTTCAACGACATGCTGGCCCCGGATGTCTTCGACGTGAATGTGTCGGGCGCTGCGCACCTGGGTTCGTTCGACTTGGTGCGCAAGGCCGTCAACACCGACGGCCTGGTGCTGCTGCAAGGCGACCGCGAAGAGGCGGCCACGCGCTACCTGTATCGGGCATGGAAGTCGGGCGACGTGCAGGGGCGCGGCCTGCACTTCCTGAAGACCTACCTGCAAATGCTCTTCCCGAACCAGTGCGAGATTGAGCAGCTTTGGCAGGACAAGGACTATCCGTATCCCACCGCGCTCTACACCTCGAAGCCGAGCTTCGCGTGGTGGCTGCACCAGGTCGGCGAGCCGGGCCTGAAGCTGGACGGCACCTGGGGCCTGGGCCGGCGCATCGAGGATGCTGACGAAAGCCGCAAGGACAGGGTGGTGGATACGAGCGGCATGTTCCTGACCAGCCGCATCATGATCTCGCTGGGCTTCGACGTGGATACCCAGTCCGTCGCCAAGCTCATCCAGATTATCAAGGACGTGATTCCGGCGCGCCTCGTTCCGGTATTCCGCTTCTGGCTGAACGAATCGTTCCTGCTGACCATCCTCGCGTCCTACAAGTTCTGGATGCGGAAGGACATGCTGGCGCGCTACCCGTGGTGCGGGCGCGTCATCACCGATGAACCATCCGGGCGCTGGAAGCTGGGCATCGACGGCGAGCTCCCGCGCCTGCCGCAGCCGTTCGGCACCTTCAAGCTGGGCCACAAGTACGGCCAGAAGTCGAACTGGCACCTGCACAACTGCCGCGTCACTGGCGCGCAGCGCGTGACCATCACCGCCGAGGCCCCGGCCTGGCGCGTCGAAACCCTACCGCTGGAAGAGTTCGAGTACGTCACCCCGCCGCCACCCACGAAGCTCTACCACCACACGCGCCGCCTCGATGGCGGCTGGACGGTGGGTAGCGGCCTGCACATCGGCGCATTCCTCCTCGACGGCTCGCACCGGCTCACCACTCGGAAAATGACCGAATACCCGCGCTTCGGTCAATTCAAAATCCGCAACTACCAGCAGCCCGTCCTGCTGCCGACCTCTCCCGCGCGCCTGACGCTCTCCGGCGCATGGAAGCTGGGCGGCCCCAGGAACGCGGAATTTGAGTTCTACAAGATCGAAGGAGCGTGACCGTGCCCGAAGCCGTAGTCGCCGATAGCTACCGCCGCCGCGTCGCCGCCCACATGGCCGGCACTGGCGTACTCAAGCCCATCGCATTCATCGCCTACGGCGACGGTGGCCACAACCCCGACAACACCGCCAAGCCCGCCGACAGCGGCGCCGCCGGCCTCTACCACGAGGTCAAGCGCAAGCCCGTCACGGCCTTGGTTCAAGAAGACCTGTATTCCGCCACCGGGAAGGGCGTCGTCGAATCCGACGACCTCAATGCCGGCGCTCTCTCCGAGGCGGCCTTGCTCGACACCGACGGCAACCTTGTTTGCTGGAAAACCTTTGCGCCGAAGTACCTGGAGAACGGGGAAACCTATGGCGTCAATCTGAAGATGCGATTCTGAAAGGAGCTCCCCCCATGTCCCTGCCCAACCAAAACATCACGCCGATTCCGAACAACGAGCCGGATGCCGTCCCCTCGCTGTGGAACACGCGCTACCAGGAAATCGACGAGAACTTCGCCGCCCTCGACGAGCGCCAGGTAAGCGTCGAAGACGAGCTGAACGCCGCCAAGGGCGATGCGCCCACCTTCGCCGACAAGATGAACCAGGTGGCGCAGGCCGTCGCAGACCTGGGCGGCGACATCGGCGACTTGCAGGGCATGACCGCGCCCATGCTGGCGCGTGCGGTGCGCCTGGACTGGGACTATTCGGGCAACAACATCAGCCTTGAAATGTGGGCCGGCGAATACACGCTGACCGACACGCAGCCCATCGCCGTGACCTCTGCCGTCGCCGGCGACGATTCCATCGACGTGACCGACAGCAGCTTCTTCACGCCCGGCCAGAACTATGTCATCTACAACGCGACGCACGCCGAGCAGGTTCATGTCAATGCTGTGCTGAACGGCACCCGCATCCGCATTTCTGACCCGCTGGCAAACGCCTACGGCGGCGCCGGCGCGTTCCTCGCGCGCACCTCGTTTGCCGTCGCTAACGGCACCGCGCAGGCCAAGCCGGGCGCGGCCTACTTCTCCAAGCCCATCAATCTGGGCTTCGATGGCGTCAAGCGCGCCGTCGTAATCCGCCGCACGCCCACCGCATCCGTTGTGAACGTCGATTTTCTGATCGATGGCGACTGGGTGTCCGCGCCGCTGGCATGGACGCGCGAAGGCGGCAAAGTGCCGGCGGGCTACATCGACTGCGAGTACGAATTGCTCGTCAATGGCGACACCGCGCTGCGCGTGACCGTCGTGGGCGGCGCTGGCAATACCGAGATCCAGCACATCATTGGCCTGGGCTCCACCACGGGCCTGCGCGGCACGCACACGCCTCCGCTCAAGCCTGCCATGTCCAACCCCGTCGATGGCGCTGAAAACCTGACCGACCGCCCGACGCTGGGCCTGACCGGCTACGTTTCGCCCACCGATACGCCCGTGGGCGCCGTGCAATTCCAAGTCTCCGCCACCGCCGACTTCGCCGAGGTCATCATCGACAGCGGCACGCAGGTGGGCGGCCTGTCCTGGCAGGAAATCGGCCTGCGCCTGCAAACCAGCCATGACTACTTCGCCCGTGGCCGCGCGCGCGACGCCGAAGGCGCGTGGTCGCCGTGGTCTGACCCGGTTTCGTTCTCCACCGCCGCGTCGTTCGTGTATGTGCAGGCCCCGTCGAACGTTGGCCCGGCCAACAACCTGACCAACGTCGCCGACACGCCCACGCTGTCGTCCAGCGCCTTCGCGGTCTATGCGGGTGCGGACACCCAAGCGGCGGCCCAATGGCAAATCCGCGAGGCCAGCGCGTCCTACGACGCCTCCACCTACGACAGCGGCGAGGACGCCACGCACCTGACCTCGCTGACCGTTCCTGCCGGCCTGCTGAAGTCCTCGAACACGCAATACTTCTGGCGCGTCCGCCACAAGGGCGCAACCATCGGCTGGTCGGAATGGTCGGTGGAGACGAAGTTCACTACGAAAAAGATTTTCGGCACGGTGATCGGTATCGCTCTGGTTTCGACTGGCGCGACTTCCGGTTCGTGGGCACGCATCGACGAGGACGGCAACGCCAAGGCCACCGATGCCGCCTTCTTCAACGCCCACCCGACCTATGCCGGTATCGTCGATCAGACCCTGGACAGCCAGGCGATGGTGAAGGTGCCCGCCTTCTACATCAAGACCGGCATCGTGGCGTCCGGCGCCTACGTCGGAAAGAAGGCCATCTGGGTTTCGGACAAGAAGGAAACCGGCTTCGAGATTCACCCGGCTTTCAAGAACGCCGGCGCTGACCTGGCCCAGTATTGGGTCGGCAAGTATCAGGGCTCGAACGCCTCCGGCAACAAGCTGGCGTCCGTGGCTGCCGTCGGGCCGCTGGTTTCCATCGACTTCCCGACGATGCAGGCCCGCGCGAACGCGCGCAACACCGGGGGCGTTACGGGCTTCTCGCTGTGGAACATCTACCAACTCTCCGCCATCCAGATGCTGGCCCTCATCGAACTGGGCAACCCTGACGCCCAGACCTTGGTCGGCCAAGGCAACTCGAACAGTTCCGGCGCTACCAACGTCGATGCGTCGCCCACCTCGCAAGCCTCGTGGCGCGGCATTATCGGCCTCTGGTCGAACGTCTGGCAGATGGTCGATGGACTGCAAACCGACGCCAGCCTGAAATACAAAATCTGGGACAAACAGGGCAACAAGACCTACATCACCACGAACCAGGTGGCGCCGTCGGCTTCGGCCTCCTACCCGGTCACGATGTCCGTGGATGCCGGCGCGAACTACGACCTGTCGCAAGTGTTCCTGCCCGCCACCATCGACGCTTCGGCCTCGAACGGCACGTATGCGGACGCCTTCTGGTCGGCTGCGAACTGCGTCGCCTATCACGGCGGCAATTGGGGCTACGGCGCGTACGACGGGCTCTTCTGCCTGAACGTCAACAATCCCGCGTCGAACGTCAGCGCGTCTGTCGGCGGTCGCCTCGCAAAGGTGTAATGGGTCATGTGACCTGTGTCATGTAGCAGTTGGGCGAGCGCGCCAAGCGCGCCGCCCCTCTCAAGAAAGGAGCAGTAAATGCAAATCGAAAACGGGAATCTGGTGGTGGAAGTCGAAGGCTCCACCATGACCGTGCCGCTGCCCGAGGTGGCAACCGCCGCCAAGGTCAAAGCGTACCTCGTCCCCGAGGCGTACCGCCCCGGTCGCCTGTTCATTTCGGTCACGGTTCCCGGCCAGCCGGAAGACGTGCCGGCGTGCAGTCAGGATCTGGTCGAACTGCTGGGCGAGGACATCCTCGAAGCCAGCGACGCGGCCATCCTGAACGCGGCGAAGGCGGCCAAGCTGACCGAAATCAACGCCGAGTGCCAGAAGGCGGTGGCCGCGCTGGCTGCCTACTACCCTGACAGCGAAGTGCAGTCCTGGCCCCAGCAGGTCAAGGAAGCCACGGCGCTGGCCGCCGACGCCGGCGCGGACGCTCCGCTGCTGACCGCCATCGCCACGGCGCGCGGCCTGCCGGTCGCGGAGCTCGCCTCGCGCGTGCTCGACAAGATGAACGCCTACGCGGCGGCCTCCGGCGTGCTCATTGGTCGGCGTCAGGCCGCCGAAGATGCCATCGGCGCCACCGCGTCCCTGGAAGACCTGTCCGCCATTTCCTGGTAACGGGCGGGCGCAAGGTGAAGCAGTATTGCGCCCGAATCGCCCTGCTGCTGGGCTCCATGCTGATGACGCTGGCGGGCAACATGCTGGCGCTGGTGTCGGCTATCGGTGGAAGTGATCGCGCTTTCCGGGTGGCCGTCTCCAACGACCAGACCTTGAACGCCGCGCTTGCCGGCAGCGAGGATGAAACCATCAGTAGCCGGGCCGGGAAGGCCGCTCGCTCTGGAAAGCGGTGGGGGTGCATCCTGTGCAAACTGCTCGACGCCTTCGACGCCCAGCACTGCCAGAAAAACATCGAAGAGGATGAAGGGGAAAGGCTGACTTGAAAAACGACGCATACCTGAAGCTCATCACCAAGTTGGAAGAGCTCGATGCCTACACGCATACCGTGCTGCATCAGTTCCCGAAGCTGGAAAGGCACTTGCTTTGCGCGGAAATGCGGGCGGCCATGAATAAGGTATGCCGCCTGGCCGTCGTGGCGTGGAAGCGCCGACAGAAGGCTTCGTCGCTTTTCGACTTGGACGTGGAAATCGAGGTGTTCCGGCACTTCATCCGCAAGGCCCATCGCCTCGAATACATCAACACGCATCGCCTGGAAGTCTGGATGAAACACACGAACGAAATTGGCCGCATGGTCGGCGCGTGGATCAAGCACGAAGGAGCCGCCATGTCGTAGAGCACCACCCCGGTTTTTGAACGGGCAAGGGCTTATAACGGCGGCAATTGGGACAACGGCGCGAACGACGGGCTCTTCTGCCTGAACGTCAACAATCCCGCGTCGAACGTCAACACGAATATCGGCGGTCGCCTCGCAAACGAATAGTGCCAGAAGGCGCGCGGCCCACGGGCCGCCGTCCAGTGCATATCCTTTGGGGCCTTTGTCCTGACCATGTTGTCGAAGATGAACAGGGCGCTGCGGCCAGTAGCCGGGAAACCGGCGGACGTGGCAGCACCCGACCACACTGAATAGGAAGACATGCCGCGCACTGTGAATGGTCTTTGGGACGAACTCACCTCCTTTGAAAATCTGCACCTGGCCTACATGGGCGCCCGCGATGGAAAGCGGTATCGCAACGAGGTAATGCAGTTCGCGGTAGAGGCTGAAGAGCACCTCTTCAACATCCAGAATCACATGCTCTGGAAGACTTGGAAGCCCGGCCCGCAACGCGAGTTCGTGGTGCGCGAGCCCAAGCTACGCCTGATTCAGGCGCCACCGTTTCAAGATCGCGTCGTCCATCATGCCCTTGTGCAGGTGGTGGAGCCGCACTTCGAGCGCCGCTTCATTTTCGACAGCTACGCTTGCCGCGAGGGCAAGGGAACCCAGCGCGCCGTCATGCGCGTGCAGCACTTCTTGCGCGTGGCGAAGCGGAACTGGGGCGACGGCATCTACGTGGTGAAGGCGGACATCAGCAAGTATTTCGCCAGCATCCAGCATCACATCCTCATGGACGAGGTGGAGCGCGTCATTGCGGATCCCGACGTGCTCTGGCTCTGGCGGCAAATCATCAGCGGCTACGGCCACGAGGCCGGGCTGGGCCTACCCGTCGGCGCGCTGACCAGCCAGCTCGGGGCTAACGTCCTGCTGAACCGCCTCGATCACATCGCCAAGGACGATATGGGCCTGCGCTTCTACGTGCGGTACATGGACGACTTCGTGGCGGTGGTGAAGGACAAGGCCGAAGCGCAGCGCGTGCTACAGGCCCTTGGAAAGGTCGTCAATGCCCTGGGCCTCTCGCTCAACCCGAAGACGGCGATTCACCCGTGGCAGCGCGGCGTGGACTTTTGCGGCTACCGCATCTGGCCGACGCACATCCTCCCACGCAAGCGCAACATCAAGCGCGCCCGCGCGGACTTTCTCCAGCTTATGACCCAGTATTTCGCCGGCGAAGTCGATCTGCCCGACGTGCGCCAGCGCGTGATGTCGTTCCTCGCCTATGCGAAGCACTGCCAGGCTCACCGCACCGTCGAAGGCGTGCTCGGCGACTTGGTGCTGGTGCCCGGCCTGCGCGACATCCCCGCCAAGCTGGCGCTGGGCGGCTGAAGGATGCGCCAAAGCAGGGGAGCAGGTATCATGATCGCTTGCCGCCCACCTGCTTTTTAGGCTGCATTGTTGAACATGGTATTTTTCATGGTATTGGAACTTGTGCCACAACTGAGAGCCGCGTAAATGCTGGCTATGTTCCTCTTGTTGATAATTGAGTGGGAGTGATCCCGCGTCTGGCAATGACTGGCATATAAAAGCACTAAACACCCCTGAAGCCCGCGTAAATGCGGGCTTTTTTGCGTCTGCGTCT
>NZ_JBHSEZ010000006.1:0-240202 GCF_042653765.1 Castellaniella denitrificans | reverse complement strand
TGATTGCGCCGATCGCCATGGAAGAGGGCCTGCGCTTTGCCATCCGCGAGGGTGGCCGCACCGTGGGCGCCGGCGTCGTCGCCAAAATCATCAAGTAATTGATGGATCGGCGGGGGAACGCTCCCCGCCCCTCTCGTTCTTTAGGGATTCCCATGAAAAGCCAGAAAATCCGCATCCGCCTGAAGGCGTTCGACTACAAGCTGATCGACCAGTCCGCCGCCGAGATCGTCGATACGGCCAAGCGCACCGGCGCCGTGGTTCGCGGTCCCGTGCCGCTGCCCACGCGCATCCGCCGCTACGACGTGCTGCGTTCGCCGCACGTCAACAAGACCTCGCGCGATCAGTTCGAGATGCGCACGCACCAGCGCCTGATGGACATCGTCGACCCTACCGACAAGACCGTGGACGCCCTGATGCGCCTCGACCTGCCGGCCGGCGTGGACGTCGAGATCGCCCTGCAGTAACCATCCCGCCGGAGCCGCCCCGCGCGGCCCGTCCGGAGGAAAGCGCCCTGTCTCCTAGGCAGGGCGCTTTTTTCATGTTAGAATCAAGGGCTTCGTCATCCATTTCCATTTTTTGGAGCGTGGGTGGCGGGATTACAGCCCCGGCCAATCGCAGTCGGGATCGAAAACTGTGGGGAAACACCCCCCGGAGAAAACAATGTCGAATTCGACACCTACGCCCGCGGCCTGGCGGCTCGGGCTCGTGGGGCGCAAGGTTGGCATGACCCGCATCTTTACCGAGGAAGGCGAATCCATCCCGGTCACGGTGCTGGACGTGTCCAACAACCGCGTCGCCCAGGTCAAGACGCCTGAAATCGACGGCTACGCGGCGGTCCAGCTCGCCTACGGCGAGCGTCGCGCCTCCCGCGTGACCAAGGCCGAAGCCGGCCACTATGCCAAGGCCGGCGTCGAAGCCGGTTCCATCCTGAAGGAATTCCGCCTGGATCCCGCCCGCGTCGCCGAATTCTCGGCTGGCGCCGTGATCGCCGTGGAATCCCTGTTCGAGGTCGGCCAGCAGGTCGACGTCACCGGCACCACCATCGGCAAGGGTTTCGCCGGCACGATCAAGCGCCACCACTTCGGTTCGCAGCGCGCTTCGCACGGCAACTCGCGTTCGCACCGCGTGCCGGGCTCCATCGGCCAGGCCCAGGATCCGGGCCGCATCTTCCCCGGCAAGAAAATGTCGGGCCACCTGGGTGATGTCACCCGCACCGTCCAGAACCTGGACGTCGTGCGTGTGGACGCCGAGCGCGGCCTGCTGCTGGTGAAGGGCGCCGTCCCCGGCCACAAGAACGCCGACATCGTCGTGCGCCCCGCCGTCAAGGCGACGCCCAAGAAAGGAGCCTAATCATGGAACTCAAGCTCCTGAATGATCAGGGCCAGTCCTCGGCCACCGTGGCCGTCGCCGACGAGATCTTCGGCCGCGACTTCAACGAAGCCCTGGTTCACCAGATCGTCGTGGCCTACCAGGCCAATGCCCGCATGGGCAATCGCGCCCAGAAGAACCGCGAGACGGTCAAGCACTCCACCAAGAAGCCCTGGCGCCAGAAGGGCACCGGCCGCGCCCGTTCCGGGATGACTTCCTCGCCGATCTGGCGTGGGGGTGGCCGTGCCTTCCCGAATTCGCCGGACGAGAACTTCAGCCACAAGGTCAACAAGAAGATGTACCGCGCCGGTCTGCGCGCCATCTTCTCGCAACTGGTCCGCGAAGGCCGTCTGGCCGTGGTCGAGAACTTCACCCTCGACGCCCCGAAGACCAAGCTGGCCGCGGCCAAGCTCAAGGATCTGGGCATTGCCGAACCCGTCCTGATCATCACCGATGCCCTGGACGAAAACGTCTATCTCGCGACGCGCAACCTGCCCCACGTGGCGGTCATCGAAACGCGCTACGCCGATCCGCTGTCCCTGGTCCACTACAAGAAAGTGCTGATCACGAAGCCGGCGATCGCCCAACTCGAGGAGTTGCTGGGATGAATGCCGAACGTCTGATGCAAGTCATTCTGGCGCCCGTCGTGACCGAAAAGTCCACGATGATCGCCGAAAAGAACAACCAGGTCGCTTTCCGCGTCGTCGCCGACGCCACCAAGCCGGAGATCAAGGCCGCCGTCGAACTGCTGTTCAAGGTCGAGGTCGAATCCGTGCAGGTCGCCAACCGCAAGGGCAAGGAAAAGCGCTTCGGCCGCTTCATGGGCCGTCGCCGCAACGAACGCAAGGCCTATGTTTCGCTCAAGGCCGGGCAGGAAATCGACTTTACGGAGGTGAACTAAATGCCGCTGGTCAAAGTCAAGCCTACGTCCGCCGGTCGCCGGGGCATGATCAAGGTCGTGCACCCTGAACTGCACAAGGGCCCGGGCTACGCCCCCCTGCTGGAGCCGCAATCGCAGAACTCCGGCCGCAACAACAATGGCCACATCACCGTGCGCCACCGTGGCGGCGGTCACAAGCAGCACTACCGCGTCGTCGATTTCCGTCGCAACAAGGACGGCATCGTCGCCAAGGTCGAGCGCCTGGAATACGACCCGAACCGCACGGCGCACATCGCGCTGCTGTGCTACGCCGACGGCGAGCGTCGCTACATCATCGCCCCGCGCGGCCTGGAAGTCGGCGCCTCGGTCGTTTCCGGTCTGGAAGCGCCGATCCGCACCGGCAACACGCTGCCGATCCGCGCCATCCCGGTCGGTTCCACCATCCACTGCATCGAGATGCAGCCGGGCAAGGGCGCCCAGCTGGCCCGCTCGGCCGGCGCGTCCGCCGTGCTGATGGCCCGCGAAGGCGTCTACGCCCAGGTCCGCCTGCGCTCCGGCGAAGTCCGCCGCGTCCACATCGACTGCCGCGCCACCATCGGCGAAGTCGGCAACGGCGACCACAGCCTGCGCCAGATCGGCAAGGCCGGCGCGGTGCGCTGGCGTGGCATCCGCCCGACTGTCCGTGGCGTCGCCATGAACCCGGTGGATCACCCGCACGGCGGCGGCGAAGGCCGCACCGGCGAAGGCCGCGAACCCGTCAGCCCGTGGGGTACTCCCGCCAAGGGCTACCGGACCCGTCGTAACAAGCGGACGGACAATATGATTGTCTCTCGCCGCAAGCGCAAATAAGGGGCGAACACTATGTCACGTTCGATCAAGAAAGGCCCGTTCGTCGATGCGCATCTGATCAAGAAGGTCGATGCCGCCGTCGGGGGCAAAGAAAAGAAGCCGATCAAGACCTGGTCGCGCCGTTCCACCATCCTGCCCGAGTTCATTGGGTTGACGATTGCCGTGCACAACGGCCACCAGCACGTTCCCGTGTACATCAACGAGAACATGGTCGGCCACAAGCTCGGCGAATTCGCCCTGACGCGCACCTTCAAGGGGCACGCGGCGGACAAGAAGGCCAAGAGGTAAGCCATGGAAACTACCGCAGTCATCCGCGGCGTCCATATTTCCGCGCAGAAGACCCGCCTGGTGGCGGATCTGATCCGTGGGAAATCCGTGGCGCACGCCCTCAACATCCTGACGTTCAGCCCCAAGAAGGCCGCCGGCATCCTGAAAAAGGCGCTGGAATCGGCCATCGCCAATGCCGAACACAATGATGGCGCCGACATCGACGAACTGAAGGTCACCACGATCTACGTCGACAAGGCCCAGTCGATGAAGCGATTCTCCGCGCGCGCCAAGGGCCGCGGCAACCGCATCGAAAAGCAGACCTGCCACATCGTGGTCAAGGTCGGGGCGTAAGGAGTCGCAATGGGACAGAAAATTCACCCGATTGGGTTCCGCCTCGCGGTCAACCACAACTGGACTTCTCGCTGGTATGCGAACGACAAGGTCTACGGCAGCATGCTCGCCGAGGACATCCGCGTGCGCGAATACCTGAAGAAGAAACTGAAATCGGCTTCCGTGGGCCGCGTCATCATCGAGCGCCCCGCCAAGAATGCCCGCATCACCGTCTACTCGGCCCGTCCGGGCGTGGTGATCGGCCGTCGCGGCGAGGACATCGAAACGCTGAAGGCCGACCTGCAGCGCCTGATGGGCGTGCCCGTGCACGTCAACATCGAGGAAATCCGCAAGCCGGAAACCGACGCGCAGCTGATCGCCGACTCGATCACCCAGCAGCTCGAAAAGCGCATCATGTTCCGCCGCGCCATGAAGCGCGCCATGCAGAACGCCATGCGCCTGGGCGCCCAGGGCATCAAGATCATGTCCTCGGGCCGTCTGAACGGCATCGAGATCGCCCGTACCGAATGGTACCGCGAAGGCCGTGTGCCCCTGCACACCCTGCGCGCGAACATCGACTACGGCTTCTCGGAAGCGCAGACGACCTACGGGATCATCGGGGTCAAGGTCTGGGTCTACAAGGGCGACATGCTGCCCAACGGCGAAATGCCCCCGGAAACCGCCGCCCCGCGTGACGAAGAGCGCCGTCCGCGCCGCGCGCCGCGTGGCGATCGTCCCGGCCGTCCCGGCGACAACCGCGGCCGTGGCCGCGGCCCGCGCCGTGATGCGGCTTCGGCCGCTCCGGCGCCTGAAGGAGAATAAACATGCTGTCACCCTCTCGCAGGAAGTACCGCAAGGAACAGAAGGGCCGCAACACCGGCCTGGCCACGCGCGGCGCCCAGGTTTCCTTCGGCGAGTTCGGTCTGAAGGCCACCGGTCGTGGCCGTCTGACCGCCCGCCAGATCGAAGCCGCTCGCCGTGCCATCAACCGCCACATCAAGCGCGGCGGCCGCATCTGGATCCGGATCTTCCCGGACAAGCCCATCTCGCAGAAGCCCGCCGAAGTCCGGATGGGTAACGGCAAGGGCAACCCGGAATTCTGGGTCGCGGAAATTCAACCCGGCAAGGTGCTGTACGAAATGGAAGGCGTGAGCGAAGAACTCGCCCGCGAAGCCTTCCGCCTGGCCGCCGCCAAGCTGCCCATCAGCACGACCTTCGTGTCGCGCCGCGTGGGCGCCTAGGAGAGATCAGGATATGAAAGCCAGTGAACTGCGCGCCAAGGATGCCGCCGGGCTCCAGACCGAGCTCGAGAGCCTGCTGAAGGCACAATTCAACCTGCGCATGCAGCGTGCCACCCAGCAGCTTTCCAACACCAGCCAGTTGGGCAAGGTGCGTCGCGACATCGCGCGCATCCGCACCATCATGACTGAGAACGCAGGAAAGTAACATGACCACCGAAACCCAGAAAGACACCACCAAGCGTCAGCGCACGCTGGTCGGCAAGGTCGTCAGCAACAAGATGGACAAGACGATCGTCGTCAGCGTCCAGACCCGCGTGAAGCACCCCGTGCTGGGCAAGTTCGTCAACCGCACCGCGAAGTACAAGGCGCACGACGAAGCCAACCAGTACAACGAGGGCGACACCGTGGAAATCGCCGAAGGCCGCCCCATCTCCAAGTCCAAGTCCTGGACGGCGGTGCGCCTGGTCGAGGCCGTGCGCATCATCTGATGCCGCGTCGGGCGGCGGATTTTTTGCCGCCGGGCCGCCCCAAGGCAAAAAGCGCCCCCTCGGGGGGCAGCAAGCCGAAGGTGCAGCGTGGGGGCACTTGCCGCCTCCCCATCGACCCCGCGCCGCTCCGGCGGCGCACCCCTCGGACCCCGCCTCGCGCGGGGTCTGTTCATTTGCGCGTCAGCGGGATCCTTCCGGGTTCCGGTAAGATGCGCAGTGCCCCGATGAAAACTGGAGACCTCAATGAATCTGTCCCGATTGTTCGGCGCGCTCGTCCTGCTGTGCGCCGGCGGGCTGGCGGCCCTGCCCGTCCAGGCCGCGGACGCCTGGCCCGACAAGCCCATCCGCATCATCGTGCCCTTCGGTCCCGGCTCCACGCCCGACACCATGGCCCGGATGGTGGCCGATCACGTCGGTCCCCGCCTGGGAGTGGCCGTGGTGGTCGAGAACAAGGCGGGCGCGGGCGGCAACATCGGGACCGGCGCCGTGGCCAAGGCCGCGCCGGACGGCTACACCTTCGGCATCACGATCTCCGGCCCGCTGGCCGCCAACACGATCCTGTTCCCGAACCTGCCCTACGACCCGCGGAAGGAACTGGATTTCCTGACGATCGCGGCCCAGCAGCCGAGCGTGCTGGTGGTGTCCCCGCAACTGGGCGTCAAGGACGTGGCCGGCTTGCTGAAGGCCCTGCGCGACCACCCCGGCGAATACAACTATTCGTCCATGGGCGTGGGCAGCATTTCGCACCTGGCGATGGCCGCGCTGGTGGCGCAGAACGGTTCGGACGCCGTGCACGTGCCCTATGCGACCTCGGTCAAGGCGCTCACCGCCATCCTGTCGGGCGAGACGCAGATGGGCATCCTGCCGGCGGCGACGGTGATGGAACAGGCGCGGGCCGGCAAGATCCTGGCGCTGGCCGTGGCCACGGGCAAGCGTTCTTCCCTGCTGCCGGATCTGCCGACGCTGGCCGAATCCGGCGTGCCGGGCATCGAAGCCGACGCCTGGATGGGATTCGTGGCGCCGCGCGGCACGCCCAAGGCCGCCGAGGACCGCTTCACGGCGGAAGTCGTCGCGCTGATGAAGGATCCCGAAACCGTGCGCCAGCTCGCGAAGCTGCATGAGGAACCGGTGGCCAGCACGCCCGAGCAGATGCGGGCCGTCGTGCAGGGCGACCTGGATCGCTGGAAGCCGGTCATCGAGGCCAACGGCATCCACTTCGACAATTAGGGCTCCGGGCGATGGCCGTGCGCGATCAGCCGGATTTCTGGGCCGGGCTGCTGTTCGCCTGCGCGGGGGCGGCCTTCGCGCTGGGCGCGCAGGCCTATCCCCTGGGCCGCGCGGCCCACATGGGCGCCGGGTATTTCCCCCTGCTGCTGGGCCTGTGCCTGATCGGCCTGGGCCTGCCGCTGGCGGTCTCGGCCTGCCGGGGCGGCGCCGCGCGGCGGCGCATCGCCCGGCCCGGGTGGCGGCCGCTGCTCCTCGTGCTGGGTTCCGTCTGCCTGTTTGCCGCCAGCCTGCCGCTGCTGGGGGTCTATCTGTCGGTCTTTCTGCTGGCCTTCGTGGGCAGCATGGCCGATCCCGATTTCGACTGGCGCGTCGCCGCCGCCGTGGGGGCCGGCATGACGGGGTTCGTCTGGCTGGTCTTCGTGCGCGGCCTGGGCCTGGTGTTCCCGGCCGGCCTCCTGGGCGCGGGCTGAGGGGGCGGCGATGGAATGGCTCGATCACCTGCAGCTCGGCCTGTCGGTCGCGCTGGGCGGCCAGAACCTGCTGTACTGCCTGATCGGCTGCCTGCTGGGCACGCTGATCGGCGTGCTGCCGGGCATCGGCCCGGTGCCGACGATCGCCATGCTCCTGCCCATCACCTATGTGCTGCCGCCGGAGGCCGGGCTCATCATGCTGGCGGGCATCTACTATGGGGCGCAGTACGGGGGCTCGACCACGGCGATCCTGGTGGCCCTGCCGGGGGAAACCTCGTCCGTGGTCTCCGTGCTGGACGGCCACCAGATGGCCCGCGCGGGCCGCGCCGGCGCGGCGCTGGCCATCGCCGCGCTGGGGTCGTTCTTCGCCGGCTGCGTGGCGACCGTGCTGCTGGCGGCCTTCGCGCCGGTGCTGGCCCAGGTGGCGTTCAAGTTCGGGCCGGCCGAATACTTTTCCCTGATGGTGCTGGGCCTGCTGGCGGCCGTGGTCATGGCGTCGGGATCCCTGGCCAAGGCGGTGGCCATGACGATCCTGGGGCTGGCGCTGGGCATGATCGGCACCGACGTCAATTCCGGCATGCCCCGTTTCGACCTGGGGGTCCTCAAATTGCAGGATGGCCTGGATTTCGCCGTCGTCGCCATGGGCATCTTCGGTCTGGCCGAAATCATCGCCAACCTGGAACGGCGCGAACGGCGGGTCCGGATCACGGACAAGGTCGGTTCCCTGTACCCGAACCGCCGGGAATTCCGCGAATCCTGGCCGGCCAGCATGCGCGGCACCTTCCTGGGGTCGATCCTGGGCATCCTGCCCGGGGGCGGCGCGGTGCTGTCTTCCTTCGCGTCCTATACCCTGGAAAAGAAACTCGCCCGCGAGCCGCGGCGGTTCGGCCAGGGCCATCCGGCCGGCCTGGCCGGGCCGGAATCGGCCAACAACGCGGCGGCGCAGACCTCCTTCATTCCCCTGCTGACGCTGGGCATTCCGGGCAACGCCGTCACGGCGCTGATGCTGGGCGCCATGGTGATCCACGACGTCCAGCCCGGGCCGCGCGTCATGACGGCCCACCCGGAAGTCTTCTGGGGCCTGGTGGCGTCGATGTGGATCGGCAACCTGATGCTGGTGGTGCTGAATCTGCCGCTGATCGGCCTGTGGGTCAAGCTGCTGAAGCTGCCCTACCGGGTGCTGTTCCCCGCCATCCTGGTGTTCTGCGCGATCGGCGTCTATTCCCTGGACAACAGCCTGTTCGACGTCTGGATGCTGGCCTTCTTCGGCGCGGCCGGCTACCTGTGGACGCGGCTGGGATGCGAGTCCGCCCCCCTGTTGCTGGGCCTGGTCCTGGGCCAGATGATGGAGGAGAACTTCCGCCGCGCGCTGCTGCTTTCGCGCGGGGATTTCACGGTCTTCCTGACGCGGCCCATCTCCCTGTCCCTGCTGCTCGTGGCGGCGGGCCTGCTGCTGCTGATCGCCGTGCCCGTGATCCGCCGCAAGCGGGACGAGGCCTTCGTGGAAGAGTGAACCGGCGGAATCCTGTAGGATGAAGGCTTTCTCAAGGGCCGCCGTCATGGACATCACCTGTTTCGACGATCTTCTGCAGGCCGCGCGCCTGCAACCCGAACCGCAGCGCCTGCTGTTCGTCTTTGCCGCCAGCACGGTGCCGGACGACGCCACGCCGGAGCAGAAGGCCAGCCATGCGCGGGGCGAAGGCGGCGAACTGACGCCCATCCTGTGCGTGGACAAGACCCCCGGCGAACTGGATACGTTCGCCGCGCTGGTCGAGGAATCGCGCCGCACCGGCCAGGACTGGCAGGTCGTATTCGTCGCCGCCATCGCCGACCAGTCGGCCTACCTGCCGGACAACAAGGACGTCGATCAGGCCTTCCAGCGCATGACGCAGATGATCAAGTACGGCACGATCGGCTCGCTGCTGGCCTTCGACCGGGGCGGCGAACCGATCGTGTTCGGCGCGGCCTGACGCGGCACGCGAAGCCGGCGCACGGTGCGCGGATCCCCGCGCACCGTGCTTCGACATCTGGCGGACCTGTCAGGGCAAGCCCCGATTGTGTGCCCTGACAGTCAGTCAGTAGGGTGTCCGGTACTGGCCCGGAGCGGCCGATCCGGAGGAGCCCCCATGAAATTCAAACTGCATGCGGTCCTGCTCGCGCTGGGCCTGTTGACGGCGTGTGCCGCCGTCCCCCCAAAGACCACGGCGCTGGCGCCGGCAAGCGCCCCGGCCACGACGGCGGTGAATCGCGCCGCCGCGGCGGCGTACGACTTCGACATGGATATCTTCCATCCGGTCGTCGCACGGCGTGGGATGGTGGCATCCGAACAGGCACTGGCCAGCCAGGCCGGGCTTCAGGTGTTGCAGGCGGGCGGGAATGCCGTCGATGCGGCCGTCGCCGTGGGCTTCGCGCTGGCGGTCGCGCTGCCCAATGCCGGCAACCTGGGCGGGGGTGGCTTCATGATGGTCCACGAGGCCCGCACGGGGCGGGACTTTGCACTGGATTTCCGCGAGATGGCCCCGGCCGGCGCCAACCGCGACATGTACCTGGATGACAAGGGCAACGTGGTGGAAGGCCGGTCCCTGTACACGCCGCTGGCGGTCGGGGTCCCGGGCACGGTGGCCGGCCTGACCCATGCGCTGCGGCGCTGGGGCAGCCTGCCCCTGTCGCGTGTCATGGCGCCGGCGATCTCGCTGGCCGAACACGGCTACCCGGTCAGCCAGACCTTGGCCGAAACGCTGGCCCATACCAGCAAATCCATGGGGCAGTGGCCGGCGACGCGGGCGATTTTCTGGCGTGATGGAAAGCCGCTGCAACAGGGTGATACGCTGGTGCAGCGCGACCTGGCGGAGTCCATGCGTCTGATCGCCCGCCAGGGTGCGGATGCGTTTTACCAAGGGCCGATCGGGGACAAGATCGTGGCCGAGATGAGCCGCCACGGCGGGCTGATCACGGCCGATGATCTGCGCAGCTACCGGGTCGTCGAACGCACCCCCATCGTCGGCACCTACCGGGGCTACCGCGTGGTCACCATGCCGCCGCCCAGTTCCGGTGGCATCCACCTGGTCCAGATCCTGAACATGATGGAAGGCTGGCCCATGTCGGACTGGGGGGCGGGCAGCGCGCAGGCCATTCATCATATGGCCGAGGCCATGAAGCTGGCCTATGCGGATCGCTCGGAATACCTGGGGGATACCGATTTCGTGAAGGTGCCGGTCGCGGGGCTGACCTCGAAAGCCTATGCGCGCAAGCTGGCCGCGACCATCGACGCCACCCACGCGCGCCCGTCGTCGCAGATCCACCCGGGTAAGCCGCAGCCTTACGAAAGCGACCAGACAACCCATTATTCCGTGGTCGATGCGGCGGGCAATGCCGTGGCCGTGACCTACACGCTGAACACCAATTTCGGTTCCGGCATCGTGGCCCAGGGCACCGGCATCCTGCTGAACAACGAAATGGATGACTTTTCGGCCAAACCGGGGGTGGCGAACGTCTACGGCCTGATCGGCGGCGAAGCCAATGCCATTCAGCCTGGCAAGCGCCCCTTGTCGTCGATGACGCCTACTTTGGTGCTGAAGGACGGGCGGCCCTGGCTGGTCACCGGCAGCCCAGGGGGGGCGCGCATCATCACGACGGTGCTGGAAACCGTGACCGATGCGATCGATTTCGCCATGAATCCCGCCGAGGCCGCCGCCACGCCGCGCTTTCACCATCAGTGGTGGCCCGATGAACTGCGGATCGAAAAGGGCTTCAGCCCCGACACCCTGGCGCTGTTGCGCAGCTACGGCCATCACATTGCGCTGAAGCCGACGATGGGTCGCACGCAGACCATTCAGGTGCGTGACGGGCTGCTGTATGGGGCATCCGATCCGCGCAATCCGGATGGACGCACGCTGGGATATTAAAGACCGGCGGGCAGGGCATCGGAGCTTGCCACTCCGAGTCGCCCCGCGGAATATCAGGCCTTCGGGGCCGCGGTCATTTCGTGGGTCGTTTTCTGGCCGACGTCTTCGTTGCGCAGTTCCTTGCGCAGGATCTTGCCCACGTTGCTGCGCGGCAGGTCCTCGCGGAATTCCACGAACTTCGGCACCTTGTAGCCCGTCAGCAGCTTGCGGCAATGGGCGATCACGTCGGCCTCGGTCAGGTTCGGGTCCTTGCGGATCACGTAGAGCTTGACCACCTCGCCGGCGGCGCCGTTGGGCACGCCGATGGCGGCGGCCTCCAGGATGCCGGGATGCTCGATGGCGGCGGCCTCGACCTCGTTCGGATACACGTTGAAGCCCGACACCAGGATCATGTCCTTCTTGCGGTCCAGCAGGAACACGTAGCCCTTGTCGTTCATGTAGCCGACGTCGCCGGTCAGCAGCCAGCCGTCCGCGTCGAAGACCTTGGCGGTCTCCTCGGGGCGGTTCCAGTAGCCGGACGTGACCTGCGGACCCTTGACGCAGATCTCGCCCGACTCGCCGATCGCCATGGTGCGGTTGTCGTTGCGCACGGCGACGTCCGTGGACGGCACCGGCAGGCCGATCGAACCGTTGAAATCGATCTTGTCGAGCGGATTGATGGTCACGGCGGGCGAGGTTTCCGTCAGCCCGTAGGCCTGGGCGATGGGCTTGCCGGTGGTCTTCAGCCAGCGCTCCGCGATGGCTTCCTGGACGGCCATGCCGCCGCCCAGCGTGATGTTCAGGCCGCTGAAGTCCAGCTTGCCGAAATCGGGATGGTTCAGCAGGGCGTTGAACAGCGTGTTCACCCCCGTCAGGGCGGTGAACCGGGCCTTGCCCAGTTCCTTGACGAAGCCCGGAATGTCGCGCGGATTGACGATCAGCAGGTTGCTGGCGCCCAGGCGCATGAAGGTCAGGCAGTTCGCCGTCAGGGCGAAGATGTGGTAGAGCGGGAGCGCCGTCACGATGCATTCGCGGTCGCCCTGGCAGTAGGGCCGCACCCAGGCGTAGGCCTGGCAGACGTTGGACACCAGGTTGCCATGGCTCAGCATGGCGCCCTTGGCCACGCCCGTGGTGCCGCCCGTGTACTGCAGCGCCGCGAGGTCGGCGTGCGTCAGCGCGGGGCGATGATAGGGCGCGCGGGCGCCTTCGGCCAGCGCGTCGCGCAGGCGCAGGGCGCCCGGGATGTTCCAGGCGGGCACCATTTTCTTGACGTGGCGGACCACCAGGTCGGTGATCAGGCCCTTGGGAAAGTTCAGCAGCTCGCCCAGCGAAGTCACGACCACGCGCTTCACCTGGGTGCCGGCCATCGCCTGCTGCAGGGTGTGGGCGAAGTTTTCCGCCACCACCACCGTGGACGCGCCGGAGTCGCTCAGCTGGTGGTGCAGTTCGTGCGGCGTGTAGAGGGGATTGGTGTTGACCACCACCGCGCCCGCCATCAGCGTGCCGAACAGGCAGATCGGGTATTGCAGCAGGTTGGGCATCATCAGCGCGACGCGGTCGCCCTTGGCCACCCCCTGGGCCTGCAGCCAGGCCGCGAAGGCCCGGGCCTTGTCCAGCGTCTGCGCGTAAGTCATGGACGCACCCATGCTGACGTAGGCCGTGTTGCCGGCATACCGCCCGCAGCTTTGTTCGAACAGGTCGGCCAGCGAGTCGAAGGCGGCGGCCTGGTCGGTGATGTCAGCCGGCACTCCTTCGGGGTAGTGTTCCAGCCAGATGCGTTCCATGATGCGGTTCCTTTTATGTCAGATCAGTTGCTTTTGGATTCCTGGCCCAGCAGGGCCGCTTTCAGGGATTCCTGGGCCGGGTGGGCGCCCAGCCAGACCTTCAGGAGCGCGGTGGCGAAACGGGGATCCTTGACCTCCCCCAGAGCCTTGCCCTTGAATGATACCGAGACTGTCCCCTGATTGAAAACGATGTCCACCCGGTCGCCCGAGGCGCCCTCGCCGCCGGTCTTCATGAAGGCCTCGAAGTGGGCGATGGTGTCGGCCATGTCCTTCAGCTCGGCCTCGGTGCAGTTGGCCTTCAGGCCGTCGTTCAGCGCGTCGGTCAGCGCCTTGCTGTTGATGTCGCGCAGCAGGGTCAGGCGCAGCATCTGGGGCTCGGGGCTGTTCAGGATCGCCTCGGCGTCCTTCGTCGGCTGCGGCCGGTACAGGGCGGCGACGTAGACGTGGAAGACGAAGCGCTGGCGCAGCCCGGCGCCGTTCAGCACCAGGTCGCTGCCCGCGACCGACTGCTGCTCCGGCACGTCCACGTTGGCCACGGTCAGGGCCAGGGCGGGCGGGGCCGCGCACAGGCCGGCGGCGGCCAGGGCCAGCGCGGCGCCCAAGGGGGCCAGTGCGCCGCGCAGCAGGCCGGCGCGCGCCGGCCGGGCCGCCGTGCGGGAGGGCCACGCGGAATCGGGCGATGTGTTCGGATGGGTCATGATGATGCGTCTCCCGCCGCGCCGGGGCGCGGCTTGCGTTGTTTGTAATAGGCCTTGTCGGCCAGGTAGATGGTGCGCCGGACTTCCGTGTGCACCGTGCCGTCGGCGTCCTTCAGGTCCACCTGATAGACCCGCTCGGCCTCGTGGTCGCGGTCCAGTTCCTCGCGGATGCCCCGCAGTTCGGCCTCGGTCAGGATGAAGTCCGCGTACAGCGTGCGGAATGCGGGCTTGCGGTAGCGGATCTCGGCGGCCTTGTCCCAGATGATGGCGTCCCGGTCGAGGCGGGCCATCAGCATGCCCACGTGCACGCCGTCGGTCACGGCGAACAGCGAGCCGCCGAAGATCGAGCCCACGATGTTGCGGGTGCGGCGCGTCAGCGCCAGGCGCACGCGCACGTGCAGCAGGTCGTGGGACACGTATTCCACCCGGCCTCCCGTCGAACGGAAGGCCGGGTGGAGATTGAAGCCCGTGCGCATGGCACGCGCCCGCCACCGGGGCGGCAGGCGTTTCAACTGCGACAACTTCATGCCAGGCTCACGGTCGCTACGCTCAGAAGCGGTGCGAGAACTGCACGCCGATCAGATCGCCGCTGCTGTCGTAGTCGCCCTTCAGCACGCCGGCTTCCTTGGAGGAAGCGTTGTTGACCGAGGTGCTCTTCACGAACAGGTGGGTGTAGCCGACGTCGATGCTGGTGTTCTTGCTGAAGTTGTACTGCGCGCCCAGGGACAGCCAGTAGCGGTCGTTGTCCGGCAGGGCGGACGGCCGATAGGCGTCGTCGCGCACCGGCGACTGGTCCCAGGCCACGCCGCCCTTGAAGGTCCAGGCGTCGCTGTAGCGGTAGTGCGCGCCCAGGGCGACGCGCCAGGAGTCCTTGAAGCGCAGGTCGAGGCTGCTTGTCTGTGCCGCCGGATTGGGATGCGCCGTGTTGATTGTCAGCCGAGGAATGCTGCTCCAGCCTGTCCAGGATACGTCGCCCAGCAGAGTCCAGCGGTCGTTCAACTGGTGCACCACGCTGAAGATGGCGGTGTCGGGCAGCTCAACAGATGTTTCTGCGTTGAACGATCCACTGAGTGCGTTGACGATTCCAGCACCCGTTCCGAAACCCGCACTAGGATTAATGTCCCGGTTTGAGATCTTCGTGGTGCCGTCCGCATCGATCTTGACCTTGGACCGGTAGGACAGGCCGAAGCGCGTGTCCGGCGTGGCCTGCCACAGGATACCGGCGTTCCAGCCCCAGGCATCGCCTTTCGCCGTGACCTTGGTGCTCAGGTCGCCGTAGTAGCCGGGGACACCGGGGCCACCGGCCGGCATGACTCCGGGGACCGCCTTGCGATAGTCCGCATCCAGTTGTATCCAGTTCACGCCCACGCCGAAGGACAGCGTGTCTGTGGCCTTGAAGGCGATGGACGGGTTGACGTTGATGCTCTCGATGGAGAATTTTTCCGAGTGGTAGCGGCCGGCCCAGCCTTCCTCGTAGTCGGTCATCAGGCCGAAGGGCGCGCCCACGCTCAGACCCAGCCAGACGCGCGGGTTGACCTCCCAGGTGAAGTGGGCGTTGGGCACGGCGGCCCAGGAGCCGGCGTCGCCGCCGTTGCCGCCCGTGGCTGCCGTCCCCAATGGGCTGGTGCTGCCGTCGTTCGAGAACTTGAAGCTCGGCTTGATCGCCACCGCGCCCGCGCTGACGTTCATGCCCGGCAGCAGGGTGATGCTGGCGGGATTGAAATAGTTTGCGCTGGCGTTTTCGCCGATGGCGGCGGAGCCGGCATAGGCGCTGCCCAGGCCGCTGCCGTTCTGCTCCAGCAGCTGGAAGCCCGAACCGTGGGCGACGCCCATGGCGCCCAGGCCCAGGATCAGGGCCGACAGGGTCTTGAGCGTGTGTTGCGTTTTCATCGTGTCACCTCCGGATTTATGGATGAAAAGTCGTCTTCGTGTGCAGGCTTTCCTGCGATTGGGTACTGCCCGATCAACCACGTCGGGCTTAGGGTTAAAATCCAGGGACGCATGTCCCCTGGCTGCGCGGCGGATGCCTGCGGCCTTCTGAATGAATTGGGCAAAGACCTCCCTGCGCCGCGCATCCGCGCAGCGTCGTCCGAGTCAGCGGGGCGCCGGAATCAGGCCGGCGTCAGGGCGGAATCAATCGTCGTCGAGTGTCATGGGTCCCCCCGTATAAGGTGCGTAGCCCGTTCCGAAGATCACGCCCGCGTTGGCGAGTTCGGAATCGGCGACGACGCCGGCCGCCAGCTGGCGGCGGGTGGCATCGATCAAGGGTTGCAGCAGGCGGCGCGCCAGCCCGGCCGGGGCCGTACCGGCCTCGGCGCGGACGGGCTTGCCCTCGCGCCAGCGGTAGAAGCCCTGGCCCGACTTGCGGCCCAGTTCGTTGCGGTCCAGGTGGCGCGCCAGGCAGGCGGGCGGCGCGGCCTGGCCCGTCAGTTGCGCGCCGGCGTCGCGGGCGATGTCCAGGCCCACGGTGTCGACGAGTTCGATCGGCCCCATGGGCATGCCGTAGGCCTTCATCGCGGCGTCGATGGTTTCGGGGCGCAGGCCCTCGTCCACGCAGCGCATGGCTTCCAGCATGTAGGGCGCCAGCACGGCGTTGACCAGGAAGCCGGGCACGCTCTTCACCGGCAGGGGCAGCTTGCCGATCCGGCCGACGAAGGCGCAGGCGGCGGCCTGGGCGTCCGGATCGGTGCCTTCCGCGGCCACGACCTCGACCAGGGGCATCTTGGCGACGGGATTGAAGAAATGGATCCCCACCAGGCGTTCCGGCCGCGCCAGGTCCCGGCCCAGGTCCTGCAGCGACAGGCTGGAGGTGTTGGTCGCCAGCAGCGCGCCGTCCTTCAGGCGCGGCTCGATGGCGGCGTACAGGCCGCGCTTGGCGTCCAGGTTCTCGCTGATGGCCTCGATCACCAGGTCGGCGCGGGCGACGCCCTGGCCGTCCGGGTCCGGGATCAGGCGGTCGGCCGCCAGCCGCGCCTCGCGGGCGGGCCGGATCTTGCGGGCATACAGCGCGTGGGCGCGGCCGATGGCCTGGGCGATGCGCGCGCGGTCCGTGTCCTGCAGGGTGACGGTCAGGCCCTTGAGCGCGCACCAGGCCGCGATGTCGCCGCCCATCACGCCCGCGCCCACCACGTGGACGTGCCGCGCGGGAGCCCGGCCCCCGGCCTTGCCGAAGGATTTCAGGCGCTCCTGCATGCGGAACACGCGCAGCAGGTTGCGGGCGGTGTCGGACCGGACGATGGCGTCGATCAGCCCGGGCGCGGCCAGCGCGTCGCCGTCGTGATGCGCCCAGATTTCCAGGATGGCGCGCGGGGCCGGGTAGTGGCCCTGCGGATCGCGTTTTTCCAGGGTCTTGCGGGCCTGGCGCAGCAGCAGCGGCCGCAGGATCGGGTGGCTGAGCCAGGCGTCCTTGCCCTTCGGGCCGCGCACCGGCTGGCCGGACAGGACGTGGCGCGCGGCGGACTGTTCCGCCAGGCGGGGCGGCACGCACAGGTCGGCCAGCCCGGCCGACGCGGCGCGGCGCGCGTCCAGCGCGCGGCCCGTCAGCATCATGTCCAGGGCCAGGGGAGCGCCCACGCGCCGGGGCAGGCGCAGCATGCCGCCCCAGCCGGGAAAGATGCCCAGCATGACCTCGGGCAGGGACAGGCGCGTGTCGGGCCGGTCCACGACGATCCGGTAGCGGCAGGCCAGGGCCAGTTCCAGGCCGCCGCCCATGCAGTGGCCCTGGATCAGGGCCAGGGTCGGCCAGGACACCGCCGCCAGGCGGTTGAAGGCCGTCCAGCCGCGCTCGATGAAGGCGCGCGCCGTGGCGGCGTCGTTCAGCTGGGAGAATTCGTCGATGTCGGCGCCCGCGACGAAGCCGGCGGCCTTGCCCGAGCGGATCACCAGCGCGGCGGGCGGAGCGGCCTGGAAATGGTCCAGGACGCGGTTCAGTTCCGCCAGCACGTCGCCCGACAGGCGGTTGACGGCGCTGCCGGCGCAGTCGATGGTCAGCCAGGCGATGCCCTGCGGGTCCGTCGCGCAGTGGAAATGACGCAGGCCCAGGGATTCGAAGTTCATGTCAGCCCTCCTGCCCGCAGAGTTCGACCAGCATGGCGCCGCCCTGGCCGCCGCCGATGCAGATGGCGGCCATGCCCCGGCGCAGGCCCCGGGCCTGCAGGGCGCGCACCAGGTGCAGCACGATGCGCGCACCCGACGCGCCCACCGGATGGCCCTGCGCGATGGCGCCGCCGTCCACGTTCAGCCGGTCCATGTCCAGGTCTCCCAGCGCGCCGCGCCCCAGATGTTCCCGGCACCACGATTCGTCGCGCCAGGCGGCGAGACAGCCTAGCACCTGGGCGGCGAAGGCTTCATTGATTTCCCACAAGTCCAGGTCGTTCAGCCCCAGGGCGTGGCGCGCCAGGATGGCCGAGGCCGCGTGCACGGGCCCCAGGCCCATGACGGCGGGGTCCAGGGCGGCCCACTGGGCGTCGACGATGCGGGCGACGGGCCGCAGGCCGCGCTCGCGCACGGCGCGTTCCGAGGCCAGCAGCAGGAGCGCCGCGCCGTCGGTGACCTGGGAACTGTTGCCCGCGGTGATGTTGCCGTAGGGCTTGTCGAAGACGGGCTTGAGCCGGGCGAGCTTTTCCGGCGTGGAGTCCGCGCGTACGCCGTCGTCGTCCTCGTACAGCGTGCCTTTGGCGTCGACCAGGGGCACGATCTCGCCGAAGGCCCCACGGGCGCGCGCGGCCAGGGCGCGGGCGTGGCTCTGGGCCGCGTAGGCGTCGAGCTGTTCGCGCGTCAGGCCGAAGCGGTGGACCAGGTTCTCGGCGGTCTGGCCCATGGACAGGCCGATCACCGGATCGCTCAGGCCCTTCAGCAGGCCGATCACCGGCTTGAAATACGAGGGGCGGAAGCGCCGCAGCAGCGGCAGGCGCTGCGCCAGGGTGCGGGCCTGGTTCCACTGGGCCAGCCAATGGACCATCTCGTCGGGGAACAGCAGCGGCGCGCGCGACAGCGCGTCCACGCCGCCAGCCAGGACCAGGTCATGGCGGCCGGTCTGCAGGCCCATGGCGGCGGAATCCAGCGCCTGCATGCCGGAGGCGCAGTTGCGCATCACCGTCCAGCCGGGCACGCGGTCGCCGCAGCCCAGGCGCAGGGCGATCACCCGGCCGATGTTGGTTTCGTCGGCCGAGGGCGCGGCGCAGCCGATCACGACCTCGTCCAGTTCCGTGGGTGCGAAGGGCTGGCGCAGCAGCAGTTCGCGGCCCGTCTGCACGGCCAGGTCGGACGCGGAGAACGGGCCCGGCGCGTTGCGGGCCTTGAGGAAGGGGCTGCGCGCCCCGTCGATGATGTAGACGGGTTCGAAGGCCATCAGGGGCGGGCTCCTTCGGATTCGGTCCGGGACGGGCCCTGGAAGTCCGGGGCGAAGTCGTCCACGGCGATCACGCGGTCGCGCAGCGCGTTGCGCGCGCGGATGCGGTCCAGCTCGTCGTCGGTGATGCCGCCGGCCGCGTGGATGGCCTCGGCCATGTCGCGCACGTTGGCGCGCGGGTCGGCGGCCGGTACCCGGCCGGCCTTTTCGAATTCGCGCATGCGGGTCTCGATGGCCTGCGTCTCCAGCACGGCGGCGAAGGCGGCCTCGATGGCGCCGACGGGTTCGTCCGGATCCCGGGGAACGTAAGTGCCCTGCGTCAGGCGGTCGCGCGCGCCGCCGGGCTGGCTGATCGCGTCGGCCACGGCCGCGGAGAGCCGGTCGGACGGCGCGGCGAACGGCCGGCCCCAGGGGAACAGCAGTGCGCGCAAGGCCCAGGCCAGGGGGCGGTTGGGGAAGTTGGCCAGCACGCCGGCGAAGGCGTCCTGGGCGCGGCAGAACGCGTCCTGGATCGCCCAATGCGCCAGCGGCGCGTCGGCGGCCTGGCGGCCTTCGTCCTGGTAGCGCTTCAGCGTGGCGGAGATCAGGTAGAGCTGCGACAGGATGTCGCCCAGGCGGGCGGAGATCGATTCGCGCCGCTTCAGCGAGCCGCCCAGTGTCAGCATGGAGACGTCGGCCAGGGTGGCGAAGGCCGCCGAGAAGCGCGTCAGCTGCTGGTAGTAGCGGGCCATTTCCGGGGCCACGGCGGTGTCGGGGCGGGCCAGCAGGGCGTTCGTGAAGCCGTGGCCGACGGCGCGCAGCGCATTGGCCGCGGTGTGGCGCGCGTGGCCCCAGAAGGCGCGGTCGAAGTCCGGCAGCCCCTGTTCGGGATCGGCGGCCTGGGCGGCGCGCATCTCGTCCAGCACGTAGGGATGGCAGCGGATCGCCCCTTGGCCGAAGATGATCAGGCTGCGCGTGAGGATGTTGGCGCCCTCGACCGTGATGCCCACCGGGATCTGCTGGTAGGCGCGGCCCAGGAAGTTCTGCGGTCCCAGGCAGATGCCCTTGCCGCCGATGACGTCCATGCCGTCGTTGACCACGATGCGGCCGCGTTCGGTGACGTGGTATTTGACGATGGCCGAGACCACGGCGGGCTTTTCGCCCAGGTCCACGGCGCCGGCCGTCATGACGCGGGCCGCGTCCATCAGGTAGGTGTGGCCGCCGATGCGCGCCAGGGCCTCGGCGATGCCCTCGAACTTGTGGATGCGGGTGCGGAACTGGTCGCGCACGACGGTGTAGGCGCCCACGGCGCGCGCGGTGAGCTTGGCCATGCCGGTATAGGACGAGGGCAGCGAGATCGAGCGCCCCGCCGCCAGGCATTCCATCAGCATGCGCCAGCCCTGGCCGGCCATGGCCGGCCCGCCGATGATGAAGTCCAGCGGCATGAACACGTCCCGCCCGCGCGTGGGGCCGTTCATGAACATGGCGTCCAGCGGGAAATGGCGGCGGCCGGTTTCCACGCCGGGGTGGTCGGACGGCACCAGGGCGCAGGTGATCCCCAGGTCGGGCGTGTCGCCCAGCAGGCCGTCGGGGTCGTACAGGCGGAAGGCCAGGCCCAGGAGGGTGCAGACGGGGCCCAGCGTGATGTAGCGCTTGTCCCAGGTGACGCGCATGCCCAGGACTTCGCGGCCCTGCCATTCGCCGGTGCACACGATGCCGTGGTCGGGGATGGCGGCGGCGTCCGAGCCGGCCCAGGGGCTGGTCAGGGCGAAGGCCGGGATGTCCTCGCCGCGTGCCAGGCGCGGCAGGTAGTGGTTCTTCTGTTCGTCGGTGCCGTAGTGCAGCAGCAGTTCGGCCGGCCCCAGGGAATTGGGCACCATGACGGTGACCGACAGTGCGGAGCAGCGCGTGGACAGCTTGGCGACCACGGCGGAATGCGCCAGCGCCGAGAAGCCCAGTCCGCCGTATTCCTTCGGGATGATCATGCCGAAGAATCGGTGGGTCTTGATGTATTCCCAGGCGTCGGCGGGGATGTCCAGATCCCGCCGGGTGACCTGCCAGTCGTTCACCATCGCGCAGACGGTCTCGACCTCATTGTCGAGGAAGTCCTGTTCGGCATCGGTCAGGCGCGGGGCGGGGATGGCATGCAGGGCGCGCGCGCTGGGGCGGCCGCGGAAGAGTTCGCCTTCCCACCAGACGGTGCCCGCTTCCAGGGCCTCGCGTTCGGTGTCCGACATGCGCGGCAGGATGCGGCGGAAGGTCCGATACAGGGGGCGGCTGAGGTGCCGGATGCGCAGATCGCGGCTGGACAGCACGAAGACGGCGGCCCCCAGCAGCAGGACGAGAATGATCAGCAGGAACGTCATGAGGGGGCTCCCGGTAGTGGCGCGCCGGTCGACAGCGGGGCGCGCAGGCCGCCCAGCAGGAAGGCCATCAGGCGGCCGAGCAGGGCCTGGGCGTCGATGTTGCTGGTGTCGCCGGGCAGGTTCATGGCCCGGCTGGAGCTTTCGGCGCCCATGATGGCGTAGGCCGTGGCGCCCAGCATGAAGTGGAAGCGCCAGACGATCTCGGCTTCCGGCACGCCCGGCAGCGAGGCCAGCAGCGCGCGGGTGAAGCGGTGCGCGACCGCCGAGCGTTCGGCGGCGAACAGGGCGCTGATGGCGCCGTTCGGGTCGGACATGGTGCTGGACTGCAGCGGCATGAAGGCGCGCCGTTCGGCGCCAGCGCTGCAGGCGTGGCGCACCAGGGGGCCGAAGTAGGCCTCGACGATGGCGGAAGGCTTGAGGGGCTGGCCGCCGGCCTTGGCCTCGAGGTCGTCCAGGATGCGCAGGCGTTCGTCGTTCAGCGCGTCCAGGCGGCGCTGGAACACGGCTTCGACCAGGGCGTCCTTGGAGCCGAAGTGGTAGTTCACGGCGGACAGGTTCACCCCCGCCGCCTGCGTGATCTGGCGCATGGACGTGTTGTCGTGCCCGTGCTCGGCGAACAGGCGTTCGGCGGCATCGAGGATGGCATCGCGGGTGAGGGTGGAGCGGGAGGTGGCCATGGATTAATTCAAACGTTTGTTTTAAAACTATACACAAGCTGCCTGGATTGGGTATCCGTGTTACCCCTTAGAACACTGGGAAGCAGATGTGCGCCGGTGATTGTTTCTTGGGGAAATGCCGCGTCCAGGATACACTTTCAAGGATTCGTTTCCATAAGTTCCTAAAGGGTGCGCGATGGCTTCCGTGCGACAGCTGCTGGTGATTTCGTCCCTGGTCATCGCCTGCATCCTCGCCGGCATGCTGGCGATGGGCACCAGCCTGATGGAGCGCCGGCTCGACGCCCAGTTGCAGACCGACGGCGAAAACGCCGCCGCCACGCTGGCCCTGCTGGTCGGCGCCCAGCCCGACGCCGCCGCCCGCGCGCGGGTGCTGGACGCGGCCTTCCAGCAGGGGCGCTTCGCCGACCTGGGCTTCACGCCCGATGATCCGGCGGCCCCCGTCTTCCAGTCCCGCCGCCCGGGGCGGTCCGCCGGGGATGCGCCGGACTGGTTCGACGCCCTGGCCGACATCCAGCCCCACCCGGCTTCCCGGCAGGTGGCTGGCGCCGGTTCGCTGCGACTGACCCTGGATCCGGGGCCCGCGCGCGACGCGCTCTGGACGCACGTGCTGCAATGGACCTGGCTGGCCCTGGGGCTGGCGGCTTTCTGGGCCTTGTTCGTCATCGCGCTGTCGGCCCGGGTGCGGCGCGAGCTGTCCGCCGCGGCGGTGGAAGCGCCCGAAATCAAGATCAAGCGCACCGAGCCGGTCGAGGACGCCGAGCTCATGGACGACGTCCGCGAACGCGTCGCGCCCACCATGGACGAGCAGATGGCGCGCATCGAGCGGCTGGAGATCGAGCTCAACCGCGATCCGGTGACCGGCCTGGCCAACCGCAGCTATTTCCTCAACGAGCTCAAGCGCATGCTGCGCGACGATTCCCGCCAGGGCGCGGTCAGCGGCTACGTGCTGCTGGTGCGCAGCCGCGACATGGCGCGCCTGCAGAACCAGACCGAACGCCAGGAACTGGACGACTGGCTGCGGCTGCTGGGGCGGCGCATCATCGAGCTGCTGAACGAGACCCCGCAGGCGCGGGCGCTGCCCGCCCGGCTGACCGGCAGCGACTTCGTGGTGCTGTTTCCCGTGGGCGGCGGCCCCGAGGTCATGCGCCCGGTGCAGAGACTGCGCGAGCTGCTCGAGACCCTGCGGGTCAAGCTCGACAGCCACAACCTGTCGCGCTGGGCCTACGCCCTGACGGACTACACCGTGCAGTGCACTCCCAAGGAAGTCCTGACGCGTCTGGACCAGGCCCTGATGTGCGCCGAGAGCGCCGGCCACGAGGAAATCGAATTCCTGTCCTACGCCGACCACGAGGACGGCGAGCTGCTCATGGGCGAGGCGTCCTGGCGCACCCTGATCTCCCAGGCGCTGGACCACGACCGCCTGTCGCTGGACGTGCGCCGCGTCCGGTACGAGGGCGACGACATCGCCGATCGCTACGAGGCCGCGCTGGCCCTGCAGGAGGACGACCCCGACCAGCCGCTCATGTCCGGCTTCCTGTTCATGCCGGCCGCCGCGCGCCTGGGCCTGTCCCCGGCCTGCGACATGCGCGCGCTGTGCCTGGCGCTGAACTGGCTGGGCGAGCACGACGGCGTCCTGGTCATCCGCATGTCGATCGCCTCGATCCTGGACACGCAGTACCTGGACGAGATCCGCCAGATCTGCGGCAACGCCGATCCCGAACTGCTGCACCGCCTGGTGGTGGAACTGGACGCCTACGGACTGAGCCGCCACCTGGAAGCCTTCCGGGCCTTCGCACGGGGCGTCATCGAGGCCGGCATGCACGTCGGGCTGCGCGGCCTGGACCAGCAGCCAGACGCCCTGCGCCAGATCCACGAGGTCGATTTCGCCTATGTGAAGCTGGGCGGAAATTTCGTGCGCGAACTGCTGGCCAGCCCGGGCGGCGTGCAGATGATGGTGGCCGTCACCGAGACCGCGATCGGCATGGGCATGCGCGTCTACGTGGACGACGCGGAGGATCCGGGCACGCGCCGGATGGTGATGGAGTACGGCGCCCTGCCGCGCGCCGCGTGACGCTTGTCTGTTTTTTGTGGAAAGGGCTTGCAAAGCCCCCATCGGCATCCTATAATGGCCGTCTTGCCCTATAGGGTGCGGTTTGCCATAGGCCATGCTTTGCGCGTGGCTATATGTGGTTTGCGGCCGGATCCTGGCTTGGGGCAATGGAAGTTATCGAATTTCAACCCAGGGCGTACTTGGCCAACCCAATTGGCGAACCCAAGCGGCTGTCAAGTATGCCTGACGGGACCAAAACTGGCTGCGTGGCCGGGGATTCATGCCCTGGGCTTCGTTGTTAAGTTGGAACAGGAAAAATCATGATCCAAATGCAGACCACGCTGGACGTGGCCGACAACACGGGTGCGCGTTCTGTGATGTGCATCAAGGTGTTGGGCGGCTCCAAGCGCCGTTATGCCGCCATCGGCGACGTCATCAAGGTGTCCGTCAAGGAAGCGGCCCCCCGCGGGCGCGTCAAGAAGGGCGAAATCTACAACGCCGTGGTGGTGCGTACCGCCAAGGGCGTCCGCCGCAAGGACGGCTCGCTGATCCGCTTCGGCGGCAATGCGGCCGTGTTGCTCAACGCCAAGCTCGAGCCCATCGGCACGCGCATCTTCGGACCGGTCACGCGCGAACTGCGCACCGAGAAGTTCATGAAGATCGTGTCCCTGGCGCCCGAAGTGCTGTAAGGAGCCGATCATGCAAAACATTCGCAAAGGCGACGAAGTCATCGTGCTGTCCGGCCGCGACCGCAGCCGCCGGGGCACCGTGGTGGCCCGCGTCGACGCCGACCACGTGCTGGTCGAAGGCATCAACGTCGTGAAGAAGCACGCCAAGGGCAATCCCATGGCGGGCACGCCCGGCGGCATCGTCGACAAGACCCTGCCCATCCACATCTCGAACGTGGCGATCTACAACCCCGAAACCGGCAAGGGCGACCGCGTCGGCGTCAAGGTCGTGGACGGCGCCAAGGTTCGCATTTTCCGCTCCAACGGCGCCGTCGTTGGCGCGAAGGCATAAGGGGCGCGCACAAAATGGCTCGTTTACAAGATTTCTACCGCTCCAAGGTCGCTGCCGACCTGCAGGCGAAATTCGGCTACCAGTCGGTGATGCAGGTTCCCCGCATCACCAAGATCACCCTGAACATGGGCGTGTCCGAAGCCGTCGCCGACAAGAAGGTCATCGAGAACGCCGTGGGCGACATGACCAAGATCGCCGGCCAGAAGCCCGTGGTCACCAAGACCCGCAAGGCCATCGCCGGCTTCAAGATCCGCGAGGACTACCCGATCGGCTGCATGGTCACCCTGCGCGGCCAGCGCATGTACGAATTCCTGGATCGCCTGATCTCGATCGCCCTGCCCCGCGTGCGCGACTTCCGCGGCGTGTCGGGTCGCGCCTTCGATGGTCGCGGCAATTACAACATCGGTGTGAAAGAACAGATCATCTTCCCGGAAATCGAGTACGACAAGATCGATGCCGTGCGCGGGATGAACATCAGCATCACCACCACCGCAAAGACCGACGAGGAAGCCAAGGCGCTGTTGAGCGCATTCAGCTTCCCCTTCCGCAACTAAGGGGCTGACGTGGCAAAACTTTCCCTCATCAATCGCGACATCAAGCGCGCCAAGCTGGCCGAGAAGTTCGCCGCCAAGCGCGCCGCGCTGAAGGCGATCATCGCCGACCAGTCGAAAACCGACGAAGAACGCTATCAGGCTCGCCTGGCGCTGCAACAGCTGCCGCGCAATGCCAACCCCACCCGCCAGCGCAACCGCTGCGTGGTGACGGGCCGCCCCCGCGGCGTGTTCAGCAAGTTCGGGCTGACCCGCCACAAACTGCGTGAAATGACCATGCGCGGCGAAGTGCCTGGCATGACCAAGGCCAGCTGGTAGGAGAATCACACATGAGCATGAGCGATCCCATCGCCGATATGCTGACCCGCGTGCGCAACGCGCAGATGGTCAACAAGACGTCGGTTTCCATGCCCTCCTCCAAGCTGAAGGCGGCCATTGCCGCCGTGCTGAAGGACGAAGGCTACATCGAGGATTTCCGTATCGGCGGCGAACAAGCCAAGCCGGTGCTGGAAATCACCCTGAAATACTATGCCGGCCGCCCGGTGATCGAGCGCATCGACCGCGTCTCGCGTCCCGGCCTGCGCATCTACAAGAGCAGCACCGCCATTCCCCAGGTCATGAACGGCCTGGGCGTGGCGATCGTCTCGACCCCCCGTGGCGTCATGACGGACCGCAAGGCCCGCGCCAACGGCGTCGGCGGCGAAGTGCTCTGCTACGTGGCATAAGGAGCTCAACATGTCGCGTATCGCCAAATACCCCGTCGCGCTGCCGAAAGGCGTCGAAGCCACCATCAGCGCCGGGCAGATCGTCGTCAAGGGCCCGCTGGGCACCCTGACCCAGGCCCTGGACGGCAACGTCCGGGTTTCCCAGGAAGACGGCCAGCTCACCTTCGCCGTCGCCAACGATTCCCGCCAGGCCAATGCCATGTCGGGCACCGTGCGCGCGCTGGTGAACAACATGGTCACGGGCGTCAGCACCGGCTTCGAACGCCGCCTGACCCTGGTCGGCGTGGGCTTCCGCGCGCAACTCCAGGGCAATGCCCTGAAGCTGCAGCTGGGCTTCTCGCACGACATCCTGCACGACATCCCCCAAGGGATCAAGATCGAGTGCCCCAGCCAGACCGAAATCGTGGTCAAGGGCTCCGACAAGCAGGTCGTCGGCCAGGTCGCCGCCGAAATCCGCGCCTACCGCGAACCCGAACCCTACAAGGGCAAGGGCGTGCGCTATGCGGATGAACGCGTGATCCTGAAAGAAACCAAGAAGAAGTAAGCACGCAGGCAAGGACGAATCATGGACAAGAAAACTTCCCGTTTGCGTCGTGCCGCGGCCACCCGCCGCAAGATTCACGAACTGCGTGTGCATCGCCTGGCGGTGCATCGCACGAATCTGCACATCTACGCCAACATCATTTCGCCGGAAGGCGACCGCGTGCTCGTCAGCGCCTCGACGCTCGAGCCCGAGGTCCGCAAGGAACTCGCCAGCCAGAAGGCCAACGGGGGCAACGCCGCCGCCGCCAGCCTGGTCGGCAAGCGCGTGGCCGAGAAAGCCAAGGCTGCCGGCATCGAACTCGTCGCCTTCGACCGTTCGGGCTTCCGTTACCATGGCCGCGTCAAGGCGCTGGCCGAAGCCGCGCGTGAAGCCGGCTTGAAGTTCTAAGGGAATCACATGGCTAAAGCACAAGGCAAGCACGCCCCGGAGCAAGAGCGCGACGATGGCATGCGTGAAAAGATGATCGCGGTCAACCGCGTCAGCAAGGTCGTCAAGGGCGGCCGCACCATGAGCTTCGCCGCGCTGACCGTGGTCGGCGACGGCGACGGCCGCATTGGCATGGGCAAGGGCAAGGCCCGCGAAGTGCCGGTCGCCGTCCAGAAGGCCATGGAACAGGCCCGCCGCGGCCTGCTCAAGGTGGCCCTGAAGAACGGCACGCTGCATCACACTGTGGTCGGCAAGCACGGCGCCTCGACGGTGCTGATCTCGCCCGCCGCCGAAGGGACCGGCGTGATCGCCGGCGGCCCGATGCGCGCGATCTTCGAAGTCATGGGCGTGCGCAACGTCGTGGCCAAGAGCCTCGGTTCGAGCAACCCGTACAACATGGTCCGTGCGACCCTCAACGGCCTGCGCGCCTGCTCCACGCCCGCGGAAATCGCGGCCAAGCGCGGCAAGACGGTCGAAGAGATCCTGGGGTAAGACATGGCACAGAAGCAAATCAAAGTCACGCTCGTGCGCTCTGTCATCGGCACGCACAAGTCCCACCGCGCCACCGTGCGCGGCCTGGGTCTGGGCAAGGTGAACAGCAGCCGCGTCCTGGTCGATACGCCCGAGGTGCGTGGGATGATCCGCAAGGTGGATTATCTGGTCACCGTCTCGGAAGCCTAAAGGAATTCAGATGTCCGTCACTCAACTGAACACGCTCGCCCCCGCCGAAGGCGCCAAGCGCCCCCGCCGCCGCGTGGGCCGAGGCATCGGTTCCGGCCTGGGCAAGACCGCCGGCCGCGGCCACAAGGGCCAGAAGTCCCGCGCGGGCGGTTTCCACAAGGTCGGTTTCGAAGGCGGCCAGATGCCGCTGCAGCGCCGCCTGCCCAAGCGCGGCTTCACGCCGATGGGCCGCCACCTGTTCGCCGAAATCCGTCTGTCGGATCTCCAGGCGCTGCCGGTCGACGAGATCGACCTGCAGGTCCTGAAGGCCGCCGGCCTGGTGGGCGATCTGGTCCGCACCGTCAAGGTCATCAAGACCGGCGAACTGTCCCGCAAGGTCACGCTGCGCGGAATCAATGCGACGGCCGGCGCTCGCGCCGCGATCGAAGCGGCCGGCGGATCGCTGGCGTAAGGGGCGGCTGTGGCCAAAGCTCAGGCACATAAGCCCAGCGCGGGATACGGCGACCTCAAGCGCCGTATCCTGTTCCTCGTGCTCGCCCTGATCGTCTATCGCCTGGGGACCCACATCCCTGTGCCCGGTATCAATCCGGACGCGCTCGCCGACCTGTTCCAGCAGAACCAGGGCGGCATCCTGGGCCTGTTCAACATGTTCTCCGGCGGCGCCCTGGAGCGCTTCTCCGTGCTGGCGCTGGGGATCATGCCGTACATCTCGGCGTCCATCATCATGCAGCTGCTGGCGGTGGTCGTGCCCTCGCTGGAAGCCATCAAGAAGGAAGGCCAGTCCGGCCAGCGCAAGATCACCCAGTACACCCGCTACGGCACGGTGTTCCTGGCGACCTTCCAGGCGATCGGCATCTCGGTGGCGCTGGAATCCCAGCCCGGCCTGGTCATCGATCCGGGCCTGCTGTTCCGCTTCACCACGATCGTGACGCTGGTCACCGGCAGCATGTTCATCATGTGGCTGGGCGAGCAGATCACCGAGCGCGGCCTGGGCAACGGCATCTCGCTGCTGATCTTCGCCGGGATCGTCGCCGGCCTGCCCGGCGCGCTGGGCGGCATGCTGGACCTGGTGCGCACGGACTCGATGTCCATCCTGTCGGCGCTGTTCATCCTGGCCCTGGTGGTCGCGGTGACCTATTTCGTGGTCTTCGTCGAACGCGGCCAGCGCCGCATCACGGTGAACTACGCCAAGCGCCAGGTGGGCAACAAGCTCTACGGCGGCCAGTCCTCGCACCTGCCGCTGAAGCTGAACATGTCCGGCGTGATCCCGCCGATCTTCGCCTCGTCGATCATCCTGCTGCCCGCGACGGTCACCAGCTGGTTCTCCAGCAACCCGAACATGCGCTGGCTGGGCGATCTGGCGGCGGCCCTGTCGCCGCAGCAGCCGCTGTACGTGACGCTGTATTCCGGCCTGATCATCTTCTTCTGCTTCTTCTACACGGCGCTGGTGTTCAACAGCCGCGAGACGGCGGACAACCTGAAGAAGAGCGGCGCCTTCGTGCCCGGGATCCGTCCCGGCGAGCAGACCGCCCGCTACATCGACAAGATCCTCATGCGGCTGACGCTGTCGGGCGCGATCTATGTCACGCTGGTCTGCCTGCTGCCCGAACTGATGCAGATGCGCTGGAACGTGCCCTTCTACTTCGGTGGCACGTCCCTGCTGATCATCGTCGTCGTCGCGATGGATTTCATGGCGCAGGCGCAGGCTTACATGATGTCCCAACAGTACGACTCGTTGCTCCGAAAGGCGAACTTCAAGGGCGCCGCGGGCTTACCCATGCGCTGAACAACATGTCCAAGGACGACGTCATCCAGATGCAAGGGGAGGTCATCGAAAACCTTCCCAACGCAACGTTCCGCGTCAAGCTGGAAAATGGCCACATGGTGCTGGGCCACATTTCGGGCAAGATGCGTATGCACTACATCCGGATCCTTCCGGGTGACAAGGTCACAGTGGAGCTCACGCCCTATGACCTGTCGCGCGCCAGGATTGTTTTCCGCTCCAAATAAGGTAGCGGCCGGTCAAGAACCAGGAGATCACCATGAAGGTAATGGCATCGGTAAAGCGGATCTGCCGCAACTGCAAAATCATCAAACGTCACGGCGTGGTGCGCGTCATCTGCACCGACCCGCGTCACAAGCAACGCCAAGGCTAAGGCCGGGCATAACGGATTTCACGAGGAACAGTCATGGCCCGTATTGCTGGCATCAATATTCCGCCGCACCAACACGCCGAGATCGGTCTGACCGCCATCTTCGGCATCGGCCGCACCCGCGCCCGCAAGATTTGCGAAGCGACCGGCATCGAGTACTCGAAGAAGATCAAGGATCTGACCGACGAGGAACTGGAAAAGATCCGTGAACAGATCAACGGCTACACGATCGAAGGCGACCTGCGCCGCGAAGTGCAGCTGTCGATCAAGCGTCTGATCGACCTGGGCACGTACCGTGGCATGCGCCACAAGCGCGGTCTGCCGGTGCGCGGCCAGCGCACCCGCACCAACGCGCGCACCCGCAAGGGCCCGCGTCGCGCCGCAGCGTCCCTGAAGAAATAACCTGAGGAAAGAACATGGCGAAAGCTCAGAGCGGCGCCTCGCGCGTCCGCAAGAAAGTCAAGAAGAACGTGTCCGACGGGATTGCCCACGTCCACGCGTCCTTCAACAACACCATCATCACCATCACCGACCGTCAGGGCAACGCCCTGTCGTGGGCGACCTCCGGCGGCGCCGGTTTCAAGGGTTCGCGCAAGTCGACGCCGTTCGCCGCCCAGGTGGCCGCCGAATCCGCCGGCCGGGTGGCCCAGGAATACGGCATCAAGACGCTGGAAGTCCGCATCAAGGGCCCCGGCCCCGGCCGCGAATCCTCCGTGCGCGCCCTGAATGCTCTGGGGATCAAGATCTCCAGCATTTCGGACATCACGCCGGTGCCGCACAACGGCTGCCGTCCGCCCAAGCGTCGTCGTATCTAAGGGGAACATCTTGGCTCGTTACACTGGACCCAAATGCAAGCTTTCGCGTCGCGAAGGCACCGACCTGTTCCTGAAGAGCGCCCGCCGTTCGCTGGACTCCAAGTGCAAGCTCGAATCCAAGCCCGGCCAGCACGGCCGCATCTCGGGTTCGCGCACGTCGGATTTCGGCCTGCAGCTGCGTGAAAAGCAGAAGCTCAAGCGCATGTACGGCGTGCTGGAAAAGCAGTTCCGCAAGTACTTCGCCGAAGCCGAGCGCCGCCGTGGCAACACCGGCGAAACGCTGATCCAGCTGCTCGAATCGCGCCTGGACAACGTCGTCTACCGCATGGGCTTCGGTTCCACCCGCGCCGAAGCGCGCCAGCTGGTGAACCACCGCGCCATCGAACTGAACGGCCACACCGCCGACATCGCTTCGATGCTGGTCAAGGCCGGCGACGTGGTCGCCGTGCGCGAAAAGGCGAAGAACCAGTCCCGCATCAAGGAAGCCCTGGAACTGGCGACCGGCAACGGCCTGCCCCAGTGGGTCGAGGTCGACGCCGGCAAGCTGTCGGGCGTGTTCAAGCAGGCCCCGGATCGCGCCGACGTCGCCCACGACGTCAACGAATCCATGGTCGTGGAACTGTATTCCCGCTGATCCCCCGGGATCGGCGGCATGCGCCGCCCGCCGTCCCTCGGGGCGGCGGTTGCCGGAACCGGCCCGCGGGCCGGGGCGTCCGGCGGTTTTCCTGGAAGGGACGAGCGTCCCTTCCTTCTTGTTTTCCGTCAGCCTTATCGGTGTAACGAGCCGAGGGTATTGAAAAGGAACATCCATGTCCGCACAAGGTTTTCTGAAACCCCGCACCATCTCCGTCGAAACCCTGGGCGCCCATCACGCCAAGGTCGTGATGGAGCCCTTCGAGCGCGGCTACGGCCACACGCTGGGCAACGCCCTGCGCCGCATCCTGCTGTCCTCCATGGCGGGCTACGCCCCCACCGAAGTCCAGATCAGCGGGGTCGTGCACGAATACTCCACGATCGCCGGGGTGCGCGAGGACGTCGTCGACATCCTCCTGAACCTCAAGGGCGTGGTGTTCAAGCTCCACAACCGCGACGAAGTCACGCTGCAGCTCAACAAGCAAGGTCCCGGCGAAGTCCGCGCCCGCGACATCGAACTGCCGCACGACGTCGAGATCATCAACCCGGATCACCTGATCGCCACCCTGACGGACAACGGCCGCCTGGAAATGCAGGTCAAGGTCGAGCAGGGCCGCGGCTACGTGCCGGGCAATGTGCGCGCCCTGGTCGACGACCGTTCGGCCACCATCGGCCAGATCGTGCTGGACGCTTCCTTCAGCCCCGTGCGCCGCGTCAGCTACGCCGTGGAAAATGCCCGCGTCGAGCAGCGTACCGACCTGGACAAGCTGGTGCTGGACGTGCAGACCAACGGCGTCATCAGCCCGGAAGAAGCCGTGCGCCAGTCGGCCCGCATCCTGATGGACCAGATCTCCGTGTTCGTGTCGCTGGCCGACAAGGACGCCGGCCAGCTGACCACCAGCCTGCCGGTGGGCGGCCAGTCGGCCCCGATCGATCCGGTGCTGCTGCGCCCGGTCGACGACCTGGAGCTGACGGTGCGTTCGGCCAACTGCCTGAAGGCCGAGAACATCTACTACATCGGCGATCTGATCCAGCGCACGGAAAACGAGCTGCTCAAGACCCCGAACCTGGGTCGCAAGTCGCTCAACGAGATCAAGGAAGTCCTGGCCGCGCGCGGCCTGACCCTGGGCATGAAGCTGGAAAACTGGCCGCCCGTCGGCCTCGAGCGTCCCTGATCGCAGCACCGGCGCGCGGGAGGCCATCCAGGCCGTGCGCGTGCTAATATCCCGCCCTGGCCGTTTCGGCGGCCGGGATCCAACCCCACCCGGGCCGCGGCTCGTCCGATAGAAGATCCGGGTTCCATAGATTCAAAAGGAAATCGAAATGCGCCATCGTCACGGCCTTCGCAAACTGAACCGCACCAGCAGCCACCGTCTGGCCATGTTCCGCAACATGGCGGTGTCCCTGCTGACCCACGAAGCCATCAAGACCACCCTGCCCAAGGCCAAGGAACTGCGTCGCGTGGTCGAGCCCCTGATCACCCTGGGCAAGAACCCCACGCTGGCCAACCGCCGCCTGGCCTTCGCCCGCCTGCGCGACCGCGACGTCGTCACCAAGCTGTTCAACGACATCGGACCGCGCTTCGCCGCGCGCAACGGCGGCTACACCCGCGTGCTGAAGATGGGTTTCCGCCAGGGCGACAACGCCCCCATGGCCTACATGGAACTGGTCGACCGTCCGGAAGCCGAAGCGCCGGCCGGCGAATAAGCGCTCCGGCACGCCGCCTTCCGGGCGGCGGCGCGACGCGGCGGGCCCCTCGGGGCCCGTTTTGCATTGCGGCCCGCCAGGACGCCGCGCGGCCCGCCCGTCCCCGGGCATGACGGGGATCAATGCGCCCGGGCATGCGGCGCCGCCGGATGCCGCGTCCGGCGCGCGCCGCGGGTACAATGAGCCCAATACCCACACTGCCCGAAAGCCATGAAAGATCAGACACCTGGCGGCGATCCCGCCCTGGTCGTGCGCCAGGCCGGCGCACCGACCGACACCGTGGTGGTGCTCAGCACGGCGCCCGACGAACTGCTGGCCAAGCGCATCGCGCACGTGCTGGTCGAGGAGTCGCTGGTGGCCTGTGCCCAGGTGGGGCCGGCCATCGTCTCCATGTACCTGTGGCAGGGGGAGCTCGAAGGCACGGACGAGGTCCAGCTCCTGTTCAAGACCACGGCGGACACGCTGCCCGCGCTGTACGAGCGGCTGTGCGTGCTGCACCCCTACGAGATCCCCGAGTTCATGGTGCTGGGCGTGCCGGCGGGCAGCCGCGCCTACCTGGATTGGGTCGCCCAGTCCACCCGGGCCGCCATCCAGGCCGCCACCCGGGACGCCTGACGCGCGCCGCCGTCTCCGCATTCAAGTTCGAGGAAGCCGTTGATGCCGCATCCGTCGGTCCTTAACCCATGCCTGCTCGCGCGCGCGCGCGGCCTGCCGCGCCGGGCCGCGGCCCTGCTGGGCATTCTGCTGCTGGCGCTGTGCGGGCTGCTGGGTTCGGCCCGGGCGGCCGACGACTTCCTGGAACCCGAGCGGGCCTTCGCCGACACGGCGGCCATGGCCGATCCCCTGACCCTGGACATCCACTGGGAGATCGCGCCGGGCTATTACATGTACCAGGACCGCTTCGAGGTGCGCATCGAGGACGCCCAGGGGCGGCTGCTGGTGTTCCGACGCTCCGACCTGACCCCGGAGGACGCCGAGACGCGCGCGCCGGCCTGGGGCGATGCCCTGCGCTTGCCGCACGGGCAGGTCAAGTACGACCCCACGTTCGAGAAGGACATGGAGGTCTTCCACGGGGGCGTGACGCTGCGGGCGGCCCTGCGGCCCGGCGCCGAGGGACCCTTGCAGGTCGCCGTCACCGGCCAGGGCTGCGCCGACGAGGGCCTGTGCTACCCGCCCATGACGAAGACCTTCGTCCTGCAGGCCGACGGCGGCGGCTACCGCGCGGTCGGCGAGCAGGTCCGCGACCGGGTGCCGCCGCCGCGCGACGAGACGCCCGCCTCCGCCGCCCCGGGCCGGACACCCGGCGGGGCCACCGGCCTGTCGGCGGCCCTGCGCGGCGGCGACGGGGCCGGGCCGGTTGCGTCGGGTTCGGCCCCGGCTTCGGCCGCGTCCGTTTCCTCGCCCGCGGCCGGCGGGCCGGACGGAGAATCCTGGCTGGACCTGGGCGACGTAGGCATGGCGGCCTGGCTGCACCAGGCGCCGTTGTGGCAGATCCTGGCGCTGAGCCTGGCGCTGGGCGCCCTGCTGTCCCTGACGCCTTGCGTGCTGCCCATGGTGCCCATCCTGCTGGCCGTGATTTCGGGCGGTGGCGCCGCGGTCGGCCGGGCGCGCGGCCTGGGGCTGGCGGCGATCTACGTGCTGGGCATGTCCCTGGTCTACACCGCGCTGGGCGTGGCGGCCGGCCTGCTGGGCGCCGGCCTGGCGGCCTGGCTGCAATCGCCCTGGGTGCTGGGCACCTTCGCCGTGCTGCTGGCGCTGTTCGCCCTGGCGATGCTGGACGTCTTCACTCTGCAGGCCCCGGTGGGCCTGCAGTCGGCCATGCAGGAACGCCTGCGGCGCCTGCCGGGCGGCCATGCGGGCGGTGTGTTCGTGATGGGCCTGCTGTCGGCCCTGATCGTCGGGCCGTGCGTGGCCGCGCCGCTGGCCGGCGTCCTGCTGTTCATCTCGCAGACCGGCGACGTGGTGGTGGGCGGCGCCGCGCTGTTCGCCCTGGCCTGGGGCGAAGGCCTGCTGCTGCTGGCCGTGGGCGCGGGCGCCGGCGCCCTGATGCCGCGCGCCGGGGCCTGGATGACGCCGCTGAAGGCGGGCTTCGGCCTGCTGCTGCTGGCCACCGCCTGGTGGATGGCGCGGCCGCTGCTGGCCGACGGGCTGTACGTCGGCGGCTGGGTGCTGCTGGCGCTGTGGGCCGCCCTGCTGGCCTGGTCGGCCGCCGCGCCGGGCAAGGGCGAGGCCGGGCCGCTGCGGCTGCTGACGCGCGCCCTGGCCCTGATGCTGGCCTTGTGGGGGCTGGCGCAGGGCGCCGGGCTGCTGGCGGGCGGGCGCGACATGCTGCGTCCCCTGGCGCCGTTCAGCGCCGGCATGGCCGGTACGGGCGGCGCGGCCGTGGCCGCCGCCGATCCCGCCGCCATCCGCGCCCGTTTCACGCGCGTGTCGTCCCTGGCGGACCTGGATGCGCGGCTGGCGGCCGCCGACCGGCCCGTGATGCTGGATTTCTACGCCGACTGGTGCGTGTCCTGCCTGGAGATGGAGAAATTCACCTTCAGCGATCCGGCCGTGGCCGAGCGCATGGGCCGCATGCTGCTGCTGCAGGCGGACGTGACCCGCATGACGGACGAGGACCGCGCCCTGCTGGCGCGCTTCGACCTGTTCGGCCCGCCGGGCATCCTGTTCTTCGACGCCCGCGGACGGATCATTCCCGAGGCCCGGGTGGTGGGGTTCCGGAAGGCGGATGCCTTCCGCAAGGTGCAGGACCGGGTGCTGGGCCAGGAAGGGGCGTGAGGGGTTGAAAAGCCCGCCCGGCGCAGCCGGCCCGCGATGGTGGCCGGCGGGCCCCGCGTGCTACACTCCCGGCGTCATCGGGGAGTAGCCGCTCTTCTCCCGAAGAGGCCGACGTCAACATGCTTGACCCACGGGTCATGGCGCCGGCAGTTCTCGAACCTGGCAAGACCTTTGACCACGACGCTTCCGACTTGGCCGGGGGCGCGTCGTGGTCGATCGTCCGCATCCGGCCAGGGAACTTTCATGGAATCTCTCCTCGTCTCGACCGGGGTCGTCGCGCTCGCTGAAATCGGTGACAAGACCCAGCTTCTGGCCTTCATCCTCGCGGCCCGCTTCAAGAAGCCCGTGCCGATCATCCTCGGCATCTTCGCCGCGACGATCGTGAACCACGGACTGGCGGGCGCCCTGGGCGCCTGGATCACCGGCGCCGTGAGCCCCGGGATTCTGCGCTGGGTGCTTGGCGCGTCATTCATCGGCATGGCGGTCTGGACCATGATCCCGGACAAGATCGAAGAGGAGGAAACCCAGGTGGCCAGGCGTTTCGGCGTCTTTGGCGCCACGCTGATCACCTTCTTCCTGGCCGAGATGGGCGACAAGACGCAGGTCGCGACCGTTGCGATGGCCGCCCACTACGCATCGCCCCTGCTGGTGGTGATCGGCACGACCCTCGGCATGCTCATCGCCGACGTGCCCGCGGTGTTCGTCGGTGACAAGCTGGCCAGCAGGATTCCGATGAAACTGGTGCACTCGATCGCGGCGGGCGTTTTCGCCGTGCTGGGCGTGGCCACCTTGCTGGGCGCGGGCGCCGGACTGGGTCTTTGAGCCGGTTCCTTCGAAGGAGGGCGGGGGAGATGGGCGCCTACGCGCCGGTGCCGTCCTGCGTGCGGTCATCGCTCGCCTGGACCGCCGTTTCCGCGGCGTCGGCCTCGTCCTCGGGCGCCGGCTTGCGCTTTTCGATGGCGGCGGCGGCCAGGATGCCGATTTCGTACAGCAGGCACAGCGGCGCGGCCAGCAGGATCTGGCTGAGCACGTCGGGCGGCGTCACCACGGCGGCCAGCACGAAGGCGCCGACGACCACGTAGCCGCGCACTTCGCGCAGTTTCTTCACCGTGACCATGCCGGTCTTGACCAGCAGGATGACCGCGATCGGGACCTCGAAGGTCACGCCGAAGGCGATGAACATGGTGAGCACGAAATTGACGTAGGCCTCGATGTCCGGCGCCGGGGTGATGGATTGCGGCGCGAAGTGGGCGATGAAGTTGAAGACCGTGTGGAAGACCACGAAATAGCAGAACGCCATGCCCAGCAGGAACAGCAGGGTGCTGGAGATGATCAGGGGCAGCGCCAGGCGCTGTTCGTGGCGGTACAGGCCCGGGGCGACGAAGGCCCAGGCCTGGTACAGGACCACCGGCAGGGCCAGCACGAAGGACGCCAGCAGGGTGACCTTGATCGGCACCATGAAGGGTGTGATGACGCCGGTGGCGATCATGCGCGTGCCCTGGGGCAGCGAAGCCAGCATGGGCTGGGCCAGGATGTCGTAGATCATCGACGGTCCCGGATAGATGAACAGCACGATGAAGATGCCCAGCACGGCCATCACGGCCCGCAGCAGGCGCGTGCGCAGTTCGATCAGGTGGGAGATGAACGTGTCCTGGGACGAGGCGTCGGAAGCGTCTGTCATGCCGTGCTTCAGTGGCTGGTATCGGTGGGGGCCGGCGCGGTCTGGCGAACGGGCGCGGGTTCGGGGGCGGGCTGTCCGGCCGGTTCCGGCGCCGTGATCGCGGGCGGCGCGCCGGCGTCGCGGCCGGCCGGGGCGGCGTCGGGTGTCGCGGCCGGCGGCAGCGGATCGAGCGCCTGGCGGGCCTGGTCCAGGGTGTCCTTGATGGCCTGCGAGGGCTGGGTGACGGCGGCCTTCAGGTCGTCCACCGAGGAGGTCATGGAAGACTGCACGGAACGGGCGGCGTCTTCCATCTGGTGTTTGATGTCGCCGATTTCCTTCAGGTCCATTTCCTTCTGGATGTCGGACTTGACCTCGTTGACGTAGCGCTGGGCGCGGCCGAGCAAATGCCCGACCGTGCGGGCGACCTTGGGCAGGCGTTCGGGGCCGATGACGATCAGCGCGATCACGCCGATCAGCATCAGTTCGCTGAAGCTGACATCAAACATGGCGGGTCCGGGGCGCGGCGGTCGGGATCAGGCGTCGGTCTTTTCGCGGGCCTGGACGTCCACCGTGTCGGCGTCGCGGGTCTGCTGGGTGACGGCCGGCGTGGCGGCGGATTCGTCCTGGGCATCCTTCATGCCCTTCTTGAAGCCCTTGACGGCGCCGCCGAGGTCTTCGCCGATGTTGCGCAGTTTCTTCGTGCCGAAGATCAGGGCGACGATGACCAGAACGATCAGCCAGTGCCAGATGCTGAAGCTACCCATGAGAACTCCTTAGGCGGCGGGGGCCGCGCGGTTTGACCAGGGGCGTTCGCCCCCCAGGATGTGGAAATGCAGGTGATCGATTTCCTGGCCGCCTTCGGTGCCGGTGTTGGACACCAGGCGGAAGCCTCCGGCGGGCATGGGATTGCAGCCGTTGGCGAAGGCGATCTTGGGCGCCAGGCGCAGCATGCGGGCCAGCCAGCCGTCGTCGTCGGCGCCGATGTCGGCCAGCGAGGCCACGTGGTGCTTCGGGATCAGCAGCAGATGCACGGGAGCCGCCGGGTTGATGTCGTGGAATGCGAGGAATTCGTCGTCTTCGTGGACAATGCGGGCAGGGATCTCGTGCCGGGCGATTTTACAGAACAGGCAATCGTGGCTCATGAGGATCTACGAGGCGGGGTCGGATATCGACCCGATCAATCCCGTATGTTGCCACATTTTCGTGGGAGCCGGTTTGACCGGGAGGGATGAGATCGGGCATGAAACGGTCCTGGCGCGGTTGAATGAGCCACACAAGGCCCTAGTCCTTCGGGCGGGACGCCTTTTCCTCCAGCCCCGACAGGCCCTCGCGGCGGGCCAGCTCGGCCAGCACGTCCTCGGGGCGCAGGTCGAAGTGCGTCAGGGCGACCAGGCAGTGGAACCACAGGTCGGCGGTCTCGGCGACGATGCGCTCGCGGACGCCGTCCTTGGCGGCCATGACCAGTTCGGTGGCTTCCTCGCCGATCTTCTTCAGGAAGGCGTCCGGACCGCGCGACAGCAGCTTGGCGGTGTAGGACGTTTGCGGATCGCCGCCGCGGTCGGGCCGGCGCGTCGCCAGGGTGTCGGCCAGCCGGGCCAGGGTATCGGCGGTGGAGGGAGTCGTCATGAGGAGGGATCCGTGATCGAAAGAAGTCCGGGCCGGGCACGGCCGGCCCGCAGCGCATGCGTTCAGTGGCCGTGCGGGTGGCCGTAGATGGACTCGGGGTCCTTCAGCACCGGATCCTGGGCGACCCAGGCCGGCCGGGCGCCGCCCAGGTCCAGGCCGCGGTAGAAGCAGCGCGCGCGCCCGGTATGGCAGGCGATGCCGCCGACCTGGGTGATCTTGAGCAGCAGCACGTCGCCGTCGCAGTCCAGGCGGATGTCGTGGACCTGCTGGACGTGGCCGGATTCCTCGCCCTTGCGCCACAGGCGCGCGCGCGAGCGCGAGAAATACACGGCGCGCCCGGTGCGCACGGTTTCGCGGACGGCTTCGGCGTTCATCCAGGCCATCATCAGCACGGTGCCGGTCTGCGCGTCCTGGGCGATGGCGGGGATCAGGCCCTGGTCGTCGAAGCGCAGGGCGTCCAGCCAGTCCTCCGCCGCGCCGGGGGCGGGTTGCGCGGGCGCCGTCATGCGGCCACCCGCGCGGGAGCGGGCCGCACCGGGATGCCCTGGGCGGCCAGGTAGGCCTTGGCTTCGGCCAGGGTGTGCTGGCCGAAGTGGAAGATGCTGGCGGCCAGCACGGCGCTGGCGTGGCCCAGGGTGACGCCGTCGGCCAGGTGCTGCAGGGTGCCGACGCCGCCCGAGGCGATCACCGGCACCGGCACGGCGTCCGAGACCGTCCGGGTCAGTTCCAGGTCGAAGCCGGATTTGGTGCCGTCGCGGTCCATGCTGGTCAGCAGCAGTTCGCCGGCGCCCAGGTCGGCCATGCGGCACGCCCACTGCACGGCGTCCAGGCCGGTGGCGCGGCGGCCGCCGTGGGTGAAGATTTCCCAGCGCGGCGCCTCGTCCGCGCCGGAGACGCGGCGGGCGTCGAGCGCCACGACGATGCATTGCGAGCCGTGGTGGCGGGCGGCCTCGGCCACGAGTTCGGGGCGGGCGACCGCCGCGCTGTTGATCGAGACCTTGTCGGCACCCGCGTCCAGCAGGCGCTGCACGTCGGCCACCTGGCGCACGCCGCCGCCGACCGTCAGGGGGATGAAGACCTGGCGCGCCACGGCTTCGATGATGGGCAGGATCAGGTCGCGGTCGTCGGACGTGGCCGTGATGTCCAGGAAGGTGATCTCGTCGGCGCCCTGCTCGTCGTAGCGGCGGGCGATCTCCACCGGGTCGCCGGCGTCGGTCAGGTTGACGAAGTTCACGCCCTTGACTACCCGCCCGGCGTTGACGTCCAGGCAGGGGATGATGCGGCGGCACAGGCCGGACAGGCCCGGCGCGCCGGCTGGCGTGTCGGACCGGATCATGCGTCGGCGTCCTGGCCGCCCGGGGCTTCGTCCGGAGGGCCGACCAGCTCGTCGGCGAGGGCCTGGGCGGCGGCGAAGTCCAGGGTGCCTTCGTACAGGCTGCGGCCCAGGATGGCGCCGTCGACGCCTTCGTGAGCCACGTCGCACAGGGCGCGGATGTCGTCCAGCGAGGCGACGCCGCCCGAGGCGATGACGGGGATGCGGACGTGCTGCGCCAGGCGCACGGTGGCTTCGATGTTGACGCCCGAGAGCATGCCGTCGCGGCCGATGTCGGTGTAGATGATGGACTCGCAGCCGTAGTCCTCGAATTTCCGGGCCAGGTCCAGCACGTCGTGGCGGGTCAGCTTCGACCAGCCGTCGGTGGCGATCTTGCCGTCGCGCGCGTCCAGGCCGACGATGATGTGGCCGGGGAAGGCAGAGCAGGCGTCGCTGAGGAAGCCGGGGTCCTTGACCGCCGCCGTGCCGATGATGACGTAGGAGATGCCGTTGTCCAGGTAGTATTCGACCGTGTCCAGGTCGCGGATGCCGCCGCCGATCTGCACGGGGATGGCGTCGTCGACGGTGTCCACGATGGCCTGGATGGCGGCGCGGTTGCGCGGCTTGCCGGCCACGGCGCCGTTCAGGTCCACCAGGTGCAGGCGGCGTGCGCCCTGGGCGGCCCATTGGGCGGCCATGGCGGCGGGGTCTTCGGAAAACACGGTGGCCTTGTCCAGGTCGCCCTGGCGCAGGCGCACGCAATGCCCGTCTTTGAGGTCGATGGCGGGGATGAGCAGCATGGTCGTCGTGGTCGGTGCGGAAAGGGAGCGGTGCCGGGAGCCGGGCGGCTCAGGGCTGCCAGCGGGTGAAGTTGCGGTACATCCGCAGCCCTGGGGCTGCGCTCTTTTCTGGGTGAAACTGTACGGCAAAAATATTGCCGTCCGCAATGGCGCAGCAGAACGGCAGGCCGTGGTGGCTGATCCCGGCCGTGAGCTGCGGGTCGGCGGGCTCGGCGTAGTAGCTGTGGACGAAGTAGAACGGCGTGTCCTGGGCGATGCCGTCCCAGAGCGGGTGGGCGCGGGTCTGGGTGACGGCGTTCCAGCCCATGTGGGGAACCTTCAGCCGCGCGCCGCCGTCGACGGCATGGTCGAAGGCCGGTCCCTGGAAGCGGCGCACGCGGCCGGCGAACAGGCCCAGGCCGGGGGTGTCGCCCTCGTCGCTGGCCTCGAACAGCATCTGCTCGCCCACGCACACGCCCAGCAGCGGTTTTTCGCGGGCGGCCCGCAGCACCGCGTCGCGCAGGCCGGACGTGTCCAGCGTGCGCATGCAGTCGGGCATGGCGCCCTGGCCCGGGAACACGATGCGGTCGGCGGCGTGGATCTCGTCGGCGTGGCGGGCGATGCGGATGTCGTGGTCGGGGGCGGCGGCTTGCAGGGCGCGGGCGACGGAATGGAAGTTGCCCATGCCGTAGTCGACGATGGCGATGCGGGTCACGATGCGGGAGTCCTGGGGCGGTCTATGAATCTGCGGTGGATCTGCGGCACTGGGAACGGGGCGGCGGCGCGCCCTAGAGCGAGCCCTTGGTCGAGGGGATGGCGCCGCCGGCGCGCGAGTCGACCTCGGCGGCCATGCGCAGCGCGCGGCCGAAGGCCTTGAAGATGGTCTCGCACTGGTGGTGGGCGTTTTCCCCGCGCAGATTGTCGATGTGCACGGTCGCCAGGGCGTGGTTGACGAAGCCCTGGAAGAATTCGCGCGCCAGGTCGACGTCGAAGGCGCCGATGCGCGCCCGGGCGTAGTCCACGTGGTAGAACAGGCCGGGGCGCCCGGACAGGTCCACCACCACGCGCGACAGGGATTCGTCCAGCGGCACGTAGGCGTGGCCGTAGCGGCGCAGGCCGGCCTTGTCGCCCGCCGCGGCGGCGAAGGCCTGGCCCAGGGTGATGCCGACGTCTTCCACGCTGTGGTGGTCGTCGATGTGGGTGTCGCCGTCACAGTGGATGTCCAGGTCGAACAGGCCGTGGCGGGCGATCTGGTCCAGCATGTGGTCCAGGAAGGGCACGCCGGTGTTCAGGCTGCGGGTGCCGGTGCCGTCCAGGTTCAGGCTGACGCGGATGCGGGTTTCCTGGGTGTTGCGTTCGATGGTGGCGGTGCGCATGGGCGATGGGCGGGTCGGTCGGGGTGGAGCCGCGCGGCGCCGGTGGGGCCGCGCGGGCGGATTCAGGGCTGCGCGTCCAGGCGCAGCGAGGCGCTGGCGGCGTGGGCGTGCAGGCCTTCGCCGGTGGCCAGGGTGGCGGCGATGCGGCCCAGGGTCTGGGCGCCGGCGCGCGAGACCTGGATCAGGCTGCTGCGCTTCTGGAAATCATACACGCCCAGCGGCGAAGAGAAACGCGCGGTGCGCGCGGTGGGCAGGACGTGGTTCGGCCCGGCGCAGTAGTCGCCCAGGGATTCGGAGCTATAGGCCCCCAGGAAGATCGCGCCGGCGTGGCGGACCAGGGGCAGCAGGGCCTGCGGGTCGCGGACCGAGATTTCCAGGTGTTCCGGCGCGATGCGGTTGACGATGTCGCAGGCCTGTTCGAGGCTGTCGGTGCGGATCAGCGCGCCCCGGTTGGCCAGGCTGACGCGCAGGATGTCGGCGCGCGGCTGGGACGGCAGCAGGCGTTCGATGGCGGCCTGGACGGCGTCCAGGTAGCCGCCGTCCGGGCACAGCAGGATGGCCTGGGCGAGTTCGTCGTGCTCGGCCTGGGAGAACAGGTCGATGGCCAGCCATTCGGCCGGCGTGGAGCCGTCGGCCAGGATCAGGATTTCGGACGGGCCGGCGATCATGTCGATGCCCACCGTGCCGAACACGCGGCGCTTGGCCGCCGCGACGTAGGCGTTGCCCGGGCCGACGATCTTGTCCACGGCGGGCAGCGTGCGCGTGCCGTAGGCCAGGCCGCCCACGGCCTGGGCCCCGCCGATGGCGAACACGCGGTCCGCCCCGCCCAGCGCGGCGGCGGCCAGCACCATGGGGTTGCGCGCGCCGCCGGGCGTGGGCGTGACCATGATGAGTTCGGGCACGCCGGCGACCTTGGCCGGGATGGCGTTCATCAGCACCGAGGACGGGTAGGCGGCCTTGCCGCCCGGCACGTACAGGCCGACGCGGTCCAGCGGGGTGACCTGCTGGCCCAGCATCGTGCCGTCGGGCTCGGTGTAGGTCCAGGTTTCGGCGCGCTGGTGCTCGTGGTAGCGGCGCACGCGGTCGGCCGCGGCCTCCAGCGCCGCGCGCTGGTCGGCGGGCAGGCCGTCCAGGGCCGCCAGCCAGTCTGCGCGGGGGATTTCCAGGGCTTCGAGACGGTCGGCGTGGACGCGGTCGAAGCGCGCCGTGTAATCCAGGATGGCCGCGTCGCCGCGCGCCTGCACGTCGCGCAGGATGTCGCGCACGGCGGTCTCGATGGCCTCGTCCTGGGAGGCGTCGTAGGCCAGCAGCCGGGCCAGCGCCGCGTCGAAATCGGGAGAACGGGCATCCAGGCGGTGAATCAGGGACATGATGGAAATCGGGTCGGAATCGGGGGGGCGGTGCGCGGGCCGTTCGCGGCGGCCGCGCCGGGTCTATCTTAGCCGGAATTCCCGCCGTCCGAGCGGAGGGCGGACGTGGGCGGTGGCCGCGCGGGTCCCGGCGGCCTTCAGGCCATCGCGACCGAGGCCCGGGCGAAGGCGGCCAGGAAGGGCTGCAGGCGCTCGCCCTTCATCTTGAGCGCGGCCTGGTTGACGATCAGGCGCGAGGAGATCTGGCGGATTTCCTCGACCTCGACCAGCCGGTTGGCGCGCAGCGTGCCGCCCGAGGACACCAGGTCGACGATGGCGTCGGCCAGGCCCACCAGCGGTGCCAGTTCCATCGAGCCGTAGAGCTTGATGATGTCTACGTGCACGCCCTTGGCGGCGAAGTGCTCGCGCGCGGCGCGCACGTACTTGGTGGCGATGCGCAGGCGCGAGCCCTGGCGCACGGCGGCCTGGTAGTCGAAGCCTTCGGGGGCGGCCACGCACAGGCGGCAGCGGGCGATGTTCAGGTCGATGGGCTGGTACAGCCCGCCGGGGTGCTGCGCCATGTGTTCGTGCAGCACGTCCTTGCCGGCGATGCCGAAGTCGGCCGCGCCGTACTGGACGTAGGTGGGCACGTCCGAGGCGCGCACGATGATGATGCGCAGTTCGTCCGAGTCCGTGGGCAGGATCAGCTTGCGCGAGGATTCCGGGTTTTCCGGCACGCCCACGCCGGCGGCGGCCAGCAGCGGCAGGGTTTCTTCGAAGATGCGGCCTTTGGACAGGGCCAGGGTCAGGGGGGATTGAGCCATGTCGTCTTATTGGATGCGTTGGATGTCCGCGCCCAGCGCCTGGAGCTTGTGTTCCATGCGTTCGTAGCCGCGGTCCAGGTGGTAGATGCGTTCCACCGTGGTCTGGCCGCTGGCCGCCAGGCCGGCGATCACCAGGCTGGCCGAGGCGCGCAGGTCGGTGGCCATGACGGTGGCCCCCAGCAGTCGTTCGACGCCCTGGACCACGGCGGTGTGGCCGTCGATCTCGATGTCCGCGCCCATGCGGTGCAGTTCCTGCACGTGCATGTAGCGGTTCTCGAAGATGTTCTCGGTGATGACGGCGGTGCCTTCGGCCAGGGTGTTCAGGGCCATCAGCTGGGCCTGCATGTCGGTCGGGAAGCCCGGGTATTCGCTGGTGCGAAAGCCCGTCGCGCGCGGCCGGCCGGCCATGCGGGCGCGTATCCAGTCCGGCCCGGTGGTGATTTCCAGCCCGGCGTCGCGCAGCTTGTCCAGCACCGCGCCCAGCGTGTCGGGGGCCGCGTGGCGCAGGGTGATGTCGCCGCCCGTGGCCGCCACGGCGCACAGGAAGGTGCCGGCCTCGATGCGGTCGGGCACGATGCGGTGGGCGGCGCCGCGCAGGCGCTCCACGCCCTCGATGACGATGCGGTCGGTGCCGTGGCCCTCGATGTGCGCGCCCATGGCGATCAGGACTTTCGCCAGGTCGACGACTTCCGGCTCGCAGGCGGCGTTTTCCAGCACGGTGCGGCCTTCGGCCAGGGCGGCGGCCATCATCAGGTTTTCCGTGCCGGTCACGGTGACCATGTCGGTCAGGATGCTGGCGCCGCGCAGGCGTTCGGCCTCGGCCACGACGAAGCCGTGCTCGATGCGGATGCGCGCGCCCATGGCGGCCAGGCCCTTGATGTGCTGGTCCACCGGCCGCTGGCCGATGGCGCAGCCGCCCGGCAGGCTGACCCGGGCGCGGCCGAAGCGCGCCACCAGCGGTCCCAGCACCAGGATGGAGGCCCGCATGGTCTTGACCAGTTCGTAGGGGGCTTCCTGGCTGGACACCTGGTCGGCCTGGAGGGTGACACGGTTCTCGTTGCCGCGTTCCGCGCGCACGCCCATGCGCTGCAGCAGGGTCAGGGTGGTGCCGATGTCGCGCAGGTCCGGGACGTTGTCCAGCTCCAGCGGTTCGGCGGTCAGCAGCGCCGCGCAGAGGATCGGCAGGGCGGCGTTCTTGGCCCCCGAGATGGCCACTTCGCCTTGCAGGGGTCGGCCGCCCTGGATCAGCAGCTTATCCATTGTTCTTCGCGGTCTCGTATTCGGCCGGCGTCAGGGTGCGCATCGACAGGGCGTGGATTTCCGCGCGCATGCGCTCGCCCAGGGCCTGGTAGACCACCTGGTGGCGGGCCAGCGTGCGCTTGCCTTCGAAGACGGAACTGACGATCAGGGCCTCGAAGTGGGCGCCGTCGCCGTAGACTTCGAGGTGCTCGCAGGGCAGGTTGTCGGCGATGTACTGGCGGACGTGGTCGGGGGTGGGAGACATGGTTCAGCTCCGTAATTTGTAGCCGCGCGCCAGCAGGCGCAGGGCGAACAGGCTCAGGGCCACGGCGACGGCCAGCACGATGGCCAGGCCGCGCCAGGGGGAAATGTCGGACGCCGCGAAGAATCCGTAGCGGAAGCCGTCGATCATGTAGAAGACCGGATTCCAGCGCGAGACTTCCTGCCAGAAGGGCGGCAGGCTGTGGATCGAGTAGAACACACCCGACAGGAAGGTGGCGGGCATGATCAGGAAGTTCTGGAAAGCCGCCAGCTGGTCGAATTTTTCCGACCACAGGCCGGCGATCAGGCCCAGCACGCCCAGGATCCAGCACGACAGCACCGCGAAGACCAGCAGCCACAGGGGGGCCGCGACCGGCAGGCGCGTGAAGAACAGCGCCACCAGCCAGACACAGGCGCCCACGGTCAGCCCGCGCGCGACCGCCGCCAGGATGTAGGCGGCGAAGATCTGGCGGTGGGAGAACGGCGGCAGCAGCACGAAGATCAGGTTGCCGGTGATGCGGCTCTGGATCAGGGACGAGGACGGATTGGCGAAGCTGTTCTGCAGCATGCTCATCATCATCAGCCCGGGGATCAGGAAGGCGGTGTAGGAGATCGCGTCGTACACCCGGACGCGGTCCTCCAGCACGTGGGAGAAGATCAGCAGGTACAGCAGCGCCGTCACCACCGGGGCGGCGATGGTCTGCAGGCCGACCTTCCAGAAGCGCATCAGTTCCTTGTGCAGCAGGGTCGGGAAGCCCGAGCCCATCGCGGGGCGGGCCTGGGAGACGGGGCGGATCACAGCTCGGCCTCCAGCACGGAGTCGTCGTGCATGATGCGCACGAAGGCGTCTTCCAGGTCGGCGCCGCCGACCCGCGCCATCAGCGCCTGGGTGGTGTCCAGCGCCACGACCTGGCCTGATTTCAGCATCGCCACGCGCCCGCACAGGGATTCGGCTTCTTCCAGGTAGTGGGTGGTGAGCAGGATCGTGTGGCCGGCCTGGTTCAGGCGCGTGATGAAGTCCCACAGCGTGCGGCGCAGGTCCACGTCCACCCCGGCGGTGGGTTCGTCCAGGATGATCACGGGCGGACGGTGCACCAGGGCCTGCGCCACCAGCACGCGGCGCTTCATGCCGCCCGACAGTTCGCGCATGTTGGCCTCGGCCTTGTCCAGCAATCCCAGGTTGTCCAGGATCTCGTCGATCCAGTCGTCGTTGTCGCGCAGGCCGAAGTACCCCGACTGCAGCCGCAGGGTCTCGCGCACGGTGAAGAAGGGGTCGTAGACGATTTCCTGGGGCACGACGCCCAGCGACTGGCGCGCGCGGCGGAAGTCGCCGACCACGTCGTGGCCACAGACCCGGGCGCTGCCCCGGGTGGCGCGGGCCAGTCCGGCCAGGATGGAGATCAGCGTGGTCTTGCCCGCCCCGTTGGGGCCCAGCAGGCCGAAGAATTCGCCGTGCTCGACCGTCAGGTTGACGTCGCGCAGGGCCTGGAAGCCCGCGGACGCGGGGCGGCCGCTCAGGCGGTCGCGCCAGGATCGCTGGCGCGGGGCATAGACTTTGGAGACGTGTTGCAGATCGAGGGCGGGCATGGGCAGGCAATGCGCCCTGGAATGGGCGCCATCAGACATTATAAGCGGTCGTGGCCGCCGGACAGGGCGGCCCCGCCCTTCATGCCCGCGCGCGGGCGTGTTTGGAACACGACCACCGCGCGTTCAGCTTGAAATCACTGCTTCGCGTTCAGCGCCTTGATCAGTCCGTCGATCCCGTTGCTGCCGATCTCGGAGGCGAACTGGTTGCGGTAGTTCTGGATCAGCCAGATGCCTTCCACGTTCAGATCGTAGACCTTCCAGCCCGCGTCCGTCCGTTCCAGCCGGTAGTCCACCCCGATCGCCGCGCTGTTCGGCTGCGAGATCGTCGTGCGCACCACCGCGTCGTCCGCCTGCGGATCGCCCCGGAACGGCAGCAGCGAGATCGTCGTGTCCGACGTCACCCGCGTGAACGCCCCGCTGTAGGTGCGGATCAGCGTTCCCGTGAACGCCTGGATCAGCGCGTCCTGCTGGGCCGTGGAAGCCTGGCGCCAGTAGCGCCCCGCCGCCAGGCGCGTCGTCTTGTTCATGTCCACGTACGGCATCGCGTAGCGGCGCACCAGGTCCGCGATGTGGCCCGGATCGCCTCGCAGCGCCTGGGGATCGGCCTTCACCGCGTCCAGCATGTTGTTGGCCACGGCTTCGAGGAAATCGTTCGGCGCGGCCTTGGGATCGACCGCGCGCTCGGCCGCGCCGGCGGATGCCGCGGACAGGCCCAGGACCGCGCCCAGCAGGCACAGGCCGCCCGTCCGGCGCAGGATCTTCAGGAAGGCAGGAAAACTCATCGTCGTCTCCATAATGGCGCCCGCCCGCTCGGGGCGGGCGGGTCGATGCCCGGGCCGGACGCGACCCCGGGCGGGTTCAGTTCGCCGGCGCCGCGTCCGGATCTTCGTAGACCGGCAGGGCCTGGTCGGCCGACGGCGGGGCCGAGCGGTCCAGGTCGTCCGCGGTCGAGGCGCGGCCGCTGCGCAGGCGGCTGTCCAGCATGGCCTTGCGGCGCTGCAGGTAGGCGTCGCGGATGAAGCTGTACTTGTCGAGCGCGATCTGGTCCACCAGGCGGTCGGCTTCCAGCAGGTTGGCGCGCGTGTCCACGACGAACAGGCCCAGCAGCGAGTTGCGCACCGGCACGTTGTCGATGGCGAACACCGCGCTGGTGGGCGAGACCGGCGACGCCAGGGAAATGGCCCAGGCGGAGCCGTCGCGCACCGTGCTGGAGCCCAGGAACGGCAGCACCACGTACGGGCCGGAGCCGAAGCCCCACACGCCCAGCGTCATGCCGAAATCGTTGGGGATCTTGCGCGCCCCGTGCATCGAGGCGACGTCGATGCAGCCGCCCAGGCCCGCCGTGCTGTTGAACAGCACCCGGCCGAAGGTATCCACGAAATCGCGGCCGCGTCCCTGCAGCAGGCTGTTGATGCCCGACCAGGCGTCGGCCAGGTTGCCGAAGATGTTGTGGATGCAGGTGCGCACCGGGCGTGGGGTGACGGTTTCATAGCCCGTGGCGATGGGCTTGAGCACGGCGCGGTCCACCGTGTCGTTGAAGCGGTACATGCCGCGGTTGTAGGATTCCCAGGGATCGTTGGGCGAGGGGTGCGGCACCTGGGCGCAGCCGGCCATCAGGGCGGCTGTCGCCAGGGCCAGCCCGGTACGGGCCGTGAGGCGCCGGGAACGCGGTGTCGCCGTCGTCGGGGCGGTGGAATTCATGTCGTGTCTCGTGCGGTCGGTGTCGGGGCGACGTCAAGGTGTCGCACATTGTAAAGGGTGCCGGTCAATGGCCGGTGGCCGGCGCGGCGGCGCCTCCGGCGCCCGTGCCTCGCGCCGAGCCTTCCTTTTCGGCCGAGTTGTAGAGGAACTTGCTGATCAGGTCCTCCAGCACCACGGCGGACTGCGTGAATTCGATCGTGCCGCCGTCGGCCAGGTTCTTGTCGTCGCCCCCAGGGGTCAGGCCGACGTACTGCTCGCCCAGCAGGCCCGAGGTCAGGATCGAGGCCGAGGAATCCTTCGGGAAGGCGTAGGGCTGCTCCATGTCCAGCGTGACCGTGGCCTGGAAGCGCTGGTTGTCGAAGCCGATGGAGGCGACCCGCCCGACCACCACGCCGCTGCTTTTCACGGGCGCGCGGACCTTCAGCCCGCCGACGTTGTCGAAATAGGCGTGCACCTGATAGGTGGGGGCGAAGGAAAAGGAGCTCATGTTGCCGGCGCGCAGCGCCAGGAACGCCAGGGCGACCAGGCCCAGCAGGATGAACAGGCCTACCCAGAAATCGGTTTTTTCACGTGTCATGAATTCGTTCCGCAGGTTTCGGTTGGCGAACAGGCCCTAGTGGGCGAACATCAGCGCCGTCAGCAGGAAATCCAGCCCCAGCACCGCCAGGGCGCCGCTGACCACGGTGCGGGTGGTGGCGCGCGAGACGCCCTCGGGGGTGGCGCGCGCCGTCCAGCCCTGGTAGAGGGCGATCAGGGTCACGACGACGCCGAAGACCAGGCTCTTGATGACGCCGTTGAGCACGTCGTCGATGACGTCCACCCCGCCTTGCATCTGCGACCAGAACGCGCCCGGGTCGATGCCGATCAGGATCACGCCCACGAACCAGCCGCCCAGGATGCCGACCATGGAAAAGACCGCCGCCAGGACCGGCATGGCGATCACCCCGCCCCAGAAGCGCGGCGCCAGGACGCGGCGGATCGGGTCCACGGCCATGACCTCCATGGCCGAGATCTGCTCGCCGGCCTTCATCAGGCCGATTTCCGCCGTCAGCGACGTGCCGGCCCGCCCCGCGAACAGCAGCGCCGTCACCACCGGCCCCAGTTCGCGCGTCAGCGACAGGGCCACCAGCAGGCCCAGGGCCTCTTCCGAGCCGTAGCGGTTCAGCGTGTAGTAGCCCTGCAGGCCCAGCACGAAGCCCACGAACAGGCCCGAGACCCCGATGATCAGCAGGGAGTGGTTGCCGATGAAGTGGACCTGCTGGGCCGTCAGGCGCGGGCGGCGCAGCACCACGCCGCTGCGCGCCAGGATGGCCCCGAGCAGGCGCGCGAAGGCGCCCAGGCCGGTGATCATGGCCGCGAAGCCGTGTCCCAGCGCGGCGATGCGGCTCGCGAACGCGTTCATATCGCCCCCTTGGCGCGGCCCTGCGTGCTCATGCGGCCCTCCGGGCGGCCAGCCAGCGTTCGAAGGCCGGCGTCAGGGGATAGTGGAAGCCGATCGGTCCGTCGGGACGGCCCTGGAGGAATTGCTGCAGGTATTCGTCCTGCGAGGCGGACAGTTCCGCCGGCGTGCCCCGGGCGATCTGCCGGCCCTGGCCGATCAGGTAGACTTGGTCCGCGATGGCGAACGATTCCTCCACGTCGTGCGTGATCAGGATCGACGCGCAGCCCAGCTGGTTCGTCATCGTGCGGATCAGCTGCGCCGTGATGCCCAGGGAAATCGGGTCCAGCCCCGCGAATGGTTCGTCGTACAGGATGAGTTCCGGTTCCAGCACGATCGCCCGCGCCAGCGCCACGCGCCGCGCCATCCCGCCGGAAACCTCCGAGATCCGCAGATGCGCCGCGTGCCGCAGTCCCACCGCCTGGAGCTTGTCCAGCACCCGTTCCAGGATCTGCTGCTCGGAAATGCGGGTGTGCTCGCGCAGCGGAAAGGCCACGTTCTCGAAGACGTTCAGGTCGGTGAACAGCGCCCCGCTCTGGAACAGCACGCCCATCCGCTGGCGCACGGCGCGCAGCGGCTCGCCGTCCAGGTGGGCCATGTCCTGGCCGAACACGCGGATCTGCCCCGCCTGCGCCGGCAGCTGGCCGGTCACGGCCCGCAGCAGCGTCGTCTTGCCCGAGCCCGAACCGCCCATCATGGCCACGACCTGGCCGGGCATGACCCGCAGGTCGATGCCGCGCAGCACGGTGAAGTCGCCGTAGCCGAGCGAAACGCCATCGAAGGTGACAAGGGGATCGGAGGAGGTGTCGGTCATTGGAAGGGGGGCGGACGCCTGTCTTTGGGATTGATTGTACCCGGCTTGCCGCCACGCACGTTCCCTGGCGCCCGCCCGCCTCGGCGGGATCGGGGCCTCAGCGAGGCAGGACCGAAGACCCCATCAGATACTCGTCCACCGAGCGCGCGCACTGCCGCCCCTCGCGGATCGCCCACACCACCAGCGACTGCCCGCGCCGCATGTCCCCCGCGGCGAACACCTTCGCCCGGGAACTGCAGTAATCGTCGGTGTTCGCCCGCGCGTTCCCGCGGCCGTCCACCTCCACGCCGAACGCGTCCAGCACCGAACGCACCGGCGACACGAAGCCCATCGCCAGCAGCACCAGGTCCGCCTGGATCTCGAATTGCGAATCCTTCACCTCGCGCATCTTCATCTGGCCCGTCGCCTTGTCCTTCAGCCACTCCAGGCGCGTCGCGACCAGTTTTTCCACCTTGCCGCCCTTGCCCTCGAAAGCCTGGGTGCCCACCGCCCAGTCGCGCTGGCAGCCTTCCTCGTGCGAGGACGAGGTGCGCAGGCGGATCGGCCAGTAGGGCCAGGTCAGCAGCTTGTCCTCTTCCTCCGGGGGGCGGAACATCAGCTCGAACTGCGTCACCGACGCCGCCCCCTGGCGGTTGCTCGTCCCCACGCAGTCCGACCCCGTGTCGCCGCCGCCGATCACCACCACGTGCTTGCCTTTCGCGCTGATCGGCTTGGCGATCCGGTCGCCGTGGTTGATCTTGTTCTGCTGGCGCAGGAAGTCCATGGCGAAATGCACCCCGCGCAGATCGCGGCCCGGCACCGGCAGGTCGCGCGGCTGCTCGGATCCGCCCGTCAGCACCACCGCGTCGTGCTGCGCCAGCAGCTCGTCGGGCGTCACCACCGTCAGGCCGTCTTCCGCGTGTTCCGCGCGGCCCACGTAGGTCGAGGGGAAGAATTCCACCCCCTCGGCCTCCATCTGCGCCAGGCGCCGGTCGATGTGCGACTTTTCCAGCTTGAAGTCCGGAATCCCGTAGCGCAGCAGTCCGCCGATGCGATTGCTCTTTTCATAGACCGACACGCTGTGCCCGGCGCGCGCCAGCTGCTGCGCGCAGGCCAGGCCGGCCGGCCCGGAGCCGACGATGGCGACCCGCTTGCCCGTCTTGCGCGCGGGCGGCTGGGGCACCACCCAGCCTTCCTGCCAGCCGCGCTCGATGATCGTGTGCTCGATCGACTTGATGCCGACGGCTGTGTCGTTCAGGTTCAGCGTACAGGCCGCCTCGCAGGGCGCGGGGCAGATGCGGCCGGTGAACTCCGGGAAATTGTTGGTCGACAGCAGCACGTCGAGCGCGCGCTTCCAGTCCTGGCGGTAGACCAGGTCGTTCCAGTCCGGAATGATGTTGTTGACCGGGCAGCCGTGCGTGCAGAACGGCACCCCGCAGTCCATGCAGCGCGCGCCCTGGATGCGGGCCTGCTCGTCGGTCAGCGGCGAGACGAATTCCTTCCAGTGGCGCAGGCGGGATTCCGGCGCCTCGTAGGCCGGCTTGACCCGCGCGAATTCCATGAAGCCAGTGATTTTTCCCATGATGCGATGTTCCTTCAGGCGGCCTGGGCCTGGGTCTGGGCCGCCTGCCACAGTTCGCCCAGGGCGCGGCGGTATTCGATCGGAGTGACCTTGACGAAGGCGCGGCGCGCCTGGTTCCAGTCTTCCAGGATTTCCCGGGCGCGGAAGCTGCCGGTGTGGCGGAAATGGTTTTCCACCAGGCGGCGCACGATCGTCTCGTCGGTTTCGCGCGCGCCGTTGCGCTCCAGGCTGTGCCAGAACTGCGGCTCGCCGGCCTGCCGCTGGGCCTCGTCGGTCTCCATCGGGTCCAGGTGCACCATGCCGGTGTTGCAGCGGCGCGCGAAGACCTGCTCCGGATCCCAGACGTAGGCGATCCCGCCGGACATGCCGGCCGCGAAATTGCGGCCCGTCTCGCCCAGCACCACCACGGTGCCGCCCGTCATGTATTCGCAGCCGTGGTCGCCCGTGCCTTCGACGACGGCCGCGGCGCCCGAATTGCGCACCGCGAAGCGTTCGCCGGCCACGCCGTTGAAATAGGCCTCGCCGCCGGTGGCGCCGTACAGCACCGTGTTGCCGGCGATGATGTGGTCGGGGCCGAAGCCGCGGAAATCGTTGGGCGAGCGCAGGATCAGGCGGCCGCCCGACAGGCCCTTGCCGACGTAGTCGTTGGCCTCGCCCACCAGGTCCAGGGTCACGCCGTGGGCCAGGAAGGCGCCGAAGCTCTGCCCGGCCGCGCCGTTGCACTGGATGTGGATGGTGTCGTCGGGCAGTCCTTCATGGCCGTAGCGGCGCGCCACCTCGCCCGACAGCATCGCGCCGATGGTGCGGTTGCGGTTGCGCACCGGGGTGATGAAGGACACTTTCTCGCCGCGTTCCAGCGCCGCCTTGCTGCGCTCGATCAGCTGGTGGTCCAGCGCGTGCGACAGGCCGTGGTCCTGGGATTGCGCGTGGCGCACCGGGTCCTCGGTGGGCACCTGGTGGAAGATCCGGCCGAAGTCCAGCCCGCGCGCCTTCCAGTGCTCGATGCCCTTGCGCATGTCGAGCAGGTCGACGCGGCCGATCAGCTCGTCGAAGGTGCGGATGCCCAGCTGGGCCATGATCTCGCGCACTTCCTCGGCCACGAAGAAGAAATAATTGACGACGTATTCGGGCTTGCCGTTGAACTTCTTGCGCAGTTCGGGATCCTGGGTGGCGACCCCCGTCGGGCAGGTGTTCAGGTGGCACTTGCGCATCATGACGCAGCCTTCGACGATCAGCGGCGCCGTGGCGAAGCCGACCTCGTCGGCCCCCAGCATGGCGGCGATGGCCACGTCGCGGCCGGTCTTCATCTGGCCGTCGGCCTGCACGCGGATGCGGCTGCGCAGGCGGTTCAGCACCAGGGTCTGCTGCGTCTCGGCCAGGCCCAGTTCCCAGGGGATGCCGGCGTGCTTGATCGAGGACACGGGCGAGGCGCCCGTGCCGCCGTCATGGCCGGCGATGACCACGTGGTCGGCCTTGGCCTTGGCCACGCCGGTGGCCACCGTGCCCACGCCGACCTCCGCCACCAGCTTCACCGAGATCGAGGCGCGCTCGTTGACGTTCTTCAGGTCGTGGATCAGCTGCGCCAGGTCCTCGATCGAATAGATGTCGTGGTGCGGCGGGGGCGAGATCAGGCCCACGCCCGGCACCGAATAGCGCAGCTGGGCGATGTAGTCCGTGACCTTGTGGCCCGGCAGCTGCCCGCCTTCGCCGGGCTTGGCGCCCTGGGCCATCTTGATCTGGATCTGGTCGGCGCTGCACAGGTATTCGGCCGTGACGCCGAAGCGCCCCGAGGCCACCTGCTTGATGCGCGAGCGCAGCGAATCGCCGGCCGCCAGCGGGATGTCGGCGACGATGCGGTCCTGGCCCAGGACGGACGCGATGGTGTCGCCCTTCCTCACCGTGGGCTTGCCGGCCCGCATCTCGGCGCGGTAGCGCAGCGCGTCCTCGCCGCCCTCGCCGGTGTTGGACTTGCCGCCGATGCGGTTCATGGCCACGGCCAGGGTGGCGTGCGCCTCGGTGGAGATCGAGCCTAGCGACATGGCGCCGGTGGCGAAGCGCTTGACGATTTCCTTGGCGGGTTCGACCTCCGACAGGGGGATGGCCTTGGCCGGATCGACGCGGAACTCGAACAGGCCGCGCAGCGTCATGTGGCGGCGCGACTGGTCGTTGATGAGCTGGGCGTATTCCTTGAAGGTCGAATAATTGTTGGCGCGCGTGGCGTGCTGCAGCTTGGCGATCGAGTCCGGCGTCCACAGGTGCTGTTCGCCGCGGATGCGGAAGGCGTATTCGCCGCCCTCGTCCAGCGCGCCGGCCAGCACCGGATCGGCGCTGAAGGCCGCCTGGTGGGTGCGCAGGGCTTCCTCCGCCACCTGGAAGATGTCGATGCCCGAGATGTTGCTGGGCGTGCCGGTGAAGTATTTCTTCACCAGGCTGTCGTGCAGGCCCACCGCCTCGAAGATCTGCGCGCCGGTGTAGGACATGTAGGTCGAGATGCCCATCTTGGACATGACCTTCTTCAGTCCCTTGCCGATCGCCTTGATGTAGTTCTCGGTGGCCTTGGCGGCGTCGGTGAGCGCCGCCGGGGAGCCGGGCTCCGCATGGGGGCCCACCCCCGCGGCGAGGGTCTCCAGCGCCAGCCAGGGATGCACGGCCTCGGCGCCGTAGCCGCCCAGCAGCGCGAAATGGTGCGTCTCGCGCGCCGAGCCGGTTTCCACGATCAGGCCGGTGCGGGTGCGCAGGCCGGCGCGGATCAGGTGCTGGTGGATGGCCGACGTGGCCAGCAGCGCGGGGATCGCGACGTGATCCGCGTCCACGCGGCGGTCGCTGAGCAGCAGGATGTTGTCGCCGCTCAGCACCGCGTCGGCCGCGGTCGCGCACAGCGAGGCCAGGCAGGCCTCGATGCCCTCGCGGCCCCAGGCCACCGGGTAGACGATGTCCAGTTCGCAGCAGCGGAACTTGTCGCCGGTCTGGCGGCTGATGTGGCGCAGCTGGGCCATGGCGGCCCGGTCCAGCACCGGCTGGCTGATCTCCAGGCGCAGCGGCGGGTTGACGTTGTTGATGTCCAGCAGGTTGGGCTTGGGTCCGATGAAGGACACCAGCGACATGACCATCTGCTCGCGGATCGGGTCGATCGGCGGGTTGGTCACCTGGGCGAACATCTGGCGGAAATAGTTGTAGAAGGGCTTGGGCCGGTCCGACAGCACGGTCAGCGGCGCGTCGTTGCCCATGGAGCCGATGGCTTCCTCGCCGTTCTTCGCCATCGGTTCCAGGATGAACTTGAAGTCCTCCTGGGTCCAGCCGAAGGCCTGCTGGCGGTCCAGCAGGCTGGCGGAGGGCTCGGGCAGGTCGTCGGCCTTCAGGGCGGGCAGGTCGTCCAGCTTCAGGCGCAGGCGCTCGATCCACTGCGGGTAGGGGTGCGCGTTGGCCAGCTGGGACTTGATTTCCTCGTCCTCGATGATGCGGCCCTGCTGCAGGTCGATCAGCAGCATGCGGCCGGGCTGCAGGCGCCATTTCTTGACGATGCGGTGCTCGGGGATCGGCAGCGTGCCGGCCTCGGACGCCAGGATCACCATGTTGTCGTCGGTGATCAGGTAGCGCGCCGGGCGCAGGCCGTTGCGGTCCAGCGTGGCGCCGATCTGGCGCCCGTCGGTGAAGGCCACGGCGGCGGGACCGTCCCAGGGCTCCATCAGGGCGGCGTGGTATTCGTAGAAGGCGCGCCGCGACTCGTCCATGTCGGCGTGCTGCTCCCAGGCCTCCGGGATCATGATCATCATGGCGTGGGCCAGGGAATAGCCCGACATGACCAGCAGTTCCAGGCAGTTGTCGAAGGTGGCGGTGTCGGACTGGCCTTCGTAGACGATGGGATAGAGCTTGCCCAGGTCCTCGCCCAGCACGGCCGAGCTCATCGCGCCTTCGCGGGCGCGCAGCCAGTTGAAGTTGCCCTTGACGGTGTTGATCTCGCCGTTGTGGGCGATCATGCGGTAGGGGTGCGCGAGCGGCCAGGCCGGGAAGGTGTTGGTGGAGAAGCGCTGGTGCACCAGGGCCAGGGCCGAGACGGCGCGGGTGTCGGCCAGGTCGCGGTAGTACAGGCCCACCTGGTTGGCCAGCAGCAGGCCCTTGTAGACCACGGTGCGCACCGAGATCGAGGGCACGAAGTATTCCTGGCCGTGCGCGAGCTGCATGCGCTGGATGGCGTGGCTGGCGGTCTTGCGGATGACGTAGAGTTTGCGCTCCAGGGCGTCGGGCACCATGATGTCGTGCCCGCGGCCGATGAAGAGCTGGCGGATGACGGGTTCGCAGGCCCGCACGGCGGGCGACATCTTCATGTCGCGGTCGACGGGGACGTCGCGCCAGCCGAGCACGACCTGTCCCTCGTCGCGCACGGCGCGTTCGAGCTCGCGCTCGCAGGCCAGGCGCGAGGCGGTTTCCTTGGGCAGGAACACCATGGCGACGCCGTAGTCGTCGGGCTGCGGCAGGGTGACGCCCTGGGCGGCCATTTCCTCGCGGTAGAGCTGGTCGGGGATCTGGATGAGGATGCCCGCGCCGTCGCCCATGAGCTCGTCGGCGCCGACGGCGCCCCGGTGATCGAGGTTTTCCAGGATCTTGAGGGCCTGCTGGATGACGGCGTGGCTCTTGTGGCCCTTGATGTGGGCGACGAAGCCGACGCCGCAGGCGTCGTGCTCTTGTTCGGGGCGGTACAGACCCTGGGCGGCCGGCAGGCCGGGGGGACAGGAGGCGGGGTGGGTCATGATGGGACTCGCGAGGCGGAACACGGGTGCCGTTCCGAACGGCAGAAGGTGGAAATTACCGCTCCAAGTCCTTGGTGACAATAGGATTTTCTTTTGATGTGTCCCTATTTATAGATGGCATTTCATCGATGTTTGATATATAGGGACATATCAAGTCGAATGAAAAATAGGTATTGTCGTGGACAGCTGGTTTTCAGGATCCAGGGAAAACCCCGATGGAAGGGTGGCGGATTTTTTTGCCGCCGGGCCGTCCCAAGGCAAAAAGCACCCCCTTGGGGGGCAGCAAGCCGAAGGCGCGGCGCAAGACGCAGGTTCACCTATCCAGCGTCGCGCCGCCGTCCACCCGCAGATCGTGCAGGGTGATGTGGCTGGCCTGGTCGGAGAGCAGGAACAGGACGGCGTGGGCGATTTCGTCGGGGGCGGCGATCTTGGCCAGGGGGATGCCCAGGCGCCAGCGGGCGGGGTCGCCGGCGATGACGGCTTCGCGCGAGCTGCCCAGCGCCCACATGGCCTGCTGCATGGCGGTGTCGGTGGAGCCGGGCGAAACGATGTTGACCCGGATGCCGTGCGGGGCCAGCTCCAGGCCCAGGCAGCGGGCGAGCTGGGTGGCGGCGGCCTTGGAGGCGGCGTAGGCGGCCATGCCGGCGCGCGGCGTGGTGGCGGCGTTGGAGCTGACGGCGACGATGGCGCCGTCGCGGCGTTCGCGCAGGCGGCGGGCGACGGCGCGGCAGACGTGGAAGACGCCGGTGGCGTTGACGTCGAAGCAGTGCGCCCATTGGGCGTCGTCCAGGTCGGCGACGTCGCCCATTTCCAGGACGCCGGCGACGCTGGCCAGGCCGTGGAGCGGTCCCAGGGCGGCCTCGGCCTGGGCGACGACGTGTTCGACCCGCGCGGCGTCGCGCACGTCCAGGGGGGCGGTCCACAGGCGGCCGGACAGGTCGGTGCCGCCGGAGGCGGCGTCCGCCGCATGCGCATGCAGGCGTTGCAGGCCGGCTTCGTCGAGGTCGACGGCGGAGACGCGGGCGCCCCGGGCGAGCAGCTGCCGGGCGACGGCGGCGCCGATGCCGCTGGCGGCGCCGGTGACGAGGATGTGGCGGTCCGGGAAGTCGTCCTGGCGGTGCGCGGCCGGGTCGGTGTCGGGCAGGGCGTTCATGATGCGTGGGTCTCGCGGGTGGAGGGGATTGCGGCGTCCCGCGCCAGGGCGTTGAAGATCTCGTCCAGGGTCAGGCTCACGCCGCAGCGGCGCGCGACGTGGGTGATGGCCATCCGATGGTCTTCCAGGCTGAAGTCGGCGCAGGCGTCGATGGCCAGGAAGGGCTGGACGTCCTGCATGAAGGCTTCCAGCGCGGTGGCCAGGCAGCCGATGTGGGCGTAGACGCCGGTGATGATGAGCTGGTCGCGGTCCTGGGCGCGCAGCCGTTCCCGCAGGTCGGAGCGCTGGAAGGCGCTGTAGCGCCACTTGGTCAGTACGGTATCTCCCGGACGCGGGCTCAGCGCCGCGACGATGCGCGCGCCGTCGCGGTGTTCCGGCGCGGTCAGGCCCGGCCCCCAGAAGTCGTTCAGCAGCGCCCGGTCGGCCTCGGGCTGCACGGGCGGCTGGGCGGTGTAGAACACGGGGATGCCGAGGTCGCGGCAGCGATCTCGCAGGTGGACGATGGCGGTGATCAGGTCGGGGATCGGCGCCTGCGTCACATCGTACTTGCTCAGGAAATAGTCCTGCATGTCGTGGATCAGCAGGGCGGCGCGGCGCGCGTCGGGACGCCAGCCCACGCGGTTGCTCGCGGGCTCGTGGGGCATGGCATAGGACGGCAGGGAGGGGATGCTCATGAAACGAAACTCCGGAAGGGGCGGGCTGGCGGCTTTAAAGAAGCCCCAGCGCGTCCAGGACGGTGCGCAGCTTGTTGCCGGTTTCCTGGTATTCGAGCTCGGGGACCGAGCCGGGGACGATGCCCGCGCCGGCCGAGAGGGTGAGCCGGCGGCCGCTGGCCTGGGCGCAGCGGATGGCGACCGCCCAGGCGCCGTCGCCGGCCGCGTCGCACCAGCCGACGGCCCCGGCGAAGTAGCCGCGCTCGAAGGGCTCGAGCCCCGCGATGGCGCGCCGGGCGTCCGCCGTGGGCAGGCCGCAGACGGCCGGGGTGGGGTGCAGGGCGATGGCGAGGTCCAGGGCGCTGATGGCGGGATCGGCCAGCTCGCCCTCGATCAGGGTGCCCAGGTGCCAGAGCCGGGCGGTCGAGGTCAGGCCGGGCCGCGCGGGGATGTCCAGCGTGCGGCACAGGGGCCGCAGCGCGGCTTCGATGGCCTCGACCACGACGGCGTGCTCCAGCCGGTCCTTGGGCGAGTCCAGCAGCGCCTGGGCGATGCGGGCGTCCTCGGCGGCGTCGGGATGGCGCGCGGCCGTGCCCGCCAGGGGATGCACGCGCACCCGGCGGCCTTCCCGGCGCACCAGCAGTTCGGGGCTGGCGCCCAGGAAATAGTCCTGTCCGGTCCCGGACACGGGCAGCGCGTAGGTGTGGCCGTGCGGGCTGGCCCGCCACAACCGCGCCAGGACTTCGGGCAGGTCCAGGGGGCGGTCCAGTTCCAGTTCCAGGGTGCGGGACAGCACCAGCTTGCGCAGGCCGTCGCCGCGGCCGAGCCGTTCGAGCGCCGCGCCCACGCTGCGCTCGTACCCGGCCTGGTCGGGGTGTTCCCGGCGCCGGAGGATGGCGCCGCGCCGCGCGGGCGGCAGGTCGTGCGGCGCGGCGATGCGCCGCAGCGTCCGGGGCACGCGCAGCAGGGCCGGCGCCGGACCGTCCGGATCGTAGGGCAGCAGGCCCAGCAGCAGGGCGCGCGCGCCGTCCGCGTCCGGCGCATCCGTTCCCGTTCCGGCGCGCATCTCGGCCGCTTGCGCGAGCAGGCGGGCGGCGCAGGCGCCCACGTCCTCTCGGGGAGCGGCCTGCAGCAGGCAGCCCTGGCCATGGAACCCCAGGCCCTGCGCGGTGAACAGGCTGTCGCCCGGCTGGAAGCCGGCCAGGGCGCCGGTGCGCGGATCCGGGGGCGTGCGGGCAAGCATGTCCATGATCAGCGGCGGACCTCGATGCGCACCAGGCGGTCGCCACGCGGGTCGTCCTTGCTCTTTTTCACCAGCACCCAGGCATCGCCCCGCGGATCCAGGGCGATGTGGTTCGGGGCGGATCCGGTGTCCACCTGGGCCTGGATCACGCCGTGTTCGTCCACGACGGTGACGGTGCCCGCGCCGCGGTTGGCGACGTAGGCCAGGCGGTGGACCGGATCGAAGGCGACGTTCAGGGCGCCGGCACCGGTCGCCAGGTGTTGCAGGACCCGGCCGTCCCGGGCGTCCAGCACCGTCAGGTCGCCGGATTTCTGGGCCGCCACGTAGATCCGCTGCGCCTGGCCGTCCACGGCGATGCCGGAGGCGCCCTGGGCGCCGGGCACGGTGTAGCGGGCGGCCTGCCGGCCGGTGGCCGTGTCGATGGCGAAGACTTCGGCCGTGTTCAGGCTGACGGTGTACAGGCGCTGATGGTCGGCGTCCAGCGTCAGGCTCATCGGCTTGGGCGCTTCGCCAGCGCCGGTGAGCGTGATGCCGGGCAGCGGTTGCAGCGTGGCGCTGTCGAACACGTGGATGACGTTGGAGGCTGGCGAGGAGACGTAGGCGCGGTTGTGCGCGGCGTCGACCAGCACGTCGCGCGCGTGCGGCGTCACGTCGTCGGGGAACTGCTTGACCAGGGACAGGTCCGACTCCCGGTAGACGGCGACCGAGCCGCTGCGGGTGTTCGTGGTCCAGATCTGGCTGCGGGCGTCGTCCACCGTCAGGCCGTAGACGGCCTCCACCTGGCCATCCGTGCGGCTGGCCTGCAGGGCCGGGACGACGGAGGCGACGACGCGCAGGCTGGATGGATCGATGGCGAGCAGGCGCGATTCCTTCACCGGCGGGCGGCCGATGGCCGAGGTCACGAACAGGCGCTGCGCGCGCGCGCTGTAGGCGCCCTGGTAGACGCCCGGGGGCATGTCGACGGCCGTCGCCGCGACGGACCAGGTCGGCGCGGCGGCGGCCGGGGCCGCGGGCGCGGATTGCCGCGTGTCCGGGCCCGTGGCCGCGCAGCCGGCGGCCAGGGCCAGGGCGGCGCCGGCCAGCAGGGCGCGGGCGCCGCGCCGCAGCGCCGGGTGGGAAGTGGGATGCGTGTTCATGCGGGTTCCTCGTGCGATTGGATGACGGTGGAAAAGAGGTTCATGCGGTTGCGGCGACCGGCGCCGGGCGGTCGGCCGTCCGCAGGCAGGCGTCCAGAATGGGCGCGATGCAGGCCGTCGCGGCGGCGCCCGGCAGGCCGGCATGGGTGCTGTCCACCGCATGGCAGGTCAGCGTGCCGACGTGCGGCCGCCACATGCGCGGATCCAGGCCGGAGTCGGCGTGGTCCAGGGCGGCCTGGAAGTGCAGCGCCGCGCCTTCGTAGCGCGCGTGCCGGTGGCCGCGCACCAGGCGGTTGGTGTGGCCGACGGTCTCGAAGACCGCGTCCAGCCGCGTGTCGGACAGTTCGCCCAGCGGATGGCCCTGGGCGCGCAGGAATTCGACGACGCCGCGCCGGTTCAGGCGTTCCGGCGGCAGGGCGTGCGGATCGGCGCCGGCGATGTGCAGCAGCGCCTTGTACAGGTCCTCGGGGGCGGGCTCGGGACGGTCCCGCCAGGCCTCGCAGGGATAGGCGTCCAGCAGGGCGACCACGCCCACGGACCGGCCGCGCGCCTGGAGCTCGGCGGCCACGGCCTGGGCCAGGATGCCGCCCACGGACCAGCCGGCCAAGTGGTACGGGCCTTCGGCCTGCAGCGCCAGCACCCGGTCGGCATAGTTGCGCGCCATGTCGGCCAGGCTGTCGGCGGGCGCGCCGCCGTCCAGGGCCAGGGCGGGCGCCTGCAGGCCGTGGACCGTGCGCGGCGTGGGCAGGGCGCGGGCCAGCGTGCCGTAGCACCAGGACAGGCCGCCGGCCGGGTGGATGCAGAACAGCGCCGGGCGGCCGGCGGCCTCGCGCAGGGTCACGACGGGACCGAAGCCGGCCTGCGCGGCGCTCTCCGCGCGTCCGCCCTCGTCCTCCAGGTGGGCGGCCAGGCGGGCCACCGTGGGGTATTGGAAGACCGTGCCTAGCGAGAGGTCGTGGCCGTCGCGCAGCGCCAGGGCCAGGCGCGCCGCCAGCAGCGAATGCCCGCCCAGGGCGAAGAAATCATCGTCCGCACCCGGCAGCTCCGGCAGCCCCAGCACGGCGCGGAAGGCCTCGGCCACCCGGCGTTCGGCGGCGGTGCGCGGGGGGCGGGACGTCTCCGGTCCGGACAGTTCGGGGGCGGGCAGCGCCTTGCGGTCGAGCTTGCCGTTGGCCGTGACCGGCAGCGCCGCCAGCGGCACCCAGGCGGTCGGCACCATGTAGTCCGGCAGGCGGCCGGCCATGTGGGCCGCCAGGGCGTCGCGGTCGAAGGGGCGGCCGGGCTCGGGTACCACGTAGGCCGCCAGCAGCGTCTGGCCGGGCCGGTCCTCGCGGGCCAGGACGGCCGCCTGGGCGACGTCCGGGTGGGACGCCAGCACGGCTTCGATTTCGCCCAGCTCGATGCGCTGGCCGCGCAGCTTGACCTGATGGTCCAGGCGGCCCAGGTAGACCACGGCACCGTCCTCGCGCCGCGCGGCCAGGTCGCCGGTGGCGTACAGCCGGTCGTCCGGCAGGCCGGCCGGGGCCGGGACGAAGCGTTCGGCCGTCAGGTCGGGCCGGCCCAGGTAGCCGGTCGCCAGCTGGCGGCCACCCAGGTACAGCTGGCCGGGCGTGCCGGGCGGCACGGGCCGCAGCCGGTCGTCCAGCACGTGCAGCCGGGTGTTCCAGACCGGCCAGCCGATGGGGACGGGCTGGCTGTCGTCGTCCGCGCCGGCCGGCCAGTGGGACACGTCCACGGCGGCCTCGGTCGGGCCGTACAGGTTGTGCAGTTCCGCCCGGATCGTGCGGTGGAAGCGGTCGCGCAGCGCGGCGGACAGGGCCTCGCCGCTGCAGAACACCAGGCGGGCCTCCAGGCCCCGGGCGGCGGGCTCGTCCAGCACGGCGGCCAGCATGGACGGCACGAAGTGCATCACGGTGATGCGCCGTTCGCGCACCAGCCGGCACAGCCAGGCCGGGTCGCGGTGCGCGTCGGGCGGGGCGACCACCAGGCGGGCGCCGCTCAGGAAGGGCAGGAACAGTTCCCAGACGGACACGTCGAAGGTCGCCGGGGTCTTCTGCAGGATGCGGTCGTCCGGTCCGATGGCGTAGTGCGCGCGCATCCATTCCAGCCGGTTGACGATGGCCGCGTGGGGCACGATGGCGCCCTTGGGCGCGCCGGTCGAGCCGGAGGTGTAGATGACGTAGGCGGGGTCTTCGGGGCCGGCGCCGGCCGCCGCCTCGTCCGCCGTGGAGGCGTCGAGGTCCGCTGGACCGGACCCTGTGTCCGCGTCGCCCAGCGTGTCCGCCGCCAGCGGCCGGGTGTCCAGTCCCTCGCACAGCGCGGCGGGGCCGATCAGGACGCGGGCGCGGGCATCGCCCAGGATGCCGCGCAGGCGCGCGGCCGGCTGGCGCGGGTCCAGGGGCAGGTAGGCCGCGCCGCTGCGCAGGATCGCCAGCATGCACAGCACGCGCCGCGCCGAGCGCGGCAGGGCCACGGCCGCCAGGGCGCCGGGGCCCGCGCCCAGGGCGCGCAGGCGCCGCGCCGCGCGCGCCGTCCAGGCGTCGATGTCGGCATAGGTCCAGGCGCCCGCTTCGTCTTCCAGGCCGACGCGGCCGGGCTCGGCGCGCAGCCGGTCGCGGATGCGCGTCCAGAGCGTGCCGGCGGGCACGGCATGGTCGGTGCGGTTGGGCGCCAGCGCCCAGCGTTCGTGCTCGTCCGCCGTCAGGGTGGGCACGCCGGCGAGGCGGGGGGCGGCCAGGGCGGCCTCCAGGAAGGCCGTCAGGCGCCGCAGGTGGGCATGGACCTGGTCCGGGGCGTACAGGGCGGGATTGGCCTCCAGTTCGATGCGCAGGCCGCCGCCGTCGGGCGCCGCCCGGAAGCCGATGGTCAGGTCCTCGACCGGGCCGGTGCACAGCACGGCCTGCGAGGCGTCCAGCCCGGCGGCCGCGTAGGGCGCGTCGAAGGGCAGGATGTTCAGGATCGGGCCGTGCAGGCGCGGCAGGCCGCCCGGCAGCGCCAGGTCGCGGCGCAGGTGCTCGGCGCGGTAGCGGCTGTGGCGCCGCAGGCCGCGCAGCGATCGGGCGGCGTCCCGCAGCGTGTCGGCCAGCGGGGCGTCCTCGTCCGGAGTCCAGGCCCAGGGCAGCACGTTCATCACGGTCGCCACGGCCCGGGCGCTCCTGCTGCCCAGGCGGCCCATGGCGGGCACCCCCGTCACGCATTCGGACGGCCCCAGGTGGCGCGCCACGTAGGCGGCGCCCAGGGCGGTGAGGATGTCGGGCCAGCCGATTTCGGTGGCGGCCTCCAGTGCCCGCAGCGACTCGACCAGCGTGGCGGGCGCCTCGTGCTCCATGCGCAGGCAGTCATGGGCGCTCAGCGCCGACCCGGCGGCCAGGCTGGCGGCGGGCACGTGGCCCGCGCATTGCGCCAGCCAGAATTCACGGGCCTGCGCGCGCTTCGGATCGGCGCGCCAGGCGCGGTCCTCGTCCCAGACCGGCGCCAGCGGCGCCAGCGGCGGCTCGCGGTCGGCGGCGCCTTCGCCCAGCGCCCGGTAGAGGCGGATGGCGCGGCCCTCGATCAGGGCCATGCCGTAGCCATCGGCGGCCAGGTGGTGCACGCGCTGGTACCACAGCGCCAGCGCCGGACCGCACAGGAACAGGACCTGGCGCGACAGGGGATCGCGCACGGGATCGACGGGCCGCCGCAGGTCGCCCCGGATCCAGTCGTCCGCCCGCGCGTGCGCCTGCGTTTCCGGCAGGTGGCGCAAGTCGCGGATTTCCAGGCGCGGCGCGCGTGCGGGGTCGATGCATTGCGCCGGGCCGTCGGGGCGGCCCTCGAAGCGCAGGGACAGGGATTCGGCCTCGGCCAGCGCCTGGTTCACGGCCCGCTCGAAGCGCGGCACGTCCAGCGGACCGCGCAGCGTGGTGCGGTGCGCCGGGTTGAAGATCGGATTGGCCGGGTCCAGGCGCTGGGCGTACCACAGGCCTTCCTGGGCCTCGGTCAGCGGAGCCCAGGCCGGATCGGCGGCGGGCATGGCCTGGGCCATCCCGCCGGCGGCCGTCCGGTCGGGTTGCTGGTTCATGCCTCGCGCGCCAGGCCGCGCGCCACGATCGCCCACCAGTGCGCCAGGGTGGCGTCGGCGGCCAGATCGGCGAATTCCAGCCGCGCGCCGGCCTCGCGCCATTGCGCGGCCAGCTTCATCAGGCGCATGGAATCCAGGCCCAGGTCCATCAGGTTGTCGTCGTCCCGGATGTCGTCGGGCGATTCGTGCAGCATGCGGGCGATGTCGGCGCGCATGGATTCGAGGCTGAGGGCGGTCATGTCGGTGCTTCGTGTCGGTGAAAGTCGGGCGCCGGGCTCACTGCGCGGCGCGTTCCTGCTGTTCCTGTTCCAGCAATTGGGCGCGCAACTGGGCGCGCAGGGCCTTGCGGCTGATCTTCAGGGCGGCGGTGGATGCGAATGCGTCCACGAACACGATCTGGTCGGGGACCTTGAAGTCGGCGATGCCGCGCGTGCGGATCCAGCGCTTCAGGTCCGCCGGGCGCGGCCGCTCGCCCTTGGGGATGATGAAGGCGCAGCTGCGCTCGCCCAGGTATTCGTCCGGCACGGACACCACGGCGGCGTCGAAGACCCGCGGGTGCGACAGCAGGTGGTCCTCGATCTCCTCGGCGGAGATCTTTTCGCCGGCGCGGTTGATGTGGTCGCCCGCGCGGCCCTGGACCTCCAGGTAGCCTTCGGGGGTCATGCGCACCACGTCGCCGGTGCGGTAGTAGCCGTCCTCGGTGAAGGAGCGCGCGTTGGCCGACGGATTGTCGTGATAGGCGCGGATCGTGTAGGGGCCGCGCGTCAGCAGGTGGCCCGCCTGGCCCGGCGCGACCGGCCGGCCCTCGTCGTCGAGGATCAGGATCTCGTCGTCGGGGCTGATGGGACGGCCCTGGGTGTGGATGATGAGCTCTTCCGGGTCGTCCAGGCGGGTGTAGTTCACCAGCCCTTCGGCCATGCCGAAGACCTGCTGCAGCGTGGCGCCCAGGGTGGGGCGTACGCGGCGGGCGATCTCGGCCGACAGCTTGGCGCCGCCCACCTGGATGGCGCGCAGGCTGCCCAGGTCGCGTCCCGAGGCGGGCGCGCGGTCCAGCCATTGCAGCAGCAGCGGCGGCACCAGGCTGGTGACCGTGACGTGTTCGCGCTCGACCAGGGCGAAGCACGATTCCGGATCGGGCGAGGGGGCGAGCACCACGCGGCCGCCCGCGTACAGCGTGCCCAGGAAGCCCGGCGAGCTCATGGGGAAGTTGTGCGCGATCGGCAGCGCGCCCAGGAAGACGGTGTCCGCGTCCAGCCCGCAGATGCGGGCGGATTCGCGCAGGGTGTAGATGTAGTCGTCGTGCGTGCGCGGGATCAGCTTGGACAGCCCCGTGCTGCCGCCGGAGATCTGCAGAAAGGCGACGTCCCCGCCTTGCGAGACGCTGGCCGGGACGGCGGCGCCGTTCGTGGCGTAGAGCGCGTCCAGGCGCGGGAACGGATCGGCCGGGACGGCCGCGTCTTGCGCCGTGGCGCCGGCGGGCGCGGCGATCCAGACATGTGCGACGCGCGGCTGGCGGTCCTGGAGTTCGCGCGCCAGCGCCGTGTAGTCGAAGCCGGCGTGCGCGGCGGCGGCCACGTAGGCGCGCGCGCCCGATCCCCGGGCGAAGTGCTCGATTTCCGTGATGCGGTGCGCGGGCAGGGCGTAGACCGGGATCAGGCCGGCGCGGAACAGGCCCATCACCACGGCGATGAAGTCGGGGATGTTGGGCAGGTGCACCAGCACGCGGTCGCCCTGGCGCAGCCCGGCTTGCAGGAATCCGGCCGCCAGGGCGCTGGCGCGGCGATCCAGCTCGGCGTAGGTCCAGCGCTGGTCGCCGCCCACCACGGCCAGGCGGTCGGGGTGGGCCGTGGCGCGTTCGCGCAGCCAGGTGCCGAAGGTTTCATTGCGCCAGTGGCCGGCCGCCCGGTAGCGGGCGGCGAATTCGTCGGGCCAGACCTGGACGGGACGGGGCGGTTCGGCGGCGGCGCCGTCGGCGGGGCTGGGGGCGGGTGGGATGGATGCCATCGTCATGGTTCAGGCGTCAACATTCTGAGCATGATAATGAGAATGATTATAGTCTATGCCGTCAGCTTTGTTCGTCGACCCAGTCGGCCAGCGCCAGCGTCCGCAGCGTCCAGGCGCCGGGGGATGGCGCATCGTGAGGCGCGGGGCCGCGCGCGGACGCGGAAGGCATGGCCGGCGCCATGCCCGGCAGGCACAGGGCGGCGCAGTGCTCCGGGGATGCCCACAGCAGCCGCACCCACAGGCCCTCGGCTTCGGGCAGGCCCGAGACCGGCGTCCAGTCGGCCTCTTGGGCATCCGCCAGCCGCAGCGCCCCGGGCTCGGCCGCCAGTCCCAGGCCGCAGGCCTTGAGGACGGCTTCGCGGCGGACCCACTGGGCGCAGAAGGCCAGGGGATCGGGCGCGGTTGCGGATGCGCCGGGAACCGGGTCCGGCGGCGGACCGCCGGCGACCAGCCGCCACAGGTTCGCGTCCACGCTGTCCGGGCAGTGCTCCACGTCCACGCCCAGCGGGCGCGGTCCGATGCCCGCCAGGACGAGGTCGCCGCTGTGCGCGATGTTGAAATGCCAGGCGGGGGGCTGGCGCGCGCCGGACTCGGGCGCGCCGCCGCCCGGACCGCCGCTCCTCAGCACCGGCTTGCCGCGCGGTCCCGCGTCCAGATGGACGTCCTCGGGCGCCAGATCCAGGCGCCGGCCCAGCAGGCGGCGGACCAGGGCGCGGCCGATCAGGCTGCGCAGGCGGTCGTCGGGGCGGCGCAGGCGGGTGATCCAGCGCCATTCTTCTTCGGGCAGGTCCCGGCGCAGGTGCGCGGCGCCGGCTTCGTCCGGCAGTCCCCTGGACAGGACCAACTGGTATGGGGCGGGGGTATCCGGAGCGCTCATGGATTCGTCCTGGCAGAGGAAGGCGCCGTCCGGGGCGCGTCAGGCGGCGGCGAGCGCCACCGCCCGCCGCGCGCTGGCCCGCAGCGCGTCGCCGTGGTGGATGCCGTCCAGGCGTTCCAGCGTACAGTCCAGCCAGGGGACGTCCGCCAGGCTGCGGCGCAGCGCCTCCAGCCGGGGCAGGGTCGGGACGCCGTCGGCCGGCCGGCGCGGATGCGCGGGATCGAGGGGCCGGGGATACCAGCGCTCGTCCGTGCCGGCCATGAGCGTCAGCCGGATCCGGGGCGCCGCCGGATGCGGGCGGGGCGCGGACGCGCCCACATCCGGTCCGACCCGTGGGGTGTCGAGGCCGGAGGGCAGCGCGCGCGGCAGTCCGTCGAGCAAGGCCTCGATCCGTCCGTCGTGCCACCAGAGCGAGGGGCTGGCGCAGATCGTATGGGCGAATCGGCCGGGGTGCCGGACCAGCGCGTAGAGCGCGCACAGGCCGCCGTAGGAATGGCCGTACAGGCTCAGGCGGGCCGGATCCAGGGGCGCCTGGGCCTCCGCCCAGTCCAGCATGGGCCCGAGCAGTGCGTCCAGGAACGCGTCCGCCCCGCCGCACTGCCATTCGGGCCGGCGTGGATCGGGCCAGTGGCCGCCGTCCGGCGCGGGCGGCGTGAAATCCAGCGCGCGCCGCGCCAGGGCCTGCGCTTGGGAACCGGCCTGGGCCGGCACGCCCTGCCTGGCCAGCCGGGGCAGGACGGGGCCGTGCTTGCCGCCGTGGCCCGGGATCAGCACGGCGCAGGCCGTGCCGCCTTCGGGCGGCGGGTCCAGGGGCCAGACCCAGTCCCCGTCCAGCAGGACCAGCAGCGGCCAGCCGCCGTGGGGCGGCCGGCCGGCCGGGACGTGCAGGCGCAGGCGGCGCGCATCGGGCGTGCCCGCGGCCAGCGCGGTTTCCCGCAGGCTCATCGGGCGGGCCCGGCCCCAGGCTTCAGGTCGACCAGATAGGTGCCTTCCAGGGGGACGGCCAGGAACCGTTCGTTGATTTCGCGCAGCGTCGCGGCCGGGTCCACGTCGGCGAAGCGGTCCGGGTGGATCCAGTGGGCCAGGGCCTCGATGAAGACCACGTGCAGCGGCGAATCGTTGAAGGCGTGCCAGATGCCGTGGCTGTTGCCCGAGCGTACCGCGGGCAGCGCGCCCAGGCGGTTGGATTCGATCACTCGTTCCAGGCTGGCGCGGGCGTCGATTTCGCTCACGCCCGCGCCGATCGCCAGGCCCGTGCCTTTTTGCGAACCGGTGCCCGTGGCGACGTAGACCTGGGGCGCGCGCGCGTTGATGTATTCGAAGTTCAGCTTGCCCGTGGCGCTTTTCAGCACGTCGGCGCCGATGTTGTGGCCGCCCGCGTACGTGATCATCTCGTTGAAGGTGCCCGTGCCCGGCGAGCTGCAGCAATCCGTGGTGCCCGCGTGCGCGTGGACGAAGACCGGCGGGCGCCGGTCCGCGGGCAGGTCCGCCAGCCGTTCGGCGACGGCGCGCATGTGCCGCTGGTAGAAGTCGATGAAGGCCTCGGTGCGTTCTGGCTGGCCGATGGCCTGCCCCAGGGCGCGCAGGCTGGGCACGGTGTTTTCCATCGGCCGGATGAAGAAGTCGATCACGATCACCGGCACGCCGGCGGCCTCCAGACGGCCGATCAGCGGCGATTCGCCGGCGGGCTGGCCGGGCCGCAGGCCGGCGAACGAGGCGGTCATGACCACCAGGTCGGGGCGCAGGGCCAGCGTGCGTTCCACCGAGAACGAATCCGGCGTGTGGCGGCCCACGACCGGCACCTGCGCCAGGGCGGGAAAGCGCTTCAGGGCGGCCTGGTAGTCCGGTGCGAACGAAGTCCGCAGCTCGTCGGACCAGCCCGCCAGCAGGGCGGCCGGGTCCGGCGCCAGCAGGGACAGCACCTGGAAATGCCGGGCCTGCGCCAGCACGATGCGGTGCGCGGGCGCGGGCAGGGTGACCTGGCGGCCCAGGATGTCGGTGACCTGGATGGGAGTGGCCGTCGCCGCGCCGGTCAGGCAGGCCAGGACCAGAGGCAGGGCGCGTAGGAAATTCAGGAGGCGGGGCATGGTTCTCATCTCGGGAGAGGCTCAGGAGGCCGGGGCGCAGAGCCCGTCGATCAGCACGTGGGACAACCCGCGCGAGCAGGTTTCGACGCGGGCGTCGACATGGTAGACATCGGCCAGGGATTCGGCCGTGACGACCTGGTCCGGCCGGCCATGGCCGACCAGTTCCCCTTCGCGGATGAGCAGGGCCTCGTCGCTGCGCTGCAGGGCGATGTTCAGGTCGTGCAGCACGATCAGCGTGGTCAGGCCGTGCTCGCGGGTTTCCTGGGCCAGCAGGTCCATCACGTGGCACTGGAAGTTCAGGTCCAGGGCCGACAGGGGTTCGTCCAGCAGCAGCAGGCGCGGCGTGCGGATCAGCGCCTGGGCCAGGCCCACCAGTTGCTTCTGGCCGCCGGAGAGCTGGTCCAGGTAGTGCATGGCCAGGTGCTCGATGCCCAGGCGCCCGAGCACGTCCAGGATGCGCTGCGGGCTCGCGTCCTGCGCGCGCGGATCCAGGTCCGAGGCGCGCGCGGCCACCATCACGGATTCGAAGACCCGCAGGTGCACGGCCGCCGGCAAGGATTGCGGCAGGTAGACCACGCGCTGCGCGCGGCGTTCGAATGACAGCTTCGTCAGGTCCTGGCCGTCCAGCATCACCTGGCCGTTCGTGACCTTCAGCAGGCCGGCCAGGGCCTTGAGCAGCGTCGACTTGCCGCTGCCGTTGGGCCCCAGCAGGGACACCACCTGGCCGGGCAGCAGCGGTCCGGCGGACAGACCGCGGATGATGGGGCGGCGGCCGTAGGCGACCGACAGGTCCTGGATCTGCAGCATGGTTATTTCCGCATGGCTACTTCATTTGGCGGCGCAGCACGACCGCCAGGAAGAACGGCACCCCGACCAGCGAGGTGACGATGCCCACCGGCACGATGATGCCGGGCACGATGTTCTTGGAGGCGATCGAGGCCAGCGACAGGATCGTCCCGCCCACCAGGGCGCTGCCCGGCAGGTAGAAGCGGTGGTCCTCGCCGAACAGCCGGCGCGCGATGTGCGGGGCGATCAGCCCGACGAAGCCGATGGTGCCGACGAAGGACACGGCCAGCGCGGCCAGCACGCTGATGCGCACCAGCGCCGTCAGCCGCAGGCGCGGCACGTCGATGCCGAAGCTCGCGGCGCGGTCCTCGCCCAGGCGCAGCGCGGTCAGCTTCCAGGTGTCGCGCAGCGACAGCGGCAGCAGCGCGGCGAAGACCAGCAACAGGATGCCGACCTTCGGCCAGGAGGAGCGCGCCAGGCTGCCCATGGTCCAGAACACCAGGCCCTGCAGGGCCTCGGCGCTGGCGACGAACTGCACCAGCGACACCGCCGCGTTGAAGGAGAACACCAGCGCGATGCCGAACAGCACCAGCCCGGACGTGCTCATCGAGCCCCAGCGCGCCACCGCGTCCAGCAGCAGCGCCGAGACCAGCGCGAAGACGAAGGCGTTGGCGGCGATGGTCCAGGATTGCGGCACGCCCGGCAGCGACAGGCCCAGCACGATGGCCAGCGAGGCCCCGAATGCCGCCGCCGAGGAAATCCCCAGGGTGAAGGGGCTGGCCAGCGGATTGTTCAGGATGGTCTGCATTTCCCCGCCCGCCAGGCCCAGGGCCAGTCCCACCGCCACCGCCATCAGGGCGTAGGGCAGGCGGATGTCCCAGACGATGACGCGGGTGGTCGGATCGGCCTGGTCCGGGTGGAACAGCGCGTGGCTCAGGTCCGCCCAGCCCAGGCCCGACGGCCCCAGCATGAAGTCCGCCAGGATCGAGGTCAGGATGATGGCCGACAGCAGCGCGACCAGCAGCCAGCGGCGGCGCAGCATGCGCCGGTAATCCATCAGAACCGGGGCGGAAGTCGTCAGCGTGGCGTCCATGTGAAAGAGGCGGCGGACCGTCGCGCGGGGCGGCGGGCGCGGAGCCTGGGTAAGCGGATGAATGAGTGTATAGAATGAGAACCGTTTACGGCCTCGCCAGTATAGTGGAACATGACTTCGCTTGCCTTCGAACTGCCCCTGGAGGATGGCCGCGCCTGCGCCGCGCGCGTCGCCGTGCCGCCTGGCCTGATGCCGGCGGACGGCTGGCCCGTGGCCTACGTGCTGGATCTCAAGCAGTTCGAATCGATGCGCGCCGACCCGGCGGGCCTGCCCGGCCTGCTGGTGGGCCTGGGGCCGGGCAGGCCTGAAGACCGGCGCTGGGATTATGTGCCGGCGGGTTGGGGGGCGCGCAGCGCGGGGCGCCCGGCGGGACCGGGGCCCGGCGCGGCCGATGGCGGCGCGGCTGCCGCGGCGGTGCCGCCCGGCATGCGATCGGGGGCCGCCCGCTGGCTGCGCGTCCTGGGCCGGGTGCGCGAACGGGTCGGCGGCGACTGGCGCCTGGACCCGCGCCGCCAGGTCCTGTGCGGTCATTCCCTGGGCGCCCTGTTCGCCCTGTACGTCCTGACCCACCGGCCGCGCGCCTTCGATGGCTATGTGCTGTCCAGTCCTTCCGTCTGGTGGGGCGGCCGCTACGCCGGCCGCCTGCTGCGCCGCCGCCGGCCGTGGCTGTGCGCCCGGGGCGTGCCGGCGCTCGGCGTCCGGCTGACCGTGGGGGAATACGAACAAGGCCTGGCGCCCGAGGAATGTGGTCCCGGCATCGACGAGGACGAGCGGGTCCGCCGCCTGGCCCTGCGCCGGGCGCGCGCCATGGTGGACGGCATGCGGGGCCTGGCCGGGGAACTGGCCCTGTGCCCCGGCCTGCGCCTGGACAGCGCCGTGCTGCCCGGCCATACCCACCGGACCGCGCCGCTCGACGCCCTGATGCCCGGATGGCGCTGGCTGCTGGCGGAAAACGGCGCCTAGGCCGGTGGACCGCCGACCCGGTCGGGGTTGCGTGACGGGGCGGCGAACGCCCGCCGCTCATATCCCGCCGTTCAGCGCGGGCCCGCCTTGCCGGCCATGCGCAGGATGTCGTCCAGCGCATTGCCGTCGCCGTTGGCGTCGAGCAGGCTGTTCAGGCCGCCGAGCAGGCCGCCCGGGGACTGCTCGCCGCCCTGGCCCTGGCCGCCCAACCCGCCCAGCAGGCCACCCAGCAGCCCGCCCATCGGCGAGGCCGGGGCCGCCTGGCCGCCGCCGTTCATGCGGGACATGAACCCCGCCGCCAGCGCCGCCAGCAAGGGCAGCATCTGCTTCAGCAGCGCGGGGTCCAGTCCGCTGTTCGCGGCCGCATGCTGGGCCACCGTGCGGCTGACGTCCTTTGAACCGAATATCCGGCCCAGCACGTCATTGCCCCGGTCCGTGTCGCCCGGCCCCAGGTCGCCGGCCGAGCGCGGCAGGCCCGCGCCGCCCAGCTGGGACAGCAGCGTGTCGAGTCCGCCGGCGCCTTGCGCCTGCTTTTGAAAGCCGCCCAGCACGGCCGGCAGCAGCGCCTGGGCGCCGCTGGCCGCCTGCGTTTCCGTGATGCCCAACTGGCGGGCGATGGGTGCCAGTCCGCCCGCCAGGGCGAGGATGTCCGTGATTTGCATGATGTGGCTCCGCGCCGGCCGGGCGGGCGTGCCGCGCCGCCGGGCCGGTCTTGGGATTGGGATGGATCAGTCCAGCAGATCGGCCGGCACGTTGCCGCCGTTTTCCGCCAGGCGGGCCAGCACGGCCTTGTGCAGCCACATGTTCATCTGCGCCGAGTCGCCCATCTTGTCCGCCGGGCAGCCCAGTTCGGTGGCCAGCTCCTTGCGCGCAGCCAGGCCGCTGTCCATGTCCAGCAGCTTCATCAGGTCGACGATGGAAGTCTTCCAGTTCAGTTTCTGGGGGTTGGCGACGGCCTTTTGCTCCAGCTGGCCCACCACGTCCACCATGGAAATCGCCTGCCCGGCCGGCGCGCCCGCGGGGGCGGACGCGTCGGGCGCCGGCGCGGCCTGCGCGCCGCCGAAGCCCAGTTTTTCGAGGATGGTGCTGAACAGACCCATGACGATCTCCTTTAAGTTTCGATAAATGAAGGTCAAGGGATTGGATCATTTCCGGAGCGGGGCGGGGCGATCCTTGACATTGTTTGACGCGATGGCCTGGAACCTCGCCGCGAGATGCTATAGTACTCAATTAATATTCATTCTCATTCGCGTTCTTCGGGATGCGGCAGACGTTCGCCGGATATCCCGGGAGGGACGGCATCACATGGAATCCACCGAGCCGGGAAGGGGCGGCCTGGTCGCCAGCCTGACCCATCATTACGACGATCTGGTCGGGTACGTCGGCCGCCGCTTCGGCGACGCCGATTTCGCGCGCGACGTGGTGCATGAGGTCTGCGCCGACCTGCTGGACCGGCCCGAGCCCGCCGGGGTGCGCGAACCGCTGGCCTTCCTGCGCCGCGTGCTGCGCAATCGCGCGATCGACCGGCGCCGCGGCGACGCCGTGCGCGCCCGCCTGGCCGAGACGCTGGCGGGCCGCACGATCCAGGCCGACCACGAGGACGCGGCCACCCATCTGCGCGGGATGCAGGCGACGGACGCGCTCGCCGCCGTGATCCTCGCCCTGCCCGATCGGGCCCGGCAGGTCTTCATCCTGCATCGCCTGTACGGCATGCCCCAGTCGGCGATCGCCGGCGAGCTGGACCTTTCCCTCAATGCCGTCGCCAAGCATTACGCGCAGGCGGTCCGGCGCATCCGCGAGCAGTGGATCCCCTGATGCCCGATCCGCGCATGCCTCCGGCTCCCGGGCGTCCACTCCAGGCGGATGCCGCGCCCGCCGACCCCTTCATGCCGTTCGAGGACGCCCTGCGGGCCCGCCTGCCCTCGCGCGAGGAAATCCTGCGCGAGGCCAAGGCGCAGTCGGCACGGCGCCGGTTGCGGCGGCGCCAGGGCTCGGCGGCGGTCTGCGTGGCGCTGTGCGCGGGCCTGTGGGCCTGGAACCCGGTGCTGAAGGAACGCACCGTGGTCGTGGCGGCGGGCGTGCCGCGCGCCTGGACGGCGCACGACGGCACGGTGGTCGCGCTCGACAGTCGCTCGTCCCTGACGATGCGGCTGCGGCTGCGGTCCCGCGACCTGTATCTGAACGCGGGACAGGCCGTGCTGGACGTGGCCGCGAACTGGCGGCCGCTGCGCGTCCACGTGGGCGACACGGTGATCCGCGACATCGGCACCGTTTTCCGCGTGCGGCGCGCGGGCGCTGACGCCCAGGTGGCCGTGCTGGAAGGCCGGGTGGAGGTCTCGGGTCCGGCCGGCCGGGCGGAACTGGGCGCCGGACAGGCGATGGATATCGGGACGCTGCGTCCGCTGCCCGCCAGCGTGGCCGGGCTGGAGCGCGAGACCGCCTGGCGCGAGGGCCGGCTGCGGTTCGACGGCACGCCCCTGTCCGAAGTGCTGGCGCTGCTCGGCCATTACCGCGCCGCGCCCGTCCGCTGGGTCGGAGGGCCCGTCTCCGGCCCCGAACCGCGCCTGTCGGGCGAATACCGCATCCGGGACATCGAGTCGCTCATCGACAGCCTGCCCGCCATCCTGCCCCTGCGCGTCGAGCGCCGTCCGGACGGCGCCGTCCTGGTCTCCTCCCGCTGAATCGTAAAAATTCGTGACGCGATGTCCATGTCGGACCGCGCCGGATCGTCATCACTCCTGATTTGATCAATTCTCAATCTCATTATTGATACAGGGAGGAAATACGATGGCGAATTCCACGAGATCCCGGCGCAGGGCCGCGGCGGTGCTGTCCGCGGCCCTGGCGGCGGGTGGCCTGGCCTGCGGCCAGGCCACTGTCTGGGCCCAGACAGCCGTGATCGCGCTGGACTTGCCCGCCCAGCCGCTGGACCAGGCGCTCAATGCGCTGGCCGCGCGCACCGGCCTGCAGGTGATCTTCCCGACCGCGCTGGCCGAAGGGCGCCGGGCGCCGGCCCTGCGGGGGAACTATTCCGCGCCGCAGGCGCTGGAACGGCTGCTGCGCGGCTCCGGGCTGGAAGCCCGGATGACCGGGCCGAACCGCTATACGGTCGTGCGCCGGGGCGAGGACGCGGGCGGCGACGCACGGGTGCTGCAGCCGGTCGTCGTGCGCGGCGCGCTGGACCCGGTTACGGAAGGCACCGGATCCTACGCCGCGCAGGCCAGCAACACCTCCACGCGCCTGAACCTGTCGGTGCGCGAGACCCCGCAATCGGTCAGCGTCATCACGCGCCAGCGCATGGACGACCAGGGCCTGACGCAACTGGCCGACGTGGTGGACAACACGCCGGGCCTGGTGATGAAATCCGGCGGCAACCGGGGCGGGGATTCCAGCCCGATCTACGCCCGCGGCTTCGAGGTGCAGAATTATCAGATCGACGGGGTCAACCTGGTCAATAGCGGCTACAGCGGCATTTTCCAGACCGCCGACATGGCGCCCTATGACCGCGTCGAGGTGATCCGGGGCGCCAATGGCCTGATGAGCGGCGTGGGCGCGCCCGGCGCGACGATCAACCTGATCCGCAAGCGGCCCACACGCGAGTTCCAGGCGCGCGCCAGCGTCGAGACCGGCTCCTGGGACCTGTATCGGACCGAGGCGGACGTGTCCACGCCCCTGAACGAGGCGGGCACCGTGCGCGGCCGGCTGGTTGCGGCCTGGCAGAAGAACGGTTCCTGGGTGGAGCGGCTGCAGGAACGCGGCAAGACTTTGTACGGCATCGTCGAGGCCGATCTGAGCCCCAACACCCTGGCCACCCTGGGCTTCCTGTACCAGAACCAGGACGCCACCGGCCATGCACGGCTCGGGCTGCCGATGTTCTATACCGACGGCGGGCGCGTGGACTGGGACCGTACCAAATCCGCCGCCGCCAGCTGGGCCTATTCCCGACGCCATACCCAGACCTGGTTCGCCTCGCTGGAGCATCGTTTCGAGGGCGGCTGGAAGGTCAAGGGCACGCTGGAACGCAGTTCCTACCGCTACGACGAATTGACCGCGTCCGGATACGCCACGAGCGGCAGCGTCGACCGCGCCACAGGCGCGGGGACCAAAATCCACGTGGGCCGCTGGGCGGGCAAGCCGGTCCAGAATTCCCTGGACGTGTATGCCACGGGCCCCTTTTCCCTGCTGGGCCGGGAGCACGAGCTGGTGGTCGGCGCCACGGTGTCCCGCATGCGCGACGAATCGTCGCCGTATCAGTCGCCGGACGGCGCGGGCTGGTTCATGCCGGCGATCGACGACATCTACACCTGGAACGGCCAGACGCCGGTCGAGCCCTTCAATCCCGCGATTGGAGACGCCGTCAACCGCGAGAACCTGACCAGCGCCTACGCCACGGCGCGCTTCAAGCCCACCGACCGCCTGTCGCTGATCATCGGCGGCCGCGTCACCAGCTGGGAGAACATCAAGGACACGCATTATTACGATGGCAGCGCGACGCATCTGGACCGCCATGAGTCGGACCAGCTCACGCCCTACGCCGGCATCGTCTACGACCTGAGCGACGAGTGGTCCGTCTACGCCAGCTACACGGACATCTTCAAGCCGCAGAACAATCAGGACCCCAGCGGAAATTACCTGGACCCCCTGCTGGGCCGCAGCTACGAGGTCGGCGCCAAGGGCGAGTTGCTGGACGGCGGGTTGAACGTGTCGGCGGCCCTGTTCCGCGTGCAGCAGGACAATTTCGCCGTGGCCCTGCCGGGTGTCATGACGCCCACCGGCGGCCAGGCCTACGAGGCCGTCTCCGGCACCACCACCCGGGGCATCGACCTGGAGGCGTCCGGCGAAGTGCTGCCGAACTGGCAGGTGGCCGCCAGCTTCACCCGCGCCCTGTCCCAGGACCGGGATCGCGTCACGTTGAATACGAACGTGCCGCAGAACACCGCCAAGCTGTTCACCAGCTACCGCTGGCCCGGCATCGGCCAGGGCCTGACGGTGGGCGGCGGCGTGCGCTGGCAGAGCCGCGCCTACACCGAGGTTTCCGGCAAGAACGTCGAGCAGGACGCCTACGCCGTGGTGGACCTGATGGCGCGCTACCAGATCAGCCGCGATGTTTCCGCCCGCCTGAACGTCTACAACGTGTTCGACAAGTACTACCACCCCGATCCGGGCTCGACCTACTACGGCGCGCCGCGCGCCTTCCGGCTCGGCCTGGACATGCGTTTCTGAGGCCCCGGGCCGCCGATCGACATCATGAAAGGAGTCCGCAACATGCAAACCCCCGCCATCCGCTTCCATCGCCTGGCCGCCGGCCGCGCGCCGGCCCGCCTGGGCATGCTCGTCCTGTGCGCGGCGCTGGCCGCGTGCGCCGCCCCCGGCGTCCAGTCCGGCAAACCCGGCCCGGGCGCGGAGGCCGCCCAGGCCCCGGCGCGGCAGGCCGTGCTGCGCCGCGACCTCGCCCCCGGGCTCTACGAACTGGTCGTGGCCGACGGCGACGTGTTCGTGGCGTCCGCGGGCCGGAGCTTCAAGGCCGACGAAGGCGGCGCGATCTACCGCCTGGACCCGGCCACCCTGGAAACCAAGGCCGTCATCCAGACCGAGCGCAAGCCTTACGGGCTGGCCTACGACGCGCGCACGGACACGCTGTACGCCGGCAACACCCTGAACGGCAGCGTGCAGGCCATCGACCTGAAGGCCGGGAAGGCGGCGAATTACCGGCTCGGCCAGGCCAAGGCCAAGGGCGGCTTCGAGCACGTCCGCCAGATCGTGCTGGACGAGGCGCGCGACCGCATGTTCGTCACCAATCCCGACACGGCGGGCAAGGTCTGGATCGTGGACCTGAAGCGCGGCGCCCTCCTGCACACCCTGTCCGGCCTGCGCAAATGGCCCGCCGGCGCGGCCTACGACCCCGCCGCGAACCGCCTGTACGTCGGACAGGGCGGGGACTACGGCGTGACCGTCATCGACCCGGACAGCGGCAAGATCCTGCGCCGCTTCGCCCTGGACGGCGCCGAACCCTTCCTGGTGAACGTCGCGCTGGACGACACCGGCGCGCGCCTGTTCGGCGCCGACGCCAACAGCGGCCGCCTGGTCGTCCTCGACACCGCGACCGGCCGCGTCCTGGCGGCCGTCCCCGTGGGCGAAAGCGCGCTGGACGTGCTCTACAACCCGGTCCGCGACGAGATCTACGTGAGCAACCGGGGCGCCTCGCGCGAACATCCCATGGGCACGGGCGCGATCACGGTGATCGATGGCACGACCTATGCCGTGAAGGCGCGCCACGACCTGCCGGTGCATCCGAACAGCCTGGCCCTGTCGGCCGACGGCCAGGTCCTGTTCGCCACGATCAAGGGGCCGCATGACGACAAGCACCCCGCCCATCGGGCCGACGGCCTGGAAAGCGTCGTGCGCATCGACCTGCGCGGATGAGCGGCGAAGCGGCCGTGGCGGCGCCCGGCGGCGCCCGCCGCTGGCGCCGGCGCGCCGGCTGGATCCTGCTGGCCTTGGCTGTGGCGGCCACGGCCGTCTGGGCCGGACGCCCGGCGCCGCCCGCGTACGAAGTGGCGCGGGTCGAGCGAGGACAGGTGCGCGCCACCGTCCACGCGCTGGGCACCCTGCGGCCCCGGCACTACGTGGACGTGGGCGCGCAGGTGTCCGGGCAGATCCAGAAGATCCACGTCCAGCCGGGCGACACGGTCAGCCCGGGGCAACTGCTGGTGGAGATCGACGCGTCCGTGCAGCAGGCGACCGTGGACGCGGGCCGCGCCTCGCTGGACGCCCTGCGTGCCCAGCTGGACGAGGCCCGGGCCGCCGAGGCCTTGGCCCGGGCGGACGCCGGGCGCCACCAGCGCCTGCTGCGGGCCGGCGCTACGCCCGCCCAGCAGGCCGACGCCGCGCGGGCCGGCCTGCTGGCCGCCGAGGCGGCCGTGCGGCGCATCGAGGCCGACATCCGCCGCACCCGGGCTTCGTTGAAGGGCGACGAGGCCTTGCTGGGCTACAGCCGGATCTATGCGCCGATTGCCGGCACGGTCGTCTCGCTGGAGGCGCGGCCCGGCCAGACCCTGAATGCGACCTACCAGACGCCCAACCTGCTGCGCATCGCGGACCTGTCGGCCATGACCGTGTGGACGCAGGTGTCGGAGGCCGACGTCCCGCGCTTGCGCGTGGGCATGGAGGCCGTCTTCACGACCCTGGCCCAGGACGGGCGGCAATGGCGCGGCACGGTGCGCCAGGTGCTGCCCATGCCCCAGTCCGAGCCGGCGGAATCCGCGGCCGGCGGTGCCGCGCAGCCCGCCGCCAGCGCCAAGGCCGTGTTCTACACCGTACTGTTCGACGTGCCCAATCCGGACCGCGCCCTGCTGCCCCGGATGAGCGCGCAGGTGGCCTTCGTCACGCGCCAGGTCGAGGATGCCGTGCTGGCGCCCCTGGCGGCGCTGCGCCCGGCGGGGGACGGCGCCGGCGCCGGCATGGATCGCGGCGCCGGCGCCGTCGGGACCTACCAGGTCCGGGTGCTGGAGGGCGGCCGCGCGGTCCGGCGGATCGTCCGGATCGGTGCGCGCGACCGCCGCGCCGCCGAAGTCCTGGAAGGCCTGGCCGAGGGCGAACTCCTGATCCTGGGCGACCACGCGGCGGACGGCGGCATGCCCCGCTTCGTGCTGTGAGCGCCCTGATCCGGCTCGAAGGCGTCGGCCGGTCCTACGGCGGCGCCGGGGACGCGCCGGCCGCCCGGGCGCTGAGCGACGTATCCCTGTCCATCCGGGAAGGCGAATACGTCGCCATCGTCGGCGCCTCCGGCTCCGGGAAGTCCACGCTGATGCACATCCTGGGCTGCCTGGACCGGCCCGGCAGCGGCACCTACCGCTTCGAGGGCCGCGACGTCTCGGCCCTGCCGGCCGACGAGCGGGCCCGGCTGCGCCGGGAGGCCTTCGGCTTCGTGTTCCAGGGCTACCACCTGATCCCGACCGACAGCGCGCTGGAAAACGCCGCGCTGCCGGCCCTCTACGCCGGCGAGGACCGCGCCTCCCGCGAAGAGAGGGCGGCCGGGCTGCTGGAGCGCCTGGGCATGGGCGGGCGGCTGCTGCACCGGCCGGCCCAGTTGTCCGGGGGCCAGCAGCAGCGCGTGTCGATCGCGCGGGCGCTGGCCAACGGCGGGCGCGTCATCCTCGCCGACGAACCGACAGGCGCCCTGGATACGCAGAGCGGCGCCGAGGTCATGGCCCTGTTCGACGAGCTGTCCGCCCGGGGCCACACCATCATCCTGATCACCCACGATCCGCAGGTCGCCGCCCGTGCCCGGCGCGTCATCGAGATCCGCGACGGGCGCGTGGTCGGCGACCGGCCCGGCGCGGGAGCCGCCGCGCCGGGAGCCGCGCGAATGGCGGCGTCCGCATCGGCACCCGCGTGCGTGCCCTCGTCGGCATCGGCGGTGGCGGAAGCCGGCCCCTCTCACCGCGCCGGGACGCGCCTCTCAGACGCGCGGGGCAGGGACGTGGAGGACGGGCGGCCCCGCCCCGGCCACGCTCCCGCCGCTTCCGCCCTGGCCGAGGCCTGGCGCGCCGCCTGGCGGTCGATGGCGCTCAATCGCGTGCGCACCGCCCTGACCCTGCTGGGCATCGTCGCCGGCGTCGCCTCGGTCATCGTCATGCTGGCCATCGGGCGTGGCGCCAAGGAACAGGTCGTGCGCCAGATGGGCGCCCTGGGGGCCGCCATCCTGTACGTCAGCGGCGGCGTCGCGCCCGAGGGCGGCGTGGAGGGCGTCGTCACCCTGGACGACCTCGCGGCGGTCGCCGGACTGCCCGAAATCGCGCGCGTCATGCCGGTGATCGGCAATCCGGTCATGCTGCGCCACGGCGCGTACTTGCGCCCCTCCTACGTCGTCGCCAGCACGGCCGACCTGCCGGCCATCCATCGCTGGCCCGTTGCCCGGGGGCGTTTCCACATCGCCGCCGAGAACCGCGAACTGGCGCCCGTGGTGGTCCTGGGCAGCCGCCTGCGGGAACGGCTGCTGCCCGACGTGGACGATCCCATCGGCCAGCTCGTCCTGATCGACGCCACCCCCTTCGAGGTGATCGGCGTCATGAGCGCCAAGGGCGCCGAGTCGGGTTCGGAAAACTACGACGACCAGGCCTTCATCCCCTTCGACACGGGGCGTGCGCGCGTCTTCACCGCCATTGCCGAGCCCGAATACGCGGTCGTCGAGGCGCGCTCTCCGCAGGACGCCGTCGCGGCCGAAGCGGCCATGCGCGACTTGCTGAGCACGCGTCACGGCCGCGAGAGCTTCAGCATCGGCAACGCGGCGGCCAAGCTGCAGGCCGCCGCCGAATCGCGCAACGCCATGACCCTGATGCTGGGCCTGATCGCCGCCGTGTCCCTGCTGGTCGGCGGCATCGGCGTCATGAACGTCATGCTGATGACGGTGCGCGAACGCACGCGCGAGATCGGCATCCGCATGGCGGTCGGCGCGCGCCAGCGCGACATCCGGCGCCAGTTCCTGACCGAGGCCGCCCTGGTGTCCCTGTGCGGCGGCGCGGCCGGCGTGGCGCTGGGCCTGGGCATCGGGCTGGTCCTGCTGGCGGCGGGCGTCGAACTGGTGTTCTCGCTGACCGCCATCCTGGGCGCCTTCGGCTGCGCCGTCGCCACGGGCCTGGCCTCCGGCCTGATGCCGGCGCGCGCGGCGGCCCGGCTCGATCCGGTGGCGGCATTGTCGGGCGGCTGAAGGCGGGGCAGGGCGGCGCGCCGCCTCCCTTGATCGGGGCTCCATGTCCATGGCCGGCGCCAGCATGCCCGGCCGGACGTTCTCGCATCGCGCCGGCATGCCAAACATTCCAATTTGTAAATAGGAACGGTTATCGTTTATATTCTCGTGTGCTTTTTGTAATCCTCGCAGCAATCCAAGGAATCCACATGTCCGCTTCCAAGGTCCAGGGCCGCGCCCTGCCGCCGATCGGCCTGCTCATCGCCCTGGGCCTGGCCGCTTCCCCCGCCGGCGCGCAATCGTCCGACGGCGTCGCCCAGCTCGACCGCGTCGTCGTCAAGGCCGAACAGGAACTGAAACAGACCCCGGGCGCGTCCACCATCACGTCCGAGGACATCCAGAAATCCCCGCCCGCCACCGACGTGTCGGAAATCATCCGCACCATGCCGGGCGTGAACCTGACCGGCAACTCCTCCAGCGGCCAGCGCGGCAACAACCGCCAGATCGACATCCGCGGCATGGGCCCGGAAAACACTCTGATCCTGATCGACGGCAAGCCCGTGTCCTCGCGCGGATCGGTGCGCTTCGGCTGGCGCGGCGAGCGCGACACGCGCGGCGACACCAACTGGGTCCCGCCCGAACAGATCGAACGCATCGAAGTCCTGCGCGGCCCCGCCGCCGCGCGCTACGGTAACGGCGCCGCCGGCGGCGTGGTCAACATCATCACCAAGCCGATCGCGGACAAGCTGAGCGGTTCCGTCACCGCCTACGGCAATCTGCCCGAGCACAGCGACGAGGGCTCGACCGCCCGCACCACCTTCAGCCTGACCGGCCCGATCTCCGACAGCCTGGGTTTCCGTCTGAACGGCAGCATGGCGAATTTCCAGGGGGATGCGTATGACATCAATGAGGGGCATGCGTCGTCGCGCGGTGGTCAGAACAAGGACACTTTCCCGTCTGGTCGTGAGGGTTTCAAGAACCGTGACATCAACGGCGTACTGAGCTGGAAGCCTGCCGCCGGCCACAAGATCGACTTCGAAGCCAGTTACGGACGCCAGGGCAACATCTATGTTGGCGACACGCAGAACACGAACAGCAATCCGATGGTCAAGCGCGAACTGGGTGGTGAAACCAACCGCGTCTATCGGCAGGCCTATTCCATCACCCACAATGGCGACTGGAACGCCGACACCCACACCCTCAGTTATCTGCAGTACGAGCAGACGCGCAATACCCGCTTGCTGGAAGGATTGGCCGGGGGCACCGAGGGCGCATTCAACGATCCGACCAATGCGGCGGTGAAAGATGGCGGCTACGGCGACATCAACCTGCGCACGTTGACGGCTCATACCGAGCTGAGCCGCCGCCTGAACTGGGGCGGCATCGACCAGATGGGTACCTTCGGCCTGGAATGGGTGCGGCAGGACCTGGAGGACTATTCCTCCGACCTGGCCTCGCGTAATCTCCCGAATTCCAAGATGCCCAAGGTGCCTTTCGCCTACAGCCCGAAGGCGCATGCCAGCATCTATTCGTTGTTCGCGGAGGATAATCTGTATATTGGCGAACGCTGGACCGTGACGCCGGGTCTGCGCTTCGATCATCACAGCCTCCAGGGCAACAACTGGAGCCCCGCGTTGAACCTGTCCTACATGGTCAACGAGCAATGGACGGTCAAGGCTGGCATTGCGCGAGCCTACAAGGCGCCCAACCTGTACCAGAGTAATTCCGGCTATCTGCTGTATAGCGCGGGCAATGGTTGCTGGGGCAACGCTCCGGGCAGTGATAACGGCTGCTTCCTGTTGGGGAATTCGGACCTGAAGGCGGAAACCAGCATCAACAAAGAGTTGGGGATCGAATTTCGCAGCCCCGAAGGCCTAGGCGCCAGCCTGACCTATTTCCACAATGACTATCGTGACAAGATTGAGGCGGGGCGCGCGCCGATCGACAGTTTCACGAACAGCATCGGTAAATACACGAATGTTTTTCAATGGGAAAACATCCCACGCGCCGTCGTGCAGGGGATCGAAGGCAACCTGACCTGGCCCTTCGCGCAGGACTGGCTGTGGTCCACCAACTTCACTTACATGATCGAGTCGAAGAACAAGGAGACCGGCGAACACCTGTCCACCATTCCCGAATACACGGTCAACAGCACGCTGGACTGGTCCGTGACGCCGGCCTGGTCGCTGCGCGCCAAGGCCACCGTCTACGGCGAGCAGGAAGGGCCCAAGTACGACTACTATGGCCAGCCGCTGACGGGCAGCGCCACCGACAAGATCCCGCCCTACGCCCTGTTCGGCCTGAGCACGCAGTACAAGGTCAACAAGCATTTCCGCGTGACGGCGGGCGTGGACAACCTGTTCGACAAGCGCATCTTCCGCCGGGGAAATGCGATCGGCGTCAACATGGACAATGCCAACTACATCTACGGCGCCGGCGCCTACACCTACAACCAGCCGGGCCGCACCTTCTTCATGGAAGTGACCAGCTCGTTCTGATCGATCTGTCGCTGCGACAAACCGGTCCCGCGTCCCCTTTCCCAGGGGGCGCGGGACTTTTACTATGGAGCGTCGAGCTTGACGGCGAAGCGCCCACAGCATGATTCGTTGCATGTAACGATACGGACTTGTATCATGTTCCATGTAACGTCCGGATCGGAGAATGAAGATGGCGACAGCCCATGTGAATGCGAGGGTTCAGAAGCATCGCACTGCGTTGCGGATGGCAGGGCTACGCCCGGTGCAGATCTGGGTGCCGGATACGCGGCGCCCTGGGTTCGAGGAGGAATGCCGCCGGCAGAGCCGGCTGGTGTCCCGGGCGGATCAGGACGATGCGGACTTGCAAGTTCTCATGGATGAGGCCCTGGCCGAAGTGGATGGCTGGACGGAATGATGGCGCAGGGCAGGGCCAGGCGCGGCGATCTGGTGACGGTGGTCATGCAGGGTGATTTTGGCAAGCCCAGGCCTGCGCTGGTTCTGCAAGCGGACCAGTTCATCGAACATGCCAGCGTCACCGTGCTGCCTGTGTCAGGCACGCTGGTGGCGGCCCCCTTGCTGCGGGTCACCCTGAAACCCAATTCGGAAAATGGCCTCCAAAAGCCCTCGCAGGTCATGATCGACAAAAGCATGACGGTAAAACGCAGCAAGATAGGACACATCATCGGCCGCGTCGGCACGGACACGATGGTGACGGTCGAGCGTTGTCTGGCTGTGTTTCTTGGAATTGCAAAATGACCCCTAACCCCTAACCCGCCTTCCTGGGCCGCCCGCGCGGCGCCGGGCTGACGCGGCGCGACGCCAGGCGCCCCAGGTGCGCCAGGAATATCTTCTCCCCCAGCGCCCATTGGCCCGACAGCGCCGCCTCGATCTGCAGGCGCTGCGATTCGCCCAGCCCGGCGGCCAGCCGGTTGCGCCAGGCCGCCTGGCGGGCGAAGGGCGTGTCGCCCTCGCGCCAGTAGTCGGGGTGATCCGTCAGCATCGGGCGGCTGGCCGGCGTTTCGGCCGCGCCGCCGGCGCCCCCGATGCCGCCGGCGCCTGTCCCGCCCAGCCCCGCGTGTTCCGCCGCCGACGACCAGGGCCATTGCGCCGCCGCGCCGACGTGGCCGGTCGAGACCGGCAGCGATTCCAGCCAGACCATGGCCGGCAGCACCCAGCGCCCCGGTTCCAGCAGCGCGTTGCGGTAGCGCCCCGCGTAGACCCGCGTGCGCATCAGGCCCGAGCCCATGCGCCGCCCCAGCGCCTGCATCAGGCGCGATGGCGCGGCCTCGTCGCCCGGCGTGGCCAGCAGCGTGATCCGGTCGGGCAGGACGATCCAGGCGTGCAGGGCCACGGCGCCGGCCTCGCCCGCCGCCGCCCGCCCGATCTCCTCCGCCAGCCAGTCGCGGATCCGGTCCAGCGCCGCCGCGGGGGCGGGTGCGTCGGCCGGCGCCAGCGGATGCGCGAAGCGTGCCTGGATCAGCTGGGGGATGCGGGGAGCGTAGAGACGGGGCAATCGGGCCATGGCTATGGGGGACATCTTTAAATTCAAACGATCGTTTGAATTTTCATCGTAAATCAGCGACAATCAAAAAATCGGCCTGGGAAGACCCTGAAGAAATCCACCCGAAGCATGCAGCAGCCGGGTGAGCCTGTTCAGCGCACATCCAAACCATCGGCCAGCCCATTAAAACCAGCGAGGACACAATATCATGCAAACCAGCCAGTCCGCCCCCCTGTTCATCCGCCGTGTGGCGGTGTGCGGCGCCGGGGTCATGGGCGCGCAGATCGCCGCCCACTGCGTCAACGCCGGCGTGCCGGTCGTGCTGTTCGATCTGGCCAAGGACGACGGCCAGGGCGGCAAGAACGGCATCGTCCAGCGCGCCATCGCCCAATTGAAAAAGCTCAACCCCGCGCCCCTGGGCGTCAACGCCCTGGCCGACCTGATCACGCCGGCCAACTACGACGAAGACCTGGCGCTGCTGGCCGATTGCGACGTCGTCATCGAGGCCATCGCCGAACGCCTGGACTGGAAGCGCGACCTGTACCACAAGCTGGCGCCGGCCCTGAACCCGCACGCCATCGTCGCCAGCAACACCTCGGGCCTGTCCATCACGTCCCTGTCCGAGGCGCTGCCCGAAACCCTGCGCCACCGCTTCTGCGGCGTGCACTTCTTCAACCCGCCGCGCTACATGCCGCTGGTCGAGCTGATCCCCACCGCCGCCACCGAGCCGGCCCTGCTGGACCACCTGGAAACCTTCCTGGTGTCGCAGCTGGGCAAGGGCGTGGTGCGCGCCAAGGACACGCCGAACTTCATTGGCAACCGCATCGGCGTGTTCGGCATCCTGTCGGTCTTCCACCATACCCAGGCCTTCGGCTTGCCCTACGAACTGGTGGACGACCTGACCGGCACCCGCCTGGGCCGCGCCAAGTCGGGCACCTACCGCACCGCCGACGTGGTCGGCCTGGACACGCTGGCGCACGTCATCGACACGATGAAGAACCAGCTGCCCGACGATCCCTTCCGCGCGCATTTCGGCGTGCCGCCCGTGCTGGCCGCCCTGATCGAGAAGGGCGCCCTGGGCCAGAAGACCAAGGCCGGCTTCTTCAAGAAGGAAGGCAAGCAGATCCTGCGCCTGGACCCCGCCGCGGGCCAGTACGTGCCCTCCGGCGAGAAGGCCGACGACGAGGTCAAGGACATCCTGAAGGAACGCGATCCCGCCAAGCGCCTGAAGGCGCTGCACGATTCCACGCATCCCCAGGCGCAGTTCGTCTGGGCCGTGCTGCGCGACACCTTCCACTACAGCGCCGTGCACCTGGGCGACATCGCCGACAGCGCGCGCGAACTGGACCAGGCCATGAAGTGGGGCTTCGGCCACAGCTTCGGCCCCTTCGAGATCTGGCAGGCCGCCGGCTGGCGCCAGGTCGCCGAGTGGATCAACGAAGACATCGCCGCCGGCAAGACCCTGTCGGACGCGCCGCTGCCCGCCTGGGCCACCAGCGGCGTCGTCTGGGACAAGCAGGCCGTGCACACGCCGGCAGGCTCCTACAGCCCGGCGGCGAACGCCTACGTGCCGCGCAGCGCGCTACCCGTCTACCAGCGCCAGATCGGCGCGCCGCGCCTGGTCGGCGAAGGCCCGTCGCTGACGCCGAACGTCGTCCATGAAGACGACGCCGTGCTGTGCTGGACGCTGCCCGCCCCGCATCCCCAGGACGTGCTGCTGGTGTCGTTCAAGACCAAGATGCACACCCTCAGCCCGGACGTGGTGCGCGGCGTGGTCCGCGCCGTGGACCTGGCCGAACAGGGCTACAAGGCCCTGGTCGTCGCCCAGCTGGACGACCCGTTCTCCGCGGGCGCCGACCTGAAGGCCATGCTGCCCGCCTTCATGTCCGGCGGCGTCAAGGCCGTCGAGCCGATCCAGAAGGAAATGCAGGACATGGTCATGCGCCTGCGCTACGCCCAGGTGCCCGTGGTCGCGGCCGTGGCCGGCCTGGCGCTGGGTGGTGGCTGCGAGCTGTCCGTGCATTGCGCGCGCCGCGTCGCCCACCTGGAAAGCTACATCGGCCTGGTGGAAGTCGGCATCGGCCTGGTGCCGGGCGCCGGCGGCATCACCTTCAGCGCCCGCCGCGCGGCCGAAATCCAGGCCCAGTCCGCCCCGGACGCCCCGCTGCTCGCCTACGTGAAGGACTTCGTCCTGGCCGTGGCCACCGCGCGCGTGTCCAAGTCCGCCCTGGAGGCCCGCCAGATCGGCTTCCTGCGCGACTCCGACCCCATCGTCATGAACCGCCACGAGCTGCTGTACGTGGCCGTGCGCGAGGCCGCCAACCTGGCCGAACAGGGCTGGCGCCCGCCGCTGGCCGCGCGCTTCCCCGTGGCCGGCCGCGACGCCATCGCCACCTTGCGTGCGCAGCTGGTGAACATGCGCGTGGGCGGGTACATCAGTGACTACGACTTCCACATCGGTCTGGAAGTGGCCACGGCCATCTGCGGCGGCGACGTCGATCCGGGCAGCCTGGTCGACGAGGCCTGGATGCTGCGGCTGGAGCGCAAGGCCTTCCTGGGCCTGCTCGCCAACCCCAAGACACAGGAGCGCATTGCCGGTCTGCTGCAAACCGGCAAGCCCGTCCGCAACTGACGCGCCGCAGACGAAGCCCGGGCCGCCGGCCGGCCCGGAACCCCGAACAAGGAGACTTTCAATGACTGCCCTTCAACAAGCCTACATCGTCGCCGCGACGCGCACGCCCATCGGCAAGGCCCCGCGCGGTATGTATTCCCACACCCGTCCCGACGAGCTGCTGGCCAAGGCCATCCAGGGCGTGATGGCCCAGGCGCCCGGCCTGGACCCCGCCGCGATCGAGGACGCCATCGTCGGCTGCGCCATCCCCGAAGGCCCGCAGGGCCTGAACGTGGCGCGCGTCGGCGTGCTGCTGGCGGGCCTGCCGCAATCGGTCGGCGGCGTCACCGTCAACCGCTTCTGCGCGTCCGGCCTGACCGCCGTCGCCATGGCGGCCGACCGCATCCGCGTGGGCGAGGCCGACGTGATGCTGGCCTGCGGCACCGAGTCCATGAGCTTGGTGCCCACCATGGGGATCAACACCTCCTTCAGCCCGGACGTCTACCTGAAGGAAGAGAACATCGGCATCGCCTACGGCATGGGCTCCACTGCCGAGCAGGTCGCCCAGCGCTGGAAGATTTCCCGCGAGGACCAGGACGCATTCGCCCTGCGTTCGCACCAGCGCGCGCTGGCCGCCCAGCAGTCCGGCGAATTCGCCGACGAAATGCTGCCGGTGGAGATCGTGCGCCGCGTGCCGGACCTGAAGGCCGGCGAGGTCCGCGAGACCCGCCACACCGTCAGCCTGGACGAAGGTCCGCGCGCCGACACCAGCCTGGAGGCCCTGGCCCGCCTGCGTCCCGTGTTCGCCGCCAAGGGCAGCGTCACCGCCGGCAACAGCTCGCAGACCTCCGACGGCGCCGGCGCCCTGCTGGTCGTGTCCGAACGCGCCCTGAAGGAACACAACCTCACGCCGCTGGCGCGCTTCGTGTCCTTCGCCGTGCGCGGCGTGCCGCCCGACATCATGGGCATCGGCCCGAAGGAAGCCATCCCGGCCGCCCTGAAAAAGGCCGGCCTGACGCTGGACCAGATGGGCTGGATCGAATTGAACGAAGCCTTCGCCGCCCAGTCCCTGGCTGTCATCCGCGACCTGGGCCTGAACGAGGACGTGGTCAACCCCATGGGCGGCGCCATCGCCCTGGGCCACCCCCTGGGCGCCACCGGCGCGATCCGTTCCGCCACCACCATCCACGCCCTGCGCCGCCGCAAGCTGCAATACGGCATGGTCACCATGTGCGTCGGCACGGGCATGGGCGCCGCCGGGATTTTCGAACGCTGCTGATCGTCTTCCCGACGGCTTGAACGCCCCGGCGCTTTCCCCTTTCGGAGGGAAGCGCCGGGGCGTTTTTCCATGTCCGCATCATGACATAATGCCCGGAGAGTCCTTTCATCCAGATCCCGCCGCCATGATTGATCGCGTCGCTTGCGCCGCCGACACGCCCGCCCCACTGACCGAGCTTCCGGAATGGAAGCGTTTCGCGCTGGCGGTCCAGACCTGCGCGCCGCGTCCCGATGCGCTGGACCTGATCGAAGCTCCCGGCCTAGCGCTGGATTCCAGCGGCCAGCGCCACTCGCCCGAGCTCATGGCCGCGGGCGAGGCCTTGCTGCGCGCGCGGGACTTCGAGGCGCAGCGCGCGTGCCTGCTGGCGGGCGAGTCCGTCAACGTCACCGAAGACCGCGCAGCCTGGCACACCGCGCTGCGCGCGCCGGAGGCGCCGGCCGAGGTGCGCGCGGAACGCGAACGCATGGACGCCTGGGTGCGGCGCGCCGACGCCGGGCGGCGCTGGCGCCACGTCGTGCATGTGGGCATCGGCGGCTCGGACTGGGGCGTGCGCCTGGCCGTCACGGCCTTCGGCTATGCCGGCACCTGGCGCGACGTGCGCTTCGTCGCCAACATCGACGGCCACGCGATCGAGGGCGGGCTCGCGGGGCTGGATCCGCGCGAGACCCTGGTCGTGCTGGTCTCCAAGTCCTTCACCACCGCCGAAACCCTGGAAAACGGCGCCCGCGCCCGCGAATGGCTGGCCGGCGCCGGCCTGGACCCGGCCGCCCACCTGGCCGCGGTCACCGCCCGGCCCGACCGCGCCCGCGCCTGGGGCGTGCCGGACGGCCAGATCTTCCAGTTGTGGGACTGGGTCGGGGGACGGTTCTCCCTCTGGTCCGCGGTCAGCCTGAGCACCGCGCTGGCCGTGGGCGTCGACGTGCTGGAAGGCCTGCGCGCGGGCGCCGCCGCCATGGACGCGCATTTCGCCCAGGCGCCCCTGGCGGAAAACGCCCCGGTGCGCATGGCCCTGGCGGGCGTCGCCAACCGCAGCGTCCTGGGGCAGGGGTCGCTGAACATCGCGCCCTACGACTCGCGCCTGGCGAACCTGGTGCCCTACATCCAGCAGCTCGACATGGAATCCCTGGGCAAGTCGGTGGACGTCGCCGGCCGGCCCGTGGGCGTGCCCACCGGCCCCGCCGTCTGGGGCATGCCCGGCACCGACGCGCAGCACACCTTCTTCCAGTGGATGCACCAGGGCAGCGACGGCGCGCCGGTGGACTTCATCCTGTGCCGCGAGGCTGACCACCATTGGCCGACCCATCACCGCCAGTTGCTGGCCAACTGTCTGGCCCAGCGCGAAGCCCTGATGCGCGGCAAGACCCTGGCCCAGGCGCGCGCCGAATGCCTGGCCGAAGGCATGGACGCGGCCCGCGCCGACTGGCTGGCCCCGCACCGCGTCCACCCGGGCGGACGGCCCAACCACCTGATCGTCCTGCCGCGCCTGTCGCCGTATTCCCTGGGCGCGTTGCTGGCCCTGTACGAGCACCGCGTCTTCACCCAGGGCGTGATCTGGGGCATCGACCCCTTTGACCAGTGGGGCGTCGAATACGGCAAGATCCTGGCGCGCGGCATCATCGCCGAACTGGACCCGGCCGGCCCGGCGCGTGCGGCCGCGGCCTCCGTCGATGCGTCCGCCGCCCGCCACGACGCCTCCACCCGCCACTGGATCGACCGCCTGCGGGGATGAGGCTGGACACAGGACAGTCCCTGCGGACTGTCCTGTGCCTGCCGAATCCGAGCCGCGTGCAAGCGGCGAGGTGGGGGCGCATAGGGACTTTCCCTGCCACCCCAGTCGGGTTCATGAATATTCCCTGAAAATCCCCAGGGTTTACCCGGGATTATGCGCCGGGCCGAAAAGACCTTATCGTGCTTTGCGCATGGCTGCCCGGAGAGGCCTCCGGTAGAGTGGCCGCAAGACGCCGAAGAAGCGTTTTCAGACTTCCACCCAAGACCCAAGACATGAGGGACGCCCCACGCGCGGGCAAGCCCCGACCCTGGAGACAAGACATGAGCAAAACAGTCGCCCCGGTGGACGAGATCCTGCCGCTGGGCCAGCTGACGGCCCTCGGGCTGCAGCACGTGCTGGTGATGTACGCCGGCGCCGTGGCCGTCCCCCTGATCATCGGCCGGGCGCTGGGCCTGGATTCGCACGAAGTGTCCCTGCTGATCGCCGCCGACCTGTTCGCCTGCGGCATCGCCACCATCATCCAGTCCCTGGGCGCTACCCAGTGGTTCGGCATCAAGCTGCCCGTCATCATGGGCGTCAGCTTCGCGCCCGTTGGGCCCATGATCCACATCGCCCAGTCCACCCCCGGGCACGAAGGCGCCCAGCTGCTGTTCGGCACCATCATCGCGGCCGGGATCGTCACCATCCTCATCGCGCCCTGGATCAGCCGGCTGCTGCGCTTCTTCCCGCCGGTCGTGACCGGCACCATCATCGCCATCATCGGCATCACCCTGATGCGCGTGGGCATCAACTGGATCTTCGGCAACCCCGTCGGCCCCACCGCGCCGTCCCTGGTCGATCCCAACTACGTCAACTGGCTCAAGGACATCCAGGCGGCGGCCGGCGCGCCGGGCTCGCCCCTGCCGGCCGTGCCCCAGGGCCTGTCCATCATGCCCACCGTGCCCAACCCCAAGTACGCCGACCCGACCGGCGTGGGCATCGCCGCCGTCGTGCTGCTGTCGATCCTGGTGATCGCCAAGTTCTGCAAAGGCTTCCTGGCCAACATCGCCGTACTGCTGGGCATCGTCATCGGTGCCGTCATCACCGCCGCCATGGGCATCATGACCTTCGGCAAGGTCGGCAAGGCCGAATGGGTCGACGTCGTCCTGCCCTTCCATTTCGGCATGCCGAAGTTCGACTTCTGGATGATCCTGACCATGGTCCTGGTCATGATCGTGATCCTGATCGAATCCACCGGCATGTTCCTGGCCCTGGCGGACATGACGGGCAAGAAGATCGGCCAGAAGGACCTGGCGCGCGGCCTGCGCACCGACGGCCTGGGCACCCTGATCGGCGGCATCTTCAACACCTTCCCGTATTCCAGCTTCTCCCAGAACGTCGGCCTGGTCGCCGTCACCGGGGTGCGCAGCCGCTACGTCTGCGTGGCCAGCGGCGTGATCCTGCTGGTCCTGGGCCTGCTGCCGAAACTGGCGGCGCTGGTCGAATCCCTGCCCACCGTCGTGCTGGGCGGCGCCGGCATCGTGATGTTCGGCATGGTCACCGCCACCGGCATCCGCATCCTGGGCGGCGTGGACTTCGTCAAGAACCGCAACAACGCCATGATCGTCGCCATCTCCATCGGCATGGGCATGATCCCCGTCGTCGCCCCGAACTTCCGCCAATGGATGCCGCACGCCATCCACCCGCTGATCGAATCGGGCATCCTGCTGACCTCCCTGTCGGCCGTGCTGCTGAACCTGTTCTTCAACGGCGCCCCGCACGACACCGACGCCGCGGTCGAGGCCGCCAAGCACGCGGAGGCTTGATCTTCAGAGAATGGGCCTGGATGATGATGCTTTCGTGTGATCGAATCATCAAAATCCATGGCCCAAATTCTGATTGATGTAACGGAAGCGCAATTGCAAGCTCTTGCAGAAGCAGCGCGTGTCCAGAACAAGCCGCTGGCGGTCATCGTCCGTGATGCCATCGCGGCTTATGTCTTTGAAAGTAGCCCCTCCGATGGTGGCTCGGAAGTGTTTGGACTTTGGGCTGAGAGTGCTATGAGTGGGCGTGAGTATCAGGCTGCTCACCGGGCAGAATGGTGAGTGCGCTGATCGACATCGGCGACATGCTCCCCACCGCCTGGTACGTCGTCCACACCAAGCCCCGCCAGGAACGCACGGCGGCCGAACAGCTGCTGCGCCAGGACTTCGAAGTCTACCTGCCGCTGTTCAAGATCTTCCGGGAACCAGGGCGGCGCCGTCGCGCGTCCGCCGCGCCGCAGCCGCTGCCGTCCGATCCGGCGAATGCTGCCGCGGCCGATCCCGCGCTGATCGCCCACGAACCCATGTTCCCCCGCTACCTGTTCCTGCGGCCGACGCGGGCCACGCAGTCCCTGTCCGTGGTGCGCTCCACCGTGGGCGTCAGCCGGCTGGTCATGTTCGGCCACCAGCCTGCCACCCTGGCGGACGATGCCGTCCAGGCCATCCGCCGGGCCGAAGGCCTGCGCGAAACCGCCGCCCTGGCCGACATCGGCCCCTATCGCCCCGGCATGGCCGTGCGCCTGCAGGATCCGGCGCTGGCCGGCGTCCAGGCCCTGGTCCAGGCGGTCTCCGCCGATCGCGTCACCCTGCTGCTGGACATCCTGGGCCGCCCGCAGACCGTGCAGGTCGAATTCGGACGGATCGCGCCGCTGTAGCGGTACGGGTAGGTCGCTTCGTCCTTGCCTGGATCTAAATGCATCTGCAGTAAAAATGGGAGATGTATTTGTATGAGCAAGAAATCGATCGATCCTGAGCGCGTGGATGACGACAGCCCGGAATGGATCGAGACCGACATGCGCACGGCCGTGCGCCTGGATGGATTGCCTGAGTCTCTTCAGCGGAAATTACGCGGCCAACGCGGGCTTCAGAAGGCACCGCGCAAGATTCAGACAGTGGTCCGTTACGACGTCGATATCATCGATGCCTTCAAGGCCGGGGGGGCCGGCTGGCAGACCCGCATGAATCAGGCCTTGCGGGAATGGCTGCGCGGTCGGGAGAAAGTCTAGTCCTCCACCGCAGCGTCCCGCTCCGCCTGCCGCATCGCGGCCCACAGCACCGCCAGGGACACCAGGAAGAACATCACCCCGTTGTTGCGGCCCAGGATCACCTGGGTCAGGCCGTAGGCGGCGAAGGCGGACGGCAGCGCCGCCCCGCAGCAGGCCAGCACCCGCACCGTCGGCGAGGGCGAGCGCAGGCGGCGGCAGAAATACCAGAAGCTGGCGATCAGCAGCGCCAGGAACGCGATCAGCCCGAGGCTGCCCTGGTGCAGCCAGATCTCGATGAACTGGTTGTGCGTATTGGCCAGCGTGCCCACGAAGGGCGCGATGCGCCCGGCGCCGATCAGCTCTTGCAGATGAGCGTCGTATTGTTCGTGCCCCCAGCCCAGCAGGGGTCGTTCGGGGATGCTGATCAGCGCGGCCTTCCAGGCTTCCAGGCGGGATCCGACGTTGTTGTCGGTGACGACGCCCTGCTGGCTGTAGGCATGCCATTCGTCCAGTGCGGCGGCGTAGCGGTTTTCGGCGATGCGGCCGGCGGGCAGGGTGGCCAGCAAGATGGCCGTGGCTGCCGCCAGGATGGCGGTGCCCGCCAGCAGGGGCCGCAGATGCGCGCGGCGCAGCAGCGCGACAGCCGCCAGGACCGCCAGGATCGGCAGCGCCACCAGGCTGCCGCGCGAGGCGGAGGCGATCATGGCGTAGATCCCCGCCAGCGCCCCGGCCAGCAGCAGGGCGGTCCAGGCCCGGCGCCGCTGGATCGCCGCCAGGGCCGCGCCCATCAGGCACCAGAACCCCATCATCAGCGCCATGTCGCCGAACGGGATGGCGCTGGTCACGAAGCCTTCCGCGCGACCATAGCCTAGCCACCGCGTCTGCCATGCGGCGACCCCCGCCGTGGCGAACAGGCCCAGCGTCAGTCCCGCCGCCAGCCAGTCCAAGCGCAGCCGGACACGCCGCAGTCCCGCCAGGATGGGCATGGCCAGCAGGTAGCGGACGCCCTGGTCCAGATACTTGCCCGAATCCCCGTGCCACAGCACGGCCAGCGCATTGATGGCGAACACCGCCAGCAGCAGCGCGCACAGCGTGCGGTCCTCGGTCGTCCAGGGGGCGGGCGCCTGCCCGCCCGGCGTATCCGCCCAATGCGCATGGCCTGCGCGCCGGCCCGTCCACCAGACCGCCAGCCCGCCCAGCAGCAGCACGCCGCCTCCCACGGAATAGCCCGACGGCATCGACAGCATCAGCAGGAAGAACAGCGCGGCGCTGGCCGACATCCAGGTCGACAGCCAGGCGGGTGGAGCGGCCGGGGTGGGGGGCATGGGGGTATCAATGGGCAATGGGATGGTGAATTGTAGCGGGAGGCCGGGTCGGCGGATGCCCGGTGGCCTCCTGTCACGAATCGGATCAGGGGAATGAACGCGCAGGCTGTAACATTCAACGGTCTTCCCATTCATGGAACCACAATGGAACCGCAGTCCGTATGAACATCCTGCTCACCGGCGGCACGGGCTACATCGGCAGCCATACCGCCACCGTCCTGGCGCAACAGGGCCATCGCGTCGTCCTGTTCGACAACCTGTCCAACAGCGACGAGGCCGTCGTCGGCCAACTGGCGCGCATCCTGGGCGCGCCGCCGGTTTTCGTCCGGGGTGACGTGCGCGACGAAGCCCTGCTGGAGCGCACCTTGCGCGACCATGAGATCCGGGCCGTCATCCATTTCGCCGGCCTGAAGGCCGTGGGCGAATCCGTCGAAAAGCCGCTGGACTACTTTTCCAACAACGTCCAGGGCACGCTATCCCTGCTGCAGGCGATGCGAACCCGCGGCGTGCGCACACTGGTCTTCAGCAGCAGCGCCACCGTCTACGGCGAACCGCAGTACCTGCCCCTGGACGAAAGCCATCCCACCGGCGCCACCAATCCTTATGGCCGCAGCAAGCTGCACATCGAGGAAATCCTGGGAGATCTGGCGGCCTCCGACCCGTCCTGGCGCGTGGCCTGCCTGCGCTACTTCAACCCGGTGGGGGCGCACGACAGCGGCCTGATCGGCGAGAGTCCCAGGGGCGTGCCAAACAACCTCATGCCCTACGTCGCCCAGGTCGCTGCGGGCCTGCGGACCGAGTTGAGCGTCTTCGGCGACGACTACCCCACGCCCGACGGCACCGGCGTGCGGGACTACATCCACGTCATGGACCTGGCCGAAGGCCATGCCGCCGCCCTGGGCTTCCTGGCCGACCGCACCGGCTGGCATGCCATCAATCTGGGGACCGGGCAGGGCCATAGCGTGCTGGACGTCGTGCATGCCTTCGAGCAGGCGTCCGGGCGCCCGGTGCCCTACCGGATACAGCCGCGCCGCCCGGGCGACGTCGCCGCCTGCTACGCCGACCCCGCCAAGGCCCGCCGGGACCTGGGCTGGACGGCGACCCGCACGCTGGAGGACATGTGCCGCAGCGCGTGGAGGTATCAGCGAGGGGTGAGATAGGCTTGTCCGCGCTCTTAGGTCATCGGTTTGATCAGGCTTTCAGCCGGAATGCCAAGATCCCGATGCAGCTTCCGGATCATGGGCAGGGTCAGGGCGCGTTTCCGGTTCAGGATCTCGTAGACCCGGTTGCGCCGTCCGATCATCGGCTCCAGGTCCTTGACGCTCAACCCTGATTGCTCCATGCGGAATTTGATGGCTTCGATCGGGTCCGGCAGATCGACGGGATAGTGGTGGGCCTCGTAAGCCTGCACCAGAGTAGCCAGTACGTCCAGCCGATCACCTTCGGTCGTGCCGGGGGCGGGATCGAGATCGACCAGACGGGATACTTCCTTGAGTGTCGCCTCATAGTCGGCTTCGGAACGGATGGGACGGATTTCCATGATGGATTTACTCCATGTCGACCGTTGCGGCATCGATATCGTCATATTCGGCATGAGTGCCGATGAATTTCACATATACGACGCCCAGGCCGTAGGCGATCGCCACAATCAGTCGGTAGTCGTTGCCTTTGATGTTGAATACGACACGTCGATTGCCGAGGATGCTGGCATGGGCATAGCAGGCCTTGACGTCCGCAGGTTGTTGCCAACTGGCCTGGCGGACTTCGTCTACCCAGGCCTGGACGGCTTGCTTTGCGCTTGGATGTCGTTCCCAGAATCGCCGCAAGGTACGCGTGGCAATGATGCGCATGGCTTAATCATAGTCCCGTCATGGGACTATCGCAATAGATGGTGGAACCGACAAACTACCTGCTCTTTCCTGAGCAGGCTATTCGTAAAAGCCGAACTTTCTTCACACCAACCCACCGCTTGACCCATCCTAATTCCATCGCACACCAGCCCCTCCACTCCGCGCGTCTCCTGTAAAACCAGGATGTCACATTCAGTGACATATAACCCTGACAGGAGACAATCATGTCCATCTTCAAGACCCGTCATGTCCGCGCCATCCTGGCGCTGTGCTGCCTGGGCCTGCCGCCGCCGGGCCTGACGCAGGCATCGACCGAGGCGCCGTGGGATGACTCCCCGGCGCCTTTTGTTTTGCACGGAGCGTCCATCACCGTCACCGAAGACCGGCGCGTCGAGCGAGGGCTGCAGATGGAGGGCGCCAGCGGGTTCCAGGTCGCCGATGGCCGGACTCTGTGGCTCCAGGGCCCCGTCCTGGGCCATCCCGCCGACTCCTTGATTCCTGTCCCGTTCTGGAAACTGGGCGGCGGGCACCTGGAGCTGGCCGGAGCCGGTACCCTGACCGGCCAGATCGTCCTGGCCGAAGGCAGCCTGGGCCTGGCGCACGACGACACCCTGGGCGCGCCGGGCAACAGTCTGGAAATGGCGGCCGGCACCCGCCTGGAATTGCGCCCCGGCGTGCGCGTCGGCCAGGTCATCCAGGTCCGTTCCGCCGCCACCGCCCAGACGCCGCCGGCGCACTGGGGCCTGGCGCCCATCGCCGGACAGTCCGGCGCCGCCGTGTGGCGCGTCGCATCCGGGGAAGCGACGCTCGCGGGCAGCATCCAGGCCGATGCGCCCATCATCAAGGACGGTGCCGGCACCCTGCGGCTGACCGGGATTGGCTTCAGCTCGGGCCGAGAGCCCCTGATCCTGGCGCAGGGCGGCCTGCGGGTCGATCAGCTGTGGTGGGGACCGATCCTGACCCAGCCGGGCACCGTGCTGTCCGGCGTCGGCCAGGTGGACGAGGCCCGTGTGGCCGGCCTGCTGCAACCCGGCGCGCCGGATCGGACCGGCACCCTGCTGGTCGGCCAACGCCTGGCCCTGCTGCCGCAATCGCAAACCCGCATCCGCATCGATGCCGATGGCCAAGCCGACCGGATCTGGTCCTTCGGCACCGCGCGCCTGGGCGGCGAGCTGTTGGTCGAGCCGGTCTCCGGCGCCTGGACGCCCGCCCGCCGCTGGACCATCGTCCAGGCCGACGGCGGCCTGGAATACGGAGCGGACGGCGGTGGCGATCCCGTGCCGGGCGACGGCCGCTACGTCCGGGCCGTCAGCGCCTTGCGTTACCTGGACCCCGTCCTGGACTACAGCCCCACGACCGTCACCCTGGGCCTGCGATACAACGCCCGGGGCCTGAACACCGCCGATGCCGCCTGGCGCGGCGCCCTGCTGGATGACAGCCGCTTCCCGCGGGAATCCGCCCTGGCGCACACAGCCGGCGGCCGTGCCTGGGTCCAGACCTGGGCCGCCAATACCGAACGGTCCGGCATTCACGGCCTGCCGGGTGACGACCGGGACACCAGCGGCCTGCAGATCGGCGCCAGCCGACCGGTGGGAGGTCATGGGGCCCTGGCGGTCTACGCAGGCGTGCAGGACATGCGCCTGTCGACCGGCTCGGGAACATGGCCCCCGGCCGACCCGTCCGGCACCGATGCGGCTGGCGGCGCATACCGCCTGCGGGACTGGTCCGTGCACCTGGGCCTGGGCGCCAGCCTGGCGCGCCAGGGCTGGCGCCTGACCCTGGGAGCCGCGCAGTCCTGGCACCGGGCCGACATCCGCCGCCAGGCCGACCCGGCCGAATCCCCGCTGCGCAGCCGGCCCAATGCGCGGCTGGCCCAGGCGTGGCTGCATGTCCAGCCGGAGAGGCCTGTTCCCGTGGGTTCATGGCAATTGACGCCCTATGCCCAGGCGACCTGGCTGCGCCTGCACCGTCCCGCCGTGCATGAAAGCGGCGGACTGGCCACCGTCGCTTTGGATGCGCGGACCGACCAGCGGTGGATGGGGCAGTTGGGGGTGCGGATCCAGCGCGTATGGTCCACGCCGCAGGGCGATGCGCGGATGATCCTGGACCTGGGCGTGCGCCGCCTATGGGGCGGATCGACCCTGTCCAGTCCCCAGGCCTATCGCGCCGATCCGGGACGGCGCTTCGAGGCCGAAGGTCTACCTGTGCCGCGTCATGCCCTGCACCTGGATCTGGGCGTGCAGGCGCCCATCGCCCGCCGCGTCCAGGTCACGTTGGCCTACACCGGCCAGCATGGGGGCGGGCAGATGCAGCATGGGCTATGGTTGGGGGTGAGGGGCGGTTTCAGGTAAAGATTGGTCTGTGTGCCTAGGGATATTCCTGGCGAGCGTGCAGGACGGCCATGACCTCAATGTGAGCAGCCCGAACCTCATACACGATGATGTAATTTGGGTGCGCCACGATTTCACGGGTCCCTGGCACACGGCCTTGTTTGTAGAGGTAAGGGTGTTCCGAGGCTGGCTGTATCGAACTCTCGATCAAGCCGTGCATGACGATGGCGGCGTCCACATCGAACTCCGCGATGTAATCAATGATATGACCCAGGTCATCGAGTGCGGCGGCGCTCCAGGAGATGGGGAGCATGGTTGCCTGAAATGTCTTGGGTGAGGGCGCGTACTCAGACGCCGCGATTACGGGGGCGGGAGTTGATTCTGTCCTGGTCTTCCCGCTTGGCGGTCAGCTTGTCACGCATCAGCGCCATCGCCTGGTCATGGGGAACGCTGGGACGTGGGTCGTCACGGCTGGCTTGCACCTTGGCCTGAAACCAGCGATCGTAGCTGGCCGCTTGTTCTTTGGTCTCGAACTCGGAAACGATAGGGGAGAGGGCGGTGCTCATGGCAATGACTCCTTGGATCCTTGTAGTGTAAGGCACTTGTGAGCACCTGAACCTCAGTCGCGGAAGACGTCGTTCAGCGTGGCGGCGCCCACGAAATTCAATGACCAGGTTTCCAGATGAGCGGAGTCAGCGGAGCGGATCCGCTGCGTGGTGGCTTCGTCCACCGGGCCGAATCGACGCTGGATCAGACGCAGCAGCAGATTGGCTTCGCCTTCGGTGCGACCTTCGGTACGGCCTTTCGCCATGCCATGGCGCTCGGCGATCGTCACATAGCTCATCTCATGCTCCTGTTCCAGCTGCCGAGCAGCCAGCAAGTAGTCCGATTCCAGTGCCGTCGGCAAGCGAACCATCGATTCCACCAGCCGCAGCAATGCGCCGATCCGATCACGCGTGTAACCATAGCCATACAGCCGTCGGGTCAGGTCCAGCAGCGGTGCGAGCCGGGTGGCTTTGTCCGGATGACCGGTCGCCTGCAACTGTGCCATGATCACCACGGCAAAAGGATTCGTCGGGGCCAGCGCGTCCAGTTCGTCCCAGCGGCTGCGCCATGACTCCAATTCTACAATCGGAAAGGTGAATCGGGTCTCCTGCGTCAGGAAGTCGTTCCGATAAGACGCACCCGGACCAGCTTGTCTGCGTGGCGGCGACCCTGGGCGGGCGCGCTGGCCCTCAGCACTGCTTGCAGTTCTTTGTCCAGGAACTCGACCGGCACCAGCCAATCGATGATCGCGTGCAAATCAGGCGCCAGCAGGGCCATCGCCTCGGAGAAATACAACTCCAGCGCTTCCTTCCATGGACTGTCGTGATCGTCGCTCGACGCGGCGGGCGGTGAGGCATTGCGGGCAGGCATGACGGGCTTTCGGGTTCGGAAAGCCCCATTCTGGGCAACCCCCACCTCCCCCGCCAGACTGGAATCTACGAACGGATCAAAGCGTCATACGAGCTTCGTCCCGGTGCTTGGCCTGGCGCACGGTGAGTGGCTCTCTGGCGCGAGTCTGCACGACGCCTATCCGGGCTTAATGACCCGCTCATGTGTGTTTTCTAGTCACAGCCTTTTTCAGGGCCTCGTTCATTCGAGTCTGCCAACCAGGGCCGCCAGCCTTGAAGGCGTCGATCACGGCCTTGTCGTAGCGGATCGTGAGTTGGACTTTAGGCGTTTCGGATTTTGGACGTCCCCGACGTGACATCTTCGAGAAAGCCTCGTCATTGGGAACGTATGTGTCAGGGTCTGCTGCGATGCCGCAGTTGATCTCGTGATTTTCTTCCTCGGTAGGCATATAGATTTTAGGTTTCATCGACATAGCGTTTAACCTCCCTGCGGTTCGCTTTGCGCATCGACCTCGAACCACACCTCTGGCCAGTCGATCTTGCTTGCCAAAGACAGCGAGACACGATGTTTGCGCCGGTTGATCTCGTCCTTGGCTGGAACAAAGGTGATTTCCATCAGGTGATTTCCATGGATTTATCGTAGCTACGATAATCTGGATTGGCAAGCTGTTTTTGCGGTTGCGTATTCTGTACAACACTACCAACCGCTTACGGAAAGCCCCCATTCTGGGCAACCCCCACCTCTCCCGCCAGACTGGAATCTACGAACGGATCAAAGCGTCACACCGGCCTCGCCTCAATGCCTGGTTTCAGATAAACCCCATAGCCATTTCCGGGTTTTAGTGCTTGGCCACCTGATGTATCATCCCGTTCATCCGATGAACATCGCCCTGGCGCTTGCTGACCGTGTCACAGCACGGCGGTAGCGTGCCTGAAACACCTGAAACGTCACCCATGGCCTATTACCAACATGAAACCGCCATCGTCGATCCCGGCGCCCAGATTGGCGAAGGTGCCCGCGTCTGGCATTTTGTCCACGTCTGCGGCGGCGCCCGCATCGGCGCCGGGGTGTCCCTGGGGCAGAACGTCTTCGTCGGCAACAAGGTCGTCATCGGCGACCGCTGCAAGATCCAGAACAACGTCTCCGTCTATGACAACGTCACCCTGGAAGAGGGGGTGTTCTGCGGTCCCAGCATGGTGTTCACCAACGTCTACAACCCACGCTCGCTGATCGAGCGCAAGGACGAATACCGCGACACCCTGGTCAAAAAGGGCGCCACCCTGGGCGCCAACTGCACCGTCGTCTGCGGCGTCACCATCGGCGAATACGCCTTCGTTGGCGCGGGCGCCGTCGTCAACAAGGACGTCAAGCCCTACGCCCTGATGGTCGGCGTGCCCGCCCGCCAGATCGGCTGGATGAGCGAACACGGCGAACAGCTGGACCTGCCCTTGAGCGGCAACGGCGAGACCACCTGCACCCATACCGGCGCCACCTACCGTCTGGCCGACGGCCAGTGCGTCCGTCTCTGATTTTCATCCCACATCCACCATCACCATGCAATTCGTCGATCTACAAGCCCAGTACCAGCGCCTGAAATCTGAAATCGATGCCGGCATCCAGCGCGTGCTGGCGCACGGCCAGTTCATCCTCGGGCCGGAGGTTGCTCAGTTGGAAGAACGCTTGGCCGCCTATACCGGCGCGAAGCATTGCATCACCGTTGCCAACGGCACCGATGCTCTGCAGATCGCCCAGATGGCGCTGGGGATCGGACCGGGCGACGAGGTCATCACCCCGGGCTTCACCTACATCGCCACGGCCGAGACCGTCGCCCTGCTGGGCGCCAAGCCCGTCTATGTCGACATCGACCCGCGCACCTACACCCTGGATCCCGCGACGCTGGAAGCCGCCATCACCCCCCGCACCCGCGCCATCATCCCCGTATCCCTGTACGGCCAGTGCGCCGACATGGACACCATCAATGCCATTGCCGAAAAGCATGGACTGACGGTCATCGAGGATGCCGCCCAGAGCCTGGGGGGCAGCTACAAAGGCCGCAAGAGCGGCAACCTCTCCACGATCGCCTGTACCAGCTTTTTCCCCAGCAAACCCCTGGGCTGCTATGGGGACGGCGGCGCCATCTTCACCAACGACGATGCGCTGGCGACGGTCCTGCGCCAGATCGCCCGCCACGGGCAGGACCGGCGCTACCACCACATCCGGGTCGGCGTGAACAGCCGCCTGGACACCCTGCAGGCCGCCATCCTGCTGCCGAAGCTGGCCGTCCTGGACGATGAAATCGCCGCCCGCCAGCGCGTGGCGGACACCTACACCCGGCTGTTCAATGCCGCAGGCGTCCAGGCCACGCCCATCATCGAATCCCACAACGTCTGCGCCTGGGCGCAATACACCGTGCAGATCGACGGGCGCGACGCCGTGCAGGCCGCCCTGAAGACCGCCGGCATCCCCACCGCCGTCCATTACCCCATTCCCCTGAATCGCCAGCCTGCCGTGGCCGATGAAAGCGTCTCGCTGCCGATCGGCGACGCCGTGGCCGAACGCGTCATGAGCCTGCCGATGCACCCGTATCTGGACGATGAGGCCATCGGCCGCGTCGTCGACGCCGTGGCCCAACGCCAGCCGGCCTGATTCACCTACCTTTTTAATCCAATCCCAACGAGAGACATGAAGAACTTCGCCCTGATCGGCGCCGCCGGTTACATCGCCCCGCGCCATATGAAAGCCATCAAGGATACCGGCAACCGGCTGGTGGCCGCCCTGGATCCCAACGATTCCGTCGGCATCATCGACAGCCATTTTCCGGACGCGGAGTTCTTCACCGAGTTCGAGCGGTTCGACCGGCACATCGACAAGATGCGCCGTTCCGACAAGTCGGAGAACATCGACTATGTCTCCATCTGCTCGCCCAACTACCTGCACGATTCACACATGCGTTTCGCCCTGCGTTCGGGCGCGGATGCCATCTGCGAAAAGCCGCTGGTGCTGAACCCCTGGAACATCGACGGCTTGCAGGAGATTGAGCGCGACACTGGCCGGAAAGTCAATACCATCCTGCAATTACGAGTGCATCCGGCCATCGTGGCTTTGCGCGAGCAGGTCGCGGCGCAGAAAAGGGACGGCAAGCATGAGGTTGATCTGACCTACATCACATCCAGGGGCCACTGGTACCTGCAGTCATGGAAGGGCGACGTGAAGAAGTCGGGAGGCATTGCCACCAATATCGGCGTGCACTTTTTCGACATGCTGCATTACATCTTTGGCGCGTTGCAGGCCAACGTGGTGCATGCCAATGCCGAAACCTATGCCGGCGGCTACCTGGAATATGAACGGGCTCGTGTCCGCTGGTTCCTGTCCGTGGACTATGCCGACGTGCCGGAGGCGCAAAAGAAAGTCGGCCAACGCACCTATCGATCCATCACCGTGGATGGCCGGGAAATCGAGTTCTCCGGGGGCTTTACCGACCTGCATACACGCAGCTATGAGGAAATCCTGGCGGGCCGAGGCTTCGGGCTGGAGGAGAACCGCGTAGCCATCGAGACCGTATCCACCATCCGCAATGCGCCTCTGGCTCCATTGACCGGGGATTACCATCCATTCCTGAAAAAATGACTGATGGCGTCTACGAAGAAAACCACCTGAAGGTTCTGCGTCTGCTGGAGGCTGATCCGGGGTTGAGTCAACGTGATCTGTCGCAAGCTCTAGGGATTAGTCTGGGCAAGACCAATTACTGCGTGCGAGCCTTGCTGGACAAAGGCCTGATCAAGATGCAGAACTTCAGGAGCAGTGGCAATAAGCTCGGCTATGCCTATCTCCTGACACCAGCCGGAATCGCGGCGAAAGCAGATCTGACGCGCAGTTTCCTGAAGATCAAGATTCAAGAGTACGAGATGCTTAAGCGGGAGATTGAGGACTTGCAGCAGGAGGCTCGACCCAAATCTTGAACCAGCGGGGTCGATCGATTTATCACGGGCGTAATTCGAATTTAACGCCCTTAATATAAACGCCGTTCGTTGATCAGTGTTTCCCCCATTTTTCGCCGCGTCGTGTTTCGTCCACCTAGACCGAGGCAGCCTCGTGAATCTTGGCTAGACCGCAGGGATTCAGCCCAGATAAGTAGCAGTCATTTTCTTTGTGGGAAGTTTCCGTGGATTCTGCACGGATGACATTCATTGCGCGTGTACCGTGAGTTGTGTCAGTGCTAGCATCGGTCCAGCAGGCTGCTCGTATGAACGCGTGCAATCCTAGACAGTACCTTATCGCGGGAGCTGATGCCAGCCCTTGATTGTTGGTATATCGGTAAATTGCCAAGGCTGAACCCGAGTTGCCGCAAGAACCACGCAGGCCAGACCTTTGAAAATAGCCCATTATCGGGCAGAGCTGCGTAAAACCGTAACGTGGAGATGAGCGCGAATCTATATTAACTGACCTGAATTACCTCTAAGGCAAAGCGGCATTGGCTTGGGGGAAGATCGCGACGATTGCCAAATCGGTAGGCTGCGTTCATGGTTTCTAAGTTGATCGCGTGGTAGGACGGTTATTATCAATGCCGATGCGGTTTCTGTCTACAAGCGCATCATTGTGCAAGTCTGGACCTAGGTCGGCTGGCCAGTGTGATTCACCGGTTCATTTTCCCTGGAGGAGCAGTTAACGTGGAGCAGTTGGTTACTCATATGTCAATCGCAAATTTAGTGCGGGGATTCTGGGGGCATTTGAGTTCACGGCGGAAGCGGCAATTAAGTTTGCTAATGCTATTGATGGTGCTTTCCTCGTTTGCTGAGGTCTTAAGTTTAGGGGCTGTGTTACCATTTCTAGGAGTTCTAACTACACCCGACAAGATCTTTGGCCTCCCAGTGTTGCAACCTGTTCTGCAGTGGTTTAGTTTCGAGAGAGCAGAAGATTTGCTGCTGCCAGTGACGGCGTTATTTATCCTCGCAGTATTGCTGGCAGGGGGAATGCGACTGTTAATGTTGTATGCGAGCACAAAGCTTTCCTTTGCGATTAGTGCCGACTTTAGCTATGAAGTATACCGTCGGACCTTGTATCAGCCTTATCTGGTTCATGTTTCTCGGAATAGTAGTGAGATAATTAGTGGAATAGTAAATAAGGTTGGACTGATACTCTCTGGTCTATTAACCCCGGTATTGACTCTAGTGAGTTCAATTTGGTTGCTGGGGACGATATTAGTGGCTCTGATGATAATCAATCCCCTGATTTCATTGATCGCATTTTTTGGCTTCGGCGCGATCTATGGGGTGGTTATCTTCGTTATGCGTAGGCGCCTGGAAATCAATAGCCAGAGAGTTTCCCTGGAATATCCTAAGGTTATTCAGGCGCTCCAGGAAGGACTGGGTGGCATCCGGGATGTTCTTATAGATGGAAGCCAGATTAGCTATTGTGAGATCTATCGCAATGCGGATGTTCCATTGCGAAATGCGCAAGCTAGTAGTCTATTTATTGCGGGTGCCCCGCGATTCGCAGCGGAGGCATTGGGTATCGCCTTCATCGCAGTGTTGGCCTATGTTCTATCCCAACAAGATGGAGGGGTGGCAAGTGCTATTACAACCCTTGGTGCCTTAGCGTTAGGGGCGCAGCGGATGTTGCCATTGCTTCAGCAAGGTTATCAGGCACTGGTTAGTATTCGAAGTAGCCAGGACTCGTTATGTGACGCGTTGCGTTTGCTGGATCAGCCTGTGGATCTATCCATCCATCAGAGAGATGGCTGTGAGGCATTATTCTTCCGGAAAGAGATTCGGCTGGATCGTGTCGGGTTTCGTTATGCTCCAGACGGAGTGATGGTGCTTAATGATATAAACCTAACGTTATCATATGGAAGCCGCATAGGGTTCGTTGGGACCACAGGAAGCGGAAAGAGCACGTTGTTGGATGTGATTATGGGTCTTCTGCCCGCAACAGAAGGGGACGTTCTGATTGATGGAGCGCCTCTTAAAACAACCAACTTGCGGAGCTGGCAGCGACTTATTGCCCATGTGCCACAGGCAATCTATCTTTCCGATAGCAGCATATCTGAGAATATCGCTTTCGGTGTGCCGGTCCGTGAGATTGATATGGTGAGAGTTAAAAAGGCAGCACGTCAGGCGCAGATTTCTGATTATATCGAGTCCCTCCCAGATGGATATAGTACCCACGTTGGTGAAAGAGGAGTCCGATTATCAGGCGGACAGAGGCAGCGTATTGGTATTGCCCGGGCACTATACAAACAAGCACAGGTAATAATCTTTGACGAGGCCACCAGTGCGTTAGATAATGATACCGAGCGTGCAATAATGGATGCAATAGATTCCTTGGACAGAAATTTAACCATTCTTATGATTGCTCATCGCCTGTCTACATTGGAGAGGTGCGATCAGATTGTTGAGATTAGTAAAGGGCGTGTCGTAAAGACTACCGATTATCATAATATCGGGAAAAATTAAGCGGCTCCGGCCATTTCTTCTGTAGTACAGCATTTGCTTCCCGGATAAGCGCGGGCCGTTAGTGATTTACCGATCTACTCGTGCTCGAACTGTTGCGGGCATCCTCGATAAGAGGTGGCCGTCTCAGAAGCTTAGATGACAGTGTCGGATTTTCGAGCATTAGGTGCGTATTAATCCTACCTGCGCATCTCAGGTGTGGGGGCAGCCAGAGATAAGTAGTAGCCGAATCGGTGGGGGGTTGCGCATGTCGCCTTAGATTGTGCACAGAGATTCGGCATGCGCGAGCATATCAGGTTAAAGGTCACTTAGAAAATCCCGGTATTCTTCCATGTTCTATGATTTCATCTGCGACACCATTCCGAACATGCTTGGTGCGCTACAGGCTCCAAAGGATAGTATATTATTCGCCGGAGTTATTAAATTGGAGTGTCGTGATGCGGGTGTTGCTTGTGGGGTCAGCCGACTCCATTTGGTTAAAAAAATATATAGATAACATTGGCGATGATCCCAGGATAGACTTCTCGGTCCTTTCTCCTGAAAATCACATGTTTAGTGAGTTCTATAGGGAGAAAAATGTATGCATATATACGGCCCCCTTCTCCCAAAGGAGTGTGCCTGAGGAGATCGGTGGAGGGGGCTTGAAGGGAGGTGGGCAGAAGAGCGTTAGAGAAATGGTCAAATCCATTCTTCCCGATTTTCTGTCCAAACGAATATATTATTATCTCGCCTCTAGGAGGGTAAAAAAATTCCTGATATCTCAGGAGCGATTTGATGTTGTTCATTTTCATTATGTTTCTGAAGATACCGATCTGATTTATTATAAGTCAGTCAGAAGATATGACGCGCGGGTTATATTAACCTACTGGGGTAGTGACCTATTAAGAAATGATAGGCCTAGAAGCAACAAGAGGATAAGAAAAAGAGCGGACTCTATTGTTTGTTTGTCAGAGAAGCTAGCGGCCCGCTACTTGAGTCTCTACGGAAAAGGGGACAAGAATAAGTTAAAAACAATAGGGTTTGGTATATCCGGATATGACTATATCGACAGAATTTATAGCGAAAATCGTGGGCTGGATGCCAAAGGCTTGTTGTCGTTGCCGGAGAGTAAACTACACGTCGCTGTGGGATATAACGCCTCGGAGGCCCAGCAGCATGTCGGTGTGATAAGGGCTATAGCGCGCCTACCTAAAGAATATAAGGAAGAACTGCATCTAATTCTGCAACTCTCTTATGGTAAGTCGGAAGATTGCTCTTACTACGACTTGATCAATCGGGAGCTTGAGGCTTCGGGATGTTCCTGGACCATAATAAACGAGTTCTTGGACGACTATAATAGTGCCTTGCTAAGGTGCGACATCGATATCTTTGTCCACGCCCAAGTAACAGACTCTTTATCGGCTAGCATGCTTGAATATTTATATGCGGGAGCCGTCGTCATTAATGGTTCCTGGCTGGATTATCCTATGCTGAGCGCTTTAGAGAACAAGTGCCTGTCGTTTGACGATTTTGATGGTCTCACGGGGCTGTTGGAATCTGTAATGAAGGGTTCCCATGGACGAGAGAAAATGAGTGCTTCTGACAAGGAAACGCTGAGAGCGATAAATTCTTGGCAAAGTGTGAGATCGACGTGGCTGGGTCTATATGCACCTTGATTTCGGTGTAACACACCGCATTTTCGTAGCATTTCGGGCCCTATTAAGAATAAGTGACCTAATATGGTAGCTTAATAAGGTTAGGGGCGGTGGTGTTTTTTTTGAAATTCAAATGCGGTAACCGGCGTCGGTCAAAGAACGATTTTCTAAGCTTAGGATATGGTAAATCTCATAGGGTCTGTATAAATGCGTGTCTTCATCGGTCCAAATGAAGTGGCTGGACAGTATAGGAATCTGACGATTGCTTTGCGCGCTATCGGAGTGGATTGTGATTACTATATTTTCAATGACGAAAATTTGAGATATGGCGGCGATCTTGGGGATTCCAGGTTGCCATCATTCGTAAGGCGGCTAAATGTCCTTAGGCGGAACAAACCAAGGATTATTCGGTACCCAATCTCAATCGCCATTGAGTTGATGTCGGCTATTTTCATGTTGCGTTGTATCTTCCTATATGACGTATTTCTGTTTGGATTCGGATGCTCCTTTCTGCGCTGGAACGTCGATTTGCCGATTCTAAGATATTGCGGAAAGAGAATGGTTGCGAATTTGTCGCATGGGTCCGATATGACGCCACCATACATTGATGGCGCGTTGCTGGATCAAGAGTCGAGGATGCCTGATCTGGATCGCTTGTTTGATCGATCTATCATCATGAAAGCGACAATAAGGAGGTTTGAGAAATATGCAGATCTTATTATTGGTTCTCCCTTGTCTTCCTCTTACTACTCCAGTGGGAGATTCATTAACCTATTTCATATTGGCCGGGTTAGTCAAGGGTTCAGATACGTTGGGTTTAATAAACCAGTCATTGATATGGGGGCCAATCCTGACACTCCTCCTCGGAGGATCCGTATATTGCATGCGCCGTCTCATGCACCGGGGAAGGGGACGGCATTCATCGAGAAGATAGTAGCCGAACTAGTAAAGGAAGGATATGAAATAAACTTCATGGAGATAGTTGGGAAAAGTAATAATGAGGTTATTGAGGCCTTGAGATCTTGTGATTTGGTTGTGGACCAAGTATACGCAGACTTACCCATGAGCGGCTTGGCGGCGGAGGCCGCCTGTCTGGGAAAGCCTACTCTGATAGCCGGGTATGATTTAAGTAGATTGAAGGCAATAACACCTTCGGAGTGCTTTCCACCGATGTTAGTTTGTGCTCCTGATGATCTCTATAAGACCTTGAGGGGATTGCTTGATAATCCCGCAGAAATACGATCCGCTGGAGAAAGAGCGCGGGACTTCGTCTATGGACGGTGGAGCGAACGAGAGGTCGCGCAGAGATACCTTAAGCTGTTCACAGAGGATACGTTTCCAGAGGCATGGTGGCATGACCCTAGGAGTGCAATATTCCTGCATGGCTATGGTTTGAGCAGAGCTGGCAGCAAAGAGGTAGTGAAGCGGGTGATCGATAGGTACGGTCTGCGCGCACTGGGCCTAGAGCATCGCCCCGATCTGGAGGCCGCGTTCCTTAATTATTCAATGGCTTCTCACTGATATGTGTGGTGTTCTAGGTGCGTTCTTAAAAAGAGTGCTTCCTGATCAGGATGAGCGTGTTCGCTCTGCACTAGGCGCATTGCGGTATCGTGGTCCTGATGATTCGGGAGCGGAAAGCTTTCCATGCCTCAGTGGGTCTCTGATACTCGGCCACACCCGACTTTCAATCATTGATCTTTCGAGCGCGGGGCATCAGCCATTCCATAGCGCAGATGGCCGTCATGTCATAGTTTACAACGGTGAGATTTATAACTATCGGGAGCTTCGTTCAGAACTGATCGCGCTAGGCTACGCTTTTCTTACGGAATCCGATACCGAGGTCTTGTTGACGGCTTGGATTGTTTGGGGAAGTAGCTGCCTGCACCGGTTTGTCGGAATGTTTTCCTTTGCAGTACTCGATCGAGAAGAGTTGACACTGACATGCGTACGTGACGCGTTCGGCATCAAACCCCTATTCTATACGGAGGAGGATGGCAATTTCATCTTTTCATCGGAGATTCGAGCCCTAACGGCGCTTAAATCGAACAAGGCAGAAGTGAATTGGCAACGATCTTATGACTACTTAGTTCATGGCGAATATGATTCGGGCGAGGAAACTTTTTTTGCCAATGTGAAGCAGTTACCATCGGGCCATCTCATGGTCGTCACTTTGACCGAGGGTGCGACGCCCGTATTGTCGTGTTGGTGGGCTCCCCGGATCATTGAGCGGATTGCCCTCACGCCGGGCGAGGCTGTTGAGCAGATCAGAGAATGCTTTCTGAGTAGTGTGCGTCTTCATCTCCGCAGCGACGTCGCGCTCGGTGTGGCATTATCTGGGGGGGTTGATTCGTCAGCTGTGGCGTGCGCCATGCGGCATGTTGACCCGCATGTGCCAATAAACACATTCAGCTTTATTGCTAGAGGCAGTTCGGTTGACGAAGAGAGGTGGATCGATATCGTTAATCAGAAAGTTCAGTCTAAGGCGCATAAGTTGATTATTGAGCCTGGCGAGTTGGTCCGGGACATCGATGATGTGATACATGCGCAGGGAGAGCCCTTTGGTAGTATGAGCATTTATGCTCAATATCGTGTCAATCAATTGGCGAGTAGCCATGGCGTGAGAGTTATGTTGGATGGGCAGGGGGCGGACGAGATCCTCGGAGGATATACCGGGTTTCCGGGCGAAAGAGTTCATAGCCTGCTGGACGAACGTCGCCTGGGTGCCGCATGGTCCTTTATTGGATCTTGGGCGAAGTGGCCGGGGCGTAGTAAGGCTTTAGGGATCCGCGCGGTCTTGGCCGAACTTAGTACGGGGCCCGTTCATGAGTTGATGCGCTGGGCCGCTGGAATGAATAGAATACCAGACTGGATCATTCCGGACATCGCTGAGGGTATGAATATAGTTCCGCGGGTTGGACGCTTTCGGTCGGGAGATGAGGCCAGGGGGAGGCGCGTGGTCGCCCAGTTGGCGAATATGCTGATTAAGCACGGACTGCCTGCGCTCTTGCGCCATGGTGATCGAAATTCGATGCGTTTCTCAGTGGAAAGTCGCGTGCCTTTTCTTTCTCTTGAGTTGGTTGAGCTTATGTTATCCATGCCAGAAGATTATTTGGTTTCACCGAGTGGGGAAACCAAACATATCTTTCGCGAGGCGATGCGAGGCATTGTGCCTGATGAGGTTCTTTTCCGTAAGGATAAAATTGGATTTGAGCCGCCCGAGAAAGAGTGGTTTTTTTCAATCGCCGGGAAGGCTAGGGAATGGTTAAGCGAAGACATCGCCATTCCGTTCGTCCGCCGCGACGTCCTATTGGCGCAATTTGACGAGGTTGCTACGGGCAGGCGTCCATTCACATGGCAGGTCTGGCGTTGGATAAATTTTTACCGCTGGCGGGCATGCGTGGCCTCTTGACGAGCGAGCAAGTTGCAAGCTGAAGCTCGTGTTGCTGAAAACTCTCCGCTTGGCGTCCTCGAGGGTGTGTTATCCGCTTGGTTCCGATATCAAACATTTTGAGATGAATAGCGTTCATATCACACTGACCGAATTCAGAAATGAGAGTAGGGTGATCAAGGAAACCTCTTCTCTGGTTTCCCTTGGCTTGTTTGAGCGGGTGCGTGTCGTGGCCCTTGGGGCGGACGATCTTCCCGAGCGGGGGATGGTTGCAGAGGGGGTGGATGTCGTCAGAATCTGCCTGAAGACAAGAAACCTACCCAAGAACATAATATTTCAGACCATTAAATTCGCGGAGTTTCTCATCCGGGTCATGTTTGAGGTGCATCGGTTTCGGCCTGCCGTTGTCAATGTCCACACACTGGCCCTACTGCCCGTTGGTTGGCTTGTAAAGAAGATTTTCCGCAGTGAGTTGGTTTATGACGCACATGAACTGGAGACTGAGGTCGTGGGGCTTCGCGGAGTGAGAAAGCGCTTGGCGAAGTGGGTGGAACGATGCTTTATCGAATCGTGTTCTCTGGTGATTGTGGTGAGCGAGAGTATTGCTGACTGGTATCAAAAGGAATATCCGATAAGGCGGCCTTTCGTTGTTATGAATGCGCCTCGTCGCACTCTGCCTGGAAACTCAGACTGGTTTAGGAAGGAACTTGGTATTCCCGCGCATAAGTTAATTTTTTTATACCAAGGTGGATTGACTCGCGGCCGCGGTGTGGAAGCTCTCCTGGAGGCATTCAAGGTTAGGACGGATGATGACGCCGTTCTGGTTCTTATGGGCTATGGTGAGCTGTTGGCGGATGTTATCGAGGCTTCACAACGCTGCGAAAGAATCTTTTTTTGTCAGGCGGTCTCTCCCGATGTGTTGTTGGACTGGACATCCTCGGCAGATATTGGCATTTCCTTGATAGAGCCAAGCTGTTTGAGTTATTTGTATTGCATGCCAAATAAATTGTTTGAGTATGCGATGGCAGGTCTGCCTGTCATGGTATCGCAAACTAAGGACATGGCGGAATTTGTGGAGAGGTGGGATATCGGCGTGGTTTTGCCAGACGTGACTCCATCCGGAATTAATCGCTCTGTCAGTCAGATGATGTCTGATGCCGGGTTTGATAAATATGGAGAACGTGCCTGTCGGGCTGCGTTTCTTCATTCGTGGGAGGTGCAGGAATTGCGGCTATTGGAGGGTTATGCATCCATGGGTATATCTCCGACGGTGTAGATCCGCCACAATGGGCTTCGTCAGGCGTCCTTCTGGTTTCTTGCTCCTTTATTCCCCGTTTAAGGGGCGATATCGATTTCTGCAACGATGATAGCAATCCTGGATTATGGTATGGGCAATGTTGCCTCTATAAAAAATATGTTTCGTCGGATCGGCGGGGATGCAGTGATCGTGTCGTCGCTTCAAGGGCACGATCACCTCACTGGCGTTGTATTGCCGGGGGTTGGGGCGTTTGATAATGCGATGATAAAGCTGGGTGAATTGGGATTGATAAAGGATCTGCATGACTCCGTCGTGACCAGGAAGTTGCCCTTTCTTGGGGTGTGTCTGGGCATGCAACTCTTGTTTGAGTCAAGTGAAGAGGGGCGACTTCCGGGATTGGGCTTCGTCCGGGGCACTGTGAAACGGTTCTCAAGCAGTGATTTTGAGGATCGAAAATTGAAAGTTCCTCATATGGGATGGAATGGCATTAATCCACGTAAGAACGCATGGCTGTCTTCGGGATCCGATGAGGAGCAGAGATTCTATTTTGCGCACTCCTATCATGTGGTGTGTAAGGATGACGCTGATGTGTCCGCGACGTGCCACTATGGGTATGAATTCGCTTGTGCAATCCAGCACCAGAATATTCTTGCGACCCAGTTTCATCCTGAGAAGAGTCATAGATTCGGCTTGGCCGTGTTCAACCGCTTCATGAGCATGACATGCTGAGTACCAGAGTTATACCTGTACTTCTGTTGAAAGATCAGGGACTGGTGAAAGGTGAGAAATTTCGTAATCATAGATATGTTGGCGATCCGATAAACGCTGTCCGGATATTCAACACCAAAGAAGTTGACGAGCTTGTGTTCTTCGACATCATGGTTAACCGGAATGGTGGTAAGCCGGACTATGGTTTTCTCGCGGATATTGCATCAGAAGCCTTCATGCCGTTTGGCTATGGCGGAGGACTGACCGAGGTCGCCGACATAGAACGTCTATTCAAAGTCGGTGTGGAAAAGGCGATCATAAATACTGGCTCATTCGATCTGGATCTTATAAAGAATGCAAGTCGCATTGCGGGTTCACAGAGTATCGTGGCGTCTATTGATGTGCGCAAGTCGTTGCTGGGAAAGTATGAGGTTTACATCAGATCGGGTACCTGCAATACGAAGATGGACCCTGTTACACATGCAAGACGATTGGAAGAGGCGGGGGCGGGTGAGTTAATCGTATGTTCCATGGATCGTGAAGGCACCCTCAGAGGATATGATCTCGAACTGATTTCGAGGGTCTCGGCGGCGGTGTCTCTACCTGTGGTGGCATCAGGAGGGGCGGGATCGATCGACGATATGAAACGTGCTGCGATGGCGGGGGCTTCTGCGGCGGCCGCAGGCAGCATGTTTGTTTTTCATGGGAAGCGGAAGGCAGTGTTGATTACCTACCCGAAGTATTCCGAACTCATGGCTGCCTTGGAGGAGCGAAAGTGAAAGGAGAAGGTAAATATCAGGTGTGTTCGCGTTGTGTGATGGATACATCTGACCCAGAGATCGACTTCGATCACTATGGGGTATGCAATCATTGCCGCACCTTTGACACTGAAACTTCCAAAAACTGGTTTCCTGGCAAGGATGGTGAGCGGCGGCTGTTGGCAATTTGCGATCAGATCAGAAAGGAGGGGAAAGCTCACGAGTATGACTGCATTATGGGTTTGAGTGGGGGAATAGACAGTTCCTATCTTGCCCTGAAGGTCAAGGATTACTCACTGCGTCCGTTGGTGGTTCACGTTGATGGTGGATGGAACAGCGAGCTTGCCGTACATAATATTGAACGGGTTGTTGACTATTGTGGCTATGATTTGCATACGCAGGTAATTCAATGGGAGGAGATGAGGGACCTTCAGGTTGCGTATCTAAGATCGGGTATTGCTAATCAGGATGCGCCGCAAGATCATGCCTTTTTTGCCTCACTGTATAAATTTGCCGTAAAGAATCGGATTAGGTATGTAATCAGCGGAGGTAATATCGCTACAGAGTCGGTTTTCCCCGGGGCGTGGCATCATTCAGCGATGGATAGGGACAATCTGATGTCGATTCATGGCAGATTCGGTACCATGCCGCTGCGCACTTTCCCGCTCATCAGCGTGTTTCAGTATTATTTTTACTTTCCGTTCGTTCGCAAGATGAAGACGATACGTCCGCTGAATTACATGAGTTATGACAAGAAAGAGGCGCTGGAATATCTTCAGGATAGAATCGGGTATAAAGACTATGGCAGAAAGCACGGGGAATCGATCTTTACAAAGTTTTTCCAGAATTACTATCTGCCGAAGAAATTCGGTTATGACAAGCGTCGCCCTCATTTGGCCAGTCAGATTCTTAGTGGTCAGATAGAACGGGATGACGCGTTGCAGACATTGGAGCAGCCGCTGTACGATCCGCATGAGCTCGTGGAGGACAAAGCGTATATCGCCAAGAAATTGAGAATCTCTGTGGAAGAGATGGATTTGCTTTCCACTCCCCCGGGGAAGGATTATAGGGAGTATAGAAATTGGGATAGGAAGTATATGGCCATCAAAAAAATACAGCATATGGTGGAGCGTTTCTCTCACCAAAGGGTCGGAAACTATTCATAACTTCCGCGATATAGGCGGACATTAAACGGGCTCCACGAGCGCCACTGTTGGATCGTGGCGACGAGCCATCATGATTTCTAACGTGGAGTTTGGGAAAAATTATGCGGGTTGTCCATATCACCTCGGCTCACTCGCGCGATGACGTACGTATTTTCCTCAAGGAGTGCACCAGTCTGTCTCGGCACGGGCATGAAGTTACGTTGCTTGTAGCGGATGGTCTCGGAGATCACATCAGCCGGGCGGCGGGAGCCGTCTCCGTCCTGGACGCAGGTAGATTTGGGGGGCGTGGTAGACGGATTCTCCTGGCACCTAGGCGACTGCTAAGACTGGCTAGTTCAATTCGAGCAGATGTTTGTCACTTACACGATCCGGAACTCCTGACCATCGCGCGTTCATTGCAAAGAAGGGGCTGTAAGGTCGTTTTTGATGCTCATGAAGATGTCCCCAAGCAGATTTTGGCGAAGCATTATCTTCACCCCTGGGCCCGTGGAGTCATCTCCCGCATCGTCTCCGTGTATGAACGTCACGTATGTAGTCGGTTGAGCGGGGTGGTTGGTGCGACACCAACAATACGCGATAAGTTCGTGACCTGCGCTCGGAAGGTCGTGGATGTAAACAATTTTCCCTTATTGGGAGAACTGGACTCTGTAGATGGCTCTTTGCGTACTGGAACAGACATTTGCTATATCGGGGGAATGGCTGCAATCCGCGGAATCCGGGAAATAGTACAGGCTATGGGGTATGTGACGCATCACGGCCTCCGCCTCAATCTTGTCGGCACATTTATTGAGCCGGAAGTTGAAGCTCGGCTTCGGGCCTCTGTCGAGTGGTCTAGAGTACAGGCGTGGGGTCAGCAGGGTAGAACAGGGGTTCGGCAAGTGCTGGCTCGGTCTAGTATAGGTTTGGTTACGCTGCACCCAACAGTGAACTATGTGGATGCTCTACCTATTAAGATGTTCGAATACATGGCCGCAGGGATTCCTGTCATTGCATCCGATTTCCCCTTGTGGCGTAGCATTATTGAGTCTGCTGGGTGTGGCATCTGCGTCGACCCACTTGATCCGAAAGCCATTGCCCGGGCTATCGATGAGTTACTCGCAGAACCGGATCGTGCCGTGCAGATGGGAAGAAATGGCCGCCAAGCTGTTTTGGACCGCTTCAATTGGAGCATTGAAGAGGAAAAATTACTTGATTTCTATCAAGCATTGTAAAAAGCAGATGGAGCGCCGGGCTAATTGCCTCGGCCTCTCTTCATCATAGTGGAACTGAGAAATGTGTGGAATTTTTGGAGTTGTCGGTGCGAGTTCTCTGGCAGAGAGCGATTTGCATTGCCTGATTGAGCATGCCCAGCAGCGTGGCATGGATTCCAGCGGCCTGATGCGTCATGATGGGAGCCACTATCGAGTGGCTCGCGCCGACTTTGGGGTCATGCGCCTTTGGAAGCGGCAGGGCAGGCCTTCCGGTCCTGTGATGTTCGGCCATAGTCGGCTGGTTACCAACGGCCAAGCGGATAATCAGCCAGTCGTGCGTGATGATGTCTGCGTATTCCACAATGGGATCATCGTTAATGTCGATGAGTTGTGGCCTTTTTCGAAAGAGCCCCGGCGCCTCCTGATTGATACGGAAATCATAGCGGCACTGACGTTGCAATCGCTGAAGGACGGTGCATCGGTAGAGGAACTGCCAGAGAAGATCCTTGCAGTATGCCAAGGTGTAGTTGCTTGCGCCTTGGTGCTGCCTAAACAGGGGAAATTGTGCCTGTTTTCGAATAACGGCAGTTTGTACCTTGGCCAGAAAGATGGTGTGCAGGTTTTTGCATCCGAATCATATCCGCTGGAGAAAATGCACTGTACCGATGTGCGGCAGGTACGCGATGCAGTGTTTATCGATATTCCAGTTTCAGGTGCGCCGGTCGCCGTTTCCGATCAGGCGAGCGTGCGGCCGGCCTTGATCCCCGCTCTTGGCTCGGTCGCCAGTGAGGAACGTATGCTGGAGTACCCTGCATACCGGCTAAGGCGTTGCAGCAAGTGCTTGTTGCCGGAGAGCATGCCGTTTATCCGTTTTGATGCGGATGGGGTTTGCAATTACTGTTACAACTACAAGCCCAGGAATAAACCCAAGCCGAAAGATGAGTTACTTGCCTTGTTGGAGCCTTACCGGCGGACCGAGGGCGCGGAGTGTATCGTGCCGTTTTCGGGAGGACGAGACAGCTGCTACGGGCTACATTTGATCGTCAACGAATTGAAGATGCGCCCCATCACTTATACCTACGATTGGGGCATGGTCACGGACCTCGGGCGGAGGAATGTGAGCCGCATGTCTGCGAGCCTGGGTGTCGAGAACATCATTGTGGCCGCGGATATAGAAAAGAAGCGCAGAAATATTGCCATGAATTTGAAGGCATGGTTGAAGGCGCCTCATCTGGGCATGATCAGCGTATTGACCGCTGGCGACAAGCATTTCTTCAAACATGTGGAAACCATCAAGAAGCAGACCGGTGTTTCGCTGAATCTATGGGGCGTGAATCCGCTGGAGGTCACCCATTTCAAGGCGGGATTCTTGGGCGTGCCGCCCTACTTTGAAGAGGAGCGGGTGTATTCACATGGACTTATGAAGCAGTTGCGCTATCAGCGGCTTCGGTTCCGTGCCATGCTGAAAAGCCCCGGTTACTTCAATCGATCCCTGTGGGATACGTTGTCGGGTGAATATTACCGAAGCTTTACAAAAAAGAGTGACTATTTCCACCTGTTCGATTATTGGCGTTGGGATGAAAAGCAGGTGGATGCGACTCTGGACCAATATCATTGGGAGAAGGCGCCGGATACGTCGACGACGTGGCGCATTGGTGATGGGACGGCAGCCTTCTACAACTACGTATACTATACCGTGGCGGGCTTCACGGAGCACGATACCTTCCGCAGTAACCAGATCCGTGAAGGAGATCTGACGCGCGAGGAGGCGCTGGAAATGGTTAAGGAGGAGAACAGGCCGCGCTATCCGAATATAAAGTGGTATTTGGATACGCTTGGCATGGACTTCAAGGAAGTGATCTCCGTGGTAAATCGAATTCCTCGTCTGGTGAACGTGTGAACCATTCGGAGCGTTGTGTCTGGTATGTTTCGAAGTACGTGTCCCCACCTGCTGATACCAGTTCGGGGGGGCGGGGATACTTGCTCATGCGTGAATTGGCGCGTTTGGGCCTTCGATGCGTGATCTTGACATCCGATTCCAATCAGTTGGCACAGGTGCCTCGCTTGACGCAATCCGTATTTCGTCAGGAAGTCGAGGGCATGACGCTGTGCTGGATCCGAACGATGAAATATTCGGCGGCCAAGTCGATGCGGCGGATACTGAGTTGGCTCGATTTCGAGTTCCGGCTGTGGCGTATGCCCAAATCGTCATTGCCGAAGCCAGACGCGATCGTGGTCTCCAGTTTGTCCCTGCTGACGATTCTGAATGGTTTCTGGCTACGCTGGAAGTACCGATGCAGGCTTGTCTTGGAAATAAGGGATATCTGGCCGTTGACCATTACGGAAGAGGGTGGCTTCAGCCGTTGGAATCCCATGGTGCTGGGTCTGGGGATGATAGAGAGGCTGGGATACCGCTACGCGGATGAGGTGGTGGGGACGATGCCCAATCTTGGCGAGCACGTACGCAATGTGCTGGGTTATCCCCGTGTCGTTCATTGCATCCCCATGGGCGTGGATGAGGCTTCCCTGGCGAATCCCTCCCCTTTGCCTCGAGAGTACATTGAGACTCATCTGCCTGGGGGCAAATTCATCGTTGCGCATGCGGGAACGATCGGGATTACCAATGCACTGGATGTGTTCATGGAGTGCGCGCAATCCCTCCAGGATCACCCGGACGTTCGCTTCGTGGTCGTGGGGGATGGTGATCTCCGGGCCTACTACCAAGAAAAGTATGCGCACGTGCGCAACCTGATTTTTGCGCCCAGGGTGTCCAAGCAGCAGGTCCAGTCCGTATTGTCCCGCTGCAGCCTGCTGTATTTTTCGGTGCATCCTTCCAGGGTCTGGCGCTACGGTCAATCTTTGAACAAGGTGATTGACTATATGCTTGCCGGCAAGCCCGTCGTGGCATCCTATACGGGCTATCCATCGATGATCGACGAGGCCGGTTGCGGCTGTTATGTCCCCGCTGGAGATGTGGAGGCGCTCCGTCTAGAGATCCTGCGCTATGCGGCCATGCCGGCCGATCAGCGGCGCGCTGTGGGTCAAAAAGGCCGGGACTGGATCCTGCGGTATCGGCGGTATCCTGTGCTTGCCACCCGGTATTTGGATATCCTGTTCCCACGTGTATGCCAGGTGGCGGAGGCCGACGGAGCGGGCCAGGGAGCTGAATCGTGAAGCGGCTGCTGGATGTCGTCGGTGCGCTGGTTGGGCTTGCGCTTTTTTCCCCTTTGCTGGTGATTGTCGCATTTTGGGTCCGCAGGGATTTGGGAACCCCCGTATTGTTCCGCCAGACGCGTCCAGGCTTGCATGGCAGGCCTTTCCAGATGTTGAAATTCCGCTCCATGCGAGATTCTCTCGGACACGATGGGCGACTTCTGCCCGATGAGCAGCGATTGACGCGTTTTGGTCGCTGGCTGCGGGCCAGCAGCCTGGATGAGCTTCCGGAATTGTGGAATGTTCTGAGAGGCGACATGAGCTTGGTGGGGCCGCGCCCGCTGCTGACGGAGTATCTGGAGTTGTATACGCCCGAGCAGGCGCGTCGTCATGAGGTGCGCCCTGGGGTTACGGGTTGGGCGCAAGTCAACGGGCGTAATGCGATTACTTGGAATGAAAAATTCGCCTTGGATGTCTGGTACGTTGATCATCGGTCTTTGATGCTGGATATGAGAATCCTGTGGCTGACAGTAAAGCGCGTCTTCAAACGTGATGGAATCAGTGCGCCGGGTGAGGCCACGATGACAAAATTTACAGGTGATTCATGCCGCGAAGATTGACGATCCTAGGTGCCAGCGGTCACGGCAAGGTCGTTGCCGAGACGGCGTTGGCGTCGGATTGGGCAGAGGTCGAGTTTTATGACCGGGCCTGGCCGGACAAACAACGAGTCGGCCGCTGGGTGATTGCGGGCGATGATGCGGCGTTGTGGGCAGGTCTGGTTTACAAAGACGGTGTGGTCGTTGCCATCGGGGATAATCGGACGCGGCTCGTGCTGCTGGAGCGGCTGAGGCAGGCCGGGGCTCAACTGGTCTCTATCGTGCATCCCATGGCCTGCATATCGGGGTCGGCCGAATTGGGAGAGGGGACAGTGGTAATGGCGGGAGCCATCGTCAACGCGGATGCTGTTGTGGGCGAGGGCGGCATCTTGAACACTGGCTGCAGCGTGGACCACGATTGCATACTGGGTGAGGCTGTTCACATCAGCCCAGGCGCGCGTCTCGCGGGCGACGTGCATGTCGGTGATCAAGCCTGGATCGGGATTGGCGCGTCGGTGCGTCAGGGTGTGCGTATCGGCTCCGGAGTCATTGTGGGGGCTGGCGCTGTGGTGGTGTCCGATGTCGCGGATGGCCTGACGGTGGTCGGCGTGCCGGCCAAGTCCATGCCTGCCGTCCGGGATTGATTACGCCAAAACATGCATTTGTAGCCGTCTTACAATGCCTTACTCCCGACTTGCTGGATACTGCCGTGCTGAATACCCGTTTTCCTCCCTGGCCTTCATTCACCGCTGAAGAGGCCGACGCCGCCCGCGATGTGATCCTGTCCAACCGGGTGAACTATTGGACTGGCCAGGAATGCCGCGAGTTCGAACGTGAATTCGCCGCCTGGACGGGGACGCGCCATGCGATTGCCCTGGCGAACGGCACGGTGGCGCTGGATTTGGCGCTGCGGGGGCTGGGTATCGGCGCGGGGGACGAGGTCATCGTGACGCCCCGCACATTCCTGGCCTCGGCGTCCTGTATCGTCAATGCGGGGGCCGTCCCCGTGTTCGCCGACGTCGATCCCGATTCGCAGAACATCACGGCTGACACGATCCGTGCCGTGCTGACGCCGCGCACGCGGGCGGTGATCTGTGTGCACCTGGCGGGCTGGCCTTGCGACATGGATCCCATCATGGACCTGGCGCGGGAACGGAACCTGTTCGTGATCGAGGACTGTGCCCAGGCGCATGGCGCCCGCTACAAGGGGCGCCCGGTGGGTTCCATCGGTCATGTGGGCGCCTGGTCGTTCTGCCAGGACAAGATCATGACCACGGGCGGCGAAGGCGGCATGGTCACGACCGACGACACGGCCCTGTGGAAACGCATGTGGGCGTACAAGGACCATGGCAAGTCCTGGGATGCGGTTTATGAACGGCAGCACCCGCCCGGCTACCGCTGGCTGCATGAATCGTTCGGCACCAACTGGCGCATGATCGAGGTTCAGGCCGCCATCGGGCGTATTCAGCTACGGCGCATGGCGGATTGGCAGGCGATGCGCCTGCGGCATGCCCGGCGGATCTGGGACTGTGCCCGGATGTTGCCTGGTCTGCGCGTGCCTGATGTGCCGGAGTCTATCGACCACGCGGCCTACAAATGCTATGTATTCCTGGACTTGGATGCCTTGTCGCCTGGATGGACGCGGGAATGCATCATGCAGGCCATCGTGGATCAGGGGGTGCCGGTGTATTCGGGATCCTGTTCCGAGATCTATCTGGAAAAGGCATTCGACGGCACGGCTTTCCGCCCGGCGCAGCGCCTGCCGGTGGCCCGCGCGTTGGGTGACACCAGCCTGATGTTCCTGGTGCATCCGACGCTGCAGGACGAGCATATCGACCGGACGTGCGAAGTGTTGGGCGCCGTGATGGCGCGGGCGACGGCGTGAGGGCCGTCGCATGATCAATATCCGGTCTTTTCTGGTATTTGCCTTTGATCTGGCGGCGGTGCTGGTTGCTTGGATCGGGGCGTTCATGCTGCGCTTCAACCTGGAATGGCCGCAGGCCTTTCATACGGAGATTTTCTACGGAGCCCTGATCCTGATGGTCGTGCAATTGGCGGCATGCCGCTGGGCGGGCTTGTATCGGGGGATGTGGAGTTTCGCCAGTCTGCCGGATTTGCGCCGTTTGATCCGGGCGGTGGGGGTGTCGGTGATCGCCGTGCTGGCGCTGGCTGTATTCGGCAAGGCCTGGCTGTTGATTCCTCGCTCGATCGTGCTGCTCTATCCCTTGCTGTTGATCATGTGCATGGGCGGAGGACGCATCGCTTGGCGTTTGTGGAAGGAGTCCCGGCTGGCGCCGGTGTCCGATGCCGAGCGCAAACCCGTGGTGATTGTCGGGGCCGGCACGGCTGGCGCCATGTTGCTGCGTGAGCTGGCGCGCAGCCCTGACTGGAAAGTCGTGGCGTTGGTGGACGATGACAGGCACAAGCGCGGCCTGGAATTGAGCGGCTGTCGGGTGGAGGGCTCGACGGCTGATCTGCCTGCCGTCCTGCAGCGGCATGGGGCGCGGCATGTGATCCTGGCGATGCCTTCTGCGTCGGCCGAGGCGCTGCAGGCCGTGACGCGGCTGGCGACGCAGGCGGGTGCGGCCCTGTTCACCATCCCGGGTCTGGCGGAATTGATGAGCGGACGCGTCGCCATCAATATGATGCGGCCGGTGAAGATCGAGGATTTGCTGGGCCGGGAATCGGTACGGATCGACAACGACAACGTGCGGGCCATGCTGACCGGCAAGCGCATTCTGGTGACGGGCGCCGGTGGGTCGATCGGCAGTGAATTGTGCCGCCAGTTGTCCCGCTTCGAGCCGGCCTGTATCGTGCTGCTGGAATCCAGCGAGTTCGCCCTGTACATGATCGAGCAGTGGTTTGGCGAACATAGACCAGAGGTATCCATCGTGCGCCTGGCGGGCGATGTGAAGGACGAATCCCGCATGGCCCAGGTCTTCGTGGAACATCGTCCCCAGGTGGTATTCCATGCGGCGGCCTACAAGCATGTGCCATTGATGGAGGTCGGCAATGCCTGGCAGGCGGTGCGCAACAACGTGTTGGGCACCCTGGTGGTGGCGCGCGCGGCGCGGGATGCGGGCGCGGAACGCTTTGTACTGATTTCCACCGACAAGGCCGTCAACCCCACCAATGTGATGGGGGCGACCAAGCGGGTGGCCGAGATGGTCTGCGAGGTGTTGCAGAACGGCCCCGGCACGACGCGTTTTCATGTCGTGCGTTTCGGCAATGTCCTGGGCAGCACGGGCAGCGTGATTCCGAAATTCCAGGCCCAGATCGCGCATGGCGGGCCGGTGACTGTGACGCACCCCGAGATCAACCGCTATTTCATGTCCATCCCCGAGGCGGCGCAGCTCGTGCTGCAGGCCGCCGCGATGGGACAGGGTGGCGAGATCTTCGTCCTGGACATGGGGGCGCCGGTCAAGATCGTCGATCTGGCGCGCAACATGATCCGACTGTCGGGTTTCACCGAGGACGAGATCCATATCGAATTCACCGGTCTGCGTCCCGGGGAAAAGCTGTACGAGGAATTGCTGGCCGATGCGGAGGAAACCTTGCCGACTCCGCATGAGAAATTACGGATCGCGCGTTCGCGAGCGGTGCCGGAGGCGTTTTACGAGGGCGTGCAGGGTTGGCTGGCCCGAGGGCCGCAAGAGGATGCGGATGTCCGGGCGGGGTTGAAGCAGTGGGTGCCGGAGTATGAGCCTAGGGGGTGAGATATTTGTCTAGTCCACATCTGATGCTGTACATGCTAGGCTGGTGAGGTCGTGCTTTTCCCGAGACTTCTCCCATGGCCAACGATCTGATCCAGCGGATGCAGAATCACCTTGACGCAATGGCACAGGTGATTCCCAGCGAGAACATCGAGTTCTGGTATGCCCGCGATCTGCAGGAACCCTTAGGGTACGCGCGTTGGGAGAACTTCCTGACCGCCATCAGACGCGCTATAGAGGCTTGTGAATCAACAGGTTACAGTGTGGGCGATCATTTTCGTGACGTCACGAAAATGATCGCGATCGGGAAAGGAGGGCAGCGTGAGGTAGATGACTTCATGCTCACCCGCTATGCCTGCTACCTGATCGCGATGAACGGTGACCCTCGTAAGGAGGCGATCGCGTTTGCTCAGAGCTACTTCGCCACGCAGACTCGCAAGCAGGAACTGATCGAGGAACGCATGCGCTTGCATGCTCGCCTGGATGCCCGCGACCGCCTGCGTGAATCAGAAAAATCCCTGTCCCAGAACATCTACGAGCGTGGTGTGGATGATGCTGGCTTTGGCCGTATCCGCTCCAGGGGTGATACCGCGCTGTTCGGCGGCAATAGTACCCAGAAAATGAAAGATCGCCTGGGTGTTGCTCCGGCCCGCCCACTGGCCGATTTCCTGCCAACTCTCACCATCGCGGCCAAGAATCTGGCTACCGAGATGACTAACCACAATGTGCAGCAGGCGGATCTGCGCGGAGAGGTCAGAATCACCGACGAGCATGTGCAAAACAATCTCAGCGTACGCGGCATGCTCGGGCAACGAGGCATCCAGCCAGAGCATCTGCCTGCGGAAGAAGACATCAAGAAGCTGGAGCGGCGAGTGAAATCCGACGAAAGAAAGCTCGAGCAGCGCTCCGGAAAATTGCCGGGCAAAGAAACTGGCTGACGTAAGCCGCCTCGACTGACGAGTGCGAAAACGTCCCCGTGCGGCTGCGGGGGTGATCTCCTCCCCCCCCCCCGTACTTCATCTAATAATCCCTAACCATTCGTATAGTCTTTCACTGCTAACCTGATGCCTTGGGCATCCAGACAGCCAGGGGAGAGTTTTTTGGGACGAGTGGTGATGAGCGACAGACTTCCTGTCGCATTATTGACGGCGTCCCTGGTCCTGATGGTGTCGGGCAGCCTGCGGGATCTCGTGTCTCCTCTGGGGTATTGGGGCGCATGGGGGCTGTGGGCCGTGGTGACGTTGATCGTCACGCGCCGCGCCCAGGGAACCCGCACCCAAACCCGGCCGCCCGGCTGGGTAATGGCCTCTTACGCCATCCTGATCGTCGGGATGCTGCTCTCGGCCGCTTTCAACCGCGATGGGGTGTCCGCTTATCAGGCGGTCAAGATCGGCGTGGTTGCGCTCATGTTCATGGTGATGTGGCGTCTGGCCGTGCGGCTCGATGGGCGGCGGCTGGTCGGGGCGATGGGCTGGGCAGTCGTGGTGCTGCTCGTCAGTTTCGCTGTGTCCAAGGTCTGGAACCCAACCGGGCAGGCTCTGATCGACGGTCCTCGTGAAGGCAGCTTTCTGGCGGTGTACGGGGTGCTGTGGAAGGCTGGTGCCTTCTTTCTGCCGGTTTTCCTCGCGGATGCGGTCAATACTCCGGCCTCCTGGGCCAGGAACGGCCTGATGATCGCCGCCTGTGTGTTCCTGGTGCTGATCGACGGCAGCCGGACGGGACTATTGCTGTTGGGGGCGACTGCCGTGGGCTTTGTCGCCTTTCTGTGCTGGTGTGGCGACTGGGGGTTGTGGCGCCGACGGTTCCGGTGGCTTTGGGTAGCGCTGGCCCTGCTACTGTCCCTGCAATTGCTCGATACAGGAGCGAACATGGGGGTGGGCAGGTTCTGGTCCGCGGGCGCTTCGGCGAGTGGGTCGCAGGCGGACGCCGCTACGGTGGCGGTCGAGCCGGTGCGCGTCCTGGAAGGGGCCCTGAATCGAACCTTCGAAACCCGCATTGGTGCCGGAGACCCGGCGCGCATCAAGCTGCTGCAGGCCAGTCTGGAGCAGGTCGTGGCTTGTGCGCCGCTGGGTTGCGGTTTCGGAGCGACAGGAACGGATATCGGTACTGGAGCGTGGATGGTGGTCCATAACGCGTATCTGGCTGCGCTTGGGGATTTCGGCGTACTGGGGCTGGTGGGCATGCTGGGCTTCCTGATGGCGGCATGGCTGCCGATCTGGCAGGTGCTGCGTCGAGGCGCAAAGGACGCGCAGGCCTGTTTCGTCGTGGCCGCCGCAGGCTCTGCGTTGGCCTACGGGATGTCGCTGATGCTCAATACCTTCACGACCGAGATGTCGGAATGGGGCTACCTGATTCTCATGCTGGCGTTTGCGTGGGCCCCGGCCGAGAGTGGCTGATGGCGGAGGATTCCATCCGGGGGCGGGTTGCCCGCAATGCGGGCGCGCTGTACGTCGTCCAGCTCGTCTCCTTTCTTGTTCCGATATTTGAAATCCCCATCCTGGCGCGCGCGCTGGGGCCGGTAGCCTATGGCCAGATCCTGTTCTGCCAGGCGCTGGCGCTGACGGCGTCTCTGCTGGTCGAATACGGTTTCAACATCAACGCGGCCCAGCAGGCGGCGCTGGCGCGCGGGCGATTGCCCGGATTGAATCGCCTGTTTTCCCAGGTGCTGCTGGCCAAGATCCTGTTGGCGGCGCCCCTGGCTGGCCTGATGCTGGCGGCCTGGAGCCTGGGCTTGCTGGATGCCTATCTGAGCGGGCCGGCACTCCTGGGATTCGTGCTGGCCTATTTCCTGGCGTTCGGCTTCAGCCCCATGTGGTATTTCCAGGGGCGGGAGCGGATGTCGGGGCCCGCGATGCTGGACGTGGTTCTGCGTCTGTGCGGTCTGGGTGTGTTGGCGGTCCTGGTGCGTACGCCGGATGATTTTCTGCTGGCCCTGCCGGTCCTGGCGATTCCTCCATTGCTGAATACCTGCCTGACGTTGGGCTGGTGCCGGTTCGAAGTCGGCTCGGTGGCCTGGGATTTCAAGGGTGCCCGCCGCCAGATTCGCGAGGGCTTCCATTTTTTCGTCTACCGCAGCGCCAGCAATCTGGCGATGTCGGCCATTCCCGTCTTTCTGGGCCTGAGCTCGGGCAAGCGGGCAGTGGGTGAATTTGCCCCACCCGAAAAATTGATCAAGGGGATGACCAGCCTGGCCATGCCGTTCCTGTCCGCGGCGTTCCCGGTCTTTTCCCAGCGCCTGGAGGCGGGTGGCGAAGCGGTGTCGTTCCGGGCGCCCCTTGCGGTGCTGGCGGTGATCGCGGTGCTGGTATCGGTGGGCACGGGACTGGCGATCGTGATCGGTCCGTGGGTGCTGGATGCGATGCTGGGTTCCAGCTTCGGTGGGGCTTTGTCGATCTATTACGTGTTGACCGGCCTGGCACCCCTGCGCATCCTCAACCAGAGCATCGCGATGATGCTGCTGATACCGGCTGGCAGGGCCAAGCCGACCAGCTATGTCATTTCTGCATTTTCCATCCTGGGTGTTCTCTGCGGCACGGGGCTGTCCGTTCTCTATGGGGGATTGGGCATGGCGGCGGGCTTGGTGGGCGTCGAGACGGCGTTGCTGGCGGTCATGGTTGGGATGTCGGCGGTCCTGGTGCGCCGGAGCGCGGCGTGTGGTGGAGGGGATCGATGAGAGCCTTGCTGGTTGTGACCGGGTTGCAACTGGGTGGCGCGGAACGCCAAGTGGTCGATCTCGCCGATCGCCTGGCGGCTCGGGGGCATGCGGTGGCCATCGCCTATCTGACGGGCGATGTCGCGGTGCGTCCCGGAGCGGCGGTAGAACTGTATCCGCTGGGTTTCAGCAAGACGCCGCGTGGCGTGTTGCGGGGCTGCGGGCGCCTGGGCCGCCTGGTCCGCGAGTGGCGGCCGGATGTGGTGCACAGCCATATGGTGCATGCGAACCTGGTCGCCCGTATCGTGCGGCTGATCGTACCCATGCGCCGTCTGATCTGCACGGCGCACAGCCCGGCCGAGGGAGGCCGGACCGTGATGCTGGCCTATCGCCTGACGGATCGACTGGCGGACCTTTCGACTCATGTCAGCCGCGCGGCGGTCGAGACCTTCGAGCGGGCGGGAGCGGTGCCCAGGGGGCGGATGCTGCCGGTGCTCAATGGCGTCGATTTGCGGTCGTTCTCCAATACGCCCGAACTCCGGGCGCAATCCCGGTGCCGGGTAGGCCCGAGGCCTGGCATGCGCCTGCTTCTGTCGGTGGGACGGCTGGCTGAAGAAAAGAATCATGCAGGCCTGCTGCGCGCCTTTGTGCGTCTGGGGGAGCAATGTCCGGACGTCGATTTGTGGATCGCGGGGGATGGTCCCCTGCGCCAGGCGCTGGAACGGCTGCGGTCTACCCTGGGGCTGGATGATCGGGTCGTCTTCCTGGGGGCAAGAGAGGACGTGCCCGATCTGATGCGTGCCGCCGACGTGTTCGTGCTGTCCTCGCGCTTCGAGGGATTCGGGCTGGTGGTGGCCGAGGCGATGGCATCCGGAACGCCGGTCGTGGCCACTGACGCGGGCGGGGTGGCCGAGGTTCTGAATGGCGCGGGAATCCTGGTTTCTGCTGGAGACGAGGCTGCGCTGGCGCGTGGCCTGGCCCAGGCCCTCATGATGGATTCCGCGAGCGCGGCGGAGATGGCGGCGGCGGCACGGCGGCGGGCCGAGGATCGATTCGACATCGAGCGTGTCGTCGATACGTGGCTGGAACTTTATCGGGGGAAAATCGCATGCTGACCATTCTGACGCCGACTTACAACCGCCGGCATACGTTGCCGCGGCTGTATGAAAGCCTGCGCGGACAGAGCCGGCTGGATTTCGAATGGCTGATCGTCGATGACGGGAGCTCGGACGATACGCAGTCGTGGGCCCATGCCCTGCGGGCCGGGGCGGGGTTCCCCGTCACGGTGCTGAGGCAGGAAAACGGTGGCAAGCACGTGGCCCTCAATACCGGCGTCCGCGCGGCGCGGGGGGATTGGATTTTCATCGTTGACAGCGACGATCTGCTGACGGAGGATGCCGTCGAGCGCGTGATGGGCGCGTTGTCCGCTGCCATGGGCGCGCCGCGATTCGTCGCCGGCGTATGTTTTCGCCGGGCGGATATGGAGAGGCGCTTGCTGGGCCTGGATTGCGAAGGCTTGCCGTCGCCTTTCGTGGGGACGCCCAGTCAGGTGGGACGTATGGTGCGGGGTGACCTGGCCTATGTGTTTCGTCGGGAGATCATGGCCGGACTGCCTTTCCCCGTCATCCCCGGTGAGAAATTCGTGCCGGAACTCTACATCTGGAACCAGATCGGCGACCGGGGAGCGATCTGGTTCTACCTGGACCGGGCGATCTATTTGTGTGAATACCTGGACGATGGCTATACCCGGAATTTCCGGGCGCATCTGCGGCGCAACCCCGAAGGGTTCCTGCTGTTCTATGCGGCGCAGGTCGGTAGGGAACAGCGCTGGACGGACAAGTTGAAGGCGGGCATTCGCAGCGTGCAGTGTCTGGCCTATTGCGCGGCAAAGGCTGCGGCCGGGCGCGGGCGTTCTCCGACATGACGTGCCTCGCCATCATTTCCCACCATGCGGTGGATCTGTTGAAGTTCCGGGGGCATCTGATCCGTGACCTGGCTGCGTCCGGAGTGCGGGTGCGCTGCCTGGCGCCGGACTACGATGCGGCGACGCGCGCGGAACTGACCGCGCTGGGCGCGGTCCCCATCGACTACCGGTTGCAGCGCACAGGCATGAATCCTTTGCGCGACCTGATGGACGTCGCCCGATTGATCCAGATCCTGCGGCGCCTGGCGCCGGATGTCGTGTTCGCATTCTCCACCAAGCCGATGGTCTACGGAACCCTGGCGGCCTGGCTGGCCGGGGTTCCCAGGCGCGTGGCCATGGTCGAGGGCGCTGGCTATGTGTTCACGGCCTCGGACGGGCGTGATGCGTGGACCCGCCGCGCTTTGCGCCTCGTGGTCGAAGTTCTGTACCGTATGGCGCTGGGGCGGGCCCATAGGGTGATTTTCCTGAACCCCGATGACCAGCGGGAGTTCGTCGAGTGGGGCCTGGTGGCGCGGGCGCGGTCGGCCCTGCTGGGCGGGATTGGCGTTGACCTGCAGGCCTGGCGGGAAGCGCCGCCGGTCGTTGAGCCGATGTGTTTCCTGCTGGTGGGGCGGTTGCTGCGCGAGAAGGGAATCGTGGAATACGCCGCTGCGGCTCGATGGGTCAAGGAGCGGTATCCTCGGACGAGATTCGTGCTCCTGGGCGGCCTGGATTCCAATCCTGGCGGCTTGAGCCGGGCTCAGGTCCAGGCCTGGGTGGATGAGGATCTGCTGGAGTGGCCGGGGTATGTGCCTGTGCGGCCCTGGCTGGAACGCGCCAGTGTGTTCGTCCTGCCCTCGTATCGCGAGGGTGTTCCGCTGAGCACCCAGGAGGCAATGGCGATGGGGCGGCCAGTGATCACCACCGACGTGCCCGGTTGCCGTGAGACGGTCCGCGACGGGGTCAATGGGTATCTCGTACCGGCGCGCGATGCGGCCGCCCTGGCGAAAGCCATGCTGCGATTCCTGGATGATCCCGGACGGGTCGCGTCCATGGGGCGGGCCAGCCGCCGGATGGCCGAGTCGTGTTTCGATGTGCGAAAGATCAACCAGAAGTTATCGGCCTGGCTGCTGGAATGAGTGAAGAAGCGTGAGTCCTCGGAATGCTCCGGGGGGCTTCATTGACGGCACAGTGTGGTTTGGCCGGTTTCGATTGATGCAGTGCGCTAAATGCACTGGACATATTCCGAGGGAATCTGATTAGAAATAAAGGAACCTCTTACATTATCCAGCCGGGGATTCACTAGGATGTGGGTGGATCGCTTGGAGGCTTCATCTTGTAAATGGTTCATCGCGGATTTTTCTTATCGTTTCTGCTTGCGTTCGGCCTGCTTTTGGCCGCGCTGGGAAGTTTGCGGGATATTGCGACGCCTTTGGGATACTGGGGGCTGTGGGGTATCTGGGCGCTTGCTGTGATGGGTGCCACGTGGCCGGTCCCCGCGCCGGGAGCGGGTCGGCCAATGCCGCCCGCGTGGGTGTGGGGTTCGTGCGCAGTGCTGGTTCTGGGTATGGTGCTGTCGGCCGCGGTCAATCACAGCGCCATTTCCCTGCACCATGCAATCAAGATCGCAGTCATCGGCATGTGCTTCTGCGTTGCCTGGCGACTGGTCGGCGGCCTTGGATGGCGTGAAAGGGTCTTGATGCTGCGCTGGGTCGTGGCGGCGGTGGTTCTGGTGTTCTTCGCCTCCAAGGCGGCGCCGTACGGGTATTACATCGATCTGGGTTCGGCGGGTCGCGAAGGCAGCTTTCTGGCCTGGCCTGGGGTGATCTGGAAGGTCGGGGCATTTTTCATGCCGCTGTTCCTGGCGGACATGCTGATCCGGCCACGGGATTGGCTGGCCAATGGCCTGGCGATTGCGGCGTGTGTCTTCCTGGTCGTGATCGACGGCACGCGCACGGGTGCTCTGGTGATTGGACTGATGGTTCTTGTTTTTGGGGGGCTTCTGGCCTGGCGTCGGGACTGGTTCTTCTTGTCCAGGGCACGGCCGGCGATGGCGGTGTGCGTGCCAGCCTTGTTTGGATTGCTGCTGTTCAGCACGGGCATAGGCTACCTGAGCCATGGGTCGGACGCCGCGTCTTCCTCTCCCGAAATGGTTAAGGCCGGCGGGGCTTTCATGGGAAAGGCAGAGGCGCTGGTGGAGACCGCGGTCGATCCGATCACTACGACTCGCCTGGGCAACGGCGACCCTGAGCGGATCCGGCTGCTGCAAAACGGGTTCGAGCGTGCGGTGGAGTGCCTGCCTTTGGGCTGCGGATTTGGCTCCACCTCCATGGATCCGGGCTATGGCGTCGTCATGCAGGTTCACAATGCATACCTGAGCGCCTTGGCCGATTTCGGCGTGCTGGGCCTCGCGGGCATGCTGGGATTCATCGGTGCGGCGGTCTTGCCGATCAGAAAGGTCCTGCGTCGAGGCGCGCGACATGCCGAGGAAACATATTTCGTCGCGGCTTCGGCGGGTGCGGCCCTGGCCTATCTGGGCACCCTGATGCTGCATACCTTTTCGACCGAGATGTCGGAATGGGGCTATCTGATCATGATGCTGGCGTTTGCCTGGCTGCCGGCGATGCAGGGCAGCCGGGTCGCCGGGCCGGATGCCGATGGGCAGCAGGCCTTGGGCTGCTATGAGCGGCGCCATTCCCGCTGGTACGAGTACGTCCTGCTGGGAGGGCCGTTTCAGATCGTCGCGGGGTTGATGGTGGTGGCCGTCCTGCCATCCATTCTGATATGGGGCATGCCTTTCTGGCGGCATATGGACCCGGCCAGGATCAACACCCTGATTGCCGTCGGTCTGTCGTTCCTTGTGGTCACCCTGACCTTGCGCCGTCTGGGGCAGTTTTCGGGCGGCGCGATCATCGCCCACATTGCACCGGTCGTGACAGCGGTATTCCTGGTGGCGTTCGCGGTCCTGTTCTTCAGCCGGAGTGCTTACTCCAGGCCGATCCTGTTGTTGGCATATGCCGCAGCCCTGGCCTGGTGCTATGCCGCTTATTTCATCGGTGGAAAGTACCGGAGGCTGAAGTTGGCGGTGGTGCCCTTGGGCGAGACGTGGGCCATTCGTCCTCAGCATAATCTGGAGGTTCGGCGGCTCGCGGAGCCCGACTTGAATGGGGTGCGATACGACGCGGTGGTCGCCGACCTGGAGGCCAAGGGCATGGATCCTGACTGGGAGCGGTTTCTGGCCCAGTGCATTCTTTCGCATATCCCCGTGTTTCACGTCCGCCAGATGCGGGAAAACCTGACCGGGCGGGTCGAGATCGAGCATTTATCCGAGAACGACGTGGGCGCGCTCCTGCCGTCTCCGCTGTATTCCATATGCAAGCGGCTGATCGACATCGCAGGTGTTCTGATCCTGGTTCCGGTGGCTGTGCCCCTGATGCTCTTGACGGCCCTTGCCGTTCGCCTGGATAGCCCCGGCCCCGTCTTGTTCGTCCAGAGCCGCGTCGGCCTGGGAGGGCGTGATTTCCGTATCTACAAATTTCGCAGCATGCGCATCGATGCGGAATCGGACGGCGCGCGCCTGGCCAGCGAGGATGATGACCGTATCACGCGCGTGGGACGTGTCATCCGCAACACCCGTCTGGACGAACTGCCCCAGCTATGGAACGTGCTGAAGGGCGACATGAGCCTGATCGGCCCCCGGCCGGAACAGCGCGAGTTCGTGGACCGGTTCGACGCCGAGATCCCCTTTTATATCTACCGTCACGTCGTGCGTCCCGGCATCACCGGCTGGGCCCAGGTGATGCAGGGCTACGCCGGGGACGCCGACGAGACGCGGGTCAAGATCCAGCACGATTTCTACTACATCAAGCATTTCTCGCTGTGGCTGGACATCCTGATCGTGTTCAAGACGGTGCGGATCGTGCTGACAGGGTGGGGGGCGCGGTAGGGGGGGGGCCGGGCGCCGTGACATATTCGTCGAATTGGGTAGACTGTTGCTGAAAGAGGCGCTCCCCATGTACGAATCCCGCAACGCCCCCTTGCTGCCCACCGCGCATTTCCGCCGTCGCCTGGCCTGGCACGTCGGCTATGCCCTGCTGCTGGTCGCCGTCACGCTGTGCATAGGGGTGCTCGGCCATAGGTTCCTCGGTGGCCACGACTGGCACGATGCCCTGATGAACGCGGCTTTCATCATCGGTGGCATTGGTACCTACGCGATGCCGGAGTCGTCGGGCGGCAAGATCTTTTCCGCCGTCTACGGCTTCTTCGTCGGCTTGGTGGTGATGGCGGCCCTGGGCGTCGTGCTGGCGCCGATCGCCCATCGCATCATGCACAAGTTCCATCTGGACGAGGCGGACGATTGAGGCCCGCGAGGGCGATCGGGCGCTGCTTGTTCGTGCCGCTCGGGCACACTGATTGCACGGGGCCCAGGGGCGGGCGCTGCTGCTGTCCGGACAGCGGCGGGAAGCGCTATCCGGGGAGATGAAGGTGCCGGGCTCAGGCGTTTGACCGCCGTCAATACCGCCCCACTTTCCCCGCCCGGGCCGCTTGAATTCCGGTCGGAGAAAACCCATATTGAAAGCATGGGCGGGATGGTGTATGTCCGTGCGCCGTCCGCGCCTTTTCCTATGGTTGACCGCATTGTGAGGTTCGATATGGCAAATCATCTGACACGTTTCAATCCGTTCGGGGATCTGGCGGGTTTCGAGAGCCTGCGGGGGATCGACGACTTCTTCAATCGTTTCCCGCTGACTTCGGCCCTGTCCGGCCGCGGCGACGAGCCGCGCCTGAACATCGATGTGACCGAGACGGAACAGGCCTATGCCGTCAAGGCCGAGGTTCCTGGCGCCCGCAAGGAAGACGTCAAGGTCTCGATCGAGGGCAATGTGGTGTCGATCCGGGTGGAAAAGACCCGGGAAGACGTGGAGAAGGAAGGCGAGACGGTGCTGCGCCGCGAACGCTATCACGGCGTGCAGATGCGCCGCTTCAGCCTGGGCCACGACATCGACGTGGCCGGGGCGTCCGCCCGCTGCGCGGACGGCGTGCTGGAACTGACGCTGCCCAAGAAGGAGAGCAGCCAGGGCGCCCGGCAGCTGGACATCCAGTAGGCGGCGATCTTCCGGGAAGGGGCGGGGCGGCTTGCGGGCCGCGCCGCCCCTTTTTCGTCTCCCGGTAGAATATCCGCTTCATTCCTCAACCACTGGACGTGCGACATGCGCCTCATCATTGCCCTGCTGCTGCCCTGGCTGGCGTTCTTCACCATCGGCCGCCCCTTCTCGGGGGTGATCTGCCTGATCCTGCAGCTGACGCTGATCGGCTGGATTCCGGCGGCGATCTGGGCGGTCTACGCGCTCAGCCAGTACAACACCGACAAGAAGATCGAAAAGGCGATGGGCGGCCGTGCTTGAATCCCCGCGGGTCGGGGGCGCCGCGCCCCCGGGCGATCCCGAGGCCTGGCGGACGCTGGTGGCGGCGCTGGGCCTCCAGCCCCATCCCGAAGGCGGCTATTACCGCGAGGTCTTCCGTTCCGGTCTGCGAGTGCCGTTCCAGGGGACGCCGCGCAGCGCCGGGACGTCCATCTACTACCTGCTGGCGCAGGGCGCCTGCTCGGCCTGGCACCGGATCGACGCGGACGAGACCTGGTATTTCCATGCGGGCGGGCCGCTGGCGCTGCATGTGCTGTCGCCCGATGGCGGGCTCGTCACGCATCGGCTGGGGGACCCCTTGCGCCATGCCGGCGCGGTCTTCCAGGCGGTGGTGGACGCGGGCCGCTGGTTCGCGGCCGAACTGGTCCATCCCGGTGATTTCGCCCTGGTGGGGTGCGCGGTGGCGCCGGGCTTCGAGTTCTCCGGCTTCCAGCTGGCCGATGAGTCGGACCTGGCGCCGGCGATCCGCCGCCATGGCGACTGGATCGGACGGCTGTTGAAATAGGCGGCTGCCGGCACGGTTCCGGGTCCATCCGCTTGAAGTGTCAAATTTTGATAAAAGCGCAGCCGCGGACGCGGGGCCTGGATCGCTTGCGATATAGTGTCCGGGCAAGGACGGGCGTGGACCGCGCCTGCCCGGAAAACCAGAAACCGGAGACGAATCCATGAGCGGCGATTACATCCTCAAGCGCAGCGGCGAACATTTCATGTTCAACCTCAGGTCCGGCAATCACCAGGTGATCCTGACCAGCCAGCGGTACGCGTCCAAGGCGTCCGCCCAGCAGGGCATCGAATCGGTGCGCAAGAACGCCGCCGACGATGCCCGCTACCGCCGCCTGACGGCCAAGGACGGGTCCCATTATTTCAGCTTGGCCGCCGCCAATGGCGAAGTCATCGGCAGCAGCGAGATGTACACCACCGCCGCCGCCCGCGACAAGGGCATCGATTCGGTCAAGGCCAACGGCCCGGCCGGCGTGGTGAAGGACGAAACCTGACTCACGCTTGCCTGTCGTCCGGCCCGTGCGCCGGCGGCACGGCCTGCCCGCTCAGCCGTTCGTAGTTGTCCCGCAAGAGCAGGCCCGCGTAGTACACGTGCTCGCGCATCAGTTGTTCGGCGCGCGCGCCGTCGCGCTCGATGACGGCGGCGACGATGCGGTGGTGGTCATTGTGGGACCGCAGGATCACGCCGTGGTCGTCCCACAGCATGATCCGGTCCGAGGCGAACGGCGCCGTCTGCGCCTGGGTGGCGAATCGCGTGACCCAGGAATTTTCCGCCGCTTTCAGCAGTGTCTCGTGCAGCGTGATGTTCATCTGCTGATAGGGCTGGTGGTCCTCGGGCAGCAGCACGCCCTTGGCCAGGATCGTGTCGCCCTCGGCCAGGCAGGCCTTGAGCCGGCTGATGTCCAGGCCGGACAGGCCCTGGTGGGCCGCGCGCCGGCAGGCCAGGCCTTCGAGCACGGCGCGCACTTCGTAGGCGCCGATGATGTCCTCGTACTGGTAGACGCGCACCGAGTAGCCGCGCTTGGGCAGGTGCTCCAGCAGCCCCTCGTTGCCCAGGTTGGCGAGCGCCGCGCGGATGGGGGTGCGCGAGACCCCGAGCTTTTCGGCCAGGGGGATTTCCTCCAGGCGTTCCCCCGGGGCCAGGATGCCTTGCAGGATCCAGTTGCGCAGGGTCTCGGTGACGTGCTCGGCCAGGGTATTCATAAGGACATTGTATACATAGACCAGAAAAAGTGATGAAAGCAGAAGGGGAATACAGCCGAATTTAGGTGGAAACCCGGATGACTATCTGCTTTCCATGTATGCATAATAAACCTAGATCAAGAATTTTCCCTGATTTGCCCTGTGATCATCAGGGGAAATCAGGAAAATTCGGTTGTTATGTATACATGAAAGGTGAGGCATGGCGGGACATTCGGATGCGGGACAGCGCAGGATCGCTCTGGTAACGGGAGCGGGCGGGGGAATCGGGACGCGGATCTGCCATCGCCTGGCCGGCGACGGCTACCGGGTGGTGGCATGCGACCTGGACGCGGACCGGGCGGCGGCGGCGATCCGGGGGCTGGAGGGCGGGCACGAATGGCGCGCGTTCGACGTCAGCGACGAAGCCAGGGTCGAGCGGGCCTTCGACGAGATCGAGGCCGGGCTGGGGCCAGTCGCCACCGTGGTGTCCGCCGCCGGCCTGCTGCTGTTCCAGCCCGACGGCCAGCGCCCGCTGATCAAGTCCACGCCGCTGGACACCTGGGAGCGCAGCTTCGCCGTGAACGCGCGCGGGGTCTTCCTGTGCGCGCGCGCCTACATCCGTCACCGTGAAAGCCGGCCGGTCCGGGACGGCCGCTTCATCACGTTCAGTTCGGTGGCCGCGCAACTGGGGGGCTACCGCTCCAGCGCGTCCTACATCGCGGCCAAGTCCGCCGTGCTGGGGCTGACCAAGGCCATGGCCCGCGAAGTGTCGCGCATGGGCATCACGGTCAACAGTGTGTCCCCGGGGCTGATCGACACCGACATGCTGCGCAGCACGGTGGGCAGCAGCGGCGCCCTGCGGGACGCGGCCGAGGCCATCCCGCTGGGGCGGATCGGCACCCCCGACGACGTGGCGGACGCGGTCGGTTTCCTGGCCTCGCCGCGGTCGGGCTACATCACGGGCAGCGTCATCGACGTCAATGGCGGCTATCGCATGCAGTAGGCCGGGCCTGCACGGCCAGGGCGGAGGTCAACGGGAAATCCACGAGGAGACATCATGAAATTCGATATTTTCAAAAAAGCGGCCCTGTGCGTGGCCGTCGCGGGCCTGGGCCTGGCGGGGACGGCCCGGGCCGCCGAGCCCGGCATCACCGATTCCACCATCCGGATCGGCCTGTTCTCGCCACTGTCGGGCAGCGGCATGGCCTACGGGTTCGACGTGGTCAACGCGGCCAAGATGTACTACGACAAGGTCAACAAGGATGGCGGCATCCACGGCCGCAAGATCGAGCTGGTGATCGAGGACACCCGCTGCAACGCCAACGACCTGGTGGCGGCGGTCAAGAAGCTGGTCGAGCAGGACCACGTGTTCCTGCTCAACGGCGGTTCGTGCTCGGCCGCGGTGGTGGCGGCCAAGGAATACGTCGAGCGCGCCAAGGTGCCCTTCCTGATGCTGAACGCCTCGGGCGACGGCGCGCTGTATCCGCCGTCCCGGTACATCTACGGCGCCTTCTCGATCTCGCAGTACGCGGTGGGCGGCTCGATGGTCGAGTTCGCGGTCCAGCACCTGAAGGCGAAGAAGATCGGCTACATCAACCACGACGACGCCTACGGCGGCTGGAACCTGACCACCGCGGAATTCCAGGCCAGGCAGCATGACGGGGTCTCGTTGAGCGTGCAGTCGGTCAATCCGTCCATCAACGACGTCACGGCGCCGATGCTGAAGGTGCGCGCGGCCAATCCGGACGTGCTCCTGCTGACGACCTACGCCCGTCCCGCGGCGCTGATCATCAAGAAGGCGCACGAGCTCGGCTGGAACAAGCCCATCGTGCTGGCGGTCACCGGCACGGCCGACCTGGCCCAGCTGGTCGAGAACGTCGGCGGCCCGGCGGCCCTGAAGAACTTCTACATCCAGGACGTGGTGGCGGGCCTGCCGTCGGATCCGAAGATGAAGTGGGTCTACGACATGTACAAGGAATACTACCCGGACCTCGCCGCCAAGCCGGGCCATCCGCAGAGCTACATGCCCTATGGCCTGCCGCCGGCGATGACGGTGGTGCAGGCCCTGAAGGACGCGGGTCCGGAGCCCACGCGCGAGAAGGTGCTGGCCGCCTTGCAGCATTTCAAGCTGGACACGGGCGTGATGGCCAGCCCGGTCGAGTTCACGCCGGACGACCACGCGGCGCAGAAATCGGCGATCTACCTGAAATTCGATGGCGAACACAAGGACCTGATCCCGGGCTCCTTCAAGAGCGCCTGGACCTACAAGCCGAAGCAGTGAGCCCTTCGCGCGGTCGGGGGCGCCTCGGCGTCCCCGGCCCGGCGGAGCGCTCGCCGATGCGCGCGCCGGCGGCGCGGCGTCTGTGGAGCAATCGATGAGTTTTGCGGATATCTGGCTTTTCCTGCAGCAGGGCGTGTGGTCCGGCCTGGTGACGGGCAGCGTCTATGCCTTGCTCGCGGTGGCGGTCGTGATCGTGTTCAAGACGACGGACGTGCCGAACTTCGCGCAGGGCGAGATCTTCATGGTGGGCGGCTATGTGGCGCTGTTCATGATCCTGGTGCTGGGGTGGCATTACGCGGTGGTCATCCCGGCGACGCTGGCGGCGGTCGCGGCGATCTGCGCGCTGTTCCAGCGTGTGGTGATGGAGCGGGTGATCCGGGCCAAGGGCGTGGGCGTGCAGCTGGTGATCGCCACGCTGGGCCTGGCCTACGTGCTCAAGGGCGCGGTGCGCCAGACCGGCCTGGGGGATGCGCCGCGCTCGCTGCCGGCGCTGATCTCGAGCGATACCGTGGTGATCGGCGACGCGGTGCTGACGCGCCTGGACCTGATGATCCTGTTCACGGCGGTCGCGGTGATGCTGGCGCTGTACGTCCTGTTCAACCACACGCGCATCGGCAAGGCGATGCGGGCGGTGGGCATGAATCCCAGGGCTTCCCAGATCGTGGGCGTCAGCCTGGTGCGCATCCGCATGGCGGTCTGGGCGCTGGCCGGCCTGATCTCGGCCGTGTCGGCCATCCTGATCACGCCCAAGATCCTGATCACGCCGGACATCGGCCACGTGGCGATCCTGGCGTTCGCCGCGGCGATCGTGGGCGGCATCACCAGCATTCCGGGCGCGGTCGTGGGCGGCTTCATCATCGGCGTCGCCGAGAACCTGGTGGGGCTGTTCGTGTCGACCAACGCCATCGTCGTGGCGCCGTTCCTCGCCATCCTGATCGTTCTGATCGTCCGTCCGCAGGGCATCCTCGGCGGCAAAGCGCAGGTCAAGAAAGTATGAAAATGGATTTCGACAAATGGGGCCTGGCGGCGCTGGCGGTGGTGCTGGCGGTGCTGCCGTTCACGGCCAGCGGCTACGTGCTGTACATCGTCAACCTGCTGATGATCTACATCGTGCTGGCGCTGGGCCTGCACATCGTGATCGGCGAGACCGGGCAGTTCGCCCTGTCGCACGCCGCCTTCTACGGGATCGGCATCTACGCGGCCGGCATCATCAACAACGCCTGGCACCTGAATTTCGTGGTGTCGGTGCTGGCCTCCGGCGTGATCACGGCGGCGCTGGGCTACCTGCTGGGCGCCCTGGCGATCCGGATGCGGGACATCTACCTGGCCCTGTCCACCTTCGCCTTCGGCGAGGCCATGCAGTGGGTGTTCCTGAACTGGACCGAGGTGACCAACGGCTCGAACGGCTACCAGATGTCGCCGGCCCGGTTTTTCGGCTTCGATCTGACCTCCGACCTGCGCGCCTATCCCTTCGTGGTGCTGGGCGCCGCCCTGATGCTGTGGCTGACCGTGCGGCTGTCGCGTTCGCAGCTGGGCGCGGCGTTCCGCGCGGTGCGCGAGAGCGACGTGGCCGCGCAGGCCATGGGCATCGACGCCAACGTCGTCAAGCGGGTCGCCTTCATGTGCTCGGCCGCCTACGCGGGGGTGGCGGGCGGCCTGTATACGACCTTCGCCTCCTTCATCCATCCCGAGAGCCTGGGCTTCTGGACCACGATCCTGATCCTCATCATGATCGTGGTGGGCGGCATCGGCTCGGTGCGCGGGGCCGTGATCGGCGCCCTGATCTTCGGCCTGATCTCGGAACTGCTGCGCCAGGTGCTGTCCTTCCAGGAGATCATCTACGGCCTGATCCTGATCGGCTTCATGATGTTCGCACCGCGCGGATTGTTCAGCGGACGGAGCCGCGCGCGGAAGGCGCCGCCGGCCGAGTCCCATGGGGGAGTCGGCACATGAACCCTCAGACAATGCTGTCGATCAAGGGCCTGACGGTGCGCTTCGGCGGCCTGACCGCCGTGGACGGCCTGTCCTTCGAGGTCGGCCAGGGGCGGATCCACGCCCTGATCGGGCCCAACGGGGCCGGCAAGTCCACCACCTTCAACTGCATTTCCCGCTACTACGATCCCACGGGCGGCTCGATCGCGCTGGCGGGCTCGGACGTCACGCGGCGGGGCGCCTCGGAGATGGCGGCGCTCGGGGTGGCGCGCACGTTCCAGAATCTGGAGCTCTTCAGCGAGCTCACGGTCGAGGAGAACGTGCTGCTGGGCACGTATTCCTACGGCGCCCGGGGCCTGGCGCGGCTGCTGCGCCGTCCGTCGGCCGAGAACCGCGAGTTCGCGCATCACCTGCTCGAACGGGTCGGCCTGGCCGATTTCCTGGACGCCAAGGCCAACGGCCTGGACTTCGGGCGCCAGAAGATGCTGGAACTGGCGCGCGCGCTGGCGATCAGGCCGAAGCTGCTGTTGCTGGACGAGCCGGCGGCGGGACTGCGCAACCGCGAGATCGACAAGCTGGACCGCATCCTCACCGAACTGGCCGGCGGCGAGGGCGTGACGGTGCTGCTGGTCGAGCACGTGATGCAGCTGGTGATGTCGATTTCGCACCGGATCACCGTGATGTCCTTCGGACACAAGATCGCCGAGGGCACGCCGGCCGAGATCCGCTCGGACGCGCGCGTGATCGAGGCCTACCTGGGCAAGGGGACCGATGATGAGTGAGCCGTTTCTCTCGATCGAGTCCGTCTCGGCCGCCTACGGCAACATTTCCGCCCTGCACGACGTGTCCCTGGAAGTGCCCGCGGGCGGGATCGTCGCCCTGCTGGGCGCCAACGGGGCGGGCAAGTCCACGACCCTGAACGTGGTGTCGGGCCTGGTGCGGCCGACGCGCGGGACCGTGCGCTTCGACGGCGAGCCCATTCACCGCATGGCGGCCGACCACATCGTCCGGCGGGGCATCATCCAGGTGCCCGAGGGGCGCGAGATATTCCGCGACATGAGCGTGCGCGAGAACCTGGAGATGGGCGCCTACACGCGCAAGGACCGCGCGGCGGTGGCCCGCGACCTGGATGCGATGTGCGACATCTTCCCGCGCCTGCGCGAGCGCATCGGCCAGAAGGCCGCCACACTGTCGGGCGGCGAGCAGCAGATGCTGGCCACGGCACGCGCCATGATGGCCCGTCCGCGCATGATCCTGCTGGACGAGCCTTCCATGGGCCTGGCGCCGCTGGTGGTGGAGCAGATCTTCGAGACGGTGCGCACGCTGAACCGCGAGCAGGGCATCACCATCCTGCTGGTCGAACAGAACGCGAAGCTGGCCCTGTCGGTGTCCAGCCACGCCTACATCCTGGAAAACGGCGAGATCGTGTTGCAGGGCGCCTCGGCGGACCTGAGGAACGACGAGGCCGTGCAACGGGCCTACCTGGGGGGATGATGGCGCTGCTGGACGACAAGCTGGCCCTGGTGACGGGCGCGGCGGGCGGCCTGGGAACGGCCATCGCGCAAGGGTTCGCCGCGCAGGGCGCGCGGGTGATCGTGGCCGACCTGGACGGCGCGCGCGCCCGGGACCTGGCCGGCCGCATCCGCGCCGGGGGCGGCCAGGCCTGGGGCGAGGCGATCGACGTGACCGACCGCGAGGCGGTCGACCGCTGGGCCGGGGACCTGGCGGCGCGCCTGGGGCCGGTCGACATCCTGGTGAACAACGCGGGGGTTGCGGGCCGCGCGCGCATCGACGATCCGCAGTCCCGCGAGGTCTGGGACCGGGTGGTCGCCGTGAACCTGGACGGTCTGTTCAACGTCACGCACGCGTTCGTCGGGCAGATCAAGGCCACGCGCGGCTGCATCGTCAATCTGTCGTCGGTCGTGGCCTTCGTCAGCGGGATTTCGTCGGCGGCCTACGTCGCGTCCAAGGGCGCGGTGCGTTCCTTCACCCAGGCGCTGGCGCGCGACCTGGCGCCGTTCGGGGTGCGCGTGAACGCGGTGGCGCCCGGCCTGATGCTGACCGAGATGGTGGCGCCGCAGCTCGCGGCGCCCGGCGGCGCGGACTGGTTCATGACGCGCGCGCCGATGGGTCGGGGCGGAGAACCCGGGGAAATCGTCGGCCCCGTCGTGTTCCTGGCCTCGGAGATGGCCAGTTATGTGACGGGCGTCGTGCTGCCGGTGGACGGCGGCTTTTTATCGGCTTGAAACGAGGAAATTGGCATGAAATCAGTGGCGATGGTCACCGGCGCGGCCGGCGGCATGGGGCAGGCGATCGTCCGGCGCCTGGCGCGGGACGGTTTCAGGGTCGTGGCGGTCGATCGCGGCGAAGCACCCTTGCGCGCGCTGGCTGACCGCCTGCGGGGCGAGGGGCTCGAAATCGAGCCGCGCGTGGCGGATCTGGCCGACGAGGCGCAGCTCGACGCGCTGATCGGCGGACTGCCGCCGCTGGCGGCGCTGGTCAACAGCGCCGGCCTGTTCGACGAACGCAAGTTCTTCGACGTGTCGCAGGACGATTTCCGCCGCATGTTCGAAGTGAACCTGATCGCGGCGGCCAGCCTGACGCAGAAGGCCGCCGCGCGGATGGCTCCCGGCGCCAAGGTGGTGAACATCGCCTCGCGCGCCTACCTGGGGGCGCGCCATCACGCGCATTACGTGGCGTCCAAGGCGGCGCTGGTGGGCTATACCCGGGCGAGCGCGATGGAGCTGGCCGAACGGGGGATCCTGGTCAACGCGATCGCGCCGGGCCTGATCGATACGCCGATGCTGCGCGCGCTGACGCCGGAGCGGCTGGCGGCCCAGCTTGCGCTGCAGCCGACCGGCAAGGCGGGCACGCCCGAGGACATCGCCCACGCGGTGTCGTTCCTGGCGGGTCCGGAAATGTCCTTCATCACCGGGCAGGTGCTGTTCGTCGACGGCGGCAAGTCCCTGGGCGGATCGGGAGCATGAGGATGGACGACGCGCAATGGGATGAAACCGTCGATGTGGTGGTGCTGGGGTCGGGGGCGGCCGGCATGTCGGCGGCGCTGACGTGTCATTTCGAAGGCCTGCGGGCGCTGCTGCTGGAAAAGACCGATCGCATCGGCGGCTCGACCGCGGTGTCGGGCGGGGCGGTCTGGATTCCCCTGAACCCGGGGGCGGCCGCGGCCGGCCACGGCGATGATACGTTCGAGCAGGTCTGGGAATACCTGCGGCGGACCGTGGGCGACGCCTCGCCGCCGGAGATGTTGCGGGCCTACCTGGAAAACGGCCCGGCAATGGTGGAATACCTGCAGGCGCGCGGCGCGCTGGCGCTGGCGGCGCGGCCGTATTCGCCGGACTATTATCCCGACCGGCCGGGCGCGTCCCTGGGCGGCCGGGCCATGGATCCGCAGCCCTTCGACGGCAAGCGGCTGGGCGCGCATTTCAAGGAACTGCGCGACCCCCTGAAGGAATTCGTCGTCCTGGGCGGCATGATGGTCAACGTCACGGACGTCTACCACCTGCTGGGCGCCTGGCGTTCGCCCAAGTCGTTCTGGCATGGCGGCAAGCTGGTGCTGGCCTACTGGATGGACCGCCTGCGCGGCCATCATCGCGGCACGCGCCTGCTGCTGGGCAACGCCCTGGCCGCGTGGCTGTTCCACGCCGTCCTGCGGGAGCGGATCCCCTACCGCCTGAATACGCCGGCCCGGCGGCTGTGCCGCGACGCGCAGGGCCGCGTCGCGGGGGTCGAGGCCGGACAGGGCGGGGCCGTGCGGCGCATCCGGGCGCTCAAGGGCGTCGTCGTCGCCACCGGCGGTTTCCCCTGGGACGCCGAATTGCGGGCCGCTTGCTATCCGCAGCCCACCGGGCCCTGGTCCATGGCGCCCGAAGGCAATCGGGGAGAGGGCATCGGCCTGGCGCGCGAGGCCGGGGCGGTCATGGGGACGGGTCATGTGTCACCGGCGTTCTGGGCGCCGGTGTCCCTGTGGCGCAAGGCGGACGGCACGGTGGTCCGCTATCCGCACCTGGTCTGGGACCGCGCCAAGCCGGGCCTGATCGCCGTCAACCGGCGCGGTGAGCGCTTCGTCAACGAATCGGCCTCGTACCACGAGTTCGTCAGCGTGATGTACCGGAGCGATCCATCGCCGGAAATCCCCGCTTATCTGGTTTGCGACCACGCCTTCATCGAGACCTGGGGCCTGGGCCTGGCCTTGCCGGGTGGCCGTCCGCGCCAGCATCTGATCGACGACGGGTATCTGATCCGCGCCGCCACGCTGCCCGATCTGGCGGCGCGCCTGGGGATCGACGCGGCGCGCCTGGCCGCGACGGTCGACCGCTACAACGGCCTGGCCGCGCGCGGCGAGGACACCGATTTCGGCAAGGGATCGACCGCCTACAACCGCTACCTGGGCGACCCGGCGCACCAGCCCAACGCCTGCCTGCGCCCCCTGGGGCGGGGGCCCTACTATGCCGTCGAGGTGGTAGCGGGCGACATCGGCACGGCCTGCGGCATCCGCACGGACGAACGGGCGCGGGCGCTGGACGCGCGTGGGCATCCCATTCCCGGCCTGTTCGTCGCGGGCAACGACATGCAGTCGGTGATGGGCGGCGCCTATCCGGGGCCGGGCATCACCCTGGGCCCCGCGCTGACGTTCGGCTGGATCGCGGGCCGCGCGCTGGCGGCGGACGATTGAACGCGAGTCATGGACCGCGCGTGAAAGCGCAGGCGTCGGGCCCGCCGCGACCCGGCCTGGAATTCTGACCTTCGGAGAGACGCATGAAACTGTACTACTCGTCGACCTCGCCCTACGTGCGCAAATGCCTGGTCGCCGCCCATGAGCTGGGCCTGGCCGACCGGATCGAACTGGCCCCGGTCGTCACCCTGCCCACGGCGCACAACCCCGAACTGATGCGGGACAACCCCCTGTGCAAGCTGCCGACGCTGATCACGGACGACGGCCGGGCGCTGTACGACAGCCGGGTCGTGTGCGAATACCTGAACGATCTGGGCGGGGGCGGGCTGATCCCGGCGGGCGAGGCCAAGTGGGCCGCCCTGGTCGACCAGGCCCTGGCCGACGGCATCCTGGACGCCGCCCTGCTGATGCGCTACGAAGCCGTGCTGCGGCCCGCCGAGCGCCAATGGCCGGCCTGGCGCGAGACCCAGGAGGAAAAGGCGCGCGGCGCCCTGGCCCGGTTCGAGCAGGCGGTGGGCGGCTGGCCGGCCGGCCGGCTGGACATTGGGGTGATCGCGCTGGCCAGCGCGCTTGGCTACCTGGACCTGCGGTTCCCGGACCTGGACTGGCGCGGCGCCTGCCCCGGCCTGTCGGCCTGGTTCGCCGGCTTCGACCAGCGGCTTTCGATGCGGGCCACGGTGCTGAAGGCCTGAGGTCCGCGCCGCGCGGCGCTACGGCACCAGCGCCACCGCGTTCCGGTACCCCGCGCACAGCGCCAGCACCCGGGCTTCCCGAGACCCGGCGTCCTCGTGCCGGTCCGTTTCCAGCGGCCGGCGGTCCGCGTCGCGCCGCGCCAGGGACAGCACGGCCTCGTTGATGTGCGTGTCGTGCACCAGCACGTCGGCCTCGTTCAGGGCGCGCAGCTGGCTCAGGGTGATGTCGCCCGGGTCGGCGGGGCAGGGGGCGATCCAGCGCAGGGTGCGCGGCGGCGCCGGCTCGTCGCCGGCTTCGTCCAGGCGGGCGAGCAGCATGCGTTCCGCTTCGCGGGCGTCGTCCGCGCGCAATTGTTCCAGGACCGGGCCGTCGTACAGCCAGTCGTAGAAGCGGCGGCGCGCGCCGTGGTCGGGATAGGCCTGGCGGATGGCGGGCCGATGGTCGCGGGCCAGCCGCGCCAGGGGGCCCAGCGCGGGGTCGAACAGGGATTCCATGCGTTCGCGCAGGCGCCGGGCCAGGACCGGGGCGGCGCCCCCCGAGGAAATGGCGATGGTCAGGGGGGTGCGGTCGACGACGGCCGGCACCTGGAAGGACGACAGCGCCGGGTCGTCGACGACGTTGGCCAGGATGCGGCGGGCGTCGGCGGCGGCCTTGATGCGGGCGTTGAGCGCGCGGTCGTCGGTGGCCGCGACGACCAGCCAGGCGCAGGCCAGCCAGTCGTCCTGGAACGGGCCGTCCAGGTGCGCGAGGCGGCCTGCCTCGGCCCAGGCCCGCAGCGCGCGGGTCAGGCGCGGCGCGCCGACCCGGACCGCCGCGCCGCAGTTCAGCAGGACGCGCGCCTTGCGCTCGGCCACGGCGCCGCCGCCCACGACCAGGACCGTGCGGCCGTCCAGGTCGGCGAAGAGCGGATACAGGGCTTTCATGCGGGGCAGGCCAGGGGGCGGCCGGCCGGGCGGTCGTTCCGGCCGGGGGCGATCGTGCCGGCCGGGCCGGATGCGCGGTCCGCCGGCGCCTCTCCGGGATGGCCGGCCCCGCATTGCGGCGGGTCTTCCGCCCAGGGCGCGAGCGCCGGATCGGCCAGGGCGACGACGTCGCCGATCACGATCAGGCAGGGCGATTTCAGGCCTCCATGGCGGGCGGTCCGGGCCAGGTCGGCCAGCGTGCAGCGCACGGCCTTCTGGCGCGGCGTGGCGCCCTGGGAAATGAGCGCGGCCGGCGTGGCGCCGGGCAGGCCGTGCAGCAGCAGTTCCGTGCCGACGTGGCCGGCCTGGGACAGGCCCATGTAGAACACCAGGGTTCGCTGGCGGTCCGCCGCCAGGGATGTCCAGTCCAGGCCGCGCACGCCGTCCTGGCGGTGCGCGGTCATCAGGCAGACGCCGGCCGCCAGGTCGCGGTGCGTGAGCGGGATGCCGGTGGCCGCCGCACAGCCCGAGGCGGCGGTGACGCCGGGCACCACCGTCACCGGGATGCCCTGGGCGCGCAGGAATTCCATTTCCTCGCCGCCGCGCCCGAAGATGAAGGGGTCGCCGCCCTTCAGGCGCACGACCGCGAGGCCGGCCCGGGCGTGCGCGGCCAGCAGGACGTGGATGTCTTCCTGCGGGACGCTGTGTCGGCCCGCCCGCTTGCCCACGGGGATCCGGAGGGCGTCGGGACGGCAGTGGTCCAGCAGTTCCGGGGCGGCCAGGCTGTCGTGGAACACCACGTCGGCGGCCTGCAGGGCGCGCAGGCCGCGCAGGGTGATCAGGTCCGGGTCGCCGGGGCCGGCGCCCACCAGCCAGACGTGGCCGGGCGCCAGTGCGGCGGCCGGGACGGAACCGTTCGCCCGGGCCGGACGCGGGGCGGCCGCGTCCGGCGGGGATTCATGCGGTGGTTTCGGATGCATGGCCGGCCTCCAGGAAATGGATGGTTTCGGGGCGGCCAACGCTCAGGACGCCGTCGGCGTCCACGCGCAACGGCCAGCGGCGCACACGCACGGTGGCGTCCTCCAGGCACTGGCCGGTGTCCAGGCGGAAATGCTGCTTGTACATGGGCGAGGCGACGACCGGATGGCCCTGGAGTTCGCCGACGATGCCGCGCGCCAGCACGGCCGCGCCGCAGAAGGGGTCGACGTGATCCAGGGCGAAGGGGCCCGCCTCGGTCAGGAACACGGCGACCTGTGCGCCATGGGCGCGGGCCGCGACGCCGGCGTCCGGGATCAGGTCCTCCAGGCGGCAGACGGGCTGCCAGCCGGTGTCTTCCGTGCCGTCGTGGGCACCCGTGTCGCCGCCCGCGGCGCCGCGGGCGCGTGGCGCACGGTGTTCCGCGCTGTCCGGGACGAAGGGCTCGGCGGCGCCCTTGGCGCGGCGGTGGGTCGATGGCTTCATGGCGTTCTCCTTCATTCGGCCGGCGCGGCCAGCGCTTCACGTTCGCGCACGGTGGCCGGGCGCGGCTGGCCGCGTTCGCGCACGTGGACGATGTGCTCGTCGGGCGCGTCGCTGTTGATCAGCGGGCGGAAGCGGCGCAGGGCCCGTTCGTCCTTCAGGGTGGCGGCCCATTCGCATTCGTAGGCGTCCACCAGGGCCTGCATCTGCGCCTCCAGTTCCGCGCCCAGGCCCAGGCTGTCGTTCACGACCACGTCCTTCAGGTAGTCCAGGCCGCCTTCCAGGCTTTCGCGCCAGGTGGCGGTGCGCTGCAGCTTGTCGGCCGTGCGGATGTAGAGCATCAGGAACCGGTCGATCATGCGGATCAGGGTGTCGTCGTCCAGGTCCGAGGCCAGCAGTTCCGCGTGGCGCGGGCGCATGCCGCCGTTGCCGCAGACGTACAGGTTCCAGCCCTTTTCGGTGGCGATGATGCCCACGTCCTTGCTCTGGGCCTCGGCGCATTCGCGCGTGCAGCCCGAGGCGGCCATCTTGATCTTGTGCGGCGAGCGCAGGCCCCGGTAGCGCTGTTCCAGGCGGATGGCCATGCCCACCGAGTCCCGCACGCCGAAGCGGCACCAGGTGCTGCCCACGCAGGACTTGGCCGTGCGCAGGGCCTTGCCGTAGGCGTGGCCGGATTCGAAGCCGGCGTCGACCAGTTCGCGCCAGATCGCCGGCAGCTGTTCCAGCCGCGCGCCGAACAGGTCGATGCGCTGGCCGCCGGTGATCTTGGTGTACAGGTCGTATTTGCGGGCGACTTCGCCGATGACGATCAGCTTGTCGGGGGTGATTTCCCCGCCCGGAATGCGCGGCACCACGGAATAGGTGCCGTCCTTCTGCAGATTGCCCAGGTAGGCGTCGTTGCTGTCCTGCAGGGGCGCGTGCTGGGGCGCCAGCACGTATTCGTTCCAGCACGAGGCGAAGATCGACGCCGCCGTGGGTTTGCAGAGGTCGCAGCCCTTGCCCTTGCCGTGGCGGGTGATCAGGGTCTTGAAGTCGCGGATGCCGTTGACGCGGATCAGGTGGTAGAGTTCCTGCCGGCTGTAGGGGAAGTGTTCGCACAGGCTGTGGTCCACGGCGATGCCCCGGCGCTGCAGTTCGCTTTCCAGCACCTGCTTGACCAGGGGGACACAGCCGCCGCAGGTGGTGCCCGCCCGGGTGCGGGCCTTCAGGTCGCCCAGGGTCGTGCAGCCGTCGGCGATGGCGCCGCACAGGGCGCCCTTGCTGACCTGGTTGCAGGAACAGATCTGCGCCGTGTCGGGCAGCGCGTCCACGCCCAGCGCCGGCGCGGCGCCGGCCTGCGGCGCGATCAGCGTGGCGGGTTGCGCGGGCAGGTCCAGGCCGTTGCTGAAATACTGGTCCAGCAGGCCGAAGGCCCCGGTGTCGCCCACCAGCACGGCGCCCCGCAGGCGCTTGCCCTTCGGGTCCATGACCAGCTTGCGGTACGTGCCGGCCAGCGTGTCCTCGAACACGCAGCTGACGCTGTCGGAGGCGCGGCCGTGGGTGTCGCCGATGGAGCCGACGTCCACGCCCAGCAGCTTGAGCTTGGTGCCGGGCAGGGAGCCCCGGAAGACGGGCGTGTCCCGGCCCAGCAGGTGCGCGGCGCAGACCCGCGCCATCTCGTAGCCGGGCGCCACCAGGCCGAACGTGCCGTCCCGCCAGCTGGCGACTTCGCCGATGGCGTAGACGGCGGGGTCGGAACTGCGGCAGTGTTCGTCGATCACGACGCCGCCGCGCGCGCCGATCACCAGGCCGCAGTTGTGCGCCAGGCGGTCGCAGGGGCGGATGCCGGCGGAAAAGACCACCATGTCAGTTTCCAGGAAATCGCCGTCCGAGAAGCGCAGGCGGTGGCGCGCGCGCAGGCCGTCGCCGATGGCCGAGGTCATCTTTCCTGTGTGGACGTGGATGCCCAGGGCCTCGATCTTCGCGCGCAGCAGGCGTCCGCCGGGCTCGTCCAGCTGCGCCGCCATCAGGTGGGCGGAGAACTCGACGACGTGGGTGTCCAGGTTCAGGCCGCGCAGGGCGCGGGCCGCCTCCAGTCCCAGCAGGCCGCCGCCGATGACCACGCCGCGCCGGCTGCCGGCGGCGCAGGCGCGGATGGCCTCCACGTCCTCCAGCGTGCGGTAGGGCAGGCAGCCGGGCCGGTCCGCGCCCTCGATGGGCGGGATGAAGGGGTTGGAACCCGTGGCGATGACCAGCTTGTCGTAGGGATGGAACTGCTCGTCCGAGACGTGGACCTGGCGCCGCTTGCGGTCGATCCAGGCGGCCCGCGTGCCGCGCAGCACGGTGATGCCGTGCTCGCGGAAGAAATCCTCGTCGGCCAGCGCCAGGTCCTGCGCGTCCGCGCCGTCGAAGCATTGGCTGAGCCGCACCCGGTCGTAGGCCAGGCGGGGTTCGCCGCAGAGCACGGTGATGGCGTAGCCGTGCGCTTCGCGCGCCAGTTCTTCCAGCAGGCGGTGGCCGACCATGCCGTGGCCGATGACGACCAGGCGCGGCGCCGCGTCCGGGCCCGCGGCGGAGGCGGGAAGGTCGTGGGGGTTCATGGTTCGCTCCAGGGAAATCCTGTGGTTGGATGGGATTCAGGGTCGGGGCTCAGGGCCGTGCGGCGGGCGCGTCCAGGATCGGCCGCGCGCCGGGCTCGCGGCCGGCCGTTGCGCCGGGCGACGGAGCGGGCGCAAGGGCATGGCCGGGCAATGACGCTGGCAATGGCGTGGGCAGTGGTACGGACACCGGCGCCGGCGAGGCCGCCCGATAGGCGCCCGCGACGAAGACGGCCCCGCCCACGATGTTCCCCAGTGTCACCCAGGCCAGGTTCCAGGCCATGCCGCCCAGGCTCACGGTCTCGGGGTGGTTGCCGGCCAGGGCCAGCAGCAACAGGGTCATATTGGCCACGCTGTGTTCATAGCCGCTGGCGATGAAGGCCATCAGGCACCAGAAGATGACGATGCAGCGCGCGCTGTCGGAGGACACGCGGGCCGACATCCAGACCGCCAGGCACACCAGCCAGTTGCACAGCACGGCACGGGCGAACAGGCTGGCGGCGCCGCCGTTCATCTTGTGCGCGGCGGTCGTCATCAGCAGGCCCTGCGGGTCGTTCAGCAGCCCGCCGCCTCCGCCCATGACGAACAGGCCCGCCAGCACGGCCGCGCCGCACAGGTTGCCGACCCAGCTCACCCCCAGGACCGAACACGCCTCGGCCCAGCTGCCCTGGCCCCGGTAGCGGCGCAGCGCCATGACCATGGTGTGGCCGGTGAACAGTTCCGCGCCGGCGATGACGACGAGGATCAGCGCGATGCCGAACGTGGCGCCCATGACGAGCGGGCGCTGGTCCGGCGGCACGTGGCTGCCCAGGCTGAGGATCAGCAGGATGCCCAGGCCGATGTAGGCGCCGGCCAGCATGCAGCCCACGAAGAATCCGTGCGGCGCGCGGCGCAGCAGGTCGAGTTTGGCGTTGGCGGCTCTCACGAAGCCGTCGATGGTGTCGTCGTACATGGTGCTCTCCCTGATGATGAAAGGACTTCATTCAGGGTTAAGCAATTCACGTGCCAACTTTTGAAGGCATGATCGCGCAGGCCTGTCCGCCACGCACCGCGCAGGGGGTGGCGGTGCGCATCGCGGCGCCGCGCCGGATGGCGCGGACCTTGGCCCCGGGCGGGCCGGAGGGATCGCCGATGGGGCGGACTGCATCAATGCGGTGCCGCGGTGCACCATGGATTGCCGGTGCGCGCCCGCGGTCGCGCGCTGGCGGCCGCCTGGAATATCAGTAGAATATTCATCCACATTCCGCATTCTTCATCGTCCGGCGCAGAGGATCACGCACCGGCCTGGATGGACAGGGACACGCATGCCGGACCTGATCGAAATCCCCGCAACCGACGGCCTGCGCATCGCGCTCGTCTATGCCACGTCCGGCAACCTGACCGGCCGGCCGGTCTATGCGCCGGGCGCCCGCTGCGCCCTGCGGCCGGCCGCGGCGGACTGCCTGTTCCGGGCGGCGCGCGCGGCCCGGCGGGCGGGCCTGTGCCTGGTCGTCTACGACGCCTACCGCCCGGCGGCGGCCCAGGCGGTGTTCTGGCGGATGCTGCCCGACCCGCGCTATGTGGCCGACGCGGCCCAGGGATCGAACCACACGCGCGGCGTGGCGGTGGATGTCACCCTGACGGACGCGGACGGCGCGCCCCTGGACATGGGCACGGATTTCGACGACATGCGCGACCAGTCGCACCACGACCGCGACGACCTGCCGCCCGCCGCGCAGCGCAACCGCCACCTGCTGCTGGGCATCATGCTGCAGGCCGGGTTCCGTTCGATCCCGACGGAGTGGTGGCACTACGAATTGCCCGACGCGCGGGAATATGCGTTACTGCCGGAAAGCGACATGGTCCGGGTCGCGGCGGGCTGAGCGATCGGCCGGTCCCGCGCGGACCGGGCGCACGGGCGGGCGTGGCCCCGTGGGGGGGCCAGGCGTCCCGCCGATGAAAATCCCATTGGACGGAGGCGATATGCAATCCACGATTCGAGCGGGAATCCGCCGCGCCCTGGTGGCGGCGGCGATGGGCGCGGGGGCCTGTCTCCTGGCGGGCGGCGCGCTCGCGGCGACGCCGGCCGATACGCTGGTGATCGGCAAGCCGGCCGACCCCCAGACGCTGGACCCGGCCGTCACGATTGACAACAACGACTGGACCGTCACCTATCCGGCCTACCAGCGCCTGATGCGTTACAAGCAGGTCGATGGCCATGGCTCGACCGAGGTCGAAGGCGACCTGGCGGCCAGCTGGTCGGCCTCGCCGGACAGCCTGGTCTGGACGTTCACCTTGCGCGACGGCCAGAAATTCGCCGACGGCGCGCCCGTGGACGCCCAGGCGGTGAAGCTGTCCTTCGAGCGGCTGCTGGCCAAGAAGCAGGGTCCGTCGGAAGCCTTCCCCGCCGACATGAAGATCGACGCCGTGGATGCGCGCACCGTGCGCTTCACGCTGCAAAAGCCCTTCGCGCCGTTCCTCTACACGCTCGCCAACAATGGCGCGTCCATCGTCAATCCCAAGGCCATGCAACGCGACGACGCCGACGCCTGGCTGTCGGGCCACACGGCGGGCTCCGGCCCCTATCAGTTGGTGTCCTGGCAGAAGGGCCAGTCGCTGGTGCTGGAACGCAATCCGCATTACGCCGGCTCGAAGAAGCCGACGCTGGACAAGTTCGTGGTGAAGATCGTGCCGGAATCTTCCGCGCGCCGCCTGCAACTGCAGAAGGGTGACCTGGACGTGGCCGAGGAACTGCCGGTGGACCAGCTCCAGGCCCTGAAGAAGGACAAGGACGTGCGCGTGGCGGAATTCCCGTCGCTGCGGGTGACCTATCTGTATCTGAACAACGCCAAGGGGCCGTTGCGGGACGTGGATCTGCGCCGCGCCGTGGTGGCCGCGCTGGATTACCAGGGCATCGTGGACGGCATCATGATGGGGCAGGCCAAGCAGATGCGCGGCCCGATCCCCGAAGGCATGTGGGGCCATGACGCCGATCTGCCCCTGCCGAAGCAGGACGTGGCGGCGGCCAAGGCGCTGGTGGAAAAGGCCGGCGGGGTGAAGTCGCCGCTGCTGCTGCGCTATTCCACCCAGGATCCCGCCTGGGAACCCATCGCCCTGACGGTTCAGGCCAATCTCACCGCCGTCGGCGTGCCGGTCAAGCTCGAAAAGCTGGCCAACGCCACGCTGCGCGAGAACCTGGGCCAGGGCAATTTCGACATTTCCATCGGCAACTGGAGCCCGGACTTCGCCGATCCCTACATGTTCACCAGCTACTGGTTCGATTCGGACAAGAAGGGCCTGGCGGGCAACCGGTCCTTCTATTCCAACCCGCAGGTGGACCAGTGGCTGCGCGAGGCCGCCACGCTCAGCGACCAGGACAAGCGCGTGGCGCTCTACAAGCAGGTCCAGGAACAGGTCGTCAAGGACGCGGCCTACGCCTACCTGTACCAGAAGAACTACCAGGCCGGGCTGGGGGCGAACGTCAAGGGCTTCGTCTTCAACCCCATGCTGGAGCGCGTGTTCAACATCGCCGACATGACGAAGTAGGCATGGGCGCGCAGTCTGGACCGGCCCGGCGGGCCGGCTGTCGGCGGATGGTACGAGGGGCAATATGAACGCGTCCTGGCTGTCCGTGGTGCGCCGCCGGCTGGCCAGCCTGGTCTGGGTGGTGATCGGGGTGTCCCTGATCACCTTCGCCATTTCCCACCTGGTGCCCGGCGATCCGGCCCGCCTGGTGGCGGGCGACCGCGCCACGCCGGAAATCGTCGCCCACATCCGCGCGCAACTGGGCCTGGACCTGCCCCTGCCGCAGCAGTACCTGCGCTACATGGGGCAGCTGCTGCAGGGCGACCTGGGGACCTCGATCCGTACGCACCGGCCGGTGCTGCAGGACATCGCCGCCTTCTTTCCCGCCACGCTGGAACTGGCCCTGGTGGCCCTGCTGCTGGCGACGCTGCTGGGCATTCCGCTGGGCGTGCTGTCGGCGGTGTACCGCAACCGCTTCATCGACCACGTCGCCCGCACGCTGGCCGTCACGGGCATCTCCACCCCGGCCTTCTGGCTGGGGCTGGGGCTGATCGTGGTGTTCTACGGCGAACTCGGCTGGCTGCCGGGGGGCGGGCGCATCGACCAGGGCCTGTCGCCTCCGCCCGGCATCACCGGCCTGTACCTGATCGACGCGGCGCTGGCGGGCGACTGGGTCGTCTGGCGCAGCGCGCTGGAACACATGATCCTGCCGGCCCTGACGCTGGGCTTCGTGCACCTGGGCGTGGTGGCGCGGCAGGTGCGTTCGTCCATGCTGGAACAGCTGGGCGAGGACTACGTCCGCACCGCCCGGGCCTACGGCCTGGGCTCCTGGACCGTGGTGGTGCGCCACGCCCTGCCCAATGCGCTGATCCCCTCCGTGACCGTGCTGGGCCTGGCCCTGGGCGACCTGCTGTACGGGGCGGTGCTGACGGAGACCGTGTTCGGCTGGCCGGGCATGGGCGCTTATGTGGTGGACTCGATCCAGGCGCTGGATTTCCCGGCGGTGATGGGCTTCGCCGTGGTGGTGTCCTTCGCCTACGTGATCCTGAACCTGCTGGTGGACCTGCTGTACCGGCGGCTCGATCCGCGCATCCGGGAGGTCGGATGAGCTACCTGCTGTACCAGTTGCGCCGCAACCCGCTGATGCTGCTGGGGCTGGCGATCCTCGCGGCGGTGGGGCTGGCCGTGCTCCTGGCGGACTGGGTGGCGCCCTACGATCCCGAGCGCATCGACCTGGTGCACCGGCTGGCGGCGCCGTCGGCGGCGCACTGGTTCGGCACCGACGAGGTCGGCCGCGACATCTTCAGCCGCGTGCTCTACGGCGGGCGCCAGTCCATCGGGGTGGGGCTGTTCGTCGCCGGCTGCGCCAGCATGGCCGGCGCCGTGATCGGCTGTTTCTCGGGAATCGTGGGCGGCCGCTTCGACGGCCTGGTCATGCGCGCCATGGACGTGGTGCTGTCGGTGCCCTCGCTGGTGCTGATCATGGCGCTGGCGGCGGCGCTGGGGCCCAGCCTGTTCAACGCCATGCTGGCGATCACCCTGGTGCGCATCCCGTTCTACGTGCGGCTGGCGCGCGGCCAGACGCTGGGCATCCGCGAGATGGCCTACGTACAAGCGGCCTGGACCTTCGGCGCGACGCGGCGCCACGTGGTGCGCTGGCACGTGGTGCGCAACGCCGCCTCGCCCATCGTGGTGCAGGCCACGCTGGACATCGGCGGGGCGATCCTGATGGCGGCGGCGCTGGGCTTCATCGGCCTGGGCGCGCAGCAACCCACCGCCGAATGGGGCGCCATGGTGGCGACGGGCCGCAATTTCCTGCTGGACCAGTGGTGGTACACCGTGACGCCGGGCTGCGCGATCCTGGTGACGGCGCTGGCCTGCAACCTGGTGGGCGACGGCGTGCGCGACCTGCTGGACCCGAAGTCGAGGGCGAAATGAGCGCGGCCCCCCCCGTTCTGGAAATCCGCGACCTGTCGCTGGAATTCCCCGTTTTCGGCGGGGCGGTCCGGGCGCTGGGCGGTGTCAGCCTGCGCGTCATGCCGGGTGAAATCGTCGGCGTGGTGGGCGAGTCGGGTTCGGGCAAGTCGGTCACCGCCATGGCGGCGCTGCGGCTGCTGCCGCCGGGCGGCTACCGCGTCACCGGCGGCAGCCTGCGGCTGTGCGGCGAGGACGTGCTGGCTGCGTCCGAAACGCGCATGCGGCAATGGCGCGGGCGCCGCGCGGCGATGATCTTCCAGGAGCCGATGACCGCATTGAACCCGACCCGGCGCATCGGCGATCAGTTGACGGGCGTGCTGCGCGCGCATCACCGCCTGGGCCGGCGCGAGGCGCTGGAGCGCGCCGGCGCGCTGCTGCGCGACATGATGATCCCCGATCCGGTCCGGACGCTGCGCGCCTATCCCTTCGAATTGTCCGGCGGCATGCGCCAGCGGGTGATGGTTGCGATGGCGTTTTCCTGCGATCCGGCGCTGCTGATCGCCGACGAGCCCACCACGGCGCTGGACGTGACCGTGCAGCGCCAGGTGCTGCAACTGCTGCGCCACCGGGCGCGCGAGCGGGGCGCCGCGATCCTGTTCATCACCCACGACATGGCGGTGGTGTCGCAGTTCTGCGACCGGGTGTACGTCATGTACGCGGGAACGGTGGTCGAGCAGGGGCCGACCGGCCGGGTGCTGGACGCGCCGCGCCATCCCTACACGCGCGGCCTGCTGGACGGCCTGCCGGAGCGCGCCGCGCCCGGCGCCGAGCTGGCCTCGATCCCGGGCCGGGTGCCGGACATGCGCCGGCCGCCGCAAGGCTGCGTGTTCTCGGACCGCTGCGCCTTCGCCGACGCGGCCTGTCGCCAGCGGCCCGAGTTGCGGCCCGTGGCGGATGCGCGGCCGGACGCCGCCGGCATGGCCGTGTCCCCGTCCTCGTCCGGGGCGGATGACGGGTCGGGCGGCGGGCCGGGGGCCGCGCCGGAGCGCCGGGTGGCGTGCTGGCATCCCCTGGACCCGGACCCGGACCCGGACCCGGACTCGAACACGGACCCGGCCGCGCAGGCCGCGGGAGACGCATGATGCCGACTGTCGGAATGACCGGGGCCGGAGCCCGCCCGGCGCTTGGCGCGAGCGCGGAGGTGGGCGCGGTGGGGCCGGGCACCGTGCCGGGGGCGCCTGTGCTCGACGCCCGCGAGATCCATGTGCGCTTCCCGCTCGCCCGCGATTGGCGGGGGCGGGCCGTGATCCATGCCCATGCCTTGAACGGCGTCAGCCTGCAGGTGCGGCGCGGCGAGGCCTTCGGGATCGTTGGCGAATCCGGTTGCGGCAAGAGCACCCTGGCGGCCGTGCTGATGGGCCTGCTGCGGCCCACCGAGGGCGAGCTGCGGCGGCTGCCGCGCGCCGACGGCCGCCCGGCCGATGTCCAGATCGTGTTCCAGGATCCGCAGTCCTCGCTGGATCCGCGCCTGCCCGCCTGGAAGGTGATCATCGAGCCGCTGGTGGCCGCGGGACGCCGCGCGGCCGCGGCATGGCTGCGGGACGAGGAAGTGCCGCCGGCCGCCGGGCCGCAGGGGCGGGATGGTGCGGCCCGGCGCGGCCGCATGGACAAGGCCGCCCTGCGCGCGCGGGCCGACGCCCTGGCCCTGCGGGTGGGCCTGCGGCCCGAGCAGCTCGACCGCTACGTGCATGAGTTTTCAGGGGGACAGCGCCAGCGGATCGCCATCGCCCGGGCGCTGGCGACGGACCCGGACGTGATCGTGCTCGACGAGCCGACCTCCGCGCTGGACGTCTCCGTCCAGGCACAGATCCTGAATCTGCTGCGGGAATTGCGCCGCGCGCACGGCCTGACCTACGTGCTGATTTCGCACAATGTCTCGGTCGTGCGCCACCTGTGCGACCGGGTGGCGGTGATGTACCTGGGCCAGGTGGTCGAGCAGGGGCCGGCCGCGCTGGTGCTGGAATCCCCGCGCCATCCCTACACGCGCGAGCTGCTCGACGCCGTGCCTCGCCTGGACCGTCCCTGGCCCGAGGACGCCCCGGTAGCCCCGGCCGAACTGCCCGGCAACGCCGTCCTGCCGCAAGGCTGCTTCTTTCGCGGCCGCTGTCCCTGGGCGACGACCGGCTGCGACCGGCCGCAGATGCTGCTGGCCCGGCCCGACGCGCCCCTGCACATGTACCGCTGCCACGTGGCGGGGAAGCGGTAGCGCGTTTCCCTGGCCGCGTTCCGGGCGGAATGGCCCTGCATCGCCCGGGGACTGTGGAAACTACCGACGTAGTTTTGCGACTGTCCGCCCGGCCCGCGTTTTCCTATCCTGTCGTCACCATACGAACGGGAGAGGCGACATGCGGGAACGACTGGATTGCGCGATTCTGGCGCCGGGCAGGGAAGACTGGGCGGGTGCCCTGCGCGGCCCGCATCTGGGGGGACGGCTGGTGCTGCACACGCCGCAGCAGCCGCATGGCGCGGCGGCGGATGCGCTGGCCGATCCGTCCATGGCGCGGGGCCGCTACGACGCCGGGCTGCTGTACGTGGACGAATCCTCGATCCGCGACTGGCGCACGGCGCTGACCGCCCTGGCGGGCCGCCCGCCGGCCGTGCTGCTGGTCTACGCGGTGGGCCTGCGGGCCCAGGCGGTGCGCGACCTGATGGCGCTGGGGGTGGCCGATTTCGTGCGTCCGCCCTTTTGCCCGGAAGAACTCCGCGCCCGCCTGGACCACGCCCTGAACCGCCTGGCCCCGGCCTGCATCTCCGAACACGTGCCGCTCTATGGCGCCGGCCTGTCGGGGCCGGGAGGCGTGCCGGCATCGCCGCATGCGCGCGCCCTGCCGGCCGGCGCGCCGGAACCCCCGGTCACCGAGTCCGAGATCGCGTTCTGCAATACGATCCTGGACCGGTCCGGCAACGAGCTGGAAGCCTACGCGGTGGCCGTGGCCATGCAGCGGGCCACCTCGCGGGAATCCTTCCGCGCCGCCAAATGCCAGGTCGTCGCCCGGTTCGAGCGCGCCTACATCCGCGCGGCGCTGGGGCGGCACGCGGGCAACATCACCCTGGCGGCGCGCATGGCCCAGAAGCACCGCCGCGCGTTCTGGGCCTTGATGCGCAAGCACGACATCGATCCCTCGCCCTACCGGCGCACGCCGGCCTCGGGCGCGGAATGATGCGCCGTTCAGGGCTGCTTGCCGCCCTGCTCCTGGAAGTATTCCCGCGTCAGCTTCACCACCAGCGGGCTGAGCAGGATCAGCGAGATCAGGTTGGGCAGCGCCATCAGGCCGTTCAGCGTGTCGGCCAGCAGCCAGGCGAAGTCCAGCTGGCTGATGGCGCCGAAGGGGATCACCAGGACCCAGACGATGCGGTAGGGCAGGGTCGATTTCGTGCCCAGCAGGAATTCCCAGCATTTCTCGCCGTAGTAGCTCCAGCCCAGGATGGTGGTGAAGGCGAACACCACCAGCGACAGGGTCAGGATGGCCCCGCCGATGCCCGGCATGGACACCTCGAAGGCGCTGGCCGACAGGGCCGCGCCGCTGGCGCCGCTGCTCCATACGCCGGAGCACACGATGGCCAGGCCGGTGATGCTGCAGATGATGAGGGTGTCGATGAAGGTCCCCATCATGCCGATCAGGCCCGATTGCACGGCGTTGGTGGTGGTGCCGGCCGCCTGGGCGATCCCGGCCGACCCCAGGCCGGCCTCGTTGGAGAAGATCCCGCGCGCCACGCCGTAGCGGATGGCGGCCATGACGGCGGCGCCCGCGAAGCCGCCGGTGGCGGCGATGGGCGAGAAGGCGTGCGTGAAGATCAGGTCCAGGGATTCGGGGATGCGCTCGGCATTGACGACCAGCACGACCAGGCCGGCCAGCACGTAGGCGATGCACATGAAGGGCACCAGGGACGCGGCGACCGCGCCGATGCGCTTGATGCCGCCCAGGACCACCAGGCCGATCAGGACCATGGTGACCACGCCGGTCACCCACAGCGGGATGGCGAAGGCCGATTCCAGGGCCTGGGCCATGCTGTTGACCTGGACCATGTTGCCGATGCCGAAGCCGGCGAATCCGCCGAAGACCGCGAACGCCACGCCCAGCCACAGCCATTTCCGGCCGAGGCCGTTCTTGATGGCGTACATGGGGCCGCCGGCGTGCTCGCCGCGGTCGTCCTTTTCACGGAAATGGACGGCCAGCACGACCTCGCAATACTTGGTGGCCATGCCGACCAGGGCCGTGCACCACATCCAGAACAGGGCGCCCGGACCGCCGACGGCGATGGCGGTGGCCACCCCGGCGATGTTGCCGGTGCCGACGGTGGCGGCCAGGCAGGTCATCAGCGCCTCGAACGGGCTGATCTCGCCGGTGGCGGTGTCGCCCCGGTGGCGGCCGCGCCAGATCATGGCGAAGCCCGTGCCGATGCGCCGCAGCGGCATCAGCTTCAGGATCACCATCAGGAAAAAGCCCGTCCCCAGGATGAGGACCAGCATCGGCGGCCCCCAGACCAGGCCGTTGATCTGGTTGACGAGTTCGTTCAGGAATTCCATGGTTAAAACACCCTCCGGTACAGAAATTGCCCGAATGCTAACACTGTGGTTTCAGGTGAAACGCCTGAAATTCCTGGATAAGCAGGAAAAAATCCTGTCAAGGTGGCAAAAAGGTTTGGATAAGGGTAAACCCTTGTGTCTGGAAAGGGGGGGTGTCCCTGGGGCGGCACGCCGGGCTGGCGGAATCGGACCTGGGCTTGATAATTATCATTTGCGTTTAGGGGGTTTCCTGCCGACAATCCGGGGGATCCGTTCAGGCTGTTGCGCATGGCTTCCCGACTCCTTCCGTTTTCCGTCCCGCCTTCTTCCGGCGGCCTGTCCGCCCGCGGCGCCCGGCGCCGCGCCCTGCTGGGCCTGGCGCCCGCGCTGGGGCTGCTGTCGGCCGCGCCTGCGCGCGCACAGGCGTCCGATGCGTCCGCCGCGCAGGGTGAACGGCCCCTGGTCCTGTCGGGGCCGCCGGCCACGGTGTCCTATCCCCTGGTCCACATGGCGGATTCCGGCGCCCTGGACGACGTGGCGCCGGGGACGCGGTTCCAGTTATGGCAGAACCCGGACCAGCTGCGCGCCTGGGCGGTGCGCGGTGGCGCGGATTTCATGGCGATGCCGTCGAATGTGGCGGCCAACCTGTACAACCAGGGCGTGCCGCTGCGGCTGCTCAACGTCTCCACCTGGGGGATGCTATGGCTGGTGACGCGCGACGCGTCGCGCCGTGCGCTGGAAGACTTCCGGGGCCAGGAAATCGCCATGCCGTTCCGGTCCGACATGCCCGACATCCTGTTCGGCTTGCTGGCGGACCGTCTGGGGCTGGATCCGCGGCGGGATTTCTCGCTGCGCTACGTGCCTACGCCCTTCGACGCCATCCAGTTGCTGCTGACCCGGCGGGCGGACCATGCCCTGCTGCCGGAGCCTGCCGTGTCCATGGTGCTGCGCAAGAGCGAGTCCTTCCCGGTGTCGATCGTGGCCCCCTCGCTGTATCGCGGCGTGGACCTGTCGCAGGCCTGGGGCCGGATCCTGGACCGCGAGCCACGCATCCCGCAGGCCGGCATCGCGGCCGTCGGGCTGCTGCACGCGGATGCGCGGCTGGCCGACCGGGTGCGGCGGGCCCATGCCGATTCGCTGGCCTGGTGCCTGGCGCATCCCCGGGAATGCGGCGAGCTCGTGTCGCGGCACATTCCCATGCTGACGCCCGACGCGGTCGCCGACTCGATCGCGCAGGCGCGCGAACATGCGGTGGACGCGCGCGAGGCCCGGCCGGAACTGGAATATTTCTTCCACCGCCTGCTGGACGGGCAGCCCGCGCTGGTCGGCGGGCGGCTGCCGGACGATGAGTTCTATGCCTGATGCGCTGGACCCGACGCGCGGCCCGGACGCGCCCGCCGGATGGCTGGCCACCGCGCCTCGGCGCCTGGCCGAGGGCGCGGGCGCGGTCCTGGCCTACCTGTGGAGCGGCTGGGGCGCGGTGGCCAGCCTGCTGCTGTTCTGCGCGTTGTGGGAATGGGGCGGGCAATACTACGGGCCGCTGATCCTGCCCGGGCCGCTGGCCACGTTCGAGCGGCTGGGCGGCCTGCTGGCCTCGGGCCTGGCCGCGCCGGAACTGTGGATTTCCGCCCGCCGCACGCTGACGGGCCTGGGCGCGGCGGTGCTCGCGGGCAGCGTGCTCGGCATGCTGGCGGGACGTTCCCTGACGGCGGCGCTGGTGTCCCGTCCGCTGGTGACCCTGCTGCTGGGCATGCCGCCGATCGCCTGGCTGGTGCTGGCCATGCTGTGGTTCGGCATGGGCGACGCCACGCCGGTGTTCACGGTGGCCGTGGCCTGTTTCCCGATCGTCTTCGCCGGCGCGATGCAGGGCGCGCGCACGCTGGACGGCCAGCTCACCGACGTGGCGCGGGTCTACCGGCTGTCCTGGTGGACGACGCTGCTCGACGTGCACCTGCCGCACGTGGTGTCGTACCTGCTGCCGGCCTGGATCACGGCCCTGGGGATTTCCTGGAAGGTCGTGGTGATGGCCGAACTGCTGGCGGCCTCGGACGGCGCGGGCGCCGCGCTGGCGGTGTCGCGCGCGCAACTGGACATGGCCGGCTCGATGGGCTGGATCGTGGCGGTGCTGGGGCTGCTGCTGGGCATCGAATACCTGCTGCTGGAGCCGCTCAAGCGCACCATCGAGCGCTGGCGCGCGGCGGACGCGTCATGAACATGCCGGGCCGTTTCCGATCGCGCATCCCCGTGCGCGCCGCGCGCGGCGGGACGGCGCCATGACCGCGCTGACGATCCGCCGCCTGGGCCACCGCTACGGCCTGACCTCCGTGCTGTCGGGCGTGGACCTGGACCTGCGGGCGGGCGAGACCCTGGCGCTGGTCGGCCCCTCGGGATGCGGCAAGAGCACGCTGCTGCACGTCGTCGCCGGCCTGCTCGAGCCGTCCGAAGGCCGCGTGCGATCGACGTTCCGGGGGATCGGCTGCGTGTTCCAGCAGCCCCGGCTGATGCCCTGGAAGAATGCCGTGGACAACATCGCCCTGGGAATGAAGGCCCTGCGCGTGCCGGCGGAGGCGCGCCGCCGCCGCGCCCTGGAATGGGCGGCCCGCATGGGCCTGGCCGCCGAGGATGGGCGCAAGTATCCCCACGAACTGTCCGGCGGCATGCAGAGCCGCGTGGCGCTGGGCCGCGCGCTGGCGGTGGCGCCCGAACTGCTGCTGCTCGACGAGCCTTTCGCCGCGCTGGACGTGGGCCTGAAATTGGAGCTCTACGCGCTGCTGCGCGGGCAGGTGGAGCGCGGCGGCAGCGCGGTCCTGATGATCACCCACGACCTGATGGAAGCCGTGCGGCTGGCCGACCGCATCGCCGTGATGGCCAGTGGCCCGGGGCGCGTGCTGCACGAATTCGCCGTGGAGCGGCCCCAGGCCGCGCGCGACGAGGCCTGGATCCACCGGACCACGGCCGAACTGATGGGCATGCCGCCGGTGCGCGAATGTTTCGGGCTGGCGCCGGTTCCGGAGGCCGGGACATGAGCCGCCGGAGCATGACCGGCCGGGATGCGTCGTGGACCGACCATCCGCTGTGGTTCTGCGGCTTCCGGCCGTTCTTCGTGCTGACGGCCGCGAGCGCCGCCGGTTTCCTGGGTGTCTGGCTGCTGATCCTGGGCGGCGCGGGTCCGTCGGCCTGGGCGCCGCCGGGCGGCGTGCTGTCGTGGCACGCGCACGAACTGGTGTTCGGCTTCGGCCTGGCGGCCGCGGCGGGTTTCCTGCTGACGGCGATTCCCGAATTCACCGGTTCCGCGCCCATCGCCGCGCGTCCGCTGGCGGCGCTGGCGGTCCTGTGGCTGGCGGCCCGCGCGGCCTATGCGCTGGGCCAGTGGCTGCCGCCAGGCGCGGCCGTCGTCCTGGCGGCGGCGCCCAACCTGCTGTTCACGGCGCTGCTGCTGGGCTATCTGGCCCCGGCGCTGTGGCGCGACCCGCGCCGCGCGCACCTGGGCTTCGCCTGGACGCTGGGCGGCCTGCTGCTGGCGCAGGCCGGGTTCTTCGCCGCGCTGTTCGCCGGCGGCGACGGGCTGCCCTGGATCCACGGCGCCATCGATCTGACGATGATCCTGATCCTGCTGGCGGGCAGCCGGGTGTCCATGAGCGTGCTCAACGGCTACATCGAGGCCGGCCGTCCGGGCGCGCCGCCGCCGTCGGACGAATACCTGGCCCGCCCGCCGCGCCGCTACCTGGCGGTCTTCGCCATCGGGCTGTGCGGCGCGGCGCAGGCGGGCCTGGGCGGCGGCCCCGTGGCCGGCTGGACGGCGCTGGCCGCCTGCGCGGCGGTGCTCAACGTGCTGAACGACTGGCACGTCGGGCGGCCACTGTTCACGCGCTGGGCGCTGATGCTGTATGCCTGTTTCTGGCTCATCGCCCTGGGCTACGGAGCCATGGGCCTGGCCTGGCTGCTGGACCTGTGGTCCGCGTCGGCGGGCCGCCACCTGCTGACGGCGGGGGCGATGGGCCTGTCGGTCTTCACCATCATGAGCCTGGCGGGACGCATCCATTCGGGGCTGTGGCTGGACCGCAGGCCCTGGCTGCTGGCGGCGGCCGGCGCCCTGGGGGTCGCCGCCCTGGCGCGCGCCGCCGCCGGTCTGCCGGCGCTGGCGCCGTGGTATGGCACGCTGATCCTGGCGTCGGGCGCGGTCTGGGCGGGGGCCTATGCCGCCTACCTGTGGCACGCCTGGCCGGTGCTGGTCGGACCGCGCGCCGACGGCCGCACGGGCTGCGCCGAGCCCGTCGGCAAGGCGCCCAGTCCGTTCTCGGGACCGGAATCGGGTTGCTGAGGGGGCCTCGCGGTCTTCAGTGCAGCGTGCAGCAGCTGAACAGGGCCTCGTCCTGCGGGGACGTGGAAGGCGGGACGCGCCGTTTCGGATCGGGCGGCGGCAGCCGGGCCTGCTTGCACAGGGCATCCACGTCGAGCAGCACCAGTTCGCGGTTGCGCCCGCCGATCAGGCCGTCGCGGCGGAAGGCGCCCAGCATGCGCGACAGGTTTTCCGGCGTCATGTTCAACTGCCGCGCCAGCACGCGATGATGGGCCGGCAGGGTCAGCCAGGCGCTGCCCTGTTCGACGGACAAATTCACCAGGTAGGTGACGAGGCGCTGCATCGAATTGGCGATGGTCAGCAGGTCGATGCGGCCGATCGCCTGCGTCATCTGGCCGGCCACGATGCGCAGCAGCGTGCAGGAGAATTCCGGCGACCGTTGCGCCATGCCGATCAGCGGCGCGCCGTCCAGGCGGTGCAGCACGGTGCGCGCGTTGGCCTGGGCCGACACGGGGTAGCGCCGGTCGTCCGAGAACATCACGGTGGCGGCCACCAGGCAGCCGTCCTCCAGGACCTGGAAGACGCGCTCGTCGCCGTTGTAGCTGGGCAGGTACAGGGTGACGCTGCCGGTCTCGATCCAGTAGAAATGGTCGGCTGGTTCGCCCAGGTGGAACAGGTGCTGGCGGGCCGACAGCACCGTGCGCCGGGCGCTGGCCGCCAAAGCGTTCAGGCCGTCGGGGTCGGCGTGGCGGAACGCGGGAAAGCTCGCGAAGGCCTTGTCCAGGAATGAGGAAGACATGATGGTCCGGGACCCGTGGGGCGTGGCGACAGGATGTTCCATTGTATTTTTGATGAGAATAATTATCAATATTATTTGTGAGGTCATTCGCCGGCCGTCCGGACGCGCCGGCGGCGCCATCAGAAATTCTTTCGCAGCTGCAGCGAGATCTCGTTCTGCGAGTAGCCGTAGAAGATCGAATTGCTGTGGTTGACGATGTGCTTGAAGCGCAGTTCGGGGTAGACGCCCCAGACCGACAGCCGCGTCGATCCCAGGGTGGCGATGTAGAGCTGCTGTTCGTCGCGGCGCCGGACGCCGAGGAAGAAATCGCGCTCGTCGTTGCGGCTGACGCGGTAGAGGGCCAGCAGATTGACGAAGGCGCCGGACTGCCCGAAGGCGTGGAACACCCCGGCGCGCACGGCCAGGTCCTTGCCGCTTTCCGTGGGCATGGGATATTTGCGGCGGGTGAAGTCGATGCCCGCCTGCAGGCTGGTGTTGGCCGTGGGCATCCAGGCGATCCCCAGCCCGGCGGCCTTTTGCGTGTAGTCGCTGAAATAGCGGCTGTCCTGTGCCTTGTAGGCGTAGCGCTTGGCGCTCGCCTGGGCCGTCAGGCGCAGGCCTGGCGTCAGTTCCCGGCTCCATTCGGCCTGCAGGCCGGGGGCCTGGTAATTGGTGTGGCCGTCGCGGGCGTACAGCTCCATGAACGGCAGCAGGCTGAATTTCTGCCGCGCGTCGGCGTACTGGTAGCCGGCGTACAGCACGTGGGTCTGCTGGCTGTAGTCCTCGATCGCGCGCCCTTCCGGGGCGGTCTCCTGGTAGAACGTCCCGTAGCTGACGGGGCGCAGCAGCAGGTTGTGATGGCCGGCCAGCGCGATCCGCTTGCTCAGCACCAGGTCGTAGCTGGTGAAGGACGAGGCGATCGGCTCGGGCAGCTTGAGCCGCGCCAGGCACAGGGTCAGAAAATACATCGAACATTGCTCGAAGCCGTTGGCCTGGTTGATGTTGTCGTTGTGGCCCCGGCCCACGGCGATGGACCCCTGCCAGTCGCCGCGCCGGTCCACGGCGTCCACGTAGCTCTGCAGCAGCTGGCGGGTGTCGGGCGGCAGACTGTTGCCGATGGCCTGTTCGAACAGGGCGCGCGATTCCCGGTCCTGGCCGTCCTCGGCGTAGGCGCGGGCCAGTTCCATCTGCGTGCGCGCGTCGCCGGGGGCGTTGCCGCGGGCGTCTTCCAGCAGGCCGATGGCCCGGCCGTAGTCGCCCTCGGCCCGTGCCGCCAGGCCGTCGGCCAGCAGGACCAGGTGCGGCTTGTGGCCCGCCAGCCGGCGATACGAATCCGCCAGCGCGCGCGCCTCGCCCCACTGGCCCCGGTTGATGGCCACGTACAGGGCCGGTTCCAGGTCTTGCAGGGTCGGTTTGACCCGGTAGGCCCGGCCCTCGATGGTGAGGACCAGGCCCCCGGGATGAGGGGCCAGCGCCCCCGCCCCGCCGTCCCGCTGGCGGCCGATGCGTCCGGCCTGGTCCAGCAGGTAGCGGGTGTCGTCCTCGTCCGCCCGGGCGGGCGGGGACGGCAGCAGGGCGCAGGCCAGGAGCAGGGCCGGCAGGAAGTGGAGCTGCGTCCAGCGGATCGTCATCGTGCCGGTCCCGTCCCCGCTTACTGCCGCGCGCCGCCGAAGGCGACGTGATCCTGCGCGGTCGCGCCGGTGTAGATCCCCGCCAGGGCCTCGGCCTGCGAGCCGTAGAAGTGGCCGGAGATCGACGAGCCGTTGGAGAAGGCGCCAGTGCTGGTGATGGCCGTGGCGTTGGTGCCGAAGTCCACCACGTCGGTGCCGCGCGTGATGCTGCCATCCAGATGGCCCCCGTTGCTGCCGTAGTTGGCCGTCAGCACGCCCTGGTAGACGCTGGGGTTTTCCGGGTTGTGCTGGTTGATGCCGACGACGTTGTACTGGGCGTTGACCAGGGTCGGCATGACCGTGGTGGGGTTTTCGCCCACGTACCACACCGTGCGGTCGGCGCTGCCCATGTTCAGGTCGGCGTTGTCCGGGGCGGAATAGTTCGGACCCTTGGGCGCCCATTCGCCGAAATAGACCGGCGAACCGTCGACCTTGCCGATCACCAGCCCGCCGAAGTCGGGCATGAACGGCAGCGGCGGCACGATCATCTGGCGCACGCTGTTGATCGTGGTGGTGTCGCCGTTGTAGACCACGTCGTTGCGCCATACCTGGGCGATCTGGGTGTTGCCCAGGATCAGGCCGGCCAGGAAGTTGATGTCGCTGCCTTTCAGGTAGTAGTTGCCGCTGGCGTCGGGGCCGCGGCTGATGGCGTTGTTCGACTGGGCGACGGGACCGCCGGCCAGATCGATCGCGGCCGAACCGCCGTTGAAGATCAGGCCGGCGTTGCCCGATCCGAACAGCGTCGAGGACGCCGGATTGACGTTGGCGGCGTTGGACGTGCCGCCCAGCACGGTGGCGGCCGGGGCGTGGGAAGCGGCCAGGGCCAGGGAAGCGCCGATGAGGGCGCGGGACAGGGATCGTTTCATATCAACTCCTTGAAGAAAACGATGGAAAGACCTGGTTTTTTTGCCGCCGGACCGCTCCAAGGCAGAAAGCGCCCCCTTGGGGGGAAGCAAGCCGAAGGCGCGGCGTGGGGGCTTTTTTAGGAAAGCCAGGAAACCCTGGAACATCGAAAAAACTAGAACTGCGCCCGCATGCCGACGGTGATCGTGCGGCCCGGGCCGGGGGCGGGGATCTTGGCCATGGGGTCCAGGTAATAGCGGTCGGTCAGGTTGGTGACGCCCAGGCTCAGCGTGACGTTCTTGGTGGCGCGCCATTGGGCCGAGGCGTCGAGCAGCATGACGGGATGCCAGTACAGCTGGCGCATGCTGTTTTCCTTCCAGATGGCGTGGCCGTAGGGGGTGCGCAGCAGGTCGTCCAGTTGCTTGTTTTCCGCCTTCGAGTGGTAGACGGCGCGCAGCGCCAGTTCCAGCCGGTTCTGCAGCAGCCGGGTGCCCAGTTCGGCGTTGATGGAATAGCGCGGCTGCAGGCTGGTGGAGGTCAGCATGTCGGGAAAGCCGCCGGTCATGCATTCCGGCATGCGGTTGTAATAGACGTCCATGCTGTAGGCGTAGTCCTTGTCGCACAGCTGCTGCTTGAGCCGGTAGGTGGCGCCCAGGCCGCCGAAGAACCGGCCGCTGTCGAAGCGCGACTGGAACTCGATCCCGGTGGTCTTCTTGCGGTCGAACTGGATCACGTTCAGGTAGCGGTCGCGGTCGATGAAGTCCCGGATGGTGGTGTCGAAATAGCTCAGGCGCACGTCCGCTTGGCGCAGGCCCGGCAGGAACGGGGCCAGATCCTGGGCATAGCCGATTTCCCAGTTGGTGCTGCGTTCCGGCTTGCTGGCGCCGCTGCCCAAGTAATAGGTGTTGCCCAGGCCGACCGTCGTGGAGGCGATCTCGAAGATGCTGGGAAAGCGCGTCATCTGCGCGTAGCGGGCGTAGACGCTGATGGTGTCGGTCAGGCGCGCCGTGGCGGAGAAGACCGGCGACCAGGCGTGGCCGTATTGCCGCTTGGGTGGTGCCCATTGCTGGCCGGCGGCGGGGGTGGCGTAGACGGGGGTGCCCTGGACCAAATTGTTCGCCGGGGCGATGACGGCGTATTCGCCCGTCAGTCCCTGGGGGTTGCTGACGGTCTGCGACAGATCGACCTGCCCTTGGGCGAACGGGCTTTGCGAGGAATCGGGCTTGCCGTCCACGATCGGGACGATGGTCGTGGCTTTCCAATATAGGGCCGTTGGGCCGGATCCGCTGATGGGACCGATGTTGGTCCTGAAATCCCAGCCGTATTCGTTGCCGTACATATGCTGGGCCATGGACGTTGGGGCGGCGGCACCATTGGCGACGGCATAGTCGATCATCGCCTGCTCCGCCGCCATCAGCGCCTGGTTTCCTGTGGGCAGCTGGATATGCACCTTTTCCCCCCAGGCTGTGTAGACATCGTGCCATTCCATGTCGGTTGCTGTGACGGAGGTGAAGGCTGAGTTGATATTGGCTGTGAGCGTATTGAACTGATTGACCTCGTCCGTGCTCATCAGGCGGCCATATTCCAGCTTCGTGCCGATGCGCTGCTGCGTGATCTGCGAGCCGTCCACCTGGTTCGCGCGCCGTTCGGCCAGGCCGTCGTCGAAGGCCGAATACTCGTTGTAGCGGGTGCCGGCGGTCAGGGTGAGCCAGTCCGTGGGCCGCCATTCCAGGTTCATGGTGGCGGCCCATTCCCGGCGGGTGCCGGAACGCGGGCCGAACTTGATGGTGGATTCGGCCAAGGCGGCGCCGCCGAGGCCGGTGGCGCCGCCGGTCAGGTCCAGGTTGACGACGCGCTCGTCCAGCTTTTCGTGCTGCAGTTCGCCGCCGACGGTCAGGCGCAGCCGGTCGGTCAGGGTGAAGCGGTTGCTGAAATCGAAGCCCTTGCGGTCGTGGCTGGTCCACTGCGCGCTGCCGGCGAAGATGTGGCCGTCGTGATCGGGCTCGACGGGCGCGGTGCCCCCCAGGGCGGGGTTCAGGGCCGGGTTGGTGAAGCAGGTGAAATTGGCCGCGCCGCTGGGCAGGGTCGGGTTGGCGAACGGGTTGCCCCGGCACACGTCCCAGTCGGCCTTGAGGATCTGGTAGGCGTCCAGCGCGCCGCTGCGGGGGATGTAATAGGCGGCGCTGCCACTCTGGTGGCGTTCGCTGTCGGTCTTGGTCATCCAGAGATGGGCTTCTAGGTCGACCACGCGCGAGCCTTCCGGCTTCCATTCGTAGTCGAGCTTGTACGTGTCCAGCCGGATGTTCGAGCGGGGGTATTCGGCGACGAGCTGGCCGGGCAGGCCCTGCCCCGAGGGTTTGGACAATTCCTCGGCGATGCCCATCATCATGATCGACTGGCCGGTGGAGGTTTCCGCGAAATCCAGGTCGGTGCGCATGAAGCTCAGGCCGATCTGCTGGTCGTGCGGCAGATACCAGCGGTTCTTGAGCAGCAGGGTCTCGGTCTTGCTGGCCGTGCTCAGCACCTCGTTGCCCGGGTGGTAGAGCTTGGTCAGGTTGGGAAAGTAGGCCGAGGTGTCCTTGGCGTAGGCGTCGTTGTTGGTGTAGGCGTCGGCGCCGTTCTTGCCGGCGAAATAATTGCCCCGCTTGCGGTAGCTGTAGGCCAGCAGGGCGTCGGTGTGGTCGTTGCGCCCCGCGATGGCGAACATGAAGCTCTTGTCCTGAAAATTCATGGCGTCCCCGGCGCCGCGGTCGCGCGGCACGGGCTGGGGGATGTTGACCGCGTAGTCCGAACCCAGCGTCGCGCCCGGAATCGTGCGGTAGTCCTTGCCGAAATAGCTGTTGGCGTCGACGGCGGGCGCAATGGTGTTGCCGGAGGTCTCCAGCTTGACTTCGAGGCCCAGGCTGTCGCCGTCGGGGATGATGTCGGACGGGTTGATGGTGCGCACGTTCACCGCGCCGCCGATGCCGCTCTTGATGCCCCGGCTCAGCGACGGGCCCTTTTCCACCTCGATGCTGCGGAACAGGGCGGGGTCCACGTAGTTGCGGTTGCCGGCGCCGTAGACCTGCAGCCAGACGTTGACGGACTGCTCGGTGCCGTCCACCGTCAGCGGCACCCGGCCTTCGCCCGACAGCCCGCGGATGTTCGGGGTGATCGACGAACCGTTGCGCGCATCCATGCTGTAGACGCCGTTCATGCCCTTGAACACGTCGGCGGGGTTGGTGGTCTGGTAGCGGTCCAGTTCCTTGCGGTCGATGTAGAGGTTGGTGACGTTCTTGCGGAACACGTTTTCATGCCCCTGGACGTCCGGGTCCCGGATGCCCCGGACGCGGACCGGCGCGAGCGCCTTGACGGCGGTGTCGTCCCCGGCCGCCTTGTCCGCGGTTTCGGTCGTGCCCTGGGGAGAGGCGGTCCGTGTCGCGGCGCCGTCCGGCGGAACGGCTTGCGCGTGAGTCGGGGCGGGCATGCCGGCCGCCAGACTCAGGGCGGCGGCGAGCGCGGTCAGGGCGATCGGCCCGGCGGTTGGCTGGGCGGATGCGGTTTCCTCGAAGAACATGATGGTTGATGGCCACGGAAAAGGGACGGAAGGATGCCGCCGCCGGGAGACCGGCGGGCGGCTTTCGGGCGTACCTTACGGGGGCGGCAATCTAAATGAGAATGATAATTATCAATTGCTGTTTTCCCGGATCCGGGGTGTGCCGGAGGGAAACCGGAGCGGGCCCTGGAAGGGGCGCGGCCATTCCCGGCCCGGATTTCCCAGGCCGGGTAAAATCCAGGCAACGTCCCCGCACGGACGATTTCCCGGATCCGTGGTGGACACTCGCACCACCGGATCCCGTGCCGTTCTCCTAGGATCCGCTGTGCCCGAACTGAAAAACGACACCTTCCTGCGCGCCCTGCTGCGCCAGCCCGTGGCCTATACCCCGCTGTGGATGATGCGCCAGGCCGGGCGCTACCTGCCCGAATACAACCAGACCCGGGCGCGGGCCGGATCCTTCATGGGGCTGGCCCAGAATCCGGAATACGCCTGCGAGGTCACGCTGCAGCCGCTGCGGCGCTTCGACCTGGACGCGGCCATCCTGTTTTCCGACATCCTGACGGTGCCCGACGCGATGGGGCTGGGGCTGCAATTCGTCGCGGGCGAAGGGCCGCGCTTCGAACGCCCCCTGCGCGACGAGGCCGCGATCCAGGCCTTGCGGGTCCCCGACCTGGACCACCTGCGCTACGTGTTCGACGCGGTGTCGCTGATCCGCCGCGAACTGGCGGGCGCGGTGCCGCTGATCGGCTTTTCCGGCAGCCCCTGGACCCTGGCCTGCTACATGGTCGAAGGCGCGGGCAGTTCCGATTACCGCCAGATCAAGACGCTGCTGTACGGCCGGCCCGACCTGCTGCATCGCATCCTGTCGGTCAACGCCCAGGCCGTGCAGGCCTACCTGAACGCCCAGATCCAGGCGGGCGCCCAGGCCGTGATGGTGTTCGACAGCTGGGGCGGCGTGCTGGCCGACGGCCTGTTCCAGCAATTTTCCCTGGCCTACACCCGCCAGGTGCTGGACGGCCTGACCCGCGAGCACGAGGGCCGGCGCGTGCCGGTCATCGTCTTTACCAAGGGCGGGGGGCAGTGGATCGAGGACGTCGCCGCCACGGGCTGCGACGCCGTGGGGCTGGACTGGACGGCCAACTTGGCCGCCGCGCGGCGCCGGGTCGGCGACCGGGTCGCCCTGCAGGGCAATCTGGACCCCATGACCCTGTTCGGCGGCGAGGCCGCGATCCGCGCCGAGGTCCGGCGGGTGCTGGCCGATTTCGGTCCGATCGGGGCCGGCGGCCACGTCTTCAACCTGGGGCATGGGATTTCCCAGCACACGCCGCCGGAGGCCGTGTCCGTCCTGGTGGACGAGGTCCACGCCGCCAGCCGCGCGTATCATGGGGACTGATCCCCGGGTCTACGGCGCGGGGCGTCCCGGCCGCGAGGACCTGGTGTGTTCCGGACCCTCCTGGGACCGGGGTTTTACATCGCCCGGGGCCTGGAAACCGGCGCGGGACGGCCTGTTTGAAGGCGAAAACTCCGCTTGATGCGGCTTGTGGCGGCCTCGGGATTTTGTGCTTATGCACAAAAATATCAAGAATCAGGGTTTACGCTGATCATTGAAGAACGATTCTCGCTATGTCGCGTAATTCATTGTTTTAAATAAACAAATTAGTCTCTTGTGGAAAACATCGAGAGACTTGACCATTTGAGCGGCTTGGTGTTGACCCCTTTGCGCTTCGATTCTCCACAAAGTTATCCACAGGCTGGGCGCGGCAAGGCGGCGGCGGAGCGACCATGCCGCTGAAACGTCCGTCGGACGCGGTTTCCGCGAGGGCGGGTGATTCCGGCGCCCCGGCCCCGGACGCCGTCCCGGCCTCCGAGGCGCCCGCCGGGCCGGTTGAAACGGTCTATCTGGCCGTGGCGCTGGACGTGCCTCTGCCCGGCCTGTTCGATTATTCCCATGACCGGCCCGTGGCGCCGGGGGTGCGCGTGCGGGTGACGTTCGGCCGCCGGGCCATGGTGGGCATGGTGTGGGCCGTGCGCGCCGCGCCCGGCGTGGCGGCCGACCGGGTGCGGCCGATCGACGCCGTGCTGGACGATCTGCCGCCCATGCCGGACGACTGGCTGCGCCTGGCGGAATTCGCCGCGCACTATTACCATCGGCCGCTGGGCGAGGTCCTGCTCCCGGTGCTGCCGCCGTCGCTGCGCCGACCCGCCGCCTATACCGGCGCGCGCTCGGCCGGTGGTCCGGTGTGCCGCGCCGACCGGCGGCCCGGGGCGGCGCGCGCGCGCAAGGGCAAGGGCGCCTCCCGGGCCGTGCCGGCCGAAGGGGCGGATGCGGCGGATGCGGCCGGCTCGGTCGCGCCGGACGCCGCCGCGCGGCAGGCCGCCGAGCCGGCGCGGGATGACGCGGGCCCGGCCCTGACCGGTGCCCAGGTCACCGCCCTGGCGGGCTTGCGCGATCTGCTGGCGGCCGGCGCCGGCGTGGCGCTGCTGCATGGCGTGACGGGCAGCGGCAAGACCGAACTCTACCTGCGCCTGGCGCAACAGGTGATCGCGGCGGGGCGGCAGGCGCTGCTGCTGGTGCCGGAGATCAACCTGACCCCGCAACTGGAACAGAGCGTGCGCGCGCGCCTGGGCGACCGGCTGGCGGTGATCCACAGCCGCCTGTCCGAGGGCGACCGCCTGCGCGCCTGGCTGCGGGCGTCGCGCGGCCAGGCCGACATCCTGCTGGGCACGCGCCTGGCCCTGTTCACCCCCTTGCCGCGCCTGGGCCTGATCGTGGTCGACGAGGAGCACGACGCGTCCTACAAGCAGCAGGACGGCCTGCGCTATTCGGCGCGCGACCTGGCGGTGTGGCGCGGCCACGACCTGGGCGTCCCGGTGGTGCTGGGCTCGGCCACGCCGTCCCTGGAGACCTGGCGCCACGCCCAGGAAGGCGACTACCGGCTGCTGTCGCTGCCGGACCGCGCCCAGGCCCAGCCGCTGCCGGAAATCCGCCTGGTGGACACGCGCCGCGCCCGGCTGGAACAGGGCTTCACGCCCCAGTTGCTGGACGCACTGGAAGCGCGGCTGGCGCAAGGCGGGCAGAGCCTGGTGTTCATCAACCGGCGCGGTTACGCGCCGGTGCTGCGCTGTCCGTCCTGCGCCTGGGTCAGCCAGTGCCGGCGCTGCACGGCGCACATGGTGCTGCACCGCCTGGGCGGCCGGCACGTGCTGCAATGCCACCACTGCGGCGACGCCATGCCGGTGCCGCGCGCCTGCCCCGATTGCGGCGACCCCGACATCCAGCCCATGGGGCGGGGCACGCAGCGGGTCGAGGAATTCCTGGCAGAACGCTTCCCTGGCGCGCGGGTCCTGCGCATTGACGCCGACGCCACCCGCCTCAAGGGCAGCGCCGAGGCCCTGTTCGCCCGGGCGCACGCCGGCGAGGCCGACATCCTGGTCGGCACGCAGATGGTGTCCAAGGGGCATGATTTCGCTCGCCTGGGGCTGGTGGGCGTGCTGAACGCAGACGCCATGCTGTTTTCCCAGGACTTCCGCGCGCCGGAGCGGCTGTTCGCGCAGCTGATGCAGGTGGCCGGGCGTGCCGGCCGGCGCGAAGGCGGCGCCCAGGTGATCGTGCAGACCGACTACCCCGAGCAGGCGGTCTATCAGGCGCTGCTGCGGCACGACTACGCGCGTTTCGCCGCCTACGCGCTGGAAGAGCGCCGGGACCTCGGCCTGCCGCCGTTTTCCAGCCAGGCGCTGCTGACGGCGCAGACGGTCCGGGTGCGCGACGCGCTGGACTTCCTGGAGGCCGCGCGCGCCCGGGCGCGGTCCCTGCCCGAGTCCGTCGGCGTGCGGATCCATGATCCTGTGCCGCTGCGCATCGTGCGCGTGGCGCGCGTCGAGCGCGCCCAGCTGCTGTTCGAGTCGGATGGGCGCGGCGCGCTGCACCGGCTGCTGCGGGCGCTGCTGCCCGGCCTGGACGAGTTGGCCCGGGGCGCCGTCCAGCACTGGGGGATCGAGATCGATCCCCAGGAGATCTGAGGCCGTGGCCGCCGTCCCGCCCCGCTCGCCCGCACCGGCCCAGGCCGCGCTGCGCGCGTCCGCCGCCCTTCCGCCGGGATCCACCCTGCCGCAGGGCCTGAACGCTCGCCAGCGCGAGGCCGTGCTCTACCTGGACGGCCCGTGCCTGGTGCTGGCCGGCGCGGGCAGCGGCAAGACCCGCGTCATCACCCAGAAAATGGCCTATCTGCTGCGCGAGTGCGGCTACCAGGCCCGCCACGTGGTGGCGCTGACCTTCACCAACAAGGCGGCGCGCGAAATGAACGAACGGGTCCGCACCCTGGTGGACCCGAAGTTGCTGCGCGGGCTGACGGTGGGCACCTTCCATTCCCTGGGCCTGCGCTTCCTGCGCGAGGAGTACGCCGGCGCGGGCCTGAAGCGCGGCTTTTCGATCCTGGATGCGACCGACGCCCAGGGCATCGTCCAGGAACTGCTGGCCACGACCGACCGCGCCCGCCTGCGGGCCGTGCAGCAGACGATCTCCCTGTGGAAGAACGCCCTGCTGGACCCGGACGGTGCGGCGCGGGTGGCCCAGGGGCCCGACGAGGCCGAGGCCGTGCGCGTCTACCGCAGCTACGAGGCCACCCTGCGGGCCTACCAGTCGGTGGATTTCGACGACCTGATCCGCCTGCCCGCGCGGATGCTGGCGGCCGACGAGACCCTGCGCGCGCGCTGGCAGGCGCGGGTCCAGTACCTGCTGGTGGACGAATACCAGGACACCAACGCCTGCCAGTACCAGCTGGTGCGCATGCTGTGCGGCGACCGGGCCATGTTCACGGCGGTGGGCGACGACGACCAGGCCATCTACGCCTGGCGCGGCGCCACGGTGGAAAACCTGGCCCAGCTGGCGCGCGACTACCCGTCGCTGCGGCTCATCAAGCTGGAGCAGAACTACCGTTCCGTCCAGACCATCCTGGAGGCGGCCAACCGGGTGATCGGCCACAATCCCAAGACCTTCGACAAGACCCTGTGGTCGGAACTGGGGACGGGCGAGCCCATCGTGGTCACGCCTATGGATTCCGACCTGGCCGAGGCCGAGTCCATCGCCATGCGCCTGTCGGCGGCGCGCTTCGAGCGCCAGGCGCAGTGGAAGGACTTCGCCGTGCTGTACCGGGGCAACCACCAGGCCCGGGTGATGGAGCAGGCCCTGCGCACGCTGCGGATCCCCTACACGATCTCGGGCGGGCAGAGCTTTTTCGACAAGGCCGAGATCCGCGACGTGCTGGCCTGGCTGCGGCTGATCGCCAACGAGGACGAGGACCCGGCCTTCATCCGCGCGGCGACCACGCCCCGGCGCGGCATCGGCCAGGGCACCCTGCAGGCCCTGGGGGCCGAGGCCGCCCGGCGCGGCGTGTCGCTGTACGCGGTGGCGGCCGACGTGTCGGAGGCCATCCTGCCGGCCGGCCGGCAGCGCGAGGCTGTGCACCAGTTCGTCCGGCTGGTGGATCACTTCCAGGCGCGCGCGGCGCGGCGCGGCGGCGCGGTGCCGCCCCTGCCGGGCGCGGACGTCCAGGGCGACCTGCTGGCCTTCGATCCGGATCCGCCCGCGTTCGACGCGGATCCCGCGTCAGTGGCGGGGGAGAGCCGCCCGGCGGTCATTGGTGCGCCGTCCGCCGGTCTGGCGGGCGCGGCGGTGGGCATCGACGGCCTGCGCGGCGACGATGCCGCCCGGGTGCTGGACGACCTGCTGGCGGCGATGAACTACGAGCGCCACCTGTACGACACGCTGGACGAGCGCCAGGCGCAGTCCCGCTGGGCCAATGTGCTGGAGCTGCTGGAATGGCTCAAGCGCAAGGCGGACGAGGACGACATGACTTTGCTGGAACTGGTCCAGCACGTCGCCCTGGTCACCATGCTGGAGCGCGCCGACGACGAGGAGCCCGACGCGGTCAAGCTGTCCACCCTGCATGCGTCCAAGGGGCTGGAATACCCCCACGTCTACCTGATCGGGGTCGAGGAAGGCCTGCTGCCGCACCGGGGCGGTGATGACGAGGGGGATGTCAGCGAGGCCGCCGTGGCGGCCCGGGCGCGCCGCATCGAGGAAGAGCGGCGCCTGATGTACGTGGGCATCACGCGCGCGCAGCGCACGTTGCGGATCAGCTGGTGCCGCAAGCGGCGGCGCGGGCGCGAGGACGTGATCTGCGAGCCCTCGCGCTTCATCGCGGAAATGGGCCTGCTCGCCGAAGTGCCGCGGCCGGTCGGCGATACCGACCCGGACCGGACGCTGGACCGGCTGAAGGCTTTGCTGAGGCGGTGAATGCCCTGGACCCGGGCGCCCGTGTCGGGCGATCCGGCCGGGTGCGCCGCTGGCAACGCGAAGCCCCGTGCTGTGGCGCAACGGGGCTTCGGGGTGATCAGCGGTGCGGCGCCCGCAGGCGCCTGCGGGCAAATTACCAGGGGGTGCGGCTGTAGCGCATGTCGCGCGCGCGGGCTTCGGCCTGGGCGTTGATCACGCTGGCGATGAAGCGGCCGGTGGCGGCGGCGCCGCGGCCGATCAGGCGGCCCAGTTGCCGGATGGCCTTGCCCAGTTGCAGCGGCTGCTGCGTGGCATCGAGGAGGGAGCGGCTGTAGGCGCGTTCGAGGGCGTCGGACAGCAGATTCGGGGTGTGCGTGGCGTACATGACTGACTCCTGTTTCAGAAGCTTCAGATTTCAACAAGAGTCAGTATAGGGTAAACCCTAAGATAAAGATAGGGGAAAACCCTAATACAAGAAAAGAGCCGGAAATCGCTGTCGAAAAACAACGGGGGGCTTGCGGGCCGCCCCGATCCGCCCGGCACGCCACCGTCCGCGGGGGACTCCGGCGTGCCGGAGCGCATCACTTGCGGGCAAAGAACTTCTGGAAGGCCGCCTGGGCCTCGGGGGATTTCAGGCGCTCGAAGAACACGGCCGCCTCGGCGTCCAGGACGCGGTGGACCTCGGCGCGCATGGGTTCGCGCAGCAGGCGCTTGCTGGCGCGCACGGCCTGGGCCGGCTGGGCGGCCAGCGCCTGGGCGCGGGCGCGCGCCTGCGCCAGCGGATCGTCCGCCACGGCGGTCAGCAGCTGGCCGGCCAGGGCGTCCTCGACGCCGAAGGGCTCGGCGCCCAGCAGCCACCGGGCGGCCCGGCGGTCGCCCGCGAGCCGGGGCAGCAGGTAGCTGGAGGCGCCTTCCGGACACAGGCCCAGGGACACGAAGGGCAGGCGGAACACCGCGTCGGGTGCGGCGTAGACGAAATCGCAGTGCTGCAGCAGCGTGACGCCCACGCCCACAGCCTGGCCCCGGACGGCGGCGATCACCGGCACGTCCACCGACGCCAGCGCGTGCAGGAACGCGATCGAGCCCACGTCGCGGCTGTCCTGCGGCATCTGGAATTCCGCCAGGTCGTTGCCGGCGGTGAAGTGCCCGTCCGCGCCATGCAGGATCACGGCGGCGCAGGCGGCATCCGCGTCGGCTTCGCGCAGGGCGCGCTCGATGTCGCGGTACATGGCGTCGGTCAGGGCATTGCGCCGTTCAGGCCGGTCGATGAGGATTTCCAGGACGGCGTCCCGGCGCTCGACGCGGATCATGCGCGCACCTCTTCGACGAAGCCGTCGCGCAGGGCCTGGGCGGCCTCGCGGTATTCGTCGCGCAGGCGCGCCACGATGTCGGCGGTGGGCAGCACGCCGTCGATGTTGCCCACGCCCTGGCCGGCGCCCCAGATGTCGCGCCAGGCCTTCTTGCTGTCGCTGCCGAAGTTCGTGCCCTGGGCGGCCGGCAGGTTGTCGGGGTCCAGGCCGATGTTGCGCACGCAGGGCTTCAGGTAGTTGCCCGGGATGCCGGTGAAGTACGGGGTGTAGACGATGTCGGCGGCGGCCGTGTCGACGATCATCTGCTTGTATTCGGGCTGGGCGTTGGCTTCGGCGCTGGCGATGAAGCGCGTGCCGACGTAGGCGAAATCCGCGCCCATGGCGCGCGCGGCCAGCACGTCCTGGCCCCGGCTGATGGCGCCCGACAGGCAGACCGGGCCGTCGAAGATGCGCCGGACCTCGCCCAGCAGGGCGAAGGGCGACAGCGTGCCCGCGTGGCCGCCGGCCCCCGCGCACACCAGGATCAGGCCGTCGACGCCCGCGTCCAGCGCCTTCTGCGCGTGGCGCAGCGTGGTGACGTCGTGGAAGACCTTGCCGCCCCAGCCATGGACCGCGTCCACGACCTGGTTGGGCGCGCGCAGGCTGGTGATGATCAGCGGCACGCGGTGCGCGGCGCAGACTTCCAGGTCGTGCTGCAGCCGGTCGTTGGACTGGTGGATGATGTGGTTGATGGCGTAGGGCGGAATCGGCCGGTCCGGATCGGCGGCGCGCAGGGCCGCCAGGCTGTTCTCGATCTGCGTCAGCCATTCGCCCAGCTTTTCCTGGGGCCGCGCGTTGAGCGCCGGCATCGAGCCGATGATGCCGCTGGCGCACTGGGCGATCACCAGTTCCGGGTTCGAGACGATGAACATGGGCGCCGCCATGACGGGCAGCGTCATGGACTGGTGCAGCGCCGTGACGATGGGGTGGGGCATGAGGATTTGTCTCCGCGTGGGCATGAGGCCGCCCGGACCGGCCGGGGGCGGCCGGGACGCCGCCCGTCGGCGCCGGCGCGGGCGGACGAGTCCCGGCCGATCCGCCGGGTGGTGTCCCATTCTAAATCAAACGATCGTTTGAAAACATAGTGGATATACCGAGCCCGGACCGAACCCCGACCGGGCTTTGACCGGGCCTCGACTGGCAGGGTCCGGTGTGGCTGGTCCGTCGCGGCGGTGGGCTCAAATGAAAACCCCGGCGCCAGTGGCCGGGGTGTGGCGCCGCCCTGGAGGCGGCGGGTGGCGTCGGGCGCCCGTCCGACCGGACGTCTACTTCGCGGCGTCCACCATGTACTGGATGGCGGCCTTGAGCTCGTCGTCGGAAGCCTGCGAGCCGCCGCGCGGGGGCATGGCGCCCACGCCGGAGATGGCGTTCTTCAGCATGGTGTCCAGGCCCGTCTTGACGAAGGGCTCCCAGGAGGCCTTGTCGCCGAACTTGGGCGCGCCGGCCAGGCCGATGGAGTGGCAGGTGACGCAGACGGACTCGTAGAGTTTCTTGCCGACGGCATTGCCGGCATTGGCCTGGGCCTCGGCGGGCTTGGCCTCGGCCTGGGGCGCGGGCTGGGTCTCGGCCGGCTTGGCCTCGGCGGCCTTGGGGGCTTCGGCCGGGGCGGCGGCGGCCGGAGCCGCGGCGGCAGCCTCGGGCTTGGCTTCGCCGGCCGCCGGTTCCTTGGGCTCGTCGAAATTGGCGCCCGAATGGTTGGTCATGTAGACCACGGCGCGCGCGACCTCGAAGTCGTCCAGCGAGGCGTTGCCGCCTTTCGGAGGCATGGCGTTGATGCCGTGGATGGCGTTCTTGACCAGTTCCTCGTAGCCCTGCTTGATGTACTTGGCCCAGGCGTCCTTGTCGCCGAATTTCGGCGCCCCCGCCACGCCCGTGCCGTGGCAGGCCGAACAGGTGGACTGGAAGACCTGTTCGCCGGTCTTGAGGACCTTGGGCGCGTCGGCGTCGACCAGTTTGAAGCCGGCCACGGGCTGGATGCGCCGGGCGATGGCCTCTTCCGACTGGCCGTCGGACCCCGCGCCCGTGCGGATGGACGCGCCGACCAGATTGACCAGCAGGATGATGACCGCGATCGGGATCAGGAAGGCCAGGATGACCGTGATCAGCAACTGACGCGGGGTCTTGATGGCGCTTTCGTGTCCGTGGGCGTTTTCGGGGAGGCTCATGATGGGATCCTGATAATCGTTCGTGTTACAGGCTTCAACCGTCGATTATAGCGACTGGCCTGGGCGGCTGCATGGTGCGCGCGCGGTCATGCCAGCGTGAGCGGCGCAAACACGCTACAATGGCGTCCCCATGCCGCGCCTGTAGTTCAATGGATAGAATAGGAGTTTCCGAAGCTTCTGATACAGGTTCGATTCCTGTCGGGCGCGCCACCTGCTCAATGCTCAGCCACCGCTGGGCATTTTTCATTTGAGCCGGGGTCAGCCCGCCGGCCCCAGCGCCGCGTGGAAGCGCGCCACGTAGTCCTCGAAGGAAATCGTATCGGCGGCCTCGATGGCCGCCTGCTCGGCGATGGATGCCTTGGCCGCCGCGTCATAGGCCGCCAGGGTGCCGTCCGGCAGCCCGCGCGCGCGCAGAAGGTCCCAGTGGGCCTGGCTTTGCGCCAGGGTCCAGTCGTGGAATTCCCGGCCGTCGTCGCGCAGGGCGGCCAGCAGGCGGGCCGAGGGCGTGGCGTCCGGGTCGCGGACCTTGGCGCGCTGCGGGTCCAGGGTGGCGACGTGGCCGCCGTCGCCGGAATGCTCATCCAGCAGCCGGGCATAGGGCTCGATGCGGTCCAGGGCTTCCTCGGCCCAGTCGCGCAGGCTGACGGCACAGCCCTCGCGCTGCAGCAGCAGGCCGGGGCGGCGGCCTTCGCGGGCGACCAGGGCGAAGTTGTCCTGGCTTTCCTGGCAGAAGCCGGGCGGCGGGAACAGCGGGCTTTCCTCGACCGCGCAGTACAGCAGGAAGGCGTCCAGGAACCGGCTGGTCCCGGCCGCGATGCCGGCGGGCGCCCAGGGGTCGATGTCCATGCAGCGGACCTCGATGTACTGGATGCCGCGCTGGCGCAGCACGGTGTTGGGCCGTTCGCAGCGGCCCGTGGTCTGCTTGGGCCGGATGCTGGAATAGTATTCGTTCTCGATCTGCAGGATGTTGGTGTTCAGCTGGATGCGGCGGCCATCGCGGTGGGTGCCGATGGCCTCGTAGGCGGGCCACGGGGTGGTGACGGCGCGGTGGATGCGGGCGGTGAAGGTGTCCAGGTCGTTGTAGCAGAGCTGCAGGTCGGACTGGATCGGGCTCTTGTAGCCCAGGTCGCTCATGCGCAGGCTGGTGGCCCAGGGCATGCAGTAGGTGTCCGGGCTGAGCCGCGTGAGCCGCGTCTCGTAGCCCGCGCGCTGCAGGAAGCTGCGGGATACGGCGGGCGATGCGCCGAACAGGTACATCAGCAGCCAGGCGTGGCGCGTGAAATTGCGGATCAGGGCCATGTAGCCGGTGTTGCGGCGGTCCTGCGGCGTGTCGCCATCGGCCAGCCGGTCCCAGGCGGCCTCGGGCAGCGAAAAGTTGTAGTGCACGCCCGCGATGCATTGCATGACCTTGCCGTAGCGCCAGGCCAGGCCCAGGCGGTAGACGTGCTTGAGCATGCCGGTGTTGGACGTGCCGTACCAGGCGACGGGGATGTCGGCCTCCGGAGGCAGGTGTGCCGGCATGGACTGGTTCCAGATCGGCTCGCCGGGGTTGCGCAGCGCGACGAAGCTGTGGATGTCGGTCAGTTCGCCGATCAGCGCCTCGGCGTCGGGCAGGGGGCTGGTGATGAGTTCCAGCAGGGATTCGGAATAGTCGGTGGTGATGCGGGGGTTGGCCAGCGCCGAGCCCAGGGCGGGCGGGTGCGGAGTCATGGCCAGGTTCCCCGATGCGTCCACCCGCAGCCCTTCTTTTTCGATCCCGCGCCGGATGGCGCGCAACAGTTCTGGTTGCGCCGCCAGATGGGCGCGCCGTTCCGAGGCCAGGCTCATGATGAATGGGTACCGGGTTGGTCTGAATAAAGAGGGATTTTAGCTGCATCGACGGTGCGTCCCGGATCGCCGCCGGGGCGCCGGGCCGGAGCGCGCGACGTACAATGCGGCCGATGGGCGCCCGGCGCCGCAAGCGGCCGGGCGGGATCGGGAAACGGGCGGGAGACGCGCATGCTCAGAGTGCTGATGGTGGGGTGGTGCGCGATCCTGCTGGCCGCCTGTTCGCCGACCTTCGACTGGCGGCCGGTGGCCTTCGGCCAGTGCGGCGCGGCCGGCGTGCTGCCGGATACGCCGCAGACGCAGACCCGCCCGGTGACGTTCGAGGACCGGACGCTGAACCTGACGATGCGCTCGGCGCGGGCCGGCGGCGTGCTGTTCGCGCTGGGGTCGGCGGAACTGCCGTCCGGATGGGCCGCCGACGCGGCGGCGCGCCGGCGCCTGGCCCGCTGGGCGGTCGATGCCCTGTACCGCAACGCCGGGGCCGAGCCGCCCGGCCCGGACACCGATCCGGAACAGCGGTTTTCCTTTCAGGGGCGCGGGCCGCAAGGCCCGGTGCGGGTCGAGGCGCAGGTCAGGGTGACGTCGTCCGAGTGGCTGGAGGCCGTGGTGATTGCCGGGCCCGACGACCATGCGCGCGCGCCGGTGAATGATTTCTGGCTGTCGCTGCGCTGGCCTGACGGGGCGGGGACAGCAGTTCCTGGCGCATCGCCGCGGTGATGGCCGCTTGGCGAGTGCGCACGTCCAGCTTGTCACAGGTGTTGGCGATGTGGAAATTGGCGGTCCGTTCGCTGATGCCCAGGATGCATCCGATCTCCCAGCTGGTCTTGCCCTGTGCCGCCCAGTACAGGCAGTCGTGTTCCCGCTCGGTCAGCAACTTCATGTGACGCGTCCTCCCGTCGGATCTATCTATGCCTTAATGAAAGCTATCGTGAGCAAATGTATCATCGTCATTCCTGTTGTCGAATGAAGAATCCAGAAAACGTTGATGTGCCTTAATTCCAGGGCGGCCGCGGGTTGTGCCGGCGGGTTCGCGGTGCGCGGCCGTGCCCCGAGCCGCCTTCGTTCCGGATGGGCCGGACGGGCGGACCCGGGCTTGCCAGCGCGGTGGGGCGCGGTGCTAGAATGAAAAACGAATTCGCGCCGATTTGCCTGATCCGCTTGCGGGCGCTCCATAAATCCAGCTAAAGAGGTCTCATGACCACGACCGCCGTTTCTCCCGTGCCCGCCTCCGCGCCGGCCGTTTCCCCCATCGATCCACGCATCGTGCCGGAAGGCAGCGTCGGGTTCGTTTCGCCGGAATTCCTGCATTTCTCCGAACCCCTCACGCTGTCCAGCGGCCAGGTGCTGCCGTCCTATACCCTGGCGGTGGAGACCTACGGCCAGTTGAACGCCGCGCGCAGCAACGCGGTGCTGGTCTGCCATGCCCTGAACGCCTCGCATCACGTGGCCGGCATGGACGCCGAGCGGCCGGACCAGGTCGGCTGGTGGGACAACATGGTCGGCCCCGGCAAGGCCGTGGACACCGACCGGTTCTTCGTCATCGGCATCAACAACCTGGGTTCGTGCTTCGGCTCCACGGGGCCGGCCACGATCGATCCCGCCACCGGCCGCCCCTGGGGGGCGTCGTTCCCGCTGCTGACGGTCGAGGACTGGGTGCATGCCCAGGCGCGCGTGGCCGACCATTTCGGCATCGAGCGCTTCGCCGCCGTGATGGGCGGGTCGCTGGGCGGCATGCAGGCCCTCAGCTGGGCGATCACCTGCCCGGAGCGCGTGGGCGACTGCATCGTGATCGCCAGCACGGCGCGCCTGTCGGCGCAGAACATCGCCTTCAACGAAGTCGCCCGCCGCGCCATCCTGACCGACCCGGATTTCCGCGGCGGGGATTACCATGCCCACGGCGTGGTCCCGGCCAACGGCCTGTCGGTGGCGCGCATGGTGGGCCACATCACCTATCAGTCCGACGAGGTCATGGCCTCGAAGTTCGGCCGCGCGCAGCGCGCGCCCGGCCCCACGGGCGACTACCGCTACAACTACGACGTCGAATTCGAGGTCGAGTCCTACCTGCGCCACCAGGGGGAAAAATTCTCCCGCTACTTCGACGCCAACACCTATCTGCTGCTGACCCGCGCCCTGGACTACTTCGATCCGGCGCGCGCGCACGGCGGCGACCTGGCGCGCGCCCTGGCGGCGGCCCAGGCGCGCTTCCTGCTGGTGTCCTTCACCACCGACTGGCGCTTCGCGCCCGAACATTCGCGCGAGATCGTCCGCGCCCTGCTGAAGAACCAGCGCGAGGTCACCTACGCGGAAATCGACGCGCCGCACGGCCACGACGCCTTCCTGCTGGGGGACCGGCGCTATCATGCGGTGGTGCAGGGCTATTACGACGGCATTGCCGCCCGCCTGGGCCTGGGCGAGCGGCGCCGCGTCGCGGGGGTGCTGGCATGACGGCGATACAGGCTTCGGTGCCGGCGCAGGCCGCGCCGGATGCGGCGGGAACGGACCAGCCGCTGCGGATCGACCTGCTGCGGATCGCCGAATGGATCGAGCCGGGCAGCCGGGTGCTGGACCTGGGCTGCGGCGACGGCCGGCTGCTGGATTATCTGCAGCGGACCCGCCAGGTGCGCGGGGCCGGGGTCGAGCTCGACGACGAGCGCATGATCGCGGCCGTGCGGCGCGGGGTGCGCGTGATCCAGCAGAACCTGGAAGAAGGCCTGGCGCTGTTCGACGACAAGCAGTTCGACACGGTGGTGCTGTCCCAGACCCTGCAGTCCATGCACCATACGGAACACATCCTGCGGGAAATGGCGCGGGTGGCCCGCTACGGCATCGTGTCCTTCCCCAACTTCGGCTACTGGCCGCATGGCTGGTCGATCCTGCGCGGGCGCATGCCGGTCAACGACCAGATGCCCTACCAGTGGTACGACACGCCCAACATCCACCTGTGCACCCTGCGCGATTTCCAGGACCTGGCGGCGCGGCTGGGGCTGCGGGTGACGCACCTGGCGGCGTTCCGGGGCGATCGGGAAATTCATTGGCTGCGCGGCTGGCGCAGCCAGCTGGCGGTCTACCGCTTCGAATCGCCCGGGGTCGGGCGCGCATGACGCAGGCGCGAGGGGCGGATCCCGGCGCGGCCGGCGCCGAGGCCTCGACGCGGGGCTGGCGGGTCTACGGCGGCCGGCGCGTCGCCCCGCTGCTGATCCTGGGCTTCGCCAGCGGCCTGCCGCTGGCGCTGACCTCCGGCACGCTGCAGGCCTGGGCCACGGTGTCGCAGGTCTCGCTGCAGAGCATCGGTTTCCTGACGCTGGCGGGCACGGCCTATACGCTGAAATTCCTCTGGGCGCCGCTGGTGGACCGCTACGCGCCCCCCTGGCTGGGGCGGCGGCGCGGCTGGGTCTTCCTGACGCAATGGCTGCTGGCGGCCTCGATCGCCGCCATGGGCCTGTTCGATCCGGGGTCGGAACTGCGGGTTCTGGCCCTGCTGGCGGTCTGGGTGGCCTTCCTGTCCGCGACCCAGGACATCGCCTTCGACGCCTACAGCACCGACGTGCTGCGCCAGGACGAGCGCGCGGCGGGGGCGGCGCTGAAGGTCATGGGCTACCGGCTGGCGATGGTGGTGTCCGGCGGCCTAGCGCTGATCCTGGCCGACCAGTGGCTGGGCTGGGGCGCCATGTACATGCTGATGGGCGGGCTGATGGCGCTGGCGTCCCTGGCGACGCTGTGGGCGCCGGAGCCGGAGAGCGCCGCGCGGCCGCCGCGCACCCTGCGCGAGGCCGTGGCCGAGCCGCTGAAGGAATTCTTCGGTCGCCGGGGGGCCTGGGCCATCCTGCTGCTGATCGTGCTGTACAAGCTGGGCGACGCGTTCGCGGGCGCGCTGTCCACCACCTTCCTGATCCGGGGGGCCGGCTTCGACGTCACCGAGGTCGGCATGGTCAACAAGGTCTTCGGCCTGGCCGCCACCATCGTCGGCGCGCTGGCCGGCGGCGCACTGATGACGCGCCTGGGCCTGTACCGCGCCCTGATGGCCTTCGGGCTGCTGCAGGCGGTCTCGAACCTGGGCTACTGGATGCTGGCCGTCACGCCGCCGCACTTGTATTCCATGGCCCTGGTGGTGGCGGTGGAGAACCTGTGCGGCGGCCTGGGCACGGCGGCCTTCGTGGCGCTGCTGATGGCCCTGTGCCGGGTCGAGTTTTCCGCGACGCAGTTCGCGCTGCTGTCGGCGCTGTCGGCCGTGGGCCGCACCTACCTGGCCGGGCCGCTGACGCCGGTGCTGGTCGCCGCGTTCGGCTGGCCGGTCTTCTTCATCCTGACCGTGGCGATCGCCCTGCCGGGGCTGGGCCTGCTGTGGTGGATGCGCGGGCGGGTGCGGGAGCTGGATGCGCGGGACTGAAGCCGCGCCGGGCTTGCGTCCGGGCGGTTCGCATCCCGCCGGATCGCCGTGTTCCGGCGGTTCAGCCGGGGATTGGCGGGTCGTCTTCCCGCGCGCCGGCGGCGAACGCCCGGGGCGTGACGCCGGTGTGCGCGCGGAAGGCCGCGATGAAGGACGACAGGCTGTCGTAGCCGCAGGCCAGCGCCACGTCGGTGATGCGGTCGCCGCGTTCCAGCAGCGGCAAGGCGTGCACCAGCCGGGCGCGCTGGCGCCACAGGCGGAATCCCAGGCCAGTCTGCCGCTGGAACAGGCGCGTCAGGGTCTTGTCCGAAACCCCCAGGCGGCGGCTGAACGCGCCCAGGTCCGGCGCGCTGTCGGGATGGCTCTGCAACTGGCGGCACACGGATTGCAGGCGCGGATCGGTGGGCCAGGGCAGGATCAGCCCGGCGTCCGGGCTGACGGCGATCTGGTCCGCGAGCACCCGCGCCAGGCGGCCGTCCGGGCCATCGGGGTCGTATTCGACGGGCAGGGTGCTGAAGCGCCGGATCAGTTCGTGCAGCAGCGGGCTGACGGCCAGCACCCGGCACGCGGGCCAGTCCAGGCCCAGCGCGTCGGCGTCCAGGTACAGGCTGCGGATGACGGTGTGGGGCGATTGCCGCACCTGGTGCGTCACCCCGGCCGGAATCCAGACCGCGCGCTGCGCCAGGGCGACGAAGCGGGCGTCCGGCGTCCAGACCTGCAGGTAGCCCTGGGTGGCGTAGGACAGCTGCGCCCAGGTGTGCTTGTGGTGCCGGGGGATCAGGATGTTCGATTGGCTGTCGATGTGGCCGTAGACAGGGCGGGGCAGGCGGCGCAGGCCGCCGCGCCGGCCCGGGACGGCGGCGTTGCCGGGGGCTTTGCCAGGATTGCTGCCGGTTCGGACGGTGTTCGCAGGGCCCTGGATGACGCTTTGCATGTCCGTTCGCGAATGTTTCATAGCTGTTTACCGCCAAACATGGCTTCCAGCCCAGTTTAACCTTCTCTTCGAGAGCCCCGGACCGCCGGAGCACCCACTTCCATGATGTCGAAATTACGTCTGCTGTTCGATCGTTTCACCCTGATCCTGATCGCGGTCGTCACGGCCGCCACGGTCTTGCCGGCCCACGGCCAGGGCGCGGTGTTCTTCGAACGGCTCACGGCTGCGGCAATCGCCTTGCTGTTCTTCCTGCATGGGGCCAAGCTTTCCCGCGAGGCCATCATCGCAGGCGCGACGCACTGGCGGCTGCACGGCGTGATCTTCATTTGGACATTCGTGATCTTCCCCATCATGGGGTGGGTGCTTCGGCCGGTTCTTCTGCCCTTGCTGGGCGAACCGCTCTACGTGGGCATCGTCTACCTGACGGTACTGCCCGGCACGGTCCAGTCGGCCATCGCCTTCACGTCGATCGCGCGCGGCAATGTGCCCGCCGCCGTCTGCGCCGCCTCGGCGTCCAGCATCGTCGGCATCGTCATCACCCCCCTGCTGCTGCAGCTGTTCCTGGGCGCGGACACGTCGGCCCTGGGCGGCAGTTCGCTGCTGCAGGCGATCGGCCGCATCAGCGTGCAGATCTTCCTGCCTTTCGTCGCCGGCCACCTGATGCGTCCGGTGATCGGCCGCTGGATGGACGGCCACCGCAAGCTGGTCACCAGCGTGGACCAGAGTTCGATCCTGCTGGTGGTCTACACGGCGTTCAGCGAGTCGGTGATCGGCGGGCTGTGGCAGACGGTGGATACGGTGTCGCTGGTCTGGCTGGTAGTGGCCTGCGGTGCGCTGCTGGCGCTGGTGCTGGTGCTGAACACGTGGTCGGCGCGGCGCATGGGTTTCAACCGGGCGGATGAGATCACGATCGTGTTTTGCGGGTCGAAGAAGAGCATGGCCACGGGGGTGCCGATGGCCGGGGTGCTGTTCAGCGCGGGCGCCATCGGGCCGGTGCTGCTGCCGCTGATGATCTTCCACCAGATCCAGCTGATGGTGTGCGCGGTGCTGGCACAGCATTATTTGCGGGTGGGGCAGCAGGATCAGGGTTCCGGGCGGCGTCGTGCCGCTGCTTGATTTGGGTTTTTAACCCGCCCGCCGCCCCCGCACCCCGACGGGGCCTGGTCGGTGCGGCTCGGACGCAGGTCGTGCGCCTTCGGCCTACGGCTTCCCGCCCCTCCAACAGGCCCCGTCGGGGTGCGGGAGCGTCGGGCTGATGGTAGTGGATGCTGGGTTATTGATATAACGCACGGCAATCCTCCGGGAGATTTCGAAACTCTACTGGCTGGTGTCTACTCAGAGGGGGCTTACGATTACGCATCGAAGTTTGCTCAAATGCCAAGAGCCTTGATGTACTGCATTGCCTTGTCCAGAAGATATTTCTTCATATGTGAAGCAGCCAGGGTGTTTTGCCCGCCGTCCAGTTCTCCTGGAATGCCCTTATCCGTCGAACGCCATGTTGGTTCGATGCAGATGTAGTCTAGGTCATTAATGTGCAGACAAACATCAGGCTTCAGATCGCAGTTCGGAAGTGATTGCTTTTCGCTCACAACCTTGACTGTCGGGGCATCTTCTTTCAGGCACTCAGAAAGCAGAAGTCCGATAGCTTTATTCAAAGACTTGTCGCCTTTGGATGCAACTGCTTGTATCCGACGATACTCATTTGACGTTTCCTCTACGTCCCGACTAGCGCCAGCGAACGGTGTTTTGTTAATACCAAGTTCCGCTTCAATCTCTTTGTAAAGTTTGCTATTGCGCATAGCAGTCTTAGCATCTTCAAGTTTGGCTGCGGGCTGTTTAAGCTTTTCCTTGACGGAGGCCTCACCATATGCGCGGACGGCCGCGAGGGAGACATTCGGCGGTAATTCGAATAGCCGCAAGTCAATTGCCCTAAGAATGTGTGCCATCGCGGAACGTCTTGCCTTCCAATCGGCAACATATATGGGTGCCTTCTCGTCAGGCTGATCAATAAACTCTGCCACCAACTCAATGTCTACTCTATTTCGCGAACCCTGAGTTAGTGACAAAACGGTAGAGCGGATTGCAGAAGGAACGTCGCCCGGCAGTACAACCCAAAGGCGAGCCCGTACCTTTGTCTTGAGAATCGACCAGGTTTTTTCTCGCTGCATTTCGGCATAGAGATCGACGGCGTTGAAGAAATCTGCAATAGTTTGAGCTTCAGCCAATAGATCGTTCGCTACTTCAGGCGTGACGCCAAAGGTTTCGAGGCCGTCTCCGGTTAAATTTCGGGTGGTGGTGTCTGCGACTGCATAGAAGCGCTCTTTTGGGAGTCCGGTGAAGTTATAGAAACCTCTAGAGCGAGTGTCGGCCATGGAATCGCGTCCGGTCGTCCAAGCCTCCTCCGCGATTTTATGTGCAGAAGGCTCACGAGTAACGGGCCAGAGGACAAGTGCAGCCCCTTTGGGATCACGAAATACCTCGAGCAGTTCCGCGAAGGTTTCACTAAGGTTCTGCATATCTCGCTGCGATGGATTGTCTCGGCGCTCGATCAAGATGACTCGGGCACTCGTGTCCCCCGGAACGTACGTATCGTGAATGAACGTTGGAAGCGTGCTTAAATCCATGTCCTTCGGAAAAGACGAGACTCGAATCTGCTGAAACTGTTTGGGGAGTGTTTTGAGAAAAGTTGTCTTGCCACTGCCGGACAGGCCATAGAACACTTCAAATAGACCTCCACCGCCGGTTTTCACGCGTTGCAGAAGGTAATCGATGCGATCTGCCGCACTATCGACTCGCTCAACAAAGAGACCAGCGTCAAGCCCGGCTGCCTGCGCTCTTTGTTCCAGCAATTCCCAACGCTTCGGTAATTCAAGTTTTGTGAGTGTGTTCATTAAGTTGCTCTGTGTTTAAGGGCGCGACGGTTAGTTGTACTAGAAGGCTGATATTGTGCTGGAGCTGCAGTATCCGTAGGGTCTGCCTGTAAGCCGGCATCTGCTGGTTCGTTCAAATATACCAGGTGTGGATAACACTACCTGTAAACAGACGTCTGCCAGATGGAGCTGGAATGGGCCTGCTACGAAAAAATGGGTGGGTTGTTTACATCATGTCCGAAGTTCCCTTGATCATGGTGGTCTGATTTGGTTGCGATTAACGCGGACGAAGGTTGGCATCAATCCTCGCCACCATGTCCAGTACATCTGACTGTTCCTGGCCGAAAGCAGTCTGTGCAATGATCGAGCCACCCCAACCACCCACGAAAAAGGGCCTGGAAACCCAGGCCCCAATCCACGGAGAAAAGCTTTCGTCAGGCGGTCGTGTGCAGCAGCGTGCCCACCATGCCGCCGTTTGCCAGTTGCGGGACCGAGGGCACCGAGTTGACCAGGCTGAGGATGGTGTTGGACTGGCCGTCCAGGACCTTGCGCAGCAGCAGGTTGTCTTTTTCCTGCATCATGTTCCAGTTTTGCAGGCCGGTCGCCGCGGCGACTGTGCCTTCGATGGAATCGGACATGGGGGCTCCTGTAAAAATGCGGCCTTCACGCGGTGAGGCGGGCGGCGAAAAACGGATCTGCTCTCTTCTACGACATCGAGTGTACTTTCTTTAGGCCGCGGTTTTATGACCAATCGTAATCGATGGTCAGTGGCGCGTGGTCGCTGAACCTCGGTTCGCGGTGGATGGAGGCGGCGCGCGCGCGGGCGGCGATGCCGGGGGTGGCGATGTGGTAGTCGATGCGCCAGCCGACGTTCTTGGCCCAGGCCTGGCCGCGGTTGCTCCACCAGGTGTAGGCTTCGCCGGTGGCGTCCGGGTGCAGGCGGCGGTAGACGTCCACCCAGCCGTGTTCGTCGAAGATCTTGCTCAGCCAGGCGCGCTCTTCGGGCAGGAAGCCGCTGTGCTTCAGGTTGCCTTTCCAGTTCTTCAGGTCGATTTCCTTGTGGGCGATGTTCCAGTCGCCGCAGATGACGAATTCACGGCCGGTGTCGCGGTGTTCCCGCATCAGTCCGTCCATCCAGGTTTCGAAGTGGTCCAGGAAGCGGTATTTGGCCGTCTGGCGTTCGTCGCCGCTGGATCCTGAGGGCAGATAGGCGCTGATGACGGTCAGGCCGGGCCAGTCGGCGCGCAGGATGCGGCCTTCGGCGTCGAATTCGGGGCAGCCCATGCCTTCGGTCACGGCGTCGGCCGGGCGGCGCAGGTAGAGGCCCACGCCGCTGTAGCCCTTTTTTTCGGCGTGGTGGAAATACCCGGTCAGGCCGTCCGGATGCCGCAGGTCGTCGGCCAGGTCGCCGTCCTGGATCTTGATTTCCTGCAGGCAGACGATGTCGGGGCGGGCGTCGGCCAGCCAGTCGGCCAGCCCTTTGCGGAAGGCCGAGCGGATGCCGTTGACGTTCAGGGAGGTGATGCGCAGCACGTGGGTGTCCGGTTGGTCATTGCAAGCTTGAACTTTAACCTACCCGGCTCACGAGGCTTGAGACGAGGCGCCCGCCAGCCGGGAGGCGGCCCGGGCTCAATCGAAGCGGAAGCTGGACACGGTCAGCCCGCCCGCGGCCTCGGTTTCGTGGTGGCAGAGGCTGGCGGGGCCGTCGCCCGCCGCACCGTTGGCGACGAACAGGGGCACCAGGTGGTCCTCCATCGGATGGGCGATCCGGGCGGCAGGGGCTTCTTCCCAATCCCTCAGCCGCTCATGGCGCGCCGCCGCCGTGGCGGGCGCCATGGCTTCCTGGAGCCAGGCGTCGAACTGGACGGAGGGCTCGCGGCCCGCCGGGCCGAACAGGCGCAGGTTGTGGTAGCTGAGCCCGCTGCCGACGATCAGGATATTCTCGTCGCGCAGCGGAGCCAGGGCGGCGCCCAGCCGGTGGTGCCAGTCCGGATCGAAGCCGCGTTCGATCGAGAGCTGGACCATGGGGATGTCCGCTGCCGGGAACATGACGTGGGCGGGCACGAAGGCACCATGGTCGAAGCCGCGTTGCGGATCGAAATCCACGGGGATGCCGTCGGCCCGCAGCAGGTCCGCCGTACGCGCGGCCAGTTCCGGCGAGCCGGGCGCGGGATAGCGGATCTCGTAGGTGTGGGCGGGAAAGCCGTAGTAGTCGTACAGCATGCCGGGCTGCGGGTGGCTGCCCAGCAGCACGCCGCCGTGCGTGATCCAGTGCGCCGACACCATCAGGATCGCGTCGGGCCGCCGGGGCAGGGCGGCGGGAATCGCCCGCAGTGCGGCGGTCAGGGGCGCGTAGGCGTCCCGCTTTTCGGGCATCCAGGGCCAGGGGCCGCCACCGTGGGACAGGAAATAGACGGGTTGGCGCATGAGATGGCCTTGCGGGTCGGCAGGAACGAAAAGGACATGATAGCCGCACGGCCGTGTTTTATCCGTTCCAGGGCGACATGCGCCCGCCATGGCGCACAGGAGCATGCTCCGTCTCCATTCACGCTCGGGTCCCGCTCAAATATCCGATAATGTCGCCTTTCCCGCACAGAGATCATTCGCCATGCCCGGTTCCCGCGCCCAAGCCTTCGTCCGTTTCGCCCTGGAGCAGGGCGTCCTGAATTTCGGCGACTTCACGATGAAATCCGGCCGCCGCAGCCCGTATTTCTTCAACGCGGGCCTGTTCAACGACGGCGCCAGCGTCGGCCGCCTGGGCCAGTTCTACGCCCAGGCCCTGGCGGATTCCGGGCTGGGTTTCGACATGCTGTTCGGCCCCGCGTACAAGGGCATCCCCCTGGCCACCACCGCCGCCATCGCCCTGTCGAACCACCCCGCGATGGCCGACCGTCCGGTGCCGTTCGCTTTCAACCGCAAGGAAGCCAAGGACCACGGCGAAGGCGGCACGCTGGTCGGCGCGCCGTTGAAGGGCCGCGTGGTGATCATCGACGACGTGATCACGGCGGGCACGTCCGTGCGCGAATCCGTCGCCCTGATCCGTGCCGCCGGCGCCCAGCCCGCCGCCGTGCTGATCGCCCTGGACCGCATGGAACGCGCCGGCGCGGACGACGCGCTGTCCGACGGCTCGGCCGTCCAGGAGGTCGAACGGGCCTACGGCATCCCCGTGGTCAGCATCGCCTCGTTGGCCGACATCATGGCGCTGCTGGAAGACGACGCCACACTGGCCAAGCACCGCGACGCCGTGTCGGCGTACCGGGGCAAATACGGGGTGTGAGTTTGCGTCAGGACGGCGAGCGCCCCGATGCGGTCATGATGCCCGGGCAGTCCCGGCAAAGCCGGGACCGGGCGAGCTGCGCGCCGGGCGGGGGCGCGCGCCGGCCGAGATACCGGACCACGGCCCAGATGCCTGAACAGCCCCCGCCAAGACCGATCAAGAATCCAGCTTCCGCTTCAGGATCTCGTTCACCTGCTGCGGATTCGCCTTGCCCTTCGCCGCCTTCATCACCTGGCCCACCAGCGAATTGAACGCCTTCTGCTTGCCAGCCCGGTATTCCTCCACGATCGCCGGATGCGCCGCCAGCACCTCGTCGATCATCGCCTCGATCGCCCCCGTGTCGCTGATCTGGCGCAGCCCGCGCGACTCGATGATCGCGTCCGGATCGCCGCCCGATTCCCCCGTCCACATCGCCGCGAACACATCGCGCGCGATCTTCGTCGAGATCGTCCCGTCCAGCACCCGCGCGATCAGCGCCGCCAGCCGCTGCGGGGACACCGGCGACGCGCCGATGTCCAGCTCGTCGCGGTTCAGCGCCGCCGACAGCTCGCCCAGGATCCAGTTCGCGGCCTGCTTCGCCTGCCCGGACGGCAAGGCCGCGGCCGCCGCCTCGAAATAATCCGCCGTCGCGCGGTGCAGCGTCAGCTGGGCCGCGTCGTAGGCCGACAGACCCAGGTCCGCCTCGAAGCGCGCGCGCTTGGCCGCCGGCAGTTCCGGCATCGCCTGGCGCACCCGCTCGATCCAGTCCGGCGCCACCACCAGCGGCGGCAGGTCCGGATCGGGGAAATAGCGGTAATCGTCGGAATCCTCCTTCGTCCGCATGCTGCGCGTCTCGTCGCGGTCGGCGTCGTACAGGCGCGTTTCCTGCACCACCTTGCCGCCGTCCTCGATCAGCTCGATCTGGCGGCGCGCTTCGTACTGGATCGCGCGTTCCAGGAAGCGGAAGGAATTCAGGTTCTTGATCTCGCAGCGCGTGCCGAATTCGGCCTGGCCGCGCGGGCGCACCGACACATTGGCGTCGCAGCGGAACGAGCCTTCCTGCATGTTGCCGTCGCAGATGCCCAGCCACACCACCAGGCCGTGCAGCGCGCGCGCGTAGGCCACGGCCTCGGCGGCCGAGCGCATCTCCGGTTCCGACACGATTTCCAGCAGCGGCGTGCCGGCGCGGTTCAGGTCGATGCCGCTGGACGATTCCCCGTGCGGCCCGGTGAAATGCTCGTGCAGCGACTTGCCCGCGTCCTCTTCCAGGTGGGCGCGCGTCAGGTTCACCGTGTGTTCCTGCTCGCCGACGAAGAACGACAGCTTGCCGCCCACCACGATCGGCAGCTCGAACTGGCTGATCTGGTAGTTTTTCGGCAGGTCGGGGTAGAAATAGTTCTTGCGCGCGAACACCGAGCGTTCGGCCACCCGGGCGCCCACGGCCAGGCCGAACTGGATCGCGCGTTCCACCGCGCCCCGGTTCATGGCCGGCAGCGAGCCGGGCAGGGCCATGTCCACGGCGTTGGCCTGGGTGTTGGGCTCGGCGCCGAAACGCGTGCTGCTGCGGGAAAAGATTTTCGACCGCGTGGAGAGCTGGGTGTGGGTTTCCAGCCCGATGACGATTTCCCAATCCATTATGCGTGTTCCGGAATGCGTTGGTGCCAGTCGGTGGCCTGCTGGTAGCGGTCGGCCAGGGCCAGCAGGCGGCCTTCGTCGAAGTACCGGCCGATGAGCTGCAGCCCGATGGGCAGGCGGCCCGATTCGCCGCCGAAGCCGCAGGGGACGGACATGCCCGGCAGGCCCGCCAGGCTCACGCCCAGCGTGTAGACGTCGCCCAGCCAGTCGGCGATCGGGTCCTGGCGGTTGTCGCCGATGCGGCGGGCCACGGCGGGCGTGACCGGCCCCATGATCACGTCGCAGTCCTCGGTCAGGACCCGGCGGAAATCGTCGGCGATCATGCGCCGCACGCGCTGGGCCTGCAGGTAGTAGGCGTCGTAGTAGCCGTGCGACAGCACGTAGGCGCCCACCAGGATGCGGCGGCGGACCTCGTCGCCGAAGCCTTCGGAGCGGGACCGGCTGGTCATGTCGAACAGGTCGCCGTATTCGGCCGCGCGGTGGCCGTAGCGCACCCCGTCGTAGCGCGACAGGTTGCTGGAGGCTTCAGCCGGGGCGATGACGTAGTAGGCCGGGATCGACAGGCGCGTGCGCGGCAGGGACACGTCCACGCGGACCGCGCCCAGGGATTCGAAGACCTTCAGGGCCGATTCCACGGCGGCGCCGACCTCGGCGGACAGGCCCTCGTTGAAGAACTCGCGCGGCACGCCGATGCGCAGCCCCGCCAGCGGACGCTCGCCGCCCGCCTGGAAGCCGGCCTGCGCGGCATCGAACGCGGCCTGGACGCGGCCGGCGGCGTTGGCCGCGCCGTCGCAGGTTTCCAGGCTGGTGGAGTCGCGCGGATCGAAGCCGCTCATGGCGTCCAGCAGCGGCACCAGGTCGCGGGCGCTGCGCGCCAGGGGACCGGCCTGGTCCAGACTGGAGGCGTAGGCGATGATGCCGTAGCGCGAGACCGTGCCGTAGGTGGGCTTGATGCCGCTGACCCCGCACAGGGCGGCGGGCTGGCGCACCGAGCCGCCGGTGTCCGTGCCGGTGGCGCCCAGCACCAGGCCGGCGGCCACGGCGGCGGCGGAGCCGCCGGACGAGCCGCCCGGGATCCGTTCGGGATCCCAGGGGTTGCGTACCGGTCCGAAAGCGGAATTTTCATTGCCCGAGCCCATGGCGAACTCGTCGCAGCTGAGCTTGCCCAGGGATACGGCGCCAGCCGCGCGCCAGCGGTCGACCACGGCGGCGTCGAAGGGGCTGACGTAGCCGGCCAGCATCTTGCTGGCGGCGGTGGTGCGCCAGCCGCGCGTCACGAACAGGTCCTTGTGGGCGACGGGGATGCCGGTCAGCGGCCCGGCGGCGCCTTCGGCCAGCGCCCGGTCGGCGGCGCGCGCCTGTTCCAGGGTCAGTTCGTCGTCGATGTGCAGGAAGACGTTGGGGTCGGCGTATGCGCGGGCCGCGCGCAGGGCGTCGGCGGCCAGCTCAAAGGCGCTGACGCGCCGGGCGCGCAGGGCTTCGCCCAGCGCCTGGATGCTGCGGAATTCTGAAAGCTGGGTCATGGCATCATTCGATGACGGTGGGCACCAGGAACAGGCCCTGATGGGAGGCCGGGGCATTGGCCATGCAGGCGTCGCGCTGCTCGGGCGTCTGCGCCGGATCGGGCGTGTCGTCGCACAGGCGCAGGGCGATGTCCTGGTGGGCGGCCAGCGGGTGGGCCATGGGTTCGACGCCGGCCGTGTCCACGGCCTGCAGTTCCTCGATCAGGCCCAGGATGCGGTCGAGCTCCTGGCGGGCGCGGATCTGGTCGCTGGAATCCAGCCGCAGGCCCGAGAGCCGTGCCAGCCGGGCGATGTCCTGTTCGGTGAGTGCCATGTCGTCGTGCCTACGTTCCGCCGCCGGGAAGGGGGCGGCCGGATTGAGTGTGTGCGGATGTGACCGGAGCGGCGAAAAGCGGGAATTTTGCAAAACATTCCCCTCTGATCCGGGTCTAGCCGTAGGGGATTATAAGTTATCATTGCTGATTCCATGCGGTTTGCCCGGCCTGCGCCTTCGTTCTGGCGGTCTTGGTACAGTCGGCACCGGGTCGCTCGCGCGGATCCACAGACACCCCATTTTATTAGTGCGCCCATGTTCGGATTCCTACGCAGCTACTTTTCCAGCGACATGGCGATCGACCTCGGCACGGCGAATACGCTGATCTATGTCCGCAGCAAGGGCATCGTGCTCGATGAACCCTCGGTCGTCGCCATCCGCCATGACGGCGGCCCCAATGGCAAGAAAATCATCCAGGCCGTCGGCCGTGAGGCCAAGCAGATGCTGGGCCGCGTGCCCGGCAACATCGAAGCCATCCGGCCCATGAAGGACGGCGTGATCGCCGACTTCACCGTGACCGAGCAGATGCTCAAGCAGTTCATCCGCATGGTGCATCCGCGCAGCATGCTGGCCCCCAGCCCGCGCATCATCGTCTGCGTGCCCTGCGGCTCCACCCAGGTCGAACGCCGCGCCATCCGCGAATCCGCCCTGGGCGCGGGCGCCAGCCAGGTCTACCTGATCGAGGAACCCATGGCCGCCGCGATCGGCGCCGGCCTGGCGGTGTCCGACGCCAGCGGCTCGATGGTGGTGGACATCGGCGGCGGCACCACCGAGGTCGCCGTCATCTCCCTGGGCGGCATGGTCTACAAGGGCTCGGTGCGCGTCGGCGGCGACAAGTTCGACGAAGCCATCATCAACTACATCCGCCGCAACTACGGCATGCTGATCGGCGAACCCACGGCCGAGCTCATCAAGAAGGAAATCGGCTCGGCCTTCCCCGGCTCCGAGATCCGCGAGATCGAGGTCAAGGGCCGCAACCTGTCCGAAGGCGTGCCGCGCAGCTTCACGGTGTCCTCCAACGAAATCCTGGAATCCCTGACCGACCCGCTCAACCAGATCGTGTCGGCGGTGAAGACCGCCCTGGAGCAGACCCCGCCCGAACTGGGCGCCGACATCACCGACAAGGGCATTGCCCTGACCGGCGGCGGCGCGCTGCTGCACGATCTGGACCGCCTGCTCCAGGAAGAAACCGGCCTGCCCGTGGTGGTCGCCGAAGACCCGCTCACCTGCGTGGTGCGCGGCTGCGGCGAGGCGCTCGAACATCTCGAGCGCCTGGGCGGGGTGTTCATCTACGACTGATCGGCCGGGCAGGCGTTCCTCGTCATGCGTGAACCGGGAACCCTGAGACTCTTCAAGCGCGGTCCCAGCATCGAAGTCCGGCTGGTCCTGCTGCTGGTCCTGTGTCTCGGGATGGTCGTGACCGACGCGCACTGGCCCGTGCTGGGCCCGGTGCGCAGCGCCCTGTCCATGGTCCTCTATCCCTTCCAGCGCGTCGCGCTGGCGCCGCGCGACGCGCTGGAATATTTCGACAGCTGGTCGCAGGCGGCCGCGCTGGCGCGCGACGAGCAGGAAGCCCTGCGCCGCCAGCGCATCGAAATGGCCCAGCTCTCGACCCACGCGGCCCAACTGGCCACGGAAAACGAGCAGCTGCGCCGTCTGCTCAACGTGTCCGAGTCCATCGCCCAGCAATCCGTGGCGGTCGAAGTCTTCTACGTGCCGTCCAACGCCTTCAGCCATCGCCTGATCTTCAACAAGGGCTCGCGCGCCGGCATCGCCCCGGGCATGCCGGTGATCGACGAGGGCGGGGTCGTGGGCCAGATCGTGCGCGTCACGCCCTTCACCTCCGAGGCCGCCCTGCTGATCGACGACCAGGTGTCCATCCCCGTCCAGGTGCTGCGCAACGGGCTGCGGCTGATCGCGTTCGGCGGCAACGAGGTCGGCAAGCTCGAAGTCCGCTACCTGTCGGCCGGCGTGGACGTGCGCGCCGGCGACGTGCTGGTGACCAGCGGCATCGGCGGGCTGTTCCCGGCCGGCCTGTCGGTCGGCCGCGTGGAAAAGGTCGATCGCGATCCGGGGACCGGCTTCGCCATGGCGATCGCCGAGCCGCTGTCGCACCCCGAACGCTACCGCCATTTCCTGGTCCTGCGCGTGGACGTGGCCGACGTGCCCCGGCCCGAGGAGATCGAGCATGCCCTCGACGAACAGTAGGCGCCCGGGGGGCTCTTCCCTCATGGACCTGCAGCCGGTGGACGCCGGCGCGTTCCAGAGCGCCGCCTCCGGCTGGCTGGTGTGGGGCTCGCTGATCCTGGTGTGGGTGGCGTCCCTGCTGCCCTGGCGGCTCTGGCAGCCGGTGCCCGACGTGCTGCTGCTGCTGCTGCTCTATTGGTGCCTGCACGCGCCCGCCCGGGTGGGGCTGACGACGGCCTTCGTGTTCGGCCTGCTGATGGACGTGCAGGATGCCGGCCTGCTGGGGCTGCATGCCCTGTGCTACGTGCTGGCCGCCTATGGCGTGCTGCGGCTGAGCCATCGGCTGCGGCATTTCAGCGCCTGGCTGCAGACCCTCCAGGTCCTGCCGGTGTTCGTGGCCGCGTGCACGCTGTCCAGCCTGCTGGGCGCCTGGCTGAACGGCGCCTGGGAAGGCTGGGACTGGCTGTGGTCGGCGCTGTTCACCGGGGTGCTGTGGCCCCTGCCCGACATCCTCATGTCCCTGCACCCGCGCCGCCTGGGCGGCGACGGCGCGGGACCCGTCTAGGACGGGCATGTTCGAGTTCCGCAAGACCGGCCACCGCCAGCGCCAGACCGTGCTGCTGCGCGCCTGGGTGGCGGGGCTGTTCGCCCTGGCGTGCCTGCTGCTGCTGGCCGGGCGCCTGTGGTATCTGCAGATCGTGCGCTACGACACCCTGTCGGCGCGCGCCGAGCAGAACCGCATCACCATCGTGCCCGTCCCGCCCCGGCGCGGGCAGATCGCCGACCGCAACGGCGCGGTCCTGGCGCAGAACCTGCGGGACTACACGCTGACGGTGACGCGCTCGCAGATCCGGGGCGACATCGGCGACGTGCTCGACCGGCTGGGCGAGCTGGTCTACCTGAGCGAGGGCGACCGGCGCAAGTTCATGCGCCTGTACCAGCAGAGCGGCCGCTACGCGCCGGTCCTGCTGCGCAACAACCTGAACGACATCGAGGCGTCCTGGTTCGCCGTCCACGCCTACCGCTTTCCCGGCGTCAGCCTGGAGGCCCGCTGGGTGCGGTCCTATCCCATGCACGAGTCGGCCGCCCACGTGCTGGGTTTCGTCGGGCGGATCTCCGAGGAAGACCAGCAGGAGCTGGAAGACTCCGGCCAGCTCGGCAATTACCGGGGTACGCTGGTCATCGGCAAGAAGGGGGTCGAGAAGACCTGGGAAAAGGCCCTGCATGGCCGCACCGGGGTCGAGGAACTGGAAGTCACGGCGGGCGGGCGCCCGGTGCGCGAGCTGAGCCGCACGGACCCGGTGCCCGGTTCCAACCTGGAGCTGTCCCTGGACATCGGCCTGCAGCAATTGGCCGAGGCCCAGTTCGCCGGCCGGCGCGGCGCGCTGGTCGCCATCCAGCCGCACACGGGCGAGATCCTGGCCTTCGTGTCCTCGCCGTCCTTCGACCCGAACCTGTTCGTGGACGGCATCGACGTGGAGAACTGGCGCAAGCTGAACGAATCGCCGGACCATCCGCTCATCAACCGGCCGCTGTACGGCACCTACCCCATCGGTTCGACCTACAAGCCCTTCGTGGGGCTGGCTGCCCTGGAAATGGGGCTGCGCTCGGCCCGCGAACTGGTGCCGGACCCTGGCTACTTCGAGCTGGCCGGACAGAAATTCCGCAATGCCGGCGGGGCGGTCTACGGGCCGACCGACATGCACCGGGCCATCGTCGTGTCCTCCGACACCTATTTCTTCTCGCTGGGCGCCCAGATGGACGTGGACGCCCTGCACGATTTCACCAAGCAGTTCGGCTTCGGCCAGATCACCGGCATCGACCTGGACGGCGAGCGCCGCGGCGTGCTGCCGTCCCGCGATTGGAAGCGCAAGACCTACAAGAAGCCCGAACAGCAGCACTGGTACCAGGGCGAGACCGTGTCGGTCACCGTGGGACAGGGCTACAACGCCTTCACCCTGCTGCAGCTGGCGCAGGCGACCTCGGTGCTGGCCAACGACGGCATCTACATGAAGCCGCACCTGGTGCGCCGGATCATCGACCCGCTCACCGGCCGGTTCAGCTACCCGGTGGTCGGGCCGCAGTACACCATCGACCTGAAGCCGGACAATCTGCGCGTGATCCGCGAGGCCATGGTGGACGTCGTGCGCAAGGGCACGGCGCGGCGTGCTTTCGAGGGCGCGGCCTACCAGGCGGCCGGCAAGACCGGCACGGCCCAGGTCTACAGCCTGCGCGGCGCCAAGTACAAGGCGCACTCGGTGGACGAGCGCCTGCGCGACCACGCGCTGTTCATGGCCTACGCCCCGGTCGACGACCCCCAGATCGCGGTGGCCCTGATCGTGGAAAACGGCGGCTGGGGCGCTTCCGTGGCCGCGCCGATCGCCCGGACGGTGTTCGATTACTGGCTGGATCCGGCCCGCGCGGCGCAGCGGCGCGAGCGCCTGCGGGCGGAGCGGGCCGCGCGGGATGCCCAGGCGGGTCCGGCGCCGGCGGCCTCCCCGGGCCGGCCCGACGCGCAGCCGGCTCCCGACGATGAAGGGGCGCCCGAACCGTCCCCCTTGCCCGACGAGGCCTCGGCGCCCGAGGACGGCGCCCAGGAGGAGAACCCATGAAACTGATCGTGCAGGCGGTGCGCCGCATGTTCGCCGTCCTGGACTGGCCGCTGCTGGTCCTGCTGGTGATCATGGCCCTGGTCGGCATGGCCACCATGCATTCGGCGGTGGGCAATACCGATTGGCGCTTCGCCGACCAGCTGCGCAATTTCCTGCTGGCGTTCGCGGCCATGTGGGCCGTCGCGCTGCTGCGCCCGGCCTGGATCATGCGCTCGGCGCCGCTGTTCTACGCGCTCGGGGTGGGGCTGCTGGTGGCGGTCATGCTGTTCGGCGAAACCAGCAAGGGCGCGACCCGCTGGCTGAACCTGGGCATCGCGCGCATCCAGCCCTCGGAAATGATGAAGATCGCCGTGCCGCTGATGCTGGCCTGGTACTTCCAGCGCCAGTCCGCGAACCGCTTCCGCGTCCTGGACTTCCTGGTGGCCGGCGTGCTGCTGGTGGTGCCGGCGGGGCTCATCATCGACCAGCCGGACCTGGGCACGGCGCTGCTGGTGCTGGCCTCGGGCTTCTGCGTCATCTATTTCGCCGGCCTGTCGTTCAAGCTGCTGATCCCGGCGGTGCTGGCGGTCACGCTGGCGCTGGGGACGCTGGTGGCCTACGAGGACCAGATCTGCCAGCCGGAGGTGGACTGGGTGGTGCTGCACGACTACCAGAAGTACCGTGTCTGCGTGCTGCTCAATCCCGGCTCGGATCCGCTGGGCAAGGGCTTCCACACCATCCAGTCCATGATCGCCGTGGGCTCGGGCGGCCTGTACGGCAAGGGCTACATGCAGGGCACCCAGACGCACCTGGATTTCATCCCCGAGCGGACCACGGACTTCATCTTCGCCGTGTTCGCCGAGGAATTCGGCCTGTACGGCGGCGTGACGCTGCTGGTCCTGTACGCGCTGCTGGTGCTGCGCGGCCTGACCATCACCGCGCGGGCGCCCACCCAGTTCGGGCGGTTGCTGGCCGGCGCCATGTCCATGATGATGTTCGTCTACGTCTTCGTGAACATCGGCATGGTGACCGGGGTGCTGCCGGTGGTGGGGGTGCCGCTGCCCTTCATGAGCTACGGCGGCACGGCGCTGATGACGCTGGGCGTGGCCTGCGGCCTGCTGATGAGCATCGGCGCGCACCAGCCGCGCCCGGATCCCTGACCGGTCAGCGCGGCAGCGGCGTGTCCGCGTACAGCCCGGCCAGCAGCCGGGCGACCGGCGCCGGCATGCCGTGGGCGTCCAGGTTCCCGATGGGTGCCCAGGCCCGGCCCTCGCCGGCCGCCGTGGGCGCGGCGCCCGGCAGCCGCAGCCAACAGGGCTGGATGCGCAGCCGGAAATGTGTGAACACGTGGTCGATCGCCGCCAGCGCCAGCGGCGTCCCGGCCGCGGCCAGGCCGGCGCAGGCGGCTTCCAGCGCGGCGGCGTCCTCGAATTGCGGCAGGGTCCACAGGCCGCCCCAGATGCCCGTGTCCGGCCGGCGCTCCAGCAGCACCCGGCCATCGCACTCCGCGATCAGCATCCAGCAATGGCGCAGCGGCTGCGCCCGGCGCGCGCGCGGCGTCGGCAGTTCGTCCTGGCGGTTCCGGATCCGCGCCTGGCAGTCCGGCGCCAGCGGGCAGCGCGCGCAGTCGGGCCGCGTCCGGGTGCAGATCGTGGCGCCCAGGTCCATCTGGCCCTGGGTGTAGGCCGCCATGTCCAGGCCGGCGGGCGCGGCGTCGATCAGCGCCCGCGCGTGCTCCCAGAGCCGCCGGACCGTGCGTGCCGCCGCGGGGTCGCCCTCGACGGCGAAATAGCGCGCCAGCACCCGGCGCACGTTGCCGTCCAGGATCGGCGCCCGCTCGCCGTAGGCGAAGGCGGCAACGGCGGCGGCGGTCGAGGGGCCGATGCCGGGCAGCCGCGCCAGTTCGGCGGCGGTGGCGGGGAAGCGGCCGCCGTGTTCGTCGCGCAGGACCTGCGCGCAGCGGTGCAGGTTGCGCGCGCGGGCGTAGTAGCCCAGGCCGGCCCAGGCCCGCAGGACCGCGTCCTGCGGCGCGTCGGCCAGGTCGACGACGGTGGGGAACAGGGCCAGGAAGCGCTCGTAGTACGGGACGACGGTGGCGGCCTGGGTCTGCTGCAGCATGATTTCGGACAGCCAGATGCGGTAGGGATCGCGGGTGCGCTGCCAGGGCAGCCCGTGGCGCCCGGCCCGGCGCTGCCAGGCGGCGATGCGGGAAGCGGCGTCGGCCGGCGCGCCCGCCGGCCCGGCGGGCGGGGCGGAGGCGTCCGGGCGCGGGGCCGTGGCGGTGCGGCGCGCCATCAGAACCGGGTGCGCCGCGTGACCGACAGGCGTGCGGCGACGGCGCCCAGCAGGGCGACCAGCAGGCCGGACAGCAGCAGGTCCGGGGCGGCCGGCAGGCGGATGGCCCAGTCCACGCCGTAGCTGCGGGCGAAGCCGCCCAGGATCGTGTTCAGCGGGGTCAGCGCCAGCCAGGCCAGCAGCAGCGCCAGCAGGCTCGCGGCCAGGCCCGTCAGGGCGCCCAGGTACAGGAAGGGGCGGCGGACGAAGGACTCGGTGGCGCCCACCAGCCGGGCGACGGCGATTTCCTCGCGCTGGGTCAGGGCCTGCAGGCGCACGGTGTTGAACACGGTCGCCAGCACGACGACGACCACCGCGCCCGCCAGCATGCCCAGGCCCATCCGCACGAAGGAGAGCAGGGATTCCAGGCGCCGCACCCATTCGCTGTCGAGCTGGATTTCCTCGACCTCCGGCCACTGGCGCCAGGCCTGCGCCAGGTCGGCCGCCTCGCGCGCCGGGGCGTCGGAATCGCGCAGGGTGACGATGAGGGCGTCGGGCAGGGGGTTGTCGGGCAGGGCGTCCAGCGCCCGGGCCCAGGTCGGATCGGCGCGCAACTGGGCCATGGCCCGGTCGCGCGGCATCAGCCGGGCCTGGGCGATCCGCTCGCCGGCCTGCTCGCGCACGCGTGCAAGCAAGGCTTGCTGGGCCGCGGGCGGCGTGCCGGATTTCAGGAACAGGGTCAGCTCCGGCGCGACCGCCAGTTGCCGGGCCAGCGGCTGGCTGGACTGCAGGACCGAGGCGCCCAGGATGGGCACGGCCAGCATCAGGGCGATGACCGCGATGTTGGCCAGGGACGAGAAGGGGTGCTGGCGCAGGCGCCGCAGCGCCACCCCCAGGGCATAGCGGTGGTGCCGCAGCCACTTGTTCATGCGATCACCCCCGGGATGTCTTCGAAGCGGCCGGCGTCGATGCGCAGGGTGCGCCGCGCGTAGCGGGCCATGAGGGCGGTGTCGTGCGAGGCGATCAGGGTCGTGACGCCGACCTGGTTGAAATCGCGGAATACGTCCATGATGCGGGTGGCGCTGTCGTGGTCCAGGTTGGCGGTGGGCTCGTCGGCGATCAGGATGGCGGGCCGGCCCACGATGGCGCGGGCGATGGCCAGGCGCTGCTGCTCGCCGCCGGACAGTTCGATGGGCGACAGGTCTTCCTTGCCGCGCAGGCCGACCTTTTCCATGGCGGCGCGGGCGCGGGTCGCCGCCGTGGCGCGGTCCAGGCCCAGCACGGCCAGCGGCAGCATGACGTTGTCGAAGGCGTTGCGGTCGAACAGCAGGTGGGCGTCCTGCAGGATCAGGCCCACGGTGCGGCGCAGGTAGGGCAGCGTGCGCGCCGACAGCCGGTCGATGCGGTGGCCGTTGACCGTGACGGCGCCCCGGCTGGCGGGCTCCAGCCCGCCGACCAGCTTCAGCAGGGTGGACTTGCCCGCGCCCGAAGGCCCGGAGACGAAGACGAATTCCCCGGGCGAGATGCCGAAATTGACGTCGGCGAGGATGTTGCGCCCCCGGCCGAAGGATTTGAAGACGTGCTGAAATTCGATCATGCGTGCCTGGTGTGCCTAGCGGGTCGATCCGGGTCCGGGCCGGCGGGTTCCCGGGCCATGACGAAACCCGGTCGCCATGATGGGTGCAGGGATATCCCGCATGTTTCACGCCTGCGGTGGCAGGCTACGATCTAGGCCAGACGGACCAATTCCACGAGATTGTATTCCGTGTTGTTCAACGCCACTTGCTCAATCGGGAAAGGATGACTATGAAATTGATGAAACTCGCAGCCGTCAGCGCGGCGCTGCTGTTCGCCGGCACGACCGCCCAGGCAGGTGAAACCTACAACGCCGTCAAGGCGCGCGGCTTCGTCCAGTGCGGCGTGAACGCCGGTCTGCCGGGCTTCTCCCAGGCGGACAGCAAGGGCGTCTGGAAGGGCATCGACGTCGACATGTGCCGCGCCGTGGCCGCCATGGTGTTCGGCGACGCCACCAAGTTCAAGGCCACCCCGCTGACCACCCAGCAGCGCTTCACCGCCCTGCAGTCCGGCGAAGTCGACGTGCTCACCCGCAACACCACCGCCACCATGACCCGCGACACCACGCTGGGCCTGATGAGCGCCGGGATCAACTACTACGACAGCCAGGGCGTGCTGGTCAAGAAGAGCCTGGGCGTGAAGAGCGCCACCGAACTGGGCGGCGCCGCGGTCTGCGTGCTGCAGGGCACCACCACCGAGCTGAACCTGGCCGACTGGTTCCGCGCCCACAAGCTCGACTTCAAGCCGGTCGTGATCAACACCTCCGAAGAAGGCTTCCGCACCTTCGAGTCCGGCCGCTGCGACGTGGTCACCAGCGACAAGTCCCAGCTGGGCAGCCTGCGCGCCTCCTCGGCCACGCCGGACGACTACATCATCCTGCCGGAAGACTTCTCCAAGGAACCCCTGGGTCCCATGGTCCGCCAGGGCGACGACGAATGGTTCATGGTCGTGCGCTGGGCGCTGAACGCCATGATCGAAGCCGAGGAATACGGCATCGATTCCAAGAACCTGGACGAGATGCTGAAGAGCCCCAACCCCAACATCCAGCGCATCCTGGGCGTGTCCGGCGACATGGGCAAGGGCCTGGGCCTGGACAAGAAATGGGCCTACAACATCATCAAGCAGGTCGGCAACTACGGCGAATCGTTCGAGCGCAACATCGGCATGGGCTCCCCGCTCAAGCTGGAACGCGGCCTGAACGCCCAGTGGACCAAGGGCGGCGTGATGTACGCCTGGCCGATCCGCTGATCGCCTGATCCGGTCTTCGGTCCTTTCGGCCGCCGGGGTTCTCCCGGCGGCCGGGTTCCGGCGGCGGCCGCCGCCTTCACCGCCCGCATCCTATGACTCAAACAACACATCGCGCACCCAGGGCGCCACGCAGGCGCTGGTCCTGGAACGATCCGGCCACGCGCGCGCTGATCTACCAGGTCCTGATCCTGGGCCTCGTCGCCCTGGGCGTGTGGTACCTGGCTTCCAACACGCTGCACAACCTGGCGGCGCGCAACATCTCCACCGGCTTCGCCTTCCTGCACGAGGAAGCCGGTTTCGCCATCGGCGAATCGATGGTGGAATATTCCCCCGCGGACACCTATGGCCACGCGGTCGTGGTCGGCCTGCTGAACACCCTCAAGGTCTCCGTGATCGGGGTGATCGCCGCCACCCTGTTCGGCACGCTGCTGGGCATCAGCCGCCTGTCGAAGAACTGGCTGATCTCGCGCCTGGCCGGCCTCTACATCGAGGTCATGCGCAACATCCCGCTGCTGCTGCAGCTGTTCTTCTGGTATGCCCTCATCACCGAGATCATGCCCGGTCCCCGGCAGGCGCTGCAGCCCTTGCCGGACGTCTTCATCTCCAACCGTGGCCTGAAGATCCCCTGGTTCAAGGGCGACGCCATGGACTGGATCTTCGGCGGGCTGGCGCTGGCCATCGTGCTGAGCGTGCTGCTGGCCCATTGGGCGCGCCGCCACCAGGACGCCACCGGCAAGATCTTTCCCCTGGGGCGGGCCGCCCTGGGCCTGCTGGTCGTGGTGCCCCTGCTGGCTTTCTGGGTCAGCGGCGGTTCCCTTGAACTGGACCGGCCCGAGCTCAAGGGCTTCAACTTCCAGGGCGGCCTGAACATGTCGCCGGAATTCTCGGCGCTGCTGCTGGGGCTGGTGACCTACACCTCGGCCTTCGTGGGCGAGGTCGTACGTTCCGGCATCCAGGCCGTCAACCAGGGCCAGTGGGAAGCCGCCTCCTCGATCGGCCTGTCGCGGGCGCGCACCCTGCGGCTGGTGGTCCTGCCCCAGGCCATGCGGGTCATCATCCCGCCCATGACCAGCCAGTACCTGAACCTGACGAAGAACAGTTCCCTGGCCGTGGCCATCGGCTATCCCGACATCGTGGCCGTCACCAACACCATCCTGAACCAGACCGGGCAGGCCATCGAGGGCATCATGATCATCATGGCGGCCTATCTGGTGGTCAGCCTGTCGATCTCGATCTTCATGAACTGGTACAACAAGCGCATCGCGCTGGTGGAGCGATAGATGGACCGCACACTCCCTGGCACCGATCGCCTGCCGCCGCGCGCCGACATGGGCGTGCTCGGCTGGCTGCGCAGCCGGCTGTTTTCCTCGCCGCTGAACGCGATCCTGACGATCCTGGCCCTTTGGGTCCTGCTGCTGGCGATTCCGGCCCTGATCGACTACCTGTTCGTGAAGCCCGACTTCGCCGCCACGACGGCGGCCCAGTGCCGGGAAACCGGCGGCTACTGCTGGGCCTTCGTGCGTGAAAAGCACCGCCTGATCCTCTTCGGCATCTATCCCTACGACGAGCAATGGCGCCCCCTGCTGGCCTCCCTGATCCTGATCGCGACGATCGTCTGCAGCTGCATCCGCTGGTTCTGGAAGCCGTTCCTGGGGCTGATGTGGGTGGTCGCCCTGGTGGCGGTCGGCGTGCTGATGTGGGGCGGGATTCTGGGCCTGACCTACGTGGAAAACGCCAAGTGGGGCGGCCTGCCGCTGACCCTGATCCTGTCGACCTTCGGCATCGCCTTCGCCTTTCCCTTCGGGCTGCTGCTCGCCCTGGGACGGCGCTCGCACATGCCGGGCGTCAAGGCCGTATGCGTGGTCTACATCGAGCTGATCCGCGGGGTGCCCCTGGTCAGCCTGCTGTTCATGTCCTCGGTGATGCTGCCGCTGTTCCTGCCGGAAGGCTTCTCCATCGACAAGCTGCTGCGCGCTCAGATCGCCATCATCCTGTTCGCGGCGGCCTACGTGGCCGAGACCGTGCGCGGCGGCCTGCAGGCCATCCCCAAGGGCCAGTACGAGGGCGCCGATTCCCTGGGCCTGGGCTACTGGCAGCAGATGCGCAAGATCATCCTGCCGCAGGCGCTGAAGATCGTCATCCCGCCGCTGGTGGGGATCTTCATCTCCCTGTTCAAGGACACGTCCCTGGTGGTGATCATCGGCATCTTCGACCTGACCCAGGCGGCCAAGGCGGCCGTGTCCGACGCCGTCTGGCGCGGCTTCAGCACGGAATCCTACCTGTTCATCTCGGTCATCTACTTCATCTTCTGCTACTCGATCTCGCGCTACAGCCTGTCGCTGGAACGCAAGCTGGATCAGGGGCAGCATCGTTAATCTTCGTACCGGCGGGGCCCTGGTCCCGCCGCAGGAGCCTCCGCCCATGTCGGAACCCATCATCCGCCTGCAGAACGTCAACAAGTGGTACGGCCAGTTCCACGTCCTGAAGGACCTGAACCTGGACGTCGCGCCCGGCGAGCGCATCGTGATCTGCGGACCCTCCGGGTCGGGTAAGTCGACCATGATCCGCTGCATCAACCGCCTGGAGGAACACCAGGAAGGCCAGATCATCGTCGACGGCACGGAACTGACCAACGACCTCAAGCAGATCGAGGCCATCCGCCGCGACGTCGGCATGGTGTTCCAGCACTTCAACCTGTTCCCCCACATGACCGTGCTGGAAAACCTGACGCTGGGGCCGGTCTGGGTGCTCAAGCGCCCCAAGGCCGAGGCCGAGGCGACCGCCATGAAGTACCTGGAACGGGTGCGCATCCCCGACCAGGCGAACAAGTTCCCGGGCCAGCTGTCCGGCGGCCAGCAGCAGCGCGTGGCCATCGCCCGGTCCCTGTGCATGAACCCCAAGATCATGCTGTTCGACGAGCCGACCTCCGCCCTGGATCCGGAAATGGTCAAGGAAGTGCTGGACGTCATGGTCGAGCTGGCCGAGGAAACCGGCATGACGATGCTGTGCGTGACCCACGAAATGGGCTTCGCGCGCAAGGTCGCCGACCGGGTGATCTTCATGGACCACGGCGAGATCATCGAGGAGAACGCGCCGGACGAATTCTTCGACAATCCGAAGAACGAGCGCACCAAGCTGTTCCTCAGCCAGATCCTGCACTGAGCGCGCGGTTCCGGCCGCCGGGGCGGATCACCGCGCCCGGGCGGCACCCCGCGAGTGCCTGCCTGGCCGCGGCGCATGCCAGCCGTCCGGCCCGCCCGCCTGGCGGAAATTTCCTGTCTCGTTTGGCAGCATCGGCTTACACCGCCGCCGGGGCTTCTTGCTACGCTGTCCACGTCCCCACAACAAGGAGAATGCGATGCGCACAGCAACGGAACGGGCCGCCCGGACGGCGGTGATCGGCAGCCTGGTGCTCTTGACGGCCTGCGCCAACATGTCGCCCCAGGGCCAGAACACGGCGGTCGGGGCCGGCGCGGGCGCCGCGCTCGGCGCGGGGCTGGGGGCGCTGATCGGCGACAGCAGCCAGGCCGCCCTGATCGGCGCCGGCATCGGCACCGTGGTGGGCAGCGTCGTCGGCTACAACTGGAAAGGGGTCAAGCAGGACGTCGAGAAGTCCGGCGCGTCCAGCCTGGGGATCGCCGTCATCGAGATGCCCGACGGCACGCTGAAGGTCAACATCCCCAGCAACGTTTCGTTCGACACCAACAAGGCCGTGCTGAAGCCGGAACTGCTGCCGGTCCTGGACAGCGTGGCCCGGGCCCTGAGCCAGCATCCCGAACTGCGCGCCAAGGCGATCGGCTACACCGATTCCACCGGCACCGACGCCATCAACGTGCCGCTGTCCCAGCGCCGGGCCGGCGCGGTGACGCAGTACCTGGCGGGGCAGGGCGTGGCCGCCGACCGGCTCACGGCCGAGGGCCGCGGCGCCGCCAACCCGGTGGGCGACAACAACACCGTGGAAGGCCGCGCCCTGAACCGGCGGGTGGAACTGTTCCTGTACGCGGTGAAATAGGGACGAGGCGTCAGCCAGTCTCCGCGGGCTGGCCGGCGCCTGGCGCAGCCTTCACGCCTTCTGGTAGATTTCCGCCCCCTGGCTGATGAACTCCGCCGACTTCGCCGCCATGCCCTGTTCCAGCGCGGCGGCCTCGTCCAGGCCGTTTTCCCTGGCGTAGTCGCGCACGTCCTGGGATATCTTCATGCTGCAGAACTTGGGTCCGCACATGGAGCAGAAGTGCGCCACCTTCATCGAGTCCTTGGGCAGGGTTTCGTCGTGGAAGGCGCGCGCCGTGTCCGGGTCCAGGCCCAGGTTGAACTGGTCTTCCCAGCGGAACTCGAAGCGCGCCTTGGACAGGGCGTTGTCGCGGATCGCCGCGCCTGGGTGGCCCTTGGCCAGGTCGGCCGCGTGGGCGGCGATCTTGTAGGTGATGATGCCGTTCTTCACGTCCTTCTTGTTGGGCAGGCCCAGGTGCTCCTTGGGCGTCACGTAGCACAGCATGGCCGTGCCGTACCAGCCGATCAGCGCCGCGCCGATGCCCGAGGTGATGTGGTCGTAGCCCGGCGCGATGTCCGTGGTCAGCGGGCCCAGGGTGTAGAACGGCGCCTCGTGGCAATGCTTGAGCTGCAGGTCCATGTTCTCGCGGATCATCTGCATGGGCACGTGGCCCGGTCCCTCGATCATCACCTGCACGTCGTGCTTCCAGGCGACCCGGGTCAGTTCGCCCAGCGTGCGCAGCTCGGCGAACTGGGCCTCGTCGTTGGCGTCGTAGCCGGACCCCGGACGCAGCCCGTCGCCCAGCGAGAAGCTGACGTCGTAGGCCTTCATGATCTCGCAGATGTCCTCGAAGCGTTCGTAGAGGAAGCTTTCCTTGTGGTGCGCCAGACACCACTTGGCCATGATCGAGCCGCCGCGCGACACGATGCCCGTCATGCGGCTGGCCGTCATGGGCACGAAAGGCAGGCGCACGCCCGCGTGGATGGTGAAGTAGTCCACGCCCTGCTCGGCCTGCTCGATCAGCGTGTCGCGGAAGATCTCCCAGTTCAGCTCCTCGGCGATGCCGCCGACCTTCTCCAGCGCCTGGTAGATCGGCACGGTGCCGATGGGCACCGGCGAATTGCGGATGATCCATTCGCGCGTTTCGTGGATGTGCTTGCCGGTGGACAGGTCCATCACCGTGTCGCCGCCCCAGCGGATCGCCCAGGTCATCTTCTCGACTTCCTCGCTGATGTCCGAGCGGATGGCGGAATTGCCGATGTTGGCGTTGACCTTGACCAGGAAGTTGCGCCCGATGGCCATGGGTTCGACCTCGGGGTGGTTGATGTTGGCCGGAATGATGGCGCGGCCGCGGGCGACCTCGTCGCGCACGAATTCGGGCGTGATGCGTTCGGGGATGGACGCGCCGAAGGACTGGCCGGGGTGCTGGCGGGTCAGGCGCTCGGCCAGGCGGGCGCCGTCCGGGCCGCTGCGGCGCAGGGATTCGACGTACTGTTCGCGGCGCAGGTTTTCGCGGATGGCGACGAATTCCATTTCCGGGGTGACGATGCCCCGGCGGGCATAGTGCATCTGCGACACGTTCGCGCCGGGGCGGGCGCGGCGCGGGGGGCGCTTCAGGTCGAAGCGCAGCGCGTCCAGCTCCGCGTCGGCCAGCCGGGCGCGGCCGTACTGGCTGGTCAGGCCGGGCAGCTCCTCGGTGTCGCCGCGCTCCAGGATCCAGGGCAGGCGCGGGGCGGGCAGGCCCTTGCGGATGTCGATGACGGCGTCGGGGTCGGTGTACGGGCCGCTGGTGTCGTAGACTGTCAGGGGCGGGTTGGCTTCGCCGCCGAACAGGGTGGGCGTGTCGTCCTGGCGGATTTCGCGAAAGGGCACGCGGATGTTGGGCCGGGATCCGGTTTCGTAGATCTTGCGGGATTGCGGCAGCGGTTCGATCGCGGCCAGGTCGACGGTGGCGCGGGCGGCCAGGAATTGCGGATTGGCGTTCAAGATGTAGCTCCAGGTTCGAAAAGGATTCGGAAATGGAGCCGAGTCGGGGAGGGGGGAAGCGCGTTCCGGAGGGAATGGTTCCGGGCATGGATGGAACCGGTGAGGAAACCGCGCACGCTCCCAGCATCGGCATTATCCGTACTGGTACGAAGGGTTTCTCTCAACACGCCGGCCAAGCCGGCGAGTACCCCTGCGTGGAAGGGAGTATACCTGCCTTTCGCCGCCGGGCCGTCCCTACTTTTTTCCTGAAATCAGCAGGCTGTCGATCAGCGCGCCGACGGCGCTTTCCACCACCAGGCGGTCCTTGCGGGTCAGGGTCCAGAATTGCCGGGGATCGATCGAGGGGAAGGGCCAGGCGCCTTCCCCCACGGAGCCGGCCGCGCCGGGCGCCGGCGTCATGTCGCCCAGGCCCCGGCTCAGCCAGTAGATGTCCACTTCCAGGACCTGGGCCAGGTTCAGCAGCTTTTTCGGCGATTGGCGGGTGCCGTTCTCGTAGCTGGAGATGGCGCTTTGAGACAGGCCGCAGGCGCGCGCCAAGGTCTCCTGCGACAGGCCGCGCAGGAGCCGGGCGTGCCGGAGCCGTTCTGCAAAGGTTTCCACCCGCCCATTGGACTAAAAATGACAATCACGTTGGTGTTCGTGAAATAATACTTTTGTAATATTTAGCAGACATTCGGGGGAGAAATGTATGCGAGACCGCCGGGTTTGGGCGTTGGCGCCGGACGACAACGCCGAGTTGCAGTATCTGCGGGCACTGGGCTGCCAGGTGCGGCGCTGCGGGTCCATCGAGGACGCCGACCGGGAAACGATCCGGACCGGCCTGCTGTCCAGCGATGCCGTGCTGCTGATGGCGGACGCGGCCTCCAATTGCAGGACGGCGCGGCTGGCGCGCGGCATGGGCCTGCCGCTGGACATGGTGGCCGTCATGGGTCCCGCGCGCCGGGGCGAGCTGACGGCGCTGCTGCGGGTCGGGGTGGACTGGGTCATGCGGCAGGACGACTCGCCGGCCCTGCTGGCCGCCGTCCTGCGGACCTTGCGCCTGCGCCGCCTGGATCATGCCGCGGACGCGGCGGGCCTGGTGCGCCATGGCATCGGGCCCTGGACCCTGGAGGACCAGGGCTGGAGCCTGCGGCATCGCGACGGGGCTTCGCTGCGCCTGACGGTCTCGGAGCGCGCGATCCTGGTCTGCCTGTTCGAGGCGCCCGGCCACGTCGCCAGCCACGCCATGCTGAACCAGGCCCTGCTCCAGGGCTGGCGGCACGCCTACGGACGCCGGCCGCACGACCCCAAGCCGCGCGGCGTCATCAGCCGCCTGCGCTGGCGGGGCTTGCAGGCCGGCATGGAACCGCCGATCGAATCCCTGCGCGGCTATGGCTACGTCTGGGAAATCTGATCCGGCTGCCGCCGGCCCGGGCGTTCAGCGGTAGCGCTGGACGCCCAGGTCGTCGTGACGGATGTCGGTCGGCTTGCCGGACACGATGTCCGCGATCAGCCGGCCGCTGCCGCAGGACATGGTCCAGCCCAGCGTGCCGTGGCCGGTGTTCAGGAACAGGTTGCCCAGCCGGGTGGGGCCGACGATGGGGGTGCTGTCGGGGGTCTTGGGGCGCAGGCCGGTCCAGAAATGCACGTCGCCCGGGGTGTAGCTGCCCGGGAACAGATCGTTCAACACCATTTCCAGGGTCCGCTGGCGGCGCGGATCCAGGGCCGTGTCGTAGCCCACGACCTCGGCCATGCCGCCGACGCGGATGCGCTGGTCGAAGCGGGTCAGGGCGATCTTGTAGGTCTCGTCCAGCAGGGTGGACACCGGTGCCCGTTCCGGATCGGCGATGTCCACGGTGATGGAATAGCCCTTCATGGGATAGACGGGGATGTCGACCAGGCCGCGCAGCAGCAGGGGCGAATAGGATCCCAGGGCGACCACGTAGGCGTCGGCCCGCTGCGGGCCGGACGCGCATTGCACGCCCGTGACGCGGTCGCCCGCCGTCAGCAGGGACTGGATGGTCTCGCCGTACTGGAAGCGTACGCCCGCGGCCTCGGCCAGCCGGGTCAGGGCCTGGGTGAACAGGCGGCAGTCGCCGGTCTCGTCGTCCGGCGTGCGCAGGCCCCCGACCAGCTTGTGGCGGACCTGGGCCAGCGCGGGCTCGTACTGGGCCAGCCGGTCGCCATCGACCAGTTCGTGGGCAACGCCGGCCTCGCTCAGGGCCTGGACGTCGCGCTGGGCATCGTCCATCTGCTTCTGTGTGCGGAAGACCTGCAGCGTGCCCTGGCGCCGACCCTCGAACTGGATGCCGGTGTCGGCCTGCAGCGCGTGCAGGCACTGGCGGCTGTAGGCCGACAGGCGCAGCATGCGTTCCTTGTTGGCGGCGTATCGGGCCGGCGTGCAGTTGCGCCACATGTCCAGCATCCAGCGCAGCTGGAACAGGCTGCCGTCGGGCCGGATCGTCAGCGGCGCGTGCGGCGTGAACAGCCATTTGAACGCCTTCAGCGGAATGCCGGGCGCGGCCCAGGGCGAGGAATAGCCGAAGGACAGCTGGCCGGCGTTGCCGAAGCTGGTTTCCTCCGCCACGCCATTCTCGCGGTCGATCACGGTGACTTCATGCCCTTGCCGGGCCAGGTAATAGGCGCTCGTGACGCCCACGACGCCCGCCCCTAGAACCAGAACCTTCATGATGCATCCTCAGTGGATTAATTTTTCATGATGATAGGCAATGTACCCAGGTAAATTTTTATGAAAAAATCAAGTTTTCATGAAAACACACAGGTATAGGCGAGGGCCGGTGCGGGTGCGCAGGACAAAATCCTGGTGCGCCGCACAGCGCCCGTTCCACGGGGGCGTCCGGGCGGATTTTCCGCGCGCGGGCGCGAACCCGGGCCTTCGCCGATTTCCCCGTTCCGGAGAATGATCATGCGCGTGCAAAAGGAATCCGTCCATGCCCTGGACAAGATCGACCGCCGCATCCTGGACCTGCTGCAGCAGAACGGCCGCCTGTCGATGACCGAGCTGGCCGACGCGGTGGGGCTGACGGTGACGCCCTGCATCGAGCGCGTGCGCCGCCTGGAGCGCGACGGCGTGATCACCGGCTATCACGCGCGGGTGTCGCCCGCCGCCCTGGACGCCGGCCTGCTGGTGTTCGTGGAAATCAGCATGTCCAGCAAGTCCGGACGCACCTTCGAGGACTTCCGCCGCGAGGTGCTGTGCGTGCCGCAGGTGCTCGAATGCCACCTGGTGTCCGGGGACTTCGACTACATGATCAAGGCCCGGATCAAGGAAATCGGCCAGTACCGCAATCTGCTGGGCGAGATCCTGCTGCGCCTGCCGGGCGTGACTCAGACCAAGAGCTGCGTGGTGATGGAGGAGGTCAAGGAGACCCAGTTCATCCCGGCGCAGCGCTAGGCCCTATGCACCGCCGCTCGCTGCGTTGCCCCGGCTCAGGTGCGCGGTCGCACGACGACCATGTTGTCGCGGTGGATCAGTTCCGGGTCGGACAGGTGGCCCAGGATCTCCGCGATGCGGGCGCTGGGCTGGCGCAGGATGCGCGCCGTGTCGGCGGACGAATAGTTGACCAGGCCGCGCCCGCATTCCACGCCGTGCTCGTCCACGCAGGCCACCACGTCGCCGCGTTCGAAATCGCCTTCGACGGCGATCACGCCGATGGGCAGCAGGCTGCGGTGGCCCTGGGTCAGCGCGCGCACGGCGCCGGCGTCCAGGGTGACGCGTCCGCGCAGGCGCAGATGGTTGGCCAGCCAGCGCTGCCGGGCCGAGCGGACCGGCAGGACGGCCCGCAGTTCGGTGCCGATGGGTTCGCCCGAGGCCAGGCGCCGCAGCACGTCGGGCTCGCGGCCGGAGGCGATGATGGTGTGGCCGCCGCTGTTGGCGGCGCGCCGGGCGGCCAGGACCTTGGTCAGCATGCCGCCGGTACCGATGGCGCTGCCCGAGCCGCCCGCCATGGCTTCCAGCGCCGGGTCGCCCGCCTGGCCCTGGTGGATGAAGCGCGCGTCCGGATGCTTGCGCGGATCGGCGCTGTACAGGCCGGACTGGTCGGTCAGGATGACCAGTACGTCGGCTTCGATCAGGTTGGTCACCAGGGCGCCCAGGGTGTCGTTGTCCCCCACGCGGATCTCGTCGGTGACGACCGTGTCGTTCTCGTTGACGATGGGCACCACGCCCAGGGCCAGCAGGGTGTTGAGCGTGCTGCGCGCGTTCAGGTAGCGGCGCCGGTCGGCCAGGTCCTCGTGCGTCAGCAGGATCTGGGCGGTGCGCACGCCGTGGCGGGCGAAGGCGGCTTCGTAGGCCTGGATCAGGCCCATCTGGCCCACGGCCGCCGCCGCCTGCAGCTCGGACATGAGCTTGGGCCGCCGAGGCCACCCCAGGCGCGCCATGCCCTCGGCGATGGCGCCGCTGGACACCAGCACCAGTTGCCGGCCCGAGGCGTGCAGGCCGGCGATCTGCTCGGCCCATTGGGCCACGGCCTCCAGGTCGATGCCCCGGCCCTCGTTGGTGACCAGGGAGGAGCCGACCTTGAGGACGAGGCGTTGCGCGTCCTGGGCGACGGAAGGGGAAAGATCCGGGCGAGTCATGATGGCGGCGGGCGGGGCGGGAAACGGGGTGGTCAGCGTGCGAGGCGGGGGTCGTCCGGATCGCCGGCGTCCGGCGCGCCCGGGCCGGCGTCGCCGCGCGTGAAGCGGGGATCCTCGTCGTGGGCGTGGGCGCTGCGCTGCTGTTCGTCCAGCCAGGATTGCAGCGCCCCGGTCAGGGCCTGGGTGCCTTCGCCGGTCAGGGCGGAGATGCCGAAGACCGGTCCCGTCCAGCCGAGTTCGCGGCAGACGCGGTCCTGGACGGCGGCCGGGTCCTCCACCATGTCCAGCTTGTTCAGCACCAGCCAGCGCGGCTTGGCGGCCAGGTCGGGGCTGTAGCGTTCGAGTTCGCGCGCGATGGCCTGGGCGTCCCGCACGGCCTGGGCGCAGGCATCGACGTCCGGATCGGGCGAGTGCACGTCCAGCAGGTGCAGCAGCACGCGGGTGCGGCTCAGGTGGCGCAGGAACAGGTGGCCCAGGCCGGCGCCTTCCGAGGCGCCCTCGATCAGGCCGGGAATGTCGGCGATGACGAAGCTGTGCGACGGCGAGGTGCGCACCACGCCCAGGTTCGGGTGCAGGGTGGTGAAGGGGTAGTCCGCGATCTTCGGGCGGGCGTTGGACACGCGCGTGATCAGGGTGGACTTGCCCGCGTTGGGCATGCCCAGCAGGCCCACGTCGGCCAGCACCTTCAGTTCCAGGCGCAGGCGGCGCTGCTCGCCCTCGCGTCCGGGGGTGAACTGGCGCGGCGCGCGGTTGGTGCTGGACTTGAAGTGCAGGTTGCCCAGGCCGCCGGCGCCGCCGGCCGCCAGCGTGACCTGCGCGCCGTGGTGGTCCAGGTCGAAGAGCTGCTCGCCGCTGTCGGCGTCGTGGATCACGGTGCCCACGGGCATGCGCAGGACAATGTCCGGCGCGCCGGCGCCGTACTGGTCCGAGCCCCGGCCGTTCTCGCCGTTCTTGGCGCGGTGCAGCCGGGCGTAGCGGAAATCGATCAGGGTGTTGATGTTGCGGTCGGCCACGGCCAGGATGGAACCCCCCCGGCCGCCGTCGCCGCCGTCGGGTCCGCCCATGGGAATGAATTTTTCCCGGCGGAAGCTGGCGACGCCATTGCCGCCTTTGCCGGCGATGACCTCGATGGTGGCTTCGTCTACGAATTTCATGGTGGAACCATTCTAATGAAAAAAAAGCCCTGCTGAATGAGCAGGGCCTTTTGCGGATACGCGGTGATCAGTTCGCCGCGTTCACCGAGACGGTGCGCTTGTTCTGCGCGCCCTTGATGGAGAACTGCACGACGCCGTCCACCAGGGAATACAGCGTGTGGTCCTTGCCGATGCCGACGTTGACGCCGGGGTGGAACTGGGTGCCGCGCTGGCGGATGATGATGCCGCCGGCCGAGATCTGCTGGCCGCCGTAGACCTTCACGCCCAGTCGTTTCGATTCGGAATCGCGGCCGTTGCGAGTCGAGCCGCCGCCCTTTTTGTGTGCCATGATGAGCTCCTAAATGCGATGACCGGATCAGGCAGCGACGGCGTCGATGCGGATTTCGGTGTAGTTCTGGCGATGGCCTTGATGCTTCTGGTAGTGCTTGCGACGGCGCATCTTGAAGATCTTGACCTTGTCGTGACGGCCTTGTGCAAGAACGGTGGCTTTGACCGCGGCGCCTTCGACGAAGGGCGCGCCGATCTTCAGCGTTTCGCCTTCGCCGACGGACAACACCTGGTCGAGCGAGATTTCTTGCCCAATGTCAGCCGGTATCTGTTCGATTTTCAGTTTCTGGCCGGCGCAAACGCGATATTGCTTGCCGCCGGTTTTTATGACCGCGTACATGGGGATTTCCTGTGAGAATGCCCGGGTCCGCATCCGAGTCCGGGCGCCGATGCCTTGACATCAGCGCCTGCCCACCGACTTGGCCGGGTATGCCAAAAACGGCCCAATCCGGTGCGGATAAGGCCAAGCCCTGTATTTTATGCAGAAATCCTTTTGTAAATCAAGTGGTTTCTGCGCGTCCGCGAGCCGTCCCTACGACCGGTAGTCCGCGTTGATGCTGACGTATTCGTGCGAGAAGTCGCAGGTGTACACCGTGTCGGCGACGTCGCCGCGCCCCAGGGCGACGCGCACCAGGATTTCGGATTCCTTCATCACGCGCTGACCGTCTTCCTCGCGGTAGTCGGGGTCGCGGCCGCCTTGCGAGGCCACGCGCACGTCGCCCAGCCACAGCGTCAGCTTCGAGACGTCCAGGTCGTCGATGCCGGCGTAGCCGATCGCCGCCAGGATGCGGCCCAGGTTGGGGTCGGAGGCGTAGAAGGCGGTCTTGACCAGCGGCGAATGGGCGATGGCGTAGGCGACCTTCAGGGCTTCCTCGGTGGATGCGGCCTGCTCGATGCGGATGGTCATGAATTTCGTCGCGCCTTCGGCGTCGCGCACGATCTTCTGGGCCAGGTCGCGCGCGGCGGCCGTCAGGGCTTCGGCCAGGGCGGCGAAGCGCGGATCTTGCGTGGATTCGATGCGCGCGCCGCTGGCGCCGGTCGCGATGAGGATGAAGGAGTCGTTGGTGGAGGTGTCGCCGTCCACCGTGATGCGGTTGAAGGACTGGTCGGCGATGCGCTTGGCCAGGTCGCGCAGCAGCGCGGGCGGCAGGCCCGCGTCCGTGCCCAGGAAGCCCAGCATGGTCGCCATGTTGGGGCGGATCATGCCGGCGCCCTTGCTGATGCCGGTGATCGCGACCGGGGTGCCGCCCAGGTCGATCCGGGTGGAGTGGATCTTGGGCTGGGTGTCCGTGGTCATGATGCTGTGGGCCGCCTGGAACCAGTGGTCCGGGCGGGCGTCGTCCAGGGCGGCCGGCAGGCCGGCGATCAGGCGGTCCACGGGCAGCGGTTCCAGGATGACCCCGGTGGAGAACGGCAGGATCTGTTCGGGCGCGACGCTCAGCCGGTCCGCCAGGGCGCGGCAGGTCTCGCGGGCGGCCCGCAGGCCGGGTTCCCCGGTGCCCGCGTTGGCGTTGCCGGTGTTGATGACCAGGGCGCGGATGCCGGCGCCGGCGGCCAGGTGCGCCTCGCAGACCTGGACCGGCGCGGCGCGGAAGCGGTTGCGCGTGAAGACCCCCGCCACCGACGCGCCTTCGTCCAGCAGCAGGACGGTCAGGTCGCGGCGCCCGGCCTTGCGGATGCCGGCCTCGGCCGTGCCGATGCGGATGCCGGGGATCGGGTGGATGGCGTCTTGCGCCGGGATGATCAGGTTGATGGCCATGGCGGGGGAAATCCGTAGCAAAAATAAGCCCCCATTCTATGCCGAATGGGGGCGTCGGGGATGCCGCGCGCGGGGAGTCAGATCGCCGGCAGGCGCGCGTAGGTGGATTGCTTCAGGTCGCCCAGGAGATCGAACAGCGCCGCGCGCGCGGACGGCGCCAGGCCGCCCAGCAGGGACTGGATCCAGGTGGCGTGCGCCCGCTGCATGCGGCGATGGTAGCGGCGGCCTTTCAGGGTCAGGCGGATCAGCGAGCTGCGGCGGTCGGAGTCGTCCTTCAGGCGTTCGACCAGGCCGTCTTTTTCCAGCTGGTCGGTGATGCCGGTGATGTTGCCGTTGGTGACCATCATCAGGCGGGACAGTTCGCTCATTTTCAGGCCCTTGGGGGCATGGGTGAGCTGGGACATCAGGTCGAAGCGCGGCAGGGTGGTCTGGAATTCCGTGCGCAGCCGGCTGCGCAGTTCGTTTTCGATCAGCGTGCAGCAGCTGAGCATGCGCAGCCACAGGCGCAGATCCTGGGGTTCCTGGCCGGTGGCCTGGGTTTCGAGGTCCGGCACCGGGGGGGTGACGGCGGGGTGCTGGGTCGCAGCGTATTGGGTGTAGTCGGTCATGACGCGCCTCCGGGCGGACTTGATCAGAGCGTCCCCAGTGTAGGGAACCGCCGGAGGCGTGTCCTTGTCCTGCGTCAAGAAACTTGAAGTCCGGACTATTTAAACCCGGCGAAGACCCGGTCGGCCGCGTCCAGCGTCGCCTGGATGACGGCGTCGTCGTGGGTGGCCGAGACGAAGCCGGCCTCGAAGGCCGAGGGCGCGAAATGCACGCCTTCGGACAGCATGCCGTGGAAGAAGCGCTTGAAGGCTTCCGTGTCGCTGGCGGAGACCTCGGCCAGGCTGGCCGGCACCGTGTCGCGGAAGTACAGGCCGAACAGGCCGCCCTGCCAGTCGCCGCTGAAGGCCACGCCGTGGCGCCGCGCGCGTTCGACCAGGCCCTGGATCAGCAGGCCGGTCCGCCGGTGCAGGGCGTCGTAGAAGCCCGGTTCGGCCAGGCGGCGCAGGGTGACGCGCCCGGCGGCGACCGCCACCGGGTTGCCCGACAGCGTGCCCGCCTGGTAGACCGCGCCCAGCGGCGCGATGCCGGCCATGATCTCGGCGCGGCCGCCGAAGGCGCCCACCGGCATGCCGCCGCCGATGATCTTGGCCAGCGTCGTCATGTCGGGCGTGACGCCGCACAGGCCCTGCATGCCCTGCGGGCCGACGCGCAGCCCGGTCATGACTTCGTCGAAGATCAGGACGGCGCCATGGCGGGTGCACAGGGCGCGCAAGCCTTCGAGGAAGCCGGGCGCGGGGCGCACCATGTTCATGTTGCCCGCGATGGGCTCGACGATGACGCAGGCGATGTCTTCGGGATATTGGGCGAAGGCGGCCTCGACGGCGGACAGGTCGTTGTAGTCCAGCACCAGGGTGTGCTGGACGAATTCGGGCGGTACGCCGGCGGAGGTGGGGTTGCCGAAGGTCAGCATGCCCGAGCCGGCCTTGACCAGCAGGCTGTCGGCGTGGCCGTGGTAGCAGCCTTCGAACTTGATGATCTTGGGCCGGCCGGTGTGGCCGCGCGCCAGCCGGATCGCCGACATGGTGGCTTCCGTGCCGGAGCTGACCAGGCGCACCTGCTCGATCGAGGGGATGCGCTCGATGATGGCCTCGGCCAGCTCGATTTCGGCTTCGGTGGGCGCGCCGAAGGACAGGCCGTCCACGGCGGCGGCCTGCACGGCCGCGACGACCTCGGGATCGGCGTGGCCCAGGATGGCGGGGCCCCAGGAGCCGATGTAGTCGATATAGCGCGTGCCCTCGGCGTCCCACAGGTAGGGACCCTGGGCGCGGGCGATGAAGGGCGGGGTGCCGCCCACGGAGCGGAAGGCGCGCACGGGCGAGTTGACGCCGCCCGGGATGGCGCGGCAGGCGCGTTCGAAGAGTTCGGTGTTGCGGGACATGGCGGGATTCCGGTTGCTGCGGGGTTTCAGGAGAGGTCGGCGTCGAACAGGTCGGCGCAGCGCCGCGCGGCGGCGCGGATGTCGGGGGCTTCGAACAGGGCGCTGATGACGGCGATGCTGTCGGCGCCCGCCTGGATCACGGGGGCGGCGTTGTCGGGAGTGATGCCGCCGATCGCCACCACGGCGGCGCGGCGCATCCCGCCGGCGGGCGCGCCGGAGACCTGTGCTTCGGCCAGGCGGCGGCCGGCGCGCACGTGGTCCAGGGTGGCGCGCACGGCGTCGGGCTTGACGCTGGACGGGTACATCGCGCCGAAGGCGATGTAGTCGGCGTCTTCCCGCAGCCGCCGGGCGGCCAGCTCGGGCTGGTCGTAGCAGGAGCAGCCGATCAGCTTGTCCGAGCCCAGCGCCAGGCGTGCCTGGGCGACGGCGCCGTCGTCGCGGCCCAGGTGGGCGCCGTCGGCGTCCAGGTCGGCCGCCAGGCGCCAGTCGTCATTGACGATCAGCACCAGGCCCAGCCGCAGGCACAGGTCCCGGACCGCGCGGGCCTGGGCGCGCAGGTCGGCCGGGGCGCCGTGCTTGCGGCGCCATTGCAGGGCGGTCATGCCGCCGGCATGGGCCTGTTCGATGGCGGCCAGCAGGCGGCCGGTGTCGGCCCAGTCGGGCGTGACGCCGTACAGGCCGCGCGGGAACCGGGGAGTGTGCGTCTGGGAGCGGTCTTGCGTGTTCATGGCGCGGCGTGCAGCAGGATGCGTTGCCCCATGCCGGGATGGAAGTGCCGTTCCAGCAGGGCGGTGGCGGTGGCCACCGCCTGGGAGACGGCTTCGGCCGGGTCCAGCCCGCGGGCCAGCAGGCAGCACAGCACCGTGGCCAGCAGGCTTTCGGCGTCGCCCGTGCGCACGCGCGGGGCCGGCCAGGGCCAGCGGCGGCTGGCCTGGTCCCGCGTGTGCAGGATCAGGCCGTTCAGGCCGGGACCGAGCGCCGCGTTGCAGCACAGGACGAGCGGCGCGCCGAATTCGTGCAGGGCGCCGATCGGGTCGTCGGCCCGCGCCGAGGACAGCAGGCCCTGGCCGGCCCATTGCTCCGGCAGCCGGGCATCGACGACGACGAGGTGCGCCTGGGGCACCAGCAGTTCGAGCAGCGCGCCGACGGTTTCCTCGGGGTCCAGGTCTTCCAGGTCGGGGACCGGCGGCGGCGCGCTCAGCTGCAGCACCAGCGGCAGGGCGCTGTAGTCGGCCGCGATCTGCGCCAGCGTCGAGATGGTCTCGGGGTCGTATTGCGGGCCGATCTTCAGGGCGCCGATGGCCATGTCTTCCAGCAGGCAGCGGGCCTGGTCGTCGACCAGGTCCGGGGCCAGGCGCTGGATGGTTTCAGTGCCGGCGGTGTCCTGGACGTGGATGGCGGTGACCACCGACCCCGCGTGCGCGCCCAGGCCGGCGCAAATGACCGCGTCGATCGGCAGGTGACTGGCCCCGCTGGGGTCGAACGGACCGAAAATCAGGGGCAGGGGAATGGCAGGGGAATCGGGGGCGGACATGATGGCGGAAAGGGAAGCCGGTCGCCATGGCCGGCGGTTTGTGTACTATGGCATCCATTCTAATCGAATGAATGAGGCCGGACGCCAGGCAGTCCCCTGCGGACGGCCTGGCGCCTGCCGAATCCGAGTGCCTTGCAAGGCACGAGGTGGAGGGATGTTGCGGCTGGAGATGCCCGGCGCCTGCCGAATCAGAGGATAAGGATTGGATTGTCATGCGAACCTGGATGTGCCTGATCTGCGGCTGGATCTACGACGAGGCGGCCGGCTTCCCGGAAGACGGGATCGCGCCCGGCACGCGCTGGGAGGACGTGCCCCCCAACTGGGTCTGTCCCGAATGCGGCGCCCGCAAGGAAGATTTCGAACTGATCGAGATATGACCCCGGCCGATCCATTCGTGATCCGGTCCGTTTCTGATACTCTAGCGTCATGGGCACGGGGAACCTCCGAACAAGTCCTCGCGCCGCGTGCATCTGCGGACTCGGGCGGTCTGCGGCGCTGCTCATCCCCGCCATGGCTACGGACATGGCCGCGGTTCGCGCCTTGCATCCCATCCCGATCCGCGGCGCCCGCTTACCGCCCGACTTATTCAGAGGCTCCCTCGGGGCCGGACTACAGGGGATCGCCATGACGAAAGTACCGCATGCTTCCGACGCCGGTTCGCGTATCGACCTGTCCCGGCAGTTCCTGCTGGCCATGCCGGGGATGGTGTCGGGCGAACTGGCCAATACCGTGATCTACGTCTGCGAACACACGGAACACGGCGCGCTGGGGCTGGTGATCAACCGGCCCACCGATCTCACCATCGGCGATCTGCTGCAGCGCATCGACCTGCCGCTGTCCCTGGAAATCGGCCCGGTGCGCGAATCGCCGGTCTTCTTCGGCGGGCCTGTGCAGACCGATCGCGGCTTCGTGCTGCACGTGCCGCGCGGCGAATACAGCTCCAGCATCGAGCTGGGGGGCGACGTGGCGCTGACCACGTCCCGCGACGTGCTCCAGGACGTCGCCGCCGGCCATGGCCCGGCCCGTCTGCTGGTGACGCTGGGCTACGCGGGCTGGGGCGCGGGCCAGCTGGAAGACGAACTCGCCCGCAATGCCTGGCTCAACGTGCTGGCGTCCAACGACATCCTGTTCGATACGCCCGCCGAGGACCGCTACGACGCCGCCCTGGCGCAGCTGGGCATCCGCGCCTCGATGCTGGCCAGCGACGCGGGTCATGCCTGAATCCGAGCAGACGCTGCTGGCCTTCGATTTCGGCCTGAAGAAAATCGGCGTGGCGCTGGGCAACACCCTGACGAACCAGGCCCGCCCGCTCTGCATCCTGACGCCGGCCACGCGCGAGCAGCGTTTCTCCCAGGTCGGTGCCCTGCTGACCGAGTGGCAGCCCGACCGGGTGGTCGTGGGCCTGCCCCTGACGCTGGACGGGGGCGAACAGCCCGCCTCGCAGCACAGCCGCCGCTTCGCGCACCAGCTCGAAGGGCGCTTCCGCGTGCGCGTCGTGCTGGTGGACGAGCGCGGCTCCAGCCTGGAAGCGCAGCACATCCTGGGCACCCATGCTCCCGACGACGCCATGGCCGCCGCCGTGATCCTGCAGCGCTATCTCGATGATCCGGCGCGGGCGCGCGTCGCTGGATGAGGCGGTGGCCGGTCCGTTCGCGCGGCTGGCCGGTGTCTCGCTGACGGGGCGGGTATGATGGGCGCCATTGCCCATTCCGGGCGGAGGATGACGGTGGCGCCGTTTCTTTTCCTGTTCCGTTTCGTCTGCGTGTCGGCCTGGATCTTGCTGGGCCTGTCGATCGAATTGATCGTGTTCCCGGTCCTGGGCCGCGCCGGGAGGCGCCGGATCGTGGGCGCCTGGTCCCGGGGGCTGCTGCGGCTGTGCGGGGTCCGCGTGCGCCGCCTGGGCGAGCCCGTGACGCGGGGCGCCATCCTGTGGGTGGCCAATCACGTGTCCTGGGTCGACATCTTCGTGCTCAACAGCGTGCGCACGACGTCCTTCGTGGCCAAGAGCGACATCCGGCGCTGGCCGGTGATCGGACTGCTGGTGGCCTGGGCGGGCACGCTGTTCATCGACCGGCGCCACCGGCACGCGGTGCGCGCCGCCGGCCGCCAGATGCGCACCTGCTTCGACCAGGGCGACGCTGTGGGGCTGTTCCCCGAAGGCACGACCACGGATGGTTCGGACGTGCTGCCTTTCCATGCGGGCCTGTTCGATGCCGCCGTGCGGGCCGGCGTGGCGACGCAGCCGGTGGCCCTGCGTTTCCTGAAGCGCGGACGGCGGGCGCCGGAACTGGCCTTCGTCGGCGAGCAGACCCTGGTGGCGAACCTGTGGTTCCTGCTCGGCGCCCGGGGCGTGTCGGTCGACTGCGTCTTCCTGGCGCCGATCCCGGCGGCGGACGTCCCGGTGCGGGGCGACCTGGCGCGGCGCGCGCATGCCGCCATCCGCGCGGCCGTGCGGGGCGAATGAGCGCGGGCCGGTCCCCCCGACGGGGATGGGCCAGGCGCGGCGGCCTCAGCGGCAGGTGGCGCAGTCCTGCTGGATGATCCGGTGGTCGCGCAGCCGCAGCGCCGTCAGCGAACGCCCCCAGACGCAGCCGGTGTCCAGGCAGATCGCGTCCGGGCGGATGTGCAGTCCCAGGGCGGACCAGTGGCCGAAGATCACCGGCACGGCCGGGTCGCGCCGCCCGGGCAGCTCGAACCAGGGCACCAGTCCCGGCATGGCGTGGGGCTCGCCCTTGTAGTGGAAGTTCATGCGGCCGTCTTCGGCGTGGCAGACCCGCATGCGGGTCAGGGCGTTGACGATCACCCGCATGCGGTCCGGCCCGCGCAGGGCGTCGTCCCATTGCAGGGGCTCCTCGCCGTACAGGTCGTGCAGGGCGGGGTGCCAGCCGGGCTGGCGCAGGGCGGCTTCGATTTCGCCCGCCAGGGCCTGGGCCTGGTCCAGTGTCCAGGCGGGCAGGATGCCGGCGTGGACCATGACGTGGCCGCGGTCGCGCACCAGCAGCGGCCGGTGGCGCAGCCAGTCGATCAGTTCGGCGGCGTCGGGTGCCTCCAGGATGTCCTGGATCGTGTCGGACTTGCCCGGCGGACGCACGCCGGCCACCACGGCCAGCAGGTGCAGGTCGTGGTTGCCCAGGATGGCGCGGGCGCGGGGGCCCAGGGACCGGATCAGGCGCAGCGCCCCCAGGGAATCGGGGCCGCGGTTGACCAGGTCCCCGGCGAACCACAGCTCGGTGTCGGGGCGGGAGAGTTCGGGATGGGCCAGCAGGGCGCGCAGGGCGCCCGCGCAGCCCTGGACGTCGCCGATGACCCAGACGTCGCCGCGCGGATCGCGCGCCGCCGGGGATGCTCCGGAAAGCGTCATGCGGGGCTCCGCTGGAGCCGGCGCTGGCGCAGCCACAGGGACAGCGGGTGGCGGTGCTCCATGCCCAGCAGGGCCAGCAGGGCGGCCGCCTGGCCGGCCAGGCTGGGCACCAGGGCCGTGGCCCAGGGCGGCCAGTCGCCCAGCATGCCGGCGTTCAGGGCCAGCTGGTTGAGCATGAAGAAGCCGACCCCCAGGATGATGCCGGCGAAGACCTTGAGCCCGACCCCGCCCCGGCGCGTCTGCATGAAGCCGATCGGCGCGGCGATGGTGACCATGACCAGCAGGGTGAACGGGTAGGCGATCTTGCGCCACAGGGCGACTTCCTGGCGGTCGGCATCCAGCTGGTTGTGCTTCAGGTAGCGGATGTAGTCCAGCAGGTCCGAGATCGCCATGCGTTCAGGCGTCAGGATGCGGGCGATCAGGCGTTCGGGCGTGAGGGACGTGGGGATGCTGCGCTCGTCCAGGTGGACGAGTTCGCTGATGGGCGCGTCGGGGATGCGGGCGTCGGCCAGGGCGCTGGCGGATTGCGGGTGGATGCGGGTCTCGGTCAGGTCGCGCAGCACCAGCCGCCCCTGTTCGAACTGCCCGTCGGCGGCCCGGACGACGTCCCGCAGGGTGTCGTCCGGCGCGAATTCGTAGAGCACCACGTCGTCGACGCGGCCCTGGCCGGTGAGATGGCCGATGTTGATGATGCGGGTGCCGCCCTGGTCGTCGGCTTCCTTGAACCAGTAGCCGCTGGACAGGCGGCCGCCGTCGGTGCGGCCCAGCAGCGCCAGGCGGGACTCGCTGCCGCGCAGTTCGGCCGCCGGCGTGATGAATTCCGACAGGATGAAGGCGCCCAGCACCAGCGGGATCGTGATCAGCCACAGGGCGCCCAGCAGGCGCATGCCGCTGACGCCGGAAGCCCGCAGGATGGTGAGCTCGTTGCGTTGCGCCAGCCCCGCGAGCGCCAGCACCGCGCCGATCAGCAGGCCGATGGGCAGCAGTTCATAGAGGTGGTTGGGGACGTCCAGGGCCTGCAGGTAGAACAGGTTCAGCAGGGTCAGGCGCTGGCCGACCTTGTCCAGGCCCTCGATCAGCGCGAAGAACATGAAGAGGCCCACCAGGGCCACCAGGACGACGGCGGTCGAGCGGTAGATTTCGCGGGCGATGTAGCGTCGTGCCGTGCGCATGGGGGGAAATGCGATGAAAACCTCAATAGTACCCCGAACGGCGGCGAAGGCCGGGGCCGCGTCCGCCCGCGGCGTTTCCCGGCGGGGCGCGCGCGTCCCGCCTACGGCACCGCGACCTGGGACATGCGGGCGCGCACGGTGGCCGCGCGGGACCGCAGGTAGGCGGTGGCGCCGTGGCGGTCGTAGTAGGCCGGGTTGGGCAGCATGGCCGCCAGTTGCGCGGCCTGGCCGGACGACAGGCGCGCCGCGTCCGTGCGGAAGTAGTGCCGGGCCGCGGCCTGGGCGCCGAAGGTGGCGGCGCCCCACTGGGCGACGTTCAGGTAGAGCTCCAGGATGCGGCGCTTGCTCATGACCGCCTCGATCATGTAGGTCAGGATCAGTTCCTGGCCCTTGCGCAGGTAATTGCGCGAGTTCGACAGGAACAGGTTCTTGGCGAGCTGCTGGGTGATCGTGGAGCCGCCGCGCCGCCGCGAGCGGCCCAGGTCGGCCTGGCGCTGGTTGTAGCTCCAGGCCTTGCGGATGGCATCCCATTCGACCCCGTCGTGGTCGACGAAGCCGCTGTCCTCGGAGGCGATCACGGCGCGCTTCAGGTTGGGGCTGATGCGTTCGTACGGCACCCACTCGTGCGCCAGCCGGGCCCGGGGGTCTTCCGCCCGCAGGGCATTGAGCGTGTCCTGCATGACGGGGGTGTTGGACGGGTTGCGGAAATTGAACCAGACCACCATGCCCAGCAGGCCGATCTGGTACAGGAAGGCGGCGCACAGCGCCGCCAGCAGGACGGTGGTGATCAGCCTGCGGCCCGGTCCTTTCATGGCGCGTCCGTGTCCAGGCCGTCGCGGGTGAAGTGCCAGGTCCGCGTGATGGCCAGGATGTCGGTGTGCCGCGCCAGTTCCGGCGGCAGCGGATCGAAGGGCGCGGCCAGTTCGACGATGCGCCGGGCGGCGCCGTTCAGGACGGCCTGGTCCGAGGGCCGGTCGAACTGGATGTGGTCCAGGCTGCCGTCGCGCCGGATGTAGACGGTCAGCTGCAGGTCGCCGTAGATGCGGCCGCGCGCCTCGGGCGGATAGTGCTGCGTGCCGATCAGTTCGATGCGCTGGCGCCAGGCCTCCACGTACCGGGCGTCGTCCGAAGCCCGGGCGGATGGGGCGGTGAAGGTCTGCCGGGGCAGGGCGTTGTAGCGTTCGATGCGCTCTTTCAGGGCGGCGATGCGGGCGCTGAGCACCAGGCTGTCCTGCTGGCGGTCGTCCTCGCCCGGGTCGGCGCTGCGGCCGAGCAGTTCCGGTGACGGCTGGTCCGCCCGGACCGTGTCCAGGGACTCCAGCCGGGTCAGCAGGCGGCGCTGTTCGGCCTCGAGCTCGGCCTGCCGCCGCCGCAGGGCGGCCAGCACGGTCTCCTCGGCGCTGCCGTCGGTGGTCCGGGGCAGGGGGGAAGAAGCCATCCCCCGCGCCTGGTCGCCGCCGCCGTCCAGATTCTGCTGGGCCAGCGCCTGGGGATTCAGGGGCGCCTGCTCGCTGCGGCTGTTGACCAGGGTGACTTCCAGGACGGACGGCTGCGTGTCCGGGGGCGCGGGCAGGACGCGCCAGGCCAGCAGCGCCGCGTGCGCGGCCAGGGACAGCAGCAGGGCCGCTGCCATGCGGCCGCGGCCCTCATGCCGGTGCTCCAGCAGTTGCAGCGGCAGCGTGTCCATGGCGTCCTCCTCAGCCGGTTTCCCGCAGGCGGAACTCGACTTCCAGGCCGATCTCATCGTAGCCCAGGATGTCCAGCCGCACCTCCTGGCCGCGCTCGAGCTCGGGCAGGCCGTTGATGCGGGTGACGAAGGGCGCGCAGGCCAGCCGGACCAGGTTTTCCCGCAGCACGTGGGCCCGGACTTCCTTCAGCCCCTGCTGCCGCATCCAGCGGATGCACCAGTAGCGTTCCATCGAGGACTGGAATTCGCCCCACAGCGTGTATTGCGAGTCGAAGGCGCCGATCAGGGCGTAGAGGTCCGCGTCCTTGGGCTTGAAGGGCGCCGCCAGGCGCGCGGAGACGCCGTGCTCGGCCGCCGCCAGGATCTGGCCCTGGTTGACCAGGTCCACGTAGCGGCGCAGCGGCGAGGTCGACCAGATGTACTGCGGCACGGCGATGGATTCGTGCGGCAGCGCCTGCGTGGACATGCGGGTGCGGCCCGCTTGCTGGGACCGGTAGATGCCCGGCACGCCGTGGCGGGCCAGCAGCGCGCCCCATTGCGTGTTGGCCAGGATCATGTATTCGGCCACCAGCCGGTCCAGCGGGGCGTTGCGCTGGCGCGGCACCAGGCGGACGATCGAGTCCGGGTCGTCGGGCGGGCCGTCGATCTCGAAGCCGTATTCGATCCGGTCGTTGTTTTCGGGCTTGCCGCGGACGCGGTCGCGCACCGCGCACAGCGCCTGGGCGAACTGCCACAGGGGGCGCAGCCAGTGGCCGTGCGGCAGGGGCGCGCCGGGGTCGGCCAGCGCGGCCTCCGTGACGTCGCCGCCGATCAGGCCGTGGCGCAGGTTGGCGGCCACCCGGATGCGCTCCAGCCGGGTCTCGGTGTCCAGGATCTCGCCGTCGGCCAGACGGCCGGTGACGTACAGCGACAGGGCCGGACGCCACTGGCCTTCGTCCAGGGAGAAGGCCGAGATCAGCTCGGGCGACAGCATGGGGATCTTGTCGCCCGGCATGTAGACGGTGGACATGCGCGCGCGCGCCTGCTCGTCCAGGGCGCTGCCGCGCGTGATGGCCAGGGCCGGCACGGCGATGTGGATGCCGACGCGGACCGTGCCGGGTCCGGGGACCGAGACCGACAGGGCGTCGTCGATCTCGATGGTGCTGGCGTCGTCCAGGGAATAGGCCTCGACCTCGGCCTGCGGCAGGTCCGCGCCCCAGTCCTGGACTTCCACGGGCGGCCAGTCCGTGCCGCGGGGGAAGTGGGCCGACAGGAAGCGGTCGCGCATCATGGCCAGGGGATGGGGCCAGACGCCCAGGGACAGCAGCAGCCGTTCGGGGCTGGCGCCCGACCGCTGCACGGCGGCGTCGAAGGCCTTCCATTCCAGCGTGTTCTTGTCGGGCCGGTCCAGGAAGGTGGCGGCGACGGGCCGCAGGGCGTCGGGCAGCGTGCCGGCCAGCATGGCCTCGGTCCATTCCTCCTGCTGCTCGGCCTGGCGGCGCTTCTTCTCGATCGCGGCCAGGGCGGCCTGCAGGATGTCGGGCGGCGCGGGGCGGAAGGCGCCCTTGCCGCGCCGGTGGAAATAGGCCGGCGCGGCCGACAGGGCCAGGATGGTGGCGGTCTTTTCCACCGCGTCGGGCGCGTGGCCGAAGTAGTCCTCGGCCAGCGCGGCGGCCTCGAATTCCTGCTGCGGCGCGCATTCCCACAGGAAACCGGCGTCCAGCGTGGCCGCCAGGGCCTCGGCGGCGGGCAGCAGGCCGTCGGGGGACGGCTGCTCGAAGGTGAACAGCACGGCGTTGCGCTTGATCTTGCTGCGCTTGCCGCTGGCCGACTCGACCTGCAGCGAGGTGTCGGCTTCGGAGAAAATGGTTTCGGCCTTGAGCTTGCCGGCGTCTTCGTAGAGAACGTGCATAAAGGAAAGGGGCAGCGGGGTTCAGTGGGGGGACCGGGGGCGGCGGCGCGCCAGCCGGTCGAGCAGGGTCTGGTGGATGCCGCCGAAGCTGCCGTTGCTCATGACGAGCACCTGGTCGCCGGGCTGCGCCGCGTCGCAGACGGCGTCGGCCAGGGCGTCCAGGTCGTCGCCCGCCCACAGGCGTTCGCCCAGGGAGGCCAGCACCTGCCGGGGATCCCAGCCCAGGGCGTGCCGGCCCTGGGTGGCGCCGTGGCAGAAGACCCGGTCGGCGCCGGCCAGCGCTTCCGGCAGCCGGGCGGCCATCGTGCCCAGCTTCATGGTGTTGGAGCGCGGCTCGATCACCGCCAGGATGCGGGCGTGCGGGCCGACGCGGCGGCGCAGGCCGTCCAGGGTGGTGGCGATGGCGCTGGGGTGGTGGGCGAAATCGTCATAGACGGCCACGCCGTCCCGCGTGCCGCGCAGTTCCAGGCGGCGGCGCACCCCCTGGAAACGGTTCAGGGCGGCGATGCCGTCTTCCGCCGCGATCCCGGCGTGCCGGGCGGCCGCCAGGGCCGCCAGGGCGTTGGCCTGGTTGTGGGCGCCGGCCAGCGACCAGTCGAGCGTTCCGGCCGGCCGGTCCCGGTGCAGGATGCGGCAGCGCCGGCCGTCGTCCGTTTCCGGTTCCGCCCGCCAGTCGCCGCCGGGGCCGAAGGTCTCGACCGGGGTCCAGCAGCCGCGCGCCAGGACCCGGTCCAGGGCCTCGTCGGCCGCCGGCCGGATCAGGTGTCCCGACGCCGGGACGGTGCGCACCAGGTGATGGAACTGGGTCTCGATGGCGGCCAGGTCGGGGAAGATGTCGGCGTGGTCGTATTCGAGGTTGTTCAGGATGGCGGTGCGGGGGCGGTAGTGGACGAACTTCGAGCGCTTGTCGAAGAAGGCCGTGTCGTATTCGTCGGCTTCGATCACGAAGTGGCGGCGCGCGGGATCGTAGCGGGCCGAGACGCCCAGGTCCGGCGCCACGCCGCCGATCAGGAAATTGGCGGGTTCGCCGGACTGCTCGAAGATCCAGGCCAGCATGGCGCTGGTCGTGGTCTTGCCGTGCGTGCCCGCCACCGCCAGGACGTGCTGGCCGCCCAGGACGTGGTCGGCCAGCCACTGCGGGCCGGACGTGTAGGGCAGGCCCTGGTCCAGGATGGCTTCCATCAGCGGGTTGCCCCGGCTGACGACGTTGCCGACCACGTACAGGTCCGCGCCCAGCCCGGTCTGGCCGGCGTCGAAGCCTTCGATCAGGTCGATGCCCTGTTCGCGCAGCTGTGTGCTCATGGGCGGGTAGACGCCCGCGTCGCAGCCGGTGACCCGATGGCCCGCGGCGCGGGCGATCAGGGCCAGGCCGCCCATGAACGTGCCGCAGATTCCCAATATGTGTACGTGCATCGTATCCTCCGGCCTGTATTGTAAGGTTGTAAGGGTCCGATGCTATGATCGACCCGATATCATTGGGTGTAAGCACGAAGGGTGCAGCGTGGGGGGGTTTTGCCGCCGGGCCGCCCCAAGGCAAAACGCGCCCCCTCGGGGGGCAGCAAGCGGGCGAAGCCTGCGCAGCGTGGGGGTATTTTCTACATGGACAGGCGGAAATTCTTGCGCACGGCTTCGCTGGCTGCGCTGGGGCTCACGGCCGGGGCGCGCGGCGCGGGGGCTTCGATCCTGCCGGCCGACCCGGTCTTCGGCCGCTCGTTCGCCGACCTGCAGGGCCGCGACCAGGCCCTGTCGGTTTACGTGGGGCGGCCGGTGCTGATGAATTTCTGGGCCAGCTGGTGCGCGCCCTGCGTGCGCGAGATGCCCTTGCTCGAAACCCTGCATCAGCGCCATCCCGACCTGGCCCTGCTCGGGCTGGCCATCGACACCCAGGCCAACGTCGAGCGCTTCCTGAAAAAGGTGCGGGTGTCCTACCCCTTGCTGCTGACCGGCACCCAGGGCATCCCGCTGATGCGCGAACTGGGCAACAAGGGCGGCGGCCTTCCGTTCACGCTGCTGTTCGACCGCCGCGGCCGTGTCGCCGATTCCATCGTGGGCGAACTCGATCCGGACGATATCCAGACCCGCCTGGCGCAGATACTTTAACTTTCAATAATAGGGTTGCAGGCCCTCGCCGGCCCTGTTTTTATGGACAAATCGGCGGTTTTAGCGTAAAAAGGCGCTTTGAAGGGTATCTCCATACCCAGGATCAGGCGGCTTCGGGCAGGACTCCAGGGCTGCCCGCTGGCAGCAGCAACACATGTGGCCGTCGTGGATTCTCCCCGCATCGCCGGGGTCGGACCGACGGCGCATTTGTTTTCGCCGCCCGGATCCGACCGTCGAACGGCCCCCTCCCGCATGGGCCAGCACACAGGAATTTATCGTCATGGATCTCCGAAAACTGAAAACGCTGATCGACCTGGTGGCCGATTCGGGCATCGCCGAACTGGAAATCACCGAGGGCGAAGGCAAGGTCCGCATCGTCAAGTTCTCCCAGACCGCTCCGGGCGTCCCGGCCACCGTGGCCGCCGCGCCCGCCCAGGTCGTGGCGGCGCCCGCCGCGGCGCCGGCGGCCGCCGCCCATGAC
>NZ_JBHSEZ010000005.1:0-111485 GCF_042653765.1 Castellaniella denitrificans | reverse complement strand
GCGGCTTCGCCGCTGGCCTCCAGCAGGTAGCCGATGAAGGCTTCTTCCAGCGTCCTGGCGCCGCGCTTGCGCACCAGTTCGGCGGGCCGGTCGCTGTCGAGCACGCGCCCCGCGTGCATCATGGACATGCGGTCGCAGCGCTCGGCCTCGTTCATGAAATGGGTGGAAATGAAGATCGTCACCCGGTCGCGGCGCGACAGCGTGATCAGCAGGCGCCAGAAATCGTCGCGGGCGATGGGGTCCACGCCGGACGTAGGCTCGTCCAGGATCAGCAGTTCCGGCTCGTGCACCATCGCCACGGCCAGCGACAGCCGCTGGCGGATGCCCAGCGGCAGGCTGTCGGGCAGCGTGTCCAGCGCCTCGCCCAGGCCGAAGCGTTCCACCATGGCCTGGACCCGGTCCGGGATGCGGTCGGGCGGGACGTGGAACAGGCGGGCGTGCAGGACCAGGTTCTGGCGGACCGTGAGCTCGCCGTACAGCGAGAACGACTGGGACATGTAGCCGACCCGGCGGCGCACGTCCAGGTCGTTGGGGTCGATCTCGTGGCCGAACAGCCAGGCGCGGCCCTCGCTGGCGGGCAGCAGCCCCGTCAGCATCTTCATGGTGGTGGACTTGCCGCAGCCGTTCGAGCCCAGGAAGCCGAAGATTTCGCCGCGCCGGATGCGGAAGCTGACGTGATCGACGGCGACGAAATCGCCGAAGCGCATCGTCAGGCCCTCGGCCTCGATGGCGATGTCGTCGTCCGAGCCCTCGGGCAGCGGGGGGATTTCCACCGGGGCGTAGCCTTCGCGCCGGGAGGGCGGCAGCAGATGGATGAAGGCCGATTCCAGCGTCTTCTGGCCGGTGGAGGCCAGCAGTTCGGCGGGCGCGCCGGTGGCCAGGACTTGGCCCTGGTCCATGGCGACCAGCCAGTCGAAGCGCTGCGCCTCGTCCATGTAGGCGGTGGCCACGATCACGGTGATGCCGCCCCCTTGGCGCTGCGCGCCGTCCCCCCGAGGGGGAGTGGGCCCTTGGGGCGGCCCGGCGTGCCCGCCCGGCTGGCCGGCGCGGATGCGGGCGATCAGATCCCAGAACTGGGCGCGGGCGAGCGGATCGACCCCGGTGGTGGGCTCGTCCAGGATCAGGAAGTCCGGGTCGTGGATCAGCGCGCAGCACAGGCTGAGCTTCTGCTTCATGCCGCCCGACAGCTTGCCGGCCGGGCGCGACAGGAAGGGATGCAGGCCGGTGCTGCGGGTCAGGTCGTCGATGCGGCGGCGCCGCTCGGCGGCCCCGTGGCCGAACAGCCGCGCGAAGAATTGCAGGTTTTCCTCGACCGAGAGGGTCGGGTAGAGGTTCTTCCCCAGCCCCTGCGGCATGTAGGCGATGCGTGGGCAGGCGCGGTCGCGGTGGGCGCGCTGCGCCATGTCGCCGTCCAGGACCTCGACCCGGCCCTCCTGGATGACGCGGGCCCCGGCCAGGATCGACAGCAGCGTGGACTTGCCCACGCCGTCCGGGCCGATCAGGCCCACCATCCGACCGGCCGGGATCTCCAGGTCGATCCGGTCCAGCGCGCGGGTTTTTCCGTAATGGTGGCTCAGTCCCCGGACCCGGGCCGCGACGGCAGGCAATGTCATGGGCGCTTACTCGGGCAGCTGGACGCCGGGCAGGCGGACGGCCAGGGATTCCGGCCAGGGCTGCGCGGGATCGGTGCGCACCCAGGCCACGCCCGGCAGGCCGGTCTTGACCTGCTCCAGGTTCTTCAGCAGCAGCTCGACCGGCAGGCGGGCCTTGACGCGGAACATCAGCTTCTGGCGCTCGCTGGCGGTTTCCACCGTTTTCGGGGTGAACTGCGCCTGGCTGGCCACGAAGGAGACTTCGGCCGGAATCACGTACGCGGGCGCGGCGTCCAGGATGATGCGGACCTCGCTGCCCATCGCCAGGCGCCCGGCGGCGGCCTCGGGCATGAAGAAGGTCATGGAGACGTCGGCCAGGTCCAGCATGTTCAGCACCCGGCCGCCGGCGCCCAGGACTTCGCCGGGCTGGGCCACGCGCAACTGGATGCGGCCGTCGCGCGGGGCCTTCAGGCTGCTGTCCTTCAGGTCGGCCTCGATGCGGGCCACCGTCGCGGCGGCGGCCGCCACGGCGGATTCGGCGCCCACCAGGTCGGCCTTGGCCGCCGACACGCCCGCCTGGGCGGAGACGACCTGGGCCTTGGCCGCCGCCAGGCCGGCTTCGGCGCTGTGCAGCCGGGCCTGGTCGTCGTCCAGTTCCTGTTGCGACGCGGCTCCGCGCTGCGCGAGGGAACGCGAGCGGTTCAGGCGCTGCCGGGCGGCGAACAGGTCGCTTTCGCGCTGCTTGACGACGGCCTGCTGCGCGGCGACGTCGCTTTCCCTCAGGGCGACCTGCGCCTGGGCGGCGGCGACGGCATGCCCGGCCTGGCGCTGGCGGGCCCGGGCCTCGTCGAGCTGGGCCTGCAGGGAATCCAGGTTCATGATGGCCAGGACCTGGCCGGCCTTGACGAAGTCACCCTCGTTGACCAGGATCTGGTCGACCCGGCCGGGCAGCTTGGTGGCGATGTCGATTTCGGTCGCCTCGATGCGGCCGTTGCCCTGCATGAAGCCGGGGCCCGGCCCCTGGTCCTGGGCGCCGCGCCAGATGCCGTAGGCGCCGGCCGCCACGGCGATGACGAGGATCAGCGGGAGTCTTTTCTTGATGTGGTCGGTCAGGTTCATGGTCGATTCGATTTTCAGTTTGCAGTCCCGGCCTTCGGGGCGGGAGCCTGGGGATTGGCCGGCGCCGGGTCCGCCCCGCCGCCCAGGGCGGCGAACAGGGCCACCTGGCTGGACAGCCAGGCGCCGCGGACCTGTACCAGCTGCTGCTGGGCGGTCAGCAGGTCGCGCTGTGCGTCGAGCACCTCCAGATAGGGCGCGGCCCCGCTGTCGTAGCGCAGCTGCGCCAGCGCGGCGCGCTCGGCCTGGGTCTGCGCCATGCGGGCCTGGATCTCCATCTGTTCGGCCAGCCACTGGCGCGAGGACAGGGCATCCGACACTTCCCGGAACGCCGTCTGGATGTCCCTTTCGTAGGTGGCCACCGCCATGTCGCGGCGGACTTCCGCGACGTCCAGGTTGGCCCGCAGCCGGCCCGCCGTGAAGATCGGGACCTCGATGACGGGGGTGAACACCCAGGCGCGGCTGCCGCTCTCGAACAGGCCGTCCAGTTCGGTGCTGGCGGTGCCCAGGGACGAGGTCAGGGAAATGCGCGGCAGGAACGCCGCCCGCGCGGCCCCGATCCGGGCGTGGGCCGCCCGCAGCTGGTATTCGGCGGCGCGGATGTCCGGGCGGGCCAGCAGCACGTCGGCCGGCAGGCCGGGCCGCAGGGATGCCAGCGGGGTGGCGTCCAGGCTGACGGAGGCGGCGGGCTGGAGCCCGGGATCGGTGCCCGTCAGCAGGGCCAGCGCGTGCCGGGCGGCGGCCCGCTGCTGTTCGATCTGGGCGCTGAGCGACTGGGCCTGGATCAGCAGGGTGCGGACCTGGGTGAGTTCCAGCTCCGAGGACGAGCCGATCTTCCGGCGCTGTTCGAAGATGTCCAGCGACTGCTGGCGATTGGCGACCGCGTCCCGGGCCAGGAGGGCCCGCTGTTCCAGTTCGCGCAGCGAAAGCGCGGCGTCGGCCACCTGGCGGATCAGGGCGATCTGCACGCTCTGGCGGGCGGCGTCGGTCGCCAGCCATTCATCCAGGGCGGCGTCCTTCAGGTTGCGGACGCGGCCCCAGAAATCGATTTCCCAGTTGGTCAGGCCGACGGCGGCCTGGTACTTGGATTGCGCCACGGTCCGGTCCGGCAGCGGCGCGGCGATGTCGCGGGTGCGGGCGCCCTGGCCCTGGGCGCCGATCGCGGGCAGCAGTTCCGAGCGCTGGATGCGGTAGGCGGCCTCGGCCTCGCGCACGCGCAGCACGGCCAGCCGCAGGTCACGGTTGTGTTCCAGCGCCAGGCCGATCAGCCGGCGCATCTCCGCGTCCTGGAAATAGCGGGACCAGTCCAGGTCGGCCAGCGCCCGGGTGGTTTCGGCCTGGGTGTCGGCCGGCCAGGCGTCGGCCACCGGCAGCGGCGGGATCTCGGTCCGGGGGGCCAGGTTGACGCAGGCCGTCAGGGCCAGCAGCAGGCCGGCGGCGCCCAGGGAGCGGAAAATCGGGTTCGTTTGGCTTGGCATGTCGCGGGGTTCGGGGGGTCAGGTTTCCAGCACGTAGCGTCCGGGGGCGTCGCCCAGGGCCGGGCGGCCGGGGATGCCCAGGGGCGGCGGCGCCTCGGGCGCGCCCGAGCGGTCCGCCAGCCACTGCGACCAGGCGGTCCACCAGGACCCGTCGTTCACGGGGGTGGAATCCATCCACTCGTCGGGCGGCAGGAAGGGATCGCCGGGCCGGCGGATGCGGATGCGGTACTGGCGCCGGGGATGGCCGGGCTCGTTGACGATGCCGGCGTTGTGGCCGCCGCTGGTCAGCACGAAGCTCAGCTCGCCCGGGAAGAACTGGTGCAGCTTGTAGACCGAGCGCCAGGGGGCGACGTGGTCGGTCACGGTGCCCACGGCGAACATCGGCAGGCGGATGTCGCCGATGGACACGGGCCGTCCGCCCACGGGGTAGCGGCCGGCGCTCAGGTCGTTGTTCAGGTACAGCCGCCGCAGGTATTGGGAATGCATGCGGGCGGGCATGCGGGTGGTGTCGGCGTTCCAGGCCATCAGGTCGTTGATGGGCCGCCGTTCTCCCAGCAGGTATTCGTGGATGACGCGCGACCAGAGCAGGTCGTAGGACCGCAGCATCTGGAAGGCGCCCGCCATCTGGTCGGCGCTGAAGTAGCCCCGGCGTCCCATCTGGGCTTCGAGCATGTGGACCTGGGCCTCGTCGATGAACAGGCCGATTTCCCCCGGTTCGCTGAAATCGACCTGGGCCGTGAACAGGCTGACGCTGGCGAGCCGCGCGTCGCCGTCGCGCGCCATGGCGGCGGCCGCGATCGACAGCAGCGTGCCGCCCAGGCAGTAGCCGGTGGCGTGGACGCGGCGCTCCGGCTGGATGCGCCCGATGGCGTCCAGGGCGGCGAAGAACCCGTGGCGCAGGTAGTCGTCCATGCCCAGCTCGGCATCCTGGTCGGTGGGATTCTTCCAGGAGATGCAGTAGACGGTGTAGCCCTGGTCGCGCAGGAAGCGGACCAGGGAATTGTGCGGCGACAGGTCCAGGATGTAGTACTTCATGATCCAGGCCGGCACCAGCAGGACCGGTTCCGGGCGCACGGTTCCGGTCGTGGGGGCGTACTGGATCAGCTCGATCAGCTGGTTGCGCAGGACCACCTTGCCCGGGGTGGCGGCCACGTCGTGCCCGACGCGGAATTTGTCCGCCCCGGCGACCGGCATCTCGGCCTGGTGGCGGATGATGTCCTCCAGCAGATAGCCGCCGCCGCGCAGCAGGTTCATCCCGCCTTCCTCGACCGTGCGGTTGAGGGCGACCGGGTTCGTCCAGAGCTGGTTGCCGGGCGACATCATGTCCAGCCACTGCCGCGCCCAGAACGAGATCTGCTGCATGTGGTGAGGATCGGTGCCGCACAGGTCGGACGTGGCTTCTTCCCACCAGGCCTGGGTCAGCAGGAATCCCTGGTGCAGCAGGTTGTACGGCCAGCGGCACCAGGCCGGGTCGCTGAAGCGGCGGTCGGTCTCGGGCGGCGTGACGCAGACCCGGGACGGATCCCCGGACGCCTTCAGGCAGTCGTACAGGTAGAGCGCCAGTTCGCGCTGGTGGCTGGCGGCCAGGCGCAGCAGTTCGGTCTGCTTGCCGGGCGAGGCCGCCATGTGCAGGGCCCAGTCCAGCCACGCCAGGCTGAGCGAGGCGGGCGAGAGCGACGCGAAGGCGCGCGCCTGGCTGGCGTGGAAATATTGGTCGGTGGCCCGGGCTGCGGCCCGGAAATCTGTGGTGCGGCCGTTCGAAGATGGTGGCATGGCGGTCCCCCTTAACGACTTTTTAGTCGATAATTCACCCGCCAGTCATGATGCAGATCAATGGCGCCGCCGAACTTTTCTTCCAGAATCAATCGCCATGCCGAACACTTCGTCCTCGAACCCGCCCTCCGCCGGCCCTCCGCCGGCCGCTCCCGGCCGCAAACCCCGGAATCGGCGCCTGCCCGCCCACGAACGCCGCGACCAGATCCTGGACGCGGCCTTGCACGAATTCTCGGAACGCGGGTTCGGCGCGGCGCGGATGGACGACATCGCCGCCCGGGCCGGCCTGTCCAAGGGCGGCCTGTACGCGCACTTCGAAAGCAAGGATGCCGTGTTCCAGGCGCTGATGCAGCGCATGCTGCTGCCCGACCTGCTGTTCGGCGAACGGCCGCCCTCGGCGGATGCGCAGTCCCCGCAGGCGGCGCTGGCGGCCCTGGTGGACAGCTTCCTGGACCGCGCCTACGAGCGGTTGGGGGACGATGACTTCATCCGCACGCTGCACCTGCTGATCGCCGAGGGGCCGAGGGTGCCGGAGGTCCTCGGAAGCTGGCGCGAAAATCATCTCCGCCTGTTGCAGAGCCAGCAGGCCATGATGCGGCGCGCGGTCGAGGGCGGCGCCCTGCGCGACAGCGCGCTGACGGACATGGTGCAGCTGATCCACGCCCCCATCCTGCTGGCGGCCGTCCTGAGGATGCTGCAGGACGACACGCACGTGAGCGCCGTGCTGCCCCGGCTGCGGGCGGCCCATCGCCGCCTGCTGCTGGAGCAGATGCTGCCGCACGACCCCGCCTGAGGCCGGCCGGGACTCAGTTCTTTCTCAGCCGCGCGAAGGCTTCGGCCATGGCGCCCTGGGGCGCGGCGGCGGGCCGGTCGGATCGTCCGCCGCGCGGGCCGCCGCGGCCGCCCGGCCGTCCGGCGCCCTGGCCCGCGCCGGCTGCGCCGCCCGAGGGGCGCGGTTCCGGATCGTCCTTGCGCATGCTCAGGGCGATGCGCTTGCGCGCCACGTCGACTTCCAGCACGCGCACCTGCACCGTCTGGCCCACGCGCACCACGTCGCGCGGGTCCTTGACGAACTTGTCGGCCAGGGCGGACACGTGCACCAGGCCGTCCTGGTGCACGCCGATGTCCACGAAGGCGCCGAAATTGGCGACGTTGCTGACCACGCCCTCCAGGACCATGCCGGGCGCCAGGTCCTTGATGTCGTGGACGCCTTCCTTGAATTTCGCCGTCTTGAATTCGGGGCGGGGGTCGCGGCCCGGTTTTTCCAGTTCCGCGAAGATGTCGCGCACCGTGGGCAGGCCGAAGCGCTCGTCGGTGAAGTCGGCCGGGGACAGGCCCTTGAGGGCCTGGGCGTTGCCCATCACCGCCGCGGCGGGCTGGCCGGCCTTCAGCAGGATCCGTTCGACCACGGGGTAGGCCTCGGGGTGCACGGCCGAGGCGTCCAGGGGGTTGTCGGAGCCCGGGACGCGCAGGAAGCCGGCCGCCTGCTCGAAGGCCTTGTCGCCGAAGCGGGGCACGTCGCGCAAGGACTTGCGGTTGCGGAAGGCGCCGTGCGCCTCGCGCCACTGGACGATGTTGCGCGCCAGGGACTGGTTCAGCCCGGACACGCGCGTCAGCAGCGGTGCCGAGGCCGTGTTCACGTCCACGCCGACGGCGTTCACGCAGTCCTCGACCACGGCGTCCAGGGAACGGGCCAGCTCGCGCTGGTTGACGTCGTGCTGGTACTGGCCCACGCCGATGGCCTTGGGCTCGATCTTCACCAGTTCGGCCAGCGGATCCTGCAGGCGGCGAGCGATGGAGACCGCGCCGCGCAGGCTGACGTCCAGCTCGGGGAATTCCTGGGCCGCCAGTTCGGAGGCCGAATAGACCGAGGCGCCGGCCTCGGACACGACGACGCGCTCGAAGGCCAGTTCGGGGTGGCGCTCGCGCAGCGCGGCGACCAGGTGTTCGGTCTCGCGAGAAGCGGTGCCGTTGCCGATGGCCACCAGGCCGATGCGGTGGCGCGCGACCAGGGCGGCCAGGGTCCGCAGACTGCCCTCCACGTCGCGGCGCGGCTCGAAGGGGTAGATCGTGGCGGTCTCCAGCAGCTTGCCGGTGGCGTCGATGGCGGCGACCTTGACGCCCGTGCGGATGCCGGGGTCCAGGCCCAGCACGGCCTTCGGGCCGGCGGGCGCGGCCAGCAGCAGGTCCTTCAGGTTGGCGGCGAACACGCGGATGGCCTCGGCCTCGGCCGTTTCGCGCAGCCGGCCGATCAGCTCGGTCTCGAAGCCGGTCAGCAGCTTGACCCGCCAGGTCCAGCGGCAGACTTCGGCCAGCCAGTGCTGGCGGGGGGTGGCGCGGGCGTCGAAGCGCGCGTCCAGGTCCAGGATGCCGGCCACGCGCGCCACGAAGGGGTGCGGGGTTTCGGCCTCGCGTTCGGGGTCCAGCCCCAGGCGCAGGTCCAGGATGCCTTGCTGGCGGCCGCGCAGCAGCGCCAGGATGCGGTGCGAGGGCAGGGTGCGCAGGCTTTCGCTGAAGTCGAACCAGTCGCGGAAGTTCGCGCCCTCGGTTTCCTTGCCCGCCACGACCTGGGCGGTGATCCGGCCGGTGTTCCAGAGCTCCGTGCGCAGGGTGTCGAGCAGCGTGGCGTTTTCCGCGAAGCGCTCGGCCAGGATGTCGCGCGCGCCGTTCAGGACGGCGCGCGCGTCCTCGAAGCCGGCCTCGGCGTTCAGGTAGCCGACCGCGAGGGCCTCGGGGTCGGCCCCGGCGTCGGCCAGCAGGGTGTCGGCCAGGGGCTCCAGGCCGGCCTCGCGGGCGATCTGGGCGCGCGTGCGCCGCTTCGGCTTGTAGGGGGCGTACAGGTCCTCCAGCCGCTGCTTGCTGTCGGCTTCCAGGATCTGCGCCCGCAGGGCGTCATCCAGTTTGCCCTGTCCGGCGATGGAGTCCAGGATCGCCACGCGGCGGCCTTCCAGCTCGCGGATGTAGAGCAGGCGCACTTCCAGCTGGCGCAGCACGGTGTCGTCCAGCCCGCCGGTGGCTTCCTTGCGGTAGCGGGCGATGAAGGGCACGGTGGCGCCGGAGTCCAGCAGGTCCACCGCCGCCGCGACCTGGGCGGGGCGGGCGTCGAGTTCCGCCGTCAGCAGCCGCAGGACGCGGGCGGGATCGACGGCATGGGTCTGGGAATCGGAGCGGGTCATGGTCATGTGTGTCGCGTAGCGTAGTACCGGTACAAGCGGCGCATTTTGCCACACCCGCTCCGTCCGGCCGGGGTTCCCTGGCGTATCATCCGGAGGTTGATCCGCATCCACGTCCCGCCCCGCATCATGTTTTCCGACGACCTCGCCGACCTCTTCGGCCCCGACGGCCCGCTGGCCCGCCAGCTGCCGGGCTACGTGCCGCGCGCGGCCCAGCTGGAGCTTTCCGAGGCCATCCGCGACACCCTGGAAGGCGGCGGCGTGCTGATCGCCGAGGCCGGCACCGGCACGGGCAAGACCTGGGCCTACCTGGCGCCCGCGTTCCTCTCGGGCGGCAAGGTGCTGGTGTCCACCGGCACCCGCACCCTGCAGGACCAGCTGTTCCGCCGCGACATCCCGCGCCTGCGCGACGCGCTGGCCCTGCCGGTGGACGTGGCGCTGCTCAAGGGGCGCGGCAACTATGTCTGCCACTACCACCTGGAACGCGTCGAGCAGGACGAGCGCGCCCTGAAGTCGCGCGAGGAAATGCCCCAGCTGCGCGCCATCCGCCGTTTCGTGCGCGAAAGCGGCAGCGGCGACCGCGCCGACCTGCCCGAGGTGCCGGAAACCGCCGACATCTGGAACCGCGTGACCTCCACCCGGGAAAACTGCCTGGGCCAGGAATGCCCCTATGTGCGCGACTGTTTCCTGCTGAAGGCGCGCCGCCATGCCCAGGAAGCCGACGTGGTGGTGGTCAACCACGCCCTGTTCATGGCGGACCTGGCGCTGCGGGAAGAGGGCGTCGCCGACCTGCTGCCGGAGACCCGGCTGGTGGTCTTCGACGAGGCGCACCAGTTGCCCGACACCGCCACCCGTTTCCTGGGCCAGAGCCTGTCGCTGCACCAGGTGCTGGATTGCGCCCGCCAGGCCGAGGCGGCCGGGCTGGCGCACGCGCGCGAAACCGTCCGCTGGAGCGAACTGTGCCAGGCCCTGGACGCGGCGGCGCGCGACCTGCGCCTCGTCAGCGCCCCCGTGGGGCGGCTGCCGGGCGGCCGGGCGACCTTCGAGCAGATACCCGAGGCCGAGGCCTTCGACCAGTCCCTGGACCGCCTGGCGCAGGCGCTGGACGGGCTGGCCGAATCGCTGGGCGCCCAGGAAGAGCGCCACCCGGACCTGGCGGCGGCCGCCCGGACCGCCCGCACCCTGCGCGCCCGCTTGTGGCAATGGGCCCATCCGGCCCGCGGCGAAGCGGAAACGGAGGACCAGGCCGCCGTGCGCTGGATCGAGCACAGCGCGCACTCGGTGCGGCTGCAGCGGGCGCCCCTGTCGGTGGCGCGGATCTTTTCGGGGTTCCGGCGGCCGGGCCAGTCCTGGGTCCTGGCTTCGGCCACCCTGTCGGTACGCGGCGATTTCCAGCACTTCCAGCGCCAGCTGGGACTGGGGGACGCCGAGACGCGCAGCTGGGCCTCGCCCTTCGACTATCCGGCGCAGGGGCTGCTGTACGTGCCCCGGTCCCTGCCGTGGCCGAGCGATCCCGGCTTCACGGATGCGTTCGCGCGCGCCCTGCTGCCGCTGGTGGACGCCTGCGCGGGCGGGGTGCTGGTGCTGTGCACCACCCTGCGCGCCGTCGACCGGGTGGCCGATGCCCTGCTGCGCGGCATGCTGTCCTCGGACCGGCCGGTGATGCGCCAGGGCGAGGCCTCGCGCGGCGTGCTGCTCGAGCGCTTCCGCTCGGCCGGCAACGCGGTGCTGGTGGGCAGCACCAGTTTCTGGGAAGGCATCGACGTGCCGGGCAACGCGCTGACCCTGGTGGCGATCGACAAGCTGCCGTTCGCCCCGCCCGATGATCCCGTGCTCGAGGCGCGCCTGAATGCTTGCCGGGCCGAGGGCGGCAATCCCTTCATGGAATACCAGTTGCCGCAGGCGGCGCTGCTGCTCAAGCAGGGCGCGGGGCGCCTGATCCGGTCCGAGACCGACTGGGGGGTGCTGGTGGTGGGCGACGGGCGCCTGGTGGACAAGCCCTACGGGCGGCTGCTGTGGCAGGGGCTGCCGCCCTTCGCCCGTACCCGGGACGCCGAGGTGGCCCTGGATTTCCTGGGCCATCCGCCCGGCCAGCGGGAGCCGGCCGCCGAGGACGCCGCCGGGTCCTGAGCGGCGCGCCCGGGGATCAGAACCAGTTGATGGGGTTCCAGCGGTTGACGGGCTCGTCCAGGCCCTGCTTGTAGTACTTGCTGTCCGGGAAGTTCTGGTCGAGCACGCGCTTGGCGTCGTCGCGCAGTTCCGGCAGGTTCAGCTTGTCGTAGCTGAGCATCATCAGGTAGAGGGCCTTTTCCGCGATGGGCACGCCCTTGAAGTCGGTGACCACGGTCTGGGCGCGGTTGGCCGCCGCCACGTAGGCGCCGCGTTCGTAGTAGTACTGGGCGATGTGGACTTCGTTCTCGGCGATGGTGTTGACCAGCCAGGCGGCGCGCTTGCGGGCGTCGGGCGTGTAGCGGCTGTCGGGGTAGCGCCGGATCAGCTCGTTGAAGGCTTCGTAGGATTCGCGCAGGCCCTTGGGATCGCGTTCGCTGGGATCCTGGCGCGTGAAGTTCGACAGGATGGCGCTGGGCGGCGTGAAGGTGATCATGCCCTTCAGGTACAGCATGTAGTCCGTGCCGGGGTGGTTCGGATATTGCTGCATGAACCGGTCGATCGCGGCCTTGGCCTGTTCGGGTTCCTCGTCCTTCCAGTTGACGTAGGCCTGGTCGATCAGGGACTGCTGCGCGTAGATGCCGAAGGGGTAGCGGGCTTCCAGGGCTTCGAGGTTCTTGCGGGCGTCGGACCAGTTGCCCGAGCTGATGTCGGAGCGGGCCTGGCTGTAGAGGCGTTCCGCGCTCCAGCCCGCGGTCGGATCGATGTTGCCCTTGGTCGAGCTGCAGCCCGCCGCCAGGGCCATGCACAGGCAAGCCAGGACCAGCCGGATGCGGGTTGACAGGGCTTTCGGGAAAACGGGGGCATGCGCGGCCACGGGGCGTCCTTGGTCAAGGTGTTAGCATTGTCGGCAGATTATATGATTTGTCGCCATGCCGTACACGGATATCGCCACCGAAGACACCGGCCCCGACGCGCCCGAGGTGTTCCGCCTGCCGCCGGACATCCTGCCGGACCGGCTGGACAAGACGCTCGCCCGCCTGATGCCGCGGCATTCGCGCAGCCGCCTGCAGTCCTGGATCGAGGACGGCCACGTCGAGGTCGACGGCGCCGTGGGCAAGGTGCGCACCCGGGTGGGGCCCGGCGCCCTCATCCAGGTCTGGCCCCAGCAGGCGCCCGAGGATCTGGCCTTCGTGCCCGAAGACGTCGCCTTCCGCGTCGTGGACGATTCCCCGGACTGGATCGTGGTGGACAAGCCCGCTGGACTGGTGACGCATCCGGGCGCGGGCAACTGGCACGGCACGCTGCTCAACGGCCTGCTGTTCCGCTATCCGGAACTGGCCCGCGTGGCCCGGGCCGGCATCGTCCACCGGCTGGACAAGGACACCTCGGGGCTGCTGGTCGTGGCCCGCACGGAGACCGCCCAGACGCAACTGGTGCGCCAGCTCCAGGCCCGCACGGTCAAGCGCGAATACTGCGCGCTGGTGCACGGCGCGCTGTCGGGGCGGGGCACGGTGGACGCGCCGATCGGCCGCGACGCCCGGGTTCCGGTCCGCATGAGCTCGGACCGTCCGGTGGCGCCCAAACCCGCCGTCACCCATTACGAGTCCCTGGGCGTCGGGCATTTCGGCGGGCTCGCCGTGTCCCGCGTGTTGTGCCGCCTGGAAACCGGCCGCACGCACCAGATCCGCGTCCACATGGCCCGCTTGAGGCATCCCCTGCTGGGCGACACCCTGTATGGCGGGCGGCTGGAGGCCGGCGCCGGCCGGCAGATGCTGCACGCGCGCGCGCTGGGCTTCGACGATCCCGTCACCGGACGGCCCTGCGCCTTCACGGCGGAGCCGCCGGACGATTTCCGCCGCGTGCTCGACGGCATACTCTGGGAAGGCGATGGCGACGACCGTGCTTGAACCGGCTCCCGGCCTGCGGGGCGTGACGGGCGAACCCTGGACCGGCGTGCGCTATTTCTCGACCTGGCGCGTCGGCGGCGTCAGCCTGGCGCCCCGGGACAGCCTGAACCTGGGCACGCACGTCGGGGACGACCCGGAGGCCGTGCGGGAAAACCGGTCGCGGCTGCGGCGCGCCTTGCCGGACGAGCCGGTCTGGCTGGAACAGGTGCACGGCACCGACGTGTTCGACGCCGACGCCGCGCCGGCGTCCGATGCGCCCGTCCCCCGCGCCGACGCCGCCGTGACGACCCGGCGCGGCCGCCCCCTGGCGATCATGACCGCCGACTGCCTGCCGGTCGTGCTGGCCGACGAGGCCGGCACCGTGCTGGGCGTCGCCCATGCGGGCTGGCGCGGACTGGCGGCCGGCGTGCTGGAAAACACGCTGGACGCGATGCGCCGCCGGGCGCCGGCCGCGCGCTGGCGCGCCTGGATCGGGCCGGGCATCGGCCCGCGGGCCTTCCAGGTCGGGCCCGAAGTGCGGGAAGCCTTCCTGGATCTGGATGCGGGGTTGGAGGCCTGCTTCGTTTTCCAGCCGGATCGCGGTCTTTTTGCCGCTGGACCGTCCGAAGGCGAAAAGCGCCTCCTCGGGGGACAGCAAGCGGCCGCAGGCCGCGCGGCGTGGGGGCCTCGATGGCTGGCCGACCTGGCGGGCCTGGCGCGCGCCCGGCTGCTGCGCGCCGGCGTGGACCGGGTGGAGGCGAGCGGGGAATGCACCTGGACGCGGGCGGACCGGTACTTTTCCCATCGGCGCGATCCCGGGTCGGGCCGGCAGGCGACAGTGGCGTGCCTGACGGATCCGAGCGGCATGCGGGCCGCGAGGCGGGCATAGCGGGAGACCGTTATTTTGACCCATGCCGGCTCCGGCATGCGCGCTATTCGGGCTAGCGACTTACCCGAATTGACGCGATTTGCCACAATGACAGAATAGACAGACGAAAGGTTCCGTGTTGTTTCGGAATCTTGGCGGTACAAGGGATGGTGGAATGGCTGATCGGAATTCTTCACAAAGGCGGATGCCGCCCGGGGTCGCTCCCGCTCAACTGGCGTCCATTCAGTCAGATTTCATCCAGGCCTGGCAGTCGCTGCTGGATCGGTTCCGGCAGGGCGCGCTGACGCCGCCCGCCGACCGCCGCTTCTCGTCGGACGCCTGGGCCGGCAATCCCCAGGCCCTGTTCTCGGCGCACGCCTACCTCGTCATGGCCGACGCCCTGCGGCGCCTCGCGCAGGCCGCCGATCTCGAAGACGCCGCGCGCGAACGCCTGCAGTTCTCGATCATGCAATGGGTCGAGGCCGCCTCGCCGTCCAATTTCCTGGCGTCCAATCCCGACGCCCAGCGGGCCCTGGTCGACAGCGGCGGCGAATCCCTGCAGCGGGGGCTGGCGAACCTGATGCGCGACCTGACGCGGGGCCGCATCACGCAGACCGACGAATCCGCCTTCGTGCCGGGCGAGAACCTGGCCGTCACCCCGGGGTCGGTGATCTACGAAAACCCCCTGATGCAGCTCATCCAGTACCGGCCGCAGACGGAAAAGGTCCGCCGCCGGCCCCTGCTGATGGTGCCGCCCTGCATCAACAAGTACTACATCCTGGACCTGCAGCCGGCCAATTCCCTGGTGCTGCACGCCGTGCAGGCCGGGTTCGAGGTCTTCATGGTGTCCTGGCGCAATCCGCTCCCGGAGGACCAGGACGACATCGAGCGCAAGACCTGGGACGACTACGTCGAGGACGGCGTGCTGCGGGCCATCCAGGTCGTGCGCGACGTGACCCGCCAGGCGCAGATCAACGCCCTGGGCTTCTGCGTGGGGGGTACGCTGCTCTCCAGCGCCCTGGCCGTGGCGCGCGCCCGGGACGAGGATCCGGTGGCCGCGCTGACCCTGCTGACCACCTTCCTGGATTTCCGCGAGACCGGCATCCTCGACGTCTTCGTCGACGAACAGCATGCCCGCGCGCGCGAGCAGCAGCTGGGTGCGGGTGGCCTGATGACGGCGGGCGAACTATCCACCACTTTTTCCTTCCTGAGGCCCTCGGAGCTGGTGTGGAACTACGTCGGCTCCAACTATCTGATGGGCGAGTCGCCCAGGGCCTTCGACCTGCTGGCCTGGAACGCCGACGGCACCAACCTGCCGGGACCGTTCTTCACCTGGTATTTCCGCAACACCTACCTGGAAAACCGCCTCGAAACCGGCCAGCTGCGCATCTGCGGCGCGCCGGCCGACCTGCGCGCCCTGGACATGCCGGCCTATCTGTACGCCTCGCGCGAAGACCACATCGTGCCCTGGACCTCGGCCTACGCCTCGACGCGGCTGCTGCGCGGGCCGCTGCGCTTCGTGCTGGGCGAGTCCGGCCACATCGCGGGGGTCGTCAATCCCCCGGCGCGCGGCCGCCGGGGCTACTGGTCCTGGGACCAGGACGCCGTCCTGCCGGGCGACCCAGACACCTGGCTGGACCAGGCGGCCCATGCCGGCGGCAGCTGGTGGCCCGACTGGCTGGACTGGCTGGCCGGGCATTCGGGCGACTGGCGGCCCGCCCGCCGCACCCCGGGCAATCGAAAATATCCCGCCATAGAACCCGCACCCGGGCGCTATGTCAAAGTCAAAGCAGTCTGAAAAGGAGAACACCATGAGCGGCAAACTGGCTTACGTGACGGGGGGCATGGGCGGCATCGGAACGTCGATCTGCCAGCGTCTCGCAAAGGAAGGCTTCACGGTGGTGGCCGGTTGCGGCCCCAGCCGGGACCATGCCAAGTGGCTCGACGAGCAGGCCGCGCTGGGCTACAAGTTCAGCGCCTCGGTCGGCAACGTGTCCGACTGGGATTCCACGGTCGAGGCCTTCATCAAGGTCAAGGAACAGTTCGGCCCGGTCGACGTGCTGGTGAACAACGCGGGCATCACCCGCGACGGCGTCTTCCGCAAGATGAGCCGGGAAGACTGGCGCGCCGTCATCGACACCAACCTGAACAGCCTGTTCAACGTGACCAAGCAGGTCATCGACGACATGGTGGACCGCCAATGGGGGCGGATCATCAACATCAGCTCGGTGAACGGCCAGAAGGGCCAGTTCGGCCAGACCAACTATTCCACCGCCAAGGCCGGCATCCACGGCTTCACCATGGCCCTGGCCCAGGAAGTCGCCAGCAAGGGCGTCACCGTCAACACCATCTCGCCGGGCTACATCGGCACCGACATGGTGCGGGCCATCCGCCCCGACGTGCTGGAAAAGATCGTCGCCACCATCCCGGTCAAGCGCCTGGGCACGCCGGAAGAAATCGGCTCCATCGTCGCCTGGCTGGCGTCCGACGATTCAGGCTTTGCCACCGGGGCGGATTTCTCGCTGAACGGCGGCTTGCACATGGGCTGATCATGGCGAGGCATACCACTTCACCCCAGGCGGAACGGCTCATCAAGAAGTACCCCAACCGCCGCCTCTACGATACCCAGTCCAGCGCCTACATCACGCTGGCCGACATCAAGCAGCTCGTCCTGGACAACGCGGTGTTCAAGGTCGTCGACGCCAAGACCGGCGACGACCTGACCCGCAGCATCCTGCTCCAGATCATCCTCGAAGAGGAATCCGGCGGCGTGCCCATGTTCTCGGCCGAGGCGCTGGCGCAGATCATCCGCTTCTACGGCCACGCCATGCAGGGCGTGATGGGCACGTTCCTGGAAAAGAACATCCAGGTGCTGATGGACATCCAGGATCGCATGGCCGAGCAGTCCCAGGGGCTGTACCAGCAGCATTTCGGCCCGGAGGCCTGGGCCCAGCTGATGAGCATGCAGACGCCGGCCCTGCAGAACATGATGAACAACTACATCGAGCAAAGCCGCAGCCTGTTCGTCCAGATGCAGGACCAGATGCAGGACCAGACGCGCACCATGTTCTCGGCCTTTCCCTTTCCCGGGCAGCCGCCCGAAAGCGGGAAAAAGAAGAAGTGACCGCGGGCCGGGCGAAACGTCCGGCCTCGCGTCGTATTTTCTTGATCCAGCTTCATTCCGTGGCGGTCTCCTGATGTTATAGTAACGAGAATCATTCCTCTTATTAGCACGGAGATCGTTCATGGTGAAAAAACTGTTCGTCGCGCTGGCCGGCATCGGCCTGGCTTCTTCCGCCCTGGCGGCCGAATATCCCATCGGCGAGCCCAGCGAGCTCAACGGGCTGGAAGTGGCGGCGGTCTATCTGCAGCCGGTGGAAATGGAACCGGAAGGCATGATGCGCGCCGCGAAGGACTCCGACATCCACCTGGAAGCCGACATCCACGCCACGGCGGACAACAAGAACGGCCTGCCCGAAGGCGCCTGGGCGCCGTACCTGAACATCCAGTACGTGCTGCAGAAGCAGGGCAGCGACAAGGTCCTGAAGGGCGACCTGATGCCTATGGTGGCCAACGACGGTCCGCATTACGGCGACAACGTCAAGCTCGAAGGCCCGGGCAAATACAACCTGACCTTCGTCATTGGCTCGCCCGAGACCGCGCACAACAACCACTTCGGCCGCCACGTCGACAAGGAAACCGGCGTCGCGCCGTGGTTCAAGACCTTCGAGGTCAAGTACGAGTTCGTCTATGCCGGCACCGGCAAGAAGGGCGGCTACTGACATGCGCGTCTGGATCGCGCTGGCGGCCCTGGCGTGGGCGGGCTGGCTTGCGCCGGTGCCGGCGGCCCGTGCCGCCGACATGCCGGTCTACACGCTGACCTTCAAGGCCGACGGCACCTTCGAACCGGCCCGCCTGGAAGTGCCGGCGGGTCGCTTCAAGATCGTCCTGGTCAACGAAAGCAGCGAGGCCGTCGAATTCGAAAGCCTGCCGCTGCGCAAGGAAAAGGTGCTGGGGCCGGGGGTGACCTCGTTCGTGGTGCTGTCCCTGTCGCGGCCGGGCGAGTATCCCTTCTTCGACGACTTCCATCCCCAGGTGAAGGGCACCCTGGTGGTGCTGCCCAAGCCCTGATGCGTACGAGCGGGTCCTGATCATCATGGAACAAGTCGCCTTCATCGTCTGGCGTGAAAGTGTCGAGGCCCTGCTGGTCGTCGGCATCCTGTATTCCTGGCTGCGCGCCTCGCCGGAAGGCCGGCGCGGGCTGCCCTGGCTGTGGGGCGGCGTGGGCGCCGGGCTGCTGCTGGCCGGCGCGCTGGCGCTGGTGCTGCTGGGGATTTCCTCCTGGCTGTCCGACGAGGGGCAGGAATGGTTCCAGGCCCTGATGGCGCTGGCGGCCTGCGGGCTGGTGGTCCAGATGGTCGTCTGGATGCGCGCCCATGGGCGCGGCCTGAAGCGCGAACTGGAATCGGGCGCGTCCGAGCAGATCGGCGGCGATCATTGGTGGGGCCTGCTCGCGCTGGTCATGATCGCCGTCGCGCGCGAAGGCAGCGAAACCGTGGTCTTCCTGTACGGCACCGTCCTGTCCTCGCAGGAATCGGGCGGCGTCGGCGCCATGGTCCTGGCCGGCCTGGGGGGATTCGCGGCGGCGCTGCTGACCTTCTGGCTGCTGCAGTTGGGCGGGCGGATCATCACCTGGCGGCGCTTCTTCAAGCTGACGGAGATCCTCTTGCTGCTGCTGGCCGGCGCGCTGCTGGTGTCGGCCACGGACCGGCTGATTTCCCTGGACGTGCTGCCGGCCCTGATGGACCCGGTGTGGGACACGTCCTGGCTGCTGGACACCGAAGGCGGGCTGGGCAAGATCCTGGCCGATTTCGCCGGCTATCGCGCCTACCCCGCGCTGTCGCAACTGCTGATCTGGCTGGCGTACTGGTGCGCCGTGGCGTGGCTGCTGCGCCGCGCCTCGCGCGCCGCCGCGCCGGCGCCGTCCGGCCGGGCCAAGGCGGGCGTGGTGGCCTAGCCTGTGGCCGATGCGCGGCATGCGCGGGGCGCGGCGGCCGGGGGCCGCCCGCACCCCGCGCCGCCGCTTCAGTCCCCGAAGCCTTCCAGCACGATCTTGCCCCGGGCGCGGCCGCTTTCCAGCAGGGCATGCGCCTTGCGCAGATTGGCTGCGTCGATCGGGCGCAGGATCTCGGTCAGCGTGGTGCGCAGCCGGCCCGCGTCCACCAGCCGGGCGACCTCGTCCAGCAGGCGGCCCTGTTCCTCGATGTCCACGGTCTCGAACATCGAGCGGGTGTACATGAATTCCCAGTGGATGGACACCGACTTGCGCTTGAACAGCTTGACGTCGATGCTCTCGGGGTCGTCGATCAGGCCCAGGCGGCCTTGCGGCGCGATCAGTTCCGCGATCTGCGCGGCGTGCCGGTCGGTCGCGGTGGTCGAGAAGACGAAGGCGGGCTGGCCGATGCCCAGGGCCGCCACCTGTGCGGCCAGGGGTTCGCGGTGATCCACGACGTGGTCGGCGCCCAGCGCCTCGACCCAGGCGCGGGTCTCCGGACGGGACGCGGTGGCGACGACGGTCAGGTCCGTGAGCGCCTTGGCGAGCTGGATGGCGATCGAGCCGACTCCGCCCGCGCCGCCGACGATCAGGATGGCGTTCGCCGCGCCGGGCACGGCGCGCCGCACGTCGAGCCGGTCGAACAGCATTTCCCAGGCGGTGATGGCCGTCAGGGGCAGGGCGGCCGCCTCGGCGTCGCCGAGCGTGCCGGGCTTGCGGCCGACGATGCGCTCGTCGACCAGGTGGAATTCGCTGTTGGCGCCCTGCCGGTTCAGCGCCCCGGCGTAGAACACCGCGTCGCCGGGCTGGAAGCGCGTGGCCTCGGGGCCGACGGCCGCGACCCGTCCGACGGCGTCCCAGCCCAGGACCTTCCACTCGCCGGATCCGGGGGACACGTTCCTGCGGATCTTGGTGTCGACGGGGTTGACGGACACCGCCGCGATCTCGACCAGCAGGTCGCGGCCCCGCGGCGCCGGGCGATCGAGTTCGATGTCGACCAGCGCGTCGTCGCGGTCGAGGGGGCCGGCCTGTCGGTATCCGATGGCTTTCATGAGGCAACTCCTGTTTGCTTGGAAGAGGGGATGCGGGGAGAATACCGCCTTGGCCACATGACGTGAAATGGCATAGCCGCATGATTTCGTCGCATTCGTTCCGTTCCAGTGTCGCTCGCGCGGGGGATTTCCTGCGCGATCACCAGCGCGCGATCCGGCGGGTGCAATGGACCATCGTCGCCGTCTACGTCGCCCTGCTGGCGATTCCGGCGGCCATGCCGCTGCCGGACCGCACCGCCTCCGTCTTCAACAATCTCACCATCCTGGCACAGTTCGCCTTCTGGGGCATCTGGTGGCCGTTCGTGCTGGTGTCCATCCCCCTGTTCGGGCGCGCCTGGTGCGGCCTGTTCTGTCCCGAGGGCGCCCTGACCGAGTGGGCCAGCCGGCATGGGCGCGGCCGGGCCATCCCGCGCTGGATGCGCTGGGGCGGCTGGCCCTTCGTGGCCTTCAGTCTGACCACGATCTACGGACAGCTGGTCAGCGTCTACCAGTATCCCTGGGCGGTCGCCGCCGTGCTGGGCGGCTCCACCGTGGCCGCCATGATCGTCGGCTGGCTCTACGGGCGCGACAAGCGCGTGTGGTGCAAGTACCTGTGCCCGGTCAATGGCGTGTTCAACCTCCTGGCCAAGCTCGCGCCCTGGCACTACCGGGTGGACGCCGCCGCCTGGCGCGCGCCCGTGCGGCGGACCGAATCCATCAACTGCGCGCCCCTGCTGCCCCTGCGCAACATGCAGGGGGCGGCCGAATGCCACATGTGCGGGCGCTGCAGCGACTACCGGGGCGCCATCACCCTGACGCCCCGCTCGCCGGAGGCCGAGATCGTCCACGTGGCCGAAGGCGGGGGCTGGCAGACGGCGCTGATCGTCTTCGGTCTGATGGGTCTGGCCGTGGGCGCCTTCCTGTGGAGCGCCAGCCCCTGGTTCGTGTCCATCAAGCAGTCCGCCGCGACCTGGCTGGTGGCGAGGGACATCTACTGGCCCCTGGCCGACAACGCGCCCTGGTTCATCCTGACCCACTACCCGGACGTCAACGACAGCTTCAGCTGGCTGGACGGCGCCGTCATCCTGTTCTTCATCGGCGGCGCGGCCGTCGTCGTGGGCGGCGCCGTGTTCTGCGGCCTGTGGCTGGCGGATCGCCTGCTGCCGGCGGCGGAAACCCCGGGGGTGCGGGACGCGGACGGCCGGCTGCTGCGCAGTCGCCTGGCGGGCGTGCACAAGCTTGCCCAGGGCCTAATCCCGGCGGCGGGCGTGGGGGTGTTCCTGGGGCTGTCGGCCACGACGCTGACCTTGCTGCAGCACGAGGGCGTGCCCACCGGCTGGGCCAATGCCGTGCGCTTCACCCTGCTGGCGCTGGCGCTCGCCTGGAGCCTGCGCTTCGAATGGCGGCTGGCGGGCCTGCGCACGCCGGAGCCGCTGCGCAGACTGGGGGCCGTGGTCCTGGTGGCGGCCGGACTGCTGCCGTTCTGCTGGGCCTGGGTGCTGTTCTTCGTGCGCTGGTGAATCCCGCCCCTTTGCCCGGACGTGTGCTTCAGGGCCGTGTGCGCCGTTGTTTGAAACATTTCACGACAGCCGGGGAAAAACCGCTATTCTTACCCCGGGAGCGCCGCCGCCCGGCGGGGCGCGCATGAATTCCCCTGCGTCTTTGCCTGCCCTTTCGATCGAGGAGTCTCATGGCGGCATTTTCCGCAAGACGAACATTCAACCTCTGGTTCCCCTGTTTGCTGGTGGCCGTGTCCGGGCTCGGCCTCACCGGCGCGCTGGCGCTGCAGCAGCGGGAGACGGGGGAATCGATCGCCCAGCTCCGGTTTTCCGAGGAAGTCCGTTCCTCCAGCGACGCGATCGCCCAGCGCATCGTGGCCTATGCCGAGGTCGTATCCGGTCTGCGGGACCTGTTCATGGTGAATCCCGACCTGGACGACAGGATGTTCGAGCGCGTGGTGGCGCAGCACGACGTGCGCAGGAACTATCCCGAACTGGTGAACCTGTCCTTCGTGCGCTGGGTGCCCGCCGCCGAACTGCCCGCCTATGAATCGCGGCTGCGCGCCCGCTTCCCCGGGGCGGATCCCGCGGCGCCGGTCGTCCACCCGCGCATCGACCGGCCCGACCATTACGTCGTCGAATATCTCTGGCCCCGGGAAGGCAACGCGGGCGTCTGGGGGCTGGACATCGCCTCCCAGCCCGCGAACCTGGCCTCCCTGCTGATGGGGCGGGCGACGGGCCGTCCGATGGTGTCGGCGCCTTTCGCCCTGTTGCAGGAAAAAGAGGACAACACGGCCTTCGTCCTGCGTTTCCCCGTGTTCCATCACGGCGAGGGCGATCGCTTCATCGGTGCGGTCGCCGCCGTGGTGCGGGTCAGCGGAATGCTGGACGCCATCCGCGCGTCCGGATTCCTGCGCGGCCTGTCGGTGCGGCTGCAGGACGTCGGCGCCAGCGGCGTCCCGGGGGTGCCGGCCATGCTGGGCGTTTCGGCGCTGTCGCCGGACGACCCCGCGCCCCGGGCATCGCTCGAGGAAACCCGCCTGCTGGACGTGATGGGCCGGGTCTGGCGTCTGGGTTTCACGCCCAGCCATCCCCTGCTGTCCCCCACCGAGCGGATGATGCCCTGGTGGATCGGCGGCGCGGGCGTGGCCCTGACCCTGCTGCTGACGGCGCTGGCCGGCCTGCTGGCGCGCCAGCGCACGCGGGCTTTCACCGAAGTCGCTTCCACCCACGAGGCCCTGCGGCGCAGCGAGGAACGCTTCCGCGCCGTCTTCAACCAGGCGGCGGTCGGCGTTTCCGTGACCGACGTGAAGACCGGCCGCCTGGTTCGCGTCAATCAGAAATACTGCGACATCCTGGGCTATGCGCGCGACGAACTGCTGCAGCTCGATTTCCGGCAGTTGACCCATCCGGACGATCTGGCGCTGGACCTGGAGCAGATGCGGCGCGTCCAGGCGGGGGAAATCCGCGAATTCCGGCTCGAAAAGCGCGTCCTGCGCAAGACCGGCGAGCCGATCTGGGTGGACCTGACCGTGTCGCCCATCTGGCAGCCGGGCGAGGCGCCCGACTACCACGTCGCCGTCATCCAGGACATCGACGAACGGCGCCGCATGCAGGATGCGCTGCGGGAGCGGGAGCGGCGCCTGCGCAGCATCCTCGATCACCTGCCGGTGGGGGTGTGCCTGGTGCGGCACGATGAGCGCATCACGTTCCGCAACCGGCAGTTCGTGCAGATCTTCGGCTACACCGAGCAGGAGGTCCCGGACGTGCAGGCCTGGTGGGCGCGCATCTGTCCCGATCCGGACATTCGCGATCGGGCGCGCCTGCGCTGGGCGCGCCTGTGCGACGCGGCCCGCCGGTCGGGCGAAGGCGTCATCGCGGCGGGCGAATACCAGATCCTGTGCAGCGACGGCAGCCACCGGACGATCGAGGTCGCCGGGGTCCTGCTGGGCGACGACTATCTGCTGACCCTGGAAGACCACACCCAGCGCAAGGCGGCCGAGGAGGAGATCAACTACCTGGCCTTTTACGATTCCCTGACCGGCCTGCCCAACCGCCGCCTGCTGCTGGACCGGCTGCAGCAGACCCTGGCCTCGGCCGCGCGCCATCAGCGCTGGGGCGCGCTGCTGATGCTGGACCTGGACCATTTCAAGACCCTGAACGAGACCCGGGGCCACGACAGCGGAGACCTGGTGCTGCGCCAGGTGGCCGAACGCCTGCGGACCTGCCTGCCCGACTCGCAGACCGTGGCCCGGCACGGGGACGACGAATTCGTGGTCGTCCTCGAGGACCTGGGCGCCTCTCCCGAAGAAGCCGCCGCGCGGGCGGAGGAAATCGGCCAGCGCATCCTGGCGCTGCTGAGCGCGCCCTACCTGCTGGGCGCGGAGCACTATCACGCGACGGTCAGCATGGGGGCGGCGGTGTTCCACGGCCTGGAGCAGGGAGTGGACGAGCATCTCAAGCGGGCCGACCTAGCCATGTACCAGGCCAAGGCGGCGGGCCGCAACACCCTGCGCTTCTACGATCCGTTCATGCAGGCCGCGGTGCATCGGCGGGCCGCGCTGGAGCTGGACATGCGCATCGGCCTGGAGCAGGGCCAGTTCGAGCTGTTCTACCAGCCCCAGGTGGACCGGGACCGCATCATCGGCTGCGAGGCGCTGCTGCGCTGGCATCATCCCCAGGATGGCTTCGTCTCGCCGGCCGCCTTCATCCCCCTGGCCGAGGAAACCGGCCTGATCCTGCCGCTGGGCGAGTGGGTGCTGCGGGCCGCCTGCGAGCAACTGGCCCGCTGGGCGCAGGACCCCGTGTTCGCGCACCTGAGCCTGGCCGTCAACGTCAGCCCGCGCCAGTTCCACCAATCCGGTTTCGTCGATCAGGCCCTGGCGGCCCTGGCCGGCACCGGCGCGGACGCCAGCCGGCTCGAGCTCGAGCTGACCGAAGGACTGCTGTTGCAGGACATCGAGGACACGATCCGCAAGATGGTGCAGCTCAAGGGCTATGGCGTGGGGTTCTCGCTGGACGATTTCGGCACCGGCTATTCGTCGCTGGCCTACCTGAAGCGGCTGCCGCTCGACCAGTTGAAGATCGACCAGAGCTTCGTGCGCGACGTGCTGACCGATCCCAACGACGCGGCGATCGCGCGCACCATCGTCGCCCTGGGGATCAGCCTGGGCCTGCGCGTCATCGCCGAGGGGGTGGAAACCGAGGCCCAGCGCGCCTTCCTGGAGCGGCATCATTGCCATGCCTGGCAGGGCTACCTGCTGAGCCGCCCGCTGCCGGCGGCCGAATTCGAGGCGCTGGTGCGGGAACGGGCGGTGCGGACGCATCCGGACGCGCCGGGGATCGGAGCCTAGCGTGCCCGCCAGGCGCGCCGGTGCGCCGGTGCGCCGGCTGGCGCGTCCTGGCCGCCTGGCATGCGGGCGGCCGGAATGAAAAAAGCCCGGAACCTTGCGGTATCCGGGCTTGATTCGAATTGTGGTTGCGGGGACAGGATTTGAACCTGTGACCTTCGGGTTATGAGCCCGACGAGCTGCCAGACTGCTCCACCCCGCGTCTGGAAAACAAGACTATAGCAAGTCTGCGAAAATAATGCAAGCAACCGATCGGAGTTCAAGCTAAAATGACGGAAACGGAAATCCTGCGCGTATTGGAAACGGCTTTATTGTGCGCCGATGCGCCTCTCGCGGTCGCCGATCTGCGCAGTCTCTTCGAAGACACGATTTCCGGGGACGACATCCGCCGCCATCTGGCTGCCCTGCAGCTCGACTGGCAGGAACGGGGGCTCGAACTGGTGCAGCTCGCCAGTGGCTGGCGCTTCCAGAGCCGTCCCGACATGCAGCGTTACCTGGGGCGCCTGAGCCCCGAAAAACCGCCTCGCTATTCTCGCGCCGTGCTCGAAACGCTCGCCATCATCGCATGGCGGCAGCCCGTGACGCGCGGGGACATCGAGGACATCCGCGGCGTCACGGTCTCGGCACAGATCATCCGCACCCTCGAAGACCGGGGCTGGATCGAAACCCTGGGCTATCGCGACGCGCCGGGGCGTCCGGCCCTGCTGGGGACGACGCGCCGCTTCCTCGATGACCTCGGTCTGCGGGCGCTGGACGAACTGCCCGCGCTCGATGCCGAGGAGGCCGCGGAAGCGCTGGGAGTCCTCGCGTTCGATGCGGCGGATGGACCGGATGCCGCGCGGGGCGCGGAAGCAGTGGTGGATGAAGAGGATGGCGCCGGCGAGGCGGCCCGGGCGGATGCGCCCGGCCAGGCGCCCGTGGATGCCGCCGCGTCTCCGGACGCCGATGCGGACGATTCCCCGGCCCCGGGGCCGCGCGGCCCGGATGAATGAAGAACGGAATTTTGTGTAGGAGTCACCGAACCCCATGACAGCAGAAATCGAGACGATGCCGAGCGCCGCGCAGGGCGCGCCCGAAACGCCGCCCGCGGCCGAGAACCGGCCGGAAAACGGCAAGCCGCGGGGGCGCAAGCTGCGCACGCCGTTTCGCCGCCGCCGGGGAGATGCCCAGCAGGCCGGCGCCCAGGGTGGCGAGGCCCGCGAGGCCGAGGCCGCCGAGGCCGTCGACGCGGGTTCGGCGGAAGAAGCCGACCGCGCCCTGGATTACCTGAAGGACGCCCATCCGACCGCCCGGCGCCTGGACCGCTACCTGAACAGCGACGTCCTGATGCCGAAGCTGCACAAGGTCCTGGCCGACGCGGGCGTGGGCTCGCGGCGCGAGATGGAAGAGCTGATCGTCGCCGGCCGCGTCTCGGTCAATGGCGAGCCCGCCCACGTGGGCCAGCGCATCGGCCCGGACGACAAGGTCCGCGTCAACGGCCGCCTGGTGACCCGTCCCAAGGCGGGCAAGCTGCCCCGCGTGATCCTCTATCACAAGCCGGCCGGCGAAATCGTCAGCCATGACGACCCCGAAGGCCGGGCTTCCGTGTTCGCCCGCCTGCCGCGCATCCGCACCGGCAAGTGGCTGTCGGTGGGGCGCCTGGACCTGAACACCGAGGGCCTGCTGATCCTGACGACCTCGGGCGACCTCGCCAACCGGCTGTCGCATCCGCGCTACGGGGCGGAACGCGAATACGCGGTCCGCATCCTGGGCGAACTGGGCGAAGCGGAACAGGCCCGCCTGACCAGCGGCATCCAGCTGGAAGACGGCGAGGCCCGGTTCAATTCCCTGGACTACATCGGCGGCGAAGGCAGCAATCGCTGGTACCGGGTCACGCTCAGCGAGGGCCGCAACCGCGAAGTGCGGCGTATGTTCGAGGCGGCGGGGGTGACCGTCAGCCGCCTGATCCGCACGCGCTTCGGCGACGTGATGCTGCCCACCAACCTGCGCCGGGGGCGCTGGGACGAGCTGGATTCCGGCCTGGTCGGGGCGCTGATGGTCCAGCTGGGCCTGCTGCGCGGCGCCGACGAGGACGACAGCCAGTCCGAGCGCCAGCCCCTGTCGCATGCCAGCGCCCTGCCGCCGGGATTCGGCACGCCGGGCCAGAATGGCCAGAACGGCGCGCGCCTGAACCGCCGGGGGAAGGTGTCGGGCGGCCGCAAGGGCGGCATCGATCCGTTCACCACCGGGCTGCTCATCAGCGGCGGGCTGGCCAACGGCCATCCGGATGGCGGCAAGGCCCGCCAGGACGCGAAGCCCGGCCGCAAGCCGGCCAGGAAATCCCATGCCCAGGGCTTCGACGCCCAGGACGCGCATGCCGAAGGCCGGCCCGCCTCGAACCGGCCGGCCCGGCCCGCCCGTCCGGGGAAACCGGGCAAGCCCGCCGGCGCCGCCGGAAAACCCGCGGGGAAACCCGCCGGCAAGCCGGCCCGGTCCGGCAAGCCTGGCGCCGGCAAGCCCGGCAAGCATGCCCAGGGCGGGGCGGGCCAGCCCCAGGCCGACATGGCGCCCGCGTCGGCGCGCCCGCCCAAGGCCGCCCAGAAGCCCGGCCGCAAGCCGGGTGGCAAGCCGGGCAACAAATCCCCCCGCAAGCAGGCGGGCGGCGAGGGCGGGGGCGGCGAACGCCAGCCCCGGGGCGCCCATGCGCACGAATCGCGCCTGGGTTTCCTGGGGGGGCGCGGCCGCTGATCCGGGAGCGGGGCCGTCCGGTATCGGGGCCCCGCGCGAAGATCGCGCGAAAGTGCGTTTTCAGCAAAGAAATGCTGTTATAATGTAAGGCTTTACAGCACCTTTGTGCTGTGTCCACCGGGGGCTTTGCCGTCTTTGACCCTGGCCGCGCATGCCGATTTTGGCGATGCGGGCCGGCGCGGGCGGGTCTTCGGCGGTTCCTGAATGGGCCCCGGGTTCACCGGGGCGGTACAAAGGGCTGCGGGACAGCCCCTTTTTTTTGGAATTTATGGCGGATATCTTGACGGTCGCCCAGCAGGCCCTGCTGGGTTTCGATGTGGAACTGGTCGATGTGGAACGCGCGCCCCTGGGGCTTTTGCGTGTGGTGATCGATCGCCCCGAAGGGGTCCGCATCGAGGACTGCGAACAGGTGTCCCGCCAGTTGTCGCATGTGTTCGAAGTCGAAAACATCGACTACAAGCGCCTGGAGGTCAGCTCCCCCGGCGTGGACCGGCCCCTGCGCCGCCTCGCGGACTACGTCCGCTTCGCCGGCGAGCGCATCGAACTGCGCCTGCACGAGCCGGTCGAATCCCGCAAGACCTTTACCGGCATCCTGAGGGCCAGCGGGGATGAGCCGCCCGTGCTCAGCCTGGACTGGGAAGACCAGTCCGGCCAGACACGGACGCTGCCGTTTTCTTTTGACGATGTGGACCGGGCCCGGCTGGACCCCGTTCTCGATTTCAAGGGTAAGAAGCGATGAGTCGCGAAATTCTGCTGTTGGTCGACGCCCTGGCGCGTGAAAAAAACGTCGAACGCGATGTGGTGTTCGGCGCTCTCGAAAGCGCGCTGGCCTCGGCCATGAAAAAGCGGTTCAAGGAAGAAGTGGACATCCGCGTGGCCATCGACCGCCAGACCGGCGAGCACGAGGGCTTCCGCCGCTGGCTGGTCGTGCCCGACGAGGCCGGCCTGCAGGAACCCGACGCCCAGGAACTCTATACCGATGCCCAGGACATCGTGCCGGGCATCGAGGTCGGCGAATACATCGAAGAACCCCTGGAACCCATCGAGTTCGGACGCATCGGCGCGCAGGCGGCCAAGCAGGCCATCCTGCAGAAGATCCGCGACGCCGAGCGCGAGCAGGTGCTCAACGACTTCCTGGACCGGGGCGAGACCATCGTGTCCGGCACGGTCAAGCGCCTGGACAAGGGCGACGCCATCATCGAGATCGGCAAGGTGGAAGCGCGCCTGCCGCGCACCGAGATGATCCCCAAGGAAAACATCCGCGCCGGCGATCGCGTGCGCGCCTACGTCCTGAAGGTCGATCACACCGCCCGCGGCCAGCAGGTCATCCTGTCGCGCACTTCGCCCGACTTCATCCGCGAGCTGTTCGAGAACGAAGTCCCCGAGATCGAGCAGGGCCTGCTCGAAATCAAGGCGGCGGCCCGCGATCCGGGCGTGCGTGCCAAAATCGCCGTCGTGGCGTACGATAAGCGGATCGATCCCATCGGTACCTGCGTCGGGATGCGCGGCTCGCGCGTCACAGCCGTGCGCAACGAGCTCGGTGGCGAGCAGGTGGACATCGTCCTGTGGGCCGACGATCCGGCGGAATTCGTGATCGGCGCGCTGGCGCCGGCGCACGTCGAATCGATCCTGGTGGACGAGGACAAGCACGCGATGGACGTGGTCGTCGACGAGGAAAACCTCCCCAAGGCCATCGGCGCGCGCGGCCAGAACGTCCGCCTGGCGTCCGAGCTGACCGGCTGGCAGATCAACATCATGACGCCCGAGGAAAGCCAGAGCCGCCAGGAGGCCGAGCGCGCCGCGCTGCGCCACACCTTCATCACGAAGCTCGACGTGGACGAGGAAGTCGCCGACATCCTCATCGACGAGGGCTTCACCGGCCTCGAGGAAATCGCCTACGTGCCCCTGCAGGAACTGCTGGACATCGAAGCCTTCGACGAGGAAACCGTCAACGAATTGCGCACGCGTGCGCGCAATGCCCTGCTGACCGAGGCCATTGCCCAGGAAGAGCGCGTGCAGACCGCCCGCGACCTGCTGGAAATCAAGGGCATGGACCCGGCCCTGGTGGCGAAGCTGGCCGAAAACGGCATCACCACGCTGGACGACCTGGCCGAACTGGCCGCGGACGAACTGGCCGAACTGACCGGGCTGCCCGAGGACACCGCCAGCGACATGATCATGCAGGCGCGGGCCCACTGGTTCGAGGACGACGAAGCCTGATTGCTTCGTCGCATCGAACCGCGCCGCCCTTAAACGTAGTCAAAGAGAGAGTCGAATGCCGAGTAACACCGTCGCCCAATTCGCCGAAGAACTGAACATGCCCGCCAACGTCCTGCTGGATCATTTCCGCTCGGCCGGCGTCGAGCTGGATTCGGTGAACGCCGACGTGACCGAAGCAGACAAGAGCGCCCTGCTCGAATCCCTGCGGCGTTCGCACGGCTCCGACACGGGCAAGAAAGTCGTGCTGACGCGCCGCAAGACGTCGGAAATCCACCAGGCCGACAGCTCGGGCCGCTCGCGCACGATCCAGGTCGAGGTCCGCAAGAAGCGCGTGCTGGTCAAGCGCGACCGCCCCGAACCGGCCGAGGCAGCCCGCGCCGAGGCCGCCGCCCAGGCCGCTCCGGCGGCCGCGGAAGCGGCGCCCGCGCCCGCGCCCCGGACCGAAGAACCTTCCGCCCAGACGCCGGCGGCCCCGGTCGCGGCCGAGCCGGCCGCCGACGCCCGTCCGGCGGAATCCTCCGTGCCCGAGACGGCGCCGGCCGCGCCCCAGGCGCCGCAGGCCGAAACCCCGGCCGAACCCGCGGCGGCCGAACCCGCGGCACAGAAAGAACCCGCCGAGGCCCAGGCCCCGGCCGAACCCCAACAGGATATCGTGAGCGAAACCCCTGTCGCCGAGCCCGTGGCCGAGACGCCTGCGGCCGAACCGGCCCCGGCCGCCGAACCCGCGCCGCGCGCCGAACCCGTGCCCGCGTCCTCCGCGCCGGTGGCCGCGCCCCAGGCCACGCCGGGCAAGGCCCGCCGCGCCCCGGCGGACACCGACCGCGAACGCGCGCGCCGCGCCGCCGAGGCCGAAGCCGCCGCCCTGCGTGAAATGATGCGCCAGCCGCGCAAGGTCCTGCGCGCGCCCGAACCCGAGGAAGCGCCCACCACCGGCACGCTGCACAAGCCCGCCGGCACCAAGGCCGCCACCGTCAAGAAGGAATCCGAGGGCAAGAAGGTCATCAAGGCGGCCGACGTGTCCTCGAGCTGGTCCAACGACGGCCGCAAGAAGCCTTCCAAGGCCGAGACGCTGTCGCCGGGCGCCGGGCGCGATGCCTGGCGCGCGGGCGGCAAGGCCGGCGGTCGGGGCGGCAAGGGCGCGCGCGGCAAGGGCCGCCGCCAGGCCGATCACCAGGAACCGATGCAGGCCGAATTCATCGCGCGTGAAATCCACGTGCCGGAAACGATTTCCGTCGCCGACCTGGCCCACAAGATGTCCGTGAAGGCGGCCGAGGTCATCAAGCACCTGATGAAGCTGGGCCAGATGGTCACCATCAACCAGATCCTGGACCAGGAAACGGCCATGATCGTGGTCGAGGAACTCGGCCACACCGCCATCGCCGCGAAGCTGGACGATCCGGAAGCCTTCCTGGCCGACACCGAGACCGCCGACGAGGTCGAGGCCCTGCCGCGCGCGCCGGTCGTCACCGTCATGGGCCACGTCGACCACGGCAAGACCTCGCTGCTGGACTATATCCGCCGCACCAAGGTCGCCACGGGCGAGGCCGGCGGCATCACCCAGCACATCGGCGCCTACAGCGTCAAGACCGATCGCGGCGTGGTGGCCTTCCTGGACACCCCGGGCCACGAGGCCTTCACGGCCATGCGCGCCCGCGGCGCCCAGGCCACCGACATCGTCATCCTGGTGGTGGCGGCCGACGACGGCGTCATGCCCCAGACCAAGGAAGCCATCCACCACGCTCGCGCGGCCAACGTGCCCCTGGTGGTGGCGATCAACAAGATCGACAAGCCGGAAGCCAATCCCGACCGCGTCAAGCAGGAACTCGTGGCCGAGGAAGTCGTGCCCGAGGAATACGGCGGCGACGTGCCCTTCATCGCCGTGTCCGCCAAGACCGGGCAGGGCATCGACGAGCTGCTGGAAAACGTCCTGCTGCAGGCCGAGATCCTGGAACTCAAGGCGCCCGTCGACGCGCCGGCCAAGGGCATCGTCATCGAGGCCCGCCTCGACAAGGGCCGCGGTCCCGTGGCGACCATCCTCGTCCAGAGCGGCACCCTGCATCGCGGCGACGCCGTGCTGGCGGGCGTGGCCTTCGGCAAGGTGCGCGCCATGCTGAACGACACCGGCAAGCCCACCGCCGAAGCCGGCCCCTCGACCCCGGTCGAGATCCAGGGCCTGGCCGAAGTCCCGGCCGCCGGCGACGAGGTCCTGGTCCTGAACGACGAACGCAAGGCCCGCGAGATCGCCCTGTTCCGCCAGGGCAAGTTCCGCGACGTCAAGCTCGCCCGCCAGCAGGCGGCCAAGCTGGAATCCATGTTCGACAACCTGGGCGAGGGCGTGCGCACGCTGCCGCTGATCGTCAAGACCGACGTCCAGGGTTCCCAGGAAGCCCTGGTGCAGTCGCTGCTCAAGCTGTCCACCGACGAGGTCCGGGTGCAGGTCGTGCACGCGGCCGTGGGCGGCATCTCCGAAAGCGACGTCAACCTGGCGATCGCCTCGGGCGCCGTGGTGATCGGCTTCAACGTGCGGGCCGACGCCCCCGCCAAGAAGCTGGCCGAGACCAACGACATCGACCTGCGCTACTACAACATCATCTACGACGCGATCGACGACGTGCGCAACGCCATGTCGGGGATGCTGGCGCCCGAGAAGCGCGAGGAAGTCATCGGCCTGGTCGAGATCCGCGAGATCTTCACCGTGTCGCGCGTGGGCAATATCGCCGGCTGCATGGTGCTCGAAGGCGTGGTGCGCCGCGATTCCCAGGTACGGCTGCTGCGCAACCACGTGGTGCACTGGACCGGCTCCCTGGATTCGCTGCGCCGCTTCAAGGACGACGCCAAGGAAGTCAAGGCCGGCTTCGATTGCGGCATCACGCTCAAGGGCAACAACGACATCCAGGTCGGCGATCAGCTCGAAGTCTTCGAAATCAAGGAAGTCGCCCGCACGCTCTGAGCGCGCGGCAAGAATCATGGGTCGTCATAAATCCAAGCCGAATCCCGGACGCAACACGCGCCTGGCCGACCAGATCCAGAAGGACCTGGCGGCCCTGGTGCAGCGCGAGCTCGACGTCGCGCGCGCCGGCCTGATCACGCTCACCGGCGTCGATCTGTCGGCCGACTACGCCCATGCCAAGGTCTACTTCACGGTGCTGGGCGCCGAGCCCGCCGCCGCCGCCCAGGCCCTGAACGACAAGGCGGGCTGGCTGCATTCGCAGCTCTTCCGCCTGCTGCACATCCATACGGTGCCCACCCTGCGCTTCGTGCACGACGAGCAGCTGGCGCGCGGCATCGAACTCACGCAATTGATCGATCGGGCCAACCGTCCCCAGGCGGGCGCTTCGGACATCCCCGAACTCGAAGACCCGGACGGCCAGCCCTGACAGGGCGGTCGTCACTCATCTGGACGGATTGAACGATGGCTTCCCGACGCGGGCAGATGCTCGACGGAGTCCTGTTGCTGGACAAACCGGAGGGCCTGTCGAGCAACCATGCGCTGCAGCGCGCCAAGCGGACCGTGGACGCCCGCAAGGCGGGCCATACCGGCACGCTGGACCCGTTCGCCACGGGCCTGCTGATCTGCTGTTTCGGCCGGGCGACGAAGATTTCCGCCGCCATGCTGGAAGCCGACAAGGTCTACGAGGCGACCCTGGCCTTCGGCGAGGAGACCGACAGCGGCGACCTGACGGGCCACGTCACGGCGCGCGCGCCGGATGATTTTTCCGGCGTGGACGCCGCCGCGCTGGAGGCCGCGCTGGCCGCGTTCCGGGGCGAGATCGAGCAGATCCCGCCCATGGTCTCGGCGCTCAAGCGCGACGGCAAGCCGTTGTACGAATACGCCCGCCAGGGCATCGAGCTGGAGCGTCCGCCGCGCCGGATCACGATCCACGCGCTGGACCTGCTGGCATGCGACGGCCGCGGCGCCCGGGTGCGGGTGCATTGCAGCAAGGGCACCTACGTGCGCACCCTGGCCCAGGACATCGGCCGCCGCCTGGGTTGCCTGGCGCACCTGTCGGCCTTGCGGCGCACCGCCGTCGGGCCGTTTTCGATCGAGCGGGCCGTGGGGCTGGAAGCCCTGCAGGCCATGGAAGCGCCGGCGACGGCGCTGATCCCTTTACACGCCTTGCCGGACGGCCTGCGCCCGGCAAGTGTTTCCACCGAGGAAAACATTCTATGAAACGAGCTTTGCGCAACGTGGCCATCATCGCCCACGTGGACCATGGCAAGACCACACTGGTCGACCAGCTGCTGCGGCAGTCCGGCACCTTCCGCGACAACCAGCAGGTGTCCGAGCGGGTGATGGATTCGGGCGACATCGAGCGCGAGCGCGGCATCACGATCCTGGCCAAGAACTGCGCCGTCGAATACGAAGGCACGCACATCAACATCATCGACACCCCGGGCCACGCCGACTTCGGCGGCGAGGTCGAGCGCGTGCTGTCCATGGTGGACGGCGTGCTGCTGCTGGTCGACGCCGTCGAAGGCCCGATGCCGCAGACCCGCTTCGTCACACGCAAGGCGCTGGCGCTGGGCCTGAAGCCCATCGTGGTGGTCAACAAGGTCGACCGCCCGGGCGCGCGCCCGGACTACGTGGTCAACGCCACCTTCGACCTGTTCGACAAGCTGGGCGCGACCGAGGAGCAACTGGACTTCCCGGTGATCTACGCCTCGGGCCTGTCGGGCTACGCCGGGCTGACCGACGACGTGCGCTCCGGCACCATGCGGCCCCTGTTCGACGCCATCCTGCAATACGTGCCGCAACGCGACGACGACGCCGACGGCCCCCTGCAGCTGCAGATCATTTCCCTGGACTACAGCAGCTACGTCGGCAAGATCGGCGTGGGCCGCATCAACCGGGGCCGCCTGCGCGCCGGCCAGGACGTGGCGGTGAAGTTCGGCCCCGAGGGCGAGTCCTTCAAGGGCCGCGTCAACCAGGTGCTGAAGTTCAAGGGCCTGGAGCGCGAGCTGGTGAGCGAGGCCGAGGCTGGCGACATCGTGCTGATCAACGGCATCGAGGACATCGGCATCGGCTGCACCCTGATGGATCCGGCCGTGCCCGAGGCGCTGCCGATGCTGCGCATCGACGAGCCCACGCTGACGATGAACTTCATGGTGAACACCTCGCCCCTGGCCGGGCGCGAGGGCAAGTTCGTCACCAGCCGCCAGCTGCGCGACCGCCTGGACCGCGAACTGAAGTCCAACGTCGCCCTGCGCGTGAACGACACCGACGACGACACCGTGTTCGAAGTCTGCGGCCGGGGCGAACTGCACCTGACCATCCTGCTGGAGAACATGCGCCGCGAAGGCTATGAGCTGGCGGTGTCGCGTCCCCGCGTGATGTTCAAGGACATCGACGGCGTGAAGTGCGAGCCGTACGAACTGCTGACCGTGGACGTGGAAGACTCGCACCAGGGCGGCGTGATGGAGGAACTGGGCCGGCGCAAGGGCGACCTGCAGGACATGCAGCCCGACGGGCGCGGCCGCACCCGCCTGGAATACCGCATTCCGGCGCGTGGCCTGATCGGCTTCCAGGGTGAATTCCTGACGCTCACGCGCGGCACGGGCCTGATGAGCCACATCTTCGACGACTACGCGCCGGTGCGCGAGGGCGGCGTCGGCGAGCGCCGCAACGGCGTGCTGATCAGCCAGGACGACGGCACCGCCGTGGCCTACGCCCTGTGGAAGCTGCAGGAGCGCGGCCGCATGTTCGTGTCGCCCCAGGATCCGGTCTACGAAGGCATGATCATCGGCATCCATTCGCGCGACAACGACCTAGTGGTCAATCCGATCAAGGAAAAGAAGCTGACCAACGTCCGCGCCTCCGGCAAGGACGAGCACATCGACCTGGTGCCGCCCATCGCCCTGAGCCTGGAATACGCCGTCGAATTCATCGCCGACGACGAACTGGTCGAGGTCACGCCCAAGTCGATTCGCCTGCGCAAGCGCTACCTGCAGGAGCACGAGCGCCGCCGCAGCCTGCGCGAATCGGCCTGATGCGCTGAATGGCCTGAATGCAGAAACCCCGCTTCGCGGGGTTTCTGCATTTTGCCGGGTTTACCGTGTCTCCGCCCGGATCACGATCGCCAGGCCCGCCAGCAGCGCGGCCAGGCCCGCGTAGGCCAGCGCGCCGGGCCGCTCGCCCACCACCGCCAGGGCCAGCAGGAAGGCGGTGACGGGTTCCATCAGGGCCAGCGACACGCCGGTGGCGGCGCTGATGCCGCGCAGGCCCGTGCTGAACAGCAGGTAGGCGATCCCCGTCGAGGCGATGCCCAGGAAGCCGACCATCAGCCAGCCCGAGGCCGTGATCTGCAGCGGTCCGGCCCACAGCCCGGCGGCCGGCAGGGCCAGCAGGGCGCTGACCAGGAACACGCCCAGTGTGGTGACGGCCGGCGCCGAGCGATCCACCAGCCGCTTGTTCAGCAAGGTGTAGAGCGCGTAGGCCAGGCCGGCGGCCAGACACAGGACGATGCCCAGCGGATCGGCCTGGATGTCGCCGCCGCGCCCGAACACCAGCAGCACGCCGCCGCCCACCGCCAGCAGCGTGCCCGTCCACCAGCCCGGCCCGGGCCGGGCGCCGCCGGCCAGTTGCAGCAGGCCGGCCCAGATCGGGCCGCTGCCGATGGCCAGCGCCGTGCCCACCGCCACGCCCGTGGCTTTCACGCCGGCGAAGAACGCCAGGTTGTAGCCCGCGATGCAGGCGCCGGCCCATGCGGTGCGGCGCCAGTCCAGGCCCGCCAGTTGGCGGCCCAGGTGGGGCAGCCCGTTGATCGAGCCGGCGTAGGCCAGGAAGAAGAGGGATGCCACCCCCAGGCGCAGGGCGCCCACCCAGTAGGGCGACAGCGCGCCGTCGGAAAAGCTCTGGGCCGTGCCTGTGGTGCCCCACAGCATGCCGGCGCCCAGCACCAGCAGGATGCCCCGCAGGGGCCGGACCCGGGAAGCGGCCGGGGAGGGATTCGGTATCGTGCTCATGCCGCCATGATGGCAGCGCGGCCGGCGGCCATTTGTCGAGAAACGCTCGTGGTCTTCGCCCGCTCCGGCGGCGCGGTGCCCGGGCGCATCGCCGGCCGCGGGCTCTCGCATGCCGCCCGGCATGCGGCGCGCGGGGGCTCAGGAGGTGGACCGCCGGAGGGCGCGGGCGCCGGTGCCCCGGTCGCGCCGCAGCGCGTAGGCCAGGGCGCTGCCGGACCGGTAGCCGACCTGCGCGGCGGCGACTTCCAGCGTCGCCCCCCGCGCCAGCGCCCGGCTCGCGTGCTCCAGCCGCAGGGCGCGCAGATGGTCGCCCGGCGTCTGGCCGGACAGTTCCAGCAGGCGCGCGTGGAAGCGCTGCGGGCTGAGATTGAACAGCCGCGCCATGCGGGCCGTCGGCCAGGATTCGTGCAATGCCCCGGCCAGGGCGGTGTCCAGGCGCGCCAGGTCCAGGCCCCGGCGCGAGGACAGCACCGTGGGCAGATCCAGCAGCAGGGCCAGCTGCCGCGCGGCGTCGCCCTGGCCGCCCAGGGTGCGGCAGGCGGGCGTCAGGGCGAAGCGCCGCAGCCGTTCCAGGCCGGCCGATTCGGGCGCGTCGATCACCAGGATGCGGGTGCCGGGCCGCGCGCAATAGGCGTGCCGGGCGCCCGCCGGGATCAGCATCCCGCAGGACGGGTCCGTGAACAGGGCGTGTCCGTCGACTTCCAGTTCCATGCGTCCGGCCAGCGGCGCCATCACCTGCGCATGATCGTGGACGTGGACGTGGGCCTGTCCGTCGTAGTCACGCAGCGTGCTGACCGGTTCGAGTAGCGGCATGGCGGGAAAGGAAACGGATGTCCGGATGGGGAATGTGTCGATCTTACAGCGTCTCGCGGCGGACGGGGCGGGACGGATGGCGGGGCCGGCGGTCCCGCGCGAAGCTGCTTACAATGAGGCGGCGGGGCTCCGTCGCGCGCCGCCGGGCGCCCGGGCAGCCGCGCGCCGCCTGGATGCCATGATTCTCTACCTGCACGGATTCCGTTCCTCTCCCGACTCCTTCAAGGCCCGCCTGATGGCCCGGGCCGTGGCCGAGCGCGGCCGGGCGCACGAATGGCACTGCCCGCAACTGCCCGCCAGCCCGGCGGCCGCGCTGGAACTGGCGCTCAGCCTGGCCGAGGCGGGCCTGAACGCCGAGGCGGCTTTCCGGGGCGGACGGCGGGACGCGGCGCCGGCGCGGGACGACGCGGCGGACCGCCTGACCGTCATCGGTTCGTCCCTGGGCGGTTTCTACGCCACCTGGCTGGCCGAACGCCTGGGCTGCCGCGCCGTGCTGCTCAATCCCGTCGTCCATGCGGCCCGCGACCTGGCGACCCAGGTCGGCTCGCACCGCACCTTCCATGGCGACGAGCCTTTCGAGTTCCTGCCCGGCTACGTGGACGAACTGGCGCGAGCCGAAGCCGACATCCCGGTCCTGACGCGTCCGGAACGGTATTTCCTGCTCGCCGCCACCGGCGACGAGGTCCTGGACTGGCGGGAAATGCGGGCCCGCTTCGCGGGCAGCCGCCAGCGCATCATCGAGGGCGGCGATCACGGCCTCTCGGATTTCGCCGACTGGCTGCCCGAAGTGCTGGCATTCGCTCTGGATGGCGCCGTCCGGGCGTCCGCATCGGAGGAAGCGCCCCGCGCCGGCGAATCGCGGCACGGGTCCGCCGGCAAGCCGCATGAGGGGCTGGCCGAAGGCCGCCGCGTCGTCACGGGAAACTGGGATGCGCTGGGCGCCGAGGCCAGCCGCATCCGCCTGGAAGTCTTCGTGGAGGAACAGCGGGTGCCGCTGGAAGAAGAGCTGGACGCCCGCGACGCGCAGTGCCTGCACGCCATCGCCTACGACGCCGATGGCCGGGCCATGGGCACCGGCCGCCTGCTGCCCGACGGCCACATCGGCCGCATGGCCGTGCGCAAGGCCTGGCGTGGCCAGGGCGTCGGTTCGCTCTTGCTGAACGCGCTGATGGACGCGGCCCGCCTCCGGGGCGACGCGGAAGTCGTGCTGGATGCCCAGTTGCAGGCGCGCCCCTTCTACGCCCGCCATGGTTTCGTGGAGGAGGGCGGGACCTTCATGGACGCGGGGATCCCGCATCGGGTGATGCGGCGGCGGTTCTGAGAGGGCGCGGGAATGGTCCCGAGAGGGATCAGGGACGGAAGACGTCCGGCAGCGTCGTGGCGTCCAGGATGTTCAGCGACCAGGTTTCGAGGTCTCGGGCACGGGCGGATTGGATCCGTCGTGTGATCTCGGCATCCACCGGGCCGAAGCGGCGTTCGATCTGGCGCAGCAGGAGCTTGGCCTGGCCTTTGACCTCGCCCAGCGCCTCGCCTTTCTCCATTCCCAGACGCTCCGCGATCATCACATAACCCATCTTTTGCTCCTGTTTGATGCGCTTCAGCGCCGCCAGATAGACTGATTCCTGGTCCTTGGGCAGACGCAGCAGCCATTCGATCAGTCGCAGCAGCGGCCGGATCCGGTCACGATCGTAGCCATATCCATACAGCAGCCGCGCAAGCGATACGGCGGGTGCCATCCGCTGCGCCCCATGATGCCGCAAAGCTTGCAATTGTGCCATGATCACCACCGCGAACGGGTTCGTGCGAGCCAGCGATTCCAGTTCATCCCAGCGGTCCAGCCACTGGGACAAGTGTACGACGCGAAAGGAAAAACTCACACCCTGGCCGAGGAATTCGCGCCGGTATCCCAGGTGATCCGGCCCCGACCGGCTGGCGACCAGGATGCACAGACTGAACAGGGCCGGCGGGAGCTGTCCGGCCTGGGCACTGAGTGTTTCGTGCCGGTCCTCGATGCGCGTCCGATAGCGGTACATACGGTGCGTGATCCGGGCGGTCGCCTGGGGGCCGGCGTCGCCGCCTTGCACTTCGACATGGACCAGGACCCATGCATCGGCGCCGTTCAGATGGCGGACCTGGACCAGTTTGTCCGCATACAGACGGCCATCGCCAGGGGGGCCGTCCGGGACTTCGATCGCCTGCAGTTCCTTGTCGAGAAACACCGGTGCAGCTGACCAGTCGATGGTCGCGAACAATGCGGGGACAAGCAATTCGATGGCTTGCTGGAAGAAAATCTCCAAGGCGTCTTTCCAGGGACTGTCATGGTCGTCTGCTGTCGCGGTGTGGAGCGGCGAGGCTTTCCGGGATGGCATGGCAGGCTTCCAGAGGCGGGAAGCCTCATTCTGGAGATGCCGCCGTCGCCCCGCCAGACTGGGAAATACTGACGGATGAAAAGCGCACAACGGTGAGCTGCCCGGTAGACCTGCCCGCCTACCCGGTCAGCCATTTGATGGGCAGCGGCACGCATTTGAACGTCCAGCCGTTCGCCGTGATCAGTTTCAGCAGGGGATCGCGCATTTCCCGGATGTCGAAGCCGTAGCGGTAGCCGAGCCTGGCCACCGGGCGGCCGTTCTCGATCTGGATGCCGTAAACCGTCTCCCGTTTGGTTTCGTAGAACGTAATGGCGCCCCATTGCATCTTGAATGACAGGCCGGCGCCGCCCGCGCCGGCCGAGGCGTTGAACTGGGACTGCATTTCGCGCACCCGCGCCGTGTGATCGGACTCGTCGAGGCGGATCGTGAGCCGGGCGAGTTCCGAGATCTTGTGCAGCCGGAGCAGGTCCAGCCAGACGGCGTCGGCGTATTTCCAATCCACGATCAATTCGTCCGCGCGCTTTCCGGGGGTGACGGTGAAGGGAAATTCGGCGCCGTCGTCGAGGGTCCGCAGGCGCTGCCGCAGATCCTGGGCGCCGATGGCGCGGGATCCCGGTTCGGGCTCGAAGGTCATGGACCAGCTCGCCAGGCGGATGAAGACCAGGGCCACCAGCGCGATGTAGGGCAGCAGGAACAGCAGCGGCGAGGGCATGCCCGGCGCGTCGAGGTCGTAGGCGTTGAGACTGAAACCGGTATACGCCCGCGCGTGCAGAAAGACGCTGCCCGGCAGGGTCAGCAGGACGAAGAACGTCAGGAAAAAGACGACGGGCCGCCGGTTGCCCGGCATCGCGAAGAACAGGAACACCATGGCCAGCACCGCCGCCAGCAGGATGATGCCCAGCACCGCCCCCAGCATGTGATCGTGGATGTCGGTGCGTTTCCAGGCGATGTGGATCAGCGACAGCGCCACGACGGCCGTGAGGCCCATGACGATCAGCGCCAGGCCGGTGCCCTTGCCTTCCATGCCGCCTCCCTTTTTCATTCTTGAAGGCAGTCTATCAAGCGGCGCGCGAAAGCGATTCATTCGAATGAACGAATCGCAACGAATCGCGTGGGGCATCATTCAGGAAAACGGCGCCGATGGGCGCCGTGGTGAAGCATGCGGGGGGCTCTTACTTCAGGTTGCCCGACAGGAACTGCCGCAGCCGGGGGCTCTGCGGATTGTCGAAGATGTCGGCCGGGGCGCCGGTTTCTTCCGCCACGCCCTGGTGCAGGAACATGACCTGGGACGCCAGGTTGCGCGCGAAGCCCATTTCATGGGTGACGACCAGCATGGTGCGGCCTTCCTCGGCCAGCTTCTGCATGACCTTCAGCACTTCGCCCACCAGCTCGGGGTCCAGCGCCGAGGTGGGCTCGTCGAACAGCATGACTTCGGGTTCCATGGCCAGGGCGCGGGCGATCGCCACGCGCTGCTGCTGGCCGCCCGACAGGGACGAGGGGTACTGGGTCTCGACCTTGGGATCCAGGCCGACCTTGGCCAGGTAGTGGCGGGCGCGTTCGACGGCTTCGGCCCGGCCCAGCTTCAGCACCTGGATCGGAGCCTCGATCACGTTGCCCAGCACGTTCATGTGCGCCCACAGGTTGAAGTGCTGGAACACCATCGCCAGCTTCGAGCGCAGGCGCCGCAGCTGGTCCAGATCGGCGGCGTGGGGTTCGCCGTGCTTGTCGTGGACGATCTTCAGCAGTTCGCCGTTCAGCGACACCGAGCCCTGGTTGGGTTTTTCCAGGAAGTTGATGCAGCGCAGGAAGGTCGATTTGCCCGAGCCGCTGGAGCCCAGGATGCAGATCACGTCGCCGGCGTTGGCCGTCAGGGAGACGCCCTTGAGGACCTCGTTGTCGCCGTAGCGTTTGTGGATGTTGAGTACTTCGAGTTTGGACATGGGGATCAGCGGTGGGTGCCCAGGTAGGCCAGCGTGCGGCGCTCGAACCGGCGGAACAGCCCGATCAGTGTAAACGACAGGCACAGATAGAGCAGGGCGGCGAGCCCGTAGGAGGCGAAGGTCTGGTAGGTGGCCGAATTGGCGTCGCGGGCGATCTTGAGGATGTCGGGCACGGTGGCGGTGAAGGCCAGGGACGTGGCGTGCAGCATCAGGATGACCTCGTTGCTGTAGGCCGGCAGCGCGCGGCGCAGGGCCGACGGCAGGATCACCCGGCGGTACATCGCGAAGCGCGTCATGCCGTAGGCGCGCGCGGCCTCGATCTCGCCCGCGCTGGTGGCGCGGATGGCGCCGGCGAAGATTTCGGTCGTGTAGGCGACCGTGTTCAGCGTCAGGGCCAGCACCAGGCAATTGAAGCCGCTCTGGAAGAACGCCGCCAGGGCGGGGGTTCCCTTGACGAATTCCAGGCTGTAGATGCCGGCGTAGATGAACAGGATCTGCACGTACAGCGGCGTGCCGCGGAACACGTAGCTGAAGAGCCACAGCGGGATCGACAGCCAGCGGCGCGAGGATACGCGGGCCACGGCCAGGCCGATCGAGATGAAGAAGCCCATCGACACCGACAGCACCAGCAGCCAGAGGGTGACGGCCATGCCCGACGGGCTGCCGTTGCTGGCATACAGGTAGGCGCGCCAGAATTGTTCGAGCACGTCGGTCATAGCTGCACCTCGCGCACGCCCACGCTGTAGCGCCGGTCCAGCCAGTACAGGATGCCGTTGGACAGGGTGGTCAGGGCCAGGTAGATCAGGCCGGTCAGGCTGATGAACAGGAACACCCGGAAGGTGACGTTGCCGGCGTCCTGGGCGACCTTGACCAGGTCGCTCAGGCCGATCAGGGACACCAGGGCGGTGGATTTCAGCAGGACCTGCCAGTTGTTGCCGATGCCGGGCAGGGCATGGCGCATCATCTGCGGGAACAGGACGCGGCGGAAGACCTGGAACTCGCGCATGCCGTAGGCCGTGGCGGCTTCCATCTGGCCGTACGGCACGGCCATGAAGGCGCCCCGGAAGGTCTCGGCGAAGTAGGCGCCGTAGATGAAGCCCAGCGTCAGTACGCCGGCGCCGAAGGGGTCGATGTCGATCGGGTCCAGCCCGAGCAGGTCGGTCAGGTCGTTCAGGTAGATCTGCATGCTGAAGAAGATCAGCAGCATCAGCACCAGGTCCGGAACGCCGCGGATGAGGGTGGTGTAGGCCGTGGCGGCCAGGCGGGCCGCCCACGAGGCCGACAGCTTGGCCCAGGCGCCCAGCAGCCCCAGTCCCACGGCCACGGCCAGGGACAGCAACGCCAGCTTGATGGTGACCCAGGTCCCCGCCAGCAGCAGGGGGCCGTAGCCGTCTAGAAACATGGAAATCGGGGATGGACGATGGGATGGACGGCCCCGGCGTACGCGCCGGGGCCGCCGTGCCCGGATTGGGGGCCGCCGGCCGCGCCGCGCCCGACCGGATCGGCCGGACGGCCCCCGCCGGGGCGGAGGCCGGGTCCGGACGCGCAGTCAGGCGGCATGGCGCGGCCGGCGCGGGATCACTGGGCGGGGAACTGGATCAGGCCTTCGGCGAAGTATTTCTTCGCGTAGCCCTGGAGCGTGCCGTCGGCCAGCATGGCCTTGAGGACCTTGTCCACGTCGGCCTTGAGCGCGTTGCCCTTGCGGATGCCCATGGCGATGGGCTCGTTCAGGATCGGATCGTCCAGCGTCATGGCGGCGAGTTCGTAGTCGGCGCCCTCGGGCTTGTTCAGGAAGCCGTCGACCGCGCTCTGGGCTTCCTGGAAGGTGGCGTCCAGGCGGCCGGCCGTGACGTCCACGTAGGCGTTCGTGTAGCTGGGATAGGCGACGATTTCGACGCCCTTGGGCGCCCAGTGCTTGCGGGCGTAGGTTTCCATCGTGGTGCCCTGCTGGACGCCGACGCGCTTGCCCTTCAGTGATTCGGCGGTGGGTTCCAGGCCGCTGCCCTTCTTGACCATCAGCTTGACCGGCACGATGTACATCGGCGTGGAGAAGTCGATGACCTTCTTGCGCGCCTCGGTGGCGGTCATGGTGGAGTTGGCGAGGTCGAACTTGCGCGCCTGCAGGCCGGGGATCAGGCTGTCGAAGGACTGGTCGATCCACACGCAGGTGCGGTTCAGGCGCTTGCAGACTTCGTTGCCGATGTCGATGTCGAAGCCTTCGAGCTGGCCGTTGGGGTTGCGGTATTCGAACGGCGGGTAGCCGGCTTCGGTGGCGATCTTGAGTTCCTTGGCGTCGGCGGCGGAGCCGACGGCGGGGATCAGGCCGGCCGCGATCAGCAGCGCGGCGCCAAGCAGGGTGGTTTTCATCGAATCGTTCTCCTGGGGAGCCGGGGCGGCGGACGGCGCCGGCCGGCGGTAACAAGGCGTGATGTTAACCCAGGTCTTCGCCCGGGCGCATCGAGCATTACCCCTAGGGGCGGCCCGGGACGCTCCCGGGAGGGCGCGCGCGGCCCCTCGCGTCCGGGAGGTTCAGGTCGGCAGCGCGGGTTCGCGGCGCTGCTCGATCTGGGCGGCTTCCTGGATGAGGCGGACGATTTCGTCGATGTCGTCGGAGACCAGCAGCAGGTCGAGGTCGAAGGGCCCGATCATGCCGTGGGTCAGCAGCTGGTCGCGGACCCAGTCCATCAGGCCGGACCAGAATTCCACGCCCACCAGGATGATGGGGGCGGGGGGCTGCTTCATCGTCTGCACCAGCGTGATGGCCTCGAACAGCTCGTCCAGCGTGCCGAAGCCGCCGGGCAGCACCACGTAGGCCAGGCTGTGCATGAAGAACGACGCCTTGCGCGAATTGAAGTATTCGAAGTGCAGGCTGTCGGTCTGGTAGGTGTTGTCGGTCTTTTCGCGCGGCAGGCGGATGTTCAGGCCGACGCTGCGTCCGCCCGCCTCGAAGGCGCCGCGGTTGGCGGCTTCCATCAGGCCGGGGCCGCCGCCGGCGATCACCGGCAGGCCCAGCTGGGCGATGCGCGCGCCCAGTTCCATGCCCAGGGCGTAGAAGGGGTGGTCGCGGGGGATCCGGGCGCTGCCGAAGAGGCTCACGCCCAGGCCGATTTTCTGGAAAGCCGCGGCCGCCGCGCGCATCTCTGCAATAATCGTGGGAATCTGTTCTTCGGCCGAAACGCGTTTCGTCTTATTGTCCGTCATGAAAAAAACCTTGTTGCTCGTGGATGGGTCCAGCTACCTGTACCGCGCCTATCATGCGATGCCCGATCTGCGCAACGCGCGCGGCGAACCCACCGGAGCCCTGTATGGCGTCGTCTCCATGTTACGGAGGCTGTTGCTGGATTACAAGGACGTGGCGACCCATGGGGCCTGCGTGTTCGACGCCCCGGGAGGCTCCTTCAGGGAAACGATCTATCCCGACTACAAGGCCAACCGGCCGTCGATGCCGGACGACCTGCGCGCCCAGATCGAGCCGATCCATCAGGCGGCCGCCGCGCTGGGCTGGACCGTGATCTCGGCGCCGGGCGTGGAGGCCGACGACATCATCGGCACCCTGGCGCGCCAGGCGGGCGAAAACGGCTTTTATACCATCATTTCGACGGGCGACAAGGACCTGGCCCAGCTGGTCGACGACCGGGTCGAACTGATCAACACGATGTCGGGCGAGCGCCAGGACCGCGAAGGCGTGATCCGCAAGTTCGGCGTGCCGCCCGAGCGCATCGTCGATTACCTGATGCTGACCGGCGATGCCGTGGACAATGTGCCCGGCGTGGACAAGGTCGGCCCCAAGACCGCCGCCAAGTGGCTGGGCGAATACGGCGACATCGACACGCTGGTCGCCCATGCCGGCGACGTCCGCGGCGTGGCCGGGGAAAACCTGCGCGCGGCGGCGCCGAAATTTCCCATGACGCGGGAACTGCTGACGATCCGCCTGGACTGCGAACTGCAGCCCGAGTGGGCGCCGTCGGCGCTGGGCCTGCGCACGCCCGACCACGAGGCGCTGGTCCGGTTGTATGAAGCCTACGGTTTCCGGACCTGGCTGCGCGAGGAAACCGGCGAGCCGGACCGCATCCCGGCCCAGGACGCCCGCGCGGCGCGCGAGGCGCCGCCCGCGCCCGACGAGGTGCGGTACGAAACCATCCTCGACGAGGCGGCGCTGGACCGCTGGCTGGAGCGCCTGCGGGCCGCGCCCCTGGCCGCGCTGGACACCGAGACCACCAGCCTGGATCCCATGGCGGCCCGCCTGGTGGGGGTGTCCTTCGCCGTCGAGCCCGGCCGCGCGGCCTACGTGCCGGTGGGCCACCGCGGGCCGGGCACGCCCGAACAGCTCGACCGCGCCCTGGTGCTCGAGCGCCTGCGCCCCTGGCTGGAGGACCCGGCCGCGCCCAAGCTGCTGCACCACGCCAAGTACGACGCCCACGTGTTCGCCAATGAAGGGGTCGCCCTGCGCGGGGTGAGGCACGACACCATGCTGCAGGCCTACGTGCTGCAGTCCCACCGGCGCGTGAACCTGCAGGAACTGTGCATCCAGTGGCTGGGGCTCACGGGCACGACCTACGAGGACCTGTGCGGCAAGGGCGCGCGCCAGATCGGCTTCGACGAGGTCGCCCTGGACCAGGCGGCGCACTACGCCGCCGAGGACGCCGATTTCACCCTGCGCCTGCACCAGGTCCTCCTGCCCAAGGTCGAGGCCGAGGCCGGCCTGAAGCGCATCTACGAACTGGAGATCCGCACCTCCGACGTGCTCACGCGCATCGAGCGCAACGGCGTGGCCATCGACGCCAAGGTGCTGGCGGCGCAGAGCCACGAGCTGGGCCGGCAGATGATCGACCTCGAGGCCCAGGCCCACGCGCTGGCGGGCCAGCCCTTCAACCTGAATTCGCCCAAGCAGCTGGGCGAGATCCTGTTCCAGCGCATGCAGCTGCCGGTCCTGCGCAAGACGGCGGGCGGCGCGCCGTCCACCGACGAGGACGTCCTCACCCGCCTGGCGGCCGACTATCCCCTGCCGCGCCTGCTGCTCGAATACCGCGGCATCGCCAAGCTGAAATCCACCTACACCGACAAGCTGCCGCGCATGATCGACCCGCGCACCGGCCGGGTGCACACGCGCTATGCCCAGGCCGCCGTGGTGACCGGGCGGCTGGCCTCGTCCGATCCGAACCTGCAGAACATCCCCGTGCGCACGGCCGAGGGCCGCCGCGTGCGCTCGGCCTTCGTGTCCAGCCTGGGGAAGATCGTGTCGGCCGACTATTCGCAGATCGAATTGCGCGTGATGGCCCATGTGTCGGGCGACGCGAACCTGCGCCAGGCCTTCGCCCAGGGGCTGGACATCCACCGCGCCACGGCGGCCGAGGTCTTCGGCCTGCCCCTGGACCAGGTCGACGCCGAGCACCGGCGGGCGGCCAAGGCCATCAACTTCGGCCTGATCTACGGCATGGGCGAATTCGGCCTGGCGAGCAACCTGGGCATCACCCGGGCGGCGGCCAAGTCCTACATCGACCGTTATTTCATGCGCTACCCCGGCGTGGCCGACTACATGGACCGCATCCGCCGCCAGGCCCGCGAGCAGGGCTACGTGGAAACCGTGTTCGGGCGCCGCCTGTATTTTCCGGAGCTGTCCGGCGCCAAGGGGCCGCGCGCGGCCGCCGCCGAGCGGGCCGCCATCAACGCGCCCATGCAGGGCACGGCGGCCGACCTCATCAAGATGGCCATGGTGGCGGTCCAGGACTGGCTGGACGCCGAGGGCCTGCGCAGCCTGATGGTGATGCAGGTCCACGACGAACTGGTGTTCGACGCCGCCGACGACGAGATCGAGGCCTTGCGCGAGCGGGTGCCCGTGCTGATGGCGGGCGTGGCGGAACTGGCGGTGCCGCTGGTGGCCGAGGTGGGCGTCGGCCCCGACTGGGGCGCCGCGCACTGATCGGCGGCGATCCGCCGAGCCATGCCGCCCCGCGCGGCGCGGCCGGCTCACTCCGATTCGCGCAGCCGGTTGGGGCGCAGTTCGCCGTGCCGGTCCAGGATGGGGTAGGCCGCCGCGTTGACCAGGCAGGCATTCACCCCGCCCGCGTCGCGGAGGATTTCCAGGTAGAAGGCGCCGACGTCGGCGGCGTCGATGCGGCCGGTCTTGATGCGCTCCAGGTAGCGTTCGGCCGCCCGGGCCTCCAGGGCGCGGAAGTGTTCCTTTTCGAAGGCCAGGGCGCGGGCCGCCGCGCGGTCGCCCGAGACGAACAGGGCGGCGGCCTGGCGCAGGTTGCGCTGCAGCCGTTCCAGGACTTCGGCCAGTTCCGCCTGCTGCTCGGGGTCCAGCGTCCAGTGCTTCTTGTTCAGCCGGCCGGCGTGGCCCAGCAGGCCCATGCCGGACACGTCGGCGGCGTGGGCGATATTCATGGAAAAGGTCAGGATGGACTTCAGGTACTGCGCGTCGTCGGCGCTGAGGCTTTCCTGGTCCTGGGTCGCCAGGTAGGCGGTCACCGACCGGTCCAGCTGGCTGATGGCGCCGTTCAGGTAGCGGGCCTGGCCGCCGGCCCGGGGATCCTCGCGCAGCAGGGCCTGTCCGGTCAGCCGCAGCGATTCGCGCAGCAGGTCCGTCAGCCGCAGGGCCTCGCGGGCGGCCTGGCCCAGGGCCACGGCCGGGACTTCGCGGGCGGACTCGTCCAGGTACTGGGGGCGGGCCGGATCGTGGGGGTCGGCGCGCGGCGGCAGCAGCCGCTGCAGCAGCCGGGCGTAGGGCCGCAGCGCGGGCATGAAGCAGGCGGCCACCGTCAGGTTGAACAGCAGGTGGAAGTTCGCCACGGAGTGCGCGGCGTCGCCCAGCGCCGCCATGACCGGGCCGGCCCAGGGCAGCAGGGCCAGGCCCAGCAGGCAGCCGGCGACGCGGGTGCCCAGGTTGCCCATGGGCACGCGGCGGGAGGCGGGGTTGCCGTCGCCGCCGCCTTCCAGGACGGGGTTGATGGCGGTGCCCAGGTTGGCGCCCAGCACCAGCGTGTAGGCCAGTTCCGGAGGGATCAGGTCGTGGTGGGCCAGCGACATGATCAGCACCACCACGGCGACGCTGGAATGCGAGGCCCAGGTCAGCGCCGCGCTGGCCACCAGGGCGATCACCGGTGCGCCGGCCAGGGCCAGCAGGGCGCTGCCCAGCAACGGCGCGTTCTGCAGCGGCTCGAACAGGGTCACCAGTTCGTGCAGGGCCAGCAGCAGCAGGCCCAGGCCGATCAGGGCCCGTCCCAGGTCGCGGGCGCGGCCCGGCTCGTAGTGGCGGAACATCCAGACGCCGGCGAGCACCAGGCCGGGCGCGAGGGCGGTCGGGTCGAAGGACAGCGCCTGGACGATCAGGGTGGTGCCGACGTTGGCGCCCAGCATGGCCGCCAGGCCCGGCACCAGGGGCACCAGGCCGTCCAGGGCGAAGCCGGTGATCATCAGGCCGGTGGCCGTGCTGCTCTGGATGGCGGCGGTGATCAGCAGTCCCGTGCCGAAGGCGCGCGGGGTCGAGCCCATGGCGCGGCCCATCCACAGGCCCAGCGTCTTGCCGAAGGCCCGCTGCACGCCGGTCTGCACCATGTGTACGCCCCACAGCAGCAGGGCGACGAAACCGCCGAAGGCGATCAGGACCTGGAGTTCGCGCACATCCGGCCTTCCCTAGGCTGCCTGCTGGCGCAGGGCCTCGATGCGCCGTTCGATGGGCGGATGCGAGGCGAACAGGGCGCCGATGGCGCCGCCCGCGATGCCCGAGGCGGCGAAGGACTTTGGCAGTTCGCCGGCCTCGACCCCGCCCAGCCGGGCCAGCGCGCGGATCATGGGTTCGCGCGCGCCCAGCAGCCGGGCCGAGCCCGCGTCGGCGCGGAATTCGCGCTGGCGGGAGAACCAGGCGACGATGATCGAGGCGAGCACGCCGAAGAGGATTTCACAGACGAAGACGCTGGCGTAATAGCCGATGCCGACGTCGCGCTCGTTCTTCAGCACGGCGCGGTCGATGAAGTAGCCGACCAGGCGCGACAGGAAGATGACGAAGGTGTTGACCACGCCCTGGATCAGTGTGAGGGTCACCATGTCGCCGTTGGCGATGTGGGCGACTTCGTGGCCCAGGACGGCGGTGACTTCCTCTTCGGTCATGGACGACAGCAGGCCGGTGGACACCGCCACCAGGGAGTCGTTGCGGAAGGCGCCGGTGGCGAAGGCGTTGGGCGCGCCTTCGTAGATGGCGACTTCCGGGCGGCCGATGCCGGCCCGGTCGGCCAGCTGGTGCACGGTCGCCACCAGCCAGGCCTCGCGCCGGTCGCGCGGCGCCTGGGGATCGATGACCCGGGCGCCGGTGCTGGACTTGGCCATCCATTTGCTCATCAGCAGCGAGATGAACGAGCCGGCGAACCCCAGCACCGCCGCGAATACCAGCAGTGCGACCGGGTCGATGCCGTTGGCCGTCAGGTAGCGGCCGACGCCCAGGAGGTTCATGGTGATGCTGAGCACCAGCATCACGGCCATGTTGGTGACGAGGAACAGAATGATGCGTTTCATGTGGGGCAGGGCTCCGCAAGAAGGGGACGACGATGTGCGAAGTGTATAGTATCGGCTTCCGGTTCGTATCCCTGTCTTTGGTGACGCATGCAGTCTCTGTGGATGTTGCTGGCTTGCGCCATGTTCGCCGCGATGGGGGCCCTCGTGAAGGTCGCCGCCGATCTCGGCGCCACGCTGCCGGAAATCGTCCTGTTCCGCGGCATTCCCTCCGTCCTGCTGCTGTATTTCTGGGCGCGCTCCACGCGGCGCACGATCCGCCCGTCCAGCTGGCGCCTGCACGTCTGGCGCAATCTCAGCGGCATCACGTCCATGTGGCTGGGGTTCTTCGCGCTGTCCCGCCTGTCCCTGCCCACGGCCATCAGCCTGAACTACACGGCGCCGCTGTTCATCGCCGGCTGGATGCTGTTCTTCGGCGGCGCCCAGCGCGATCCGGTGCGCGTGCTGGCCGTGCTGGCCGGCTTCCTGGGCGTGCTGGGCGTGTTGCGCCCCAGCATCCAGCATGATCAGTGGATCGCGGCCCTGATGGGGCTGGGGGCGGGCGGGCTGGCGGCGATCGCCATGATGCAGATCCGCCAGCTGGGCCAGGTCGGCGAGCCCGAATGGCGCACGGTGCTGCTGTTCTCGCTGGGGGTCTGCCTGAGCGGCCTGGCCGGCATCGCGCTGCAGGGCTGGCGCACCAGCGATCCCCTGGCCTTGCTGGCGCTGGTCGGGCTGGGCCTGGCGGGGCTGGTGGGCCAGTTGGCCATGACCCGGGCCTTCGGTTTGGGGTCTACCCTGTTGACGGCGGCGCTGCAGTACATGACCATCATCTTTGCCGCCCTGATCGGCGTCCTGTTCTGGGGCGACCGGCCGGCGCCGCTGGCCTGGGCGGGCATGGCGCTGATCATCGGTTCCGGCCTGCTGTCGGTCTGGCGCACGTACACCGAGGCGCGCGCCCTGCGGGGCGACGGCCGGGCGGCGCGCCCCGAAGGCGCAGGCATTCCCACGAAGGAGGTAAACCCGTCATGACCGCATTGCTGATTCAGCCCGAGGCCCTGCGCGACCGCCTGACCCGGCCGGGGTGCCTGATCTTCGACGTGCGCCACGACCTAGCGGACCACGGGGCGGGCCGGCGGGCCTACGAGACGGGCCACGTGCCCGGAGCCCTGTATCTGGACCATGAAACCCAGCTGTGCGCCCTCAAGACCGGGCGCAACGGCCGCCACCCCTTGCCGGATCGAGCCGATTTCGCCGCGCTGATGCGGGCCCAGGGCCTGACGGCCCGCACCGACGTGGTGGTCTACGATGCCGACAACGCCATGTTCGCGGCGCACCTGTGGTGGATGCTGCGCTGGCTGGGGCACGAGTCCGTCGCGGTCCTGGACGGGGGCTGGGCCGCCTGGCGGGCGGCCGGCGGGGCTTCCGAGACCGGCGCGCGGGCGCCTTCCCTCAGCGAGGCCCAGGCGATCCAGGGCCTCGTGCCTTCGGGCAAGCCGTCCATGCCCGTCGTCGACGCCCGCGCCATCCTGGCCAACCTGGACGAGCCGCGCTTCACGGTGCTGGACGCGCGCGCGCCCGAGCGCTTCAGCGGGGCGGTCGAGCCGATCGACCCGGTGGGGGGGCACATCCCGGGGGCCCTGAACCGGCCGTTTGCCTGCAATCTGGGGGTGGACGGGCGTTTCAAGCCGGCCGGCGAGCTGCGCGCGGAATTCGAATCCCTGCTGGGCGACCGGCTGGACCACGGCATCGTCCACCAGTGCGGTTCGGGCATTACCGCCTGCCACAACCTGTTCGCCATGGAACTGGCCGGCCTGCGCGGCTCGGCCCTGTATCCGGGATCCTGGAGCGAGTGGTGCGCCGACGCCACCCGCCCGGTGGCGAAAGGCGGGTGACTCCCGCCTCGCGCCTTGCAAGGCGCTCCGATTCACCAGTCACGGATCAGTCCGCAGGGGACTGATCCGTGACCGGGTTCATCATGCGGCGGTACCAGGCGTGGAAGTGCGCCATGCCGTCTTCCAGGGGGCTCTGGTAGGGGCCGCATTCGCTCTCGCCGCGCTCCATCAGGGCGCGGCGGCCGGCGTCCATGCGCTCGCCGATCTCGTCGTCCTCGATCGCCGTCTCCAGGTAGGCCGCGCGCTGGGCCTCGATGAATTCGCGCTCGAAGGCGACGATCTCCTCGGGGTAGTAGAACTCGATCACGTTGACGGTTTCCTGGGGGCCGACGGGGTGCAGCGTGGACAGCACCAGGACGTGGGGATAGAGCTCGATCATGTGGGTGGGGAAATACGTCACCCAGACCGCGCCGAAATCGGGCGCGGCGCCGGACCGGTATTGCAGCAGGCGGTCGTGCCACTGGCGGTAGACCTCGGTGCCCGGCTGGCCCAGGGCCTGGTGGACGCCGACCCGCTGCATGCTGTGGAATTCGCCGAATTCCCATTCCAGGTCGTCGCAGGTGACGAAGCGCCCCAGCCCGGGGTGGAAGGGGCCGACGTGGTAGTCCTCCAGGTAGACCTCGATGAAGGTCTTCCAGTTGTAGTGGCAGGGGTGGACTTCCACGTGGTCGAGCACGTAGTCGGAAAAATCGAATTCCGGCCGCTCGAACAGGCCGCCGATGTCGCCCAGGGGGTCGCGCTCGCCCTCGAACAGCAGGCCGTGGCAATTGCGCAGCGGGAATTCCCGCAGCCGCAGGTCCGGTTTTTCCGGGAACAGCGGGGCGTTCAGCAGGCGGCCCCGGGTGTCGTAGCTCCATTGGTGGATGGGGCACAGGATGCGTCCGCCCGTTGCGCACAAATTTCCCGTAGAGTGTCCCCTGGACCGTGCTGCGCCCGGCCCGCCCCCCGAGGGGGGCAAGGAAACTTGGGACGGCCCGGCGTTTCCTTGAGCGCAACCGGCGTCGCGCCCGGTCTGGCTGCCCAGCATCAGGGCCTGGCGGTGGCGGCAGACGTTCGACAGCAGGCGCACGTCGGTCCGGTCGCGCAGCAGGGCCCGTCCCCCGCCTTCGTGGACCAGGGTGCGCCAGTCGCCGGGGTTCGGCACCATCTTTTCGTGGCCCACGTAGCGCGCGCTGCGCTCGAAGATCCGGCTGCGCTCCCGCGCCAGGACGTCTGGATCGAAATAGTGGTGGACCGGTAGCTGGCTGGCCAGATCCGTGCCGGAAGGGATGTAAGGGTTGGTCATTGGTTCCCCCCGCAAGAATGGAACCGCCCGGATCGCCACCGGGATGCCCCAGGCGCCGGCGATCCTGGCGGGCGGAACGAGGGACGAAATTGTACCCCACCCCGCAGGCGGCCGGGGCCGGGGCGGTTTCATGGTCCGGCGGGGTTCCCGTACAATCCAGTCTGGAATGCACAGATGAAACCCATGGCCAACGATCAAACTCCGCAGCCGGCCCGCACGCCCCGGCCCGCCGATCCATTGCCCCAGGACTTCGAGACGGCGCTGGCCGAACTCGAGGATCTGGCCGGCCGCATGAACGACGGCAACCTGGGCCTGGACGAATCCATCGCCCTGTACCAGCGCGGCGTGGCGCTGGCCCAGGTGTGCCAGCGGCGGCTGGAAGCCGTCGAGCAGCAGGTCCAGGTGCTCCAGGACCAGTTGCTCCAACCCTTCGACGACGCCGCGGCGCGGGACGCGACATGAGCGTTGCGATGGGGAATTTCGACGCCTGGCTGCGCGATCGGGTGGATCACGTCGCGGCGGTGCTCGACGAGCTGCTGCCGCCCGTCCAGGACGATGCCGCGCGCCTGCACGAGGCCATGCGCTATGCCGTCCTGGGGCCGGGCAAGCGGGTGCGGGCCGCCCTGGTCTACGCGGCCGGCGAAGCCAGCCGCGCGCCGGCCGGGACGGCCGCCGCCCAGGACCTGGCGCTGGACGCCGCCGCCGCCGCCGTGGAACTGATTCACGCCTATTCGCTGATCCATGACGACCTGCCCTGCATGGACGACGACGACCTGCGGCGCGGCCGGCCCACCGTGCACCGCCAGTTCGACGACGAGGCCCTGGCCATGCTGGCCGGGGACGCGCTGCAGCCGCTGGCCTTCGATTGCCTGGCGCAGATGCCCATCGCGCCGGCCCTGACCGTCCAGGCGGTCCAGCTGCTGGCCCGCGCGGCGGGCAGCGAGGGCATGGTCGGCGGCCAGGCCATCGACTGCGCCAGCGTCGGCCGGGCGCTGCCGATCGAGGCGCTGCAGCACATGCACCGCATGAAGACCGGCGCCCTGCTGGAAGCCAGCGTGCTGCTGGGCGGGGTGGTGGCCGGGGCCAGCAGCACGGTGCGCGCCGGCCTGGAATCCTATGCCTCGGCCATGGGCCTGGCCTTCCAGGTGGTGGACGACATCCTGGACGTGACCGCCGATTCGGCCACCCTGGGCAAGACCGCCGGCAAGGACGCCGCCCGGGGCAAGCCGACCTACGTGTCCATCATGGGACTGGACGGCTCGCGCGAACTGCTGGACGGCCTGCGCGAACAGGCCTGCGCCGCGCTGCTGCCGCTGGGGCCGTCGGCCTGCCGCCTGCGCGAGCTGGCCGACTACATCATCGGCCGGTCCCATTAGAAAACATCATGACTAGACTACTGGAAGGCATCCAATCGCCGGCGGATCTGCGCCGGCTGGACCGTCGGGACCTCAGGGAACTGGCCGTCGAATTGCGGGCGTTCGTGCTGGATTCCGTGTCGCGCACCGGGGGGCACCTGTCCTCGAACCTGGGGACGGTCGAGCTCACCCTGGCGCTGCACTACGCGTTCAACACGCCCGACGACCGGCTGATCTGGGACGTGGGCCACCAATCCTACCCGCACAAGATCCTGACCGGGCGCCGCGAGGCCATGGCCGGCCTGCGCCAGCGGGGCGGGATCTCCGGCTTTCCGAAACGCGCCGAATCGCCGTACGACGCCTTCGGCACGGCGCATTCCTCGACCTCGATCTCCGCCGCGCTGGGCATGGCGGTCGCGTCGCGCAACGCCGGCGTCGACCGCCAGCACATCGCCGTGATCGGCGACGGGGCCATGACGGCCGGCATGGCCTTCGAGGCCCTGAACAACGCCGGCGTCACGCCCGACGTGAACCTGCTGGTCGTGCTGAACGACAACGACATGTCGATCTCGCCGCCGGTGGGGGCGTTGAACTACTACTTCGCCCGCCTGCTGTCGGGCCAGTTCTACGCCCACGCCAAGAACATGGGGCGGGCCGTGCTGCAGCACGTGCCGCCCGTGCTGGCGCTGGCGCGCAAGCTCGAAGGCCACGCCAAGGGCATGCTGTCGCCGGCCACCCTGTTCGAGGAACTGGGCTTCAACTACATGGGACCGATCGACGGCCACGACCTGGACGTGCTGATCCCCACCCTGGAAAACCTGCGCCGACTCGGCGGCCTGCAGTTCCTGCACGTCGTGACGCGCAAGGGCCGGGGCTACAAGCTCGCCGAGGCCGATCCGGTCCTCTACCACGGTCCGGGGAAATTCGATCCTTCGGTCGGCATCCAGAAGCCCGCCAAGCCCGCACGCCAGTCCTTCACCCAGGTCTTCGGCGCCTGGTTGTGCGACATGGCCGCCGCCGACTCGCGCCTGGTGGGCATCACGCCCGCCATGCGCGAAGGCAGCGGCCTGGTCGAATTCGAGCGCCGCTTCCCGCAGCGCTATTTCGACGTCGGCATCGCCGAGCAGCATGCCGTGACCTTCGCCGCCGGCCTGGCCTGCGAAGGCTGCAAGCCCGTGGTGGCCATCTACTCCACCTTCCTGCAGCGCGGCTACGACCAGCTGATCCACGACGTGGCCCTGCAGAACCTGGACGTGACCTTCGCCCTGGACCGGGCCGGCATCGTCGGCGCCGACGGGGCGACCCACGCCGGCAACTACGACATCGCCTACCTGCGCTGCATCCCGAACCTGGTGATCGCCGCGCCCTCGGACGAACGCGAGGCCCGGCTGCTGCTCAACACCTGCTTCCTGCATCCGGGGCCGGCCTCGGTCCGCTACCCGCGCGGCGCCGGCTGCGGCGCCGATCCTGGCGACAGCCTGGATCCGGTCGAGATCGGCCGCGCCGTGGTGCGCCGCGAGGGCAGGGACGTCGCGCTGCTGGTCTTCGGCACCCTGCTGCCCGAGGCCGCGCGGGCGGCCGAATCGCTGGACGCCACGCTGGTGGACATGCGCTTCGTCAAGCCGCTGGACGAGACGCTGCTGCGGCGCCTGGCCGAGTCCCACGATCTGTTCGTCACGGTCGAGGAGGGCGCCGTCATGGGCGGCGCGGGCAGCGCCGTGGCCGAATGGCTGAACCGGGAGGCGATCGCCCGCCCGATCCTGCAACTGGGCTTGCCGGATGAATTCATCGATCATGGGGACCAGAAGGCCATCCTCGCCGGTCTCGGCCTGGATGCCGGAGGAATCGAGGCGTCGATACGCCAGCGCTTGAAAAGGAATGCTTCATGAACACCCTGCTGGATCCGGTGGCGATGGCGATGCCGGATGTGCAAAGCGGACCGGACACGCGCCGGATTGCCATCCAGCGGGTGGGCGTGCGCGGCGTGCGCCATCCCCTGCTGGTGGCGTCCGCCGCCGGCCAGCCCCAGGCGACCATCGCCGACTGGGAAATGACCGTGGCCCTGCCGGCCGATGAAAAGGGCACGCACATGTCGCGCTTCATCGCCCTGCTGGAATCGCGGCGCGGCGAGCCCATGACGCCCGCGGCCCTGTGCGCCCTGGCGCAGTCCATGCTGGACCTGCTCCATGCCGACGCCGGCGACGTGGCGGCCGGCTTTCCCTATTTCATCGAGAAGCCCGCGCCGGTGTCCGGCGTGCGCAGCCTGATGGACTACCAGGTCCGCTGGTCCGTCCGCGCCCGCCGGGGCGAGGCGCCGCGCTTTTCCCTGTCCGCCCAGGTGCCGGTGACCAGCCTGTGCCCCTGCTCGAAGGCGATCTCGGAATACGGCGCCCACAACCAGCGCTCGCACGTCACCGTGGACCTGGAATACGACGCGCCCCAGGCCGTCGACCTGGACGCGCTGATCCGCGGCGTGGAATCGCAGGCCTCGTCCGAACTGTGGGGGCTGCTCAAGCGCGCCGACGAGAAGTTCGTCACCGAGCGCGCCTACGAGAACCCGAAGTTCGTCGAGGACCTGGTGCGCGACGTGGCCGTGATGCTGCGGCGCCTGCCCGGCGTGGCGTCCTACCAGGTCACGGCGGAAAACTTCGAATCCATCCACAACCATTCCGCCTACGCGGTGGTGCGCAGCGATTGATCCGCCGCGCGGCCAGGCCTCGGCCGGGCGCAGCGGTCTGGGCATATCGGTCTTCCGGCAGGCATACCGAATATGCTAGAATGCCGGGTTACTTGCTCGACCGTGCTTGTGGCATGCCGTTTTTTCGGCATGTCCGTGGTTCCCAGGATGGGATCCGCATCGTGCCGGCGGGCTGTCTGTCAACACCGCAGATATCCACAAGGAGTCTTACATGCGCCACTACGAAGTAGTGTTCATCGTGCATCCCGATCAGAGCGAGCAGGTGCCCGCCATGATCGAGCGCTACCAGGCCATGGTCACCAGCAATGGCGGCCAGATCCACCGCGTCGAGGACTGGGGCCGCCGCCAGCTGGCCTACCCGATCCAGAAGCTCGTCAAGGCCCACTACGTGTGCTTCAACATCGAGTGCGGCCAGGCCGCCCTGGATGAACTCGAACACTCGTTCCGCTACAACGACGCGATCCTGCGCCACCTGTTCGTCAAGACCAAGCACGCGCACACCGAGCCGTCGATCATGATGAAGTCGGTCGAGCGCGAGGAAGCCCGCAAGGCGACCGCCACCGAGTCCACCACGAATTCCTGATCCGGAGCCCGCGCATTCCGTGAACCGGGTCGAAATCGCAGCGCGCGTGGCCGAGGCCGAGCCGCTGCGCCACACGCCGGCGGGCACGCCGGTGCTGCGGCTCCGGATGGCACACGAATCCGAGGTCCTGGAAGCCGGGTCTCCCCGCACCGTACGCATGGAACTGCAGGCGGTGGCCCTGGGGGACGTGGCCCGGGAACTGGCCCAGGCGCCGATCGGCGCGCTGATCCAGGCCACCGGATTCCTGGCGCCCCTCCGGCAAGGTTCGGACCGGCTGGTGTTCCACATCCAGCGGATCGCGCAGGCACACTGAATGAACATGCCGGGCATGGCCCGGCCACAGAGAAAGGCAACCATCATGGCTTACTTCAAGAAAACCAAGGAAAAGCGCAAGTTCGGGCAACAGAATCCGCTGTTCAAGCGCCGCAAGTTCTGCCGCTTCACCGTCGCCAAGGTCGAAGAGATCGACTACAAGGATCTGGACACCCTGCGCGATTTCATCCAGGAAAACGGCAAGATCATCCCGGCCCGCCTGACCGGCACCAAGGCGCACTACCAGCGCCAGCTGGACACCGCCATCAAGCGCGCGCGCTTCCTGGCCCTGTTGCCGTACACCGACAACCACAACTGATCCGAGGTCTCCCGTCATGCAAGTCATTCTGCTTGAAAAAGTCGTCAATCTCGGCAACCTGGGTGATGTGGTCCGCGTGCGCGACGGCTATGCCCGCAACTACCTGATCCCCCAGAAGATCGCCCGCCGCGCGACCGACGCCGCCCTGAAGGAATTCGAGGCCCGCCGCGCCGAACTGGAAAAGCACCAGGCTGAAAAGCTGGCCGCGGCCCAGTCCGTCGGCGAAAAGCTGTCCGGCTACGTGCTGACCATCAGCCAGAAGGCCGGCGTCGACGGCCGCCTGTTCGGCTCGGTCACCAACATGGACGTGGCCGCCGCGCTGCAGGCCGCCGGTTTCACCGACGTGCACAAGGCCCAGGTCCGCATGCCGGACGGCGCCATCAAGGCCGTGGGCGAGTTCCCGCTGCAGGTTGCGCTGCACGCCGACGTGGTGGCCGACATCACGGTCACCGTGCAGGGCGAAATGGCCTGATGTCCCGCTCCGCCGCGCACCATGCCTCGTGGTAAGGTAGGGATGGCGCGGCGCTGCTGAAAAGGCCGGCGCATGCCGGCCTTTTTCATCGCCGGCCCGTCCCGCGCACCCCGTTTCAAGGACAAGGTTTGGAAATCGAAGCCGACGCGCAACTGGATTATCTGCGTGTGCCGCCGCACTCCGTCGAGGCCGAGCAGTCGGTGCTGGGCGGCCTGCTGCTGGACAACGCCGCTTTCGACCGGGTCGCGGACGTCCTCACCGAGGACGACTTCTACCGCTTCGACCACCGCCTGATCTGGCACCACATCACCCGGCTGGTGGGGCTGGGGCGGCCGGCCGACGTGGTCACGGTCCACGAGTCCCTGACCACGGCGGGCAAGGCCGACGAATGCGGCGGCCTGCCGTACCTGAACGCGCTGGCGCACAACACGCCCTCGGCCGCGAACATCCGCCGCTACGCGGAGATCGTGCGCGAGCGGTCCATGCTGCGCAAGCTGGTCTCGATCGCCGACGAGATCTCCTCGGCCGCCTTCAATCCCCAGGGCAAGGAAGCCCGGCAGATCCTCGACGAAGCCGAGTCCCGCGTGTTCCAGATCGCCCAGGAGGGCGCGCGCGGCATGGCCGGATTCCAGGAGATCCGTCCGCTGCTGGCCCAGGTGGTCGAGCGCATCGACGAGCTCTACCACCGCGAAGGCGATTCCGACGTGACCGGGGTGCCGACTGGCTTCAACGACCTGGACCGCATGACCTCGGGCCTGCAGGCGGGCGACCTGGTGATCGTGGCCGGGCGGCCGTCCATGGGCAAGACCTCCTTTTCCATGAACATCGGCGAGCACGTCGCCATCGAGCAGGGACTGCCGGTGGCCGTGTTCTCCATGGAAATGGGCGCCGTGCAGCTGGCCATGCGCATGATCGGCTCGGTCGGCATGCTGGACCAGCACCGCATGCGCACCGGCAAGCTGAACCAGGACGACTGGCCGCGCCTGACCCACGCGGTGCAGAAGGTCGAGGAAGCCCAGATCTACATCGACGAGACCCCCGCGCTGACCTCCATGGAATTGCGCGCGCGGGCGCGGCGCCTGGCGCGCCAGTGCGGGCAGCTGGGCCTGATCATCATCGACTACATCCAGCTCATGTCCGGCTCCGGCGGCGAAAACCGCGCCACGGAAATCTCCGAGATCAGCCGGTCCCTGAAAGGCCTGGCCAAGGAGCTGAACTGCCCGGTGATCGCCCTGTCGCAGCTCAATCGCAGCCTGGAGCAGCGGCCCAACAAGCGGCCCGTCATGAGCGACCTGCGCGAATCCGGGGCCATCGAGCAGGACGCCGACGTGATCATCTTCATCTACCGCGACGAGGTCTACAACCCCGATTCGCCGGACAAGGGCACGGCCGAGATCATCATCGGCAAGCAGCGGAATGGCCCGATCGGTACGGTGCGCCTGACCTTCCAGGGCTCCAGCACCCGTTTCCTGAACTTTTCGGCCGCGCCGGGGTTTTAAGCGCCTCCACGTCGCGCGGACTGCGCTTGCTTGCCGCACCCGCCCCACGGGAGGCGGGGGGCGTATCAGGACCCGGTCATTTTCAGCGCCATCCGCACAGCCGCGCGCAGCGAGGCCGGGTCGGCGAGGCCGCGCCCGGCGATGTCGAAGGCCGTGCCGTGGTCCACGCTGGTGCGCACGAAGGGCAGGCCCACGGTCACGTTCACCCCTTCGTCCAGCCCCAGGTACTTCACCGGGATCAGGCCCTGGTCGTGGTACTGGGCGACCACGATGTCGAATTCCCCCTTGCGGGCGCGCATGAACACGGTGTCGCCCGGCCAGGGGCCGGTGGCGTCCAGGCCCTCGGCCCGGGCGGCGGCGATGGCCGGCGCGATGTGGCGGGCTTCCTCGTCGCCGAAGGCGCCGCCTTCGCCCGCGTGCGGGTTCAGCCCCGCCACGGCGATGCGCGGCCGGGCGATGCCCGCCTGGCGGCAGGCCCGCTGCGCCAGGCGGATGGCGCGCAGCTCGGCTTCCGGGCTGAGCGCCGCGGGGACGTCGGCCAGGGCGATGTGGATGGTCACCAGCAGCACGCGCAGTTCGTCGTTGGCCAGCATCATGGCGTAGTCCGCCGTGCCGGTGCGTCGCGCCAGGATTTCGGTGTGGCCGGGGAAATCGATGCCGCCCGCGTGCAGCGCGCCCTTGTGCAGGGGCGCCGTCACCAGCGCCCGGACGCAGCCGGCCAGGGCGTCGTCGATGGCGTGGCACAGGTATTCATAGGCGCCGCGCCCGGCGCGCGGATCCTCCTTGCCCCAGGGCAGGCCGTCGGGCAGCGGTTCCCAGCGGTTCAGCACGCCGATCTCGCCGCCGGCCGTGCCCGCGCCCGGCGCGTCCAGCGGCCGCACCCGCAGATCCGCCAGTCCCAGCGCGGCGCAGGCGCGCCGCAGGGCGCCCTCGTCGCCGTAGACGACGGCGGGGTGGGGCAGGCCTTCGGCGAACAGGCGCGCGATCAGTTCCGGACCGATCCCGGCGGCGTCCCCCATCGTGAAGGCCAGGGGCGCGCCGACGGGCGCGGCCGGGATGCCGGGCTCAGAGGGCATCGCTGGCATAGTCGGCCAGGCGGGACCGTTCGCCGCGCTGCAGGGTGATGTGGCCGGCGTGCGGCCAGCCCTTGAAGCGGTCCACCACGTAGGTCAGCCCCGAGCTGCCTTCGGTCAGGTAGGGCGTGTCGATCTGGGCGATGTTGCCCAGGCAGACGATCTTGGTGCCGGGCCCCGCGCGGGTGACCAGGGTCTTCATCTGCTTGGGCGTCAGGTTCTGGGCCTCGTCGATGATCAGGAACTTGTTGAGGAAGGTGCGGCCGCGCATGAAGTTCATGGACTTGACCTTGATGCGGGAGCGGATCAGGTCCATGGCGGGCGTCTTGTTCCAGTCCTGGCCGTTGCCATTGCCGCTGCCGGGGGCGCCGAGCGCGCCCGCCGCGCCCTGGTGCAGGACTTCCAGGTTGTCCTCCAGCGCGCCCATCCAGGGCAGCATCTTTTCTTCCTCCGTGCCGGGCAGGAAGCCGATGTCGTCGCCCACCGGCACGGTGGCGCGGGTGATGATGATTTCCGTGTAGCGCTTGGTCTCGAAGGTCTGCGCCAGGCCGCTGGCCAGCGCCAGCAGGGTCTTGCCGGTGCCCGCCTGGCCCAGCAGCGACACGAAGTCGATGTCCGGGTTCATCAGCAGGTTCAGGGCGAAGTTCTGTTCGCGGTTGCGCGTGGTGACGCCCCAGACGCTGTTCTTGGCGTGGCTGAAGTCGCGCAGGGTGGACAGCACGGCGCTCTTTCCCGTGACCTCGCGCACCTGGGCGTACAGCGGCATCTCGCCTTCGTAGTAGACGAATTCGTTGACGATGAACTGGCCGCACAGCGGCCCGCGCACGCGATACCAGGTCAGGCCGTTCTGCTGCCAGGATTCGATGTCCTTGCCGTGCTTGTTCCAGAAATTTTCCGGCAGCGGCATGACGCCGTCGTAGAGCAGGTCGGAGTCGTCCAGGACATGGTCGTTCAGGTAGTCCTCGGCCGGCAGGGCCAGCGCCCGGGCCTTCAGGCGCATGTTGATGTCCTTGGACACCAGCACGATCTCGCGCTTCGGGTCTTCCTGGCACAGCCCGTGGACGATGCCCAGGATCACGTTGTCCGCCTTGCCCATGGGCAGTTCCAGGGGCAGGCGCACATCGGTGGGGCGGGTCTGGAAATACAGCGAGCCCAGGGCGTCGCTGTTGCCCAGCGAGTCCAGCGGAACGCCCTTGGACAGATCGGCGGTGCCGATCAGCTGGTCCAGGTAGCGGCTGACCTGGCGGGCGTTGCGCGCGACCTCGGACATGCCCTTCTTCTGGTGGTCGAGCTCTTCGAGCACGATCATGGGCAGGAAGACGTCGTGTTCGGCGAAGCGGAACAGGGACGAGGGATCGTGCAGCAGCACGTTGGTGTCCAGCACGAACAGCTTGCGCTGCGCCGTCGGCAGGCGTTTCGGCCGCGCGCGGGCGGCGGCGGGGCGGGCCGGAGCGGACGCCGCGCCGACCGGAGCCGGGCTCGCGGGGGTCGGCGCGGGCTTGTCCGCGACCGGCGCCCTGGCCACGCGGGCGGACGCCGGCGTGGCGGCGGGCGCGGTGACGGGCGCCGAGGCGGCTGCGGGCGCCGGCGGGGGAGGCGTCTCGCGGCCGGCGTGCCTGGACAGGATGGCGGCGACCGGACGGGCCTTCGTCCTGCGCCCGCGGGACGCGGAGCGGGACGTGTCGAGGGCCGGCCCGGGCACGACGGAGGCCGGAGCCGCCTCGCGGGGCGCGCTCCGGACGGCGGTTTCGATGAGGTCGCCCGGGCGGGCCGGCGGTTTCGGAAGGGGCATGAAGGCTCCTGGGGAGGCCGCGCTCAGGCGGCCAGGTTTTGCGCGGCCTGCAGGACTTCGTCCGCATGGCCGGGGACACGCACGCCGCGCCATTCCTGGACCAGGATGCCCTGGCGGTCGACCAGGAAGGTGCTGCGCTCGATGCCGCGCACCTGCTTGCCGTACATGTTCTTCTGCTTCATCACGCCGAACAGGGCGCACAGGGCCTCGTCGGGATCGGCGATCAGGGGGAAGGGCAGGCACTGCTTGTCGGCGAAGCCCTGGTGGGACTTCAGGGTGTCGCGGGAGATGCCGAAGATCTCGCAGCCCAGGGCCTGGAACTGCGCGTGGCGGTCGCGGAAGTCCTGGGCCTCGGTGGTGCAGCCCGGCGTGTTGTCCTTGGGGTAGAAGTACAGCACGAAGGGCTTGCCCCGCAGCGCGGTGGAGTCGAAGGGGCCGTGGGTGGTCTCAGCGGTGAGCGGCGGCAGCGGGCGGCCGATGGCGGCGGTGGTCATGAGGGGTCTCCGGGTAGCAGCAGGGCCAGCACACGTCGTTCCTCGGACATGAGGATGTTGTAGGTCCGGGCGGCGGCCTGGGTGGTCATGGTTTCGACGCCGATGCCCAGCGCCAGCAGCGGCCGCAGCACGTCGGGGCGCAGGAAGGTCTGTCGCGGGCCGGTGCCGATCAGCAGGACTTCCGGCGCGTCGGCGGGCAGTTCGAGGGCGGGCGCCTCGTCGTCGAGGAAGGCGAGCGGATCGCGGGCGGCCGGTTTCAGGCCGACCAGGTCCTGGAGAAAGGCGGCGTCGATGTCGGCGGCGGCGCGCAGGGCGAGGCCGCGGACCGGGCCTTCGGGGGCGAAGCAGATGGCGCTGTCGTAGCGGACCCGATTGATTTCCAGGAAGCCGTCACCGTAGGCGGTGACGGTGTTGAGCGCGGGATTCAGGTCTTTTTGCAGTAGCACGGGCAAGCTCCGGTGTTGTTGTGATGATAGCGCAATCGCGCCGGGGCGCTTTCCCCGCCGGCACCGGATCCGCGCCCGGCCATTTGCGAGTCGCGGACGCATGCGATAGATTATCGAGTTTGCTGCACCGCATCCATCCGCACGACTCCTGCCCACCTGCCGAGGACCATCATGACGAGCTTTCCGCGCATCGAGCGCCTGCCCCCCTACGTGTTCAACATCACCGGGGAACTCAAGATGGCCGCACGCCGGCGCGGCGAGGACATCATCGACATGTCGATGGGCAATCCGGACGGCCCCACGCCGCAGCACATCGTCGACAAGCTGGTGGAAGTCGCCCGCCGCCCCGATACCCACGGCTATTCGGTGTCCAAGGGCATCCCGCGCCTGCGCCGGGCGATCTCGACCTGGTACGAGCGCCGCTACGGGGTGGACATCGACCCGGATTCCGAGGCCATCGTGTCCATCGGCTCCAAGGAAGGCCTGGCCCACCTGATGCTGGCCACGCTGGACCGGGGCGACACGGTGCTGGTGCCCAACCCCAGCTACCCGATCCACATCTACGGCGCGGTGATCGCCGGCGCCAACATCCGTTCGGTGCCGATGACGCCCGGACTGGATTTCTTCGAGGAGATCGAGCGCGCGGTGCGCGAGACCATCCCCAAGCCCAAGATGATGATCCTGGGTTTCCCCAGCAACCCCACGGCCCAGTGCGTGGAGCTGTCCTTCTTCGAGCGCATCGTGGCGCTGGCGCGCGAACACGGCATCCTGGTGGTGCACGACCTGGCCTACGCCGACATCACCTTCGACGGCTACGTGGCGCCGTCCATCATGCAGGTGCCCGACGCGCGCGACGTGGCGGTGGAATTCTTCACCATGAGCAAGAGCTACAACATGGCCGGCTGGCGCATCGGCTTCATGGTGGGCAACCGCGAATTGGTCAACGCGCTGGCGCGCATCAAGAGCTATCACGACTACGGCACCTTCACGCCCATCCAGGTGGCGGCCATCGCCGCCCTGGAAGGGCCCCAGGATTGCGTGGCGGAAGTCGTCGAGCAGTACCGCAGTCGCCGCGACGTGCTGGCGCGCGGCCTGCACGAGGCCGGCTGGCCGGTGGACGTGCCCAAGGCGTCCATGTACATCTGGGCGCGCATCCCCGAGCCCTACCGCGCCCAGGGCTCGCTGGAATTCTCCAAGCGCCTGCTGGCCGACGCCAAGGTCGCCGTGTCCCCCGGCATCGGCTTCGGCGAATACGGCGACGAATACGTGCGCTTCGCCCTGATCGAAAACGAGCAGCGCACCCGCCAGGCGGTGCGCGGCATCAAGGACATGTTCCGCAAGGACGGGCTGCTCAAATGAAACCGATCCGCGTAGGTTTGCTCGGCCTGGGCGTCGTCGGCGGCGGGGTCTGGACGGTCCTGGCCCAGAATGGCGGGGAAATCGCCCGGCGCGCCGGACGGCGCATCGAGGTCGCCGCGGTGGCGGTGCGCGACGTGGCCAAGGCGCGCGCGCTGGTGGGGCCGGACGTGGCCGTCACCACCGACGGCATGGCCCTGGCGCGCGACCCGGACATCGACATCATCGTCGAGCTGATGGGCGGCGACACGGTGGCCCGCGACTGCATCCTGGAAGCCATCGCCCGGGGCAAGCACGTGGTCACGGCCAACAAGGCCCTGCTGGCCGTGCACGGCAACGAGATCTTCGCCGCCGCCCAGGCGCGCGGCGTGATGGTCGCCTTCGAGGCGGCCGTGGCCGGCGGCATCCCCATCATCAAGGCGATCCGCGAGGGCCTGACGGCCAACCGCATCCAGTGGCTGGCCGGCATCATCAACGGCACCACCAATTTCATCCTGTCGGAGATGCGCCAGCGCGGCCTGCCCTTCGACGCCGTGCTCGCCGAGGCCCAGCGCCTGGGCTACGCCGAGGCCGACCCCACCTTCGACATCGAGGGTGTGGACGCGGCCCACAAGCTCACGCTGCTGGCTTCTCTGGCCTTCGGCATCCCGGTGCAGTTCGACAAGGCCTACATCGAAGGCATTTCCCGCCTGGCCTCCGAGGACATCGTCCACGCGGAGCGCCTGGGCTACCGCATCAAGCTGCTGGGCATCACCCGCCGCCGCCCGGAAGGCATCGAGCTGCGGGTCCATCCCGCCCTGGTGCCCGACCACTGCCTGCTGGCCAACGTCGAAGGCGCCATGAACGCCGTGCTGGTGCGCGGCGACGCGGTCGGCCCTTCGCTGTACTACGGCCAGGGCGCCGGCGCCCTGCCCACGGCCTCGGCCGTGGTGGCCGACCTGGTCGACGTGACCCGGCTGCAGATGGCCGACCCCGAGCACCGGGTGCCGCACCTGGCCTTCCAGCCCGACGCCATGGCCGACATCCCCGTGCTGCCCATGGCGGACGTGCGCACCAGCTTCTACCTGCGCCTGCGGGTCGACGACCGGCCCGGCGTGCTGGCCGACCTGGCGCGCGTGCTGTCGGACGCCGGCATTTCCGTGGGCTCGATGTTCCAGCAGCCTCACGGCGAGCATCAGGCCGACATCATCTTCCTCACCCACGAAGCGCGCGAGGGCGACGTGGACCAGGCCCTGCGCGCGATCCAGGGCCTGCCTTTCGTGCGTTCGGACGTGACCCGCCTGCGCGTGGAGAACATCACGTGAAATACCTGTCCACCCGGGGCGGCATGGCCCCCCAGCCTTTCTGCGACATCCTGCTCGAAGGCCTGGCGCCCGACGGCGGCCTGACGCTGCCCGACACCCTGCCGAAGCTGGACGCGGCCACCCTGGAATCCTGGCGCGGGCTGGATTACGCCGACCTGGCGGCCCGCGTGCTGGGCCTGTTCATCGACGACATCGCGCCCGACGACCTGTTGCGCATGGCGCACGCGGCCTACGCGCCCGACGTATTCCCGCGCATCGCGCCGGTCAAGCCGCTGCGCCCGGGCCTGTCGCTGCTGGGCCTGTCCGAAGGGCCGACGCTGGCCTTCAAGGACATGGCCATGCAGTTCCTGGGGCAGGTCTTCGAATACGTGCTGGCGCGGCGCGGCCAGACGCTCAACATCCTGGGCGCCACGTCGGGCGACACCGGCTCGGCGGCGGAATACGCGCTGCGCGGCAAGCGCGGCGTGGCCGTGTTCATGCTGTCCCCGTACGGACGCATGAGCGCCTTCCAGCGCGCCCAGATGTATTCGCTGCAGGACGCCAACATCCACAACATCGCCGTGCGCGGCGTGTTCGACGAATGCCAGGACATCGTCAAGGCCCTGGCCGGCGACCTGGACTTCAAGAGCGCCCACCGCCTGGGCGCCGTCAACTCCATCAACTGGGCGCGCATCGCCGCCCAGGTGGTGTACTACGTCTGGGGCTGGCTGCGGGTCACGCGGGGGCCCGGCGAACCGGTGTCCTTCACCGTACCCTCGGGCAATTTCGGCAACATCCTGGCCGGCCACATCGCGCGCGAAATGGGCGTGCCGATCCGCCGCCTGGTGCTGGCCACCAACGAAAACAACGTGCTGGAAGAATTCTTCCGCACCGGCGTCTACCGGCCGCGCGCGGCCGACCAGACGCACGCCACCTCCAGCCCGTCGATGGACATCTCGCGCGCCTCGAACTTCGAGCGTTTCGTCTTCGACCTGGTGGACCGCGATCCGGCCCGCGTCCGGGCCCTGATGGAGGAACTGCGCGTCGCCGGCCAGTTCGACCTGTCCGCCCTGCGGCCGGTGTTCACGCAACGCTATGGCTTCGTGGCGGGCGCCAGCACCCACGCCGACCGCCTGCGCACCATCCGCGACATCCGCCGCGAGACCGGCGTGCTGATCGACCCGCACACGGCCGACGGGGTGAAGGTCGCCCTGGAACACCTGGAAGACGGCGTGCCCATGCTGGTGCTGGAAACGGCCCTGCCGGCCAAGTTCGCCGAGACCATCGTCGAGGCCACCGGAGAATCGCCGGAAGTCCCGGTCGCGCTGCGCGACCTGGACCGGCTGCCCCAGCGCGTCGAGGTCATGGACTGCGACGCCCGCCTGGTGGCCGACTACGTGCATCGCCACGCACTGTAACGGGCTCTTCCGCCTGGGGGCGGCCCGGCGGCGAAAGGGCTTTCAGGCCGCCCGATAGGTCTGCAGGTGGATGCTGGTCTCGGACTGGCTGATGCCCCGGATCAGGCGGATGCGCTCCAGCACCTGGGACAGCTCCTGCAGATCGGCCGCCCGCAGTTCGGCCAGCAGGTCCCAGCGGCCGTTGGTGTCGTGCAGGGTGGCCACCCCCGGCTCTCCCAGCAGGCTGGCGATCACGGCGCGGGCCTCGTTGCCCTCGACGGCGATGCCCATCCAGGCGCGGATGGTCTGCGGCTCCACGTCCGGGCGCAGGCGCACCGTATAGCCCACGATCAGCCCGGCGTCCTCCAGCCGATGCATGCGCTGGGTGACCGTGCCGCGCGCCACCCCCAGCTTGCGCGCCAGCGTGGCCACGCTGGCGCGGGCGTTCTTGCGCAGCAGGCCGATCAGGGCCAGGTCGGTCGAATCCATGGCAACGTCCTCCGTGAGGGTGTCCGGGCGGCGCGCTCGCGCCGCCCGGACGCGGTCCCGCCTGGCGGCCGGGTTCGAAGAATCGGGATGAGCAAAAACCGGCCGCACAGATCATTCTGTCCAATGAATTCTTCCATTCTGCCAGTTTTCTGACGGAATGGCGGCAGAATTGACGATATACATTGCCGCACCCTTGGGCCACACTGAATGCAGAACATCACATCCCAAGGAGACACGCCATGCAAGCCCATGCTCCGGTGCGGCCCCGCACCCTGTTCCTGGATACCCACGACGTGGCCCGGCTGATCGGCATCCTGGGCCTGCCCGCCTGCCTGCGGGGCCTGGCCGGCACGTTGCGGGCCGATTACCTGCGCTGGCCGGAATTCGACAAGGAAGCCCGCATCGCGGCCTATTCCGAGCAGGGCACGATCGAGCTGATGCCCATCACCGACGGCACGCACTACAGCTTCAAGTGCGTCAACGGCCACCCGGGCAACGGGCGCCACGGCCTGCCCACCGTCATGGCGATGGGGGCGCTGCTGGATTGCGACACCGGCATGATCCGCCTGCTCGGCGAACTGACCCTGACCACGGCGCTGCGCACGGCGGCGATGTCGGCCCTGGCCGCGCAGGTTCTGGCGCGGCGCGACAGCCATTCGATGGCGCTGATCGGCAACGGGGCGCAGAGCGATTTCCAGGCGCTGGCCTTCGCCACCCTGCTGGGCGTGCGCGAGCTGCGCCTCTACGACGTGGATCGCAGCGCCTCGGAACGCCTGGCGCGCAACCTGGAGGCGGCCGAATTGCCGGGGCGGCCGCTGTCCGTGCGGATCTGCGATTCGGCGGCCCGGGCCGTGCGGGGCGCGGACATCGTCACCACCGTGACGGCCTTCCAGGGCCGGGCGCGGGTGCTGGACGCGGACCTGGTCGAACCGGGCATGCACCTGAACGCCGTGGGCGGCGACTGCCCGGGCAAGACCGAGCTGGATCCGGCGATCCTGCGCGGGGCCGACGTCTTCGTCGAATTCCCGCCCCAGACCCGGAAAGAGGGCGAGATCCAGCAGATGCCGGCCGATTTTCCCGTGACCGAACTGTGGCGCGTTCTGGCGGGCGACGTCCCGGGCCGGACGCGGGCCGACCAGGTGACGCTGTTCGATTCGGTCGGATTCGCGCTCGAGGACTATTCCGCGCTACGCTTCCTCCAGGCCCAGGCGGAAGCCCATCAGGTGGGATCCTGGGTGGACGTGACGCCGGGACAGGCGGATCCGCGCGATCTGTACGGCTGGCTGCAGGGCGAACTCCAGGACATGCCGGCGCTGGCTTCGTGACGGCGGGCCGAAGTCCCGGCCCCGTCCCGCGGACGGCGGCCGGGCGGGATCGTCCTTTCTTCACGGGCACCGGCGGGAGGAGGATCGGAGCATGAGCATCGAAATCGCCCTGGTGGGCGTGCCCACCGACATCGGCGCCGGCGCGCGCGGCGCGTCGATGGGGCCCCAGGCCCTGCGGGTGGCCGGCCTGGCGGCGGCCCTGGAACGCCAGGGGTGCCGGGTGCTGGACACGGGCGACCTGGCCGGTCCGGGCAATCCCTGGCGGCCGCCGGTCCAGGGCTATCGCCACCTGGAGCAGGTCGCGGCCTGGAACGCCCTGGTCTTCGAGGCCGTGACGGCCCAGTTGCGGGCCGGCCGCCTGCCGCTGATGCTGGGCGGAGACCACTGCCTGGGCGTCGGTTCGGTGGGGGCGGTGGCGCGGCATTGCCGCCGCGAGGGCCGGCCGCTGCGGGTGTTCTGGCTGGACGCCCATACGGATTTCAATACCGCGTGGCTCACGCCCAGCGGCAACCTGCACGGCATGCCGGTCGCCTGCCTGTGCGGCTTCGGCCCGGCCGGGCTGGCGGACCTGGGCGGACCGGAGCCGGCCCTGCGGCCCGATGAACTGCGGATGATCGGCATCCGCAGCGTCGACGCGGGCGAGCGCGAGTTCGTCCACGAGCAGCGGCTGGACGTGTACGACATGCGCACGATCGACGAGCGCGGCATGCGCGCGGTCATGGAGGCCGCCCTGGACGGACTGCCCGCGGACGCCCACGTCCACGTCAGTTTCGACGTGGATTTCCTGGACCCGGACTATGCGCCGGGGGTCGGCACCACGGTGCGGGGCGGGCCGACCTGGCGCGAGGCCCAGTTGTGCATGGAGATGCTGGCCGACACGGGCCGCGTGGGTTCGGTGGACATCGTGGAACTGAACCCGGCCCTGGACGTGCGCAACGGCACGGCCGAGGTCGCCGTCGAACTGGTCGAGAGCCTGTTCGGCAAGAGCACCCTGGTCCGCCGGCCGCGCTGATTCAGCTGTTTTCCAGGATCGTGTCCGCCGCCTTCAGCCCGCTGCGCACCGCGCCTTCCAGCACGGCCGGGTAGCCGGTGTCGGTCCAGTCGCCGGCCAGCAGCAGGCCGGGCCAGGGGGTGGCCGCGCCGGGACGCCGCAGGCCCGGGACCGCGTCGAAGGTCGCCCGCCGCTCCGTCACCAGGGCGTGAGCCTCGACCTCCGGCAGCGGCGGGAGCGATCCCGCGGCCGCCTGGGCGCGGATCTGGGCGATGACGCCGGCCGCGATGCGCGCCGGATCCCGGCCCGCGTAGCGGTCCGCCGTGCCGATGACGACGTGGACCAGCCGGCGTCCGGCGTCCGTGCGGGCGCTGGCGCCGCGGTCGAACAGCCATTGTCCCCAGGCGTCGCGGGCCGGATCGTCGCGCAGCAGCATCATGGGCCGGCCGGAATCCCAGGGCCGGGCGAGCCGCAGGGTCAGGGTGCCGATGGCGGAATGCGCCGGCTCCGTCCAGCCGTCCAGGAAGTCCGCCGCGTCCGGCAGCGGCGCCAGCAGGCGCCGGGCCTCGGGGGCCGGCACGGCCAGGACCACGCTTTCATGCGGTTTGCCGTCCACCCGCCAGCCGCCCGCCGGGCCGGGGGCGATCGCACGCACCCGCCGGCGAAGCAGATCCCCGCCCAGCAGGGCGCAGGCGCGGGCGGGCCAGAGTTCGTGCAGGCTGTCACGGGGGATCAGGATGCGGCTGGCGGCCGGTTCCGCGCCCAGGCTGTCGGCCAGCACGCGGGCGAACAGGCGCGCCTGCGCCGCGTGCGCCGGTGTGTTCATGGCGGCCAGGCACAGGGGTTCCCAGAGGCGCGTCATCAGGCCCGGCGGGTAGCCCAGGCCGGCCAGCCAGTCCGCGACGGTCGCGGACGGATCGACGCGCCCGGGTTCCAGCGCGCCGAACACCCGGATCAGGTGGCGGCGGCCCCGCCAGCCGTCCAGCCCGCGGCTGCCCAGCAGCACGCCCAGGCGGTGCAGGGGCGGGGGCAGGGGCCAGAACCGCAGCCTCAGGCCGCCGTCGGCCGATCGCAGGTCCAGGTCCCCGGCCAGCAGGGCCTGCGCCGGGTCCGCGTCCAGGGACCGCATCAGCGCCAGGGTGGCGGTGTAGGCGCCCAGCAGGATGTGCTGGCCGTTGTCGATCCGCAGGCCAAGGCCGGGATGGTCGATCCGCCGCGCCCGGCCGCCCGGCGCGGCGGCGGCCTCGTAGACCCGGACCGCGCGGCCCGCCCGGCGCAGGCGCGCGGCGGCGGCCAGGCCCGCCCAGCCGGCGCCGACGACGGCGATGGGGTTCATTTCGCCAAGCGGCGCACCAGTCCCCGGCCGCCGCCGACCCAGGTCTTCCAGGCGAGCCAGAACTTGCGGATCGGCGTCAGCGCGATGCGCCGGTCCAGCACGCGCCAGCCGTCGCGCTCGATCTCGTCGAGCAGGGCGATGTAGATGGCGGCCATCATCAGGCCGGGCCGCTGCGCGCGGCGGTCGGCCTCCGGCAGGGCGCGCATGGCATCGCGGTACAGCGCGCGCGCGCGTTCGGTCTGCTGCCGCATCAGGGCCTGGAAATTTTCGGTGTAATGGCCGTCGAGGATGTCGTCCACGGTCACGCCGTGGCGCGCCATGTCGTCGGCCGGCAGATAGATGCGCCCGCGCCGGGCGTCGTCGCCCACGTCGCGGATGATGTTCGTCACCTGGAAGGCCAGGCCCAGCGTTTCTGCGTATTCCAGCGTGCGCGGGTCGGTGTGGCCGAAGATGCTGGCCGACAGGTCTCCGACCACGCCGGCGGCCCGCCAGCAGTATTCCCGCAGGGCGGCCCAGTCGGCGTAGCGGAACTGGTCCAGGTCCATCTCCATGCCTTCGATCACGGCGTAGAACGGTTCGGGGCGCAGGCCGAAGGCGCGGACGTGCCCGGCCAGGGCGATGGCCACGGGATGGTCGGGCGCGCCGTCGAACATCAGGCCGACCTGGTCGCGCCACCAGGCGAGCTTCATCCGCGCGACGGATGCCTCGCCGACCTCGTCCACGATGTCGTCCACCTCGCGGCAGAAGGCGTACAGCGCCGTGATCGCGCGGCGCCGCTCCGGCGGCAGGAACAGGAAGGCGTAGTAGAAGCTCGAGCCGCTGCGCGCGGCCTTCTGCTGGCAGTATTCGTCAGGCGTCATGATGGCTGGATGATGCGGCGCCGGGGCGCGGCGTAAGGAATGCGCGCCAGCATAGCAGGAAGGCGTCGGCGCGGCCCAGGATGGGCCGGTTGCCCCAAGGGTCGTAGCCGCCCTCCGCCAGCTTTTCCAGGATCCGCAGGCCGCCATGCACCACCAGGCGCAGTTCCAGGCCGATGCGGCCGGGCAGGCGCCAGGCCAGCGGGCTGCCGGCCAGCAGGGCGCGGCGGGCCTGGCCGGCCTGTTCGCGCACCGCGTCCCGCCAGGCGTCGGGGGGCGGCGCGGACGGGTCGGCGCACAGCGCGTCCAGGCTGCCGGGATCGAGGCCGTGGCGTTCCAGGCAGTCCAGGGGGATGTAGCAGCGGCCCTTGGCGTGGTCCAGGGCCACGTCCTGGCAGAAGTTCGCCCGTTGCAGTCCGGTGCAGATGGCGTCGGACTGGGCCAGGTCCACGGGGCCGGTATGGCCGGACAGGTGCAGCATCAGGCGCCCGACCGGGTTGGCCGAGCGGCGGCAGTAGTCCAGCAGGGCCGGCTCGTCGGCGTAGCGGGTGACGCTCAGGTCCTGGGTGAAGGCCGACAGCAGGTCCAGCAGGGGCTGGACGGGCAGCCCGTGGCGCACGACGGTGTCGCCCAGCCGGGCGAAGATCGCCCGGTCGTCGGCGGACAGCGGGGCCTGGATCGGCCGTCCGGCCCCCAGGTCCTGGACCGCGGCGCGCCAGGCTTCCAGCCGTTCCAGGCGCGCCTGCGCGGGGGCGTCGCCCTCGTCGGCGATGTCGTCCGCGCCGCGCGCGAAGGCGTACAGATCGCGCACCGCCGGCCGCAGCCGGGCGGGCAGCAGCAGGGACGCGACGGGGAAGTTTTCGTAGTGATCGACGGCCATGATGAGGCAGTATACTTAGGGACTCTCTAAAAACGAGCCGCTCGATTTATCCAGAGAGTCCCTGTGTCCGGCAGCCTGCCCGGCCCTGGTTATCCATCACGATGAGGTGACCGTGGCCCGGCAGGCTGCTGCCCAAGTGCTCACGCGCGCGGCCCGGTTCCGGGGCCACCGCCTCCTTTTTCCTGCTTTCCGGGGGATTCCATGCCGCGCCCGATCCTGGCGACGATCGACACCGAAGCCTTGTCCCACAATCTGCGCACGGTGGCCGGCCGCCTGCGGCAGGACGCCCCCGGCGCCGCGCCCTTCATCTGGGCCGTGATCAAGGCGCGCGGCTATGGACACGGCATCGAGGCCGCCCTGGCGGGTTTCGGCGAGGCCGACGGCCTGGCGATGCTGGACCTGGAAGAAGCCGTGCGCTGCCGCGAGCTGGGCTGGACCGGTCCGTTGCTGCTGCTCGAAGGCTTCTTCGAGCCCGCCGACCTCGACGCGCTGGTCCACTACCGGATCGGCGCCGCGCTGCATTGCGCCGAACAGTTCGAGATGCTGGAATCCAGCGCCATCGCCCGGCAGATCGACGTGTTCGTCAAGCTGAACACCGGCATGCACCGGCTGGGCTTCCAGCCGCACGAATTCCGCGCGGCCCACGAGCGCGCCCTGGCCCTGCAGGCCGACGGCGTGCTGGGCCAGGTCGGCGCGATGACCCACTTCGCCCGCGCGGACGACGATCCGGCCGTCACGCGGGACCAGATCGACTGTTTCCTGCGGACGACCGACGGCCTGTCCGGCCCGGTCAGCCTGTGCAATTCGGCGGCCACCCTGACGCCCGGGCTGGCGGCGGGGATCGCCGGCGATCCCCAGTGGGTGCGTCCCGGCATCTGCCTGTACGGATCCTCGCCCTTCGCCGACCAGCCGGCCGATGCCTTCGGCCTGCGTCCGGCCATGACCCTGTCCGCCCGGCTGATCAGCGCGCACCGGGTGCCGGCGGGTGAATCGGTGGGCTACGGCCATACCTTCCGCGCGCCCAGCGACATGCGGGTCGGCATCGTCGCCTGCGGCTACGCCGACGGCTATCCGCGCCACGCGCCCACCGGCACGCCGGTCGCGGTGGACGGGGTGCGCACCCGCCTGGTCGGCCGGGTGTCCATGGACATGCTGGCCGTGGACCTGGACCCCGTGCCCGGCGCGGCGGCGGGCGCCCCGGTCGTGCTGTGGGGGCAGGGAGGGCCATCGGTGGACGAGGTCGCCGCGGCCTGCGGCACCATCGGCTATGAACTGCTCACCGCCGTGACGCCCCGGGTGCCGCGTCGCGTCCTGTGAATCCCCGCCTGCGGAGGAATGCTTCATGAAGAACAGTTGTGTGCTCGTCACCGGCGCGACCAAGGGTATCGGCTGGGCCGTCAGCCAGCGCCTGGCCGACCAGGGCTGCCACGTCGTCGGCCTGGCCCGGCACGTGGCCGACATCGATTTCCCCGGCTACCTGTACGCCTGCGACCTGGCCAATGCCGGCGAGACCGAGGAACTGCTGCGCGTCATCCGTGAAAAATATCCGGTCGACGCGGTGGTGAACTGCGTCGGGCCCGCGATGCCCGAACCCCTGGGCGAGGTCGACCTGGCCTCGCTCTACCAGGCCTTCGACCTGAACGTGCGCGTGGCCGTCCAGGCGGTGCAGGCCTTCGTGCCCGGCATGAAGGCGCGCAAGTCCGGGCGCATCGTCAACCTGTGCGGCCGCGTGGTGCACGGCCAGACCGGGCATACCAGCTATGCGGCGGCCAAGAGCGCGCTGCTCGGCTGTACCCGCACCTGGGCCCTGGAACTGGCCCCCTACGGCGTCACGGTCAACGCGGTCTCGCCCGGCCCGGTGGAAACCGGCCTGTTCCGCGCCGAATGCCCGGTCGGCAGCGACGCCGAAAAGGCCGTGCTGGCCACGATCCCCATGGGGCGCCTGGCCCAGGCCGACGAGGTCGCGGCCGCCGTGGTGTTCCTGCTGGGCGACGGGGCGGCCTTCATCACCGGCCAGGAAATCGGCGTGGACGGCGGCGGCAGCCTGGCGGGCCGCTGATGGCCAAGGCCCGGACCCTGTTCCTCTGCTCGGACTGCGGCGGCACCTCCGCCAAATGGGAGGGCCGCTGCCCGCACTGCGGCGCCTGGAACACGCTCCAGGAAACCCGCGAGTCCCCGGCGGCGGCCTCCAGCCATCGCTACGCGCCGCTGGCCGCCTCCACCCCGGTGCGCCGCCTGTCCGACATCGAGGCCCGCGAGCAGGCCCGCAACCCGACCGGCATCGAGGAATTCGACCGCGTCCTGGGCGGCGGCCTGGTGGCCGGCGCGGTGGTGCTGATCGGTGGCGATCCGGGGATCGGCAAATCGACCCTGCTGCTGCAGGCGCTGGCCAGCCTGTCCGAACGCGGCCCGGTGCTCTACGTCACGGGCGAGGAATCCGCCGAGCAGGTCGCCCTGCGCGCCCAGCGCCTGGGCGTGTCGGGCGACGGCGTGGATCTGCTGGCCGAGATCCGCCTGGAGCAGATCACCCAGGCCCTGGTCGAGCGCCGGCCCGGCGTGGCCGTGATCGATTCGATCCAGACCCTGTATTCCGGCGAGCTGACCGCCGCGCCCGGCTCGGTGTCCCAGGTGCGCGAGTGCGCCGCCCAGCTCACCCGCATCGCCAAGCAGACCGGCGTCACCCTGATCCTGATCGGCCACGTCACCAAGGACGGCGCGCTGGCCGGCCCGCGCGTGCTGGAGCACATCGTCGACACCGTCCTGTACTTCGAGGGCGACACCCATTCCTCGTTCCGCCTGGTGCGGGCCATCAAGAACCGTTTCGGCGCCGTCAACGAGCTGGGCGTGTTCGCCATGACCGATCGGGGCCTGCGCGGAGTGAGCAATCCGTCCGCGCTGTTCCTGGCGGGGCATTCGCGCGAGGTCGCCGGCTCCTGCGTCATGGCCACCCAGGAAGGCACCCGCCCGCTGCTGGTCGAAGTCCAGGCCCTGGTGGACACGGCCCACGTGCCCAATCCGCGCCGCCTGTCCGTGGGCCTGGAAAGCAGCCGCCTGGCCATGCTGCTGGCCGTGCTGCACCGCCACGCGGGGGTCGCCACCTACGACCAGGACGTCTTCGTCAACGCCGTCGGCGGCGTTCGCATCATGGAGCCGGCCGCCGACCTGGCCGTGGCCCTGGCGATCCTGTCGTCCATGCGCGACCGGCCCCTGCCGGCCGGCCTGCTGGCCTTCGGCGAGATCGGCCTGGCCGGCGAGATCCGCCCGGCCCCGCGCGGCCAGGAACGCCTGCGCGAAGCCGCCAAGCTGGGCTTCGAGCACGCCGTCGTGCCGCGCGCCAATCTGCCGCGCCAGCCCATCGAGGGCCTGCGCATCCAGGCCGTCGACCGCGTCGAGGACGTGCTCGGCGTGCTGTCCTGAGGAGCCCGCGATGGATGGGCTCTGGCTGATCCCCGCCTGCCTCGCGGCGGGCGGCCTGATCGGGTTTTCCGGCGGGGTGCTGGGCATCGGGGGGGGATTGTTCGCGATCCCCCTGCTGGGGCTGGTCCTGGGCTACGAGCAGCAGGCCGCCCAGGGGACGGCGCTGGTCATGGTGCTGCCGGCCATCCTGCTCACGCTGCGCAAATACCACCAGCACGCGCCCATCGACTGGCGCTCGGCGGCGGCCGGGGCCTGCAGCTCCATCGTCTGCACCTGGATCGGCGCCCGGATCGCGCTGGGGCTGGACCCCTGGCTGCTGCGCCGCATCTACGCCGGCTTCGTGTTCCTGATCGCGCTGTTCTATTTCCGCGAGAGCCTGGGGCGCCGCGCCAGACCACGGCCCGACGCGTTCTACCGCGAGGTCGGCCAAGTGCGCAAGCTCTGGTATTTCTGCGTCGGCGTCTTCGCCGGGCTGACCGGCGGGATCTTCGGCGTGGGCGGCGCCGTGCTGGCGGTACCGTTCCTGACCTCGTTCTTCCACCTGCGCCAGACCTCGGCCCAGGCGGTAGCGCTGGCGATGATCGTGCCGGGCACCTGCGTGGCCCTGGCCACCTACGCCTGGCACGGGCAGGCGCACGGGCTGGTGGGCATCCCCCTGGCGGCCGGCAGCCTGCTGTGCGTGCCCTACGGCGTGCGCCTGGCCTACGCGCTGCCCGAAGCGCGCCTGAAACTGATCTTCGCCTGCATGCTGCTGGTCATCATGGGACTATTGCTGATGCGAGGGGAGACATGAATCCGGTGGTGCCGCAAGGCTGGGCCGCACACCGGTTCGCCGGCGGCGCCTTGTGCGTGCCGGAGCGCTTTGCCGGCCAGGCCGATGCGGGCTGGTTCGACGCCCGCCGGCCCGATGCCGCGCCGGTGGGCGAGGGCGGCCGTCAGGCCGCCTGGTTCGTCGATGGCGTCCACGGCCCCGCCGTCCTGCGCCACTACCGGCGCGGCGGTCTGCGCGCCCGGCTGGGCGGCCGCGAATCCTATCTGTGGCTGGGGGAATCCCGCGTGCGGGCCTATGCCGAGGTCCGGGTGCTGGACCATCTGCGCCGGGCCGGACTGCGCGTGCCCGAACCGCTGGGCGCGGCGTACTGGCGCCCGGGCGCTTCCCCGTTCTACCGCAACGCCATCCTGATCGCCCGGATCGCGGGCGCGCAGGCCCTGGCGGGCCGCCTGGACCGGGCCGATCCCGCCGCCGTCGCGCGGGCCATCGCCGCGATGCACGCGGCCGGCGTCTGGCACGCGGACCTGAACGCCTACAACATCCTGTTCGATGCCGACGACCGGGTCTGGCTGATCGACTTCGACCGCGCGCGCCTGGGTGTGGTATCCCCGGGACAGGCGGAAAAAAACCGGTTGCGCCTGCGACGGTCTTTGGTTAAGGTAGCCGGCGCGCGCGGAGCGCAGTGGTGGGATGCGTTATCCCGTTGTTTTCCTCCATGATAGGGACCCATGCCATGAAAATCGGCACCGTACACACCCTGTTGGCCGCCGCCGCGCTGATCGCCGCGGTTCCGGCGTCCGCCCAGGATCGCGTCGTCAACGTCTACAACTGGGCCGAATACACCGCGCCCGACACCCTCTCCGGTTTCGAGAAGGCCACCGGCATCAAGATCCGCTACGACGTCTACGACACCAACGACACGCTCCAGGCCAAGCTGCTGACGGGCAAGTCGGGCTACGACGTGGTCGTGCCGTCCACCCACTACGCCGCCCGCCAGATCCAGGGCGGCCTGTTCCAGAAGCTGGACCGCTCCAAGATCCCCAACTGGCAATATCTGGACCCGGACCTGATGGCCCTGGTGGCCACCGTCGATCCCGGCAACCAGTACCTGATCCCCTGGGGCTACGGCACCAACGGCCTGGGCTACAACGTCACCAAGGTGCGCGAGCTCATGGGCCAGGACGCGCCCCTGAATTCCTGGGACATGCTGTTCAAGCCGGAAAACGCGGCCAAGCTGCAGTCCTGCGGCATTTCCATCCTGGACGAGGCCGCGCAGGTCTTCCCGGCCGCGCTGCACTACCTGGGCAAGGATCCCAACAGCAGCGATCCCAAGGACTACGAGGCCGCGCTGGCCCTGCTGAAGACCATCCGGCCCTACGTGCGCCAGTTCAGCTCCTCGGGCTACATCGACGAGCTGGCCTCGGGCGGCCTGTGCATGGTCTACGGCTTTTCGGGCGACGTGATGATCGCCTCGTCGCGCGCGAAGGAAGCCAAGAAGCCCTACGCCATCGACTACGTCATTCCCGACGGCGGGGCGCCGGTCTGGTTCGACACCATGGCCATCCCCAAGAGCGCCGAGCACGTGGACGAGGCGCACGCCTTCATCAACTACATCGAGACGCCCCAGGTGCACGCGGCCATCACCAACACCATGTACTACCCCAACGCCAACAAGGAAGCGCGCAAGTACGTGGTCGAGGAAGTCGCCAGCAACCCCATGATCTATCCCTCGCCGGAAGTCTCCCGCACGCTGTTCGTCATCAAGCCGCAGCCCCTGAACATCCTGCGCCTGCAGACGCAGATGTGGGCGCAGCTCAAGACCGGGCGCTGACGGCGATGCAGGATCCGCGCGGCATGCCTCGCCAGGGCGAGGCCGACGACTTCGTCCGCATGGACGACGTCGTCAAGATCTTCGGCGACACGGTGGCGGTCAAGTCCGTCTCCCTGTCGGTGCGCCGGCACGAGATCTTCGCCCTGCTGGGCAGCTCGGGCTGCGGCAAATCGACCCTGCTGCGCATGCTGGCGGGCTTCGAGGAGCCCACCTCCGGGCGCATCATCCTGGACGACGAGGACATCACGGCCCTGCCGCCGCACCGGCGGCCGGTCAACATGATGTTCCAGTCCTACGCCCTGTTCCCGCACATGTCGGTCGAGGCCAACGTGGCCTTCGGCCTGAAGCAGGAAGGCGTGCCGCGCCACGAGATCCACGAACGCGTGTTCGAGGCCCTGGACCTGGTGCAGATGGCCGGCTACGCGCGCCGCCGCCCGCACCAGTTGTCCGGCGGCCAGCAGCAGCGCGTGGCGCTGGCGCGCAGCCTGGTCAAGCGGCCCAAGCTGCTGCTGCTCGACGAGCCCATGTCGGCGCTGGACAAGCAGATCCGCCAGGCCACCCAGATCGAGCTGGTGAAGATCCTGGGCCAGGTCGGCGTCACCTGCATCATGGTCACCCACGACCAGGAAGAGGCCATGACCATGGCCAGCCGCCTGGCCGTCATGACCGAGGGCCAGATCGTCCAGTGTGGCACGCCGCACGACGTCTATACCTTCCCCAGTTCCCGCTTCGTCGCCGGCTTCATCGGATCGACCAATCTCTTCACCGGCACCATCGTGGTGGACGAGCCCGACCACGTGCTGATCGAGACCGACGCGCTGTCGCGCCCGCTGTACGTCAGCCACGGCATCAGCGAGCCCCTGGGCATGGAAGTCCACGTCTCCATCCGGCCCGAGCAGATCCGCGTCGGCCGCCAGGTCCCCGAAGCCGAATCCAACTGGGGCCACGGCATGGTGTCGCACGTCGCCTGGATGGGCAGCTATGCCCGCTACCAGATCCGCCTGGACGCCGGCCAGACCATCGAGGCCAGTGTGCCCAGCCTGGACTGGAGCCAGTCCGACGCGCCCGGCGTGGACGAGGAAGTCTACGTCACCTGGTCCCACGACGCCGGGACCGTGCTGGCGTCCTGACGGCCGCCGGTCCCCGCCTTCAACGACCCCAGCGTCCGGAGCCGCCGATGCACCTGAAAATTCCCGGCCACCGCCCCAGCGCCCGGCAGTTCGCCATCGGCGTGCCCTACGCCTGGCTGGCGCTGTTCCTGCTGGTGCCGTTCCTGCTGGTGCTGAAGATCAGCTTTTCCGACCTGCAGTTCGGCATCCCGCCCTACACGCCGATCGCCACCCTGCAGGACCAGACCCTGACGCTGGCCCTGCACCTGCGCGGCTACGTGCTGTTGTTCACCGACAGCCTGTACGCGGCCGTGTATCTGAATTCGGTGAAGATGGCCCTGGTCACCACCGTCTGCTGCGCGCTGATCGGCTATCCCATGGCCTACCACATCGCCCGCGCGCGGCCGGAGATCCGCAACCTGCTGCTGCTGGGCGTGATCCTGCCGTTCTGGACCTCGCTGCTGCTGCGCGTCTATGCCTGGGTCGGCATCCTGCGCAACGACGGGCTGCTGAACCATCTGCTGATGGGCCTGGGGCTGATCGACGCGCCGCTGGAAATCTACCGCACCGACCTGGCCGTCTACATCGGCCTGGTCTACGCCTACCTGCCGTTCTTCATCCTGCCGCTGTACGCCAACCTGGTGAAGCTGGACTACCGCCTGCTGGAAGCCGCCTACGACCTGGGCGCGCGGCCCTGGAGCGCCTTCCTGCGGATCACGCTGCCGCTGTCCATGCCCGGCGTGGTGGCGGGCGCCATGCTGGTGTTCATTCCGTCGGTGGGCGAATACGTCATTCCCGAAATGCTGGGCGGGGCCAACACCCTGATGATGGGGCGCGTGATGTGGAACGAATTCTTCAACAACGCCGACTGGCCGATGGCGGCGGCCGTGACCTGCGTGATGGTCCTGCTGCTGCTCGTGCCTCTGTCCATCTTCCAGTACAACCAGGCTCGCCAGCTGGGAGCGCGGACATGATGCGCGGCGGCGGCTGGTTCCGCTTCCTCACGCTGGTGGTCGGCTACGGCTTCCTGTACGTGCCCATCGCCTGCCTGATGGTGTTCTCCTTCAACGACTCCACGCTGATGACCTCCTGGTCGGGCTTCTCGCTGCGCTGGTACGCGGAACTGTTCCAGGACCAGGCGCTGCTGTCGGCGGCGAAGCTGTCGCTCGCCATCGCCACCCTGACCGCCACCGCGGCGGTGGCCATCGGCACCTGGGCCGGCTACGTGCTGGCGCGCATGGGGCGGTTCCGGGGTTTCGGCCTGTACATCGGCATGCTCAGCGCTCCGCTGGTCATGCCCGAGGTCGTGCTGGGCATCTCGCTGCTGCTGATGTTCGTGGAAATGTCCAAGGTGTTCGGCTGGCCCGACGGCAACGGCATGTTCACCATCTGGGTGGGCCACGTGACCCTGTGCACGGCCTACGTCGCCGTCATCATCCAGTCGCGCGTGCGCGACCTGGACCGCTCGCTGGAAGAGGCCGCCCTGGACCTGGGCGCCTCGCCGCTGCGGGTGTTCTTCCAGATCACGCTGCCCCTGATCGCCCCGGCCCTGCTGGCCGCGTGGCTGCTGTCCTTCACCCTGTCGTTGGACGACGTGGTGGTGGCGTCCTTCCTGTCCGGCCCGGGCTACACGACCCTGCCGCTGGAAGTCTTCTCCCGCGTGCGCCTGGGCCTGAAACCGGAAATCAACGCCCTGGCGACCCTGTTCATGGTCGCCGTGGGGATCGTCGTGGTGGCGGTCAACCGCATGCAGATCCAGGCGGCGAAGCGGGCGGGGTAGTCACATCCCCAATACCAGCACCGCCAGGCTGAACAGCCCCGCCGACAGCAGCATGCTGGCCGGGAAGGTCAGCAGCCAGGCCAGCAGGATGATGCGCACGGTGCCGTTGTGCAGGCCGCTGCGGTTGGCGACCATGGTGCCGGCCACGCCCGAGGACAGCACCTGGGTGGTCGAAACGGGCAGGCTGAACACGTTGGCCACGCCGATGGCGGCGACGGCGGTGATCTGGGCCGACATGCCCTGGGCATAGGTCATCCCCTGCCGGCCGATCTTTTCGCCCACGGTCAGCACCACGCGGCGCCAGCCCAGCATGGTGCCGGCGCCCAGGGCCAGCGCGACGGCGACGATCACCCACAGCGGCGCGTATTCCGTCGGCGCGGTCAGGTCGGCGCGCAGGCGCCGCAGGTCGGTTTTCTCGCTGATGGACAGCGTGTCCAGGCTGGCCACCTTGCGGACGGTGTCGTCCAGGCAGAGCAGGTAGCGGCGCATGCGCACGCGCGTTTCGGGCGGCAGGTCGTCGTAGGTGCGCACGCCGTCCAGCGTGTGGCGCACCGCCTGGATGGTGCCCAGCGTGTCCTGCGGGTCGCAGCGGGACGTCTGGGGCAGGCCGGCGCGCAACGGGCGCTTGAGCGCCAGGTAGTCGCCCAGCGTATCCGCGTTGCGCTGGTAGAAGTCGCCCAGGTGGGCGGCGGCGTCGACGGTGCGCTGGACCTGGTAGGGCGTGCTGGCCGGGTCCAGCACGAACTTGGCCGGGACGATGCCGATGAGCACCAGCATGATCAGGCCGATGCCTTTCTGCCCGTCGTTGGAGCCGTGCACGAAGCTCACGCACATCGCCGACAGCACCAGCACCAGCCGGTTCCAGAAGGGCGGGTGTTTCTTGTTGTCGATGGCGCGGCGCTGTTCGGGCGTCTTGTGCATCTTCGAGTCGGCGAACAGTCTCTTCAAGCCCAGCAGCAGCAGGGCCGCGACGATGAAGCCGGCCACGGGCGAGATGATCAGCGACAGGCCGATGTCGATGGCCTTGCCCCAGTTCACGCCGATGCCCACGGGCAGGCCGGTCAGCAGGGCGTTGGCCAGGCCCACGCCCAGGATCGCGCCGATCAGCGTATGCGAGCTGGAGGCCGGGATGCCGAAATACCAGGTGCCGAGGTTCCAGACGATGGCGGCGACCAGCATGGAGAACGCCATGGCCAGGCTGCGCCCGCTGTCCAGGTTGAGCAGCAGCTCCACGGGCAGCAGGTGGACGATGGCGTAGGCCACCCCCACGCCGCCGAGCAGCACGCCCAGGAAGTTGCAGATGCCCGAGAAGAGCACCGCCAGGTGCGGCGGCATGGCCTTCGTGTAGATGACCGTGGCGACGGCATTGGCGGTGTCGTGGAAGCCGTTGATGAATTCGAAGACCAGGACGAGGGCCAGCGCCAGTACCAGGCTGAGCCCGACCGCAAGGGGCAAGCCGGAAAATAGGTCGAGCATGATGGAGGAACGTTCGGGAGACGCGGAATTATTGCAAATTTGTGGCGGAAAGTTTGAATACCCCTTTTTCAAGGGCGCTCCAGGCATTTCCGTATCGGCGGGCCGGTCGATTTTTCCCTTTGGAATCAGTCTTCGCGCCGCCGGTTCAGCGCTTCGTACGCCTCTCGCACCGCTTCGGCCCCATGATGCCGGTCCAGCCGGCGGATGATGAAATGCCCCCGGGCCATGTCCTGGAAGTGATTGATGAACAGGGTGTTGATCAGGGCGCCGCCGGCCGCGCCGAGGGCGGGGACGGCCTGGGCGGCGGCCTTTTCGGTGATCTGGATGCCGAAGCGCTCGGCCACCATCGTGATCAGGCGCATCAGGGCGGGCGGCGCCGCCTTTTCGACGGCGACGCTGCCGGCGGCGTATTCCGCGGCCTGGCTGATGGCGCGCGCCAGTGCCGCGCGCACGAAGTAGTAGCCGCTTTCCGCGCCGTCGTCGGCCGCGCTCTTGCCGCCCAGGGCGAAGACTTCCAGGCAGGCGAGCCGCGTGCCGGGATCGGCCAGCGATTCGCCCTCGCTGCGGGCGATGTCGGCGATCGAGCGCATCATGATCGTGGTGGAGACCGGCAGTTCCACCGCCAGGCCGGCCAGGCCGAAGAAGCCGCCCACGCCGCCGGTGGCGGCCGCGCCGATCTTGTGCCACCAGTCCGAGCTGCGGCCCCCGGGCTTGTCGTCCAGCGTGAACAGGGCGGCGTCGGCGGCCTTGCTCAGCGCCAGCCGGGTGACCTGGCCGATCTGGGCGTTCCAGCCCCCGGGGAGCCGGTCCAGGAATTTCTCGACGGGCGCGCCGATCAGGTTCGTCATGCGCGCGGCCAGGCCCGGGTTTTCGAGCAGGGCGTGGGCCTGGCGCAGGGCTTCGAGGTCGGCGGGAGTGAAGGGGTTGGCGTTCATGGAGGAAGCTTCATGGCGGATTCGGCGGGAACCGGCCCATTATGGCGCCTGCGCGCGCCGGCGTGTACCGCGTGCGGCCATGGGCGGCCCGTCCCGGCATCCGGGTTCCGGCCGCCATTACAATACAGGCCTCCCAGACCCCGACCGGACATCTCCCATGCTCACCCAGGACGAACTCAAGCAACAGGCGGCCCAGGCCGCCCTCGACCACGTGCTGCCCCAGCTGCAGCCCGACAGCGTCCTGGGGGTGGGGACGGGCTCGACCGTGGACCGCTTCATCGACCTGCTGGCGCCCCATCGCCAGGCCTTCCGCGCGGCGGTGTCCAGTTCCGAGCGCAGCACGCGCCGCCTGCGGGCGGCGGGCATCGAGGTGCTGGACCTGAACGAGGTGGCCTCGCTGGCGCTGTACGTGGACGGCGCGGACGAGATCGACCACCAGCTGAACATGATCAAGGGCGGCGGCGGAGCATTGACGCGCGAGAAGATCGTGGCCTCCGTGGCGGACCGCTTCGTCTGCATCGTCGACGAGTCCAAGCTGGTCGAGCGCCTGGGCGCCTTTCCGCTGCCCATCGAGGTCATCCCCCTGGCGCGCGAGGCCGTCGCCCGCCAGGTCCGCCAGTTGGGCGGGCAGCCGCGCCTGCGCGAGGGTTTCGTCACGGACAACGGCAACCAGATCCTGGACGTCTCCGGCCTGCGCTATGGCGATCCCGCCGAGTTCGAGGCGCTGTTGAACAACATTCCGGGCGTGGTCTGCTGCGGGCTGTTCGCGATTTCCGGCGCCCAGGTGGCGCTGGTGGCGGGGCAGGCGGGCGTGTCGCGGCTGGAACTGCGCGACTGATCCGGCCGGGGGCGCCTTCGGCGGCGCATGGCGGTGGCCCCGCCTGACCCCGGCCCCGCGGGGCGGGTCCGGGGTCCGCCGTCACGTTTCCGTCACATGGCGCTGCTATGCTGGGGGTTCCTTCCCAAGCGGCGGGCGCGATGGTACGCTTTGCGATCGTTGAACGCGCCTGGGCGGCTCATCAGGCACAGGCAGACAGAGGTCCCGGATTGGAACACACCAACAAGCAATTTCACAGCGAACTCGAAACGACGCGGTCCATGTTCCTGCAGATGGGCGGGCTGGTCGAATCCATGGTGCTGGACGGCATGCGGGCCCTGTCCCGGGGCGAGCTGCATCTGGTGGACCGGGTCCGCGAGCACGAGCGGCAGGTCAACCAGTTCGAGGTCGACATCGACGAGCGCATCAGCCAGCTGATCGCCCGCAACCAGCCCACGGCGGGCGACCTGCGCCTGCTGCTGTCGATCTCGAAGATGCTGACCGACATGGAACGCTGCGGCGACGAGGCCGAGAAGATCGCCAAGGTCGCCCGCCGCCTGCACGAATCCGATTCGTCCTACGAGCCGGTGGTGGAACTGCGCCACATGGCCGACGCGGTGGCCAGCATGATCCGGGCCGCGCTGGACGCCTTCGCCCGCGAGGATCCCGTCGCCGCCGCCCAGGTGGTGCGCAACGACAAGGACGTGGACAAGGAATGGAAGGCCTCCCTGCGCCACATCATCACCTACATGATCGAGGATCCGCGCACGATTTCGCGCTCCATCGACCTGATCTTCATCGCCCGCGCGCTGGAGCGCATCGGCGACCACGCCAAGAACATGGCCGAGCGCGTGATCTACATGGTGCGTGGCGACGACGTGCGCCACACGGGCGTCACCAACACCGAACGTTTGGCGCGCGGCGAGCCGCCGGAACCGCGCGGCGACGCGTCCGGCGACCCGCGCGACTGAACCCGCCCGCCGGCCAGGGCCGGCGTGACCGCTCAGGCCGAGGGCGGCACGTAGCCCTGGGCCTCGACGTCCTGGTCGTCGAACAGGAATGCCTGCATCCGTTCGGCCAGGAATTTGCGCGCCTCGGGGTCGGCCAGGCTCAGGTGGTTCTCGTTGACCAGCCGCGTCTGGATGTCCAGCCACTTGGCCCAGGCGTCCCTGGAAATCTCACGCCAGATGCGCACGCCCAGTTCGCCCGGGTACGGGGGATAGTCCAGGCCCTGGGCTTCGCGCTTGAGTTTGCGGCATTGGATCATGCGTGCCATTCGGGTGCCTCTCGTGTCTTGCGATGGGAAAGCGGGCATTGTATCCCCGCGCATGGGCGACGGCCGTCTCAAGACCCTTCGGTCTTCCAGGATTCCAGGACCCGGTCCAGGCCGATGCGCCAGTCGCGCTCCAGCGGCCCGAGCAGGGCTTCCAGCCGGGCGCAGTCCAGCCGGCCGTTGGCCGGCCGGGGCTCGGGGGCGGGCCAGTCGGCCGACGCGATCGCCTCCACGCGGGGCAGGCGGGCGATCAGGCCCCGGGCGTGGGCCCGGGCGAGGATTTCCAGGGCGAAGCCGTGCCAGCTGACCCAGGGCCGGCCGCCGAAGTGGTACGCGCCGCCCGGCGCGTCGCCGGCGGGCCGCAGCGCCAGGGCGTGCAGGACCTCCGCCAGGTGGCCGGCCCAGGTGGGGCCGCCGGTCTGGTCGTCGATCACGCGCAGAGTGTCGCGCTGCGCGCCCAGGCGCACCATCGTGCGCACGAAATTGTGTCCCCAGGCGCTGAAGACCCAGCCGGTGCGCACGATCAGCGCGCCCGGATCGGCGTCCAGGACGGCACGTTCGCCTTCCAGCTTGCCGCGCCCGTAGGTGTTCAGGGGGGCGGCCGGGTCGTCTTCCCGGTAGGGGCGGTCCAGGCGTCCGTCGAAGACGTAGTCGGTGGACACGTGCAGCAGCCGGATGCCGCGCGCCGCGCAGGCGCGCGCCAGCAGGCCGGGCGCGGCAGCGTTGATGGCGCGGGACAGGTCCGGCTCGGCGGCCGCGCGGTCCACCGCCGTGTAGGCGGCGGCGTTGATTAGGCGGTCGGCCGGGTGCGCGTCCAGCCAGGCGGCCACGGCGTCGGCCCGCGTGATGTCCAGTTGCGTCCGGCCCAGGAATTCATAACGGGCCTCGCCGGGGCGCCGTTGCGCCAGCGCGCGCAGCGAGCGCCCCAGTTGGCCGTCGGCGCCGGTGACCAGGATCCGGGGCGCGGGCGCATCCCGCCGATGGGCGTCCGGGGATGCGGCGCGCGGGTTCATGCGGCGGACGTGCCGGCCGAACCGCCGCCCAGGCCCAGCCGCTGGCGCTGGTAGCTGCCGTCCTGTACGTGGCGGCACCAGCCGCGGTGTTCCAGATACCATTGCACGGTCTTGCGCAGGCCCGTGGCGAAGGTTTCCCGCGGTGTCCAGCCCAGTTCGCGGGCGATCTTGCCGGCGTCGATGGCGTAGCGCAGGTCGTGTCCCGGGCGGTCGGCCACGTGGGTGATCAGGTCGGCGTAGCGCGCCACGCCGGCCGGGCGTTCGGGGGCCAGTTCCTCCAGCAGGTCGCAGATGGCGCGCACCACGTCGATGTTGCGCTGCTCGTTGTGGCCGCCGATGTTGTAGGTTTCCCCGGGGACGCCCGATTCGACCACGCGCAGCAGGGCGCGGGCGTGGTCCTCGACGTAGAGCCAGTCGCGGACCTGCAGGCCCTGGCCGTAGACGGGCAGGGGCTTGCCTTCCAGGGCGTTCAGGATGACCAGCGGGATCAGCTTTTCCGGGAAGTGGCAGGGGCCGTAGTTGTTGGAGCAGTTGGTGACCAGCACCGGCAGGCCGTAGGTGCGGTGCCAGGCCCGCGCCAGGTGGTCCGACCCCGCCTTGGTGGCGGAATAGGGTGAACTGGGGGCGTAGGGCGTGGCTTCCGTGAACAGGTCTCCGGTGCCGGCCAGGTCGCCGTAGACCTCGTCGGTGGAGACGTGATGGAAGCGGAAGGCGGCGCGCGCGGCGGCGTCCAGTCCGTTCCAGTGGGCGCGGGCGGCCTCCAGCAGCGTGTAGGTGCCGACCAGGTTGGTCCGTACGAAGGCGGCGGGGCCGTCGATGGAGCGGTCCACGTGGGATTCCGCCGCCAGGTGCATCACCGCGTCCGGCCGGTGGCGCGCGAACGCGTCCGCCAGGCCCGGCGCGTCGCAGATGTCCAGATGCTCGAAGGCGTAGCGCGGATCGTCGGCGACGGATTCCAGGGATTCCAGGTTGCCGGCGTAGGTCAGCTTGTCGACGTTGACGACCGAATGGCCGGTCTGGCCGATGAGGTGCCGGATTAGGGCCGAGCCGATGAAGCCGGCGCCGCCGGTGACGAGGATTTTCATAGCCGCTTGATGAAGATCAGGCTGTTGCGCGAATGGTTGTAGTGGGCGCGCTTCTCGTGGGGCAGGTCGGAGACGCCGCCCTGGACGAAGCCGCGCTTGAGGAACCAGTGCGAGGTGCGCGTGGTTAGCACGAACAGGCGCCGAGCGCCCTGGGCGCGGGCGCTGGTCTCGGCGTGGCGCAGCAGCTTCTCGCCGTCGCCCGTGCCCTGCCATTCGGGGTGCACGATCAGGCAGGCCATTTCGGCCATGCCGTCGTCCAGGTAGGGGATCAGAGCCACGCAGCCGTAGATCACGCCGTCGTGTTCCAGGACCGTGAATTTTTCCACGTCGCGCTCGATCACGGCGCGGCCGCGCGGCACCAGGGTGCCGTCGGCTTCCAGGGGCTCGATCAACTGGACGATGGCGCCCACGTCGTCGGCCACGGCCGGCCGCAGGTCTTCCAGGGTGTCCTCGACCACCATGGTGCCCACCCCGTCGTGGGTGAAGATTTCCAGCAGGATGCTGCCGTCCATGGTGTAGGGCACCAGGTGCGCGCGCGCCACGCCGCGCTTGACCGCCAGGGATGCGTGGCGCAGGAAGGCGGACGTGTCCTCGTCCAGGATGCCCTGGGAGAGCAGGTCGTCGGCGTCCTTGCGGGCCAGTTCCGTGTCCACCGAGCCGTCGGTCTCGGTGACGGTGCGGTTCTGGGTCAGGAAGATCAGCTTTTCGGCGCGCAGCGCCACGGCGGCGTTGGTGGCCAGGTCTTCCATGGCCAGGTTGAAGGCCTCGCCGGTGGGGGAAAAGCCCAGCGGCGAAAGCAGCACGATGGCCCCCTGGCTGATGACGTTGCGCATCGCCTCGATGTCGAGCTTGCGCACCGTGCCGGCGCGCCGGTAGTCCACGCCGTCGATCACGCCGACGGGGCGCGCAGTGACGAAATTGCCGGAGATCACGCGGATCTTGGCGTGCGACATGGGCGTGTTGGGCAGCCCCTGGCTGAAGGCGGCCTCGATGTCCAGGCGGATTTCCCCGGCGGCTTCTTTCGCGCATTCCAGGGCCTCGGGGCTGGTGGGTTCCGTGCCCCGGCCGAACTGGGTGGTGTGCCCCTTCAGGCGCAACTGTTCGTTGACCTGGGGCCGCGAGCCGTGCACCAGGACCAGCTTGATCCCCAGGGCGGACAGCAGCGACAGGTCGGCCACCAGGTCTTCCAGCCCGCCGTCCTCGATCAGTTCGCCGCCGAAGGCCACGACGAAGGTTTTGCCGCGGAAATCGTGCACGTAGGGCGCGACCTCGCGGAACCATCGCACGAACTGCGCGGGAGCGAATTCGGGGGCGTCCTGGGCGGAATAGGTATCGGTTTCGGCGGAGCTCATGGCGGGCGGCGGGTATTGGAGGGCGAGGGGCGAGGGGGCGGGCGCCGGATTCCGGCGATAGCGAAATTATAATGAGCGATTGTCCTTTTCCCGATAGCTTCTCTTGGCTTCGGGCGGACAGCATGCTTCATCCCTCCGTGGAATCCGACGTCTTGCCAGAAAATCCATCGCAACCGGCCCGCCGGGCGCCCGCCCGGCCCGCGCAGCCGCGCCCGCCCGCCGGCGCCGGCGACCGGCCCCTGCCGCCCATCCAGTATCCGGAAGACCTGCCGGTCAGCGCCTGCCGCCAGGACATCGCGCGCGCCATCGCCGAGCACCCGGTGGTCATCGTCTGCGGCGAGACCGGCTCGGGCAAGACCACCCAGCTGCCCAAGATCTGCCTGGAACTGGGGCGCGGCCGGACCGGCATGATCGGCCACACCCAGCCGCGCCGCCTGGCCGCGACGTCCGTCGCGCAGCGCGTGGCCGAGGAGCTGAAGACCGAACTGGGCGACTGGGTCGGCTACCAGATCCGCTTTTCCGAGCGCGCCGGCTCGGCGACCGCCATCAAGCTGATGACCGACGGCATCCTGCTGGCCGAGACCCAGCGCGATCCCCTGCTGCGCCGCTACGACACCCTGATCATCGACGAGGCGCACGAGCGCAGCCTGAACATCGATTTCCTGCTCGGCTTCCTGAAGCGCCTGCTGGCGCGCCGCAAGGACCTGAAGCTGATCATCACCTCGGCCACCATCGACGCCGACCGCTTCGCCCGGCATTTCGGCACGCCGGACCGGCCGGCCCCGGTGATTCAGGTCTCGGGCCGCCTGTTTCCGGTGGAACTGCGCTACCGTCCCGTGCGGCGGGACGGGGACGAGGATCCCGCCGGCCGCAAGCCGGGGCAGGGCGACGAGGAGCGCGACCTGGTCGACGCCGTGGTGGACGGCGTGGACGAATGCGCCCGCCACGGCACCGGCGACGTGCTGGTCTTCCTGCCCGGCGAGCGCGAAATCCGTGAATGCGCCGAGGCCCTGCGCAAGCGCCATCCCGTCGGCGCCCTGGTGCTGCCGCTGTACGCGCGGCTGTCGCGCGCGGAGCAGGAGCAGATCTTCCATCCGCGCGGCAACGCCCGGCGCATCGTGCTGGCCACCAACGTGGCCGAGACCTCGCTCACGGTGCCGGGCATCCGCTACGTCGTGGACAGCGGCCTGGCGCGCATCAAGCGCTATTCCTGGCGCAGCAAGGTCGAGCAGCTGCGCATCGAGCCCGTCAGCCAGGCCTCGGCCAACCAGCGCGCCGGTCGCTGCGGCCGCCTGGGGCCGGGCGTGTGCATCCGCCTGTACGCCGAGGACGACTTCAAGCAGCGGCCGGCCTTCACGGACCCGGAAATCCTGCGCTCGTCCCTGGCGTCCGTGATCCTGCGGATGAAGTCGCTGCGGCTCGACGACATCGAGGCCTTTCCCTTCGTCGAACCGCCCACGGGCCGGGCCGTCGCCGACGGCTATCAACTGCTGCAGGAACTGGGCGCGCTCGACGAGCGCAACCGCCTGACGGACGTGGGCCGCGTCCTGGCGAAGCTGCCCGTCGATCCGCGCATCGCACGCATGGTCTTCGCCGCGCACGAACACCAGTGCCTGGCGGAAATCCTCGTCATCGCCGCGGCCCTGTCCGTCCAGGATCCGCGCGACCGCCCCATGCAGGCGCGCGAGGCCGCCGACAACGCCCACGCCCAGTTCAACGACAAGCAGTCCGAATTCCTCGCCTGGCTCAAGCTCTGGCAGTGGTACGGCGAGCAGGTCGCGCACAAGGCCTCGCAGCGCAAGCTGGTGGACCAGATCCGCGCGAAATTCCTGTCGCCCATCCGGCTGCGCGAATGGCACGATACGCACACGCAGCTGCTGACCCTGGCGCGCGAGCAGGGCTGGCGGTTGAACCAGACCCCGGCCACGCGCGAGCAGATCCACATGGCCCTGCTGGCCGGGCTGCTGGGCAACATCGGCATGAAGTCCGAGGACGGCGGCCTGTACCAGGGCGCGCACGACATCCGCTTCGCCATCCATCCGGGCTCGCCCCTGCAGAAGAAGGCAGGCCGCTGGGTGCTGGCGGCCGAACTGGTGGAGACCACCCGCCTGTACGCCCGCTGCGTGGCGCAGATCGAGCCGGCCTGGGTCGAACGGGCCGGCGCCCACCTGCTCAAGCGCGCCTGGTCCGATCCGCGCTGGGAGAAGAAGGCCGGCCAGGTTGTCGCCAACGAACGCGGCACCGTGCACGGCCTGCCGGTGTACACCGGGCGCCGCGTGCACTACGGTCGCGTCGATCCCAGGGCCGCGCGGGAAATCTTCATCCGCGACGCCCTGGTGCCGGGGGACATCGACAGCAAGCTGCCCTTCATCGCCCACAACCGGCGGCTGATCGCGTCCATCGAGCGGCTGGAACATCAGAGCCGCCGCCCGGACATCCTGGTGGACGACGCGCTGATCCACGCCTTCTATGATCGCCAGATTCCCGCCGACGTGTGCCAGACGGCCACGCTGGAGACCTGGTACAAGGGGCTGGACGCCGAGGCGGCCGCGCGGCTGAACCTGAGCCGCGACGAACTGATGCGCCACGACGCCGCTGGCGTCACGACGGAGGTCTTCCCGCGCCGCCTGGCCTGGGCCGGGACCGAGCTGGCGGTGGACTACCATTTCGAGCCCGGCTCGCCGCGCGACGGCATGACGCTGACCGTGCCGCTGTTCGCGCTCAACCAGATCGACGCCGCGCGCTGCGAATGGCTGGTGCCGGGCATGCTCAAGGAAAAGGCCCATCTGCTGCTGAAATCCCTGCCGCAGAAGCTGCGCCGCCATTGCGTGCCGCTGCCCGATTACGCGGCCGGCTTCCACGATCGCTGGTTCGAGCGCGCCGCCGATCCCGGCATGGGCCTGCTGGACGCGCTGGCGCAGGATATCTGGGAACAGTGCCGGGTGCGCGTCCAGGCCACCGATTTCAAACTCGAAACCCTGCCGCCGCACCTGTTCATGAACTTCAAGGTGGTGGACGAGCACGGCCGCATGCTGTCCGGCGGCCGCAGCCTGGACCAGTTGCGCGCCGAGCACGGCCGCCAGGCCCAGGCCTCCTTCCAGCAATTGGCGGCGCGCGACCAGCAGGCCTCCCGGGTCCTGGACCACGAGGGCCTGACGGCCTGGACCTTCGGCGAACTGCCCGAGCTGCTGGAGATCCAGCGCGGCGGCCAGTCCCTGATCGGCTACCCGGCGCTGCGCGACCGGGGCGAATCCTGCGACCTCGACGTCTTCGACGATCCCCGGGAAGCCCGGCGCGTGCACGCGGTCGGCTTGCGCCGGCTGTTCCGCCTGGCCCTGCGGGAGCAGGTCCGCTACCTGGAAAAGAGCCTGCCGGACCTGACCCGCATGGGCATGCTGTACATGGATCTGGGCACCCAGCAGGAACTGCGCGACCAACTGATCGACGCGGCGCTGGACCAGGCCTGCCTGATGGAGCCCTGGCCCGGCGACGCGGCGGCCTTCGATCAGCGCTGCGCGGAAGGCCGCGCGCGCCTGGGCCTGCTGGTCCAGGAGCTGGCCCGGCTGGCCGGCGTCATCCTGGCCGAACGCGCCGCCTTGCTGAAGAAACTGCCCCAGGCCCGTCCCTGGCCCCAGGCGCAGCAGGACATCCGCCAGCAGCTCGACGCCCTGGTGGGCCCGGCCTTCGTGCGCGACACGCCGTCCGGGCAGCTCGGGCACCTGCCGCGCTACCTGAAGGCCGCGCAGATGCGCATCGAGAAACTGCGCGCCGATCCCGCGCGCGACGCCGCCGCCATGGCCGACATCGCCCGGCTGGCCGCGCCCTGGCAGCGGGCGCGGGCGGCGCTCAAAGGGGCGCCCGACGCCGGCCTGGACGCTTTCCGCTGGCAACTGGAAGAACTGCGCGTGGCGCTTTACGCGCAGACGCTGCGCACGCCCTTCCCGGTCTCGGTCAAGCGCCTGGAGAAGGCCTGGGCCGCCATGCCGCGATAGGTACAATCCACCCATGACCACGTCCCCCGATACCCCCCTGTTCGTCCACCTGCGCAGCCACTCCGAGTTTTCCGTGGTGGACGGGATCGCGCGCATCCCCGATCTGATCGACCGGGCGCGGGAATTCGGCCAGCCGGCCATGGCGATCAGCGACCTGGCCAATCTGTTCGGCTGGATCAAGTTCTACAAGGCGGCCCGCAAGGCCGGCATCAAGCCCATCGCCGGCTGCGACGTCTGGCTGCACAATCCGGCCGACGAGGACAAGCCCTTCCGCGTCCTGCTGCTGGCCTCCTGCCATGCCGCCTACCTGGACCTGTGCGAACTGCTGTCCCGCGCCTGGACGGAAAACAGCCAGCGGGGCCGGGCGGAACTGCGCCGCGAGTGGCTGTCGGGCAGGAATGGCCTGATCGTCCTGTCCGGCGCGCGCGCGGGCGACGTGGGCCAGGCCCTGGAGGCCGGCCGCGACGACGAGGCCCGGCGCCTGGCGCGCCAGTGGGCCGCCGATTTCCCGGACGGCTATTTCATCGAGCTGCAGCGCGCCGGCTTCGACGGCGACGAGGCCTACGTCCAGTCGGCGCTGCGCCTGGCGGCGGACTGCGGCCTGCCGGTGGTGGCCACGCACCCGATCCAGTTCATCGCGCCGTCCGACTTCCGCGCCCACGAGGCCCGCGTCTGCATCGCCGAGGGCGAGCTGCTGGGCAATCCGCGCCGTGTCCGGCGCTTCACCGCCGAGCAGTACATGCCCGACAGCGCCGACATGGCGCGCCGCTTCGCGGACGTGCCCTCGGCCCTGGCCAACGCGGTGCAGATCGCCCGCCGCTGCAACCTGACCCTGACCCTGGGCGAACCGCAGCTGCCGCTGTTCCCCACGCCCGACGGCGTGTCGCTGGACGACTACCTGGTGCAGCTCGCCAACGAGGGCCTGGTCCGCCGCATGGCCCAGCTGTATCCCGACCCCGACGAGCGCGCCCGCCGGATGCCCGCCTACCAGGAACGCCTGGACCTGGAATGCCGGACCATCGTCGGCATGGGCTTCCCCGGCTACTTCCTGATCGTGCAGGACTTCATCAACTGGGGCAAGAGCCATGGCGTGCCGGTGGGACCGGGCCGGGGCTCGGGCGCGGGCTCGCTGGTGGCCTTCAGCCTGGGGATCACCGACCTGGATCCGCTGCGCTACGACCTGCTGTTCGAGCGCTTCCTCAACCCCGAGCGCGTGTCCATGCCCGACTTCGACGTGGACTTCTGCCAGGACAACCGCGAACGGGTCATCGAATACGTCAAGGAAAAGTACGGCCGCGACGCCGTCAGCCAGATCGCCACCTTCGGCACCCTGGGCGCCAAGGCCGTGGTGCGCGACGTGGGCCGCGTGCTGGAGATGCCCTACAGCGTCTGCGACCGGCTCTCGAAGATGATCCCCTTCAATCCGGCCGACCCCTGGTCGCTGGACCGCACGCTGGAACACGAGCCTGCCTTCAAGGAACTGTACGACACCGACGAGGAAATCCACGCCCTCGTCGACCTGGCGCGGCCCCTGGAGGGCCTGACGCGCAACATCGGCATGCACGCCGGCGGGGTGCTGATCGCGCCGGGCAAGCTGACCGATTTCTGCCCCCTGTACTGCCAGCCGGGCAGCGAATCCAGCGTCGTGTCCCAGTTCGACAAGGACGACGTCGAGGCCGCCGGCCTGGTCAAGTTCGACTTCCTGGGCCTGCGCAACCTGACCATCCTGGACTGGGCGGTGCGCTATGTGCGCGAATTCAACCCGGACAAGCGCGACTTCGACCTGATGAGCCTGCCGCTGGACGACCAGGCCACCTACGACCTGTTGTCGGCGGCCAACACCACGGCCGTGTTCCAGCTCGAATCGCGCGGCATGAAGGAACTGCTGAAAAGCATGCGGCCCAACACCTTCGAGGACGTGGTCGCCCTGCTGGCGCTGTTCCGTCCCGGGCCGCTGGAATCCGGCATGGTGGTGGACTTCGTCAACCGCAAGCATGGCCGCGCCGAGGTCGATTATTTCCACCCCGACCTGGAGCCCGTGCTCAAGAGCACCTACGGCGTCATCGTCTACCAGGAACAGGTGATGCTGATCTCGCAGATCATCGGTGGCTATTCCCTGGGCGGCGCCGACCTGCTGCGCCGGGCCATGGGCAAGAAAAAAGCCGAGGAAATGGCCAAGCACCGCGCGATCTTCCAGGAAGGCGCGGCCAAGAAGGGCTACGATCCGGAACTCGCCGCCCACCTGTTCGACCTGATGGAGAAGTTCGCGGGCTACGGCTTCAACAAGAGTCACTCGGCCGCCTACGCCCTGATTTCCTACCAGACCGCCTGGCTCAAGGTCTACCATCCGGCGGAATTCCTGGCCGCGACCATGCTGTCGGACATGGACGACACGGACAAGATCCGCATCTTCTGGCGCGACGCCCTGGACAACGGCGTGGCCGTCCTGCCGCCCGATGTCAACGAATCCGGCTACCGCTTCGCGCCGGTGGCCGACGAGCACACCGCCCAGGGCCGCCCGCCGCGCACCATCCGCTACGGCCTGGGCGGGGTCAAGGGCACCGGCCAGTCCGCCGTCGAGGCCATCATCGCGGCCCGCGAGGCCGGCGGCCCGTTCACGGGGCTGTTCGACTTCTGCGCCCGGGTGGACCGCCACGCCGTCAACCGGCGCACCATCGAAGCCCTGATCCGCGCCGGGGCCTTCGATTCCCTGGAGCCCAACCGCGCGGCCCTGCTGGAAGCCCTGGGCAGCGCCATCGAGGCCGCCGAGCAGGCCGAGCGCAACGCCAACCAGGTCTCGCTGTTCGACGACAACACGGACGAACTGGTGGCGGGCGAGGTCGCGCGCGTCCCTCCCTGGGACCTGGAAACCCACCTGACGGAAGAAAAGACCGCCCTGGGCTTTTATTTCAGCGGCCATCTGTTCGACGCCTGGCGCGACGAGATCCGCCGCGTCGCGCCCACGCCGCTGGCGCGGCTGGCGCCTTCGCGCGGCCCGCAGTGGCTGGCGGGCGTGCTGGCCGAAGTGCGCGTGCGCATGACCCGGCGCGGCAAGATGCTGTACGCCCTGCTGGACGACGGCAGTGCCCAGATCGAGGTCGCGATCTTCAACGAACTGTACGAACAGCACCGTCAGAGCCTGAAGGAAGACCGTCCCCTGGTGATCCAGGGGCGCGTCAGCCACGACGATTATTCCGGCGGCCTGCGCGTGTCGGCCGACGAGCTCTACGATCTGCAGCGCGTGCGCGAAAGCCGCGCCCGCAGCCTGCGCCTGTCCGTGCCGGACAGCCTGGACGTCGGCCGCCTGCAGGACCTGCTGGCGCCCTGGCGCTCGGCCGAATCGGGCGTGCCGGTGGAACTGCGCCTGCGCGGCGCGCGCTTCTCCTGCCTGCTGCGTCTGGGCGAGGACTGGCGCGTGCGCATGGACGAGACCCTGATCGCCGATGCGCGGCAGTGGCTGTCCCATGACAACGTGGAGATCCACTACGGATGAACACGATTCCGATCCGAGTCATCAGTCTTGCGTCGCGGACCGATCGGCGGCAGCAGATCGCGGCCCAGTTCGATCGCCTTGGGGTGACGAGCTATACCTTTTTTGATGCGGTCAACGGCAAGACGCAGCCCGATCATCCACTGTTTTCACATTACGATCCGGTGATCCGTGAGCGTCGCAAAGGACGTGGGCGGGATCTGAAGCCGTCCCAGTTGGGCTGTTTCGCCAGCCATTACCTATTGTGGCAGGAGTGTGTCGAATCTGGGCAGCCCACGCTAATCATCGAAGATGACGCAATACTGCTGGACGGGTTTACCGAGATGCTTGCTCAGGCAGCTACTCTGGTCAGGGCCTGGCCTTTAATCTGGCTGCATGGGTACGAACCCTCCGGCCGGGATCCCGTGATGGAAGTTGGACGGGTCGCCTCATTCACGTTGGTGCGCAAGCTCAAGCGGCATAGCTGTACTGTTGCCTATCTGCTGACTCCCGCGGGCGCCGCAACGCTGCTGGAGCACTGCCAGATCTGGATCTATCCGGTTGATGACACGATGGTCCGCTTTTATGAGCATGGGGTCGAAAGTATCCTACTTCAACCGCTCTGTGTAGCGCAGGATCAGGAATCTCCTTCAGACATTCGGGGCGAGGAGAATCCGCCCATGCCCTTGACGGACAAGGCCCGCCGCGAGGTCTACAAGGTGTGCGACGGACTCAGGCTGCTGCTGCACAACCTGCGCTTCCGCTTGCGTTTCAGGCGGTCCGTCCCATGAAGCCGTTGCGTATTCTTCATGCTGAGGCGGCAACCGGCTTCGCGGGTCAGGAACGCTATATCTTCCGCCTGATGGGCGCCTTGCGCGACCGCGGACATCATGTGCAGGCTGTCTGTCAGCCTCATGCCCAGATGACCCGCGAATTGCGGCGGGCGGGGTTCTTGGTGGATACGCTGGAAATGGATGGGTCATGGAATTACCTCAAGGGCCTGCCGCGGCTGGTGCGTTTATTGCGGCAGGGCGCCTTCGATGTCGTCAATACGCATAGCCGCCGTGAGACCCTGCTGGTCGGCGCCGCCGCCCGACTGGCCGGTGTGCCACTGGTAGTGCGCACGCGCCACTTGGCGAAGCCTGTGGGATCGCTGCTGGCGTATACCTGGGTGCCTCGTCGCGTGATCGCCCCCAGTGAATTTGTACGCCGGCATCTGATCGAGAGGGGCATCGCCCCCGATCATGTGGCGGTTGTGCCGCCGGCGGTGGATTTTCCCGATCCCATGCCGACGCCGGTCCTTCGATCCGAACTGGGACTGGATACCCAGGCAATCATCGTCGGCAGCGTCGGTGTCCTGCGGGCTGAAAAAGGCCATGAACAACTGATCGAAGCTATGTTGCCCCTGTTACGCCGGGATGCTTGCGTGCATCTGGTCATTGTGGGTGGCGGAGATGCTGCTTTGACCCGCTTGCGTGCGCAGGTCACCTCATCTGGTCTGGCTGCGCAGGTCCATTTGCTCGGGGCCCGCGCCGACGTGCCCGCGCTGCTGCCGGATTTTGATGTGTTCGCCCTGGCGACGCATATTGAAGCTTCAGGCACCGTCTTTGTCGAAGCGGGAGCTGCCGGTTTGCCCGTGGTTGGCACCCGAGTGGGTGGCGTGCCGGAAATGATGCGCGAGGGTGAAAGCGGCCTGCTGGTCCCCCTGTTCAATATTCCGGCCCTGACCGACGCCTTGGACCGTCTGATTTCAGATCCCGATTTGCGGCAGCGGATGGGGCGGGCTGGGCGACGTTATTGTGTGGAAGAGGGCCGCTTCACCCGCGAGGCGCTAGGAGAACGGACAGAAGGCTGTTACCGTCGGTGGCTGGAGGAACTTGTCTGATGGTCGCGAACACTGTGCCCGTCCTGATGTATCACCACGTCCGACCGGGCGGTGGCATGATCGCCACGACGCCTGAACATTTTGAGGACCAGTTGCGCTGGCTTGCGCGTCGTGACTACCGCACACTGAGCACGGCGGAATTCCTCCAGCATCTGCGGCAGGGGGGGGCGCCGCACCGGTCGGTCTTGATCACCTTTGATGACGGCTATCTGGACAACTGGGTCTATGCCGCGCCCCTGCTACGTCGCTACGGCATGCGGGCCACCGTGTTCATCGTTACCGGCTGGGTAGGCGAGGGACCGGTGCGGCCTTGCTTGGACGACGACGCGGCATTGCCCGAAACCCCCGAGCATCGGGAGTGCGAACGGCGAATCGAAATGGGGCGCGCCGACGAAGTCATCCTGAGGTGGCCGGAAATTCGCATCATGCGGGATCGGGGTGTCATGGAGTTTCATAGCCATACACATACCCATACACGCTGGGATCTGCGGGATGCTACGATCAAAAACACGCATATGCGTGAAGAACTGGCCCGATCGCGCGAGTGTCTGCGACAGCATTTGGGCGAGGTCTCCGATCAGCTGTGTTGGCCGCAGGGGTACTTCGACGATGATTACATCCGGATCGCCCGGGAGGCCGGCTTTCATTATCTCTACACGACGCGCGCCTTCGGCCGCAACCGGCAAGGAACGGACCCCTCCTCGATCTTTCGCTTTGCCGTGCGCAATACTGGTGGCGCGTCGTTCGGACGTCGCATCCAGGTGGCCGCCAGTCCTGTAATGGCGCCCCTGTTCAATGGCTGGAAACGTTGGAAGCGAGGTCTGCGGTATGGCGATTGAAACTCTCCGACCTGCGCGCGCACCCGCGAGGCCATCCGGCACATGACGCAACCGCGGCTTCGCTGCCCGACCAATGAAACCGCTGCACATCCTCCATTCTGAAGCGGCTACCGGCTGGGGTGGTCAGGAAAATCGCATTTTCAAGGAAATGTGCGCCATGCGGGAGGCGGGTCATCATATGGAAGCGCTTTGCCAGCCGCATGCTCGGCTGGCGTGGAATTTGCGTAACGAGGGCTTTCAGGTCCATACCTTGTCGATGGATGGCGCGCGCAATTATCTTCGCGGCATACTCCAGGTGCGCCGTCTCCTGATGGCGGAACCTTTTGATGTTCTAAATACGCATAGCCGGCGGGATACTCTATTGGCGGGGGTGGCCGGGCGCCTGGCTCATACGCCTCTGATCGTCCGTACCCGCCACTTGGCGATCAAGCCGGGCTCCCTGCTGTCATATACGGGCGTGCCGCATCGCGTGATTGCAATCAGCGAACATGTGCGCCGCCTGTTGCTGGAAAGGCATGTCGATCCGTCGCATGTGGCAACAGTCTATACTCCGATTCCCTTACTTCCCGTCGTGGAGCGCTCCAGCCTGCGAAGTGAGCTGGGAGTTCCTGCCGGTGCCGTCATCGTGGGCTGCGTGGCCGTGATGCGGAAGAAAAAGGGCCATCGTGCCCTGATCGACGCCATGGCTGGATTGTTGCGGCGACCAGATGTCTTTCTGGTGCTGGTGGGGGATGGAACGCCCTTACGTGAAGAGCTGCAGGCTTATGTGAGTGCGCAGGGATTACAGGAGAAGGTCCTGTTTGCGGGCCGACGCTCCGATATTCCCAATGTGCTGGCTGGCTTTGATATCTTTGCGTTGGCTACGGAGCAGGAGGCGTTGGGAACGTCTTTCATCGAAGCAAGTGCGGCTGGCCTCCCCGTTGTCGGGACGGACGTGGGTGGTGTGTCCGAGGTTGTGGCCGATGGCGTGACAGGCTTGTTGGTGCCTTTGCATGACCGGGATGCCCTGGAAAATGCGATCCGGACACTGGTTGATGACCTCGAACGACGTCGTGTCATGGGCCAGGCCGGGATGAAAGTCGTGCGCTGTTCGGGCCGTTTCACACCGGAGGTCTTGGTCCGCGAGACTGAACGATGTTACGAGCGCTGGCTCAAGGAGCGGGGTAGATGAATCGGGTGCAAAATGTTTCCGTCCTGGCCAGATGCTGGCGACCGTATGGTGCTTCAGTCGTGCAGGCTCGTTCATGAAACTGTCGGTCATCGTCATCACCAGGAACGAAGCCGCGCACATCGGCGATTGCCTCGATTCTGTGGCTTTCGCCGACGAGATCGTGGTGCTGGACTCGGGCAGCACGGATGACACTTGCGAGATCGCCCGGGCGCGCGGCGCGCGGGTCGAAGTCTCGCCGGACTGGCCCGGCTTCGGTCCCCAGAAGAACCGCGCCCTGGACCTGGCGACCGGCGACTGGGTGCTGTCCATCGACGCCGACGAGCGGGTGCCCCCCGAACTGGCCCGCGCCATCCGGCAGGCTATCGAGACGCCCGCCGCCGATGCCTACCGCATCGCCCGGCTGTCGAATTTCTGCGGCCGCTGGATCCGCCACAGCGGCTGGTGGCCGGATTACGTGGTGCGCCTGTTCCGCCGCGACGCGGGACGCTTCACTGACGCGGCCGTGCACGAGCACGTCGAGGTCCGGGGACGCACGGGCACGCTGCCCGGGCATTTCCTGCACTATCCCTACGCCAGCCTGGAAGTCTTCATCGACAAGATCAACCGCTATTCCACCGAGGCCGCGCGCGGCGCCTTCGAGCGGGGGCGGCGGACCACGGTGCTGGGGCCGTTCGGCCATGGCGCCTGGACCTTTATCCGCCACTACGTTCTGCGGCGCGGCTTCCTGGACGGCTGGCAGGGCCTGGTGCTGGCCGGCATGGCGGCCACGGGCAGTTTTTATCGTTATGTGAAGCTGTACTGGCTGGGCTGCAAGTCCTGAGCGGCCCGATATAATCCGCTGATGATCCCTATCCTCATGTACCACCAGATCGGGGAACCCGGACCGCGCGGCACGCCCTATCGGGGCCTGACCGTGCACCCCCGGGATTTCCGGCGCCAGATGCTGTGGCTGCGGCGCCTGGGCTACCGGGGGCTGTCCATGACCCGGCTGATGCCCTATCTGCGCGGGGAAAAGCAGGGCAGGGTCGTCGGCATCACCTTCGACGACGGCTATGCCAACGTGCTGGAACACGCGGTTCCGGTGCTTGAGGAATGCGGCTTCGAGGCCACCAACTACTTCGTCGTCCGCCAGCTGGGCGGCAGCAACGTCTGGGACGCCGACGAGGGCGTGCCGCCTTCGCCGCTGATGGATGCCGCCGGAGTGCGCGCCTGGGCGGCCGCCGGCCACGAGGTCGGTTCGCATACCCTGAACCACCCCGTCCTGCCACGCATCTCGCCGGAACTGGCCGTCAACGAGATCCGCGATTCGCGCGACGCGCTGGAGCAGATCACGGGCGCCCCGGTGCGGGCCTTCTGCTACCCCTATGGCAAGTTCACGCCCGCGCTGGCGGACATCGTGCGCGAGGCCGGCTATGACAGCGCCACCACCACCGCGCGCGGCCTGGCGCGTCCGGACGACGATCCCTATGCGCTGCCTCGCGTGGCCGTCATGCGTTCGACCCACCTGCCGCGCTTCCTGCAGAAGTGCCTGACGCGGCTCGAAGACCGGCGCCGCCGCAAGGCCGAGGCCGCCGCGCATGGCTGAACCTTCCCTCTCCATCGCTTTCGTCGTCGACCGCTTCGGCAACCGCTACGGCGGGGCCGAGGCCTACGGCGTGGCGCTGATGCGGGAACTGGCCGCCGCCGGCCACCGGATCACGGTCTTCGCCCGCGAATACGATCCCGCCTGCGACCTGAAGCTGCCGTTCCAGCCGATCGCGGTCGGCCGGCGCTGGCCGAGCTGGGTCCGGGTCTGGCTGTTCGCCCGGCGGGCGGCGCGCGCCACGCGCGGCGGCTATGACATCGTCCATTCCCACATGAACGGCTGGTGCGGCGACGTCGAGGTCGTGCACGTCACGCCCGTGCGCTACCGCTGGCGGGTGCAGCCCATGTCCGGCGCGCGGCGGCTGCTTTCGCGCTTCAGCCCCCGGGTCCGGACCTATCTGGGCCTGGAGGCCCGGCGCGTGGCGCCGCGCCCTGGCCATCGGGTGGTGGCGGTGTCGCAACTGATTGCCCACCAGTTGGCGCAGGCCTACGGCCCGGCCCTGGACGCGCCCGTGATCGCCCCGGGCGTGGCGCAGGCCGAACCGGTCACGGCCGAACGGCGCCGCCTGACGCGGGCCGGGCTGGGCCTGCCGGCCGAGGGTACGCTGTGCCTGCTGGTGGCGCGCAATCCGATGCGCAAGGGCCTGCCCACCGTGCTCCAGGCGTTGGCCGAGCTGCCGGACGACGTCCTGCTGCTGGTGGTCGGTGCCAATGCGGCCGCGCGCGATTGCGTGGCCCGCGCCCCGGAATCCGTGCGCGGCCGTGTGCATCTGGTGGCGGAAACCTCGCAGGTCGGTCCCTACTACCAGGCGGCCGACCTGTACGTGCATCCCACTCTGAACGACAGCTTCGGCATGGCGCCCCTGGAGGCCATGTCCTTCGGGCTGCCGGTGATCCTCAGCCCCGCGCCCTGGTGCGGCTTCGCCCAGTACGTCCGGCCGGATGCCGAGGCCTTGGTCCTCAGTCACCCCGAACGGGCCGACGAACTGGCGCGGGCCATCGGGCGGCTGCGCTCGGACGCGGCCCTGCGCGAGCGGCTGCTGGCCGGCGCGCGGGATGTGTTGGCCCGCCATGCCTGGCCGGAAGTCGCACGCCGGTATCTGGGCTTGTACGCGGAAATCCTGCGGGAACGCGGCGGCGCCGCGCCCTGAGCCCCCGATCTTTCACCGCCGCCGGGCCTGGCCCGGGAGCGCCGCGTCGGTACGGGCCGGCCGGCGGCCTCAGGCCCAGCCGCGCGCCCAGTAGACCAGCAGCCCCAGGTATTCCTTGATGATCGACCGGCTGGCGTTCAGCGCGCGCAGGTCCGGCAGCCAGAACGCGAAGTCGGGGTCGTCCGGGACCACGATCTGGGGGGGCGAGGGCGCCGCGATCGGATTCAGGCCCTGCTTCTGGAAACTGGCCATGGATCGGGGCATGTGCAGGGCCGATGTCACCAGCAGGAAATGCTCGATGCCCCGGTCGCGCAGCAGCCGGGCCGTGTAGACCGCGTTCTCGCGCGTGGTGTCGCTCTGGTTTTCCTTCATGATGGCCTGGGCGGGCACTCCCTCGCGCTCCAGGGCCGAGGCCATCATGGTCGCCTCGCTCTGCCCGCCGTCCAGGGCGGCGCCCGAGACGACGACCAGGGGCGCGCGGCCCGCCGCGTACAGCTGGGCGGCCGTGTCGGTGCGCAGGATCGCCGTGTCGCGGTCGTAGGGCTCGAACCAGTTGCGCCGGCCATTGGCGGAATTGCCGCCCAGCACCACGATGGCCTGGGCCGTCGGCATCATGGCCGCCGGCCTGTAGGGGTAGCGCTGCTCCAGCAGGCCTCCGGCCCACAGCGAAGAGGTCGGCAGGGACCAGAACAGCACCCAGGCCAGGGCGCCGGCCGCCAGGATGCCGGCCGTCTTGCGCCAGCGCAGGATGAACAGGAGCAGGGCCAGGACCAGCAGGGTGACCGACAGGTTCAGGGGGATCAGCAGGTTGCCGAGAAAAGCGGTGATCGTCATGCGGCGGGAGGCGTGTCGAGGAGATCCAGCGCGGTGGACAGGACTTCGGGGGCGGCGGGCCAGGCGTCCATGCGGCCCATGCGCACGGCCCGGTTGGACCAGGGACCGGTGCGGGCGGGATCGGTGACGCCGAACAGGGTGATCTGCCGGGCGCCGGCGGCGGCGCCCAGGTGCGAGACCCCGGAATCGTTGCAGACCACCAGGGCCGCGCGCCGGGTCAGGGCGGCGAAGGCGCCCAGCCCGAGGGGCGGCAGCAGCAGGGCGGTGGGGGCCGTTTGGCGCGCGGCCTGGCGTTCGGATTCGGGGGGCGCCATGGCGACCGTCAGGCCGCGCGCCTGCAGGGAACGGGTCAGGCTGTCGAAGCCCGGCCAGACCTTGACGCGGCCCTTGTGCAGCCCCGTCGCGGTCGGGGCGATCAGCACGAAGCCGCCGCTGGCCAGCCCCGCCCGGGACAGCGCGCGGGCCGCCTCGTCCTCATGGGGAATGGCGATCCGCCAGCGCAGTTCGTCGGCGGGCTGGGGGGGCGGTTCCGGCAGGCGCCATTGCGCCAGCGCATGGCGGGTCAGGTGGTACCAGGATTGCACCGCGTGCAGCGGACCGGCCGGTTTGGCGCAGGGCCAGCGCAGGATCAGGCTGCGGCCGTCGTCGCGGTAGCCGGCGCAGGGAATGCCCGCGAAGCGGAACACCAGGGCGCTGGACAGGGAATCGGGCAGCAGCAGGCCCAGGGGCCGTCCGTGTCGCGCCAGCCGGCGCGCATTGCGCACGGCCGCCCGGTCGGCGCGCCAGGCGCCCCGCATCGGGACGAAGCCGGCCAGCGGGTAGGCCGACAGCAGGTCCTGGGCCCAGGGCCGGGCGCAGGCCACGACGGGCAGGCCCGTGGCCAGCAGGGCTTCCAGGCTGGGCAGGCTCATGCAGACGTCTCCGACCCAGTTGGGCAGGCGGACGTACAGGGCGGGACTGGGAGAGGGTGTCAACGCGGCAACTCCGTCGCCCGCCGCGGTCCGGAGGCGCGAACGGGCTAAAATGCGTGGTTCCCAAAGTATATAAGAGAGCGTGCCGGGTGAAGACCACCACCGATCATCCCGTGGACAGCCGCCCCGTGCGGCTGGAACTGTGGCGGCAGATCTACGTCCGCCTGGGGCGGGACTGGAAGGTCGGCCTGCTGGCCCTGGTGCTGCTCAGCATCGCCTCGGCGACCCAGCCGCTGCTGGCGGTCATCATGAAGCCCCTGCTCGACGAAGGCTTCACCGGCGCGCAGCCCGACTACATCTGGTCGATCCCCCTGGCCGTCGTCGGCCTGATGCTGCTGCGCGGCCTGTGCACCTTCGGCGGCACCTACCTGATGTCCTGGGTCGCCAACAACATGCTGCTGGCCCTGCGCCGCGACATGTTCGACCGCCTGCTGGGCATGTCCGACGAAACCTTCCGCGCCCGGGACCACGGGCGCCTGCTCAACCGCTTCACCATCGACGCCGGCAACGTCAGCGGCCTGTCCACCGAGGTCATCCGCGTGATCGTGCGCGAATCCCTGACGGTCGTGGCCTTGCTGGCGGTGCTGCTGTACATGTCCTGGCAACTGACGCTGATCGTGCTGGTGATGCTGCCGCTGTCCGTGGTGACGGGCCGCTATTTCATCCGCCGCCTGCGGCGCATCAACCGCGACACGATCAACATGAACGCGGAACTGACCCACGTGGTCTCCGAAGGCATCGCCGGCCAGCGGGTCATCAAGCTGTTCAACGGCTACGCGCGCGAACGCGACCGCTTCGCCTACGTCAACGCCCGCCTGCGCCGCTTCGCCATGCGCGCGGCCAGCGCGGATTCGGCCATGTCGCCGATCTCCCAGTTCTTCGTCGCCCTGTCCGTGGCCATCGTCGTCGCCACGGCCCTGTACCAGGCCAATCACCAGGGCCTGACGGTGGGTAGCTTCGCCGCCTTCATGGCGGCGCTGGGCCAGATCTTCGATCCCCTGAAGCGGCTCACCAACATCGCCGGAGCGGCCCAGCGCATGCTGATTTCCGCCGAAAGCGTCTTCGCCCTGATCGACGAGCCGGTCGAGCCGGACGCCGGCACCCGCGAAATCCAGGGCCGCCTGCGCGGCGAGGTCGTCTTCGATGCCGTCACTCATCGGTTCCCCGGCGCGGCCCGGGATACCCTGGACCAGGTGGCGCTCACGGTCCGGGCCGGGCAGACCGTGGCGCTGGTCGGCCGCTCCGGTAGCGGCAAGACCACGCTGGTGAACATGCTGCCGCGCTTCGTCGAGCCCACCGGCGGCCGGGTGCTGATCGACGGCATCGACGTGCGCGAGCTGCGGCTCGGCGCCCTGCGCTCGCAGCTGTCGCTGGTTAGCCAGGACGTCGTCCTGTTCGACGGCACGATCGCCGAGAACGTCGCCTACGGCATCCTGGGCGAGGTGCCGGAAGACCGCATCCGCGCGGCTCTGGAAGCAGCCAGCCTGCTGGAATTCGTCGACGGCCTGCCCGAAGGCATCCACACCCGGGTCGGCAGCAACGCCAGCGCGCTGTCCGGCGGCCAGCGCCAGCGCCTGGCCATCGCCCGTGCCCTGATCAAGAACGCCCCGATCCTGATCCTGGACGAGGCCACCTCGGCGCTGGACAACGAATCCGAACGGCAGGTCCAGGTCTCGCTGGAACGCCTGATGGCGGGCCGCACGACGCTGGTGATCGCCCATCGGCTCAGCACCGTGCAGAAGGCCGACCGCATCGTCGTCCTGGACCGGGGCCGCATCGTCGAGCAGGGCAGCCATGCCGAACTGCTGGCGGCCGGCGGACTGTACGCCAGCCTGTACCGCCTGCAGTTCCGGGACGACGCCGAGTCCGCCCCGGACGCTGCCGCCCCGGCCGATCCCTCGGCGTCCTCGCAATCCCCGGCGCCCCAGGCGTCCGGGCTCGACCGCCCCGCCGACGACGGCGAGGCTTCCCGGAGACCTTCATGAAAACCGTGTTCGCCCTGGCCTCGCTGGCCGTCCTGGCCGCATGCGCCACGCCCGCCGGCCTGACCATCGATCAGCTGGAAACCGACCGCTACCAGGTGACCGAGCGCCGCCGCCTGCCCATCGATTTTCCCCGGGTGCAGCAGAACCTGTTCCGGCACGCGAAGGTCTGCCACGAAACCTATACCTTCGAAATGGTGCCCGGCGAATCGGCCTTCGGGCGCGTCGTCTATCGCCCGACGCCCGGCGCGGGCTGGGAGGACAGCGTCGTGCTCGCCTTGACGCTGCTGCACAACCGCAGCATCAACGTCAAGGCCTACAGCTACCGCTCCGGGCAGATGGACCGGATCCACCGGATGTTCACCGCCATGATGAAGCCGGACACCTGCGTGGCGGACAGCAGCTGGGAGAACAAGCTGATGGACGGGGACGAGTGACCCGCGTCCCGGCGCGGCCGCGCGGCTACAGCAGCACGATGTCGTAGTGCTCCTGGCTGTAGCCGGCCTCGACTTCCAGTGAAATCGGCTTGCCGATGAAGTCCCCCAGCATCGCCAGGTGCTGGCTTTCCTCTTCCAGGAACAGGTCGATCACGGGCTGCGCGGCGACGATGCGGAACTCCTTGGGGTCGAACTGGCGCGCCTCGCGCAGGATTTCCCGCAGGATCTCGTAGCACAGCGTGCGCGGCGTGCGCACCGTGCCGCGCGATTCGCAGGTGGGGCAGGGCTCGCACAGCTGGTGCGCGAGCGAATCCCGGGTGCGCTTGCGGGTCATTTCCACCAGCCCAAGCTGGCTGAAGCCGCTGACCGTCGTGCGGGTCCGGTCGCGCGACAGGGCCTTGTTCAGCTCGGCCAGCACGGACGCCTGGTGCCCGGCGTCGTCCATGTCGATGAAGTCCAGCACGATGATGCCGCCCAGGTTGCGCAGCCGCAGCTGCCGGGCGATGGCGACCGCCGCCTCCAGGTTGGTCTTGAAGATCGTGTCGTCGAAATTGCGTCCGCCCACGAAGCCGCCCGTGTTCACGTCCACCGTGGTCAGCGCCTCGGTCTGGTCGATGATCAGGTAGCCGCCGGATTTCAGGTCCACCCGCCGCGACAGCGCCCGGGCGATCTCCTCGTCCACGTTCGCGGTGTCGAACAGCGGCCGGTTGCCGCTGTAGTGGTGGATGCGGTCCGCCACGGACGGGGTGTAGCGTTGCGCCCATTCCACCAGTTCCTGGGTCACCGTGCGCGAGTCGACCGTGATGGACGCCGTGTCGGGCGTCACCATGTCCCGCAGCACGCGCTGCGCCAGGGTGGGCTCGACGTAGACGGGCGAGGGCGCCGGCACCTGGCGGATGCGGGTCTGGATGTTGGCCCACAGCGTGCGCAGGTAGGCGATGTCGGCCGCCAGTTCCTCGTCGCTGGCGTCCTCGGCCTGGGTACGCACGATGAAGCCGCCGGGTTCGTCGGCGGGCTTGAGCGCCACCAGCCGTTCGCGCAGGGCGTTGCGTTCCGCCTCGTCGCCGATGCGCTGGGAAATGCCGATGTGCGGTTCGTGGGGCAGGTAGACCAGCATCCGTCCGGCGATGCTGATGTGGGTGGACAGCCGCGCACCCTTGGTCCCCAGCGGATCCTTGATCACCTGGACCAGCAGGGGCTGGCCTTCGAACAGGAGCTTTTCGATCGGAGTCTGCTGCCCGTGGTCGCCGCCGCCGGTGCGGACGTGGCGGTTCTGCCGCAGGTCGGCCACGTGGATGAAGGCCGCGCGCTCCTGGCCGATGTCCACGAAGGCGCTCTGCATGCCGGGCAGCACCCGGGCCACGCGCCCCAGGTACAGGTTGCCGACGTGGCCGCGCTGGATGCTGCGCTCGATGTGCAGTTCCTGCACCACCCCCTGGGCGGTCAGGGCCACGCGGGTCTCGAACGGGGTGACGTTGATGAGGATGTCTTCGCTGCTGGGCATGAGGGCCTGTTCTTTTATTTGAGAAGGGTTGACCGTGAATTTATCACCTTGCGCCCGCCGCGAGGCGGGGCGCGCGGTGACAGGGGCGGAGGACGCGTTTGCACGGATTTAAAAAAGCATGCTATAGTCTCGTTTCTTCGCCGCCAGGCACTCGGGTTAACCCCTAGATGATTCGGTTTTACCGATGCATTCAAGGGTTCGGGGCCAGGCGGAGGTGCC
>NZ_JBHSEZ010000004.1:200974-428088 GCF_042653765.1 Castellaniella denitrificans | reverse complement strand
CGTCAGGCTTTTATACCGCAAAGCCCCCGCAGAGATCCTCTGCGGGGGCTTTGTCTTTGGGGCGGCGGCAAAATGGGGCGGCGACAAGGCGCCCTATGGCGTTGAACGGCGCAAGGCCGCGGCGGAAGACTGGCCCCCGCGGGAACGGCAAGCAGCCGCAGGCTGTGCGGCGCAGGGGCGCATCCCTGATAGAATGAACTTTTCAAACGCCGGCGCACGGCCTGCGCCCTCCGCAGGAGACCTCATGATTCAAGGCGACGATACCCCCGACATGGACAAGGGCCTGAACCAGCGGCAGCTCGTCCATCTGATGTACGCCCTGTTCGCCGTGGGCATTCTGTCCGCGGGGATCTTCGGCGCGGCCGTCCTGGCCGCTGTGGTGCTGGCTTACCTGAAGCGCGGCGACATGGTCGGCACCGTCTATGCCGGTCACATCGACTGGATCATCCGGACGTTCTGGTGGGGTCTGCTGTGGCTGGCGCTCAGCGCCCTGGCCAGTCTGATCTTCGTCGGCTTCGTCACGGGCCTGGTGGCCGTGATCTGGATCATCTACCGCATCGCCAAGGGCTGGCTCGCGCATTGGGCCGGGGAAACGCCGCTTCCGGGCCTGTGATCCCCGGCATCCCCTCGCAAGGGGCCGGGATGCCGCCTGTGGGCGGCTGCCGCTCCGCCCAGGGCGGGGGCCGTCGTCCGGCCGGGGCCGGTCCGGATCATTCCGGGCAGGCGAGGCTGCCGCGACAGCCCGCCGCAATCCTGCTTATTTCAGGTGCTGGCTGACCAGCTTGGTCAGTTCGAACATCGAAACCTGGTCCTTGCCGAACAGGGGGCGCAGCTTGGCATCCGCATTGATGTTGCGACGGTTCGCGGGATCCTGGAGGTTGTGCTTCTTGATATAGTCCCAGATGCGCTTGGTGACTTCGGTGCGGGGCACGGCTTCGTTGCCGATCACGGCCGCCAGGGTGGCGCTGGGGGTCAGGGGCTTCATGAATGCCGCATTGGGTTTGCGACCGGTCTTTTCGGTGGTTGCCATGTATGCAGGCTCCTACAGTGTTGAGTGAATAGCCCTCGCAGCATACCGCGTGTTTCCCCGAAAGACAAAACAGGATTGTCAGACCGTGTCACAGACTTCTTCCCCTGCTTTACCCGATTGCGACGCACCCGTGGCCGAGGCTTCCGCCGCGCCCGCGCGCATCCGCCTGTCCCGTCCCGACGACTGGCACCTGCACCTGCGCGACGGCGCGGTGCTGCGCAGCGTGGTGATGGACTCCGCGCGGCAGTTCGGTCGCGCCATCGTCATGCCCAACCTGAAGCCCCCGGTGCTGACGACCGAGGATGCGCGCGCCTACCGCGCGCGCGTCCTGGACGCCCTGCGGCAGGCCTGCGAGCGCGCGGGCGGGGACGGAACGCCGTCCTTCGAACCCCTGATGACCCTGTACCTGACCGACCGGACCGCGCCGGACGAGATCCGCCGCGCGCGCGACAGCGGCTTCGTGCACGGGGTCAAGCTCTACCCGGCCGGGGCGACCACCCATTCGGACGCCGGCGTGACGGACTTGCTGGGCCAGTGCCGGGCGACCCTCGCGGCCATGCAGGAATGCGGCATGCCGCTGCTGGTCCACGGCGAGGTCACCGATCCGGCGGTCGACCTGTTCGACCGCGAGGCGGTCTTCATCGAACGGGTCATGCTGCCCCTGCGGCGCGCCTTTCCCGAACTGAAGGTGGTGTTCGAGCACCTGACCACGGCGGACGGCGCGGCCTACGTCACGGAGGCCGACGGCCCCATCGGCGCCACGCTGACGCCGCAGCACTTGCTGTACAACCGCAACGCCCTGTTCAAGGGCGGGCTGCGGCCCCATTGGTACTGCCTGCCGGTCCTGAAGCGGGAAATCCACCGCCAGGCCTTGCTGAAGGCGGCGACCAGCGGCAATCCGCGATTCTTTCTGGGCACGGACAGCGCCCCGCATCCGCGCGGCGCCAAGGAGCAGGACTGCGGCTGCGCGGGCTGCTACACGGCCCGCCACGCCATGGCGTTGTACGCGACGGCGTTCGAGTCCGTCGGCCGCCTGGACCGCCTGGAGGCCTTCGCCAGCCGGCATGGCCCGGCGTTCTATGGCCTGCCGGTCAACACGGGCACCTTGACCCTGGAGCGGGTCGCGGATTCCGTTCCCCAGGACCTGCCGCTGGGCGACGACGTGGTCGTGCCGCTGGCCGCCGGGGAATCCCTGGCCTGGCGCGTGGCCGAGGCCGGCTGAACCGGGCGGCTCACTCGCCGCGCTTGTCTTCCAGCAGGGTCCAGCGCTCGAACAGGGCCTCCAGCCGGCTTTCCAGCTCGCCCAGGGCCTGCTGGACGCGCTGCGCCTCGTCGGCGCCCTGGCTGTACAGGCCGGGGTCGGACAGGCGCGCCGCCAGGGCGGCCTGTTCCGTTTCCAGGGCGGAGATCCGGTCGGGCAGGCCGGCCAGCTCCTCGGCCTCCCAGGGGGCCAGGCGGCTCTTGCGCGGCTTGTCGGCGGCGTCGGCCGGGGCCTGCGCGCCGGTTCCGGCCTTCTTCGCCGCGCCGGGTTCGGGTTGCCGGCCGGCGCGCGCGGCGGGGGCTTCCGGCGCGGCGGGGCGCGGCCGCTGGGCCTCCCAGTCGGCGTAGCCGCCCACGTATTCCCGCCAGTGGCCGTCGTCCTCGGCGGCGATGGTCTGCGTGACCACGTTGTCCAGGAAGCTGCGGTCGTGGCTGACCAGCAGGACGGTGCCCTGGTAGTCCTGCAGCAGGCCTTCCAGCAGTTCCAGGGTGTCGATGTCCAGGTCGTTGGTGGGCTCGTCCAGCACCAGCACGTTGTGCGGCTGGGCGAACATGCGCGCCAGCGCCAGGCGGGCGCGCTCGCCCCCCGACAGGCTGGACACGGGGGAGTGGGCGCGCGCGGCGGGGAAGAGGAAGTCTTCGAGGTAGCTCATGACGTGCTTGCGCTGGCCGCCGATCTCCACCCATTCGCTGCCCGGGCTGATGGTGTCGGCCAGGGTGGCGGATTCGTCGAGCCGGTCGCGCAGCTGGTCGAAGTAGCCGATCGACAGGTTGGTGCCCAGGCGCACGCTGCCTTTGAGCGGCCGCAGTTCGCCCAGCAGGATGCGCAGCAGCGTCGTCTTGCCCGCGCCGTTGGGGCCGATGAGCCCGATGCGGTCGCCGCGCTGGATCAGGGTGCTGAAGTCCCGGATCAGGATGCGTTCGCCGTAGCCGTGGGTGACGTTCAGCAGTTCGGCCACGAGCTTGCCGGAGCGCTGGCCGTCGGCCAGGGAAAACCGCACCTGGCCCTGCTGGTCGCGCCGCTCGGCGCGCTCGCGGCGCAGGGCCTCCAGGCGGCGGACCCGGCCTTCGTTGCGGGTGCGGCGCGCTTCGATGCCCTTGCGGATCCAGACCTCTTCCTGGGACAGCAACTTGTCGAAGCGGGCGTTGGCCTGCTGTTCGGCGTCGAGCCACTGGGCCTTGCGGGCCTGCCAGGCGGAAAAATTGCCGGGGAAGCTCAGCAGCCGTCCCCGGTCGAGCTCGACGATGCGGGTGGCGACGGCGTCCAGGAAGCGGCGGTCGTGGGTGATCAGCACCACCGCCGCGCGCGTGGCGCGCAGCAGGTCCTCCAGCCAGGCGATGCCGGCGAAGTCCAGGTGGTTGGTCGGCTCGTCGAGCAGCAGCAGGTCGGGCTCCTGGACCAGGGCGTGGGCCAGGGCCACGCGCTTGCGCGTGCCGCCGGACAGGCCGCGGATGGGCAGGTCGGGGTCGAGCCCCAGCGCGTCGATCAGCGCCCCGGCGCGGGCCGAGCGCTGCCAGTCCTCGGTCGCCAGCAAGTCGCCGGACAGATAGCCGAGGACGGTCTCGTCCTCGGGCAGCTCGGGTTCCTGCTCGACGGTGGCGATGCGCAGGCCGCCGCGCCGCCGGATCTCGCCGTCGTCGAGACGGGCGCGGCCGTCCAGGACGCGCAGCAGGGACGACTTGCCCGCGCCGTTGCGGCCGATCAGGCCGATGCGCTCGCCGGCCAGCAGGGTCAGGTCGGCGTGATCGAGCAAGGGGTGGTGGCCGTAGGCAAGCTGGGCCTGGGCGAGGGCGAGCAGGGTGTCGGACATGATGCGGGCAATGGTGAGGCGGTCGCCGGGGCCGGGCGCGCCGGGACCAAAGGCATATTGTCGCAGTTTGGACGGGGGCGTGCCGTGGCGCTGTCGTACAATGCCGCTGCGGGGCAGATCGGGCGATCGCGGTGCCGGAAGGCATCGAGGAAGGTCCGGACTCCATCGGGCGCGATAGCGGCTAACGGCCGTCCGGCGATCCTTTCGGGGAAAGCCGAGGACCAGGGCCACAGAGACGAGTCTGCCGCGGGGGTGCGCCGCGAGGCGCACACCGGTACGGCCATCTCCGTACCGTCCGTCCGGCCAGCCCGGGCGGTCCGCGGCAGGGTGAAACGCGGCAACCTCTATCGGGAGCAACATCAAATAGGCATGCGCCGGCTTCGTGCCGACAGGGCGGCCCGTCCGAGCATGCGGGTAGATGGCTAGAGCGGTCCAGCAATGGCCCGCCCAGAGGAATGATCGCCCGCCGGGGCAACCCGGCGTACAGAATCCGGCCTATAGATCTGTTCCGCTTCTTTTCTTTCCGACGCATGCGGCCATGGCCATAGGGAATTATGCGCATTCGGCCGCCACGGCGGCTGTGATACCCTGAACCATCATTTCCAACCGACGGCCCGCCGCGCGGATGCGCGATGGGTACGCCGGCCGGATTCCCGTCGTGGAAATCCAGCAGGAGGCATCGGTGGCGGATTCGACAGCATCTTCCCTGTCGGAAACGGATGTCGGCCAGCGGCGTCCGCTGCTCGAAGTCCGTGACCTGACGAAAAGCTTCGGCGGCCTGCGCGCCGTGGATCATTGTTCGTTCCAGGTGGAACGCGGCACCATCACCGGCCTGATCGGTCCCAACGGCGCCGGCAAGACCACGGTGTTCAATCTCATGACCGGCTTCATCCCCCCCGATTCGGGGCGGATCCTGCTGGACGGCCAAGACATCGGCCACCTGCGTCCGGACCAGATCTTCGCCCGCGGCCTGTGCCGCACGTTCCAGATCCCCCGCGAGCACGGCACCATGAGTGTCCTGGAAAACCTCATGCTGGTACCGCCGGGCCAGTCGGGGGAGCGCTGGTGGAACGCCCTGCTGCGTCCGGGCCGGGTCCGCGCCGAGGAAACCCGCCACCTGCTCAAGGCGCGGGAAGTCCTGGAATACCTGCAGCTCACCCATGTCCAGCACGAATACGCGGCCAACCTGTCGGGCGGACAGAAGAAGCTGCTGGAAATGGGCCGCACGCTGATGGCGGACCCCCGGATCATCCTGCTGGACGAGCCGGCGGCCGGGGTCAACCGCACGCTGCTGCAAAGCATCGTCCGGAACATCCAGGCCCTGTCGCGAGAGCGCGGCATCACCTTCCTGCTGATCGAGCACGACATGAACATGGTCATGAACCTGTGCGACCCGGTCATCGTCATGAGCGAAGGGCGCAAGCTGGCCGAGGGTGCGCCCGAGGCCGTGCGCAACGACCGGGCGGTGCTGGAGGCCTACCTGGGAGGGCAATATGCCGCTGCTGCAGGTTGACGCCGTCACGGCGGGCTACGGCGATACCGAGATCCTGCGCGCGGTGTCCATCCGGGTCGAGGCCGGCGAGGTCGTCGCCATCATCGGTCCCAACGGCGCGGGCAAGTCCACCCTGATGAAGACGATCTTCGGCCTGCTGCATCCGCGCCAGGGCGCCATCTCCTTCGACGGCCACGACATCACGCGCGAGGCGCCGCATCGCATCGTGCGGCTGGGCATGTGCTATGTGCCGCAGGTGGCCAACGTCTTCACCTCGCTGACGGTCGAGGAAAATCTGGAAATGGGCGCCTTCCCGATGGGGAAGGTCGACCTGTCGGACAACAAGGACCGGGTCTATGCGATGTTCCCCAAGCTGCGCCAGCGCCGCCGGCAGCTGGCGGGCAAGATGTCGGGCGGCGAACGGCAGATGGTCGCGATGGGCAGCGCCCTGATGATGAGTCCCCGGCTGCTGCTGCTGGACGAACCCACGGCCGCCCTGTCCCCGAAGCTGGTGGACGAGATCTTCGAGCGCATCGCCCGGATCAACGACAGCGGCGTGGGCATCCTGATGGTCGAGCAGAACGCCCGGCAGTCCCTGGGGATGGCCCATCGCGGCTACGTGCTGGCCAACGGCGAGAACCGCCACGAAGGCACGGGCCGGGACCTGCTCGACGATCCGAACGTCGGGCGCCTCTACCTGGGAGGATGACGCGATGATCGATACGGCGCGGTCCGCGGCGGACAAGGGCATGTCTCCGGACGTTCCAGGCGCTTCGGACGCTCCGGCGGCCGCGGATGCCGGGGCGGTGGACGCCCGGGATTCGGGCGGCGCGCGCAGCAGCCGCTTCGTCGGCGGCGTGCTGCTGCTGGTGCTGGCCGGCATGTGGGTCGCGGGCTGGCTTTCGGGCACCAGCGCAGAGGACATGCTGTCCCTGACGGCGTGGGGGGTGATGCTGGGCGGCATCATCGCGCTGGGCGGCATCGGCCTCACGCTTTGCTACGGCGTCCTGAAATTCCCGAATTTCGCCCATGGCGAATTCCTGACCCTGGGGGCCTATGTGACCTACGGCATGGTGCTCGTCCTGCCGCAGTCGAATCCCATCTGGCTGTTTTCCTTCGGCTGGGAGCTCGTCGTCGGCCTGGCGCTGGCGGCGGCGGTCACCGCCGTCGTGGCGATCGTGCTCGACCGGCTGCTGTACCGGCCGCTGCGCAGGCACCAGTCGCCGCTCGTGCTGCTGGCCATGGCCTCGCTGGGCATGGAATTCCTGCTGCGGGGCATCGTCTATCTCATCTGGGGATCGGATTTCCATTTCTATTATTCCGGGCGCTCCAATCCGGCGCTGTACCTGCCCTTCGGCCTGCGCCTGCAGGCGGACCAGCTCTTCGTCTTCGCCCTGGCCGTCGTCCTGGTGGCGCTGCTGTACTGGATGCTGACCCGCACGCGCATCGGCAAGGCCATGCGCGCGACGGCCGACAATCCCGACCTGGCCCAGGTGCGCGGGATCGACACCGAACAGGTCATCGCCTGGACCTGGAGCATCGGCGCGGGCCTGGCCGCCATCGGGGGCGTCATGTACGGGCTGGCGTCGCAGATGCGCCCGGACATGGGCTTCGTGCTGCTGCTGCCCCTGTTCGCGGCGGTGATCATGGGCGGGATCGGCAACGCCTGGGGGGCGCTGGTCGGTTCCGTCATCATCGGGATCGCCATGCAGCTGACTTCCGCTTTCCTGAACCCCGCCTATGGGCCGGCGGTCGCCTTCGTGCTGATGGTGCTGGTGCTGCTGATGCGGCCCCAGGGGCTGTTCGCCCAACGCTAGGAGCCGGACATGGATACCCTGAATCTGCTCAAGGCCTGCTTCCTGCTGGTCCCCGCCTTCCTGCTGGGGTGCCTGCTGTTCTCGCGCTGGCGCTGGCGGGCGCGCCTGCCGGCGGCCCTGGCGCTGGGCGGCGCCCTGGCCTTCGGCGTGGCGGGCTGGCTGCCCGGCATCATGGATTACCTGGTGTCCTTCAGCATCATGGCGATCATCTATTCGATCCTGTCGCTGGGCCTGAACGCGCAATGGGGATACAACGGCCACCTGAATTTCGGCGTGGCCGGCTTCTTCGCCGTGGGGGCCTTCACCATGGCGCTGTTCGTCACTTCGCCGCCCTCGGGCCTGATGGCGGCCTACGCCCACCAGTGGTTCGGCCTGGACGCGCCCTATCTGGCGGGGGTGGCGGCCGCCGGCATCATGGCGGGCGTCGTGGCCTGGCTGATCGCCCAGCCCATCCTGCATCTGCGGGCGGATTTCCTGGCGATCGCCACGCTGGGGATCGCCGAGATCATCCGGCTCGTTTTCCAGAACGAGCGCTGGCTGGCCAACGGGCCGCAACCCATGTCCGGCATCCCGCAGCCCCTGTCCTGCGTCTTCGATGGCGCGGGCTGCGGCTGGCTGCCCGACGCCCTCCATGCCGCGCTGTCGATCATGCAGCCCCGGGACTACAGCTATCTGTACCTGGTGATCGTCGCGATCGCGCTGGCCCTGACCTACGTCGTGCTGGAGGCCATGGTGCGCTCGCCCTGGGGGCGCGCGCTGCGCGCCGTGCGGGACGAGGAGGACTCGGCCGCCATGAGCGGCAAGCACGTCAAGTCCCTGCGCGTGCAGTCCTTCGTGCTGGGCGCCGTCGTCATCGGCGTGGCCGGTGCCTTGTATGCGCCGTACATGGTCACGATCGACTACAGCCACTTCAAGCCCCTGTTCGCCACGTTCCTGGTCTGGGTGATGCTGATGCTGGGGGGCAGCGGCAACAACAAGGGCGCCATCCTGGGCGCCTTCGTGATCTGGGCCGTCTGGAGCGGCACGGGCTTCGTCACGGATTACCTGCAGGTCGCCCTGCAGGGGGTCGCCCCCGACGTGGCCTCGCGCATGTCCTTCCTGCGCTGGGCCTTCGTGGGGCTGCTGCTGGCGCTGATCGTGCTGTATCGCCCGCAGGGCATCCTGCCCGAGAAAAAGCGCGTGTCCCGCTTCCTGGACGGGGAGCCGGAGGACTGATCCCGGCCCGCCGATGCCCACGATGAGAAAAAGGCCACGCGGACGTGGCCCTTTTCCTGTGGCGCGCGGCGCGGATCAACCGGCCGGGATGTCCTTGGCGGCGACCATCTTCACCGTCTCGATCTGGCCGCCGCCATATTTCCAGATGTTGACGGGCGTGATGACGTCGCCGTTCTTGTCGAAGTCGCACGGGCCGGCGACCCCGTTGTAGTTGATCTTCTTCTTGTCCTTCAGCGCCTTGAGCATGGCGACGACCCGGCCCTGGTCGCCGCCGTCGATCATTTCGCCCGGCGGGTTGGAGACCTTGCGCAGTTCGTCGCGCAGCATCGCGCCCGTGATCTTCGATGCGTCGGTGGCTCCGCCGGCCACGACGGCGGCCATGGCCAGCCCCGCGACCAGCCCGGCGTCGTACGAGCAGGTGGTGAAGGGCGGGAAGTGGTCGTATTTGTAGGTGGACAGGTAGGTCTTGGCGAAGTCCCTGTAGGACTGCGTGCTGGTGTCCTCGCCGGGCGCCGTGCCGTAGCGGCCGTCCATGTCCTTGGCGCCGACTTCCTTGATGATGTCGACGCTGGCGTTGCCGTCGGTGAACTGCCAGCGGGTGAAGTTGAAGGTGTCGCGGGATTCCTTGCAGATGGCGATGGTGTGCGCCGGGTAGCTGACGATGAGGAGCAGGTCGGGCTTGTCCTTCAGGGCCTGGGACAGCATGGACTTGTAGGTGGGCTGGACTTCCTCGGGGTGGGGGACTTCCGCCAGGACGGTGCCGCCGCGTTTCTTGAAGGCGGCGGCGAAGGCGTTGGACAGGCCCTGCCCGTAGGGGTTGTTGATGTAGATGGTGGCGACGCGCTTGAACTTGTAGTTCGGGTCGATCTCGCCGTTGACGAACTGGGCGGCCACCACGCCCTGCATGGCGTCGGACGCGCTGGTGCGGAACAGCAGGTCGGCCTTGGCGTCGGCGGGCAGCACGCTGACCAGCGGGGACGTGGTGCCGTTGCCGATCTGCAGGACGCCGGACGGGATGGTGACCGAGGTCGCCACGGCGACCGTGACGCCGCTGGACCAGCCGTTGATGATGACCGGCGTGTGCTGAGTGTCGATCATCTGGCGGGCCGCCTGGACGCCGACCGTGGGCAGGGTCGCGCTGTCGGCCGTGACGTGGTGGGCGATGAGGGGGCCGCCGAAGACTTCCTTGGCGGCCGTGTTGATCTGGTCGACGGCCAGCCGCACCGCGTCGCGGTAATAGGGGCCGAATTCGGCCGCGGAGCCGGTCATGGGCAGGACCTGGCCCAGGTTGATGGCGGGCGGGGCGCCCGCGGCCAGGGCGCGCTGCAGCGGCAGGACGCCGCCGAGCATCAGGAGGCCGCCCGAAGCCCCGACGGATTGCAGGAAATGGCGGCGCGAGCGGGGGAAGTGGGTCTGATCCGACATGTGAGATCTCCTTTCTGGTGGCTGACGAAATCGCAGACAAACGCAAAAAAGGCTCGGATGCTTTCGAGTCTGGCACCCGGGAATGCCGGTGTTTCAGCCCGGGATGGCGCAAGTTCATTACATCGGCTGCCCCCTGGCGTGTCAATCGGGAATTGGTGCAGGTCCAGGGCCGGCCAGCCGCCGGACGCAAAGGCCCCGACCTGATAAAGGACTTTCAGTTTAGTTTGCAATCTATTGATTTTTCAGGTTTTTATTTCCGTCTTAATTCTTAAAAACAGTTGTAAGTGCTTGTTGTCATTGAATAAATTTCAATTTTTGCCTTGACCGGCATCGATCCATCCCGTAGAGTGGGACAAAGTAGATTTTTGTGTCATGAAGTGGGAGGAACCCCCTCGTGTTTCAAGGAAGCAGCGCGCTCACGCTGGATGCCAAGGGCCGGATGTCCATTCCGGCTCGGCATCGTGACGCCCTGCAGGCCTCGGAACAGGGGCGCCTGACCCTGACACGGCATCCGGACGGCTGCCTGATGATCTATCCCCGCTCCACCTGGGAGGCCAAGCGCGAGCAGATCGCGGCGCTGCCGGCCTCGGCGCGGCCCCTGCAGCGCCTGCTGCTGGGCAACGCCCAGGACGTGGACATGGACGGGGCGGGCCGCATCCTGGTGGCGCCCGAACTGCGCGCGGCGGCCGGGCTGAGCCGGGACGTCATGCTGCTGGGGCTGGGGTCGAACTTCGAATTGTGGGATCGCGCCCAGTGGGAGGCGCGCTGCATGGCGGACGTGGGCAACCTCGATCCGGCCATTCTTGAACAGATCTCTTTCTGAACCCGCACATGGCGTATTCCCATCGCACCGTTCTGCTGGAACCGGCCATCGACGCATTGTTGAGCCCCGCGTTCGGCCGCCGGTCGGCGGTGCCGGCGGCGGAAGCCCCGCCGCTGGACGGAGTCTACGTGGATGGGACCTTCGGGCGCGGGGGGCATAGCCGCCTGCTGCTGAGCCGGCTGGCCCCGCGGGCGCGGCTGCTGGTGTTCGACAAGGACCCGGCCGCCATCGCCGAGGCGCAGGCGCTGCGCGCCGCCGACGGGCGGGTCGAGATCGTGCACGACGGTTTCGCCACCCTGGGCGCGCAGCTCGACCGCCTGGGCATCGACCGGGTGGACGGCGTGCTGCTGGACCTGGGCGTGTCCTCGCCCCAGATCGACGAGGCGGAACGTGGATTCTCGTTCATGCGGGATGGCCCGCTGGACATGCGCATGGACACCAGCCGGGGACAGACGGCGGCGCAATGGCTGGCCGAGGCCGACCAGGAACAGATCAAGGAGGTCATCGCAGATTATGGCGAAGAACGGTTTGCTTTCCAGATTGCAAAGGCGATTGTTGCGCGCCGCCAATCCGGGCCGCTGCGCACCACGGGCGAACTTGCCCAGCTCGTCGCCGGTGCCGTCCGTACGCGCGAAAAGGGTCAACACCCGGCCACCCGCACCTTTCAAGCTGTACGGATTCACATCAATGAAGAGCTCGCGCAGCTCGCGCACGCCCTCCCGGCAGCGCTGACCCGCCTGCGCGCGCGCGGGCGCCTGGCCGTGATCAGCTTCCACTCGCTGGAAGACCGCATGGTCAAGCAGTGCTTCGCCGCCGCCGCCCACCCGGGCCGGGACCGGGCGCGGCTGCCGATCCCCGAGCGGGACATGCCGCAACCCTACGTCACCCTGCTGGGCCGGGTCCTGGCGGACGAGGCCGAGGTGGCGGACAACGTGCGCGCGCGTTCGGCCGTGCTGCGGGTGGCCGAGCGCACCAGTACGCCCCTGTCGCCGGACGAGGCGGCCGGCTTCGTCCGCCTGCCGGGCCGCGCGCCCGCGCGGGGCCGGGCGGGGAGGGCGGCGCGATGATCCGGCTGACCCTGTTCCTGGCGTTCCTGCTGATGGCCTCGGCCATTTCCCTGGTCACGGTGCGCTTCCAGACGCGCGAGCTGTTCGTGGCGTCCGAGCGGCTGAAGTCGCACGCGCACGAACTGGACGCGGAGTGGCGCCGCCTGCAGCTCGAGCGCGCGGAACTGGCGCGCAACGCCCGCATCGATTCGCTGGCCCGCGCGGACCTGCACCTGGTGTCGGTGACGCCGGACCGCACGATCTATCTGCAGCAGCCCGCCCCCGCCACCCAGGGGGGCCGGCCATGAAGCGCTTCGGCTTCCACGAAAGCCCCGTGCTGGCGAGCCGTCCGGCCTTCTGGCGCGCGCGGCTGGTGGTGATCGTGCTCATGCTGGGCTTCGCCGCGCTGGTGGCCAAGGCGCTGAACCTGCAGATCCTGTCCAACGAGTTCCTGCAGCGCCAGGGCGAGCGCCGCTACGAGCGCACGCTGGTCCTGCAGGCCTCGCGCGGCAAGATCCTGGACCGCAGCGGCTCGGTGGTGCTGGCCTCCAGCGTGCCGGCCAAGGCCATCTGGGCGATCCCCGAGGACTTCCACAAGGCGTCCGACGCCCAGGTCTCCGAACTGGCGCGCCTGCTGGACATCAAGCCGGCCGAACTACGCCAGCGCACCCAGGACGAGGACAAGAATTTCGTCTACCTGCAGCGGCAGGTGGCCGCCGACAAGGCCAAGGCGATCCAGCAACTGAAGATCCCCGGAGTCCAGCAGCTGGCCGAGACGCGCCGCTTCTATCCGGAAGGCGAGGTCATGGCGCACATCGTCGGCTTCACCAACATCGAGGATCGCGGCATCGAAGGCATCGAGCTGGCGTTCAACGACCGGCTGTCGGGCCAGCCGGGGTCCCGGCGCGTGATCCGGGACCGTCTGGGCCGCGTGGTCGAGGACGTCCAGGCCGTGGTGCCGCCGGTCGACGGCCAGAACCTGCAGCTGTCCATCGATGCCGGCATCCAGTTCGACACCTACACGGCGCTCAAGACCGCCATGAAGGAGCACCAGGCGCGCGCGGCGGCGGCCATCGTGCTGGACGCCCGTTCGGGCGAGATCCTGGCGATGGTCAACCTGCCGTCCTACGATCCGAACGACAACTCGGCGCGCACGGGCGAGGCGCTGCGCAACCGCGTCGTGACCGACACCTTCGAGCCCGGCTCCATCATGAAGCCGTTCACGGCCGCGCTGGCCCTGGACGAGGGCAAGATCACGACCCGCACGCTGTTCGACACCGGCAACGGCCGCTACAGCTATCAAGGCGCCGTGATCTCCGACGTCAGCCGCAACGGCGTGCTGGACGTGGGCGGGATCATCCAGCGCTCCAGCAACATCGGCATGACCATGATTTCCGAGCGCCTGACGTCCCAGTCGATGTGGGAGAAATTCTCGGCACTGGGGTTCGGGCGCGTGCCCCAGACGCATTTCCCGGGCATGGCCTCGGGCCGCCTGCGGCCCTGGCAGCGCTGGCGGCCGATCGAGCGCGCCACCATGGCCTACGGCTACGGGCTGTCCGTGTCCCTGCTCCAGGTCGCGCACGCCTACACCGTCTTCGCCCGCAACGGCGACATGGTGTCGCTGTCCCTGCTGCGCCGCGAGGGCCAGCCCACCAGCGTCCAGGTCTACACGCCCGAGATCGCCAAGCTGATGCGCGGCATGCTGGAGGCCGCCGCCGGGCCGGATGGCGCCAAGCTCGCCCGCGTCCAGGGCTACCGGGTGGCGGGCAAGAGCGGCACCGCGCGCAAGATCGTCAACGGCCAGTACAGCAAGACCAAATACCGCGGGTCCTTCGTCGGCCTGGCTCCGGTGTCCGATCCGCGCATCGTCGTGGCCGTGTCCATCGATGAGCCGGGCGCCGGGGGGTATTATGGCGGCCGCGTGGCCGCACCCGTCTTTTCCGACATCGTTTCAAGCACCCTGCGCCGTCTCGGCGTGCGGCCGGACGCGCCCGTGGATTCCCTCGTGGCCGTGGCGGAGCAGGGGGGACGCACACAATGATCCTATTAGACATCATGGCCTGGCTGGACGAGCGGGTCGATCGCAAGGCGGATCTCTGCCTGGATTCGCGCCAGCTTCGGCCGGGCGACGTGTTTTTCGCCTGCCCCGGGATCGCCGCGGACGGCCGCGCCTACATGGAAGCGGCCGTGGTGGCCGGAGCGGCCGCCATCGTCCGGCAGGCCGGCGGCGGCCATCCTTCTCCCGCCGCCGTGCCGGTCCTGGAAGTCGAGGACCTGGCCGCGCTGCTGGGCGAGGTCGCCCACCTGTGGTACGGCCGGCCGTCCGACGCCCTGACCGTGATCGCCGTCACCGGCACCAACGGCAAGACGTCCACCACGCAATGGATCGCGGCGGCGCTGAACGCCGAGGACATGCCTTGCGGCACCGTCGGGACGCTGGGCGTGACGCTGGCCGATGGCGGTAACCTGGGCGGCGCGCTGACCACGCCGGACGTGCTGACGCTGCACCGCAGCCTGGCCGCCATCGTGCGCGCGGGCGGCGTGGCGGCCGCCATCGAGGCCTCCTCGATCGGGATCGAGCAGGGCCGCCTGGACGGGGTCAGCATCCAGGTCGCGGGCTTCACCAACCTGACCCGCGACCACCTGGACTATCACGGCACGGAAGAGCGCTACAAGCAGGCGAAGTTCGCCCTGTTCTCCCGGCCGGGCCTGCGCGGCGCGGTCATCAACGCCGACGATGCGGCGGGACGGGAACTGCTGGAAGGCGCGGCGCCATCCGGCCACCGGGTGGGCTACAGCCTGCGGCGCGAGAGCGCCGCGGCCTTCCGGGCCGAGGACATCCAGCACGGCGCCAACGGCCTGGTCTTCAACCTGGTCGCGCCCGACGGCAGCGCCCAGATCCTGACCCACCTGGTCGGGGAACACAACATCTCCAACCTGCTGCTGGTGGCCGGCGTGCTGCGCGAGCTGGGCTGGGGCCTGAGCCGCATCGCCCGCGCCCTGTCCGTGCTGCATCCGGTGCCGGGCCGCCTGCAGGTGGTCACGGCGCTGGGCGGCGCCGGCGCGGCGCGGCCCCAGCCGCTGGTCGTGGTGGATTACGCGCATACGCCGGACGCGCTGGAACGGGCACTGGAGGCTCTGCGGCCGCTGGCCCGGGACCGCGGCGGCCGCCTGCGCTGCGTGTTCGGCTGCGGCGGCGACCGGGATGCCGGCAAGCGGCCCCTGATGGGCGCCGCGGCGGCCCGGCTGGCCGACGTCGTCGTGGTCACCACCGACAATCCGCGCACCGAATCGCCCGAGGCCATCATCGAACAGATCGTGGCGGGCATGCCGGCCCGTCCGGACGTCCGGACGGACCGGGCCGACGCCATCCTGGAAGGCATCTGGGGCGCGGGCGAGCGGGACGTGGTGCTGCTGGCCGGCAAGGGCCACGAGACCTACCAGGAAGTCCATCATGTGCGCAGTCCCTTCGATGATCGCGAGTGGGCGCGTTTCGCGCTGACCTGGCGGCAGGGCGCGGAGCTGTCCACCGACACCCGCACGCTGCCGCCCGGCGCCCTGTTCCTGGCGCTCGAAGGCGAACGCTTCGACGGCCACGACTACCTGGACGCTGCCGCCGGCGCGGGCGCGCGCGCGGCCGTCGTCGCCCGGCCGGTGCCCGGCGCCGGCCTGCCCCAGATCGTGCTGGGCGATACCCGCCTGGCCCTGCGGCGCGCGGCCACGGCCTGGCGGCGCCAGTTCCGCATGCCGGTCATCGCGGTGACCGGCAGCAACGGCAAGACCACGACCAAGGAAATGATCGCCGCGATCCTGGCGGCCTGGTGCGGCGAGGACGGACGCCTGGCGACGCGCGGCAACCTCAACAACGACATCGGCCTGCCGCTGACGGTGCTGCGCCTGCGCCCGGCGCATCGCGCCGCCGTGCTGGAACTGGGCATGAACCATCCGGGCGAGATCTCCGTGCTGGCCGCCGTCGCCCAGCCGACGGTGGCGTTGGTGAACAACGCGCAGCGCGAGCACCAGGAATTCATGAACACGGTCGAGGCCGTGGCGCGCGAGAACGGCGCCGTGCTGCAGGCGCTGCCCGCCGACGGCGTGGCGGTGTTCCCGGCCGACGAGGAATACAGCGGACTCTGGCGGGAACTGGCCGGCGCCCGGCGGACGCGGTGCTTCGGCTTCATCGACACGGCGGACGCGCATGCCTCGCAGATCCGCGCCGGGACGGCGCAGACGGAATTCCGCCTGCACCTGGGCGCGGAGACCGTGCCGGTCGTCCTGCACGCTCCGGGACGCCACAATCTGCGCAACGCACTGGCGGCGGCGGCCTGCGCCTGGGCGGCCGGCGCGCCCGCGGCGGCCATCGCGGCCGGCCTGGCGGCCTTCGCCCCGGTGGGCGGCCGGATGCAGCCCCGGCCGCTGGCAGATGGCTTCCAGCTGATCGACGACAGCTACAACGCCAATCCGGATTCCGTCCGCGCCGCCATCGACGTGCTGGCCGGGCTGGACGGCCGGCGCATCCTGGTGCTGGGCGACATGGCGGAAGTCGGCGACCAGGGGCCGGCCATGCACGCCGAGGTCGGCGCCTATGCCCGCCAGTGCGGCGTGGACGCGCTGCTGACCCTCGGTCCCGCCGCCCGGGGGGCCGCGCAGGCCTTCGGCCCGCGGGCCCAGGCCTTCGACGCGTTCGACGAACTGCTGCCGCACCTGCTGGCGGCGCGTCCGGGCCACATCCTGGTCAAGGGTTCGCGCAGCATGCGTATGGAGCGCGTGGTGCAGGCGCTCGATACGGACGCGTCCGCGCGGGGGGGCGATCATGCTGCTTGAGCTGGCGCGCTGGTTGTCCGACGAGCATTTCCGCGCCTTCGGCGTGGTGGAATACATCACGTTCCGCGCGCTGCTGGCCTGCGCCACGGCGCTGGCCATCGGCCTGCTGGCCGGCCCCTGGCTGATCCGCCGCCTGACGGCACTGAAGATCGGCCAGGCGGTGCGCAGCTACGGCCCGCAGACGCACCTGCAGAAGAACGGCACTCCCACCATGGGCGGCGCCCTGATCCTGATCGGCATCGGCATCAGCACCCTGCTGTGGGCGGACTGGACCAACCGTTTCGTCTGGGTGGTGCTGCTGGTGACCTTCGGCTTCGGCTGGATCGGCTGGGCCGACGACTACCGCAAGGTCGTGCACCACGACCCCGAGGGCATGCCGGCGCGGCAGAAATTCTTCTGGCAGGCGCTGATCGGCGCCGTGGCCGCCGTCTATCTCAGCTTCGCCGTGTCGGTCCCGGCCAACACCGAAATCTGGCCGCTGTTCCGCGAATGGGTCCTGAGCGGCTTTTCCATGCCGCTGCCGGCGCGCGCCGACCTGATCGTGCCCTTCTTCAAGACCGTCAGCTATCCGCTGGGCGTGTTCGGCTTCGTGGCCCTGACCTGGCTGGTGATCGTGGGCACCAGCAATGCCGTCAACCTGACCGACGGCCTGGACGGCCTGGCGATCATGCCCACCGTGATGATCGGGACGGCCCTGGGCATCTTCGCCTACGTGGTCGGGCGGGTGGACTATTCCAAGTACCTGCTGTTCCCCTACATTCCGGGCGCGTCCGAGCTGATGGTGCTGTGCGCGGCCATCGCGGGCGCGGGCCTGGCCTTCCTCTGGTTCAACACCTATCCCGCCCAGGTCTTCATGGGCGACGTGGGCGCCCTGGCGCTGGGCGGCGCGCTGGGCACGATCGCTGTCATCGTGCGCCAGGAGATCGTCCTGTTCATCATGGGCGGGGTATTCGTGGTCGAAACCCTGTCGGTGATGCTGCAGGTCACCTGGTTCAAGTACACCAAGAAACGCTACGGGGAAGGCCGCCGGATCTTCCGCATGGCGCCGCTGCACCATCACTTCGAGGTGGGCGGCTGGAAGGAAACCCAGGTGGTGGTCCGTTTCTGGATCATCACCATGATGCTGGTCATGATCGGCCTGGCGAGCCTGAAGCTGCGATGACGAACGCCTGCGACTTCCCCTCCCTGCGCCGCGACGGCCTGACCCTGATCCTGGGATTGGGGGAAACGGGCGCGGCGGCGGCGCGCTGGTGCGCCGCGTGCGGCGCCCGCCTGCGGGTGCTGGACACGCGCGAGCGGCCGGGCGGGCTGGACGACCTGAAGGCGGACGGCATCGACGCCGACCTGCGCCTGGGGCCCCGGGCCCTGGCGCCCGAGGCGCTCGACGAAGTCCATACGCTGGTGCTCAGCCCGGGCCTGAACCCTCACGAAGCCCCCGTGGCCGGCCTGCTGGCGGCGGCGCGCGAACGGGGCGTCGAGATCCTGGGCGAGATCGAACTGTTCGCCCGCGCCCTGTCCGACCTGCGCGCGCACGGCTATGCGCCGGCCCTGCTGGCGGTGACGGGCACCAACGGCAAGACCACGGTCACGTCGCTGACGCGCCACCTGGTCGAGGCGAGCGGCCGCCGCGTGCGCGCGGCCGGCAACATCGGCCCGGCCGCGCTCGCCAGCCTGAAGGACGCGCTGGACCGGGACGACCTGCCCGAAGTCTGGGTGCTGGAACTGTCCAGCTTCCAGCTGGAGGCCACCTCCACCCTGGCGCCCGACGCGGCCACGGTGCTCAACGTCACGCAGGATCACCTGGACTGGCATGGCTCGATGCGGGCCTACGCGGCGGCCAAGGCGCGGCTGCTGGAGATGGCGCGGATCGCCGTCGTCAACCGCGACGATCCGCTGGTGCGGGACATGGCCGGCGATCTGGCCGGCGAGCGCGTGCGCGCCTTCGGGTCGGACGCCCCGGTCCTGGCGGGGGACTTCGGCCTGCTGACGCAGCAGGGCCTGGCCTGGCTGGCCGCCGCGCCCGAGGCCGAAGCCGATCCCGCCGTCCCGGTCCGCCGCCGCCGCGCGGCGCGCGACGAAGCCCCCGCCCGGCGGCCCGCAGCCGCCGCCCAGGCGCTGATGCCGGCCGAGGCGCTGCGGATCCAGGGCGCCCATAACGCGCTCAATGCGCTGGCGGCGCTGGCCCTGGGCCGCGCCATCGGCCTGGAATGGGCGCCGATGCTGCATGCCCTGCGGACCTACCGGGGCGAGGCCCACCGCACGGAATTCGTGCGCTCGGTCGCGGGCGTCGATTTCATCGACGACAGCAAGGGCACCAACGTGGGCGCCACCCTGGCCGCCCTGAAGGGGCTGGGCCGGCCGGTGGTGCTGATCGCCGGCGGCCTGGGCAAGGGCCAGGATTTCGCGCCCCTGGCGCCGGCCGTGCGCGCCCATGCGCGCGCCGTGCTGCTGATCGGCCAGGACGGGCCGCTGATCGGCCGGGCGCTGGCGGACTGCGAGGTGCCGCTGCAATCCTGCGCGACGCTGGAGGAAGCCGTGGCCCGGGGCCTGGAACTGGCGCGGCCGGGCGACGCCGTGCTGCTGTCGCCGGCCTGCGCCAGCATGGACATGTTCCGCAACTACGCCCACCGCAGCGCCTGCTTCGTCGAGGCCGTGCGTGAACTGGCGATCGAGCGCGGAGAAATCGCATGAGCGTACTGGGCACCCTGAGCGGCGGCGTGAACGCGGTGCGTCCGGGACGCACCGCCATGCCCAGCGTGGACGTGGGCCTGATCGTGGCGGTCAGCGCCCTGGTCCTGTTCGGCCTGCTCATGGTGTATTCCGCCTCGATCGCCCTGGCCGACGGGCCGCGCTATGAAAGCTACGGCCGCTTCTATTTCGTCGGCCGCCATGCCGCCTTCATCGTCATCGGCCTGCTGGCGGCGCTGTTCACCGCCAGCGTGCCGATGCGGATCTGGCAGAAGGTCTCGCTGCCCCTGTTCGCGCTGGCGCTGGCCCTGCTGGTGGTGGTGCTGGTGCCCGGCATCGGCCGCGAGGTCAACGGCGCCCGGCGCTGGCTGCCCCTGGGGCCGGTGAATTTCCAGCCCTCGGAACTGATGAAGGCCGCTATCCTGCTGTACGCGGCCGATTACGTGGTGCGCAAGCAGTCCCACCTGCAGGGCTTCGTGCGCGGCTTCGTGCGCGGCTTCGCTCCCATGGCGCTGGCGCTGATGCTGGTCGGGGTGCTGCTGCTGCTGGAGCCCGACCTGGGCGCCTTCATCGTCATCGGCGCCATCGCCGTCGGCATCCTCTTCATCGGCGGGATCAACCTCAAGCTGTTCACCCTGCTGCTGGGCGGGGTGATGTCGAGCTTCCTGATGCTGATCTGGCTGTCGCCCTGGCGCCGCGAGCGCCTGTTCGTCTACCTGGACCCCTGGAACCCGGACAACGCCTACGGCAGCGCCTACCAGCTGTCCCACTCCCTGATCGCGCTGGGGCGGGGGGAATGGTTCGGCGTCGGCCTGGGCGCCAGCATCGAAAAGCTGCATTACCTGCCCGAGGCGCATACCGACTTCATCGTCGCCGTCATCGGCGAGGAGCTCGGCCTGGTCGGGGTGCTGTGCCTGATCGCCGTGTTCGTCTACGTCGTGCTGCGCGGCTTCGACATCGCCCGCCAGGCCATGGTGCTGGAACGGGTCTTCGACGGCCTGGTCGCCCAGGGCGTGGCCCTGTGGATGGGCGTGCAGGCCTTCATCAACGTCGGCGTCTGCCTGGGCCTGCTGCCCACCAAGGGGCTGACCCTGCCGCTGGTCAGCTACGGCGGTTCGGGCATCGTCATGAACCTGGCGGCCATCGCGCTGCTGCTGCGGGTGGACTACGAGACCCGCTGCATGATGCGGGGGAAACGCCGATGAGCGCGCGCACGATCCTCGTCATGGCGGGCGGCACGGGCGGGCACATCATGCCGGGGCTGGCCGTGGCCGAGGTCCTGCGCGCCGCCGGCTGGCGGGTGCTGTGGCTGGGCGATCCGGACCGCATGGAAGGCCGGCTGGTGCCGGCGCGCGGCATCGAGCTGCTGCCGCTGCGCTTCGGCGGCGTGCGAGGCAAGGGCGCCGCGGCCCTGCTGAAACTGCCGTTCACCCTGGGCGCCGCCTGCCTGCGGGCGCGCCGGCTGCTGCGCGCGCACCGTCCCGACGTCGTGCTGGGCATGGGCGGCTACGCGGCCTTCCCGGGCGGGCTGATGGCGCGCCTGGCGGGCATCCCCCTGGTCGTGCACGAGCAGAACGCCGTGGCGGGCACCGCCAACCGCGTCCTGGCCCGTTTCGCCAGCCGGGCGCTGTGCGGCTTTCCGGGGGCGCTGCCCGATGCCCTGATGGTGGGCAATCCGGTGCGCGCCGCGCTGGAATCGATGGCGCCGGCGGGCGAACGCTACGCCGGCCGCCAGGGGCCGCTGCGCCTGCTGGTGGTAGGGGGCAGCCTGGGGGCGGCCCGCCTGAACGAATTGGTGCCCGAGGCCCTGGCGCTGCTGCCGGCGGAGTCCCGGCCGTGGGTCCGCCACCAGGCGGGCGAGCGCCACGCCGAGGGCGTGCGCCGGAATTACGAACGCCTGGGCGTCGAAGGGGAGGTCTCGGCCTTCATCGACGACATGGCCGAGGCCCTGGGCTGGGCCGACCTGGTCGTCTGCCGGGCCGGCGCCATGACCGTGGCCGAGGTCGCGGCCGTGGGCGTGGCGGCCCTGTTCATCCCGCTGCCGCACGCCATCGACGACCACCAGACGGCCAACGCCCGCTACCTGTCGGAATGCGGGGGCGGCTGGATGATGCGCCAGGCCGACCTGGACGCGGCCGGGCTGTCGGCCTGGCTGGCCGCCCGCCAGCGGCCCGAACTCGCCGCCGTGGCCGCCCATGCCCGCGAACATGCAAGTCTGAACGCCGCGCAACTGATCGCCGATGCCTGCGTCCATAGCCTGGAGGAATCGGCATGAAGCATCGCATCCGCAACATCCACTTCGTCGGCATCGGCGGCTCGGGCATGAGCGGCATCGCCGAGGTCCTGCTGAACCTGGGCTATTCCATCAGCGGCTCCGACGTCCAGGAAACCGCCGTGACGCGACGGCTGGCGTCGCTGGGCGCGCGCATCCTGATCGGCCACGCCGCCGAAAACATCCAGGGCGCGGGCGCCCTGGTCACGTCCACCGCCATCGGCGCGGACAACCCCGAAGTCCTGGCGGCCCGCGCCGCGCACATCCCGGTGGTGCCTCGCGCCCTGATGCTGGCCGAGCTGATGCGCCTGAAGCGCGGCATCGCCATCGCCGGCACGCACGGCAAGACCACCACCACCAGCCTCGTGGCCAGCGTGCTGGCGGCGGGCGGGCTGGACCCCACCTTCGTCATCGGCGGGCGGCTGAACGCGGCCGACGCCAACGCGCGGCTGGGCCAGGGCGATTACATCGTCGTCGAGGCCGACGAGTCCGACGCCTCGTTCCTGAACCTGCTGCCGGTGATGGCGATCATCACCAACATCGACCTCGACCACATGGACACCTACGGGCACGACGTGGCGCGCCTGAAGAGCGCCTTCGTCGAATTCACCCAGCGCCTGCCGTTCTACGGCAGCGCGGTGCTGTGCGTGGACGACGCCAACGTGCGCGAGATCATCCCCTTCGTGTCGCGGCCCGTGACGACCTACGGCATCGACATGCCGGCCCAGGTGCGCGCGCGCGACCTGCGCGCCGACGGCACCGTCATGTGCTTCGAGGTCGAACGCCAGGGCGCCCAGGGCGACCTGGCGCCCCTGTCCGTGCGCCTGAACCTGCCGGGCCGGCACAATGTGCTCAATGCGCTGGCCACCATCGCCGTCGCCACCGAGCTGGGCGTGCCGGACGAGGCCATCGCCGAGGCGCTGGCCCAGTTCCGGGGCGTGGGGCGCCGCTTCACCCAGGTCGGCCGCTTCCCGGTGGCGGAAAAGCACGGTGGCGGCGCATACACCGTGATCGACGACTACGGCCACCATCCGGTCGAGATGGCGGCGACCCTGGCGGCGGCGCGCGGCGCCTGGCCGGACCGCCGCATCGTGCTCGCCTTCCAGCCGCACCGCTACACGCGCACGCGCGACTGCTTCGAGGATTTCGTGCGCGTGCTGGGCTCGGCCGACGCGGTGCTGCTGACCGAGGTCTATCCGGCCGGCGAGGCGCCCCTGGTCGCCGCCGACGGCCGCGCCCTGGCGCGCGGCCTGCGGGTGGCCGGAAAGGTCGAGCCGGTGTTCGTCGAGGACGTGGCCGACATGGCGGCCGCGATCGGGGATTTCGCCCGCGACGGGGACGTCGTGATCATCATGGGGGCCGGTTCCATCAGCCGCGTCCCCGCGCAACTGGGGAGTCCGCTATGAGCCAGGCATTCGGCCGCGTGGGCGTGCTGTACGGCGGCAGTTCGGCCGAGCGGGAAGTCTCGCTGATGTCGGGCGCCGGGGTCTGCGCCGCGCTGCGCGAGGAGGGCGTGGACGCCCATCTGTTCGACACCGGGGAGCGCAGCCTGGCGGAGCTGGCCGCGGCGGGCTTCGATCGCGTCTTCATCGCCCTGCACGGGCGCTACGGCGAGGACGGCACGCTGCAAGGCGCGCTGGAACTGCTGCGGATCCCCTATACCGGCAGCGGGCCGCTGGCCTCCTGCCTGGCCATGGACAAGATCGCCACCAAGCGCCTGTGGCTGCAGCACGGGCTGCCCACGCCGCGCTTCGCCGAGCTGGCCTGCGACGCCGACCCGTCGGCGCTGATCGAGACGCTGGGCCTGCCGCTGATCGTCAAGCCGCCGCACGAGGGCTCGACGCTGGGCCTGACGCGGGTCGAGTCGGCCGGCCAGCTGCGCGACGCGCAGGCGCTGGCCTGCCGTTTCGACGACATCGCCCTGGCCGAGCAGTTCATCCGGGGGCGCGAGCTGACCATCCCGGTCCTGGGCGCGGGGGCGGAGGCCCGGGCGCTGCCGGTGATCGAGATCATCGCGCCCCAGGGCAACTACGACTACGAGCACAAGTACGTGTCCAACGACACCCGCTACGACTGCCCGGCCGATCTGCCGGCCGACCTGACGCGGCACATCCAGGACCTGGCCGTGCGGGCCTACCGGGCGCTGGGCTGCGAGGGCTGGGGCCGGGCCGACGTGATGCTCGACGGGCAGGACCGGCCCTGGCTGCTGGAAATGAACACCTCGCCGGGCATGACGAGCCATTCGCTCGTGCCCATGGGCGCCCGGGCCGCCGGCATGAGCTACGGCCGGCTGTGCGTGGAAATCCTGTCGACGGCGCGCTGCAAGCTGCGCCCCGCGGCCTGAGGGAGGAGCCGGACGTGTTCGCCGAAGCCCGACTGACCAATCTGATCGCCAACCTGCTGGCTTTGCTGGCGGTGTTGTCCATCGTGGTCGGGGCCGTGGTCTGGACCATCCGGCGGCCTTATTTCTCGATTTCCCGGATCGAGCTGGCCCCGGCGGCCGGCTCCACCCTGCAATACGTCACGCCGCTGAACCTGCAGACCGCCCTGGCGGGGCAGGTGCGGGGCAATTTCTTCCTGATGGACCTGGACGCGGCCCGGCGCCGCATCGAGACCGCGCCCTGGGTGCGGCATGCCATCGTCCGGCGGGTGTGGCCGTCCACGCTGCAGGTGCGCATCGAAGAGCAGCAGCCGCTGGCCTACTGGAACGAGAACCAGATGATCAACACCTGGGGCGAGGCCTTCACGGCCAACCAGGGCGAGTTGCCCGACGACTTGGACCTGCCCCAGCTGAACGGCCCCGTGAATTCCGAGCGGCTGGTGGTGCAGCGCTACGCCGAGATCGCCCGCTGGTTCGCTCCGCTGGGCCTGAGCGTGCGCGAGGCCACGCTGACCCCGCGCTACGCCTGGGAGGTCACGCTGTCCGACGACGTGCGCCTGACGCTGGGCCGGGACCCGGCCGCCGACGTCGCCGACCCTCATGGGCGCTCCGGCGCCCTGCCGTTCGCCGCCCGCATCGAACGTTTCGTCCAGGCCTGGCCGGAGCTGACCCGGCGCCTGGGCGGCCGCATGATCGCCAGCGCCGATCTGCGCTATCCGAACGGATTCGCCATCACGCTGTCTCCCGAAACCTCAGCACCCTCCCGATCGACCAGACCATGACCCGTGACATCAAAGACCTGATCGTTGCACTCGATATCGGCACCAGCAAGGTGGCCGCCGTCGTTGCCGAAATCCTGCCCGACGGCGGGTTCGAGGTGCTGGGCCTGGGACAGCACGAATCCGAAGGCATGCGCAAGGGCGTGGTGGTCAACATCGAGTCCACCGTGAATTCGATCCAGCGCGCGCTGGAGGAAGCCGAGCTGATGGCCGACTGCAAGATCCGCGAGGTCTATACCGGCATCGCGGGCAGCCACATCACCAGCTTCAATTCCAGCGGCATGGTGGCGGTCAAGGACAAGGAAGTCACCGCCACCGACGTGGCGCGCGTGATCGAGACGGCCAAGGCCGTGAACATCCCGACCGACCAGCAGGTGCTGCACGTGCTGACGCAGGAATTCATCGTCGACGCGCAGGAGGACATCCGCGAGCCGATCGGCATGAGCGGCATGCGCCTGGAAGTGCGCGTGCACATCGTCACGGGCGCGGTCAGCGCGGCCCAGAACATCGTCAAGTGCGTGCGCCGCTGCGGCCTGGAGGTCCAGGACCTGATCCTGCAGCCGCTCGCCTCCAGCCTGTCCTGCCTGACGGCCGACGAGAAGGAACTGGGCGTGGTGCTGGTGGACATCGGCGGCGGCACCACCGACATCGCCATCTACACCGGCGGCGCGATCCGCCACACCTCGGTGATCCCGATCGCGGGCGACCAGGTCACCAGCGACATCGCGGCCATGCTGCGCACGCCGACGCCGGACGCCGAGGAAATCAAGCTGCGCCACGGCATCGCCAAGCAGGCGCTGGTCGACGCCGAGGAAATGATCGAAGTGCCGGGCCTGGGGGACCGCCCCAACCGCAGCGTCAAGCGCCAGGCCCTGGGCGCGGTGATCGAGCCGCGCATGGAGGAACTGTTCGGTTTCGTGCAGCAGGTGGTGCGCGAATCGGGCTACGAGGAATTGCTGTCGTCCGGGGTCGTGCTGACCGGCGGGACGGCGCTCATGCCGGGCATGGTGGAACTGGCCGAGGACGTGTTCCTCAAGCCGGTGCGCGTCGCCGTGCCCATGTACGAAGGAAGTCTGGCCGACGTGATGCGCAATCCGCGCTTCTCGACGGTGATGGGCTTGCTGACCGAGGCGCGCATGCAGCGTGCCCGCGGCCGCAAGGTGGCGCAGCAGAAGGGAACGGTCAAATCCATTCTGGCGCGCATGAAGGAGTGGTTCATGAACTGAGGCGGCGGCAAGGCCGCCCTGGACGTGGGCTTTTCAGGGGAAGTTGTTCGTTTTTCCGTATGTGAGGGAGTCAATCATGATGAATTTTGAAATGCTGGATACCAGCAGGAACGGCACCGTGATCAAGGTCGTGGGTGTCGGCGGGGCGGGCGGCAACGCCGTGGCCCATATGATCCGTTCGGGCGTGCAGGGGGTGGAATTCGTCTGCGCGAATACCGATGCCCAGGCGCTGGTCACCAGCGAGGCGCCGGTCCAGATCCGGCTGGGCCGCACCGGCCTGGGCGCCGGCGCCAAGCCGGAGCAGGGGCGCGCCGCCGCCGAGACCGCGCGCGAGGAAATCCGCGCGGCGCTGAACGGCGCCCACATGGTGTTCATCACCGCCGGCATGGGCGGCGGCACCGGGACGGGGGCCGGCCCCGTGGTGGCCGAAGTCGCCAAGGAGCTCGGCATCCTGACGGTGGGCGTGGTCACCAAGCCCTTCGTCTTCGAAGGCAGCAAGCGCATGCGCATGGCCGAGGAAGGCATCCGCGAACTGTCGCGCCATGTCCATTCGCTGGTGGTCGTGCTCAACGAGAACCTGTACGAGCTGATGGACGAGGACGCCACGCAGGAAGACTGCTTCCGCGCGGCCGACGACGTGCTGCACAACGCCTGCGCCGGGATCGCCGAGATCATCAACGTCGAGGGCAACGTCAACGTCGACTTCGAGGACGTGAAGACGATCATGGGCGAACAGGGCCAGGCCATGATGGGCACGGCCGTGGCTTCCGGTCCCGACCGGGCCCGCATCGCGGCCGAGCAGGCGATCGCCTGCCCGCTGCTGGAAGGCGTGGACCTGCACGGCGCGCGCGGCGTCCTGGTGAACATCACCGCCAGCCGTTCGCTGAAGATGCGCGAGACCCGCGAGATCATGGACACGATCGGCAGCTACGCCTCGGCCGACGCCACGGTGATCTTCGGCACGGCCTACGACGAGTCCATGGGCGAGGACCTGCGCGTCACGGTGGTCGCCACCGGCCTGGGTTCCGCCGCGGCCCGTCCGCAGCTGGTGTCGAACAATGTCGAGGCCCAGCGCACCGGCACGGACAACATGCCGGTGGGAGTCGGCCATGACTTCTCCGGCACGGACGTGCCGTCCGTGATCCGCAATCCGCGCAGCCATGCCTCGGCCCAGGTCCGGGCGCTGGAGACGGCCGGCATGGATCACTTCGACATTCCGGCCTTCCTGCGCAAGCAGGCCGACTGACCCGGTCCGCTTCGGCGCATCACCTCACATCGCGGCTGTCGTACACAGCAGTTCGCGGCGCCTGGCGCGTCTTCCCCTGCCCCTGGGGGAAGGCGCGCCTTCGCATTGGTTTTGCTTGCATTCGCATCGGTTGTGTTGCATTCGGCCATCGTGGAAAACCCGGATATTGATTACAATGCGTGAGATCAGGCTATGCGAGGCGCGCTTCGCAGGGCCGCTTTTACATCGACGAAGACTCCCATGCTCCTGCAGCGCACCATCAAACAAGCCGTGTCCACCACCGGAGTGGGCCTGCATTCCGGCCGCCGCGTGGAAATCACCCTGCGCCCGGCCGAGCCCAATACCGGCATCGTCTTCCACCGCGTGGACCTGCCCGAGATCGTGGACCTGCCCGCGCGCGCCGACGCCGTCGGCGATACCCGCATGGCCTCGGTCCTGCAGCAGGGTTCCGTGCGTGTGTCCACCGTCGAGCACCTGATGTCGGCCCTGGCCGGGCTGGGCGTGGACAATCTGCACGTCGACCTCGACGCCGAGGAAGTCCCCATCATGGACGGCAGCGCGGGCACTTTCGTCTACCTGCTGCGCAGCGCCGGCCTGCTGGAGCAGGCCGCGCCGAAACGCTTCCTGCGGGTGCTGAAGCCCGTCGAAGTGTGCGAAGGCGAAGGTCCGGCCGCCAAATGGGCGCGGCTGGAACCCTACGACGGCTTCGCTCTGTCCTTCTCCATCGATTTCCGGCATCCCGCCATCGATTCCACGGCCAACGCGGCCGAAGTCGACTTCGCCCGGGATTCCTACGTCAAGACCATCGCCCGCGCGCGCACCTTCGGGTTCGCCAGCGAAGTCGAGGCCCTGCGCTCCATGGGCCTGGCGCGCGGCGGCAGCCTGGACAACGCCATCGTCATGGACGAATACCGCGTCCTGAACGCCGACGGGCTCCGGTACGACGACGAATTCGTCAAGCACAAGATCCTCGACGCCATCGGGGACCTGTACCTGGCCGGCAAGCCCCTGGTGGCGCGCTACGTCGCCTGCAAGTCCGGCCACGGCCTGAACAACCAGCTGGTGCGCGCCCTGCTGGCCCGGCAGGATTGCTGGGAATTGGTCAGCTACGAATCGCGCGACACCGCGCCCGCCGCCTTCACGCGCGACTGGCAGCTTGCCTGAGCGGGCGGACCGGTCCTCGGGCGGCGGCCGCCATGCGGCCGCCGTTTCATCGCCGTCACGAACGATGATGGCGCAGCAGCCGGCCGATGGCGTCGGCCAGGGGGCCGGGCGCCACCCGGCGTTCCAGGTCCTCGAAGGATCTCAGGGCGTCTTCCCCCAGGGGTTCGGCTTCCCGGCGTGGCTTTTCCGTCCAGGTCCGGTCCATGGCGGCGTCGATCCGGACGACAATGCGTTCGACGGGCCAGCCGGCTTCCCGGATCCGGCCGGCGGCGGCTTCGGTCATCTGGCGCAGCCGGGCGGCGTGCGCCGGGCCGGGAACCATCACGGTGATTTGCGGTCCATCGATGCGGGCGACCCGGATCCGGCGCGCCAGGGCGGGCGGCAAGGTGCCCGCCAGCACGGCCTGGACGGCCAGCAGTTCGCGGGCCGTCTGCATCATGGGCGCGCCCTGGGGATGGCGGTCCAGCCATTCCAGGGCCGGAGTGCCGGATGATCGGTTCCGCCGGGGCGTCATCGCCATGGACATGAGGAATTTTGAGTGACGAAATCGAAACACACTGCTCGCGCAGCGCTCTGGCTGCATTCTAACGCGCGCCTCCTGCGGGGGCTGGGCATGGCAGGCGCCTTGGCGCTGTCGGCCTGGGGCGGCGCCCAGTGGCAGGCCTGGCGCACGCCGACCCTGGACCCCGGCCAGCGCGAGGCGATCGATTCCCGCCTGCGGCAGGATTCGGCGACCCTGCAGGGCAGCATCGCGGGCCTGGCGGGCAAGCTGGGCGAACTGCAGGGCCGCGTGCTGGCCATGGAATCCGTGCGCGAGCGGGTCGCCCGGGCGGCCGGCCTGAACTACACGGCGCCGGAACTCGCTACCGGCGTCGCATCCCTCGATCGTCCGGCCGGCCTGCCGGCGATCGACGACGAGGCGGGCGACGCCCAGGTGATGGACGACATCCCCGCCCAGTCGCTGCCGGCGCCCGCGATCGGCTCGGCGGAACTGCTGGGGCGGCACATCGACGCGCTGGGGCGGCGCCTGGAAACCCAGGAGGACGCCTACGCCCTGGTGGACGCGGCCCTGTCCCGCCAGGCCGGCTTCCAGGCCAGCCTGCCGACGCTCTCCCCGGTCGATTATCCCGCCCTCAGCTCGTCGTTCGGCTGGCGCCGCAATCCGGTCAGCGGCCGCCACACCATGCACGAGGGCCTGGACTTCGTCGCGCCCCGCGGCGCGCCCATCCGGGCGGCGTCCGGCGGGCTGGTGACGCGGGCGGGCTCCTGGCACGGCTACGGCCGGATGGTGGAGATCGACCACGGCAACGGCCTGCGCACCCGCTACGCCCATGCCTCCAGCGTGCTGGTGAAAACGGGCGACATCGTCCGCCAGGGCCAGCTCATCGCGCGGGTGGGCAGCACCGGCCGGTCCACCGGATCGCATCTGCATTTCGAGGTGCGGATGGCGGACTACCCCCTGGATCCGACCCTGTTCATCCAGGAAGACGCCCGCACGCGCCTGGCGCTGGGGGCGGACCGGGTGGCGCAAGCCGGGCCCGCCGCCGATGCGGGGGCTTCCTCCCTGCGTTAAACTGCAGCGTTTACCTGCGGTCACCATTCGGCGGCCGCGCCTCACAATCTTCCGGCGTCCGATCATCCTTCGGGCCCGCAGCGACGACACGATATGGTTTCTCTGCTCAAAAAAATCATCGGCAGCCGCAATGACCGGCTGTTGAAGCAGTACCGCAAGCAGGTCGCGCAGATCAATGCGCTCGAACCTTCCATGCAGGCCCTGTCCGACGACGCGCTGAAGGCCAAGACCGACGAATTCCGCCAGCGGATCGCGGACGGCAAGTCCCTGAATTCCCTGCTGCCCGAAGCCTTCGCCGTGGTGCGCGAGGCCAGCCGCCGCGTGTTCGGCATGCGCCACTTCGACGTCCAGATGCTGGGCGCGATCGCCCTGCACAACGGCAAGATCGCCGAAATGCGCACCGGCGAGGGCAAGACCCTGATGGCGACGCTGGCGGTCTACCTGAACGCCCTGAGCGGCCGCGGGGTCCACGTGGTGACGGTCAACGACTACCTGGCCCGCCGGGACGCCGAATGGATGGGCCGGCTCTACGGGTTCCTGGGCATGACGGTCGGCGTGGTGGTGCCGCAGCAGGACAACGAGGAAAAACGCGCCGCCTACCGGGCCGACATCACCTACGGCACGAACAACGAATACGGCTTCGACTACCTGCGCGACAACATGGAATTCCGTCCGGAAGACCGCCGCCAGCGCAGCCTGGCCTACGCCATCGTCGACGAGGTGGATTCGATCCTGATCGACGAGGCGCGCACGCCGCTGATCATTTCCGGCCAGGCCGAGGACAACACCGAGCTCTACATCCGCATGAACGCGGTGCCGCCCCTGCTGACGCGCATGACGGAAGAGCCCAAGCCCCACGAGCCCGAGCCCGAAGGCGATTTCTGGGTCGACGAAAAGGCCCAGCAGGTGCATCTGTCGGAAGCCGGCCAGATCAAGGCCGAGCAGATCATGGCGCGCCAGGGCATCCTGCCCGAAGGCGAGTCCCTGTACGACCCGCGCCACATCTCGCTGATGCACCACCTGCTGGTGGCCTTGCGTGCGCACAACCTGTTCCATCGCGATCAGCAGTACGTCGTCCAGGACGGCGAGGTCGTCATCGTCGACGAGTTCACGGGCCGCCTGATGGCGGGCCGCCGCTGGTCCGACGGCCTGCACCAGGCGGTCGAGGCCAAGGAAGGCGTGCGCATCCAGAACGAGAACCAGACGCTGGCCTCGATCACGTTCCAGAATTATTTCCGCATGTACGACAAGCTGGCGGGCATGACGGGGACGGCCGACACCGAGGCCTACGAATTCCAGGAAATCTACGGCCTGGAAACGGTCATCATCCCGACCAACCGGCCGATGGCGCGCCAGGACCAGAACGACCAGGTCTTCAAGACCGACGCGGAAAAATACCGCGCGATCCTGGACGACATCATCGACTGCCACAAGCGCGGCCAGCCGGTGCTGGTGGGCACCACCAGCATCGAGAATTCCGAGCTGCTGTCCAATGCGCTGAAGAAGGAAGGCCTGCCCCACGAGGTGCTGAACGCCAAGCAGCACGCCCGCGAGGCCGAGATCGTCGCCGAGGCCGGCAAGCCGGGCCACATCACGATCGCCACCAACATGGCCGGCCGGGGCACGGACATCGTGCTGGGCGGCAGCGTGGACAAGCAGATCGACCTGGTGCGCGCCGATCCGGACCTGTCCCCCGAGGAAAAAGACGCCCGCATCGCGGCCATCCGGGCCGAATGGGCGCCGGCCAACGAGGCCGTGAAGAAGGCCGGCGGCCTGCGCATCATCGGTACCGAACGCCACGAATCGCGGCGCATCGACAACCAGCTGCGCGGCCGCGCCGGCCGCCAGGGCGACCCGGGCTCCTCGCGTTTCTACCTGTCGCTGGACGATTCGCTGATGCGGATCTTCGCCGGGGACCGGGTGCGCGCCATCATGGAGCGCCTGCGCCTGCCCGAAGGCGAGCCGATCGAGGCGCGCATGGTGTCGCGTTCGATCGAATCCGCGCAGCGCAAGGTCGAGGGCCGCAATTTCGACATCCGCAAGCAGCTGCTGGAATACGACGACGTGGCCAACGACCAGCGCAAGGTGCTCTATGCCCAGCGCAACGAGGTCCTGGAAGCGGAATCGGTAGCCGACACGATCGCCAACCTGCGGGACGCGGAGATCACGGCGGTGTTCCGCCGCTACGTGCCGGAAGAGACGATGGAGGAGCAGTGGGACATCCCCGGCCTGCAGTCGTCCCTGGAATCCGACTGGGCGATCGCGCTGCCGCTGGCTGAAATGCTGGAAAAGGAACCCAACCTGACGGACGACGATCTGCTGGAACGGGTGCTGGCCGAGGCCAGGCGGCTGTACGACGAGAAGGTCGCCCTGGTCGGCGAGGCCGGCTGGCGGCCGTTCGAGCGCTCGGTGCTGCTGCAGTCGCTGGACACGAACTGGCGCGCCCACCTGGCGTCGCTGGACCATCTGCGCCAGGGCATCCATCTGCGCGGCTATGCGCAGGTGGATCCGAAGCAGGCCTACAAGCGCGAGGCGTTCACGCTGTTCTCGGACATGCTGGACCGTATCCGCAACGAAACGATCCGGGTGCTGATGACGGTGCGCATCCAGTCGCGCGAACAGGTGGAGGTCGAGGAACCGGCGTCCCCGGTGGAAAACGTGCGCTACCACCACGCGGACTACGACGCGGCCTTGCGCGGCGAGGACCTGGGCCTGGACGAGACGCCTGCCACTGGCCAGAAGGCGGCGACGCCGGCCGGCGCGGTGCCGCGCGTGGGGCGCAACGATCCCTGCCCGTGCGGCAGCGGGAAGAAGTACAAGCACTGCCACGGGCAGCTGAAGTAAGTCTTTCTGTCGATGATGAAAAAGGCCGGGCGTGTCCCGGCCTTTTTCATTGCTGCGGTGGGGGGCGGGGTCTCTGGCCGCGTTTCGGTCTGGGGTGTCGGCCGTCGGTGTTCTTTTGTGAGACCTCGGCGTCGTCCTGTGGCCGCCCCGGGCGCAGGTCGTCCGGTTCCGGCTGCGCCGGAACTGCCCGGCCGCCAGCCCGCCATCGGGGCGTTCGCCAAACTCGCGGGGCGGTCAGTCCCCCGGACTGACCGCAAGCGTCCCGCTCGAACAGTGGCTCACTTGCCTCCCCGCTGGCTGGCTTCTGGCCAGCGGACTCCAACAGCGCTCGGTGCGGCCACAGGACGCCGCCTGCCGAGGAAGGCGGGTGGCAGGTGCTTCACACGAGATGCTAATTTGAGAATGATTGTTGGAAGGTTTTGAGATCCATCGCAATGCCTTCACCAATCAGCAGATCCAAGAGCTTCTGTTGGGCTTCCATTCGGGTGGACCGGTTTAGCTGAACTGAGATGCGCGCGCTCTTCAGTAGTTCTTGAGTGATCACGTGTTTAGGGAAGCGGCGCAATTTTTCGGAACGAGATTTAAGCTCGCTAAGATACAGCGTCATTTGATGTGGTGGTAGCGAGTCAAACCCACCGCCAGCCCCTGCAAAGGCACCGATCTTTGTGCGGACAACAGCCTCAAAGATATTAGTCATCTTGGTTAGGTGGTGTCCGAGGATAATTTTTTGAATAAAGTTCATTATGGTCCTCGCAGTTCTGTTCTGTGATCTATCTGGCTAATTTATTCTGTCAGATTATTCTTTTGGTTCATGCAATTCGCTCGAAGGAGTTTTCTCCACGGGCTTTTCTGTGGGCATGCACCCCTTATCCTGGTAAAGCGCATGTAGCCGCTTGTATCTTGCTTGTGCCGCCTTGGCCTCGACTGAGTGGGCATTACCCGTGTCCATGAAGAACCATGGAACCAATAAGAAGGCACCAGCGATTCCGAGTCCGACATTCTTCGCGACCTGGCCGGTGCCTCGCGCATCGCTGTCCGCGCGTTCGGTTTCCATATCCTGCATTTCGTTCTCGATGGAACGGCAGCTCATGTTTTCATCGCCAACCTGCGATGTCTGCACGGGATTCGGGGTTGTGTGGGCGCATGCGCTGAGCAGCGCCGCCACATTGATTGCCGCGATCATTTTTGAGAGTTTCGAGGGCCGTGCGTGTCGGCTCTGGCAGGTCATGCTGATGTTGTCCTTGTAGACAGTTGTCCGTAGACCATAGTCTACGGAACTAGCATCTTCCCTGCAATGGGACCGCCTCCAAAAGGAACGCTCGAGAAAACGTTCGGTGACGTGCTGAGGTCGCTGCGGAATGCGCGCGGCATGTCGCAAGAAACACTGGCCTTCGAGGCCAATCTCGACAGAACATTCATCTCCATGCTGGAGCGAGGTCAGCGCTTGCCCTCCATTGCGACCGTCTTGGCCCTGTCCGGACCGCTCGGGCTCACAGGCGCCGATCTGGTCGGACATGTCGAAGCGGCGCTTGCAAGCTCACGGGATAGTCACCCAGTGCGTCCTTCCGCCAGCCGGTGATGCGGGGCTTGAGCATGCTTGATGAGGCGTCTCTTGTGCCGCAGGTGAATGACGGGCGACGATCCCGCATGTAGATACGGGTGTTGATACTTGCGTAGGGATTGCCTATACTTCATAGGTATCTACATTTGTTTCTACGGAGGTCGCCATGGCGCTTCAGATCCTCAAGAAATGGGGTAACAGCCCGGCGGTCCGCCTGCCCACTGCGATCATGGAAGCGGCGCAACTGACACTCGAGCAGACCGTCGAAGTCCGTGTTGAAAACGGCCGTATCGTGATCGAGCCTGCTGCACCGGTCTATCAACTGGACGATTTGCTGGCGGGCATCACCGCCGAAAACCGGCATGGCGAACAGGACTTTGGTGGTCCCCTGGGGCGGGAACTGTTGTGAAGAGTGCCTACGCGCCAGAGGAAGGCGATATCGTCTGGCTGAATTTCACGCCGCAAAGCGGACATGAACAAGCAGGCCGCCGGCCGGCCGTGGTGCTGAGCCCCTTGGCCTATAACCAGCGTTCTGGCCTGATTGTCTGTGTTCCGATCACCAGCCAGGTCAAAGGCTATCCCTTCGAGGTTCCGCTGAGTGGCGGCGGCGCCCTGGGGGTTGCTCTGGCCGATCAAATCAAGAGCCTGGACTGGAAATCACGTCAGGCTGAACGCAAGGGCCAGGCCACGGCCGCCGAACTCGCGGACATCAAGGCCCGGATCAAGGCATTGCTGCAGCTTCCCTGATCTCGTCGGACCGCATGGCCCCCTTCCGGGCGCGCTGTTCGAGCCCGCCAGGCGGAAGGCCGTCAGCGGGGATGCAAGCGAGCCACTGTTCGAGCAAGACGGGTGCGCTCAGTCCGGGGGACTGAGCGCCTTGCGAGTTTGGCGAGCGCCCCGATGATGGCCTGGAGCCTGGGCAGTTCCGGCGCAGCCGGAACCGGGTGAGCGGCGCGTCCGGAAGGGGGCCGTGCGGTCGAGGTGCCGCTACAGTAAGAACACCGTCGCCAGTCCCAGGAACAGGAAGAATCCCAGCGAATCCGTGGCGAAGGTCAGCAGCACCGACGAGCCCATGGCGGGGTCCTTGCCGAAGCGGTCGCGCAGCAGCGGGATCAGCACCCCCAGCGCCGCGCCGATCAGCATGTTGCCGACCATGGCCGCCATCATCACCCCGGCGACCGCGTAGGAGCCCGAGATCATCCAGGCGAAGGTCGCCGCGACCAGGCTGCCGCAGGTTCCCACCAGGAACGTCACCTGCAGCTCGCGCTTGACCAGCTGCGTGATGTTCGCGCCGGTGACGCGGCCCGTGGCCATGGCGCGGATGATCATGGTCATGGTCTGGTTGCCGGAATTGCCGCCGATCCCGGCCACGATGGACATCAGGAAGGCCAGGATCACGATGTGGCTGACCGTGTCCTCGAAGCGGGACGCCACGAAGGACGCGATGGAGGCCGTGCACAGGTTCACCAGCAGCCAGGGCGCGCGGTTGCGCAGGGCCGCCAGGACGGGCGCGAAGATATCCTCTTCCTGCAGGCCGGCGCGCGACAGTTCCTGTTCCTGGGAGTCTTCCTGCAGCACGTCCACGACCTCGTCGATGGTGACGCGGCCGATCAGGCGGCCCTGTTCGTCCACCACCGGAGCCGACACCAGGTCGTAGCGCTCGAAGGCATTGGCCGCGTCGGTGTCCGGGTCCATGGGGTTGAGGCTGAGGACGTCGGGCTCCATGACCGCGTTGACCAGGGTCTCGGGCTCGCTGAGCAGCAGGCGCGACAGCGACAGGGTGCCGCGCAGCTGGTCGGCGCGGTCCACCACGAAGATCTGGTCGGTGTGGTCGGGCAGCTCGTGCAGCCGGCGCAGGTAGCGCAGCACGACTTCCAGGGTCACGTCCTCGCGCACCCGGACCATGTCGAAGTCCATGATGGCGCCGACGGTGTCCTCCGGATAGCCCATGGCGGCGACCAGTTGGGCGCGCTCGGCGTCGGTCAGGCCCTTCTGGACCTCGGCCATCACGTCGGCGGGCAGGTCGGGCGCGAGATCGGCGATCTCGTCGGCGTCCATGGTGCCCGTGGCCGCGATCAGGTCCTCGTGGTCCATGGACTCGATCAGCGATTCGCGGACCCAGTCCTCGACTTCCAGGAGCACGTCGGCGTCGTGTTCCTGGCTGACCAGTTGCCAGACCGCCTGGCGCTGTTGCACCGGCAGGGATTCCAGGATGAAGGCGATGTCGGCCGGGTGCAGCGCGTTGACGATCTGGCGGATCTCGTCCTCGTGCTGGCGCTGCAGCATGCCTTCCAGCAGGTTCGAGCCGTCCTCGTCCTCGTCTTCGTGCTGGCGCTGGGCGAGCGCGTCCACGACCTCCTGGCGTTTCAGGATGGCCTGCAGTTCCTGCAGCGCCAATTGGGCGTCTTCCGGGTCCAGGCGGCGCGGAATGACGACCGGGATGGCGGTCTCGGCGGCGGCGGGCTGATCGGCCATCGGCACGGGCTCCTCAGATCGGGGGCAGGGGACGGCTGTGGCGGTCCTCGTCGGTGGCGACGTAGGTCAGGGTGGCCTCGGTGACCTTGACGACCTCGGCCTCCAGGCGCTGGCGTTCGGCGTAGACTTCGACCGAGACGGTGACGGAAGTCCGGCCCGTCCGGGTGATTTCGGCGTAGAAGCTGAGCAGGTCGCCGACGAAGACGGGCTGCTTGAAGGTGAAGGCGTTGACGGCCACGGTGGCGACCCGTCCGCACGCGCGCCGCGTGGCCGGGATCGAGCCGGCGATATCCACCTGGGCCATGATCCAGCCCCCGAACACGTCGCCATGGATGTTGGCGTCGGACGGCTGGGGCATGACGCGCAGGGTGACCGGGCGATCGGAGGAGGGCAGGGTAGTGGACATGGCGGCCTCGGGGTGGATGCCGAGGCGCCGCGTCCGGACCGGGCGGGGCGCGTTTCGGCAAAGCGCGTATTTTAACCGTTTGCGGATGGCGATTTCTTGACGCCGGGCCGTCCGGGGGCGGTCAGCCGGCCAGGAACCGGCGCGCCAGCAGCACCCAGTAGGCGGCCCCCAGCGGAATGATGGCGTCGTTGAAGTCGTAGCTGCCGTTGTGCAGGGTGCAGGGCCCCAGGCCGTGGCCCGCCGTGCGGTGGTCGCCCGTGCCGTTGCCGATCCAGACGTAGCAGCCGGGACGGGCCTGCAGCATGAAGGCGAAGTCCTCCGCCCCCATGGACGGCCGTACCTGGGCGTCGACCTGGTCGGCGCCCACCAGCTCGGTCAGGACCTGGGCGCAGAGGGCGGCCTGTTCGGGGTGGTTGACGGTGGCCGGGTATTCGCGGTGGAAGCGGAAGACGGCTTCGCAGCGCAGTGCCTGGGCGAGCGGCCCGGCCAGGTCGCGCATGCGGGTCTCGATCAGGTCCAGCGTGTCGTTGGACAGGGTGCGCACCGTGCCGCGCATCACGGCCTGGTCGGGGATGACGTTGTCGGCCGATCCGGCGTGGATCTGGGTTACGCTGATGACGCCGGATTCCAGCGGGTCCAAGTCGCGGGTCAGGATGGTCTGGAAGGCCAGGGTGAGCTGGGCGGCCGCGACCACCGGGTCCACGCCCAGGTGGGGCATGGCGCCGTGGGCGCCGCGGCCCCGCAGCGTGATTTCGAACGTGCTGCTGGAGGCCATGATGGGGCCGTCGGTCAGGCCGAACGTGCCGGCGGGCAGGCCGGGCCAGTTGTGCATGCCGAACACCGCGTCCATGGGGAACTGTTCGAACAGGCCGTCCTCGATCATGCGGCGGGCGCCGCCTCCGGCTTCTTCGGCGGGCTGGAAGACGACGTGCACGGTGCCGTTGAAGTCGCGGTGTCCGGCCAGGTAGCGGGCGGCGGCCAGCAGCATGGTGGTGTGGCCGTCATGGCCGCAGGCATGCATGGCGCCCGGATTGCGGCTGGCGTGCGGGAAGGTGTTGGTCTCCGGCATGGGCAGGGCGTCCATGTCGGCCCGCAGGCCCACGGACCGGCCCGGCCCGCGACCGGCGATGCGGCCGACCACGCCGGTCTCGCCCAGGCCGCGATGGGTCTCGATGCCCCAGGACTCCAGCAGGCGCGCCACGGTGTCGGCCGTGCGGACTTCCTGGAAGGCGAGCTCGGGCCAGGCGTGGATGGCGCGGCGGATGTCGGTCAGGTCGGGCAGCCAGCCGTCCAGGGTGTCGAGGATCTCTTTCATGGTGCCCCCTTTGTCATGGTGCCGCCCCCTGTGGCGCGGCATGGTCTCCCGCGCTCATGACGCCCCCTTGGCGCGCCGGTTGACCAGCCCGTCCAGCGCGGCGGCGATGTGCGGGTTGGCGGCGTAGACGTAGCCGCCTTCGGGCCAGGGTTCCTGGTGGCGGATGTCCTCGCAGACGCCGCCCGCCGCGCGGACCAGCGCCGTGCCGGCGGCCACGTCCCAGGGCGCCAGGCCCATTTCCCAGTAGCCATCGTAGCGCCCGCAGGCCGTCCAGGCCAGGTCCAGGGCCGCCGAGCCCATGCGGCGGATGCCCCGGGTGGCATGGGTGGCGTCGCGCAGGGTCGGCATGTAGCGGGATTCGAAGGAAAAGTCGCGGAAGGGGAAGCCCGTGGCCAGCACCGCCTGTTCCAGCGTCTGCGTGGAAGAGCACTGGATGCGGCGGCCGTTGAGCCAGGCGCCCAGGCCGTGCAGCGAGGAGAACAGCTCTTCCCGGTTCGGGTCGTAGACCACGCCGATCAGCGGCGTGTCCTGGGGCAGCGGGTCGCGGCCGTCCGGGCGGCAGCCCGCATGGCCGATCAGGGCGATCGAGACGGCGTAGTGGGGGATGCCGCTGATGAAGTTGGTGGTGCCGTCCAGCGGGTCGATGCACCAGGTCGCCTGGGTACCCGGCCGGCCGCCGGATTCTTCGGCGATGATCCCGATTTCCGGGGTGCGGGCGCGCAGGATGTCGATGATGGCCTGCTCGGCTTCGCGGTCGGCCTGGGATACCAGGTCGTTGCGCATCTTGTGGTCGACCACCAGGTCCGCGCGGTGCAGGGCGTGGGTTTGTAGAATGGCGGCTGCGGCGTGCGCCGCCGTGACGGCGGCATCCAGGCAGTCTGCCGACAGGAAGTGCGAACTGGACATGACGCGCTGATTCCCGTGATGCGCCCGCGAGGCCGCCAGCCGGCCCGCGTGGCGTGTTCATCCCATTGTACGTGACCATAGGACGAGTGTCCCCGCATGTCGGACTCGCATCAAATTCTGCAACCCGCCTCGTGGCACGAGGATGCCCGGGGCGTGCCGTTCAGCCGGGAATACGGCGACGTCTACCACGGCGACGCCGGGGCGCTGCCCCAGGCGCGGCACGTCTTCCTGGGGGGCAACGGCTTGCCCGGGCGCTGGCGCGGGCGGGCGGCGTTCACGATTGCCGAGACCGGCTTCGGCCTGGGGCACAACTTCCTGGCCGCCTGGCGGGCCTGGCTGGACGATCCCGGGCGCAGCGGCCGGCTGCATTATCTGGCGTTCGAGGCGCACCCCTTCGCCGCGGAGGACCTGGTGCGGGCCTGGCGCCGGCTGCCGGATGACCACCAGGTCCTGGCCCGCGAGCTGGCTGGACGCTGGCCCGACCTGCTGCCGGGCATCCATCGGCTGGAACTGCAGGGCGGGCGGGTTACCCTGACCCTGCTGTTCGGCGACATCCGCCGCCTGGCGCGCCAGGCGCAGGCGCGCGTCGACGCCTTCTTCCTGGACGGCTTCGCGCCCCGGGTCAATCCCGACATGTGGTCGCCCGCCGTCTTCGGCCAGTTGCGGCGCCTGGCGGTGGCCGGGGCCACGGCCGCCACCTGGTGCGCGGCCGGGCAGGTGCGGCGCGACCTGCGCGACGCCGGGTTCCTGGTCGACAAGGTTCCCGGCATCGCCGGCAAGCGCGACATGACGGTGGCCGTCCTGCGTCCCGGCCTGGGCGCCGCGCCGCCCGGGTCGGCGCGCCTCCGGGTGGCGGTGGTGGGCGGCGGCCTGGCGGGCGCCGGGGTGGCCCAGGCCCTGGCCGGACGGGGCCACGAGGTCGAGGTCTGGGACCCGCTGTGCGCCCTGGACGTCGACCCGGCCCTGCGCCGCCGGGGCGCGGCCGCCCTGGTGCCCGCGCTCAGCCCGGACGACGACACGCGCTCGCGCCTGAGCCGTGCCGGCCTGGCCCGGGCGCGCGCCCGCTGGCTGGAACTGGACGAGCCGGCGCGGCCGCAGGCCTGCGGCGCGCTGGTCTGCGCGCAGTCGGAGACGCAGGCGGACCTGCAGCGCCGGGCGCTGGCGCGCCTGGGCTTTCCCGAAGTCTGGGTGCGCTGGCTCGATCCCGCGCAGGCGGGCCTGCGGGCCGGGGTCGGGGTGCCCTGGGGCGGCCTCTGGTTTCCCGGCGCCTTGCGGGTGTGCCCGGGCGAACTGATCGCCGCCTTGCTGGGCCTGCCGGGCGTGACGCGCCGCGCCGCCGCCGTCGGGACGCTGGCCCCGGCGGATGGCGGCGGCTGGTCGCTGCGGGCCGCCGACGGGCGGGAACTGGGACGGGCGGACCAGGTCGTGCTGGCCAACGCCCTGCATGCGCGCGCGCTGCTGGCCGGCGTGGCTCCGGTCGAGCGCCTGCCCGTCCTGTCCGGCCTCGCGCCCCTCGCCGGCCAGGTCAGCCTGTATCCCTCGGGTGAGTCCTCCGTGCCGCGCTGCGTCCTGTCGGGACGCGGCTACTGCCTGCCGCCCCGGGACGGCTGGGGCGTGGCCGGCAGCACCTACCGGCCCGATGCGGCCGAGGCCGTCGCGGACGAGGCCGGCCACCAGGACATCCTGGCGCGCGTGCGGGACTGGGTCGAGGCGCGAGACATCCCCTGGCTGGGGCGCGGCGCGGCCGTCGGGTGGGCCGGCTGGCGGGCCGCCTCGCGCGACCATCTGCCCCTGATCGGGGCGGTGCCGGATCGGCCGGGCCTGTGGCTGGCCTGCGCCTACGGGTCGCGCGGCCTGAGCTGGTCCGCCCTGGCGGGAGACCTGATCGGCGCGTCGCTGGATGGCGAACCGGTGCCCGCCGAGCGCGAGCTGGTCGGGCGTATCGGCCCGCGCTGATCTCGGGATTTTATTTTATGGCGCAAATCCGTCAGAATAACGTCTTTTGCAAGGCAAGTGCCCAGAGGATCACGCTGTGTCGCCCACCATCGAATTGGCGGACCAAGTTTTCGAGACCGGCCCGGTCGTCGTGACGCCTTCGTGCGTCGAATGGGCGCTTCATGCCGATGAATGGCGCCTTCGGATCGAGGCCCATGCGCCCGGCGTGTTCCGGTTGCGCTGCGGGCCGCGCGCCTGGCTGGAACCCGGCAAGCCCACGCTGCGCGCGCAGCGCCAGGCCGACATGCTGCTGGCCCGCCAGGAACCCGTCGGGGAAATGGAATGCCAGGCCCTGGAAACGGGCGGCTGGCGCCTGACCCAGGGCGAGGCCGGCCTGGAGGTCGGCGGCCCCGATTCCAGCCTGCGGCTGTCCCGGGGCGGCCTGTGCGTGGCCCGGGCCCGCCTGCCAGTCCGGCCTTCCGGCGACGGCGATGACGCCGCCTGGTCGCTCGATTGGGCGCTGGAGCCCGACGAAGGCCTGTACGGCCTGGGCGAATCCCTGGGCGATCTGGATCGCCGGGGCGCGCGCCTGGTGTCCGACGCGCCGGAGGACCGCGGCCTGCCGCTGGCCTGGAGCCCGCGCGGCTGGGGCGCGCACGTCAGTACGCTGGACCGCGTGGAGCACGATCTGCGGGCCGACGGCGCCTATGCCGTCCGGGCGCGGGGCGCGGGCCTGGACCTGTTCCTGTTCGTCGGGGATCCGTCCGAAATCCTCAATCAGTACACGGCGCTCACCGGGCGCGCCGGCCAGCCCAATCTCTGGCCCATGGGGGTCTGGCTGGACCAGGCGCCGGGCCAGTCGGCCGAGTCCAGCCTGCAGCAGGTCCGCAGCCTGCGCGGCCAGGGCATGGCGCTCGACGCGCTGATGCTGGCCGAGCCGGCCATCCTGGGCTTCCAGGCCGACAAGCCGGTCTTCGAATGGTCCGACCGCGTCTCCGACTGGCGCGGCTTCGCGGCGGCGGCGACCGCGCTCGACATCCACCTAGCGGGCCCCTGCATCCCCGGCGTCCTGCACGGCACGCCGTTGTTCGAGGAATGGGCGGACCGGGGCTGGCTGCTGTGCGACGCCGAAGGCGACCCCTGGGTCTGTCCCGGCACGGCGGCTTCCGGCGGGCGGCCTTTCGGGCTGCTGGACCTGACGCACCGGGACGCGGCCCGCCTGTGGACCGAGCGCCACCTGCAGGCCGTGGAAGACGGCCTGGGCGCGCCGGTCTGCCAGGCGCAGTTCGCCCTGCCCGACGGGGTCGAGGCCCGGGGCGGAGAAACCGGCGCGGTGCTGCGCACGGCCTATCCCCATCTGGCGCGCCGCGCCCTGTTCGATGCCGTCGCCGGCCCGCGCACGCCCCAGGAAGGCGTCATGCTCAGCCGCGACCTGTTTCCTGGCGTGCAGCGCTTCGCCTGGCAGCAGGGCCCGGCCGTGGACAACGACTGGAACGGCTATGCGGCGACGTTGCGGGCCGCCCTGTCGGTCGGCAACAGCGGCGTGGCGGTGCAGACCCATCGCCTGGGCAATGCCGAACGCCCGGCCGGCGCCATGACGCCCGAGCTCTATCTGCGCTGGCTGGCGATGGGCGTGTTTTCGGCCAATTTCAGCTTCCAGGGGCTGCCGGCGCTGATGCCGGACGCCTTCGACGCCGACACGCGCGCCCTGGTCGCGCACTGGCTGCAGTGGCGCTACCGCCTGCTGCCCTACGTGGCCGGCATCATCGACGACGCCGTGCGCACCGGCCTGCCGGTGCAGCGGTCGATGGCCCAGGCCTATCCCGCCGACCCCGACGCGCACGCCTGGGACACGCAGTATCTGCTGGGGCCGGCGCTGCTGGTGGCGCCCGTGATGCGGCCCGGCGGAGCGACCGAGGTCTATCTGCCCAGGGGCGACGCCTGGTGGGACCTGAACACGGGCTGGCGCTACGAAGGCGGCACCCGCTGGACGGTGCGCCCGGGCCTGGACACGCTGCCGGTGTTCGGCCGCGAGGGCCACATGCTGTGCCTGGGGCCCGCCGCCCAGCACACCGGCGAGATCAATTCGGCCCGGATCCTGGAAGAGGTCTGGATGTTCGGCATGCCGGAGCACAATCCGGTGGTCATGCGCAACAAGATCCGCGTCATGCAGATGCAGGGCTCCAGCTACATCAAGGGCCTGGAAGGCCTGCGCATCCTGCCGTCCGAGGGCCTGGAGGTCAAGCGCCGCGGGGCCGAGGTGCGGATTTCCCGCGCGAGGTAGGGGCGCGAGCCTACGCCCGCAGGGCCTCGGCGCGGCGGGGCACGCCGACGCACAGGCCCGGGTCGAAGTCCGGGTTCTCGTTCGTTCCGTCACGGCAGTAGCCGCGCGGGTTGCAGATGACCCGGGCGCCGTACACCGCGTAGTCGAAGCTGTCGTGCGTGTGGCCGTGGATCCAGAGGTCGGCCCGGCCCAGCAGACTGGCGCATTCGGACACGAAGCCCGCGCTGATCAGGGACTCGGCGAAGCGCGGATGCACGCTGCGCATGTTGGGCGCGTGATGGGTGACGACCACCGTCGGTCCGGGGTGGGGCGTGTCCAGCTGGGCGTCCAGCCAGTCGTACTGTTCACGGAACAGCGTGGCGGCGTCCCGGGGCGTGAAGCGTGAACCGTCGCCGTTGCCGATGACCTGGAAGTCGCGCATGAACTCCGCCGTGCGCTCCATGGCCAGGTCGCGCAGCTCGGCGCCGAACAGCTCGAAATCCGTCCACAGGGTGGCGCCCAGGAAGCGCACGCCGTCGATCACCACGGCCCGCTGGTCCAGCAGCTGGATGCCGTGGGCTCGCGCCTGTTCGGCCAGTTCCGCGCGCACGGCGGGAATGGTGCCGCCGTAGAACTCGTGGTTGCCCGGCACGTACAGCACGGGGCGGGGGATCCGGCCGGCCCAGTCCATGGCCGCCCGGGGCCGGGCGATGTCGCCGGCGAGGATGGTGATGTCCGCCTCGACGTCGGGCAGTTCCAGGCCTTGCTGGCTGAGATGCAGGTCGGACAGGATGTGCAGCCGCAGGGGCGGGCGGACGGTCGGGTCGGGCATGGATGGTCTCTCGTGGTCTCCGGACGCTTGACGCTATATTGATGCAATGTCAAAATATAAGGCTTCGTGGGTCGTTAGCTCAGTCGGTAGAGCACCGGACTTTTAATCCGTTGGTCGCGCGTTCGAGCCGCGCACGACCCACCAGAATTTTCCAAGTGAATCAGGCAACTGGCGCCTCCCTTCCGGGAGGCGTCGCGCTTTCCGGGCGCGGCTGCGGCTGGAAAAAAGCGGCCGCCGTCGCCTGGTGCGATGGTGTCATTGTGCGATCGGAGTCCGGGTCCGTGAATACGTATTTCCGCGCATTCGCCCGGATGGCCGCGCGAACCGTCTTCAGCCGGCGGATCGGGCCCCGGGCCGGATCAGCATCCGGCGTCGGGGGCGATGCCCGCCGCCGACAGCACCGCGGCCTCCGTCGCCGCGGCGTCCTTTCCGGCCTGAACCGCGAGCCAGCCCCGGGGGCGGGTATGCCGCTCGACCTGGGCGAGCACCACGTCCGCGGTGGCGTCGGACGGGTCGTTCCTGCGTTCGCGCACGCGCGCGACCAGCGTGCCGGGGTCGGCTTCCAGCCAGACGCCCAGGAAGGGCGCGCCGGCCTCGGCGGCGCGGCGTTCGATGTCCCGGCGTTCGTCCTGCCGGGAAAACACGGCGTCGGCGATGCATGCGTGGCCCAGGGCGAGCGTGCGGGCCGCTTCCGCCTCCAGCGCGGCGTAGACGCGGTCGGACGATTCCCGCGTGTAGCTGTCGGGCGGCAGGGCTGTTTCGGCCGGTACGCCCGCGATGCGCTTGCGGATGCGGTCGCTGGCCACGATCCGGGCGCCCGGGGCGGCGCCGACGCGGTGCGCGATGGCCGCGGCCACCGTGGATTTTCCCGAGCCGCTCAGGCCGCCGATGGCCAGCAGCCGCGCCGGGACCGGCCGCAGCAGCGCCATGGCCAGGTCCAGGTACGCGCGGGCCTGCGGGACGATGTCCTGCGCCGCGCCCGGCATCGCCGCCTGGGTGGACAGGACCTGCGCGCGGATCGAAGCGCGCAGCGCCATGAAGAAGGGCAGCAGCGGCAGGCCGCCGGTGTCGCCGCTCTCGTCCATGTAGCGGTTCATCACCCAGTTCGCCTCGGCCCGCAGGCCCGCCTGCCACAGGTCCATGAGCAGGAAGGCCAGGTCGTAGAGGACGTCGATCGTCGCGATCGACTCATTGAATTCGATGCAGTCGAAGAGGGTGGGCTGGCCGTCGATCAGGCAGAGATTGCGCAGGTGCAGGTCGCCGTGGCAGCGGCGGACCTTGCCGGCGCGGGCCCGGTCGTCGAGCAGCGGCGCGTGCCGCGCCCAGGACTCGCGCAGCGCGGTGCGCAGCGCGCCCACGGCTTCGGCGCCGAACGCGGGGACCATGTCCGGGCATTGTTCGTTGAGTTCGAGCACGTCGAGGATGCGCCGCGCGCCGTCATGGCCGGACGCGCGTTCTGCCCTTGCGTGGAAGGCGGCGATGTTGCGGGCCAGGGCGGTCAGCAGCGGGCGGTCCAGGCGGCCATCCTGCGCCAGCCGGGTGAACAGGGTGTCCTCGGCGAAGCGCCGCATTTCGACCACGGCGTCCACCAGTTCGCCCAGGCCGTCGAACGCGAGCGCGCCGCCGGCTTCGCGGGTGATGCGCCGCGCGCCCAGGTACAGCGCCGGGGCCGTGCGCCGGTTGAGCGCCACTTCCTGGCGGCAGGCGTCCAGGCGCAGGCCGGGAGTGGAAAAATCCAGGTAGGGCAGCCGGATCGCGCGCTTGAGCTTGTAGACCCGGTCGCGGCCCAGCAACAGGATGGAAATGTGCGTCTGGATGGTTTCGGGGGCCTCGGCGCCGGGGGCGCGCAGGTGTTCGGCCAGGAAGGCCAGGACTTCGGACGGCTCGTCTCGTGGCATGCGATCCCTTCGGGGGCAGGGTGCGGTGGGGATGCCGGGATTCTAGCGTACCCCTGGCACGAGGGCGTTTTCATAATTCTGAGTAATATGCTATCGGAATAACCCGTCAAATCCGCATGGTAAATTCCTGTTTCGCATTCCGTTGATCCGGGATGCATTTTCCAGTGGCCACGTATCTTGATCGATCTCGAGAACATCCGTAAGACGTACGAATCCGCCGGCCGGGCGGTGAACGCGCTCGTCGACGTCAACCTGAACATCCGCGAGGGCGAGGTCTTCGGCATCATCGGCCGTTCGGGCGCGGGCAAGAGCACCCTGATCCGCATGCTCAACCTGCTGGAGCGCCCCACCGAGGGCAGCGTGCGGGTGGACGGGCGCGACATCACGGCGTTCTCCGACGCCCAGCTGCGCGAATACCGGCGCTCGGTGGGCATGGTGTTCCAGCACTTCAACCTGCTGCGCTCGCGCACGGTGATGGACAACGTGTGCTTTCCGCTGCGCCTGTCGGGCCTGCCGCGCGCCGACCGCGAGGCCCGCGCCCGCGAAGTCCTGAACCTGGTCGGCCTGGCCGACCAGGCGCACAAATACCCGGGGCAGCTGTCCGGCGGCCAGCAGCAGCGCGTGGGTATCGCCCGCGCGCTCGCCAGCAAGCCGCGCCTGCTGCTGTGCGACGAGGCGACCTCGGCGCTGGATCCGGAAACCACCCAATCCATCCTGCGCCTGCTGGGCGACATCAACCAGCGCCTGGGGCTGACCATCGTGCTGATCACGCACGGCATGGACGTGATCCGGGCGGTCTGCGACCGGGTGGCGGTGATCGAGGGCGGCCGCATCGTCGAGACCGGCCAGGTGCTGGAAGTCTTCCTGCATCCGCGCCACGACGCGACGCGCGCGCTGCTGTCCGAAAGCGGCCTGGACGGCGGCGAGGGCTGGCGGACCCTGGCGCAGGGCGTGCCGGGCCGCCTGCTGCGCCTGAGCTTCCGGGGCGACAACACGGCCAGCCCGCTGCTGAGCCGCCTGAGCCGCGACCTGGGGCTGGACCTGAGCATCCTGCAGGGCTCCGTTGGGCGGATCAAGGACACGCCCTACGGCCAACTGGTCGTGGCGGCCGAAGGGGCCGGGGAGGGCCTGGATGCGCTCATTCCCGCGCTGGAGGCGGCGGGCGTCGATTACGAGGTATTGCGGCCATGATGGCGAACGTGGACTGGTGGATGATCGGCGAAGCCACGATCGACACCCTGCTGATGACCGGCTTTTCCCTGCTGTTCACCGTGCTGATCGGCCTGCCGGTGGGCGTGCTGCTGTTCCTGTCCAGCCCGGGGCAGGCCATGGACAACCGCGCCGTCTACCAGACGGTCGCCTTCGTCGTGAACGTGCTGCGTTCGGTGCCTTTCCTGATCCTGCTGATCGTGATGATCCCGTTTTCCCGCCTGGTGGTCGGGACGGCGCTGGGGGTCCAGGGCTCGATTCCGCCGCTGGTGGCCAGCGCGGCGCCGTTCTTCGCCCGGCTGGTGGAGAACGTATTGCGCGAACTGGATCCGGGCGTGAGCGAAGCCTGCCGCGCCATGGGGGCTACGTCCCGCCAGACGGTGCTGTGGGCGCTGCTGCCGGAGGCGACCACCGGCATCCTGGCGGCCATCGTGGTCACGGCCATCACGCTGGTCGGCTATTCCGCCATGTCCGGCGTGATCGGCGGCGGCGGCCTGGGCGACCTGGCGGTGCGCTACGGCTATCAGCGCTACCAGGGCGACGTCATGGCGGTCACGGTCGTGATCCTGGTGATCATGGTTCAGGTTTTTCAGGTGTTTGGCGACCGCTGGGTGGCCAGGCTCAACAGACGGTAATTTTCCTAGACTCAGGAGAGCTTTCATGTTCAAGAAATTCGCGCCGGTCCTGGCGCTGGCATTGCCCCTGGCCTTCGCCGCTCCGGCGCAGGCGGCCAAGCTGTCCGTGGCGGCCACCCCCGTGCCGCACGCCGAGCTGCTGGAATTCGTCAAGCCCGACCTGGCCAAGGAAGGCGTGGACCTGGACATCAAGGTGTTCACCGACTACGTCCAGCCGAACCTGCAGGTCTCCGACAAGCAGATCGACGTCAACTTCTTCCAGCACCAGCCCTACCTGGATTCCTTCAACAAGGAACACGGCACGAAGCTGGTGCCGGTGGGCCTGGTCCACGTCGAGCCCTTCGGCGCCTACTCGCAGAAGATCAAGGACATCAAGGACCTGAAGGACGGCGCCCAGGTCGCCATCCCGAACGATCCCTCGAACGGCGCCCGCGCCCTGCTGCTGCTGCAGAAACAGGGCCTGATCAAGCTGAAGGACCCGACCAACATCCTGGCGACCGCCCGCGACGTGTCGGAAAACCCCAAGCACCTGAAGTTCCGCGAACTGGAAGCCGCCACGCTGCCGCGCGTGCTGCCCGACGTGGACGTGGCCCTGATCAACACCAACTACGCGCTGGAAGCCGGCCTGAACCCGGTCAAGGACGCCCTGTTCATCGAGGACAAGGATTCCCCCTACGCCAACATCGTGGTGACCCGCGCCGACCGCAAGGACGATCCCGCGATCCGCAAGCTGGTCGACGCCCTGCACTCCGCCAAGGTCCGCGACTACATCCTGGAACACTACAAGGGCGCCATCGTCCCGGCGTTCTGATTTAGGGGATTTCCCGAAAATCACGGCCCGTGCCCGTGATTCCGGCCTTCCGGGGCGCGGGAATCACGGGCATTTCAGTTAACATGGGCAAGGACGCGGCGAATCGGCCGCAGCAGACGAATCCCACAAGGAGACTTCACACCATGATGCTGTCCAAGACCCTCAAGGCCGCCCTGGCGGGGCTGGCCCTTACCCTGGCCCTGCCGATGACCCAGGCTTCCGCCAAGGACCTGGTCGTCGCGACCGACACGGCCTTCGTGCCCTTCGAATTCAAGCAGAACGGCAAGTACACCGGTTTCGACGTCCAGCTGTGGGAAGCCATCGCCAAGCAGGCCGGCCTGAAGTACCGCCTGCAGCCGATGGATTTCAACGGCATCATCCCGGGCCTGCAGACGCGCAACGTGGACGTGGCCCTGGCCGGGATCACCATCCGCGAGGATCGCGCCAAAGTTATCGACTTCTCCGAACCCTACTATGAGTCCGGCCTGGCCATCCTGGTCGCCAGCGACAGCCCCATCCAGACCGCGAAGGACCTGGAAGGCAAGACGGTGGCCGTGAAGATCGGCACCGCCACGGTGGACTACATGAAGGCCAACGTGCCCTCGGCCAAGCTCAAGCTCTTCCCGAACATCGACAACGCCTTCCTGGAACTGGCCACGGGCCGCGTGGACGCCGTGGTGCACGACACGCCCAACGTCCAGTACTACGCCAAGACCGCCGGCAACGGCAAGGTCAAGGTCGTGGGCTCGCTCAAGAGCGGCGACTTCTACGGCATCGCCTTCCCCAAGGGCAGCGAACTGGTGCCCGTCGTCAACAAGGCGCTGTCCGAGCTGAAGGCCAACGGCACCTACGACAAGCTGTATGAAACCTGGTTCGGCCAGAAAGCCAGCGCCGTGAACTGAGCGCGGGCGACCGATCCGACGGCGGCGGCCGGATGCATGCGTCCGGTCGCCGTTTTCTTTCATTTTGACGAGGAAAGACCGTGACTTTTGAATGGTCCGCCATTTGGGCCGCCTGGCCCGACCTGATGGCCGGTTCGTGGATGACGATCCAGATCACCCTGCTGGGCCTGATCGGCGGCACGATCATCGGCGCCCTGTCCGGAGTCGTGGTGACGTACGTGCCGGTGCCCGTGACGCGCCGCACCCTGGCATGGAGCGTCGTCGTCCTGGCGGCCGCCGCGATCCTGCTGCGGCTGGCGGCCTGGCTGGATGCCGGCCCCCTGTCCGGCGTGCCTGACGGTGTCTGGTGGGCGCTGCGGCTGGCGGTGCTGGTCCTGCTGGCCTGGCGCTTCCTGTCCTGGATTCCGCTGGTGCTGTCCTTCCTGGCCCAGGTCTACATCCTGGTGATCCGGGGCACGCCGATCGTGGTCCAGGTGATGTTCATCTATTTCGCGCTGCCGCTGCTGGTGAACCTGCGCATCGACGGCTTCACCGCCGCGACCGTGACGCTGATGATCAATTCGGGCGCCTACATCGCCGAGATCGTGCGCGCCGGCCTGCTGTCGGTGCCCAAGGGCCTGTACGAGGCCGGCCAGGCCATGGGTCTGCCGTTCCACAAGATCCTGGCCCGCATCATCGGCCCGGTGGCGTTGCGGCGCATGATCCCGACCATGGGCAACCAGTGCATCATCAGCCTCAAGGACTCTTCCCTGTTCATCGTGATCGGGGTGGCCGAGCTGACCCGCCAGGGCCAGGAAATCATCGCCGGCAACTTCCGCGCCGTGGAAATCTGGGGCGCGGTGGCGGTGATCTACCTGATCATGACGGGCTGCATCGCCCTGGCGCTGAAATACATCGAACACAGGACGCGCATCGTATGAGCATCGTCGAATTCAAGAACGTCACCAAGCGCTTCGGCGACAACGTCGTGCTCGACGGCATCAGCCTGAGCATCGACGCGGGCGAGGTCGTGGTCGTGGTCGGGCCCTCCGGGTCGGGCAAGTCCACGTTCCTGCGCTGCATCAACGTGCTGGAAACCATCCAGGGCGGGGACATCATCGTCAACGGCCACAGCGTCCTGGGCCCGCCGGCGCAGGTGCGCGAGCTGCGCCGCGAGGCCGGCATGGTGTTCCAGCAGTTCAACCTGTTCCCCCAGCTGACGGCGCTGGAGAACGTCATGTTCGGCCCCATCCACACCCGGGGCACGCCCCGGGACCAGGCCCGTGAGCAGGCGCTGGAACTGCTGTCCAAGGTGGGGCTGGCCGAGCGCGCCGGCCATTATCCGGGGCAGCTGTCCGGCGGCCAGCAGCAGCGCGTGGCCATCGCCCGCGCGCTGGCCATCAAGCCGCTGCTGATGCTGTTCGACGAGCCGACCTCGGCGCTGGATCCGGAACTACGCCACGAGGTCCTGAAGGTGATGCAGGACGTGGCCGAGGAAGGCATGACCATGATCGTGGTCACCCACGAAATGGAATTCGCCCGCAAGGTCGGCAGCCGGCTGATCTTCATGGACGGGGGCAAGATCGCCGAGGACGGCGATCCCGCGACCCTGCTCAGCCAGCCGCCCAGCCAGCGCCTGCGCGATTTCCTGCAGCACGTCTCCTGATTGATCAGCGCGCGGCGGTGACGCGGAAGGTGCGCGTGGCGATGACCTTGTCCGACCCGTCGGCCATGATCTGGATGGTCACCTGGCGCGGGCGGAAGGCCTTGTTCGGCAATTCGGCCCGGCCGTCGACGACGATGTAGCGGCCCATGTCCAGGGGCTGTTCGGCGAGTTCGACGTAGGCCGTGTTGCCGTTGGGATAGGATCCCTGGGCGATCAGCTTGATCCGGCCGCGCAGGGTGGGGGCTTCGGATTGGCCCTCCGGCAGGTCCTGGATCAGCAGGATGCGGTAGTCCACGCCGCCGTCGCGCGTGACCATGTCGGCGCCGCGGATGCCCGGCGAGGTGCCGCGCGGATCGGGGGGAATGGCCTGGATCAGGCTGGCGACGCCGGCTTCCATGTCGGCGGCCTGCTTGCGCAGCTGTTCGGCCCGGGCGGCCTGTTCCTGCTGGTCCTGCCGCGCCTGCTTGATCTGGACCTGGAGCTTCTCGGATTCCACGGACAGGCGCTGGTTTTCCATGTTGGCGGTGTTCAGGTCCGTGCGCAGCTGTTCGGATTGCTCGACCGTGAGGCGCTGCGGACCGTAGCTGCGCTGCAGGAACAGCACGCCTCCGGCTCCCAGGATCACGCCGGTGATCAGCAGCAGCAGCCAGCGGGGAATCCCGCGGCTGCGCCGGGTGTAGCCGTAGGGCGTGGGCTTGAAGGTGGGGCGTTTGGGGCCGAGCGACATGACGAATTCCTGAATTGCTTGAGGCTTGCACGAAGCGCCGCGCCGCGTGAGGACGCGGGCGCGAAACCAATTAGGATAAACGGTTTCGCGGTTTCGCTGGGACCGCGCCTACATCCGGTTGCGATTTTCCGGATGTGGTCAGGAGTCCGGCGCGCCCGGACAGCTCGGCGTCCAGCGCCGCCAGGCGCGCGGGCGTGCCGACGTCGATCCACCGTCCCGCATGCCGTTCGCCGCTCACGGCGCGCGCCGCCATGGCCCTGCGCAGCAGCGGCGCGAGCGGCGCGGGCCGGTCCGGATCGGTGCCGGCGAACAGGGCGGGGCGATACAGGCCGATGCCGGCGAAGGTCAGCGCGGGGGCCGGGGTGCGCGGCACGTCGTCGGGCGGCGTGCGCCCGTGCCCGTCCGGATGGCCGCCGGGGCCGGCATCCGGGCGCGGTGCGACGAGTCCGTCGGCATGCAGCACGAAATCGCCTTCGGGGTGGTGGCCGGGATTGTCCACCAGGACCAGGTGGGCCAGGCGGTCCGCCGGCCATGCGGCCGCGAGCCGGATCGCCCGCACCGGGTCCCAGTCGCACCAGACGTCGCCGTTCATGACCAGGAAGGGCCGGCCCTGGAAGAAGGGCAGCGCGCGCGCGATGCCGCCCGCCGTTTCCAGGGCGGGGGACTCGGCCGAATAGCTCAGCCGCACGCCGCATGCCCGGCCGTCGCCCAGCGCGGCCTCGATGCGCTCGCCCAGCCAGGCGTGGTTCACCAGGATGTCGGTGATGCCGGCCCGGGCCAGGCGTTCCAGGTGCCAGGCGATCAGGGGGCGGCCGCCCACGGGCAGCAGGGGCTTGGGGCAGGTGTCCGTCAGCGGGCGCATGCGTTCGCCGCGCCCGGCGGCCAGAATCATGGCGCGCATCAGAACGAGTATCCGTCGGCCTGCGGCAGCCGTTCGGCCTGGTCCAGCAGGCGCAGCAGAGGGCGGAAGACGGCGTAGCGCCCCGCGACCTGGCGCACGTAGGCCCGCACGCGCGGCATGTGGTCCAGGTAGTGGTGCTTGCCGTCGCGGTGCGACAGGCGGGCGAAGACCCCCAGGATGCGCAGGTTGCGCTGCAGCCCCATCCATTCGTAGTCGACGTGGAAATGGGCGAAGTCGTCCGGGACGGGCAGCCCCGCCGCCCGGGCGTATTCCCAGTAGCGGATGGCCCAGTCGAGCTGGCGGGCCTCGTCCCAGGTGGTGCGGGCGTCCATGGCCAGCGAGGCGATGTCGTAGCTGATCGGACCGTTCAGGGCGTCCTGGAAGTCGATGACGCCGGGCGCGGGATCCGGCCCGTCGGGGCCGAGCATCAGGTTGGGCGAATGGTAGTCCCGGTGCACGAGGACCCGCGGCTGCGCCGCCGCCCGCCGCGCCAGCAGGCCGAAGATGTCCGCCAGCGCGGCCTCGGCGCCGGCGTCGGGCGCATGGCCCAGGTGGGTGCGCAGGTACCACTGTGGAAAGACGGCCAGCTCTTCGAGCAGGCGGGCCTCGTCGTAGGGCGGCAGGCCGTCGGCCGGGCATCGCTGCAGCGCAACCAGGGCGCGCAGGGCGCCCCGGTAGTGCCGCTGCAGGGCGGCCTCGTCCCGGTCCAGGCCGTCGCGCAGGGCCTCGTAGAAGGTGCGGTCTCCCAGGTCGGAGAGCAGCAGGAAGCCCTGCTCGAGATCCTGGGCCAGGATCTCGGGGACGCGCAGCCCGCCCCGGGCCAGCAGGCCCGCGATGCGGACGAAGGGCGCGCAGTCCTCGTGGGGCGGCGGGGCGTCCATGACGATCAGGGTGCCGCCCGCGGCCCGCAGGCGGAAATAGCGGCGGAAGCTGGCGTCTCCGGAGACGGGAGCGAGGCTGTCCTGGACCAGGCCCAGCCGGTCGGAGTGCCGGTCCAGCCAGCGGCGCAGGGCGTCCAGGCGGGAGTCCGGGGTAGGGGTAGGGATCATGCGCGGAATTCGGCGAAAACAGGGGGAAGGGAAAGGAGACGGATCGGCCGGCCGAACGGACGGGGCGCGATGCGGTCCGGCTTCTTCTCTATAATACTGGGTCGCTGGTCGTCACGGGTGGGCCGATCGGCCGTCGTCTCTTTCAATCATTTCGGGGAACCGGGTCTTGGCGCATTGGATCGGTCGCATCATCTTCCTGGGCCTGTGCCTGCCGGCGCCGGTCCTCGCGGCGCAGCCCTCGCCGGATGCGGACGGTATGCGGATGGTCGGCAGCCTGCGGCTGCATCCGGGCCTGAAGGACGACGCCCTGCCGTCGTTCCTGATCGGCGACGACATCAGCCGCGACGCCGATGGCCGGGTGATCCTGCGCGGCAACGCCCAGGTCCGCCGGCTGGATTCCGTGATCAAGGGCGACCGCATCGACTACCTGCAGTCCACGGGCGAGGCCGACGTCCGCGGCAACGGCCTGGTGGTCCGCGACGGCAATCTCGTGCGCGGGCCGCACCTGCGCTACAACGTCGATACCGAAAAGGGCCTGATCGAGCAGCCGCGTTTCTGGCTGGGCGGCTCGGCCGGCGCCGGCACGGCCGACGAGGCGGAAATCCTCAGCCGCCAGCACATGCGTCTGAAGAACGTGCGCTACAGCGGCTGGACGGGGCCGGATCCGGCCTGGTACATCGATTCCAGCCGCGTCGATCTGTACCTGGATGAGAACGAGGGCGCGGCGCGCAACGGCGTGCTGTATTTCAAGGGCGCGCCGATCCTGTATTCGCCCTACCTGACGTTCCCGCTCGGCAAGGACCGCAAGACCGGCTTCCTGCTGCCGACCTACGGCACGTCCAGCAACGGCGGGGTCGAGATCACCACCCCGTACTACCTGAACCTGGCGCCGGACTACGACGCCACGCTGTATCCCCGCTACCTGAGCAAGCGCGGCCTGCTGCTGGGCACGGAATTCCGGCACATGAGCGCCAATTCCCATTCCGAACTGTTCGGCACCTACATCATGCGCGACCGCGAAACGGGCGACAAGCGCTGGATGTATTCGGTGCAGCACACCCAGACGCTGGGCAAGGGCTTCAGCGCCTACCTGGATGCGCGCAAGGTCTCGGACGACAACTATTTCCGCGACTTCTCGTCCTTCGGGCTGACGGACGCGGCCATCACCTACATGCCCAGCCAGGCGCTGCTGTCCTGGTCGGACAACCACTATCTGTCCGGCTCGCTGCAGTTCTACCGCTACCAGACTTTGCAGGACAGCACGGGGTCCTTCCTGGCGCCGCCCTACGACATGCTGCCCCAGCTCACCTTCACCGCGCAGCGCTACGGCTGGCATGGCCTGGACGTGGTGTCCACGAACACGGCGACCCGCTTCATCGCGCCGATCTACCGCGGCGACGCCTTCCCCGAGCAATCCGGCCGGCGCCTGATGCCCAACGGCACGCGCCTGACGTCCTATACCTCGATCGCGCGGCCTTTCGTGCTGCCCGGCGCCTATCTGACGCCCAAGGTCGGCCTGCACATGAGCGAGTACGAGACGGAATGGTTCTCCGGCACGCCGGGCATGGAACAATTCGCCGGCCGTCCCCGCAGCCAGTCGCGGGTGCTGCCGATCGCCTCGGTGGACACCGGCCTGACGCTGGAGCGCGACGCCTCGCTGTTCGGCAACGCGGCCATCCAGACGCTGGAGCCGCGCCTGTACTACCTGTACGTGCCGTACCGCGACCAGTCGGACCTGCCCGTCTTCGACACGGGGCTGGCGACCTTCAACTACCAGCAGGCCTTCGACGAGAACATCTTCAGCGGCGGCTGGGACCGCATTTCCAACGCCAACCAACTGACCGTCGGTCTGACGAGCCGCTGGCTGGACGCCGACACCGGCTTCGAGCGTCTGTCCCTGTCGCTCGCCCAGCGCTTCTACTTCGACAACCAGCGGGTGACGCTGTCCAGCGAAACGCCCCGCATCGATACCCAGTCGGATTACCTGGTCGGGGCCAAGGCGGCGCTGACCGACAAGTTCTCGGTGTATTTCGACGGCCTGTTCGACCACGAAACCCAGAAGCGCAACCGGCTCAGCAGCGGCGTGCGCTGGACCCCGAAGCGCCTGGCGACGGTGTCGCTGTCCTACCGCTACGAGCGCGACGTCAACAGCTACGCCGATCCTTACGGGGTGCTGCCCCGGGGCACCGTCCCCGAGACCAGGGAACAGGTCAGCCTGAGCGGCCAATGGCCGCTGTCCCGGCGCTGGTACGGGGTGGGCCGCTATGATTATTCCCTGGCCGAGAAGCGCAACACGCAGTCCATCATGGGCCTGGAATACCGGGGCGACGGCGGCTGGGCCGCGCGCGTGGTGATGCAGCGCTACGCGGTGTCGGCCCAGAAGACCAACACGGCGCTGTTCCTGCAGCTGGAACTCACCGGCCTGGGCTCCCTGGGCACCGATCCCATGTCCCTGTTGACCGATCGCGTCATCGGCTACCAGCCCGTGACTCCCCCCACGCCTGAAAAAACCGTTTTCGAGAGGTACGAATGATGTCTGGCTTGCGTCATCCCGCCCGCGCCCTGTCGCTGGCCATCGTGCTGGGCGCCTGGGTGTCGGCGTCCGCCCTGGCGGCCGGAAAGCCGGCGCACCGCCCGGCCCCCGCCCAGGCGGCGCCCGCCCCCGCGTCCGAGCAATTCGTGGACGGCATCGCCGCCGTCGTCGACAAGGAAGTCATCACGCTCGCCCAGGTCGACGCCAAGGCGGTCCAGGTGCGCCGCCAGATGGAGCAGCAGCGCATCCCGGTGCCCGAGGCGTCCGTGCTGCGGCGCCAGGTGCTGCAGCAGATGATCAACGCGGCCCTCCAGGACCACGAGGCCCAGCGTGTCGGCATCCATGTGTCCGACGCCCAGGTCGACCGCGCGGTGCAGACCATCGCGCAGCGCAACCGCATCACCGTCGACCAGCTGCGGCATGAGATCGCCAACAGCGGCATGAACTGGGACGACTACCGCGCCGACCTGCGCTCCCAGATCCAGGACGACATCCTGCGCCAGCGCTTCGTCGAAGACCGCATCACCATCAGCGACAGCGACATCGACGCCTTCCTGTCCATGAACGCCGGCCGGCCGCTGGCCGAGCCGCCCGCCGCCGCGCCCGCGCCGGCGGAAGCGCCCGAACCGGCGCCGGCCCCGACCGGCCCCGAACTGGTCGAACTGGCGCAGATCCTGATCGAGGTCCCCGACTACGCCGCCAGCAGCGTCGTCGAGGAAAAGCGCAAGCAGGCCGAGGCCATCCTGCGCAAGCTCAAGTCCGGCGCCGATTTCGCCGGCGTCGCCGCCGCCTCGTCGAACGGTCCCCAGGCCCTGGAGGGCGGCAACATGGGCATCCGGCCTCTGCGCGACTGGCCCGACCTGTTCGCGCGGGCCATCGCGAACACGCCGCCCGGCGGCATCAGCGGGATCGTGCAGAGCGGCCGCGGCTTCCACATCCTGAAGGTCCTGCGCCGGGGCTATGCCCAGCGCCCGGCGCCCAAGTCCGCCCAGGCCGCGCAAGCCCAGGCCGCGCAGGCCCAGGCCCAGGCCCAGGCCCAGGCCCAGGCGCAGGCCGCCGCGTCCCGCCCGGCGCCCTCGGGTCCCATGATGGTCACGCAGACCCATGCCCGCCACATCCTGATCAAGACTTCCAAGGTCGTGGACGACGACAAGGCCCGCGCCACCCTCGAAGGCCTGCGCGCCCGCATCGAGCACGGCGAATCCTTCGCCGAACTGGCCAAGCGCTATTCCGAGGACGCTTCCGCGCCCCAGGGCGGCGACCTGGGCTGGCTCAATCCCGGCGAGACCGTGCCGGCCTTCGAGCAGGCCATGAACGCCCTGCAGGACGGCCAGGTCAGCGAGCCGGTCAAGTCGCCGTTCGGCTGGCACCTGATCCAGGTCGAGGGCCGCCAGACCAAGAACATGGAGCAGGAATTCCGCCGCATGCAGGCGCGCCGCGAGCTGATGGAACGCCGCATCGGGCCGGCCTACGAGGATTGGCTCGACCAGCTGCGCGGCCAGGCCTACATCGACAATCGCCTGGAAAAGGCGGCGGCCGGCGGTCACTGACATGGGGGCGGGGCATCAGAAAACGCCGGGCCGTCCCAAGTTTTCTGACCCCTCTCGGGGGGGCGGCGAGGCGCAGCCTCGCCCAGGGGGCGCACACCAGGCGCGCAAACGCTTCGGCCAGCACTTCCTGGCCGACGAATCGGTGGTGGACGCCATCGTGCGCGCCATCGATCCGCAGCCTGGCGACGCCATGGTCGAGATCGGGCCGGGCCTGTCGGCGCTGACGGCGCCGCTGCTGGAGCGGCTCGACCGGCTGACCGTGGTCGAGTTGGATCGCGACCTGGCCCATCGGCTGCGCGGCCGCTGGGGCGAGGACCGCCTGCGGGTGGTCGAGGCCGACGCCCTGACCGTGGATTTCGGCGAACTGGCGCCCGGCGCCGGCGCGGAGACGGGCCAGGCCGCGGCGGACGTCCCCCGGCTGCGCGTGGTGGGCAATCTGCCCTACAACATTTCCAGCCCGCTGCTCTTTCACCTGCTGCGCTGGGCCGGCCGGATCCGCGACCAGCATTTCATGCTGCAGCGCGAAGTCATCGACCGCATGGTGGCCCGCCCCGGCGACAGCCAGTACGGGCGCCTGTCCGTCATGCTCCAGGCGCGCTACCGCATGACGCACCTGTTCGACGTGCCGCCCGAGGCCTTCGATCCGCCGCCCCGGGTGGTGTCGGCCGTGGTGCGCATGCGCCCGCTGGCGCCCGACGCGCTGCGCCGGCCCCGCGACGCGCGGGTGTTCGAGCGGCTGGTGGCGCGGGTCTTCGAGCAGCGCCGCAAGATGATCCGGGGCAGCCTGGGCGCCTGGGCGGAATGGCTGGATTGGGACGCCCTGGGCGTGGCGCCGACGGCGCGGCCCCAGGAATTGACGGTGGCGCAGTTCATGGACATGGCCGACGCCCTGTCCGACGCCGGAGTGACGCCCACCGCGTGAGCACGCCGGACCGTCCCGGATCCGCGGGGGCGCAGGCCGCGCAGCGTGGGGGCCCCTTTTTGCCGCCGGGCCGCCCCAAGGCAAAAAGCGCCCCCTTGGGGGGCAGCAAGCAGCCGCAGGCTGCGCAGCGTGGGGGCCTTTGCTAGTCTTCGCGGCCCGCGCGCTGGATCAGTTCGATCCGGTAGCCGTCCGGGTCCTCGACGAAGGCGATCACGGTGGTGCCGTGCTTCATGGGGCCGGCCTCGCGCACGACCAGGCCGCCGCGCGACTTGATGGTGGCGCAGGTGTCGTAGGCGTCCTCGACTTCGATGGCGATGTGGCCGTAGCCGGTGCCGATCTCGTAGCGGTCGGTGTCCCAGTTATGGGTCAGTTCGATGACGGCGCCGTCGGCCTCGTCCTGGTAGCCGACGAAAGCCAGGGTGAAGCGGCCTTCCGGGTAGTCCTTGCGGCGCAGCAGCCGCATGCCCAGGGTCTCCGTGTAGAACATCAGGGAACGGTCCAGATTGCCGACGCGCAGCATGGTGTGCAGCAGACGCATGATGAAATTCTCCGGTGGTGCGATTCACATCATCATACGCATTTTTCATCGCCGAAACCGTTCATCGCCGGAACCGTCCGCGCGCGCCGGGATCAGATCAGCGGCAGGGTGTCCGGAGGCTGGCGGCGCAGCGTGTCGCGCGCCGTCCGGAAATCCGGGCACAGGCGCTCGACCTCGCGCCAGAAAGCGGGGCCGTGGTTCATTTCCTTCAGGTGGGCGACCTCGTGGGCGATCACGTAGTCGATCAGTGCCGGGGCGAAATGGATCAGGCGCCAGTTCAGGCGGATGCGCTTCTGGCTGGTGCACGAACCCCAGCGGCCTTGGGCGGAGGACAGGCCCCAGCCGGCGATGGATCGCCCCGCGCCGTCCAGGCAGCGCCGCAGGCGCGCGTCGAAATCGATCCGCGCGCGCGCCTGCAGCCAGGCCTGGGCGCGCTCCTGGACGCGGCTGGCGTCGGCCGTGTCGGGCAGGGGCAGGAACAGGCGGTCACCCTCGGCGGGCGCGGAGGGATCGCCCTCGTAGCGGGCCGGCCGGGCGCCGTCCAGCCGCAGCTCGATGGCGACGCCCAGGTAGGGGATGCGGCCGCCCGGCCGCCATTGGCCGGCCTGCAGGGCCAGTTGCTCCAGCCGCCGGTCGCGGTCCCGCAGCTTGTCCCGGATCCAGGCCGCCTTGTGCCGGATCGCGTCTTCGATCTGCGCGTGCGTGGCCCAGGCGGGGGCCTGGATCGCCAGGCCGGTGTCGCGGACCTGTAGCCCGATGGTCTTGCGGCGCGCCCGGCGCAGCACGTAGCCCAGCGTCCAGTCGTCCAGCTCCAGGGTCAGCCAGCGTCCGCCGGGAGGCAGGACGGGCGGCGGGGACGGAGGCTCCGGCGCGGGCGGGTGGCGCGGGCCGGACGAGGGGGCCTGGGCGGCTGGTGGTTCTCCGGCCTGTCGGGGCGCGGCCCGACCGGGCCTGCCGGCGGAGCGCCCGGGGCCGGCCGCGGGCGCGGCGGCCGGCCAGTCGCCCGCGCCGAACAGGTCGAGCTGGTGGCTGTCAGCGGTTCGCATAGCGCTCGGGATTGAGGCGCCGCATCTCGGCCTCGATCCAGTCGCGCACGGCGTGGTTCAGGGAAGCCGGCGTGTGCCCGGCCGGGTCGATGGCGGGGCCGAAGGACACGGTCACCAGTCCCGGGGTCTTCAGGAAGGCGTTGCGCGGCCAGCATTCGCCGGCGTTGTGGGCGACCGGGATCACCGGCGCCCCCGTGCGGCAGGCCAGCAGCGCGCCCCCCTGCTTGTAGCGGCCGGTCTGGCCGGGCGCCACGCGGGTGCCTTCGGGGAACAGCACCGGCCAGCGGCCTTCCGCGAGGCGACGGCTGCCGATCTTCACCACCTGGTCGAAGGATTCCTTGCCCTTGGTGCGGTCGATGGGGATCATGCTGAGCAGCGCCAGGCTCCAGCCGAAGAAGGGTACGTGGTGCAGTTCCTTCTTGTAGACGAAGACCACGTCGCGCGGCAGCTTGACCGCGAAATACAGGGTTTCCCAGGCGGATTGGTGCTTGGACAGGATGATGGCCGGCCCCTTGGTGGGCAGGTGTTCCCAGCCTTGCGCCTGGTAGCGCATGCCGAGGATCCAGCGGGCGCCCCACAGCGCCATGCGCGGCCAGCCCAGGGTCAGGCGGTAACGCCAGGACAGGGGCAGGGGGGCCCACAGCACGCAGCACAGGGCGTAGGGGATCACCGTCACGACCAGATAGGCCATGTAGAGCGCGGAGCGCAGGTAGGTCATGGCACGGCCTTCAATAAAGTATCGGCCACGGCGGCCAGATCGTCGCGGACCTGGGTGCCGGCGGGGAGCTCGCCGCTGGTGCCCGAGGCTTCCCAGGTCTTGCGGCCCTTGCCGGTCAAGACCAGCCAGGGGGCGCAGCGCGCGGCGGCTGCGGCATGCAGGTCGCGCAGGCTGTCGCCCACCAGCGGGACGCCGTCCAGGCGCACGTCCAGGCGCTGGGCGATGTCGTGCAGCATGCCGGGCAGGGGCTTGCGGCAGGCGCAGCCGTCGTCCGGGCCGTGGGGGCAGCAGAAGATGGCGTCGATACGCCCGCCAGCGTCGGCCACCACCTGGCGCATCCGGGCGTGGATCGCGCCCAGGGTTTCCATGGTGAACAGACCCCGGGCGATGCCGGACTGGTTGGTGGCCACCACCACGCGCCAGCCGGCCTGGCTGAGCCGGCCGATGGCTTCCGGGCTGCCGGGGATGGGCATCCATTCGTCCGGCGACTTGATGAACGCGTCGCTGTCGTGGTTGATGACCCCGTCGCGGTCCAGGATGATGAGTTTCACCGGGCGAGCCTCGACAGGTCGGCCACCTGGTTCATCAGGCCGTGCAGGGAACGCAGCAGGGCCAGGCGGTTGGCCCGCACGCGGGGGTCCTCGGCCATGACCATGACGTCGGTGAAGAACGCGTCCACGGCGGCGCGGGCCTGGGCCAGGGTGGCCAGGCTGGCGGCGAAGTCGCCGGCCCGCAGCTGGGCGGTGGCCTGGGGTTCCAGGCGGGCGATCGTGTCGGCCAGCTGGCGTTCGGCCGGTTCGGCCAGCAGCGCCGGGTCGAAGCCGGGCTGCGTATCGTCGGCCTTCTTCAGCAGATTGCTGACGCGCTTGTTGGCGGCGGCCAGGGATTCGGCCTCGGGCAGCGTGGCGAACCGTTCGCAGGCCTGGACGCGCGCCGCGACCTGGTGCAGCGGCGGGCGCAGGGCCAGCACCGCGTCGATGGCCGAGCGGTCGCAGGCGGCCGCCAGTTGGTTGCGGTAGCGTTCGTAGACGAAGTCCAGCACGGCCTCGGCCGTGCCCTCGGCGAGCAGGCCGGGCGCGAAGCCGGCCGCCGCCCGCTCCAGCAGGGCCGCCAGGCGCGCCGGGGAGTCCTGGCTGGCCTGCAGGCGGCCGCCGGCCGTGAGCTGCTCGTAGGCGCTGATCAGGCCCAGGGCCGCGCGGCGCAGGCCGTAGGGGTCGCGTTCGCCGGTGGGGGCCAGGCCGATGCCCCAGATCCCGACCAGGGTCTCGGCGCGTTCCGCCATGAACAGGACGGCGGCCGTGAGCGTGTCGTCCGTCACGGGCTCGTCCAGGCGGATGCGGTACTGGTCGCGCAGGGCGCGCACTACGTCGGCGGGCTCGCCGTCGTGGGCCGCGTAGTAGGCGCCCATGATGCCTTGCAGCTCGGGGAATTCGCCCACCATCTGGGTGCCCAGGTCGGCGTGGGCCAGCCGGGCGGCGCGGGCGGCGGATTCCGCCCGTCCGCCCAGCAGCGGCGCCAGCCAGCGGGCCAATGCCTCCACGCGTTCGGTGCGCTGCAGCTGCGAGCCGAGCTTGTTGTGGTAGACGCTGTCGGCCAGGCCGGCCACGCGCTCGGCCAGCGGGGCCTTCAGGTCGGTCTGGTAGAAGAACTGCGCGTCGGCCAGGCGCGGGCGCACCACGCGCTGGTTGCCCTGGATGATGTGGACCGGGTCGGCGGGCCGCATGTTGCTGACGATCAGGAAGCGGTGGGTCAGCGCGCCCGTGGCCGGATCGAACAGGGGGAAGTATTTCTGGTTCAGCCGCATCGTCAGGATCAGGCATTCCGGCGGCACGGCCAGGAAGGCTTCCTCGAAGGCGCCGACGTAGACCGTCGGATATTCGACCAGGGCGGCGACTTCGTCGAGCAGGGCCTCGACTTCGGCGCCCTGGCCGATGGTCGCACCCAGCGAGGCGGAGGATTCGGCCAGTTGCCGGGCGATGAGCGCGCGCCGGTCGGCGAAGGAGGGAACCACGCGGCCGTCGGCGGCCAGGCGGTCGGCCCAGGCCTCGGCTGATTCGATGGCCAGCGGGCCGGCTTCCAGGAAGCGGTGGCCCAGGGTGATCCGGCCGGCTTCCAGGCCCAGCGTGCGCACGGGCACGACGTCCGTGCCCCACAGGGCCAGCAGGCGCTGGGCCGGACGCACGAATTTCACGCTGGTACGGCCGTCGGCCAGCTGGTATTGCATGACCTTGGGGATGGGCAGGTGGGTCACGGCGTAGTCCAGGGCCTGCTGCAGGCCGTCGGCCAGCCGGGCGCCGGGGGCGGTGCCTTCGGCGTAGAGCACGTCCTGCTTGCCGTCGTGCCTGCGGGTCAGGCCGTCCGCGCCCAGGTGCCCCAGGCCCTTGGCCTGGAGTTTCTTCAGCAGCGCGGGCGTGGGCGCGCCCGAGGCGTCCAGGCCGATGGCCGCGGGCATGAGTTTTTCGGTGTAGGCCTGGTCGGGCGCCTGGCCCAGGACGGCATCCAGCCGCACGGCCAGGCGCCGGGGCGTGGCGTAGGCGGCGCAGGCGCCGGGACCGGCCAGCAGGCCGAGCGCGTCGAGCGTCTTGCGGATGCCTTCGGCGAAGGCCTGGCCCAGGGCGTCCAGCGCCTTCGGGGGGAGCTCTTCCGTGACCAGTTCGACGACCAGCGCGCGCGCGTTCGGATTCGTGCTCATGATCACGCGACCTCCCGCAGCATGGGGAAGCCCAGGCGTTCGCGCGCGTCGTAGTAGGCCTGCGCCACGGCGCGGGACAGGGCGCGGATGCGGCCGATGTAGGTGGCGCGTTCGGTGACGCTGATGGCGCCGCGCGCGTCCAGCAGGTTGAAGGTGTGCGCGGCCTTGAGGGTGGCCTCGTACGCGGGCAGGGCGAGCGGGACCTCGATCAGGCGTTTGGCCTCGGCCTCGTAGTCGTTGAAGTGGGCGAACAGCATGGCGGTGGAGGCGTATTCGAAGTTGTAGGTGGACTGCTCGACCTCGTTCTGGTGGAACACGTCGCGGTAGTACACGGGCGTGCCGTCCGGACCCCGGGTCCAGACCAGGTCGTAGACGGATTCCACGCCCTGCAGGTACATGGCCAGGCGTTCCAGGCCGTAGGTGATTTCGCCCATGGTCGGATTGCAGTCCAGCCCGCCGACCTGCTGGAAGTAGGTGAACTGGGTGACTTCCATGCCATTGAGCCAGACTTCCCAGCCCAGGCCCCAGGCGCCCAGGGTGGGGTTTTCCCAGTCGTCCTCGACGAAGCGGATGTCGTGCTGCTGCGGGTCGATGCCCAGCGCGCGCAGGGAGCCGATGTACAGGTCCAGGATGTCGAGCGGCGCCGGCTTGAGCACGACCTGGAACTGGTAGTAATGCTGCAGCCGGTTGGGGTTTTCGCCGTAGCGCCCGTCCTTGGGGCGGCGCGAGGGCTGCACGTAGGCCGCACGCCAGGGTTCCGGGCCGATGGCGCGCAGGAACGTGGCGGTGTGCGAGGTGCCGGCCCCGACTTCCATGTCGTAGGGCTGCAGCAGGGCGCACCCCTGGCGATCCCAATATTGCTGGAGCGATAAAATCAGTTGTTGGAATGTGAGCATGGCGTGGCGGGCCAGGCCCGCGATGGTTGTGTCGTCCGATGAACGCGGCCTGGGCCGCGTCCGGAACGGCCATTTTATCCACTTCTCTTTTTTCGGAGAAAACATGAGCGATTGCCTCGACGTGCAGCGCCTGGACGGAGTGCTGATCATGCAGCTCAACCGGCCCCAGGCGCGCAACGCGATCAACCTGGAGACCGCCCAGGCCCTGGCGGCGGCCCTGGACGTCCTGGACAGCGATCCGGACCTGCGCCTGGGCGTGCTGACCGGGTCCGGAGGGAATTTCTGCTCCGGCATGGACCTGAAGGCCTTCGCCGCGACCGGCCAGCGTCCCTACGTGGGCAAGCGCGGCTTCGCGGGCCTGTGCGAGCAGCCGCCCGCCAAGCCGCTGATCGCCGCCGTCGAGGGCTACGCGCTGGCCGGCGGCTGCGAGCTGGTGCTGGCCTGCGACTTGGTCGTGGCGGCGCGCGACGCCCGCTTCGGCCTGCCCGAGGTCCGGCGCGGCCTGGTGCCGGGATCGGGCGGCATGCTGCGCCTGCCGTCGCGCATCCCCTACCACGTCGCCATGGAAGCCGTGCTGACGGGCGAGGCCTTCGGCGCCGAACGCCTGTACCAGCTGGGTCTGGTGAACCGCCTGGCCGAGCCCGGCGCGGCGCTGGACGAGGCCCTGGCGATGGCGCGCGCCATCGCCGCCAACGGCCCGCTGGCGGTGCGCACGGCCAAGTCCGTCATCGCGCAGTCGCGCAACTGGCGTCCGGACGAAATGTTCGACCACCAGCGCCCCCTGATCGCCCACATCTTCACCTCGGAGGACGCCCGCGAAGGCGCGACCGCGTTCGCCGAGAAACGCCCCCCGGTCTGGAAAGGAAAATAATGACCACGATCACCGAACACGACCTGATCCAGTCGATCGAGGACGCCGTCCAGTTCATCAGCATCTATCATCCGCTGGACTACATCCGGCACTTGGCCCGCGCCTACGAGGTCGAGGAAAGCCCGGCGGCGCGCGACGCCATCGCCCAGATCCTGACCAATTCGCGCCTGTGCGCCGAGGGCCACCGCCCGATCTGCCAGGACACGGGCATCGTCAACGTCTTCCTGAAGATCGGCATGGACGTGCGCTTCGACACGCGCCGCAGCCTGCAGGAACTGTGCGACGAGGGCGTGCGCCGGGGCTATACCAATCCCGACAATCCGCTGCGCGCCTCGGTGCTGGACGATCCCCTGTTCACGCGCCGCAACACGCGCGACAACACGCCCTGTGTCCTGCACGTTGAACTGGTCCCCGGGGACACAGTGGACGTCCAGGTCGCGGCCAAGGGCGGCGGCTCGGAAAACAAGACCAAGTTCGCCATGCTCAACCCCAGCGAATCCCTGGTGGACTGGGTACTGAAGACCGTGCCGCACATGGGCGCGGGCTGGTGTCCGCCGGGCATGCTGGGGATCGGCGTGGGCGGCACGGCGGAAAAGGCCATGCTCATGGCCAAGCAGTCCCTGATGCAGGACATCGACATGTACGAGCTGCTGCAGCGCGGCCCGCAAAGCAAGCTGGAAGAACTGCGCATCGAGCTGTACCGCAAGGTCAACGCGCTGGGCATCGGCGCCCAGGGCCTGGGCGGACTGACCACCGTGCTGGACGTCAAGATCCTCACCTGTCCGACGCACGCCGCCTCCAAGCCGGTCGCCATGATCCCGAACTGCGCCGCCACGCGCCACGTGCATTTCACGCTGGACGGCAGCGGTCCGGCGGCGCTCCAGCCGCCCGCGCTGTCCGAATGGCCGGAAGTCCACTGGAAGCCCGATTACAAGGCCTCGCGCCAGGTGAACCTGGACTCGCTCACCCGCGAGGAGGTCGCCTCCTGGAAGCCGGGCGAGCGCCTGCTGCTGTCGGGCCGCATCCTGACCGGCCGCGACGCGGCCCACAAGCGCATCCAGGACATGCTGGCGCGCGGCGAGTCCCTGCCGGTGGATTTCCGCGGACGCGTCATCTACTACGTCGGGCCGGTCGACCCGGTGCGCGATGAGGTCGTCGGCCCGGCGGGCCCCACCACCTCCACGCGCATGGATGCGTTTACCGATATGATGTTGGGGCAGACGGGCCTGCTGGCGATGATCGGCAAGGCCGAGCGCGGTCCCGAGGCGATCGAGGCCATCCGCCGCCACGGCTCGGCCTACCTGATGGCGGTGGGCGGTTCCGCCTACCTGGTGTCCAAGGCCATCCGCTCGGCGCGGGTGCTGGGCTTCGAAGACCTGGGCATGGAAGCCATCTACGAGTTCGAGGTGCGCGACATGCCGGTGACGGTGGCCGTCGACGCCCAGGGCACCTCGGTCCACCAGACCGGGCCGCGCGAATGGCGCGAGCGCATCGCCGCGCGCGCCGTCCCGGCACCGGCCTGAACAGTACTCACAGGGGGATTTCCATGCATGACACATCGATGCGTTCGGCGCTGTTCGTGCCGGCCAGCCGGCCGGAACGCATACCCAAGGCGGTCGCCAGCGGCGCGGACGCCGTGATCGTCGACCTGGAGGACTCCGTCGCGCCCGAGGCCAAGGCCGGTGCGCGCGACGCGCTGGCGCGCCACGCGGCGGCGCATCCCGGGGACCGCCTGTGGGTGCGCATCAACGACGGCACCACCCCCTGGTTCGAGGACGACCTGGCCCTGTGCCGGTCGCTGCCGTCGGTCGCCGGCATCGTCCTGCCCAAGGCCCAGGCGCCCGATCACGTCTACAGCGTGTCCGGCGCCGGCAAGCCCCTGATCCCGGTGATCGAATCCGCCGCGGGGCTCCAGGCGCTGGACCGTATCGCCGAGGCCCACGGGGTGGCGCGACTGTCCTTCGGCATCCTGGACCTGATGGTGGAATTCGGCACCCGGCCGGGCACCGACGCGGCCCGCTTCGTGCTGGACCAGATCCGTTTCCGGATCCTCACGGCCAGCCGCATGCACGGGCTGGGAGCGCCCCTGGACTGCGTCCACCCGGACTTCACCGACCTCGACGCCCTGGAACGCTCGGCCGTGTTCGCGCGGGACATGGGCTTTGGCGGGATGCTGTGCATCCATCCGGCGCAGATCCCGGCGGCGCACCGCGTCTACCGGCCGCTGCCCGAGGAAATCGACTGGGCGCGCCGGGTGGTGGACCATGCCGATTCGACCGGCGAATACGCCTTCCGCCTGGACGGCCGCATGGTCGACCTGCCCCTGATCGAACGGGCCCGGCGCATCCTGGAACAATCCGCATGAAGGCTTACCTGGACCTGGTCCGCTCGATCTTCGAACAGGGCGCCTGGCAGGACAACCGCACCGGCGTGCGCACGCTCAGTCTGCCGGGCGCCTGCCTGCGCTTCGACCTGCGCCAGGGCTTTCCCGCCGTCACCACCAAGCGCCTGGCCTTCAAGTCGGCCATGGGCGAACTGGTCGGCTTCCTGCGGGCGGCCGACAGCGCGGCGGACTTCCGTGCGCTGGGCTGCCGGGTCTGGGACCAGAACGCCAACGAGAACCGCGCCTGGCTGGACAGCCCCTGGCGCGACGGCCCCGACGACCTGGGGCCGGTCTATGGCGTGCAGTGGCGCGGGTGGCCGGCCTACAAGCTGCTGCCGGCCGACGCCGCCGCGCGCATCGAGGCCGCGCGGGGGCAGGGCTACCGCGTCGTCGGCCCGATCCTGGACCAGGGGCGGCCGCACGTGCTGCTCTACAAGGCCGTGGACCAGCTGCGCGCCTGCCTGGATACGCTGATCCGCGATCCGGGCAGCCGGCGCATCCTGTTCCATGGCTGGAACTGGGCCCAGCTCGAGGAAATGGCCCTGCCGCCCTGCCACCTGCTGTACCAGTTCCTGGCGAATCCGGCGACGCGCGAACTGTCGCTGTGCCTGTACATCCGCAGCAACGACGTCGGGCTGGGCACGCCGTTCAACCTGGCCGAAGGCGCGGCCCTGACGCACCTGGTGGCCCGCCTGACGGGCTACGAGCCGCGCTGGTTCACGTATTTCATCGGCGACGCGCACATCTACGAGACGCACGTGGACATGCTGCGCGAGCAGCTCAACCGCGATCCGCTGCCCGCGCCCCGGCTGCGCCTGTCGGACCGCATCCCGGCCTACGCGGACACCGGCCGCTACGAACCCGAATGGCTGGAACGCCTGGAGCCGGGGGATTTCTCGCTGGAGGACTACCGCCATCATCCGCCGTTGACGGCGCCGATGGCGGTGTAGCGCGGGGCGTTCCCGCGCGGCGCCCGGCCCCGCGCCGCGGCCGGCGCCTTCGGGCGCGCTCGCGCTACGGCCGGCGGGCCCTCAGGCCGCGACGATCTCGATCGAGTGCGTGATCTCGGCCGTCTTTTCCAGCATGGCGATGGCCGAGCAGTATTTCGTGTGCGACAGCTCCACCGCGCGCTCCACGGCGGCGGCGGGCAGGTCGCGGCCCGTGACCCGGAACGCATAGTGGATCTTCGTGAAGACCTTCGGCTCGGTGTCGGCGCGCTCGGCCGTCAGGGCAACCTGGCAGCCCGTCACGGCATGGCGGCCGCGCTTCAGGATCAGCACCACGTCGTAGGCGGCGCAGCCGCCGGCCCCGGTCAGCACGGTTTCCATCGGCCGGGGGGCCAGGTTGCGCCCGCCGCCGTCGGGGGCACCATCCATGGCCAGGACGTGGCCGCTGCCGGTGCGGGAAATGAACAGCATGCCTTCGGGGCCTTGCCAGTCGATGGTGCATTCCATGGTGAATCTTTCCTGTGAGTGGCCTGGGAAAAACGGCGGTTGCCGGGTGGCGGGAGCGCGGGTCGCCGGTGCCGGAGACCCGCCTGATGCCCGTATCACGATTAGGGTAATTCAGGCTTGATATTCTGGCGTAGATTTATCATAGATCAAATCTAAGTCTACAATAGCGGGCTGCCAGGGCCGGATTTCCAGGCTCTGCGCGTCTCTTGTCTTGCATCGGAAGCGCCGTGGATACCATCACCGTATTACTCCTGACCTTCATATTATCCGTCACAGGACTGGGTGTTTTCATCTGGTCCCTCAGGCGGAACATGTTCGACGACAATCCCGAAGCCGCGGGGGTGATCTTCTCGACCGGTGAAATCGGCCACGTCGAGGATCCTTCCGCCACCCCGGAGCAGCGCGCCGGACTGCAGAAGATCGTCACCGAGGGCGGCAAGGCCGTCGTGGATCCGTCCCTGGCCGGCGAACTGAAGCAGGAACTCGCCGCCCGCCTCGAGGCGGACCAGTCGACCGCCTACGTCACCTTCACCTTCCTGTGCTGTGCCATCGTCTGGCTGGTGCTGGCCTCGACCTTCGGCCTGATCAGCTCGATCAAGCTGCACAATCCCGAATTCCTGACGGAATATGCCTGGCTCACCTTCGGCCGCACGCGCACGCTGCACCTGAACATGGTGGCCTACGGCTGGTGTCCGATGGCGGCCTTCGGCGTGGCGATCTGGATGCTGCCGCGCCTGCTGAAGACGCGCCTGTACGGCGGACGCTTCGCCCTGCTGGGCTGCATGCTCTGGAACGCTGGCCTGATCGCCGGCCTGGGCAGCATCGCCGTGGGCATCAACGACGGCCTGGAGTGGCTGGAAATCCCCTGGCAGATCAGCATCCTGCTGGTGCTGGGCGGCGCCCTGATCGCGCTGCCGCTGGTGTTCACCCTGCGCAACCGCAAGGTCGAGCACCTGTACGTGTCGATCTGGTACATGGGCGCGGCGCTGTTCTGGTTCCCGGTACTGTACCTGGTGGGCAAGGTGCCCGGCGTGCACTTCGGCGTGGAGCAGGCCACCATGAACTGGTGGTTCGGCCACAACGTGCTGGGCCTGTACTACACCCCGATCGCCCTGGCCTCGGTGTACTACTTCCTGCCGAAGATCATCGGCCGCCCGATCCAGTCCTACAACCTGTCGCTGATCGGCTTCTGGGCGCTGGCCTTCTTCTACGGCCAGGTCGGCGGCCACCACCTGGTCGGCGGCCCGGTGCCGCACTGGCTGATCACGCTGTCGATCGTCCAGTCCATGATGATGATCATTCCGGTGCTGGCCTTCTCGGTGAACCAGCACCTGACGATGCGCGGCCACTTCAAGACCATGTACTACTCGCCCACGCTGCGCTTCATCGTGCTGGGCGCCATGATGTACACCCTCAGCTCCTTCGAGGGCTCTTTCGAGGCCCTGCGCAGCGTCAGCACGGTGGCGCACTTCACCCACTTCACCGTGGCCCACGCCCACCTGGGACTGTACGCCTTCTTCTCGATCGTGATGTTCGGCGCCATCTATTTCGTGATGCCGCGCGTCATGTCCTGGGAATGGCCGCACCCGAAGCTCATCATCGTGCATTTCTGGCTGGTGACGCTGGGCATCGGCATCTATTTCGTCAGCCTGTCCATCGGCGGCTGGCTGCAGGGCCTGGCGATGCTGGACGCGACCAAGCCCTTCATGGATTCCGTGCGGGTCACGATGCCCTATCTCGAAGGCCGCACGCTGGGCGGCGCCATGATGACCCTGGGCCATCTGGTGTTCGCCGCGCACTTCGTGCTGATGGCCCTGCGCTACGGCACGAGCCGCGTGGGCCCCGCCCTGTTGCACAACCGTAAATCCTTGCCTGAGCATCAGGCGATCGCAGGTGCCTGATCATGGAAAGCGAATACAAACTCCTCAGCGGCGCGATGGTGACCCTCGCGCTGGCCACCGCCACCCTGGTGGTGCTGCCCTACATGCAGCTGTCCGACGTGCAGCCCTCCGAAGGCCTGAAGCCCTACACGGAACAGCAGCTGCGCGGGCGCCAGGTCTATATCGAGATGGGTTGCGTCTACTGCCATTCGCAGCAGCCGCGCAGCCAGTCCCAGGCGCCGGACTTCCAGCGCGGCTGGGGCCGCGCGCCGGTCGCGGGCGACTACTACTATGACCATCCGCACCTGCTGGGCACCATGCGTACCGGGCCGGACCTGTTCAACATCGGCGCCCGCCAGCCCAGCGTGGACTGGAACCTGGGCCACCTGTACGAGCCGCGCGCCTATACGCCGGGCAGCAACATGCCGTCCTTCCCCTTCCTGTTCAAGCTCAAGGACCAGGCCGAGGCCGGCGACAAGGTCGTGAACCTGCCGCCCAGCTTCGCCCCTCCTGGCAAGGTCGTGGTCGCCACGCCGGAAGCCCTGGATCTGGTGGCCTACCTGATCGGCCTGGATCACACCTACCCGGTCAAGCCCGGCGCGCAGCTGCCGGAACTGCCCAAGCAGGCCGGCGCCGAAGGAGCCAAGCAATGAGCGATCCCCGATTCAACCAGCAGAGCCGCGAGCAGCCCGAACCCCACGAGGGCAGCCGCCCGGTTCCCAAGATCGTCCTGACGGTCATCGGCCTGTTGCTGCTGTGGGCGGTGTATCACCTGTATACCAGCTTCAATCCGATGCCCGCGTCCGTGGGCGACGATCGCGTCGCGGCCGACTTCGCCGTGCCGGCGACGGCTGACGGCGGCCAGCTCTACACGGCCAACTGTGTGGCCTGTCACCAGGCCAGCGGCGCCGGGGTGCCGGGCGTGTTCCCGCCGCTGTCCAAGTCCGAATGGGTGGACGCGTCGGACCCGGGCGTCATGATCCGCATCCTGCTGCACGGCATCCATGGTCCGCTGACGGTCGAAGGCGCCAAGTACAACGGCGAAATGCCGAACTTCTCCAAGTTCTCCGACGAGGAAGTGGCCGCGCTGGTGACCCACGTGCGCTCCAGCTTCGGCAACGCCGCCTCGGCGACGGACGCCAAGACGGTCGCCCGGGTCCGCGAGGAAACCAAGGGCCAGCAGGGTCCCTGGAAGGGCGACGAGGACCTGCGTCCCCTGCTGGGCAAGTAGCCTCGCGGGGCCGGCGGCATGCGCTGGATCCTTGCGCTGGCGCTGGCCCTGGCGGCCGGCCTGGGCGCGCTGTACGGCCTGACCGGCGGCTTCACCGTTCTGACGGCCGAGGCCGCGCGCCGCCAGGACGTGGCCCGGCATCCCAGGGCGATTCCTCCCGCCGAGGTGCTGGCCGGGGACGGCCGGGTCCTGGGCCTGGACCAGGATCTGCGCCGCGACGGGCGCGTCGCCATCGTCAATTTCTTCTATACGCGCTGCCTGGCGCTGTGCCTGGCCCAGGGTTCCCTGACGGAGCGCCTGCAGCAGGCGATCGAAGCGCGCGGGCTGCGGGACCGCGTCCGGCTGATCAGCATCAGCTTCGACCCCCGCGACCGGGCGCCGGACCTGGCCCGCTACGCGGTGCGCATGGGGGCAGATCCGGGCGTCTGGCAATTCCTGTCCTTCGCGCGGCCCGCGCAGCGCGATGCCGCGCTGGACGTGTTCGGCATCACGGTCGTGCCGGCGCCCTTGGGCGAGTTCGAGCACAACGCCGCCTTCCACGTCGTGACGCCCGACGGCCGCCTGGCGCGCGTCTTCGACCTGGACGACCCGGGCCTGGCGCTGTCCGCCGCCGAGTCGCTGTCCGCGCCGTCGACCCAGGGGGCACGATGAGCGCGCCGGGCCGCCCCAAGCGCGAATTCCCCCCTGGGGGGACGGCGCGTAGCGCCAAGGGGGCGCCATGAGCGCGCCGGGCCGTCTCGCATGGTTCATCGCCGCCCTGGCGTGCCTGGGTGTGGCCGTGGGGCTGCGCGCCCCGCTGACGGCGCTGATGAGCCTGCACATGCTGGTCCAGATTCCTCTGCTGGTGCTGGCGGGCCTGTTCGCCGAGCAGGCCTGGCGCGCCGGCCGCCCGGCGGTTGCCGCCGCGCGGCCGCGCCCGGCCTGGTCCTATAATGAATACGGCGTTCCCGGCCTGCTGCTGGTCAGCCTGGTCGGGGCGGGGTGGATGATTCCCAAGGCGCTGGACGACGCCCTGACGGACTGGCGCGTGGCGGCGTTCAAATACCTGGGCCTGCCGGTCTGCGGCTGGGTGCTGCGGGCTTCGCTGCGGCGCTCCAACGTGGTCATCAAGCTCTTCTTCCTGGGCAATTTCTGCTGGATGAGCGCCATCGTGGGCATGGTCTACCTGGACCAGCCCATCCGCCTGTGCAACGCCTACCTCCAGGACGACCAGGACTGGTCGGGCCGGGGCCTGATCGCCCTGGCCATCGTCCTGCCGTCGTGCTGGCTGCTGGCCGAGCTCAAGCCGGTCTGGCGCTTCCTCAATCGTTGAAAAGGATTTCTCATGGAACAGGTGATGCACGGGATGGAGGGCATGGATCCGGCGGCCGGGCCGGATGCGCGGGGCGCGGCCCCCGCCTGGCGGCGCCGGATCGGCCGGCTGGACGCGATCCTGGCCGAGGCCGGTCGCGCGCTGCGAGTCCTGGACGGCACGGTTTCCCACGAGCGGGCCAATCCAGCGGGGCCGGCCGCCGCCGACGATCCGGCGCTGTCCGCCACCGAGTCCCGCCACGCCGCCGGCCTGATGCGGGTCAATCATGTCGGCGAGATCTGCGCCCAGGCCCTGTACCGGGGTCAGGCGCTGCTGTGCCGGGACGAGGGCATCCGCCGCGTGCTGCTGCGGGCGGCCGAGGAAGAGGTCGATCACCTGGCCTGGTGCCGGCAGCGCCTGGACGAACTCCACAGCCGCCCGAGCCTGCTGAATCCCCTGTGGTACGCCGGGTCCTTCGGCCTCGGGCTGGCGGCCAGCCGCGCCGGAATTCCCTACAACCTGGGCTTCATGGCCGAAACCGAGCGCCAGGTCGAGGAACACCTGGACGGCCACCTGCGCGCCTTGCCGGACCGGGACCGGCGTTCGCGGCGGATCGTCACGCGGATGCGCGACGACGAGATCGGCCATCGCGCCACCGCGGAGGACCATGGCGCGGCGCCCCTGCCCGCCCCGGTGCGGGGCGCCATGCGCCTGATGTCCAAGGTCATGACCACCACGGCGTATCGGATTTAGGCCATTCAGGCTAGGGACTTACCCTGCTTTGTGATCAAAACACAACAAAGCGCTGGGTATTGTCTATTGACAACAAATTGATCTTGCATCGCAGCAAGTTTTCTCTATATAATTTGCTTATCGGATGTCGAAACGTGATTGCAGAGGGAAAACCCCTAATCACGGCGGCTCGGAACCCAGGTTCTTCGCAGCCCGACATGCCCCGGTTGTCTCCTCCACCCTCCTCCTTTGGTGGATTTAGCCCAGGATCTTCGGATCTTCGGATCTTGGGCTTTTTTTTTAGGCTTTTTTTGGGGAGGCTTGCCGCCAGGTTCGGCCGCCGACCGTCAGGGTGGCCGGCGCGGCGTCGCCCGCAGGGGAAGGGGAACCCCTCTAGCCCGCGCCGTATTGCTGCACGATCTCCAGCACGCCGTTGATGACGAACTGGACCGCCATGCAGACCAGCAGGAAGCCCATGACGCGGGAGATGGCCTCGACGCCTCCCTGGCCGATCACGGCCACGATGCGTCCGGCCGAGCGCAGGCAGACCCAGAACAGCAGGCCCAGCAGGGAAAACACGACGATCGGCGTGGCGGCCAGCACCCATGGCGGGAAGCCCATCGCCATCGCCGCGTCGGTCGACGTCGCGCCGCTGATGATCATGGCGATGGTGCCCGGCCCCGCAGTGCCGGGCATGGCCAGCGGCACGAAAGCGATATTGGGCACCTGCCGGCTGGCCTGCGCGTCGGCGACGTCGGCTTCCGACGGGTTCGTGCCGTTCGATGGAAGTACCATGCTGAAGCCGATGCTGGCCACGATCAATCCGCCCGCGATCCGCAGCCCCGGAATCGAAATGCCGAAGGTATGCATGATCCAGGCGCCGGCGTAATAGGTCACCATCATGATGCCGACCACGTAGAACGCCGCCTGGGTGACCTGGCGCTTGCGCTCCTGGTAGGGGATGTGCTGGCCCAGGGACAGCAGCAGCGTCATGGAAGTCAGGGGGTTGGCCAGGGGCAGCATCAGGGCGAGCCCCAGGCCCGCCAGCTTGGCCAGTTGGATCAGGTCGTCGGTCATGGCGTGTCGCGTGAGGGATGCGCGGGGTTCATTGCAGGAAGGGAATCTGGGTGAAGATCTGCAGGATGGCGGCGTTGACCAGATCCACGAAGAACGCGCCGACCAGCGGCACGATCAGATAGGCCTTGTACGAAGGGCCGAAGCGGTCGGTCACGGCCTGCATGTTGGCGATGGCCGTGGGGGTGGCGCCCAGGCCGAAGCCGCAGTGGCCGGCGGCGACGACGGCGGCGTCGTAGTCCGACCCCATGAAGCGATAGGTGACGAAGGCCGCGTACAGCATGATCGCCACGACCTGCGCGGCCAGGATGACGGCCACCGGGCCGGCCAGGCCGGCCAGTTCCCACAGGCGCAGGCTGATCAGTGCGATGGCCAGGAACAGCGACAGCGAGGTGTTGCCGAACACGTCGATCGCGCGGTCGAACATCTGGAAGCGGAAGACGTGGGTGAGCACGTTGCGGATCACCACGCCGCTGGCCAGCGCCCAGATGAAGGTGGGCAGTTCGATGGCCGTGCCGTGGGTCCAGCGGCCGAGCAGGTCGGCGCTGGTCAGGCAGGCGGCGAACATGGCCAGGGTCTCGATCGCGGCGTAGGCCGTGATCAGGCGCGGCTGGTCGAAGATTTCGAACGTCAGGCGGCTCGCTTCCTCGCTTTCCGTGCCTTGTTCATGGCGCGGCGTGCCGGAAATGGTCTCGATGCCGGTGCGCTCGTGCGCGTCGGGCACCGGCTTGCGCTTCTGCTTGCGGATCAGGTGGCGCGCCACCGGTCCGCCGATCAGGCCGCCGAACACCAGGCCGAACGTCGCCGTGGCGATGCCCAGCGTGGTGGCGCCGGCGATGCCGTATTTGGTCTCCAGCACCGGTCCCCAGGCGCCCGCCGTGCCGTGGCCCCCGGTCAGCGTGATCGAACCGACCACCAGGCCGATCAGGGGCTTGAGGCCCAGCAGGGCCGCCAGGCTCACGCCGATGACGTTCTGAACCACGATGAAGACGGAGACCAGCGCCAGCAGCATGACGAGGGGCTTGCCGCCTTCCTTCAGCCGCGTGAAATCCGCGCTCAGGCCGATCGAGGCGAAGAACATCAGCATGAAGGTCGTCTGCAGCTCGGTGCTGAGCCTGAGCGTCAGGCCCGTGGTGGCGTTCAGCAGCGTGATGAGAAGCGCCGCCAGCAGGCCGCCGGCCACCGGCTCGGGGATATTGAACGTGGACAGGAACCTGATGCGAAAGACCAGCCAGTGACCCGCAAGCATCACGAGCGCGGCGGCGATCAGGGTGTGGTAGCCGTTGAGGGTGATTTCCATGGAACTTCCGGTTGCGCGGAGGAAGATTATTCTAACCAAAGCGACAAGGTGAACCGATTGCGCTGGTCAGAGTGGTGGTTTGGCGCTTTTGTTGCACCTGTAACCACGATTTCGCCCGGAAAGTTACAAACTTGGCCGATCGATGGCGTGCCGTCGGCCGGCGGGAGGCCGCCGCTAGGCGATCTTGCGGAATGCCAGCACGGAGTTGTTGCCGCCCATGCCGAACGAATTGCTGATCGCCACGGAGAGGTCCGGCAATTCGCGGGCCCGGCCCGGGATGTAGTCCAGATCGCAGATCGCGTCGCCCGCCTCGTAGAACAGGGTGGGGGGCACGATGCCTTGCTGCACGCTCATGGCGGTCACCGCGGCTTCGACGGCGCCCGCCGCGCCGATCATGTGGCCGACGGCCCCCTTGATGCTGCTGACGGGCAGCGCGCCGGCGCGCGCGCCGAACACCTGCTTGATGGCCTGGGTTTCGATGCGGTCGCCCACGTGCGTGCCGGTCGCGTGCGCATTGACGTAGCCCACCTGGGCGGGATCGACGCCGGCGTCGTCCAGGCAGCGGCGCATGGCGAGGGTCTGGCCGACGGGATCCGGCCGCAACGGATGGGTGCCGTCATTGCTGACGCCGTAGCCGCATAGTTCGGCGATCGGCGTGGCGCCGCGCGAGCGCGCGTGGTCGAGCGTTTCGAGCACGATCATCGCGGCGCCTTCGGACAGCGCGAAACCCGCCCGGCGGCTGCTGAAGGGCCGGCAGTTGCCCGTGTCCGGGTCGGCCGGATCGGGACTCAGGACCCGAAGCTGTTCCCAGGCGGCCATGATGCTGGGAATCAGCATGGATTCCGCGCCGCCGGCGATGGCCACGTCCAGATAGCCGTCGCGCAGGCGGCGGAATGCCTCGCCGATGGCCACGGAGCCCGCCGAGCAGGCGGTCGCGTAGGTTTGCGCCTCGGCGACGGACCTCAGCCTCTGGGCGATCAGCGCGGTGGCCGCGTGGGGCATGATGGCCGGCACCACCAGGACGGGGCGCTTGGGGATGAGCTGGTGATAGGCTTCGATCGCTTCGTTGAAGGTGGTGATGCCGCCGATGCCCGTGCCATAGAACACGCCGGTCCTGGCCTGCTGCCCGGCAGTCAGCCCCGACCGTTCGATCGCCTGGGTGGCGGCATATTGGGCCATCAATGTCACGCGGTCCATCTGCCGCGCTTGCGCGGGGTGTTCTCCGGCGGAAATGTCCACGTCGACATACCCCACGCGCCGGCCCAGCGCCAGGCTGGGATGCTTGCCGATGCCGCACCGGCCGGCGATCAGCGCGTCGAAGGTTTCCCGCGCGGAGGATCCGACGGGGGTGATCAGGCCCATGGCCGTGACGACGACGGTTCTTTTCTGCATCGCCGCCCCCTAAGCGTCCCGCTTCTGCCCGCCGCCGTCGCCGTCATCCCCGTCCCGCGCCGGCGCGGGCCTGGCGGCGGTGCGTTGCTGCGCGCGCGCCAGCCGTTCCGCGTGGCGCGCCTGCAGGGCTTCCGCGGGTTCCTGGCCAGCCAGCGCCGCTTCGCGCTGCAGCACCCGGTGCGCCACTTCTTGCGTATAGGCGACGAGCTCGGAGAGGTTCTGCGGGAAAACGCCCAGGACTTCCTGGGATCCCGCTTCCGGGTCCACCGGCACCATGTCGTCGGTTTCGATGTGGTAGAGGGTTTCGATTTCCAGCAGGATTTCCAGCACCGCGAGCGAATCGAATTCAATGGCCACCGAGGTGAAAGGTTCGTCCCGCAGGAACGGTTCTTTGTCGCAGCGGCAGACGTTGGCGATGATTTCGGCCAGTCTTTCCCGCAGTTCGGGGGTGTCGGGCAGCGAAGGAAGCGAAGGGGTGGGCGTCATTGTGGACATGGGCGGTTCGGAGCCGTGGGGCAAGGGTGTCGAAACTTCGCTGCACGCTGGAATTGCTTCCATTCAGGGCAATATAGCATTCAGTTGTAGGTAAAAGTCACGGTGGCGGTGGCGCGGACTTTGCCTGGCCTGAGCTCGGCGGCGGAACCCAGGCGCGCGAACCTGGCCCCCAGCCGGAACTGCCATTGGTTGGTCGGCAGGGCGCCGGCGGGATGTCCCGCCCCCGCGGTGGCGACCCCTTGCTGGAAGGGCACCGAGTTTCCGGAAGGCATCTCGTACTGTACCTGTACGCCCACTCCCTTTGCCGCCGTACTGTCCGTGAGTTCGTTGTTCAAGGTGCCCGGGACCTGCGAGGCAAGACTGTTGGCCCTCAACGTGATCAAGGGCGCGTCGTCGCGGTTCGCGCTGCAGGCCACGCCCAGCGTGGTTGTCGTCGTGCCTCCCGTTCCCGACGCGGCCAGTTGCGAGGTCGACACCTCGGGCAGCGTCACGTTCAATGCCGCCGGGTTCGTGATGCTGCAGGTGGGATGAGCCACCGTCACGGTTCCCGACATCTGGACCCGGTAAAGAGCGGGTATGGGGGGGGTGACGGAGCCGAGGACCCCTCCTTCGCCATACACCCCGGAGCTGATGGTTCCGCTGGCGATCGGCTCCCCCGTGGCGACGAACTCGATCCGCGTACGCACGTTCGTGCCCTGCGGGTGGTTGTCCGTGTTCATGGGGTAAATCAGCACGCCGGCGGAGTATGGGTTCTGGTACATGACGGGTGCCGTCTGCCGGCTTTCATTGCTGAGGTAGTAATAAACCCGGTAGCCGATGCCGCGGACCGCAGTCTCATAGATATCGCCCGTTCCGGGTATCAGTCTTCCAGCGCCAAGAAATGTTTCAACCGTGCCCGGCGGGCACAATTTCAACGGTGCGCCCCGGCCGGCCTGTCCCTGGAACAGCATCGGCAGAGGGGCTTCCTTGGCGAGCAGGACTTCCCCGGGGGTCGGGCGTGACGGGATGCTGATCGTGACGCTGCCGAAAGGAACGAAGATCAAGTAGGTGGAGGGAATATATCTGTCGTATGTGATGCCCGTTTTGGGGCCGCGGCCCCCGTCCTGATAGACGCAGCTCGCGGCACGGGTATCCAGCGGGCCGCCGGATGCCGTGTTCATGCATGCCAGGATCAGCCCGGCGGCGGCCCCGAACCGGGCCGCGGCCGGCCCGCGCAGAGGATTTAGATATCGGTTGTCGGGTCGCATGTCAGATCCTTGTTCTCTTCTTCCGCCCCGGCATGGCCCGTACCGGCATCGATCATGACGGCGCACTGTTTTCCTTCGCCCCATTGCACGGTATAGCGGTTCTTTCCCTGGAGTCCTGTCAGCCATACCCGGCCCACGGGCCCCACGATCCCTTTCTGCTTGCCGTCGGGGCTGAACACGGTCGCGCCAAAAGGCAGGAAGCCCTGCTCGGTGTTGCGCAGCACGAACAGCCTCGAACGGCCCACTTCAGTGCCGAATTGCGCGACCACGACGGCGCCCCGGGTGGGCACGACGGTCTGCACGTTCTGCTCCAGCGTCGCGTCCTGCTGGTCCGGCGGCGGCGTCAAGGACACCCGGTTTTCCCGGTAGGGCTGGGCATACGGAATCAGCGCCCGCCCCCGGCTGTTCGTCCTGACGCCGGGGTAGCTGTTGATTTCGACGTTTCCGGCGCCGGGCGCATCCACCACGATGGCGGTTTCACCCATGGATTGTCCGAGCAGCACGCCCTTGCGGTCGGCGTAGACGGCGCCGCTGAAGTCGATGTTGGTGCTCGACGACTGCCTGGCATAGGCGTGGCTGAGGTTGGCGGTTCCGATGGGGGATGAATATCCGAGCGAGCCGAATCCATGGACGCCATTGTTTTCATCGCTGCCCGTCGTCACCCCTGTCTGCACCGCATACGTGAGGGAATAGTCGTCGAGCAGCGCGCCGCTCAGCGTGGCGTCGTGGCTGGTCACCCGGTTGTTGGTGCGGTTCATCGCATAGCCGGCGCTGTGCGAGCCGCCCAGGGGGATGCTGAGCGTCAGCATGACCGAGTGATCGCGGCCGTTCCAGGGGGTGCGGTTCAGGCTGTAGTTCAGTGAGTAACCGACCCGTCCGACCGAACTGGAAAAGGCGACTTGCGCGTAGGTGGCGTTCCTTGGCGCATTGCGGTACGCAATGCCGTAGTAGTTGACGGACACCGAACTGCGGTTGCCCAGATTCTGGGACATGGACAACTGGTATTCATGGCTGCGCGCGTATCCGGCGGGCTGGTAGTTGTAGCGATCGTCGCGGTCGATGCGGATGTCGCGTTCGCGCAAGGTGTCGTCCAGGCTGCGATAGCCTTCCGAGTTGTAGCGGTAGCCGGCCAGCGTGAAGTTCGTGCCGCTGTTGGGGAACGACTTGGCATATTGCACGCGCGCCGCGGCGCCTCGGTGGCGGGCGCCTTGCCCGTCCAGGGACCTGGAGGTCGTCACGTCGGCCGATAGGGCGCCCAGGCCCTTCATGTTGATGGCCAGGCCCAGCGCTCCGGCCTGATAGGAGTTCTGGGCGACGCTCAGCCCGCCGTAGGCGGTCATGCCCCAGGGCAGGCCGTAGGCGAACGTCGCCTGTCCCACCCACGGAGATTCGGAATAATAATCGTCGCGATATTTCCCCAAAGCGGCGCCGTACTGCCAGATCCCTTCGCGCATCATCGTCGGCAAGGCGGCATAGGGCTGGGAGAACCGGGTGACGCGGCCATTGAGTTCCGCCACTTCCACTTCCAGGTCGCCGCCGCCGGCCGTGGGATAGAGGTCACTGAATTCGAAGGGGCCGGCGGGCACGAAAGCGGTATAGATCACATATCCTGCCTGGCGCACGGTGACCTTGGCGCTGTCGGCGGCGATGCCTCGCACGACGGGGGCGTAGCCGCGCTGGCTGTCCGGCAGCATGCCTTCGTCGGATCGTAGTTGAATGCCCCGGATGCGCGAGGCATTGAAAATGTTGCCCGGCGTCATGGTGTCGCCCAGGCGCAGCTGCGCGCGCCAGGCATTCACGCTGTGCTCGGCATAGAGCTCGGACCAGTCCCAGGCGCGCGAATGGCTGTTGTCGTAATAGCTTGCATTGCCGCGCAGGCGCCAGCCGCCCACGTTGAAACCGTTGCGGAAATTGAGGAAGGTGCTCTCGCTGTTGTCCGGGCCGAATCCCGCCGAATGCCTGGTGCGGTTGTGCGAAAGGCGGTACGAAGACCAGAGGGCGACTTCGCCGTCATCCCAGCGATCCTCCGGCACGAGCCCGCGCGCGCGCTGGACGAGCGCGGCCTGCGGGATCAGGAGCGTGACGGTGTTGCGGCTTTGATCGTACGACACGCTGCCCATCGGGATCAGCGGCAATGCCTGGGTACAGTTGTCGGCGTCGAGCTCCGACAGCTTTGGAAAAGCCTTGACGTTCACCTCCAGCTCTTCGAGCAGCCGGGGTGAAATGCACGGCTGCGCGTCCAGCCTGCCTTGCTCCGCGACGAATCGCAGTTCGCGCACGCCCAGGGGCTGTTGATTGAACAGCATCTGCACTGATTTCATGCCGGGCAGCACGCGGTCCGATTCGGCGAAGATGGCGAGATCCACGCTTTCCTGGCCATCGACGCGGTGCAGGAAGCCGGTATCGAATGCCACCGGGCCCTGGGCCTGCGCGGAACATGCCAGCAGCATCCCCATCGAGCACAAGGAGAGGCGCTCCGCGGGTTGTCGCAGACGGGAGTCGGTGGTCACTGCGCGCTTCCCATGACGGACCTGCCTTCCTGCAGGGTGAGCGTCGGCCAGGCGTCGACGGCCCCATAGTCGTTCACGACGCGCGGCTGCACCTGGATCGATGATCTGGCCGGGCACTTGGGCAGCACCACCCGGGTCTGTTCGAGGGGCAGGGCGACCATCCCTTTACCGAGGGCGTCCGAGTCCCCATCGATGTCGATGCGGGAAAAATTGATGGTGTAGGGGGATGCGTTGGTGATCGAGATGGAGCAGGCTCCCCCATTGCGCTCCAGCTGCCATGAAACCTGGTCGGGGCCCCGGGCGGCCTTCAGGATGGCCGCGGGACGGTAGAAAAGCTTGATGCGGGTGCGTATGGCGAGGGCGAGGCTGTTTTCCTGGGAATCGACCTTCTGCGGAATTTCAAGGACATTGACCCAGTAATAGGATTCCCGGTCCGCAGGAAAATCATCGTCGACCCGGCTGACGGTCAGGTTGCGCTCCTCTCCGCCGTCGAAGCGGCTCAGCGGCGGCGTCATGAAGAAAGGCGTTTTCATTTCCTCGGCGGCGCCATCGACCCAGGCCTGTACCACGACGGGCTGCGTGCCGTTATTCTTGGCCGTGACGATGGCGTTGCGGTCCTTTTCATTCATGATGACGCGTGTGGACGAGAGCTGAACGGCGGCCTGGACGGGGCCGCATGCCAGACAACTGATCAATAGGGCGGGAAGCAGGCTTCGGGCGATTGAGCTCATGGGGTTACGCGTATGGGGGGGGTGGACGGGGGAGCGCGGCGGCCCCATGTGAGGCCGGGCATCGATGAAACGGGCTGAGGAGAATTCCTCAGCCCGTGGAAGGGCCGGAAAGCCCTTTGGCGCGCCGATTTACGAGTAGGTGACCGTAAAAGTCGCCTTGGCGTTGGCCGCGCCCGCGACAATATTGGCGACGGCGGTCGTGGCCTGGTAATAGGCCTGGAACTTGAATTCATTGGTCCCGTTGGTGAGGGCGCCGCTGACCCCCGTGCCGCCGACGGTGATGGCTTGGTTGTTGGCATTGAACAGCGCGACCGCCACGCCCTGGGCGCCGGAGGGTTCCAGCGCCAGCAGGCCGGTGCCCACGACATTGCCCGTGAAGGCGATGGTCGCGTTCTTGGCAACCTCCGTGTTGCAGTTGAGCAGCGAGATGGAGAAGCGCGCCGGGGTGGTGTTGCGCGTGCCGGCCGTGGTGAATTCGTTCTTGGTGATGCTGCCCATCGGGACGGTCATATTGGTGTCGCCGCCGGAGATCGAGCAGGCCGATTCCGTGATGTAGCCCTGGAAGTTGATGGTGCCGGAATTGGGCGTCGCCGAGGCGGTGCTCACGGATGCGACCAGGCCGGCGACCGTCAGTGCGCTGAAAATACTCTTCTTCATGGATAAATCACCTTTTAAAGGAGGTTGAACGAAGCATTCCGCCAGATTGCCGCCGAATGATTTCTTTGAACTGGGCGAAAACCCTTTTGCGCCCGGCGATCCCAGAAACCGGGCCGCTTTGCCGATCAGCCTGTTCGCGGGCCAGAAAAGGCCCCGGTTGATCAGCAAACCAAGGAAATGCCTGTTTGAACGAGCGCCGTGTTGATATCGCATGTCCGCGATCATCCAGCGGACAGGAATCGCCAGGGCGCGCGCCAGCGGCCGGTGTCTTTGCATCATGCGCAGACAAGGGCTTGCCCACAGGCGGTAGCCAAGGTAGGTGGTGGAATCGAAACGTCTCGCGCAATAGCTTGCGTCGCAGGCCCAATCTGCCACGGAGAGCAGGCCTTGGCGGCGCAATTCATTGCACACGATTTTCATGTCGTAATCCGCCCAAAAACCGGGCTTGTTCATTGGCTTCATTCGGTGGGGCTGGTAATAAGACAGATTGCTGTCTTTCTAGGGGATTGCGTTGCTTGAGATAAAGCAGGAGGATATTAGCCTTCCGTTTGTTTTAGATGTTTAGGATTATTCCGAAAGAATCTGCGTCCGGGATCGGGCGGCCGGCAACGATGCTATAAATGTCACCTTTTGCCGCCGGCGCCATTCCCGTCGTGCCAGCGCCCCGCCCTTATATCCGATTTTCAATTTCCATATATGCGCCGATATTCCCGTTTGCCACGCTTGCTCAGCCTGTCCCAGATGTCCATGGTCGGTTTCGGCGCCGTGATCAGTTTCGGACTCGTGTCCGGCGGCATCTTCCCGCTCTCGCTGGTCGGCAGCGCGGCGGTGCCGGTCTATATCGCCGCCATCGCCGTTTTCCTGTTGCTGATGCATTGCATGGCGGAACTGACCCTGGGCGGTCCGGTTCCCAGGTCATTCACCGAGGCCATCGGACGCCAGCTCGGGCGCCGGGCGGCGGGCCTCGTCCGGGCGGCATACTTCCTGACCGTGACCGCCATCGTCGGTACGGAAGTCACCTTCCTGTCGCCGGCGCTCAAGCCTTGGCTGGGCTGGCTGCCGGGCTGGCTGATCAGCCTGTCGGGCCTGCTGTGCCTGGCGCTCGTGATGGCCCGCGGGGCGAAGGCGTTCGCGCGCCTCGAGATGCTGCTGTCCGCGATCAAGATCGGCACGGTCGCCGGCGTGCTGGTGCTGGGCGGCCTTGCCATCTGGCGCGCGGACGGGCCGACTCCGGTGGAGGCGGGGTGGCTGTGGGATCTGTTGCGCGCCGATCCCGGTGCGCTCTGGCCGCCGTTCGTCCTGGCGACGCTGGGTTTCGTCGGCATCGAATCCCTGTCGCTGGCGGCCCGGGAGACCTCGGCGGCACCGCATGTCCTGCGTGCCCGCCTGATGCGGGTTTCCGCTTGGCTGGCCCTGATGGTGTGGGTGATCGTCGCAGTCACCGCCATGCTAGTCCATACCGGCACCGTGCCCATCCATTTATTGCCGACGCAGTATCTGCTGGGGTTCTTGTCGCAAGCCTGGGCCTATCCTCTGTTCAGCCTTCTGATCGCCGTCACCGTGTTGTCCGTGATCAACAGCCAGTTGTTCGGGGCCGCGCGCGTGCTGCACGAGGCCGCGCGGGCGGGCGAACTTCCGGCGTGCCTCGGCCGCCTCCATGCGGGAAGTCCCCGCGTGGCGACGGCCGCCGCCTTTTTGTGCGCGGCGGCCGTGCTCGTGGCGGTTACATACCAGCGGTTGAAGGGGTTTGAGATCGCCACCGCCATTGCGACCGTTGGCGCGCTTTGCGTCTGGGGCGCAGTGTTCGCGGCGGCCTGGCGCTTCGCTTCGAGCGGCGCCGCCAGGCACTGGAACAGGCCCTTGAAAGGATGGCAGGCATTCCTGGGATTATCGATCGTCGTGCTGATCGTGGTTTCGCTGCCCTTCATGGACATATTCGCGCCGGCGCTGGGGTGGGGCGGGGCGGCGTTGCTGGTTGCCGGCATTGGCGTGACCGCGTCCGACCTGCGCCGGCGCCGCCATAAGCGCGCCCTCCGGTGCGGCTGATTGTGCGGCGGGCCCGCCGCCGTGCGGGACGATTCAATTTGTTTTCGGATTATTACTAAATCCTCTTCATGAGCCGCTGCTTAGAATTCTCTCATGCAGCGACAAAATTTATCCAAAAGAGATTTTGTTCGTACGCCAGAAGCGCTGCTGTTGTTTTTTGTATTGGCTTTGTTACTGGGTATGATCATCGGATTGGGTGGGTACGTGTATGTATCCGCCTCCAGAACCCTGTCCGAATATCGCAGACACTTGAATGCCGCGGCGTATCAGGCGCAACTTTATTTCGATCAGCGTGAAGTCCTGATACGCGCCCTGGCCGCCACTTCTTTCCAGCCGCCGTCCGGGCAGGCATCCAGGGCCGGAGGCGGTTTCGGCGTGGATGGGCCGGCGGTTCCCCTGCCTGTGGCCGATGGGGAAAAGGCATCGCGGATGCTGTTCCTGACGCCCCGTTACCTGGATGCGATCCGGCGGGTTGGAACATTGGTCTATGCGCAGCCGTCTTTCTCCATGGTGGCCCGCCTGGCCGTGGATGGGAAACGCCCCTCCTGGCATCTGGCGTCGGGGGATGACGCGCGCGGCTTTCTGCGTGTGAACGATGCGCCGCAAGGGCGCATGGCGCCTGTGGTATGGCTCGGAGGCATAAGTCGGAAAGCCGACACGCTGATCGCCTATTCCCCCCTGGATCGCCGGGACGCGCATAGCGGCTGGCTGGGGCTGGAATTGCATGATCTCCAGAATGTGCTGGCGCCGGATTTCCTTCCGCCCGGCACGCTGTACGGCCTGTACGACCGCGAGGGCCTGGTGGTGGTGGAGCGGGGCGGGCTGAGCCATGCCATGTCCACCGACCGATTCGCCGCGGATTACTACGGCTTTGCCGGAGAGGGCTGGCTGCCGCGTTATGTTCTGTTGAGCAAGTCGATCGGTGTCGGCGGCTTGCGGGTGAAATATGCGTTGCCCGTCGCCCGGCTGCTGCGGGACGAGGCTCCCGTCATCGGCCGGGCCGTCGGCCTGGTGTCGGTGTTCGCGCTGGGAGTCCTGCTCTTTGCCCGGCAGATCAGACGCCGGGTATTGGCGCCGATGCGCCGCCAGTACCGGGAATTGTCCGAAAGCCTGACGCTGAACCAGACGATCCTGGCCATGGCGCCCATCGGCCTGGCGCTGGTGGACAATGAGCGGCATGCCGTGCACCTGGCCAACGCGTTTGCGCGGTCCTGGCTTGCCGAGGACGCGCAGTGGCGGGATCGCATTCCCGGGCCGGGCGAGGCCGACAGGCGCACCGAGGCCAGCTTGCCGGATGGGCGGGTCCTGCATGTCGATGCGGTCGTGCTGGAATACCAGGGCCGGCGCGCGGCGCTTTGCCTGATCCGGGATGTTTCGGCCAGAAAGCGGATAGAAGACAATCTGGCGCGCTCGCATCGCCTGGCGGAAGAGGCGAATCAGGCCAAGACGCGCTTCCTGGCCATGCTGAGCCATGAGATCCGCACGCCTCTGCACGGTATCACCGGCACGCTGGAGTTGTTCGAGCCGTCGGACATTCCGCCCGGGAAGCAGCCTTATTTCGAAGCCTTGGCCCATTCCGTGAAGACGCTGCTGAGAATCGTCAATGACGCGCTCGACCTGTCGCAGATCGAGGCGGGGCGGATCCACATCGAGTCCAGGGCGTTCGGCCCCGCCGACCTGGTCGACGAGGTCGTGGCCGCGTACGAGGCCGCCGCGCGCGTGAAGGGGCTGCACCTGTACGCCCTCATGAACGTGGAGATGGAGCGCGTGCTGCTGGGGGATTCCCTGCGGCTGCGCCAGATCCTCGGGAATCTGGTGAGCAATGCCATCAAGTTCACCGCGTCGGGGCATGTGATCATCCGTGCACAGGCCAGGCCCGATGAGCGCGGCATGGCCTTGCGCTTCCAGGTGGTGGATTCCGGTGTGGGCATCGACCCGGACGACCTGCCCTACCTGTTCGAGCCCTATTTCAGCCCCGGGAAGAATGAGCAGGGCAAGGCGGCCGGCACGGGGCTGGGGCTGACCATCAGCCGCATGCTGGCGGAATTGATGGGCGGCGGCCTGCAGGTGGTCAGCGAACCGGGATTGGGCACCAGCATGGCGCTGGACGTGACCCTGCCGCTGGCCGAGACCGCGCCGGAAGTCCCTCGCCGGATCCCCGTGCTGGATCCGCAGCGTGTCTGGGTCGCGGGCGCCGCCCCGGAGATCGTGGGCAATGTCTGCCAGTGGTTGCGGCATTGGGGCGCCTGGGCCGTGCCCGAGGACGACCGGCCGCCGAAGGCCGGCGACCTGCGGGTCTGCCTGAACCAGTACCCCGGGACCGCCTCGGGCCGGAGGGCGCGGGTGCGGATCGAACGCGTGCGGACGGACGTGGACGGCGGGCGGGCGGGGGCCGATGCGTCCGTGGCCTGGGTGGCGGACCCTTCGGTGCGGGCCATCGGCCTGGCGATCGAGGCGCTCCAAGGGACGCCGGGCCCCGTGGCGGCCGGTGCCGGCGTGCCTGCGGCCGATGCGCGGGCATCGGTGCGATTCCAGGGCCGAAAAGCCCTGCTGGTGGATGATCACCCGGTCAACCTGCTGGTGCTTGGAAACCAGTTGCGGCGCCTGGGCTACGAGGTCGCGCAGGAACGTTCCGCCGAGGCCGCGCTCCGGCGCGACGACCTCGATTCCTTTGCCGCCATCTTGACGGACGTGCGCATGTCCGGCATGGATGGCTACGCCTTGTCGCGGGCATTGCGCGGCCGGGGCTATGACGGCGTCGTCTTCGGCGTCACGGCGGATCCCCTGGCCCGTTCCCAGCGGCGGTGGGCGGCGGCGGGGATGGACGATCTGCTGGTCAAGCCGTTCTCTTTTTCAGTCCTGGAGGATCGGCTCGATGCCCATGCTCCGTCGGGAGATATGTAACATGATGAATTCCATCTCGGTTTTTGCCCTGGATGACGAGCCCCTGCAGGCCTTGCATCTGATGTACACGTTGCGGGATGCGGGTTTCCAGCATGTCGTCGAGCTGAGCAGTCCGCAGCAGGCGCTGGATCGGCTGCGCCAGTCGGACCGCTGCCTCGTCGTGATGGACCTGAACATGCCCGGCATGGATGGCCTGCAGTTCATCGACCAGATGCATCGCGAAGGATTGCGGCCCTGGGTGGCGTGCGTCAGCATGTGCAGCCAGCCGGTGCTGGACAATGCCGCCGCCATGGCCAAGGCGCGCGGACTGGCCGTCATGGGCGCGTTCGTCAAGCCGTTCACCCTGGATCATGCGCGCCGCCTGCGGGCCGTGCTGTCCGCAGGCTTCGACCGGCGCAGTGCGGAGGACGCCCCGCCGCCGAGCCAGCCCGCTGGAAAAGGGGTGTTCAGCCATGCCCTGGAAGCCCGCAGGATCCAGGGCTGGTTCCAGCCCAAGGTCGATATCAGGAGTGGCCAGGTGACCGGTGTCGAGGTGCTGGCCCGCTGGCCGGTGCCCGGCGCCAGCCATGCCGGCGATGCCCGGTTCCTGGAAGCCATCCGGCTCTATGGCCTGGAGGAACCCTTGCTGTTCCGGATGCTGATGGATGGGCTGGCTGCGCAGCGGCAGTGGCGGAAATCGGGCTGGCGGGTGGAGCTGTCCGTGAACCTGCCGGTCCCGCTGCTGGCGAATCCGGACCTGCCCGACCAGCTCCAGACGTGCGTCGAATCCGCGGACGGAAGCTGCGGCGACGTGACGTTCGAGCTGCTGGAGGACCAGACGCTGGAGGACATGGGGCAGTATCATATGGGGGCTGGCCGTTTGCGGCTGAAGGGCTTCGGCCTGGCGCAGGACGATTTTGGCCATGGGTTCAGTTCTATGCGCCACCTGACCACCTTGCCGTTCACCGAAGTCAAGATCGACCGGGGCTTCGTCACCGGAGCCTGGCGCGATGCGACGCGCCGGGCCGCGCTGGAAGCCTCGGTGCGTCTGGGCCGGCAACTGGGTCTCAAGGTGACCGCCGAGGGGGTGGAAACGCACGACGACCTGGATCTGTTGCGGCAGCTCGGCTGCGACTGCATCCAGGGGTTCCTCGTGGCGCCCGCCGTCCGGGCGGAGGGGATCGAGCCGTTTCTGCGTTATGGTACGAGCGCGACGCCCTGATTCCATTGCGCCGGGGCGGCATCTTCCGTTCAAGACAATGCACGATGCCCCTTTCTTCAATCGGATCACCCAGCGCTCTTATTGGCTCAGCGTCGTCGTCCTCGTCTTCGTCCCGATCTCGCTGATCCTGCTGGGGGCGCTCTTCGTCGGGGCCCAGCAGTTCTTTCATCAGGAACGGCTGCACCTGGTCGACGATTTCGAGGCCGTCCTGGGCAATCTCCAGGAACAGGAACGCTTCCTGTCCCATTTGCACTCGGTGGGTGGCCAGTTGCGGGCCGAGGATCTGTCGCCCGTCTGGAGAAAGCTGGATGTCCAGGGCGACCGGGTCTTCGTGGCCCGCTCGTCGCCGGCGGCCATTCCGTTTTCCCTCATCTGCCGTACGCGCATCGAGGCCTGCGATCCGCGCCTGGCCTTTTACCAGTCGCTGGGCAATTACCTTTCGGGGGTCTATTCGGCGTTCTGGTCCCTGTCGGATTTCCCTTCGGCCGACCTGGCGCTGGCCAGCCGGAGAGATCCGATCAGCCTGAGCATTCCTTCCTTCGGCTACCTGGAAGATGCTTCCGACGAGTCTCAGCAGACAGCCTTCGCCGCCACGATCCGGTTTGCGTGGGAATTCCTGGACGAACAAGACGCCAGGCAGCGTCCCGAACAGAAAGGCCCGAACGCGGGCGCCCCCGTCGTCCATTGGCTGCCCGTGCCCGGCCAGCCGCACAAGCTGCTGGCCTTGTCCTCCCTGGCGCTGTTTCCCGTGGACACACCGCCGCTGGATTATCCACGGACCGTGCATTTGCGCGCGGCGTTGCTGATCGACGAAGCGCGCCTGCATGCGACACGGGCGGGGGTAGATACGCCCGCGGGCTACCGGTTCTGGCTCAGCCGCACGGGGCAGGGCGACCTGATTCGCGGAGGGGATTCGCCGCCCGACTTGGGGGCCGAAGGGTTCAAGTTGACGGCCAACGGGCTGGCGTTCCTGGTCCGGGACGAGGCCGGCCTCTGGACGGGCCGCTACCTGGTGTCGTACGACCGGTTCCTGCGGGGCAACGCCTGGTTCCTGACTGGCGCCGGTTTCCTTATCCTGCTGTGCCTGCTGGGCGGTGTGGGCTATGCGCGCTGGTACCGGTACGGCGTGGTCGAACCGGCGCGCAAGGCGCAGCAGGAAATCCTGGAGCGCGAAGCCTTCAACCGGACGCTGATCGAGACGGCGCCCGTGGCGCTGTGCCTGCTGGAGATGGCCGAAGGTCGCGTGGTCTTCAGCAATGCGTCCGCGCTGGCGTGGCTGGGACTCGAGCCGGGCGATGCATTTCCCGAGCTGCCCGGGCTGCGGGACGTCTGGCGGCAGGTCCGCGACGGCCAGTCCGCCGGCATCCAGCCGCTGGCCTTGCCGGACGACCGGCACCTGCTGATGGCCTGCGCGCCGACCCGCTACCATGAACAGGACGTGCTGCTGTGCATCTTCACGGACATCACGGCCCAGGTCGAGGCGCACCATGAACTGGAGCGGGCCAAAGAGGCCGCGGACGCGGCCAGTGCCGCGAAATCCACGTTCCTGGCGACCATGAGCCATGAAATCCGCACGCCGCTCTATGGCGTGCTGGGCTCCCTGGAACTGCTGTCGCTGATGGCGCTGGACACGCAGCAGCACCAGCAGGTCGAGCGGATCCGGGGGGCGTCGCATCAATTGCTGCAGATCATCAGCGACGTGCTGGACATCACCCGGATCGAGGCGGGACAGCTGCAGATCAACCGGGAACCATTCGATCCGGTCGCGCTCGTCGAGGATTGCGTCGCCGCCTACGCGGCCATGGCGCAGCAGAAGGGGCTGCTGCTGTTCGCCTGCGTGGATCCGGAGACGCCGGCCGCCGTCATGGGGGACATGGCGCACATCCGGCAGATCCTGAACAACCTGATCAGCAATGCCGTCAAGTTCACCCAGGCGGGCCATGTGATCGTCCGCCTGCGCGCCGAGCCGGGAGAGGCGGGCCGCTGCGCGCTGCGATTCCAGGTTGCCGACAGCGGCATCGGGATCACGCGCGAGCAGCAGGTGGACCTGTTCAAGCCGTTCTACCTGGTGCATGCGGACAACCATACGGTGCGCGGGGCGGGGCTGGGGCTGTCCATCTGCGACCGCCTGGCGCAGTTGATGGATAGCCGGATCCAGGTGGTCAGCGAACCCGGCCTGGGCAGCAGCTTCACGTTCGAACTGACGCTCGACCGCGTGGATGGGGCCGCCGGGCGCGAAGCGCCGGACTTGCGGACCTTGAGCGTGCGGGTGCGCGCGCCGCACGCCGAGCTGGCGGAAAACCTGTCCCGGTGGCTGGCCCATTGGGGAGCGGCGGCGCAGATCGTGCCCGCCGCGCAGGAGCCTTCGGGAGGGAGCGAGGAGGTCCTGCTCGACGTGCAGATGCCGCGCGCCGACGCGCCACCGGGGTGGCAGGGGCGCTACATGGGGCTGTCTCCCAGGGAAGGGCCATCGACGCATGCCGGCATCGACGGGTTCCGCGTGAGCAGCATCGGCCTGGGGCTGGGCGCCTGGCTGGGCGGCGGCCATCCGCCCGCGGAAGATGCCGCGCAGACGGCGGCTCCCCGCCTGGCCTGGTCCGGCGTGCGGATCCTGGTCGTGGAGGACAATCCCATCAACATGGTGACGCTGCGCGACCAATTGGAACAGCTGGGCTGCCAGGTGACCGTCGCCGAGAATGGCGAGGACGCGCTCAGCCTGTGGGCCGCCGGCCGCTATGACGTGGTGCTGACCGACGTCAACATGCCGCGCATGAATGGCTACGAGCTGGCGCGCCATTTGCGCGGCCTCGGCGAGCGGATCCCGATCGTGGGCTTGACCGCCAATGCGATGCGGGATGAGGAACTGCGCTGCCGCGACAGCGGCATGGACGCCTGGGTGGTCAAGCCGATCGACCTGCGGACGCTGTGCGGCCTGCTCAACAAATTGCGGCCGCGCGACCAGTTGCCGCCGAACAACACTCCGCGGCCGGAAATAGCCGTCCGGGCCCCCGCGGAAGGGGGGACGGAGGGGGCGAAGCCGATCGAGGATCGCTATCGGGCGGTGTTTCGGCGGACAATGGCGGCTGACCTGGGCCAGTTGCGTCTGGCGTGCGGGCAGGGCCAGACGGAAGCGGCCGCGCGATTGCTGCATCGCATGCGCGGCGCGCTGGTGGTCGTGGGCTGGGAAGGCCAGGCGCGCGAACTGGGTGCTTTGGAGGATGCCTTGACGGCGGGCGCGGATGCGCCGGCCGTCTGGGAAAAGGTGCGGCAGGCGCAGGAAGCCCTGAGCGCGCAGGTCGAACAAGTCTGATTTGACGGTAGAGACATCCGATGGTGCCCTCGAAGAAATTGCGCATCGTCCTGGTGGACGATCATCCCCTGGTGCTGATGGGGATCCGGGAGCTGCTCGCGCGGGACATCAACCTGGAAGTGGAGGCGATGGTCTCGACGCCCTCGGAACTGGTCGAGCGCCTGGGCACCTGCGCGCCGGATATCGTCGTGACCGACTATTCCATGCCGGGCGATGCGCGCTACGGCGACGGCATGCGGTTCATTTCCTATCTGCGCCGGCATTTTCCGGAGGTCGGGATCATCGTCCTGACCATGGTGTCCACTCCGATGATCGTTTCCTCGCTGTACGATGCCGGCGTCCTGGGCGTGGTCATGAAGCAGGACAACCTGGATGCGCTGCTGGTGGCCCTTACCCTGGCGCGCCGGGGCTTGCGCTACTACCCGCCCGGGTTCAGGCAGGACATGTCCGTGGGCGGGGAGGTGCGCAGCCTGCAGGAGCGGGTGGATTCCCTGAGCACGCGCGAGTTCGAGGTGCTGCGCCTGTTCGTGCAGGGCGCTTCGATCACCGAGATCGCGGGCCAGTTGCATCGCAGCGTGACGACCATCAGCGCCCAGAAGACCTCGGCGATGCGCAAGCTGGGCGCGCAGAACAACCAGGAACTGATCTCCTTCTGCCTGGAACACGGGCTGTTCTGACCCGGCGCCTCTTTCGCGCGCGGGTTCCGCCTCACCGGCCGCGCCAGGCCCCCAGGCGTTCCGACAGCCGGTCGGCCAGCTTGCGGATGGCGTGCCCGGCGCGTTCCTCGAGCGCCGGGTTGGCCTCCAGCGAGCGGATGCTGACCGCCACGCCCGCCACGGCTTCGGGGTGGTGCGAATCGAAGACCGGGGCGCCATAGCAGTACATGCCGTCGCGCACCCCTTCGCGGTCGGTCGAATAGCGCCGCTGGCGGATTTGCCGCAGTTCGTCGATGACCGACGCGGTGTCGCGCAGGCCGTGATCGGTCAGCGGGGCGGGCCAGCCCCCGGGATGGCCGTCCAGCAGCTTGCGCACGCTGGCGTCCGGCAGGGTGCTGAGCATGGCCAGGCCCGTGGCGGTGTAGACCGCCGGCAGCCGCATGCCGGCGTGGAATCGCAGTCCCAGGGGATGCTTGCCGTTGCGGCAGGCGATGTACACGACCTCGGCGCCGTCGCGCACCGACAGCGTGATGGTTTCTTCCGGCAGGACGCGCATGTCGTCCCAGGACGCGAAGAATTCCTGCGTGATGTCCAGCCGCGCCATGAAGGCGTTGGCCCACATCATCACGTGCGGTCCCAGCGCCATCTGACCGCCTTCCAGCCGCGTGATCAGGTTCAGGTGTTCCAGCGTGGCGCACAGGCCGTGCAGGCTGCTCTTGGGCAACCGCAGCGTCTTGGCCAGTTCGGCCAGGGAGGCGGGGCGGCCGGTGCGGGCCAGCAGGTCCAGCACGGCGGAGGCGCGGGCGACGGCCGGCGCGAGGACGCGTTCAGAGGTTCCGTGATCGGTGCTCATGGGATGGGGTCGTCGGGGAGGGGCGGCGCCTACCGGCCGCCGCGCCGGGCGCGGGGCATCCCGGCGGATTGACGCCTGGCGGCGGGGGCCGTTATCATCGGATCGTTCATTCCAATAAATATCGTTCATTATATTGAACGAACAATCGGAGCACAAGCATGCTGGCACTGAAAAAACCCGACCTGCTGCGTCAGCAGGCCTATGTCAACGGCCAATGGTGCGATGCGGATTCCGCCGGCACCTTCGATGTCCGCAATCCGGCGACGGGAGAAATCCTGGGCACCGTGCCCCGCATGGGTGCGGCGGAGACCCGCCGCGCGATCGAGGGCGCGCAGGCCGCCTGGGGCGCCTGGCGCGCGATGACCGCCAAGGAACGCGCGGCCATCCTGCGGCGCTGGTTCGACCTGATGACCGAACACGCCCAGGATCTGGCCCTGATCATGACGGTCGAACAAGGCAAGCCCCTGGCCGAATCCCGGGGTGAAATCGCCTACGGCGCCGCCTTCCTGGAATGGTTCGCCGAAGAGGGCAAGCGCGCCTATGGCGACGTGATCCCCACGTTCGCCAAGGACCGCCGGGTCGTCGTCACCCGTGAACCCATCGGGGTGTGCGCCGCCATCACGCCCTGGAATTTTCCGTCGTCCATGATCACTCGCAAGGCCGGCGCCGCCCTGGCGGCGGGGTGCCCGCTGGTCGTCAAACCGGCGGAACAGACGCCGTTTTCCGCCCTGGCCCTGGCCGTGCTGGCGGAAGAGGCCGGCGTGCCGGCGGGCGTGTTCTCCGTTCTGACGGGGGACGCTCCCGCCATCGGCGGCGAGATGACGTCCAATGCCTTGGTGCGCAAGGTGTCCTTCACCGGCTCCACCGAGGTCGGGCGCCTGCTGATGCGCCAGTGCGCCCCTTCGATCAAGAAACTGTCGCTGGAACTGGGCGGCAATGCGCCCTTCATCGTGTTCGACGACGCCGACCTGGATGCCGCCGTGGAAGGCGCCATCGCCAGCAAATACCGCAACGCCGGGCAGACCTGCGTGTGCACCAACCGCTTCTACGTGCAGGATTCGGTCTACGACGCCTTCAGCCGCAAGCTGGTGGAGGCCGTCGGCAAGCTGCGGGTCGGCAACGGCCTGGAGGACGGCGTCACCCAGGGGCCCCTGATCGACGAGGCCGCCGTGGCCAAGGTCCGGGAACATATCGCGGACGCCGTCGCCCAGGGTGGGCGCATCCTGGCCGGCGGCCAGCCCCATGCCCTGGGGCACACGTTCTTCGAGCCCACGGTGCTGGCCGACGCCCTGCCGACCATGAAGTTCGCCCGCGAGGAAACCTTCGGTCCGCTGGCGCCGCTGTTCCGCTTCGGCGACGACGAGGACGTCGTCCGCATGGCGAACGATACGGAATACGGCCTGGCCGCCTATTTCTACAGCCGCGACATCGGCCGGGTGTGGCACGTGGCCGAGGCGCTGGAATACGGCATGGTGGGCATCAACACCGGATTGATCTCCAACGAAGCCGTGCCCTTCGGCGGGGTCAAGCAGTCCGGCCTGGGGCGTGAGGGCTCGCACTACGGGCTGGACGATTACCTGGTGGTCAAATATCTGTGCATGGGCGGTCTGTGACGGCCTGACAGGCCAGGGTCGCGCGGACGGATCGTTTCGCGCGGCTCTTTTGTTGCATCTGTATCCGCTGCGCCGCACCACAAGTTACAAAATTGGCCGATAATCTCGTTTTGCCCAACGGGATCGACTTGAACGCCTCCAATCTGTCCGCCACGCTCAGCTGGCCCATCATCGGGATCGTGGCCTTCATGGTCGGCGGCCTGATCGTCGTGTCGGAACGCTGGCACGGCCGCCTGACGGGCGACACGGACATGCACAAGCCCCAGGCCATGCATTCCCGCGCGGCGCCCCGGGTGGGCGGGCTGGCGGTGGTGGCCGGCAGTCTGGCGGGCCTGCTGGTGCTGGGCCCCAGCAACATGACCCTGACCTGGCTGTGGCCGGCGCTGTTCGTGTCGGCGCTGCCGGTGTTCGTCGCCGGGCTGCTCGAAGACATCACCAAGGACATCGGTTCCGGCAAGCGCCTGCTGGCGGCCTTCGTGTCGGCCGCCATCGCCTGGTGGCTGCTGGGCGGCGTCTCGCGCGTGGGCCTGTCGTGGGCCGACACGCTGCTGTCGGCTTGGCCGATCATCTCGCTGCTGTTCACCATGGTGGCGGTCGGCGGCTGTACGCATGCCCTGAACATCATCGACGGCATGAACGGCCTGGCGGGCATGATCGCCACCCTGATGGCGGTGTCGCTCGCCCTGGTCGCCTGGCAGGTCCAGGACATCCCCATCTTCCTCATCGCCACGTCCCTGGCTTCCGCGACCCTGGGCTTCCTGGTCTGGAACTTCCCCTTCGGCCGGGTCTTCCTGGGCGACGGCGGGGCCTATTTCGTCGGCTTCATGCTGGCCGAGCTGGCCGTGCAGCTGGTGGTGCGCAATCCCGGGGTGTCGCCCTTCTATGCGCTGGCCGTGCTGTTCTACCCGGTCTTCGAGACCCTGTTTTCCATCTGGCGCCGCAAGTTCAAGCGCGGCGTGCCGGTCGACCAGCCCGACGCGCTGCACCTGCACCAGCTGGTGTTCCGCCGCCTGGTGCGCATCACCTTCAGCCGCGACCGCCGCCACGCGCTGCCGGCGCTGTGCAACGCCATGACCTCGCCCTATCTGTGGGTGCTGGCCCTGATCGGGCTGGTGCCCGCCACGCTGTGGTGGGACAACGCCTGGATGCTGTGCCTCAGCATGGGGGTCTTCGCCATGGCCTACATCTGGCTGTACATCCGCCTCGTCACCTGGCGGCGGCCGCGCTGGCTGCTGCTGCCCTCCTTGGGGCGCGGCGTGCGGCGCGATTAAAATTCCACACTGTCAAATCGGCTCGCATGCCGGGGAGAACCAAATGAACATTCAGGACGTCCGTCTGGCCGTCGTCGGTCTGGGATACGTGGGCCTGCCGCTGGCGGTCGAATTCGGCAAGCACCGCGACGTGCTGGGCTTCGACATCAACACGCGGCGCATCGAGGAACTGCGCGCCGGCCGCGACCACACCCTGGAAGTGGACGGCCCGGAACTCGCCCAGGCCAGGCACCTGCGCTATTCGTCGGACCCCGCCGAGCTGGCCGCCGCGAACGTGTTCATCGTCACCGTCCCCACGCCCATCGACGAGTACAAGCAGCCGGACCTGACGCCCCTGGAACGCGCCAGCGAGACCATCGGCCGCATCCTCAAGCGCGGCGACATCGTCATCTACGAATCCACGGTCTACCCCGGCGCCACCGAAGAAGTCTGCGTGCCGGTGCTGGAACGCATCTCCGGGCTGAAGTTCAACGTCGATTTCTACGCGGGCTACAGTCCCGAGCGCATCAACCCGGGCGACAAGCAGCACCGCGTCTCCACCATCCGCAAGGTCACCTCGGGCTCCACGCCCGAGGTCGCCGACCTGGTCGACGAACTGTACCGCCAGATCATCACGGCGGGCACGCACAAGGCGCCCTCGATCAAGGTCGCCGAGGCCGCCAAGGTCATCGAAAATACTCAGCGCGACGTGAACATCGCCCTGATCAACGAACTGGCGCTGATCTTCAACCGCCTGGGCATCGACACGCTGGACGTGCTGCAGGCCGCGGGCACCAAATGGAACTTCCTGCCCTTCCGGCCGGGCCTGGTCGGCGGGCACTGCATCGGCGTCGATCCGTACTACCTGACCCACAAGGCGCAGTCCATCGGCTATCACCCGGAAATCATCCTGGCCGGCCGCCGCCTGAACGACTCCATGGGCGGCTACGTGGTCTCCCAACTGGTCAAGGCCATGACCAAGCGCCGCATCCAGGTGCAGGGCTCGCGCGTGCTGGTGATGGGCCTGACCTTCAAGGAAAACTGCCCCGACCTGCGCAACACCCGCGTCGTGGACATCGTGCGCGAACTGGGCGAATACAGCATCGAGGTGGACGTCTACGATCCCTGGGTCGACGCGGCCGAGGCGCAGCACGAATACGGCCTCACGCCGGTTGCCAAGCCGGCCGTGGGCGCCTACGACGGCATCATCCTGGCGGTGGCGCACGAGCAGTTCGCCGCCATGGGCGCCGCCGCGCTGCGCGCGCTGGGCAAGCCCGAACACGTGCTGTACGACCTGAAATACGTGCTCGCCGCCGGCGAGTCCGACCTGCGCCTCTGAGGTTCCCGCATGACTTCTCGCTATGAATCCGTCCGGGCCGAGCTGCGGGCGCAGCCCCGCGCCTGGCTGGTGACGGGCTGCGCCGGCTTCATCGGCTCCAACCTGCTGGAAGCGCTGCTGGGCCTGGACCAGACCGTCGTCGGCCTGGACAACTTTTCCACCGGCTACCAGCGCAACCTGGACGAGGTCGAATCCCGCGTCAGCCCCGCGCAGTGGGCGCGCTTTCGCTTCATCGAGGGCGACATCCGCGACCTGGACACCTGCAGGCAGGCGGTCAAGGGCGTGCGCCACGTGCTGCACCAGGCGGCGCTGGGCTCGGTGCCGCGTTCGCTGAACGATCCGATCACCACCAACGCGGTCAACGTCGGCGGCCAGCTCAACATGCTGGTGGCGGCGCGCGACGCCCAGGTCGAATCCTTCGTCTACGCGGCCTCCAGCTCCACCTATGGCGACCATCCCGGCCTGCCCAAGGTCGAGGACCTGATCGGCAAGCCGCTGTCGCCCTACGCGGTCACCAAGTACGTCAACGAGCTGTACGCCGACGTCTTCGCCCGCGCCTACGGCTTCAAGGCCGTCGGCCTGCGCTACTTCAACGTCTTCGGCCAGCGCCAGGACCCGGACGGCGCCTATGCGGCCGTGATTCCGAAGTGGGTGTCGTCCATGATCCGCGACCAGGAGGTCGTGATCAACGGCGACGGCGAGACCAGCCGCGACTTCTGCTACATCGACAACGTCGTCCAGGCCAACGTGCTGGCGTCCCTGGCCGGTCCCGAGGGCGTCAACCAGGTCTACAACGTGGCCTTCAACGCCCGCACCTCGCTGAACGAACTGTTCGGCCACCTGCGCGACATCCTGGGACGCAACGGCGTGGCCTACGCGCGTGAGCCGCGCCACGCGGACTTCCGCGCGGGCGACGTGCGCCATTCCCAGGCCGACATCGCCAAGGCGCGCGGCCTGCTGGGCTACGATCCTCAGTTCGACATCCTGCGGGGCCTGGAGGTCGCCATGCCCTGGTACGTCCAGTTCCTGAGCTGACCGTGGCGTGCGGGTCCGACGCGTGAGGGTTGGTTGACGTGATCGCGCCGCTGAAGCGCCGGCTGGCGGGCCTGCACGCCGACCACCGCCGCATCGCCCTGGGGGCGGCCCGCGTCGCCTTCTTCCTGCTGATGGGCAAGGCGGTGGGCGCGGTCAAGGAAATGGCGGTGGCGTACCGCTACGGCGTCAGCGACGCCGTGGACGCCTACCAGTTCACCCTGACGATCGCCAACTGGCTGCCGGTGACGCTGGTCGGGGCCTGTTCCGTGGTGCTGATCCCGGCCCTGGTGCGCAGCCGCCAGGGGGAATCCGCCCTGCACGGCCGCTTCCTGGGCGAACTGCAGGCCTGGGCCTGGGCGCTGGGCGCCGCGGCGGCCGTCCTGCTGGGGCTGGCCTGGCCGCTGGTCCTGGATGTGGCGGGGCAGGGCCTGTCGCCCACGGTGCGCGACATGAGCCTGCTGCTGATCCTGGGCTTCGCGCCGGCCGCCTTCTTCACGATCTGGACGGGGCTGGGCGCGGCGCGCCTGCGGGCGCACGAGCGCCACATCAACACCCTGCTCGACAGCGTGCCGGCCCTGGCGATCCTGGTCTGCGTGCTGGCCGCGCCCGCGGGCGCGGGCATCCTGCCGCTGCTCTGGGGCACGCTGCTGGGCTACGCCATCCAGGCCGTCTGGCAGGACGTCCTGGCGCGGCGCGCGGACCGCGTCCCGATGCGGCCGCGCCTGAGCCGGCACGCGCCGCAGTGGTCCAGCCTGGCCGCCGCCGCGGGCATCATGCTGGTCGGCCAGCTGGCCATGAGCTTCGTCGGTCCCATCGACCAGTACACGGCGGCGCAATTGGGCGCCAACGCCAATGCCACCCTGGGCTACGCGGCGCGGCTGCTGTCGCTCATGATCGGACTGGGAGCGGCCTCGGTCGGCCGCGCGGCCCTGCCGGTGCTGGCCGACATCCAGGCGCGGGGCGACGCGGCGCACGCCCGCGCCATGGCGCTGAAATGGTCGTTCGCCCTGCTGGCGATGGGCGCCGTCGCGGTGCTGATCGGCTGGTGGCTGGCGCCCTGGCTGGTGTCGCTGCTGTTCGAGCGCGGCGCCTTCACGGCGCAGGACACGGCCGCCGTGGCGCACGTGCTGCGCTGGGGGATGCTCCAGCTGCCTTTCTATTTCGGCGTGCTGATCCTGGTGCAATTGCTGGCCAGCCAGAACCGCTACGGCTGGATGGCCACGATCGCCGTCCTGAATTTCGGCCTCAAGGCCTGGATGAACACCGTGCTGGCGCCGTCCATGGGCGCGGCGGGCATCATGCTGGCGACCGCCCTCATGTACGCCCTGTCCTATGCCTGCTACCTGGGCCTGGCCTGGCGCGTGCGTCCGGAGAAGAGGGAAGAAACATGACCGCCGACCGGATCGACCTGATGATCGTGATCCATTCGCTGCGGGGCGGCGGCGCCGAGCGCGTGGCCGTGGACCTGGCCGCCGGCTGGCTGGCGCGCGGCTGCCGGGTCATGATCGTGACCCAGACGGACGACCGCCAGGATGCCTATCCGCTGCCGGACGGCGTGCGGCGCCAGGCCCTGGGGCTGGCCGGGGACAGCGCGGGCCCCGTGGGCGCCCTGTGGGGCAATCTGCTGCGCGTCCTGGCGCTGCGCCGGCTGGTGCGGCGCCATCGCCCGTCCGTCGTGCTGGGCATGATGACCCGGGGCTCGGTCCTGGCGGTGCTGGCCGCCCGCGGACACAGCCGCGTGATCGCCACCGAGCACGCCCACCCGCCCAGCCTGCCGCTGCCGGCGTTCTGGGAACGGCTGCGCCGCTGGGCCTATCCGCGCGCCGACGCCGTCGTCGCCCTGACCCGGGGGACGGCGCAGTGGCTCGACGAGCACCTGCCCGGCGTGCGCGCCCAGGTCATCCCCAATGCCGTGCGCTGGCCGCTGGCCGACGGCGAGCCGGTCCTGGAGCCGCCGCGCGCGCCCGGCCGCCGCCGGCTGCTGGCCGTGGGCAGGCTGCATCCGGTCAAGGGCTTCGACGGCCTGTTGCGGGCCTTCGCCCAGCTGGCGGCGCCGTTTCCCGACTGGGACCTGACCATCTTGGGCGAGGGCGAGCAGCGCGGGGAACTCGAAGCCCTGCGCGACGAGCTGGGCCTGGACGGGCGCGTCAGCCTGCCGGGGCGCGTCGGCAACATGGCGGCCTGGTACGGCGCCTCGGACCTGTACGTGCTCAGTTCCCAGGCGGAAGGCCTGTCTAACACCCTGATCGAGGCCATGGCCTGCGGCCTGCCGTGCGTGGCCACCGATTGCGATACCGGTCCCCGGGAGATCATCCGCGAGGGCCTGGACGGCGTGCTGGTCCGGCCGATCGACGATCCGGACGCCCTCGCGGCCGGGCTGGCGGAGCTGATGGCCGACCCCGGCCTGCGGGCGCGGCTGGCCGGCCGCGCCGTCGATGCGCGCGACCGCTTCGGTACCGCGCGCATCATGGCCCTGTGGGAACAGGTGTTCCAGGGCCGGAGGGTGAATTAGGTGAAGCTCCTGTTCCTCGTCAGTTCCATGCACGGGGGCGGCGCCGAGCGCGTGGCCGCCACCCTGGCCAACGCCTGGGCGCGGCGTGGCGACGAGGTCACCCTGGTGTGCTGCTATTCCGGGCGCGGGCGCTGCGACCAAGTCCTGGATCCGGGCGTGCGCCTGCTGTGGCTGGCCGACCGGGTGCGCGGCCCGGCCTGGCTGCGCCCCCTGGTCAAGCTCGCCGCCCTGCGGCGCCTGGCGCGGGAATGCCGGCCCGACCGGGTGCTGTCCTTCCTGACCAACGTCAACGTGACGGCGCTGCTGGCCCTGCGCGGCCTGGGCCTGCCGATCGTCGTCGGCGAACGCACCGATCCGGCCCACAGCGTCAACCTGGAACCCGTCCTGCGCCGGCTGCGGCGCTGGACCTATCCCTGGGCGCGCCGCGTCGCCGTGCAGACCCGCCGCAGCGTGCCCCATCTGCTGCGGGTCGCGCCGGGCGTGCGCCGCGTGGCGGTGATCCCCAATCCGCTGCCCGACGGGTTGCCCGCGTGCCGGGCCCACGAGCCCCCGGGACCTCGCCGCACGCTGGCCGCGCTGGGGCGCTTCAATCCCGTCAAGCGGTTCGACCGGTTGATCGAATGCTTCGCCGCGCTCGCTCCGCAATGTCCGGACTGGGACCTGTGCATCTGGGGGGACGGCGCCCAGCGCGAAGCCTGCCTGCGGCGCGTCCGGGAGCTGGGGCTCGAATCCCGTATCCGGCTGCCCGGCTTCAGCCGGACCCCGTGGGAGGATCTGGCCACGGCCCATGCCTTCGTGCTGAATTCCAGCGTCGAGGGTTTCCCCAATGCGCTGCTCGAGGCCATGGCCCTGGGGCTGCCCTGCGTGGCGACGGACTGTCCCTCGGGGCCGTCGGAACTGACGCTGGACGGCCGCCTGGCCGACCTGGTGCCCCTGGACGACGAGGCGGCCCTGGGCCGGGCCCTGCTGCGGGTGATGCGCGCCGGCCCCGCCGAGCGCGAGGCCCGGGGCCGGGCGGCGGCCGGGTCGGTGCGGGCCCGCTATGGGCTGGACGCCGTCCTGCGGGCCTGGGATGATGCCTGGACGGATGCGGACGGGACGATCGGCGCCGATGACGAGGGCGCCGCGCGCCGGTCGCCGTCCTGATGACCTGATGATCCCGAGGGTCGAGGAAACTTCATGAACGGAAACGAAGCGGGCCTGCCCGCCACTCCCCAGCCAGCCGCCGAATCCGGGTCCGAGACGGGCCGCGCGCCGTTGCGGGTCATGCACGTGATTTCGGGGCTGCTGCATGGCGGCGCCGAAACCGTGCTGTTCCGCCTAGTCACGGCCCCCGGCGGCACGGTCCGGCACACGGTGGTGTCCATGCGCGGCGAAGGCGTCATGGGCGCGCGGCTGCACGAGGCCGGCGTCGAGGTGGTTTGCCTGGACATGCAGGGCTGGACCGGCAACGTCCGGGGCCTGTGGCGGCTGGTCCGGCTGCTGCGCGAGCGCCGCCCCGACGTGGTGCAGACCTGGATGTACCATGCCGACCTGATCGCCGGCCTCGTGGCGCGCCTGGCCGGCATCCGCGCCGTGGCCTGGGGCGTGCGCAATTCGGGCGTCAGCCTGGGCGAAAGCAGCCGATCTTCCCGCATCGCGGCCTGGGCCTGCGCCCGGGTGTCGTCCTGGGTGCCGGGCGTCATCGTCGCCTGCGCCCGCAAGGCGGCCGAGGTCCACCGGGGCTGGGGGTACCGTGCCGACCGGGTGCTGGTGGTGCCCAACGGCTACGACCTGGACGTCTGGCACCCGGACGCGGCGGGCGCCGCCGAACTGCGCGCCCGCTGGGGCGTGCCCGAGGGCGCGCCGCTGCTGGGCAGCGTGGCGCGCTGGAATCCCCTGAAGGACCATGAGAACCTGCTCGCGGCGCTGGCCCTGTGCGTGCGCGCCCATCCGGACCTGCGCTGCGTGCTGATCGGGCTGGGCATGTCGCGCGACAACGCAGACCTGATCGCCCTGGCGCGGCACTACGGCCTGCTGGACCACCTGATCTTCCTGGGGCGGCGCGACGACGTTCCCGCGCTGATGCGGGCGCTGGACATCCACGTGCTGTCGAGCAAGGCCGAAGGCTTTCCCAACGTGGTGTCCGAGGCCATGGCCTCCGGCGTGGCCTGCGTGGTGACCGACGTCGGCGATGCCGCCGACATCGTGGGCGAGCATGGCTGGGTCGTGCCGCCGGGCGATGCGGTGGCCTTGGCGGGGGCCATCGCCCAGGCGGTGGATGCCGTGCGCGACGCCGGCTGGCCGGCGCGGCGCGACGCGGCCCGGGTGTCCGTCGAGCGGCGCTACAGCCTGCGGGCCATGGTGGATCGCTACGAAGCCGTCTGGCGCCGTCTGGCCGCCGATTTCCCGGCGGCCGGGGCGGGGCGCGCGTCGGCCGGCGCGGCGGCTTCGGCGGTTCCGGACGCGGTTCGGGTTCCGGCGGCGGGCGCCGCGCCGGTTCCGGCGCCGCGGCTGTTGTTCTTCATCACCAATCCGGCGTTCCTGGTGTCGCACCGGCTGCCGGTCGCCCTGGCCGCCCGGGACGCGGGCTACGAGGTGCACGTCGCGTCCATGGGCGGCCCGGCGGTGGCGCAACTGGAGGCGCTGGGCCTAACGCACCACGTCCTGCCCCTGTCGCGCACCAGCATGCGGCCCTGGACCGAAGCCCGCAGCCTGTGGGCGATCTGGCGCCTGTTCCGCCGGGTGCGGCCCGGCCTGGTGCATGCCGTCACGCTCAAGTCCGTGCTCTACGGCGGCATCGCCGCCCGCCTGGCCGGGGTGCCCGCCTACGTCGCGGCGATTTCCGGCCTGGGCTACGTGTTCATCCCGGGCTCGGGGCTGCGCGGCGTGCTGCGGCGCCTGGCCCTGGTCCTGTACCGCCTGGCCCTGGGGCATCCGAACAGCCGGGTGATCTTCCAGAACACCGCCGACCGCGACGTGCTGGAACAGGCCGGCGCCGTGCGCCCCGCCCAGGCGGTGCTGCTGCGCGGCTCGGGCGTCGATCTGGACCGGTTCGCGCCCGCGCCCTGGCCGGAAGGCCCCGTGACCGTCGCGATGGCCAGCAGGCTGCTGCACGACAAGGGCGTGCGGGAATTCGTCGAGGCGGCCCGGATGTCCGCGGCGCGCGGCGAAGGGCTGCGCTGGCGGCTGGCCGGCAGCCTGGATCCGGAAAATCCGGCTTCGGTGACGGCCGGGGAACTGGATGCCTGGCGGGCGGAAGGCGCGATCGAGTACGTGGGCGAATGCGCGGACGTCGCCGGCTTCTACGCGCAGGCCCACATCGTGACGCTGCCGTCCTATCGCGAAGGCCTGCCCAAGTCCCTGATCGAGGCGGCCGCCTGCGGCCGGCCGGTGGTGACCACGGACGTGCCGGGGTGCCGGGACGCCATCGAGCCCGGGATCAGCGGCGTGCTGGTGCCGCCCCGGGACGCGCGGGCCCTGGCCGACGCGGTCGCGGCCCTGGCCGGGGACGAGGCTTTGCGGGTCCGCATGGGCGCCGCGGGACGGGCGCTGGCGGAGCGCGATTTCGGCCTGGACCGGATCGTCCGGGCGCACCTGGCCGTGTACCGGGAACTGGCCGGACGCTAGGGAGCCTCCGGACGGGCCGCCGCCCGTCTCGCGCCGGGCGCGGCGCCACGCGGCCCGGCGCGGAAGGCCGCTCGCGGGCTCAGGCCTTCGGATCCACGGGAGGCAGTTCGACGGAAGGGACCTGGTCCAGCGGCGCGCTCAGCAGGCGGTCGATCTGGGCATAGGTCTGGTCGATGAGATCGCGGCCGATGGCGGCCTCGATTAGGCGGTATTGGGCCTCGACCAGCGGGGCGACCCGATCGTAGACCGCCCGGCCCTGCGGCGTCAGGCTGATGATGATCCGGCGCTGGTCGTGCGGGGAGCGTTCGCGCACGATGAGTTCCTGGGTCTGCATCCGGCTCAGCACCCCGACCATGCTCGGGCTGAGGATCTGGCAGGCATCGCATAGCTGATTGGGTTCCAGCGGACCCTGCTCGCGCAGGCTGCGCACGATCCGCCATTGCTGCTCGGTCAGGCCGTAGTGCGTCAGGATCCCGCGAAAATGGCTCAGCAGGGCGTCGCGCGCCTTCAGCAGGAGTTGCGGCAGGTTGCGATGGATTTTCGGTGTGTTCATGTCGGTCCGGTTTCCGTGCTTGACTTGCTAATATGTTAGCTTTATAGTGCCTGAAAATAACAATAACATGTTAGTGAATCGGCAACTGAACCCAGCCGATGCTCATAAAACCCATCCTCATCCGGAGAAGACATATGCAACGACGACTCGCCGTACTGGCCCTGGCGCTGGCCGCTTCCGTCGGCAATCCCGCCGCCGCCCAGGAAGTCACTCTCAAGATCGCGCATTTCCTGCCGTCGGCCGCCGCGGCTCAGCAAATGGTACTCGAACCCTGGTGCGCCACGCTGGCCCAGGAATCGTCCGGGCGCATCGCCTGCCAGTTCTACCCCGCCATGCAGCTGGGCGGCACGCCGGGCCAGCTGGCGGACCAGGCCCTGCGCGGCGTGGCCGACATCGTCTGGACGGCGCCCGGCTATTCGGCGGGCCGCTTCCCGGCCATCGAAGCCATGGAACTGCCCTTCGTCGTCAGGGATGCCGCCAGCGGCAGCCGCGCCGCCTGGAATTTCTACGAACAGTACGCCAAGCAGGAATTCTCCAAGTACAAGGTGCTGGCCGTGCACGTGGACGGCGGCGTGGCCCTGCATACGTCCAAGCGGGCCATCGCCAGCCTTGGGGACTTCAAGGGCCTGAAGCTGCGCACGCCCACGCGCATGGCTTCCAAGACCCTGGCCGCCCTGGGCGGCGAGCCGGTTTCCATGCCGCCGGGCCAGGTCACCGAGGCCATTTCCAAGGGTGTGGTCGACGGCGCCATGGGCGCCTGGGAAGTCGTGCTGCCCACCAAGCTCGAAGAGGTCACTCGATATCATACGCAACCCGCCGCCGGCCAGGCCTATCCCGCCGCCACGGTGCTGGTGCTGCTGATGAACCAGCAGAAGTACGATGGCCTCGCGCCCGACCTGAAGGCCGTCATCGACCGCAACAGCGGACCGGCGCTGGTCGAGCGCTTCGGCAAGGTCTGGGACGACGTGGCCGCGCAGACGCAGGCCAAGGTGCGGGCCGCCGGCGGCCAAGTGGTCGACATCGGCGAAGCCGATCTCGGCGCCATGAAGAACGCCGCCCGCGCGGTCGACACCGAGTGGCGCGCGGAAATGGACAAGAAGGGCCTCGACGGCACGAAGCTGTCCGAAGCCGCGCACGCGCTGGCGCGTCAATAACCGACACGGATTCAGATCATGGATTACACCGGAACCGAACTGGCCCGCCGCAGCCGGGGCTGGCCGATCCTGAATCGGCTGGCCACGGGCCTGGCCCTGGGGGGCGGGATGCTGTTCATCCTGCTGGTCGGCATGTCGCTGGTCTCCATCGTCGGGCGCAAGCTGGGCTTTGGCTCGATCACCGGCGACGTCGAGATGATGCAGGTGGGGACGGCGGTGGCCGCCGCCGCCTTCCTGCCCTACTGCACGCTGGTGGGCGATCACCTGCGGGTCGATCTGTTCACCGAGCGGCTCCCGGCGACCGCCAAGAGCCGCCTCGACGCCTCCTGCGAGTGCCTGCTGGTGGCGGCCATGCTGGTGCTGGCCTGGCGGACCTGGCTGTCGGCCCTGCATCTGCGCGAGACGGGTGATTTCACCACCTTGCTGGGCCTGCCGATCTGGATGCCCGTGGCGGCCATCGTGCCCAGCCTGCTGCTGACCGCCCTGTGCGCGCTCTGGCGCGTCCGGGCGGCGCTCGGGCATGCCCGGTACCTGGGGCGCCGTGAACAGATGGCCGTCGATCACGGGGTGTCGGCATGAGCGGGATGGCGGTGGGCCTGAGCGGTCTCGCAGGGCTGCTGGTATTGCTGGTGCTCCGGGTGCAGATCGCGGTGGCGATGCTGCTGGCCGGGGCGGTGATCTACGTGGCCTCCAGCGACTGGGCCTTGAACGGACTGCTGTATACGCTCAGCGACCTGGCCTATGCGCGCCTGTCGAACTACGACCTGGCGGTGGTGCCGCTGTTCATCCTGATGGGGCAGTTCGCCACACACGGCGGGCTGTCCAAGGCGCTGTTCGATGCGGCCGGCAAGCTGATCGGGCACTGGCGCGGGGGCATGGCGATGGCCTCGGTGGCGGCGTGCGCCTCGTTCGGGGCGATCTGCGGCTCGTCGCTGGCCACGGCGGCCACGATGGGGCAGGTGGCGCTGCCCGAGCTGCGCGCGCACGGCTACTCGGGGCGCCTGGCCACGGGCACGCTGGCGGCCAGCGGCACGCTGGGCATCCTGATCCCGCCCTCGGTGCCACTGATCATCTACGCGGTGCTGGTCCAGGACTCCATCGGCAAGCTGTTCATGGCCGCCGTGATTCCCGGCATCCTGGCCGCGCTGGGCTACCTGATCGTGATCCGCATCCTCGTCACGCGCAATCCCGAATCCGGCCCCACCGGCACCAAGGCGCCCAGGGCCGAGGCCCTGGCGGCGCTGATGCGCACCGTGCCCATCATGCTGGTGTTCGTGGTCGTGGTCGTGGGCATCTACGGCGGCTGGGCCAATCCGACCGAGGCGGCGTCCATCGGGGCGGGGGCGTGCGGCGTGATCGCCCTGGCCAACGGCATGCGCTGGGAAGGCACGCGCCAGAGCCTGCTGGGCACGGCGCGGGTCACCGGCATGATCTTCATGGTGCTGATCGGCGCGGACCTGCTGAATTCGTCCCTGGCCCTGTCGCAGATGCCGAACGAGCTGGCGCAATGGGTCATCGACAGCGGCCTGTCGCCCATGATGGTGCTCTTCGTCATCCTGGCGATCTACATCCTGCTGGGCTGCGTCATGGATTCGCTGGCGATGATCCTGCTGACGATCCCGATCTTCTATCCCATGATCATGGGCCTGGATTTCTTCGGCCTGTCGGCGGGCGACAAATCCGTCTGGTTCGGCATCATGACGCTGATGGTGGTCGAGATCGGCCTGGTGCACCCGCCGGTCGGGATGAACCTGTACATCATCAACAAGCTGGCCAAGGACGTACCCATGAAGGAAACGGCGCTGGGGGTGATGCCCTTCCTGGCGTCCGATTTCCTGCGGATCATCGTGCTGGCCTTCTTCCCGGGCATTACCCTGTGGCTGATCCGCGCCCTGGGCTAGTCCGGCCAATCCCGTCCGTCGCTGAAACATGATGCATACCGAAACCATCCTGCCTCCCGACGCCGCCGTGTACGGCGTCATCATGAATGACCCCGCCAGTGTGTCGCGCCTGGGCGATGCCGCGCGGCAGCCGCCGTACAAGGAGTTGCCGGCGGCGCCGGTCCTGTACATCAAGCCGCGCAACACCTGGGCGCCGGAAGGCGGCGCGGTACGGCTGCCGGCCGGCGAGCGCGCGGTCGAGGTCGGCGCCGTGATCGGCCTGCGCATGGGGCGGGACGCGGCCCGGCTGCGGCCGGAGTCGGCCCTGGATGCCGTCGATGCCTGCCTGCTGGCCGCCGACCTGAGCCTGCCGCACGCCGACTATTACCGGCCGGCCATCCGCCAGAAATGCTTCGACGGGTCCCTGCCCATGCGGCTGCTGCCGCCGCGCGCGGTCCGCGAGCTGCAGTCCCTGGCGCTGCGGACCTGGATCGACGGCGAGCGGCGCGAGGAGCGCCGCCTGGCCGACCTGCTGCGCGCGCCGGCCCGGCTGCTGGCCGACGTGACGGAATTCATGACCTTGCGCCAGGGCGACGTGCTCCTGACCGGGGTCGTCTATCGGTCGCCCGAGGCCCGGACGGGTTCCGCCGTGCGCGTCGAGGTGCCGGGCCTGGCCCGGCTGGAATTCACCGTGGAAACCGGGGAGGAACCGGCATGAGGCATGCACGCATCGCCTGGCAGGGGGCGGTCCGCCCGGCCACGGTCGAGGACGACGGCACGCTGCGCCTGGCCGACGGCCGCGCGGCGCCCGCGGAGGAAGTCGTCTGGCTGCCGCCGGTGCGGATCGGCACGGCCTTCGCGCTGGGTCTGAACTACGCCGACCACGCCGCGGAACTGGCCTTCAAGGCGCCCGAGGTCCCGCTGGTCTTCCTGAAGGGCCCCAATACCTTCATCGGCCATCGGGCGAGCACCCGCCGCCCGGACGGTGTGAAGAGCATGCACTATGAATGCGAGCTGGCCGTGGTCATCGGACGCGGCGGCCGCGGCATCCACCGCGGGCACGCCTACGAGCACGTCGCCGGCTACACCGTGGCCAACGACTACGCCATCCGCGACTACCTGGAAAACTGGTACCGGCCCAACCTGCGGGTGAAGAACCGCGACGGCTGCACGCCCATCGGCCCCTGGATGGTCGACCGCGACGACGTGCCCGATCCCATGGCCCTGGCGCTGCGCACGCGCATCAACGGCCAGGTCGTGCAGCAGGGCACGACCGCCGACATGATCTTCGACATCCCGTTCCTGATCGAATACCTGTCGTCTTTCATGACCCTGTCGCCGGGCGACGTGATCCTGACCGGCACCCCGCAGGGGCTGGCCGAGACCCGGCCCGGGGACGTGGTCGAAACCGAGATCGAATCCGTGGGCCGCCTGGTCAACACCATCGTGGGCGACGAGGCCCACCCTTCCCAACCCGCCAACCAGGGATGAACCTTCCATGATCAAGCATCTGATCGCCGGGCGCGAAGTCGAAAGCGCCGACGTCTTCGAAACCCTGAATCCCGCGACGGGCGAGGTCCTGGCCGAGGTCGCCAGCGGCGGCGCCGACGAGGTCGCCCGGGCCGTGCAGGCCGCCCAGGAGGCCTTTCCTGTCTGGGCGGCCCGGCCGACCGCCGAGCGCGCGGCCATCCTGCATCGCCTGGGCGAGTTGATCACGCGCGACGTGCCCGAGCTGTCCCGCCTGGAAACCCGGGACACAGGCCAGGTCATCGGCCAGACCGGCAAGGCGCTGGTGCCGCGCGCGGCCAACAATTTCCATTTCTTCGCCGAGCAGATCCAGCGGCTGGACGGGGAAAGCTATCCCTCGGACACCGGCCACCTGAACGTCACGATGTGGCAGCCGGTCGGGGTCTGCGCCCTGATCTCGCCCTGGAACGTGCCCTTCATGACGGCGACCTGGAAGCTCGCGCCCTGCCTGGCGTTCGGCAATACGGCCGTCATGAAGATGAGCGAACTGTCGCCCCTGACCGTGGACCACCTGGGGCGGCTGGCCCTGGAGGCCGGCGTGCCTCCGGGGGTGTTCAACATCGTCCACGGCTACGGCGCCACGGCCGGCGAGGCGCTGGTCTCGCATCCCGGCGTGCGCGCGGTGTCCTTCACCGGCTCGACGGCCACCGGCCATCGCATCGTGCGCGCCGCCGGCCTGAAGAAGTTTTCCATGGAGCTGGGGGGCAAGTCGCCGTTCGTCGTGTTCGACGACGCCGACTACGAGCGGGCGCTGGACGCCGCCGTCTTCATGATCTTCTCGAACAATGGCGAACGCTGCACGGCGGGCAGCCGCATCCTGGTCCAGCGCGGCATCTACGAGCGTTTCCAGGCCGATTTCGCCGCCCGGGCGCGGCGCCTGGCTGTGGGCGATCCGCTGGATCCCAAGACCATCATCGGGCCGATGATCTCGGCCGATCACCTGCGCAAGGTCACGGGCTACATCGAGGCGGGCCGGCGCGAGGGCGCCCGCCTGCTGTGCGGGGGCGGCGCGCCGGACGTGGACGCGGCCTTCCGGGGCGGCAACTGGGTCCAGCCCACCGTCTTCGCCGACGTAAACAACGGGATGAGCATCGCCCAGGACGAGATCTTCGGCCCGGTGGCCTGCCTGATCCCGTTCGACGACGAGGCCCAGGCCCTGGCCATCGCCAACGACACGCCCTACGGGCTGTCGTCCTACGTCTGGACCGAAAGCACCGGACGGGCCCTGCGCATGGCGCGCGGCATCGAGGCTGGCATGGTGTTCGTCAACAGCCAGAACGTGCGCGACCTGCGCCAGCCCTTCGGTGGCGTCAAGGCCTCCGGCACCGGGCGCGAAGGCGGCCATTACAGCTACGAGGTGTTCTGCGAAGCCAAGAACATCTGCATCTCATACGGGGATCATCCGATCCCTCGCTGGGGCGTCTGAACTCCAGCCAACATTGCCTCATATCCCCTTACGGAGGAGACACCATGGGTAAGCTCGCTTTGACCGCGAAGATCACGCACGTGCCGTCGATGTACCTGTCCGAGCTGGACGGGCCGCATAAAGGCTGCCGCCAGGCCGCCATCGACGGCCACAAGGAAATCGGCCGCCGCTGCCGCGAACTGGGGGTGGACACGATCGTCGTCTTCGACACGCACTGGCTGGTGAATTCCGGCTATCACATCAATTGCGCGCCCCATTTCAAGGGCGTGTACACCAGCAACGAGCTGCCGCACTTCATCAAGGACATGCCCTACGAATACGATGGCAATCCGGCGCTGGGCAAGCTGCTGGCCGATGCCAGCACGGCGGCCGGCGTCCGGACGCGCGCGCATGAAATCGCCAGCCTGGAACTGGAATACGGCACGCTGGTGCCGATGCGCTACATGAACGCGGACCGCCGGTTCAAGGTGGTGTCGGTGGCGGCGCTGTGCACCGTCCACAACATGGAGGATTCGGCCAGGATCGGCGCCGCCATGCGCCGCGCGGTCGAGGAACAGTACGACGGCACGGTCGCCTTCCTCGCCAGCGGCTCGCTGTCGCACCGCTTCGCCCAGAACGGCGTGGCGGAGGACTATCTGTTCAAGATCTGGAGCCCGTTCCTGGAAACCATGGATCACGCCGTGATCGACATGTGGAAGCGCGGCGACTGGGCGACCTTCTGCGAGATGCTGCCCGAATACAACGCCAAGTGCCACGGCGAGGGCAACATGCACGACACCGCCATGCTGCTGGGCGCCCTGGGCTGGGACCAGTACCGGGGCCAGGCCGAAGTCGTCACCCCGTATTTCGGCAGCTCGGGCACCGGCCAGATCAACGCGGTCCTGCCGGTCCAGTAAATCCCGGCTTCTCCGGTCATGCGCGGCCGGCCCCGGCGGGCCGCGCGGACCGTCCCCCGGCCGCCCGGCCGGGACGCCGATTTCCGCATCCTGGGTCCACATATCATGGCACATCTGATTTTCGAGTATTCAGGCAATCTCGCCCAGGAAGGCGACATTCCCGGCCTGCTGCGCAAGGCCAACCACGTCCTGATCGACACCGGCCTGTTCCCGCCGGGCGGCATCCGTTCGCGCGCCCTGCGCCTGGAAGAATACTGCGTGGCCGAGGGCGACCACGACGACGCCTTCGTGCATGCCACCGTCAAGATCGGCGCGGGCCGCGATCCGCAGGCCGTGCGCGACACCGCGCAGGCGCTGTTCGACGTGATGAAGCAGCATTTCGACGCGCTGTTCCGGCGCCGCACCCTGGCCCTGTCCCTGGAATTGTCCGAATTCTCCGAGGCGGGTACGCTCAAGCACAACAACATCCATGCCCGCTATGCCAAACGCTGAAACCGCCATCGCCGATCGCCCGCGGGCGCCGGCCCAGGGGGCCTTGTCCCGCGACGCCATCGCCCGGGCCGCCGCCGCCCTGCGCGAAGCCGAGCGCACCCGCGTCCAGGTGCGCGCGCCGTCCCTGGACCATCCCGGGATCACGATCGAGGACGCCTACGCCATCCAGAGCGAGGGCATCCGCCTGAAGCTCCAGGAAGGCCGGCGCGTGATCGGCCGCAAGATCGGCCTGACCTCGCGCGCCATGCAGCGGTCCTCCCGGATCGAGGAGCCCGACTACGGCGTGCTGCTCGACGACATGCTGTTCGAGAACGGCCAGGACATCCCCTTCGACCGCTTCATCGTCCCCATGGTCGAGGTCGAACTGGTGTTCCATCTGACCCGCGACCTGATCGGGCCGGACGTGACGCTGTTCGACGTGCTGGACGCCACCGACTACGTCATGCCCGCCATCGAACTCATCGACGCGCGCTGCCACCGCGTCGATCCGGCGACCGGGCGGCCGCGCCTGGTGATGGACACGATCTCGGACAACGCCGCCGACGCCGGGCTGGTGCTGGGCGGGCGGGCGATCCGTCCCATGGACCTGGACCTGCGCTGGACCGGCGCGCTGCTGATGCGCAACGGCGTGATCGAGGAAACCGGAGTGGCCGCCGGGGTGCTGAACCATCCGGCCAACGGCATCGTCTGGCTGGCGCGCAAGCTGGCCGCGCACGGCGCCGGCCTGGAGGCGGGGCAACTGATCCTGTCGGGGTCCTTCACGCGGCCGGTGGCCGCCCATCCGGGCGATACTTTCCACGTCGATTACGGGCCCCTGGGCAGCATCTCCAACCGCTTCGTCTGAATCCCGCCCTGCCCCTTTTCCGGAGAACCCGCATGTCCGCACTCCACAATCCGTTCAAGGCCGCGCTGCGCGGCGGCGATCCGGCGCCACGCATCGGCCTGTTCCTGGGGCTGGCCGATCCCGGCGTGGCCGAACTGCTCGGCGGCACCGGCTTCGACTGGCTGCTGATCGACGGCGAGCACGGTCCCAACGACCTGCGCACCGTCCTCGCGCAACTGCGGGCGCTCCAGGGCGGCGGGGCCGACGTCCTGGTGCGCGTCGTCGATCACGATCCGGCGCGCATCAAGCAGATGCTGGACATCGGCGTCCAGTCCCTGCTGGTGCCGATGGTCGATTCGGCCGAGCAGGCCCGCGCCCTGGTGAGGGCCACCCGCTATCCGCCCGCCGGCATCCGCGGGGTGGGCACGGCGATGGCGCGCGCGGCGCGCTGGAACGGGGTGCCGGACTACCTGCGGCGGGCCGACGGCGAGATCTGCCTGATCGTCCAGGCCGAATCCCGCGCCGCCCTGGCGGCCCTGGACGAGATCCTGGCCGTGGACGGCGTGGACGCGGTGTTCATCGGCCCCTCGGACCTGGCCGCGTCGATGGGGCGCCTGGGCAGTCCGGACCACCCCGAAGTCCGCGCCGCCGTGCTCGGCGCCATCGGGAAGATCGCCCGCAGCGGCAAGGCCGCCGGCGTGTTCGCCCCCCGACTGGACGCCGCCCGGGAATATGGCCGCGCGGGCGCCCGGTTCATCGCCCTGGGTACGGATACGCTGCTGCTGCGGCAGTCGGCGGCCGGCCTGGCGCAGGCCTTCCGCGCCGGCGCCGACCAGGCGGCCGGGACGGGGTATTGAGATCCTGCAACCGCCGGACGCGCGGGGCAGCGGTTCGGCGATGGCTGCACAGAAGCGGTAGTTGACATCGGATCAGTGTTTTCCCGATGGAACAACTTGCACAGCTATTTGTTCCATTGACGGGACATTAGGACATCCATAGAGTGCTCCCCATGGGAACCTCTTTGCCGCTTCCGAAATATCACCAGATATACCTCGTCCTGCGCGAACAGCTGCAGGAAGGACGCTTCGACCACGATGGCGTGCCTGGCGAGCATGCGCTCGCCGAGCAGTTCAACGTGGCTCGCATCACCATTCGCAAGGCGATGGAAATGCTGGTGGCGGATGGTCTGGTGTCGCGTCGCCCTGGGCTGGGCACCTGGCCCGTGCGCGGCGGGACCGGCGCTCAGGGCATTGCGCCGGCCGGCAAGTCGCAGAAGGCGCACCTGACCGGCCTGCTGGAAAACATCGTCAACATGGGGTTGCGCACCTCGGTGCGGGTGCTCGACAGCACACTGGTCGGCGCGTCGCCCAGCGTGGCGGAGGCCCTGCATGTAGATCCGGGCGCACCCGTGCACAAGAGCCTGCGCGTGCGCAGCACCGAAGCCGGTCCGCTTTCCTACATCACCACCTATGTGCCTCGGACGGTCGCGGATTTCACCCGCGAAGATCTGGAGCGCGAGCCGCTGCTGATGCTGCTGGAGTCCGCCGGCGTGGAGTTCGGCGGCGCGACGCAGACCATTTCCGCGCGTCTGGCCGATGCGCAGATCGCTCGTCACCTGGACGTGTCGGTGGGCTCGGCCCTGCTGTCGGTGACGCGCGTCGTGCATGACGTGAATGACCGGCCCGTGCAGTTGTTGTTGGGCCTGTACCGGCCGGATCGCTATCAGTATCAGTTGCAGCTGTCACGCGTCGGCAGCATTGACGCCAAGGTCTGGGTCAGCGAAGAGCTATCGGCCCAATTTCATTGATTCCCTCGGAGGCTTTCCATGAGCTCGCGTCGTACCTTTCTATGCCAATCCGCCGCCGCCGCGGCGATGCTGTCCTCGCCCTGGGTCGTCCGCGCTCAAGGCGCCGCGCCTGTGAAGGTCGGGGTGCTGCATCCGGTAACCGGGGCGCTGGCCTATTCCGGGCAGCAATGCCGGCTGGGCGCGCTGCTGGCCATCGATGATGTCAATCGGGCAGGGGGGATCAAGTCCCTGGATGGAGCACCCTTGAAGGCCGTGCTGGGTGATGCCCAGTCCCGCCCGGAAGCCGGCTCGGCCGAGGTGGAGAAGATGAATCAGGAAGGTGTGTCGGCCATCGTGGGCGCGTACGCGTCGGCGATCTGTCTGGCGACGACGCAGACCGCCGCCAAATACAACCTGCCGCATGTGGTGGACGTCGGCGTGGCAGATCAGATCGTCGAGCGCGGCCTGAAGAATACGTTCCGTTTCGGACCCGGCTACCGCATGTGCAGCGAACGCGCAATCACCGACCTGGCCGCCCTCAACGACGCCGCCGGCAAGCCGGCCAAGACCGTGATGATCGTCCACGAGGATTCGCTCTTCGGCACCGGCACGGCGGCGCTGCTGTCCAAATCGCTGCCGCAGCATGGGTTCGAGGTGACGGAAGTGCTCAAACACCCGAACCCCACCAGGGATTTCAACAATATCGTGCTGCGGATGAAGTCGGTGGACCCCGATATCGTGATTCCGGCCAACTATTACAACGAATATGCCCTGCTGCTGCGTGCCATGAGGCAGCAGAAAGTCCAGCCGAAGGCGATCTATTCGGTGCTGGGCGGCGCCGCCTCCAGCTACAAGTTCGTGAAGGAGTTCCCGGATATCGCCAACGGCATCATCGATTGCAACCACTGGTTCAATCCGAAGAATGCACATGTGGCGCCGCTGAAGGCCCGGGTGGAGGAGAAGGGAGCCTACTTCAGCTACGAAGTCTTCATGACCTATACCTCGGTGCTGCTGCTGGCCGACGCCCTGGAGCGGGCCAAGTCCACCGACCGGGCCGCGATCATCGAGGCGCTGGCCGCCAGCACGTTCCACGACCATTTCATGCCCTATGGCCCCACCCATTTCGTTGACGGACAGAACGCCGGCGCCCAGCCCCTGATGACGCAGGTGCTCGACAACGACATCAAGGTGATTTTCCCCGCGGACTATCGCCAGACCGATGCTGTCTTTCCCTTGAAGGCCTGAGCGACGGCATGCTGGATTCCACCATCCTCTTCTCATCGGTGCTCAACGGGCTGACGACCGGCGCCGTCTATGCCTTGATCGCGTTGGGCCTGACCCTGATCTACGGCGTGCTGCATATCATCAACTTCGCCCATGGGGCGGCGCTGATGGTGGCGCTGTACGCCGTGTATCTGCTCAAGGATCGCCTGGGCATCGACCCTTACGCGGCTCTGCCGCTGGTGGTGGCCGGCATGTTCGCGCTGGGCTACGGATTGCAGTGGTTCGTCATCAATCGGGCGGGCAACGGCAAGGATGAGAATATCCTGCTGGTGACGCTCGGTCTGGCCATCATCCTGGAAAATCTAGCGCTGGTCTGGTTCAAATCCGACACGCGCACCATTGATACGGCCTATGCCCTGTCCACGGTGACGATCGGTCCGGCCATGATCGCGCTGCCCAAGATCATCGCGTTCTGTGGCGCATTGGCGGTCGCCGCCGCGCTGTTCTGGATCATCCACGGTACCGATCTGGGCCGCGCGATCCGGGCGGTCGCGCACGAGAAACAGGGTGCGCGGCTGATGGGCATCGATGTGGAGAAGGTCTATGCGCTGTCTTTCGGCATCGGCATGGCCTGTCTGGGGGCGGCGGCTTGTTTCCTCTTGCCGGCCTATTACGTGAACCCGCAGGTGGGCAGCGGTTTCGTGCTGATCGCCTTCACCATCGTGGTGCTGGGCGGCATGGGCAGTTTCGTCGGTGCGCTGATCGGTGGCCTGTTGATCGGCGTTGTGGAGTCCATCGGTGGCCTGTTTTGGGGCGACTCGCTGGGCCAGATGGGGATCTTCGCGATTTTCATCGCGGTGTTGCTGTTCCGGCCCCAGGGGCTGTTCGGGTCGAGAGGCTGACGATGAAACAGGATTTTTTCGCGATCGTGGTCTTCACCGTGGCGGTGTTGGCGCTGACCGCGCTGACCGATTCGGGCGTGTGGCTGACTTTCGTGATGATGGCGCTCTATGCCGGGCTATTGGCTCAGGCCTGGAACATTCTGGGTGGCTACGGAGGGCAACTGTCCTTTGGACACGCTCTGTTCTTTGGCGTGGGCGCCTATGCCCAGGCTTTGGGACAATTGTCGCTGGGCCTGAATCCCTGGCTGGTCCTTCCGCCGGCCATCGCTGTGGGCGCGCTGACCGGTCTGGCGGTGGGCGGCCTGACGTTCCGCTACGGGCTCAGGGGGTCGTATTTCGCGCTGGTCACCCTGGCCTTCGCCGAGGTGTTCCGGATCCTGGCCGGATCGGTGTCCTTCACCGGCGGCGGGATGGGACTCATGGTTCCCTTGCATGAGGGTTTGTCCAACATGCAGTTCGGTTCGCGTCGGGGCTATGTCCATCTGCTGCTGGGATTCGTCGGGCTGGCGCTGCTGGCTACCGCCTGGTTGCGGCATTCCCGATTCGGCGCCTACTTGCAGGCGGTACGCGACAACGAGGACGCCGCCCGTGCCGTCGGCGTGAACCCGTTGCGCGTCAAGCTGGGCGGGATCGCGCTGTCCGCCGCTTTCATGAGCGCCGCTGGTGCATTCTACGTGCAGGTGTTCCAGTACATCGATCCCGGCATCGCGTTCGGTGCGTCGATCTCCGTCGAGGCCCTGGTGGGCGCCATCGTGGGTGGGCTGGGCACCTTGTGGGGACCGCTGCTGGGCGCGCTGACCCTGCATGCGCTGGCCGAACTGACCCGCAATCTGTTCGGCGAGCTTCCGGGCATCAGCATGGTGATCTACGGGGTGGTGCTGGTCGTCATCGTGATGTTCCTGCCGCGCGGTATCGGCGGCGTTGGCCGTTCCCTGGGCCAGCTCTTCGGTTTCAAGGAGCGCTTCCGTGTCTGATGTCCTGTTGCAAGCACGCAATCTGTCGATTGCCTTCGGAGGGCTGAAAGCGGTGCAGGATGTGAGTCTGGCCGTGCCTCAGGGCTCTCTGACCGCCCTGGTCGGCCCCAATGGCGCGGGCAAGACCACTTTGTTCGCCCTGTTGTCCGGATTTCTGAAACCCGATGCCGGTTCCGTGCATTTCGCCGGCCGGGACATCACGGGGCATGAGCCCCATGAATCCGCGCGGCTGGGCCTGACCCGGACTTTTCAGGTCGTACGGCCGTTCGGCGCGCAGACGGTGCGCCAGAACATCGCGGTGGGCGCACATCTGCGCCTGGCCGATCGCCGGGAGGCGCTGGCGGTGGCGGAGTCCGTGGCGGCCCGCGTCAATCTTGGCGCCTTGCTCGACAAGCCCGCGGCGGATCTGACGGTGGCGGGACGCAAGCGCCTGGAGTTGGCTCGCGCCCTGGCGACCCGACCGCGCCTGTTGCTGCTTGACGAGGTGCTGGCGGGGCTCAATCCCAGCGAGATCGAGGAGATGATTCCCGTGGTGAAGAAACTGGTCGATGAGGGCGTCACCGTCCTGATGATCGAGCATGTGATGAGGGCCGTGATGAGTCTGGCTGAACAGGTGTGGGTGCTTGCGCAGGGGCGCTTGATCGCTTCGGGCTCTCCGGGTGAAGTGACCCGGGATCCGATGGTTGTCGAGGCTTATCTGGGCCATGGCGCTGCGGCGCGGCTGGCCGCTCAGGGAGCGCGGGGATGAGCGCGCTGCTGGAAGTCAGGGGCCTGCGCTCTGGATACGGGCGGGTGGAGGTGCTGCGCGGCGTCGATCTGGCGGTGGATGTCGGCGAGATCGTCGTGCTCCTCGGCAGCAACGGCGCGGGCAAGTCCACTCTGAACAACACCCTGTGCGGTTTGTGCAAACGCTGGGACGGAACGGTGCTCTTTGACGGACAGGATCTGACGGGGCGTCATTACCGTGAGGTGGTGAGGGCCGGGTTGATCCAGGTGCCGGAAGGCCGCCGCGTGTTCCCGAACCTGAGCGTGCGGGAAAACCTGGAGTTGGGATCGTTCGCGCGGGCGCGCGCGCGCCGCGCCGCCAACCTGGACAAAGTGCTGGGCATCTTTCCGCGCTTGCGGGAACGGCTGACGCAGCTGGCGGGCACCATGTCCGGCGGCGAGCAGCAGATGCTGGCCATCGGCCGGGGCCTGATGGCCGAGCCCCGGTTGCTGATCCTGGACGAGCCTTCGCTGGGTCTGTCGCCGCTGATGGTCGAGGAACTGTTCGGCCTGATCCGGCGCTTGCATGACGATGGCCTGTCGATCCTGTTGGTGGAACAGAACGTGGGCCAGTCTCTGGAAATCGGCCAGCGCGCCTATGTCCTGGAAAATGGATCGGTGCGCCATAGCGGCGCCTGCCCGGACCTGCTCACCAGCGACGACGTGCGTCGTGCGTATCTGGGAGTGTGACGATGAATCAGCCGCAAACGCTGGCGCAGAAACTGATCGCCGCGGCCTGCGGGCGGCCGGTGGTCGCCGAGGGAGAGATCGTGACCTGTGCGGTGGACCTGGCGATGTTCCACGATTCCAGCGGTCCCCGTCGCCTGCGGCCCATGCTGGAAGAACTGGGCGCCCCGTTGTGGGACCGGTCCAGGATCGTGTTGGTCATCGATCACTATGTGCCGGAATCGGATGAGGAGTCCCGCCGGATCGTCCGGATCGCACGCGATTGGGCGAATGAACAGCGACTGCCCAATGTCTATGATTCCGTCGGCATTTCCCACGTGGTCGTGCCGCAGCATGGCCATATCCGGCCGGGCATGTTTTGCGTGGGCGGGGATTCGCATTCCCCCACGGGTGGCGCGTTCGGAGCCTACATGTTCGGCATCGGCAGCACGGAAATGCTGGGTGTGGCCGTCACGGGACAGATCTGGGTCAAGGTTCCCAGGACCTTGATGATGCGGTGGAGCGGCCGCCTGGAGGCCGGCGTCACCGCCAAGGACATGATGTTGCACATGATCGGCCGTTACGGCATGAATGGTGGACGGTATCAGGCCGTGGAGTTCTGCGGCGAGGCGGTGCGGGCGTTGACGATGCAGGAGCGCATGACGCTGTCGAACATGAGCGCGGAATTCGGCTCCCAGGTGGGCCTGATCGCCCCGGACGAGGTCACCGTCGCCTATTTGCGCGAGGCTGGCATCACGCAGCCGATCGAGATCGAGCGCTGGCAGAGCGATGCCGGAGCGGATGCCGAGTGGCATGAGTTCGATGCCGACGCCCTGGCGCCGCAGGTCGCCGCGCCGCACAGCCCCGCCAATGCGCGCGACGTGGACCAGTACGTCGACACGCCGGTCCAGGTCGCTTATATCGGGGCGTGCACGGGCGCCAAGCTCGAAGACCTGCGGGCCGCGGCCAGCATCCTGAGGGGCCGCCGCGTCGCTCATGGCTTGCGGCTGATCGTGGCGCCGGCCAGCCGGCAGGATCAGGATCTGGCCGAAAAGGAAGGGCTCATCCAGACGCTGCGGGACGCAGGGGGGGAAGTGTTTCCCACGGCCTGCGGCGCGTGCGCGGGCTATGGGGGGTCGATCCCGGACGGCGCCAACGTTATTGCGACCACGGCCCGCAACTTCAAGGGCCGTATGGGTTCGGAGACCGCCCAGGTGTTCCTCGCGTCTCCCTATACGGCGGCGGCCTCGGCGGTGCGCGGCCGCATCAGCGATCCTCGGGAGTTTCTTGCATGAGCGATCTGCCCATCACGCACCGCGTCTGGCGGGTCGGTGCCGATATCGATACGGATGCGCTGGCCCCCGGAGCCTACATGAAGTTCGGCATCGAGGAAATCATGCGGCATTGCCTGCAGCGGGTCCGCCCGGAGTTCGCGGCGGACGTCCGGCCGGGCGACGTTCTGGTGGCTGGTCCGAATTTCGGCATCGGCTCGTCTCGCGAACAGGCGGCGCTCGCCCTGGTCCGGCTTGGCGTGGCCGCTGTGGTCGCTCCGTCTTTCAACGGCCTGTTTTTTCGCAATGCGTTCAACGTGGGCCTGCTGTTGTTGACGTGCGCCCAGGCCGAGTGCCTGACCGAGGATGAATGCGTCACCCTGGATCCGGCAGGCGGGCGGATCGGCCGCGCCGATCCCGGTTCGGAGCCTTCTGTACTGTGCTGCGAGGCCGTTCCCCCGTTCCTGCTGGACATGGTGCGGGCCGGCGGGCTGCTGAACATATTGAAACAGCGTCAAATCTCTTAGGAAAACACCATGCTCGATCCCGTCACCCTGGCGGTCCTGAAAGGCCGCCTGGAACAGATTGCCGACGAAATGGACGCGACGCTGTACCGCAGCGCGTTCAATCCCATCATCGCGGAGGCTCATGACGCCTGCCATGGGATGTATGACGCGCAGACCGGCGCGACCCTGATCCAAGGGAAGTCGGGGCTTCCCGTTTTCGTGGGTGCCATGGCGTTCGCCGTCAAGGCGGCGATGCGCGTGGCGGCCGAACGTGGCGGCATGGCCGATGGCGATGTCTGGTTGTTCAACGACCCCTATGAAGGCGGGACGCATGCCAATGATTTCAAACTGGTGCGGCCCGTCTTCCGCGAGGGCCGCTTGTTTTGCTTCCTGGCCTCGGCGGCGCACTGGCATGATGTCGGCGGCGCGGTGCCGGGCAACTACAATCCGGCCGCGACCGAGTGCTGGCAGGAGGCGGTGCAGATTCCGCCCGTGCGCATCGTGCGCGCCGGCGATCTGGACCTCGACGTGCTGGCCATTCTCAAGGCCAATACGCGCCTGCCGGACAGTCTCTGGGGCGATCTGAATGGTCAGCTGGCGGCGCTTGATCTGGGCGCGCGCAGGCTGGATGGCCTGCTGGACGAATACGGCGATGCCATCGTGCTGGAGTCTCTGGGTACGCTGCGTGAACGGGCGCGCCGTCTGATGCGTGACCATATCGCCCGGTTGCCGGATGGCGAGTACGCATTCGAGGACATGCTGGACAACGACGGCGTGCTGGACGAACCGCTGCGTATCGTTTTGCGGCTGAGGATTGCTGGCGATCGCCTGTCGCTGAATTTCTCGGGTACGTCGCCGGCGTGCGCCGGACCGGTGAATATTTCCCGCGCCACGGCGATCGCAGCGTGCTACGTGGCGCTCAAACATCTGTTTCCCGACGTACCGGCCAACGCCGGCGTGCTGGATGCGGTGGACGTGGAATTGCCGGACGGGCTGCTGATCTCCGCGGATCGTCCGCGTCCGGTAGGCGGCTACACCGAAACCATTTTGCGGATGATCGACGTCATTTTCTGCGCGATGGCCCAGGCGGCGCCGGAGCGTGCGATGGCCCAGGCCTACGGCACCATCAATGCGCTGTCGATCGCCGGTCATCGCAGCGATGCCGCTCGCGCCGGTCAGCGCTGGGTGATGTTCAGCTTCTTTGGCGGCGGACATGGCGGCCATTCCGACGGCGATGGCTTGAGCCATGGCAACGCCCCCATTTCGACCGCGACCATTCCGCCTCTGGAGATTCTGGAAGCCGCCTATCCGGTGCGGTTCACGCAGTGGGCGTTGCGGCCCGATTCGGCGGGCGACGGCCGGTATCGTGGCGGCCTGGGAGCGATCTATGAAATCGAACTGCTCGAGGAAAGCGCGGAGGCGTTCGTGTTCGGTGAGCGCGGCCGCAGCGCGCCCAAGGGCATCGCCGGCGGCGGGCCGGCGGCGCTGAATGTCTTCCGCTACCTGCGGGATGGCGTTTGGCGGGAGCCGCCGATGTCCTCGAAGATGCTGGGCATCCAGTTGCGGCGTGGCGATCGGGTACGCCTGGAAACGCCGGGTGGCGGTGGGTATGGGCCACCGGATGATCGCGCCCGGGAGGCGCGCGATCATGATCGCCGGATGGGTTATGTCAGTGATGGGTTGAAGGAGCGGTCGGCATGAGTGCGGGACAAAGCCTGGTGGTGGGTGTGGATGTAGGAGGCACGTTTACGGATCTTTTCGTGCTTGACGAGGCGGGCAGGTCGGCGCGAGTGGTCAAGGTGCCGTCCACGCGTGGAGAAGAGGCCCGCGGATTCATGAACGGCATTGCCCAGGTCGCTGGAGACGCGCGAGCGATCTCGACCATCGTGCATGGCACGACGGTGGGCACCAATGCCTTGCTGGAGCGCAAGGTGGCGCGGACCGGCATCATCACGACCGCGGGCTTTCGCGATGTGCTGGAGATGCGTCGGCGCGATCGGCCTCGGACCTGGGGCCTGCGTGGTGATTACCAGCCGATTGTGTCGCGCGATCTGCGCCTGGAGGTCGACGAGCGGGTGCTGGCCGATGGCACGGTACATGCGCCTGTGAACCTGGAGCAGGTCGAGGCGGCGGCGCGATCCTTGATGGCACAGGGGTGCGAGGCCGTTTGTGTTTTTTTTGTCAATGCCTACGCCAACCCGGTCAATGAGGCGCAGGCCGTGGCGCGCGTGCGCACGATCTGGCCGAATGAACACGTCACGGCGGCCTCCGAGGTCCTGCCCGAGATCCGGGAGTTCGAGCGGTGTTCGACGGCGGTGCTGAATGCCGCGTTGCAGCCGGTAGTGGGCAGCTATCTGAACCGGCTCGAGTCCGATCTGCAGGAGCATGGCTTCAAGGGCGAGCTGCTGGTCGTGCAAAGCAATGGCGGCGTGATGTCGCGCCAGACGGCGTGCGGTCTGCCAGTGCGCACGGCCCTGTCCGGCCCGGCCGCCGGGGTGATCGCTTGCGCCGCAATCGCGCGCGCCGCGGGCTTTCCGGACGTGGTCACCGGAGACATGGGTGGCACTTCGTTCGATGTGTCGCTGGTGGCGGCCGGCGAAGCCTCCCTCTCGGCGCAGACGTCCATCGACTTCGGCATGGTGGTGCGCGCGCCGATGATCCAGATCGAGACCATCGGTGCGGGTGGTGGATCCATCGCCAGCGTGGATGCAGGCGGCCTGCTGCAGGTCGGCCCCGAATCGGCGGGCAGCACTCCCGGGCCTGCCTGCTATGGGCGCGGCAACACACGTCCGACGGTCACCGACGCCAATGTGCTCCTGGGCCGCATCGCCGCGGACCGGCCTCTGGGGGGCGGCCTGCTGGCCCGGATGGATGTCGCGCTCGCCCGGGCCGCGATCGAGGCGCACGTGGCCCGTCCGCTGGGGCTGGACGTGCATGCCGCAGCCGAGGCCATCCTGACGGTCGCGAATGCGAAGATGGCAGGAGCCATCCGGCTCGTCTCCATCGAGCGTGGACATGACCCGCGCAAGTTCGCCTACATGCCGTTCGGCGGCGGTGGGGCGCTGCACGTGTGCGCGATGATGAATGAAGTTGGTACCGAGTACGGCATCGTGCCGCGTTTCCCGGGAGTGACATCGGCGTTGGGCTGCGTCATGGCGGACATGCGCCATGACGGGGTGCAGACGCTGAATGTCGCTCTGGATGGATTGGACGAGGATGATTTGCGGGCCCGTATCGATGATCTGGCCCGGATCTGTCAGGAGCGGCTGGATTCCGCCGGCGTGGCCTTCGAGGTCGTGCATGAGAGCATCGAACTGGACATGCTCTATGTCGGTCAGAGTCATACCGTGCGCGTGGAGGTTGGCCGTCCTGAACTAAGCCGAGCGGGGATCGCCGCCGCCTTCGAGCAGGCCTACCGCGCGGCCTTCGGCCGCAGTCTGGCGGGGATTCCAGTACGCATCCTGAACCTGCGCTATGCCCGTATCGGCCGGCGGCCCAAGTTCGACCTGACGCTGCTGGCGCCCACGGGCACCGAAATGCCCGCCGCGTTGGGCACACAAACGGTGTTCCATGCTGGGCAGTGGCACGACGCCGTGCGTTACGCGCGTCTCGACCTGCCCGTCGACGCGCGGGTAGACGGTCCCGCCATTCTCGAACAGGCGGATACCACCATCTGGATCGAACCAGGCTTTTCCGGTCGCGTCGATACCCTGGGCAATTTGCTGATCTCGCGCGTCGGGACATAGGAGCCGGGCCATGCATGCTTTTGATATCCGCGCCACGGCGCTGGTCGTGATCGACCTGCAGAACGATTTCCTGGCGCCGGGCGGCGCCTATGATCGAGGCGGCGCGGTCAGCCCGCAGGCGCGCGCCTTGCCCGCCAGAGTCGCGCCGGTGGCGCGTGCGCTCAAGGTGGCGGGCGGTTTCGTGGCCGCCAGCCAGTTCACGCTGTGGCCCGACGCGCAGGGCGAACCCATGATTTCCCCACATCTGAAGCAATTGCGGCCGTTCCTGGTCCGGGGTGATTTTGCCGCTGGTTCGGCCGGGCACGCCAATGTGGCGGAATTCGACGGACTCATCGACGTGTCGGTCTGGAAGGTGGCCTATTCGGCCTTTTTCAATACGCAACTGGATTGGGTGCTGCGTCGCGCCGGCATTTCCAACCTGATCGTCGCCGGCATCGTGACCAATGGTGGCGTCGCCAGTACCGTGCGCGATGCCCATATGCGCGATTACCATGTGGCCGTGCTGGCGGACGGTTGCGCCGCGCCCACGCCGGCCATGCATGAGGCGGCGCTGGCGGACCTCAAGACCGTGGCCGATATCGTGTCGTGCGCGGATCTGCTGGCGGAGATGACGCGATGAGCCGGCCGGTTGTTCGGCGCGGCGCCGTGCCCGATCCGCAGGCCATGCACGTCCCGGTCGCGATCATCGGTGCCGGCGCCTGCGGCCTGACCGCCGCGCTGCGCCTGGCCGACGCCGGCATCGAGGTCGTCCTGATCGAGCGCGACGAGGCCCCCAGCGGATCGACCGCGCTGTCTTCCGGATTCATTCCCGCCGCGGGTACCGCCGTGCAGCGAGCTGCGGGCATAGACGATGACGAGCAACGCTTTGCGGCTGACATCCAGGCCAAGGCACGCGGTACCGCCGCGCCGCATCTGGTGGCGGCCTATACACGCGCCATCGCGCCGGCCATGGATGCGCTGGCGCGGCATGGGTTGGTGTTCGACGTGCTGGATGGGTTCTTGTACCCGGGGCATACCGCCCGCCGCATGCATACCTTGCCCGAGCGGACCGGCGAAGCCCTGGTCGCCGCCCTGACGCGTGTCGCCACCGGGGCCGGCGCCTATCTGCTGACGTCCGCGCGGGCGGTGGAGCTGTGGGCGGACGGGCAGGGCCGGGTCTCGGCAGTAGTCTGTGAACGCCCAGATGGCACCACCGAGACGATCGCCTGCGACGTACTGATCCTGGCCTGCAATGGCTTTGGCGGCAATTCCGACATGGTGCGCCGCTACCTGCCGGCCATGCGCGAGGCCGTGTACGGCGGCCACGTGGGTAACGACGGCAGTGCCGTTGAGTGGGGCATGCAGCTTGGCGCGCGTCTGGCCGATCTGACTGCCTATCAGGGGCATGGGTCGTGGGCGATGCCGCTGGGCGTGCTGATTTCCTGGGCCGCGATCATGGGTGGCGGTGTACAGATCAACCGCGACGGCCTGCGTTTCCATGACGAGACGCACGGCTATTCCGAAGCGGCCGTCCAGGTGCTTGCGCAGCCCGGCTCAGTCGCCTGGAACGTGTTCGACGGACGGGCGCGGGACCTAGTGGCCGATTTCCCGGACTTCGTCCAGGCCGAGGCCAACCATGCGGTGAAGACTTGCGCGGATCCGGACGAATTGGCGGCCGTGATCGGCTGCGACGCGGACACGGTGCGTCGGACGCTGGAGGCGGTCGGTCCGGGGATCGTAGACGCCCATGGCCGCGTATTCGAGCGTAGTTTGCAGGCGCCGTATTACGCCGTCAAGGTCACCGGCGCGCTATTCCATACGCAGGGCGGCCTGGACATCGACGCGCAATGTCGCGTCCTGGACGAGGCCGGCCATCCTTTCCCGAACCTGTTGGCCGCCGGGGGCGCCGCCCGCGGGGTGTCGGGCAACAATGTCTCCGGCTACCTGTCCGGCAACGGCCTGCTCAGTGCCGTGGCGGGCGGCCATATCGTCGCGGCGACCGCCGCCGCGAAGCTCGGACGCGACCTCGATACACGCACGGATTAGGAATCGGACATGAAGCAGACTCTGAAAACCCGCCTGGCCGTCGGAACCGTACTGGCGCCTGGCGTCTATGATGTCCTGTCGGCCCTGCTGGCCGAACAGGCCGGCTTCGATGCCCTGTATCTTTCGGGTGCGTCGATTGCCTACACGCAGCTCGGGCGCTCGGATATCGGGCTGACCACCTACACCGAGGTTGAAAGCCTGCTGGCTCGCATCACCGATCGGGTCCGCGCGCCGGTCATCGTGGACGCCGATACGGGATTCGGCAATGCGCTCAATACGCAACGCACCGTGCGTGGTTTCGAACGGGCGGGCGCGGCCATGATCCAGCTGGAGGACCAGACCTTTCCCAAGCGGTGCGGCCACCTGGATGGAAAGGGCGTGATCCCCGCCGCCGAGATGGTGGGCAAGCTGCATGCGGCCGTCGATGCCCGGACCGATCCGTCGACGCTGATCCTGGCGCGTACCGACGCATTGGCGCCGGAGGGCCTGGAGGCCGCGCTGGACCGCGCGGAGTCCTACCTGGAGGCGGGCGCCGATGCGCTGTTTGTCGAGGCTTTGCGCACGCCCGGGCACATGCGGGCGGCTTGTGCGCGTTTCGCGCGGCGCGCGCCGCTGCTGGCCAATATGGTCGAAGGCGGCAAAACGCCGGTGCAGGGGGTCGATGCGCTGGCGGAGATGGGGTTTCGCATTGTCATTTTCCCTGGCGGAACGGCGCGGGCGGTGGCACATACCTTGCAGGACTATTACGGCAGCCTGCGTCGTCAGGGCTCGACCCTGCCCTGGAAGGACAGGATGCTGGACTTCGACGGCCTGAATGCCGTGATCGGTACGCCCGAGCTGTTGGAGCGAGGACGGCGCTACGGCGGCTGAGGCCGTATCGTCAGAACGGCAGTTCCCGTCCGGGCAGCAGTGCGGCGATGGCGGCGCGGAATTCGTCCTGGATCCGCGCCAGCGCCTCGGGCGTGTCGCCCTCGAAGCGCAGCACCACCACGGGCGTCGTGTTGGACGCCCGCGCCAGGCCGAAGCCGTCCGGGTATTCGGCGCGGACGCCGTCGATCGTGACGCGGTCCGTGGCGCCGGGGAAGCGGCCCTCGGACTGCAGGCGGCGGATGAAGGCGTGCGGTTCGCCCTCGGCCATGGGCAGCTTCAGCTCGGGGGTGGAGATTCCCTGGGGCAGGGATTCCAGCAACCGGCTCGGATCGTCGCTGCGCGACAGGATTTCCAGCAGGCGCGCGCCGGCATAGAGGCCGTCGTCGAAGCCGTACCAGCGTTCCTTGAAGAAGATGTGGCCGCTCATCTCGCCGGCCAGGGGCGCGCCGGTTTCCGCCAGGCGCGCCTTGATCAGCGAATGCCCCGTCTGCGACATCAGCGGCGTCCCGCCGGCTTCCCGGACGACCCGGCCCAGGTGGCGGCTGCACTTGACGTCGAAGATGACGGACGCGCCCGGCTGGCGCTGCAGGATGTCGCGGGCGAACAGGATCATCTGGCGGTCGGGCCAGATGATCTGGCCGGAGCGGGTGACCACGCCCAGGCGGTCGGCGTCGCCGTCGAAGGCCAGGCCCAGCTCGCAGTCGGTGGCGCGCAGGTGGGCGATCAGGTCCTGGAGATTGGCCGGGTCCGCCGGATCGGGATGGTGGTTGGGGAACAGGCCGTCGACCTCGCAGTACAGCTCGTCGACCGTGCAGCCCAGCGCCCGGAACAGGCGGGCGGCGATCGTGCCGCCCACGCCGTTGCCGCAGTCGATGGCGATGCGCATGGGGCGCGCCAGGCGGACGTGGCCGGCGATCTCGCGGATGTAGGTGTCCGCCAGGTCCGTGGCGACGCTCAGGCCCGGGACCGCGCCCAAGGGCGCCTGGATCCCGTCCATGGCCTGGCGCAGGGCCTGGATCTCGTCGCCGTGGAGGGTGCGCCCCGCCATCATCATCTTGAAGCCGTTGTAGTCGGGCGGGTTGTGGCTGCCGGTGATGGCGACCCCCGAGCCGCTGCCGTCGCGGTGGGCGGCGTAGTACACCAGGGGCGTGTGCGCCAGGCCCAGGTCCACCGTGCTGGTCCCGCCCGCGTGCAGGCCGGTCTTGACGGCGTGGGCCAGCCCGCGGCTGCTCAGGCGCCCGTCGTAGCCGATCGCCAGGCTGCGCACGCCTTCGCGCCGGGCCTGGGCGGCCAGGGCCAGCCCCAGGCGGTGGGCGAAGGGCTCGTTGATCTGTCCGGGCACGGTGCCGCGGATGTCGTAGGCCTTGAAGACGGCGGGGGGCAGAGGGGTGTTCATGGAGGCGTTCCGGCGGAAAATCGGCTCCCGCCATTATCGCCGATTACAATCGGAGGTTCTTTTCATCGAAAGGCTCTGTTTCATCGTCGGGCCGCTGGATTACGAAGACCATGGATCATCTGGATGCTTTGCGCGCGACGGTCGGCGCCGCGCAGGTGCTGACCGGCGCGGATGCGCTGCCCTGGGAAACGGACTGGCGCGAGCGCTATAGCGGCCGTTCCCTGGCCGTGGTGCGGCCCGGCACGACCGACGAGGTCGCGGCGGTGGTGCGCCTGTGCGCGCAGGCCGGCCTGCCCGTGATCCCCCAGGGGGGCAATACCGGCCTGTGCGGCGGGGCCACGCCCGACGATTCCGGCCGGGCGGTGATCCTGTCGCTGCAGCGCCTGAACCGGATCCGCGGCATCGACACCGACAACGACACGATGGAAGTCGAGGCCGGCTGCGTCCTGCAGTCCGTGCAGCAGGCCGCGCGCGAGGCCGGCCGCCTGTTTCCCCTCAGCCTGGCGGCCGAGGGCAGCTGCACGATCGGCGGCAACCTGGCCACCAACGCGGGCGGCACGCAGGTCCTGCGCTACGGCAACATGCGCGAGCTGGCCCTGGGGCTGGAGGTCGTCACCGCCCAGGGGGACGTCTGGCACGGCCTGCGCGGCCTGCGCAAGGACAACACCGGCTACGATCTGCGCGACCTGTTCATCGGCAGCGAGGGCACGCTGGGCGTCATCACGGCGGCGACCCTGAAGCTGCATCCCCTGCCGGTGGCGCGCTGCACCGCGCTGCTGGCCCTGGATTCGATCGAGTCGGCCATCGCCATGCTGGGCCGCGCCCGCGCGGGCCTGGGCGCCTCGCTGACCGGCTTCGAACTGATGGCCGGCGACTGCCTCCAGGACGTGGTGCGCTGCTTCCCGCAGCAGCGCCTGCCCTTCGAAGGCCCGTCGGCGGACATGCCCTGGTACGCGCTGCTCGAACTGTCGGACAGCGAATCCGAGGCCCATGCCCGCGAGCGTTTCGAGGTCGTGGTGGGCGAAGCCATCGAGGCCGGCGTCGTCCTGGACGCGGTGATCGCCGAATCCATGGCGCAGAGCCATGCACTCTGGCACCTGCGCGAAAGCATCCCCCTGGCGGAAAAGGAATCCGGCAAGAGCATCAAGCACGACGTCTCGATCCCGGTGTCGCGCATGGCCGAGTTCGTCCTTGGCACCAATGCCGCGCTGCAGGCCGCGTTCCCGGGAATCCGGCACGTGATCTTCGGGCACCTGGGCGACGGCAACCTGCACTACAACGTCGCGCGCGGGGCGGACTGGGCCGAAGGCCAGCTGCTGGCGCGCCAGGACGCGGTCTACGAGCTGGTGCACGACCGCGTGCACGCGGTGGGCGGCTCGATCAGCGCCGAACACGGTGTGGGGCAGCTCAAGCGCGACGTATTGCCGCGCTACAAGGATCCGGTGGAAATGGCGCTGATGCATCGCATCAAGTCGGCCCTGGATCCCCGGGGCGTCATGAATCCGGGCAAGGTGCTGGCGGCGGGGTAGCGCCACGCGGCCGGCCCGGCGCACCCGCCGTCTCCGCGGGCGCCTGCCCGGGCGGGGTTCCAGGCTATCATGGCGCCTTCCTCCACTCACTTAGGAAGCTGTCGTCATGACCATTCAGCGCATCGAACCCGGCGCCCGCATGAGCGGGGCCGTCGTCCACGGCAACACCGTCTACCTGTCGGGCCAGGTGGGCCACGAGGGCGACGACATCCAGACCCAGGCGCGCACGGCGCTGGCCGAGGTCGACCGCCTGCTGGCCCAGGCCGGCAGCCACAAGTCCCGCATCCTGCAGGCCACGATCTGGCTGGCCGACATGGCCGACTTCCAGGCCATGAACCCGGTCTGGGAAGCCTGGATCGACCCGGCCAACCCGCCGGCCCGCGCCACGGGCGAGGCGCGCCTGGCCGCGCCAGGACTGAAGTTCGAAGTGATCATCGTCGCCGCGCTCAACGATTGAGATCCTGCGCCTGGGCTTGCCATGCGGCGTTGCAAATCCTCGCGATAGTCTGACTATCGCTGCGGTTTGCGCCTTGCCTGACAAGCCCATCCATCCGAATTGAGTGCCTGAGTCTAACGTTTCTGGCAATTCGGGCAGAAATACGTGGCGCGCTGTCCCTGGACGATGCGCCGGATTGGCGTGGCGCAGCGCGGGCAGGGCTGGCCGTCGCGTTCGTAGACGGCCGCGTGCAGCGTGAAATACGCCCCCGGGGCCCCCTGGGCATTGACGTAGTCGCGCAGCGTGCTGCCGCCAGATTCCAGCGCCTGGCTCAGGGTTTGCAGGATCGCCGCGTGCAGCCGGGCGCTGCGCGGGCGCGACAGGCGCGCGCCCGGCAGGCGCGGGTCGATGCAGGCCAGGAACAGCGATTCGGACGCATAGATGTTGCCCACGCCCACGACGATCCGTCCGCCCAGCAACAGCTGCTTGACCGACTGGCGGCGCCCCAGCAGCCCCGCATGCAGGATTTCGGGGGTGAAGGCCGGGTCGAAGGGTTCGATGCCCAGCCCGGCGAGCAGCGGGTGGGCCTCGATCGGGCCGGCCTCGGCCGGGTGCCACAGGACGGCGCCGAAACGGCGCGGGTCGTGCAGCAGGAAGCGGGCTTCGTCGAACAGCCATTCCACATGGTCGTGCTTGCGCAGCGGCTCGTCCATCGGCACCCGCCGCAGGGAACCCGACATGCCCAGGTGCACGATCTGCGTGCCCCGCGGGAAGCGGATCAGCAGGTATTTGCCCCTGCGCTCGCAGGCCAGGACCTCGGCGTCGCGGACCAGGCCGGGGAGATCGCCAGGCACGGGCCAGCGCAGGCGGGATTCGTGCACGATCAGGCGGCGCAGGACGCGTCCGGGCATGACCGTGGCAATTCCACGACGGGTTGTTTCGACTTCTGGCAGTTCCGGCATGGCAGGGTGATAACATCCACTTTCGATGACGCAATTTTGCCACCAGACGCGGTTTCTTCCTGCGTTCCGGCCATGGTTACCGCAAATGAGATTTCCCGCTTCCGTGATTCCCGTTGTGCTGGCGCTGGCCGCCGCACACGAGACGGCGTGGGCTGCGCCTCCCGCAGCCGTGCCGGCCGATCCGGTCGAAACCATTCATTTGCGTAGCGGCGAGCCGCCCGCCGTCAACCTCACCCCCGAACTGCTGTACCGCCTGCTGGTGGCCGAACTGTCCGCCCAGCGCGGGCAGTACGACGACGCCGCCCAGGAACTCTTGTCCCTGGCGCGCGACACGCTGGATTCCCGGCTGGCGCGCCGCGCCTTCCAGATGTCCATGACCGGGCGCAACATGGCCCTGGCGCTGCGCTCGGCCCGTGAATGGGCCGACCTGGACCCGTCCAACCCCGAGGCGGTGGCCGCTTCCCTGGCGCTGTCGGCCTCCAGCGGCCAGACCGAGGGCCTGGCCCGGACGCTGTCGCGTCGCATCGCCTCGGCCGACGACCAGGACCAGGCCGTCGTCCAGGCCGCCGGGATCGTCTCCAAGATGACGGACAAGCGTCTGGCCCTGGACGTGCTGGACAAGGCGCTGGCGGGCGTCTCCGGCACCTCGGCGCTGGCCCGCCTGGCCCTGGCCGACGCCGCCTGGGCGGCGGGCGAGCCCGTGCGCGCCGTGGACGAAGCCCGCCGCGCCCAGGCGCTGGACCCGGACTCCCAGGACGCCGCCCAGCGGGTGCTGGAATACGGATTGCGGGTCGAGCCCACCCAGGCCATCAAGGACACCTACGCCTACCTGGACCGCCACCCGGACCGGCGCGGCCTGCAGCTGCTGCTGGTCAGCCGCCTGACCGGGCTGGGCTCGTTCGACGAGGCCCTGGGCCTGCTGGACCGCATGCGCCGCCGCGCGCCGGAAGACTTCGACCTGCTCTACACCGAGGCCGAGGTCAACGCCCGGGCCGGCCGCTACGATGCCGCCAAGTCCCTGCTGGGCCAGTACATCACGATCCAGCAGCAGCGGCGCAAGGCCATCCGCGACGACGCCACCAACGCCCAGGCCGACGTGTCCGACGCGCGGCTGCTGCTGGTGCAGATCGCCGAGCGCCAGAACGACCTGCGCGAGGCCATCCGCCAGCTGCGCAACATCGACGAACCGTCGCTGCTCTTCCAGGCGCGCACGCACGAAGCCGTGCTCTACGGCAAGCTGGGCGACCTGAGCCAGGCGCGCTCGATCCTGGACGCCATCAAGCCCGCCGACCGCCGCGAACGGGCCGTCGTGCGCCTGACCCTGGCCTCCATCTACCGGGACGCGGGGCGCACCGACCAGGCGGTCGAGCTGCTCAAGGCGTCCGACCTGGAAATGCCGGACACCCCGGAAATCAAGTACGACCTGGGCATGCTGCTGCACCAGCAGGGCAAGACGGCCGAATTCGAGGCCCTGATGCGCCGCGTGATCGAACTCGATCCCGACAACGCCAACGCCTACAACTCGCTGGGCTACACCTTCGTCGAGCAGAACCGCAATCTGGACGAGGCGCGCGACCTGCTGGAGCGGGCGCTCGAACTCGATCCCGACAGCGCCTACATCCTGGACAGCGTGGGCTGGTACCTGTTCCGCATCCGCGACTACCAGGGGGCGCTGGAATACCTGCGCCGCTCCTACGACCAGCTGCCCGCCGCCGACGTGGCCGCGCACCTGGGCGAGACCCTGTGGGCGCTGGGCCGCCACGACGAGGCCCGGCGCATCTGGGCCGAAGGCCGCAAGGCCGATCCCGGCAGCGCGGCCTTGAAGGAAACGCTGGACCGCCTGGGGGTCAAGCTGCCATGACCGCGCGACGGAGCGCGGGTTGCGCCCGCCGCCTCGCCGGGCATGTCGGGCGCCTGTGGCACGTCTGGCTGGCGCTGGCCCTGGCCGGCCTGCTGGCCGCCTGCGCCGCCCCCCAGCGCATCGGCGGCCAGGGTCCCGCCTTCGAACGGCAGGGCCGCTTCGCCGTCAACCTGCAGCCGGCGGGCGCCGCGCCCTACGCGGCCCAGGGCGGATTTTCCTGGCGCGACGACGGCCGTGTCCTGCGCCTGGACCTGGTTTCCCCGCTGGGCAGCGTCCTGGCGCGGATCCGGGTCGAACCCGGCCGGTCCGAGCTGGAACGCGCCGACGGCAGCCGCGAATCGGCGCCCACGCCCGATGACCTGCTGGCCCTGGTCTGGGGGCATCCCATGCCGGTGTCCGGACTGCGCCACTGGATCCGTGGCGAGGCCGCTCCCGGGATCGTCGTCGACGCGCAGCGGGACGGGCGGGACCGGTTGACGTCGATGCGCCAGGATGGCTGGGACGTGCAGCTCTCGGCCTACGACGACCTGGGGCCCGGGCGCGTGCGCCTGTCGCGCCTGGACGACCAGGGGCAGTGGCGCCTGCAATTGATCGTGGACCGCCCCTAGGCTGGAAGCGCGCATGGCGGCCTTGTACGACGTGCCGGCCCCGGCCAAGCTCAACCTGTTCCTGCATGTGGTGGGGCGGCGTCCGGACGGCTATCACCTGCTGCAGACGGCCTTCCGCTTCGTGGACCTGTGCGACACCCTCGATTTCGAATCCACGGCCGACGGCGCGCTGTCGCGCGAAGGCGAGGGCCTGGCGGGGCTGCCGGCCGACCAGGACCTGGTGCTGCGCGCCGCGCGCGCCCTGCAGCGGGCCACCGGCGCGCGGCAGGGCGCGCGCATCCGCTACCGCAAGCGCATCCCGGCCGGCGGCGGCCTGGGAGGCGGGTCCAGCGACGCGGCCACGACCCTGATCGCCCTGAACCGCCTGTGGGGCACGGGCCTGACGCGCGCCGAGCTGATGCGCCTGGCCCTGCCGCTGGGGGCGGACGTGCCGGTCTTCGTCTTCGGCCGCGCCGCCTTCGCCCAGGGCGTCGGCGAAGACCTGACGGCCGTGGACCTGCCCGGGCGGGCCTACTGGATCGTGCGCCCGCCCGCGCACGTGGCGACGGCGGACGTTTTTCGCGATCCCGATTTGACAAGAAATTCCGAATCGGTAAAAATTGCGGTCTTTACTGATTGGCAGACGGGGCACGGCGCGGGGCCATTATTTGGCCGCAACGACCTGGAAGCCGTGGTCTTTCGACAGCATCCGGATATCGCCGCGCTTGCGCGGGCGATGCGGGGCGCGGGGGTCGAAGTCCGCATGACAGGTTCCGGTTCATGCCTGTTCGCGGAATTCGCCGACGTGACCCAGGCCGGGGTGCATCGGGACCGAATAATCGGTAAAATGGAAAACCCGCCCGATGTGGCGATCGAAGGGTCCTGGATCTGCCGGGGCCTGGGTGATCACCCCTTGCGAGGCTGGGTCGCTGATTGAATTATTGGGGAATCGCCAAGCTGGTTAAGGCACCGGATTTTGATTCCGGCATGCGAAGGTTCGAATCCTTCTTCCCCAGCCATCCTTTCCGCGCCAGAGCGCATGCTACCAGGCTGTTGAACCGGCCCGCACCCTGCGGGAAGGCTGTCAACAGCCTTGTCATTTGACACATTGGTTCGACACCATGGCACAAGACAGATTCATGATTTTCACCGGCACGGCCAATCCTCGTCTGGCCGTCGATGTCGTGAATCACCTGGACATGTCCCTGGGCAAGATGACCGTCGGCCGCTTCTCCGACGGCGAAGTCATGGTCGAGATCAATGAAAACGTCCGCGGCAAGGACGTCTTCGTGCTGCAGCCCACCTGTGCGCCGACCAACGACAACCTGATGGAAATCATGGTGATGGTCGATGCCCTGCGCCGCGCCTCCGCGCGCAACATCACCGCCGCCATCCCGTATTTCGGCTATGCCCGCCAGGACCGCCGGCCGCGTTCGGCCCGCGTGTCGATCTCGGCCAAGGTCGTGGCCAACATGCTGCAGGTCGTGGGCGTGGACCGGGTCCTGACCATGGACCTGCACGCCGACCAGATCCAGGGCTTCTTCGACATCCCCGTGGACAACATCTACGCCGGGCCGATCCTGCTGGGCGACATCTGGAGCCGCAATTTCCAGAACCTGGTGGTCGTGTCCCCCGACATCGGCGGCGTGGTGCGCGCCCGGGCCCTGGCCAAGCAGCTCGAATCCGACCTGGCCATCATCGACAAGCGCCGCCCGCGCGCCAACGTGTCCGAGGTCATGAACATCATCGGCGACGTGAACGGGCGCACCTGCCTGATCATGGACGACATGGTCGACACCGCCGGTACGCTGTGCAAGGCCGCCCAGGCCCTGAAGGACCGGGGCGCGGGTTCCGTGTACGCCTATTGCACGCACCCCGTGCTGTCGGGCGAAGCCATTAAGCGCATCCAGGAATCCGCCCTGGACGAGCTCGTCGTCACCGACACCATTCCGCTGAACGAGGCCGCGCGCGCCTGCGCGAAGATCCGCCAGCTGTCCTGCGCATCCCTGCTGGGGGAAACCATCCTGCGCATCTCGACGGCGGAATCGGTCAGCTCGCTGTTCGCCGACTGAGGGCGGACGCGTTTCATTTTATGGCCCCGCGCTGGTCGCGGCGCGGGGCGTTTCGCAGCTTCGGCTGCTTTGTCGTCAGGGGCCTTCCAAGGCCCTCGTTTTGGAGCTTTCCATGAAATTCACCGCCACTTCGCGTAGCGTCCAGGGTTCGAGTGCGAGCCGCCGCCTGCGCCGCGCCGGTCGGGTGCCCGCCATCGTCTACGGCGGCAAGTCCGCCCCGGCCAATATCGAGCTCGACCACAACGAGATCTACCACGCCCTGAACAAGGAAGAATTCCACGCCTCCATCCTGGACATGGTCCTGGACGGCAAGACCGAGCCGGTCCTGGTGCGTGCCGCCCAATGGCACCCCTACAAGCCCCTGGTCCTGCACGTCGACTTCCAGCGCGTGGACGCCTCCCAGGCCGTCACCACCAAGGTCCCGGTGCACTACCTGAACGCCGACGTCAGCCCGGCCGTCAAGCTGGCCGGCCAGATCGTCACCCACGGCCCGACCGAACTCGACATCACTTGCCTGCCGGCCAACCTGCCGAAGTTCATCGAAGTCGACCTCGGCGGCCTGGTGGGCAACGCCCGCCTGCACCTGTCGGACGTCACCCTGCCGATGGGCGTGAAGTTCGTCCCCCACGGCGAGGACACCAACCCGCTGCTGGCCCAGGCCACTTCGCCCAAGGGCACGGCGGCCGAAGACGCCGCCGACGCGCCGGCCGCCGAATAAGCGCCGTCCGCAAGACCCTACGAAGCCCCCGTCCGGCCGCAAGGCCGGCGGGGGTTTTGTCGTATGATGGGTGCTTTTCTTCGGACCACCCCTCCCGATGACGACAGCGCCCATCCGCCTCATCGTGGGGCTGGGCAACCCCGGCCCCGAATACGAAGCCACGCGCCACAACGCCGGATTCTGGCTGGCGGATCATTTCGCCGACGACCTGCGGGCCGCCTTCACCCTGGAAAAACCGTTCTTCGCCTGGGTTGCGCGCGCGCGCCACGCGGGGCAGGCGGTGATCCTGGCCAAGCCCACCACCTTCATGAACAAGTCCGGCCAGGCGGTCGGCGCGCTGGCGCGCTTCTACAAGCTGCGGCCCGAGGAAATCCTGGTCCTGCACGACGAGCTCGACCTGCTGCCGGGGGCGGTCAAGCTCAAGCTCGGCGGCGGCCATGCCGGCCACAATGGCCTGCGCGACATCCAGTCCGCGCTGGGCACCCCCGATTTCTGGCGCCTGCGCATCGGCATCGGCCATCCACGCAGCCTGGGCCTGGCCCAGCAGGTCGTCAACTTCGTCCTGCATCCGCCGCGCAAGGACGACATGCCCGGCATCGAGGACGTCATCAACCGTTGCCGCGTGATCCTGCCGCAGCTGCTGGACGGCGCCTTCGACCGCGCCACCGAACGCCTGCACCAGGCCAACCATTCCTGACGCGGCGTCCATGCCTCTTTTCCAGCGTCCCGCCGGCCTGCCCACCATGGGCCAGGAAATCGTCGACTTCCTGCGCTTCGTCGTGCGCCCGCGCCCCGGCCCGCGCCTGGGCGGGCGGCGCGCCGGTTCCGGCATGCGGGTGGACCTGAGCCTGAACGCGCCCTGGTGGCGCCTGGTCCATTGGGCCGTGCTGCTGTGGACCGTGAATATCTTCGTGTTCGCTCCGCTGGCCCTCTCGGCGGCGGACGCGGGCGGGGCGCAGCACCGGCTGGACATCCACAACCTGCCCTGGATGACGGCCCTGATCTGGGCGCCGATCGTCGAGGAACTCACCTTCCGCTACGCGCTGCGCCGTCCGGCCATGCTGTGGTGGTTCGTCCCCCTGATGGCTTCCATCCTGGTCCAGGGGGCCGGCATCGCCTCGGGCCTGATGGCCGCCGCCGCGGCGCTGCTGGCGCTGGCGCCGGCCTGGTATCCGGCCGACCATCGCTGGCGGGCCGGCTGGCGCGCGTCCTGGCGCGTCCGGCGCCTGGCGCGGCGCGCCTACCCCTGGCTCTTCCACGGCGCCGCGCTGGCCTTCGCCGCCGTGCACCTGTTCAATTTCCGCCTCAACGCCATGTCGCTGGTGCTGCTGCCGCTGCTGGTGCTGCCGCAGTGGGTCACCGGCCTGGTGCTGGGCTGGGTGCGCGTGCGCCGGGGCATCGGCGCCTCGATCGCCCTGCACGCCATCTTCAACGGCGGACCGCTGCTGCTGATCGGCCTGGTGCTGCATTTTGCGCCGGGGCTGGCGGCGGGGTGAGCCGGGGACTCGGGAGATGCTTTCGATGCGAGCCTTGATTATTATCGACATGCAGTGGGCGGTCCAGCATCGCATCGAAAGCGGGCGGGATCACGTCAATCCGCAGGCGCCGGCCAGGATCGCGGCGCTGGTGGCGGCTTTTCGCCGGCAGGGCGAGCCGGTTATCCATGTGCGGCACAGCGATGGCGATCCCGCTTCGCCCTTTCACGCCGCCGCGTCCGGCTATCCGCCCATGCCGTGCGCCGAGGCCGTGGATGACGAGCCCGTGTTCATCAAGCGGACGTCTTCGGCCTTTGCGTCGACCGGCCTGGAGGCTCATCTGCGCGAGGCGGGAATCACTGATCTGATCGTGACGGGAGCCGTGGCGGGATTCTGCGTCGATTCGACCGTGCGCGCCGGTGCCGACTTGGGGTTCCGGATGACGGTGGTCCGCGATGCGGTGATCGGATTCGACCTGCCGGGCGATCGGCTGTCCGCGCGTGTGATCTTCGACGTGAATATGGCCCTGCTGGGGGCGGACTTCGCGCGGATCGTGGAAACGGATGCGGTGCTTTCCGCCTAGGCTGGCGGGCGGTACGGCTTCACCTCGCCGTGGCTGGGAACGAAGCGGGCGGGTCCGCGGGTCGGGGCGTATGCCCCGCCGGGCCGCCCCGAGTCCTGCGGGTACAATAGCGCCTTGATTTCCATCCCCCTTTTCCTTTCAGGTTCCCCATGGCACTGCAATGCGGCATCGTTGGCCTGCCCAACGTCGGCAAATCCACCCTGTTCAACGCCCTGACCAAGGCCGGCATCGCGGCGGAGAACTACCCGTTCTGCACCATCGAGCCCAATGTCGGCGTGGTCGAGGTCCCGGATCCGCGCCTGGCGCAGCTGGCCGCCATCGTCAAGCCTGAGCGCATCGTGCCCGCCGTAGTCGAATTCGTCGACATCGCCGGCCTGGTGGCGGGCGCGTCCAAGGGCGAAGGCCTGGGCAACCAGTTCCTGGCCAACATCCGCGAGACCGACGCCATCGTCCACGTCGTGCGCTGCTTCGAGGACGAAAACGTCGTCCACGTCGCCGGCCGCATCGACCCGATCTCCGACATCGAAGTCATCAACACCGAGCTCGCCCTGGCCGACCTGGCCACCGCCGACAAGGCCCTGCAGAAGAACCGCAAGCTGGCCAATTCCGGCGACAAGGAAGCCATCCGTCTGGTGGCCCTGCTGGAGCGCATCGTGGCCGCCCTGGACCAGGGCAAGTCCGTGCGCAGCCTGGGCCTGGACGAGGACGAGCAGGCCCTGATCAAGGGCTACTGCTTCATCACTGCCAAGCGCGCCATGTACGTCGCCAACGTCAAGGATCACGGCTTCCAGGACAATCCGCACCTGAAGGCGGTGCAGGACTACGCCGCGGCGGAGAACGCCCCCGTGGTCGCCGTCTGCGCCGCCATCGAGGCCGAAATCGCCGACCTGGACGACGAGGACAAGACCGTCTTCCTGGAAGACATGGGCATGACCGAGCCCGGCCTGGACCGCGTCATCCGCGCCGGCTACCGGTTGCTGGGCCTGCAGACCTATTTCACCGCCGGCGTCAAGGAAGTCCGCGCCTGGACCATCCCCGTCGGCGCCACCGCCCCCCAGGCGGCCGGCGTCATTCACACCGACTTCGAACGCGGCTTCATCCGCGCCCAGACCATCGCCTTCGACGACTTCATCGCCTGCAAGGGCGAGCAGGGCGCGAAGGAAGCCGGCAAGATGCGGGCCGAAGGGAAGGAGTACGTGGTGAAGGACGGGGACGTGATGAATTTCTTGTTTAACGTGTGAATGGGGGAACCGGGTGGGTTCAATGGGGTATTTTTCAGAGAAATTGCCCCATTGATGGCCTGCTGCGTAAAGACCGTTGAGCAGCGAACCCTACTCTCCCTATCTGATCCGGAGATCTTCCGCAGCAGGCGTGAACGCTGAGGCTGAATTGCCGCGCTATCATTCTTGACGTTGCATTGACCCGGGGAAAGGCTAAGGAAATGGACCAGATCCTGCAAAGGTTGCGCCAGTTTCGCGATGATCGCGACTGGAAGCAGTTTCATAACCCCAAAGACTTGGCAGTGGCCCTGAGCATCGAAGCTAGCGAGCTGCTGGAGGCTTTCCTCTGGAAGGCCCCTGAAGAAGCCGATCCCGAGAAGGTCAAGGAGGAACTGGCTGATGTGCTGGCCTACGCGCTGCTGCTGTCGGATGCCTACGGCTTTGACGTCCAGCAGATCGTCCTGGATAAAATCGAACGAAACGAGGAAAAATACCCGGTCGACAAAGCCCGGGGCAGCGCAAAGAAATACAACGAGCTATGAGCCAGTCAGACCTTGTCGAAGTCAACCGATACGGGTTTTCTGCAGAAGCCTTGGCGGCCATACAAGCCAATGCATACGCCGCCGATCATTGGCCGTTGGTATACATCCTGAGCGACGGCGCCGAGCGTAACGCCTCCAAGCGCACTGCCTATGTCGGCGAAACCACCGACACGCTCACCCGGCTGAATGCTCACCTCAAGCATCCGCGCAAGAAACAGCTGACCACGGTGCACCTCATCAGCAGCGAGTGCTTCAATAAATCCGCGACGCTTGACATCGAATCCTCGCTGATCAGGTACATGGCGGCCGACGGCTGCTTCAAGCTGCTGAACGGCAATCTGGGGCTGGTCGATCATAACTACTTCCAGAAGGACGAGCTTTATTCGAAGATCTTCCAGGATGCCTGGGACAAGCTGCGGAGGCAAGGCGTTGCCTCGCATTCCCTGGAGGCCATCGACAACTCCGACATCTTCAAGTATTCGCCCTACAAATCCTTGTCGTTCGACCAACGCAAGGGCTTGATTGAGGTTATGCGGGCGCTGCTGGATCCAGGACTGAAGAACTTGGTGGTGGAAGGCGGAGCAGGCACCGGAAAATCCGTTCTGGCCATATTTCTGTTCAAGCTGATCCACACCGACGATGCTGAGCTGGATTTGCGTGGATTCTCTGAAGAGGAAACCGAGCTTCGAGATTTGCTGGCGCAATTCAAGCGCCTTTACGTTCAGCCGCACATGGCGCTGGTCGTGCCGATGGCATCCTTCCGGAAGACCCTGAAAAAAGCATTCAGGAACGTCGTCGGCCTGCATCCAGGCATGGTCATCAGTCCTTCAGAGCTGACTCGGCAGACCTACGATATCGTTCTGGTCGATGAATCCCATCGGTTGCGCAAACGGGTCAATCTGGGCTCCTACTACGGCGTCTTCGACAAGGTCTGCGCAACCTTGGGGCTGGACAAGAATACGTGCAGCGAGGTCGATTGGGTCACCCGACAGTCGAGAAAGGCCGTCTTTTTCTACGACGCGGACCAGACCATCAAGCCGTCCGATGCCAATGCCAGCGATTTCCAAGTCATCAAATCGTCGTCCGACTCGAAGGTCATGACGCTGGTTTCCCAGTTCCGGGTCCAAGGAGGCCGGCACTATGTGGAGTTCCTCGACGACCTTTTGAACGTGCGCCTGCCCGGCACCGGGAAATTCCATTCAAAGAAATACGAGTTCCTGGTGTTCGACGACATATCGGACATGGTGAGGGAGATCGGTCAGCGGAATCAAGCTTATGGCCTTGCGCGCCTCATTGCCGGCTATGCCTGGCCGTGGGTGTCGAGAAAGAAACCGAGTGCATACGATATCGAGATTGCGGATGTGCAGCTGCGTTGGAACCGCACCAGTATCGACTGGGTCAACGCGCCGGGTGCCGAGCACGAGGTTGGCTGCATTCATACCACCCAAGGTTATGACCTGAACTACGCGGGCGTCATTTTCGGCCATGAAATCCGCTATGACGCGCAGCGGGACCAGATACTCATCGACCAAGCCAGCTACCATGACCGCAACGGCAAGCAAACCATAGACGATCCGGATGAGCTGAAGCGGTACATCCTCAATATCTACAAAACCATCATGCTGCGTGGCATCAGGGGAACTTTCGTCTACGCTTGCGATGAAGGCCTGCGCAACTACCTGAAGCGTCACATACCCACCTATAAATCCAATGTCATCGCCTTGGCCAGGCCGCCTGAAAAGCTGGAACCTTACGTCAATGCGGTTCCTCTCTACGACTTGCAGGCCGCCGCGGGCGGTTTCAGCGAACTCCAGCATGTCAGGCATGAAAACTGGGTCGCTGTGCCGCAGGGTATGGCGGTGGGAAGGAATATTTTCGCCTGCCGGGTGGTCGGAGAGTCGATGAACAAGATCATTCCGAACGGCGCTACCTGCCTTTTCCGCCTGAACCCCGGCGGCAGCCGGAACGGAAAGATCGTGCTGGTCGAGTGCGACGATATCCAGGATGGGGATTCGGGCTCACGATATACCGTCAAGGAATACCAAAGCATCAAGATTGATACTGAAGACGGATGGCACCACCAGAGAATTCTCTTGAAGCCACGCTCCCACAATCCCCAGATGACGACGCTCGAGCTCAGCGGCGACGACGATCATCGTTATCGTGTGGTTGGCGAATTTCTGGGCGTGATTGATTGAGCGGCAACAGGGCTGGGAGCATCTGCAGAATTTCGGTGATTGCCCCCCCTCAAGCCACCCCATTCCCCCCATGTTCCCTGAATCCGGGCCGCTCCCCCAGCCGCCGGTAATAAGCCTCGACCGCCGGCAGCGAAGGATGGTCGAAGGGCGTTTCGAACCAGCGGTTCACGGACAGTCCGATGGCGATGTCGGCCAAGCTGAAATCGGTGCCGGCCACGAAGGCTCCAGTCTCGGCCAGGCGGCCGTCCAGGATTTTCATGAAGCCGTTCCAGGCTTGCAGGGAGGCCTGGATTTGGGCAGCGTCCGTGTGGTCGGGCGACCGCCGGACCAGCGCCATGAACGCATAGCTCCAGGACCGGTTCAGGTCGGAAGCCTGCCAGTCCAGCCACTGGTCCACGCGGGCGCGCTCCCGGGCCTTGCGCGGGTACAGGGCCTCGTCGCCCTGGCGGTTGGCGAGGTAGCGGATGATGCTGTTCGATTCCCAGAGCACGAAATCCCCGTCGAGCAGCACCGGCACCATCGCGTTGGGGTTGAGCGCCCTGAATTCATCGACATGGGTATCGCGGAACCCCGCGCCCCAGTCTTCCTGCCGCCAGTCCAGGCCGAGTTCGTCGCAGGTCCACATGACCTTGCGGACGTTGATGGAGGCGCGTTTTCCGAGAATGGTCAGCATGGCGTGTCGGCCCGGGCGGGGCGGGGTGGTTGCGGGATGTCGAGCATGAGCTTACCCCGAGCCGCGGGCGTCAGGGTGTCGTCAGCGAGCGGGCCGCGCCAACTGTTAATCTAACGGTCCAAGGGCTGCGGGCGAACGAACCCGCGCCCGCACTCCCAGGCCCTTTCTTCATGCCCGCCTCTCCTTCCTCCGACTCCGACGACCACTACCGGCTGACCGTGCCCTTGCTGCTGACCGTGGCGCTGGTGGGCGTGTTCGCCTTCATCCAGGTGTACTCGGTGCAGTCGATCCTGCCCGAATTGCAGCGGGACCTGAACGCCACGGTGGTCGAGATCGGCAACGCCGTGGGGATGACGGTGCTGGCGGTGGCGCTGATCTCGCCCTTCATCGGCATGCTGTCCGACGCCTTGGGGCGCAAATGGCTGATCACGGTGTCCGTGTTCGCGCTGGCCGTGCCCACGGCGCTGATGACGCAGGTGCAGTCCGTGCACGGATTGCTGGTGCTGCGCTTCCTGCAGGGGCTGGCCGTGCCGGGCGTGTCGGTGGTGGCGATCGCCTACATCGGCGAGGAATTCCGCGGCGCCGCGATGGTGCGGCTGATCACCGGCTACGTCACCGGTTCGGTGCTGGGCGGTTTCCTGGGGCGTTTCCTGATGGGGCACCTGACCGAGTTCATGGCCTGGCGCACGGCGTTCGGGGCGATGACGGCGATCAACCTGGTGGGCGCCTGGCTGGTGTGGCGCGGCCTGCCGCCTTCGCGCCATTTCGTGGCCAATGTCCGGATCGCCGACAACTTGGCGTCGCTGGGCCGGCTGCTGCGCAATCCCGCGCTGCAGGTGGCGTGCGCGCTGGGCTTCACGGTGCTGTTCGCGCTGGTCGGGCTGTTCACCTTCGTCAACCTGCACCTGGCGGCGGCGCCCTACCATTTCAGTCCGGGCGACCTGGCCAACATCTTCAGCGTCTATCTGCTGGGGGTGGTGATCACGCCGCTGGCGGGGCAGGTGATCACGCGCATCGGCTCGCGGCGCACGGTGCTGGCGGCGGTGGCCGTGTCGGCGCTGGGCGTGCTGGGCTCGCTGGCGGCGCCGGTCTGGGCCATCGTGGTTGCGCTGGCCGTGACGGCCTGCGGGGTGTTCGTGACGCAGTCGGCGACGATGAGCTTCATCGCCCACCGGGTCACCAGCGGCCGCTCATTGGCCAGCGGCCTGTACTACGGGGCGTATTACTGCGGCGGCTTCGCGGGCGCCTGGGGCTGCGGCATCGCCTATACCCTGGGGGGCTGGCCCGGCACCGTGGCCACGCTGTGCGCCGTGCAGATGCTGGGGTGGCTGATCGCCTGGCGTTTCATGCCCGGACCCGCGCGGCCGCCCGGGTCGGGCGAGCTGCCGCGCGCTCGATGACTTCCGTCTGACCGCCGTCCTCCGATCCTGAAAGACCCGATGAACCCGCCCGAATTGCCCGCTGACTTGCTCGATTTCCTGCCGTGTCCCACGCCCGAGGCCTGGGTGCGGACCGCCCTGGCGCAGCAGGACGTGCTGCTGCTCGACCACCGCAATTGCGAACTGAAGGCGGCCGCGACCGCGATGAGCCTGATCGCGCGCTATGGCCAGGACGCCGAATTGTCGATGGCCCTGTCGAAGCTGGCGCGCGAAGAGCTGGTGCACCACGAGCAGGTGCTGCGCATCCTGAAGCGGCGCGGCATCACGTTGCGGCCGTTGACGGCCAGCCGCTATGCGTCCGGTTTGCGGGCGGCGGTGCGCACCCATGAGCCCGCGAAGCTGGTCGACACTCTGATCGTCGGGGCCTTCATCGAGGCCCGTTCCTGTGAGCGCTTCGCCGCGCTGGTGCCGCACCTGGACGAGGAACTGGCCGCGTTCTACGCCGGGCTGCTGCAATCGGAAAGCCGCCATTACCAGGGCTATCTGCGGTTCGCCCGCCGCTTCGGCGAGGCGCGCGACATGGAGCGTTCGGTGCTCCGGATCCGCGAGGTGGAACAGGAATTGATCGAGTCGCCGGATGCGGAATTCCGCTTCCACAGCGGCCGCCCGGCCGTCGGGACGGCGGGCTGAGACGGCACGGGCCGGTCCGGCCGCGGCGCCCCGCGCGGCTACATCCCCGAACTGCCGACCTTGGCCGCCAGCCCCAGCAGCACCACGCCGATGGCGCGGTCGAACCAGCGCAGGCGGGTGCGCAGCCATTGCAGCATGCGCGGGGCCGAGAACAGCGTGGCGACCAGGGCGAACCACAGCAGGGATTCGGCCACCAGCACCGTCCAGACCACGGCCAGGTGGGCGCCGCCCAGGTCCGGCGTGACCGCCTGGGACAGGATGGAGCCGAAATACAGCATGGCCTTGGGGTTGAGCAGGTTGGTGAAGAAGCCGGTCACGTAGGCGCGCCGTCCGCCCAGGGCGGCGGAACCCGACTCGGGCATGTGGCCCTTGGAGCGCAGGCACTGGATGCCCAGCCACATCAGGTAGAGCGCGCCGGCGATGGACAGGGCGCGCGACAGGCCCGGCAGGGCGGCCAGCACCAGGGTCAGGCCCAGCAGGCTGACCAGGGTGTAGACGCCGATGGCGCTGGCGACCCCCGCCGCCGCCCACAGGCCGGCGCGCCGGCCCGAGACGATGGACAGGCGGGTGACGACGGCGAAGTCGGGGCCGGGCGAGACCAGGGCCACGGCGTGGATCGTCATGACGAGCAGCAGGGTGTGCAGAAACATGGGGATCCCCAGGGACGGGCAGGGTGGGCAGAGGATGATTGTCGCGCAAACACGGGTCCGGCGCATCGGGCATCGACCCGGGCGGCGCGGGATGGGGCGATGCGGGCCGCGCGCCGCAGGCTGCGCCTCCGTGCGCGGCGCTCCGGCGTCAGTGCAGGTCCCGCGTGTAGACGAATTTGGGCATGCTCCAGCCGAAGCGCAGGGCCAGCAGCCGCAGCGCCAGGCCGATCGCCAGCGCACCGCTCGTGACGGTCTCCTGGTGCAGTTCGAGCGCCAGGCCGGCGACGTACAGGGCGCCCGCGACGATGGACACCGTGGCGTAGAGCTCGGCGCGGAACAGCAGCGGGACTTCGTTGCACAGCACGTCGCGCAGCACGCCGCCCACGCAGCCGGTGATCATGCCCGAGACGATGGCGATGCTCCAGGGCAGGCCCAGGCCCAGGGCGATGTCGCAGCCGATCACGGTGAAGACCACCAGGCCGACGGCGTCCAGGAACAGGAACAGGTGCCGCAGTGGGTGGATGAACCGGGCCAGCGCGATGGTGACCAGGGCCGCGCCGCCGGTGAGCAGCAGGTAGGACGGGTGGGCGATCCAGGACAGGGGATGGTGGTCCAGCAGCAGGTCGCGCACCGAGCCGCCGCCCAGCGCGGTGATGCAGCCCAGCAGGCACACGCCCAGCCAGTCCATTTCCCGGCGCCCGGCCGCGAGCGCGGCGGTCATGGCCTCGGCGGCGATGGCGACGAGGAACAGGACGTGCAGGAGTTCGTTGGTGATCGGGCTGCTGGACAAGATGGGCTCCCGGGGCGGTTGCGGCCTGGCAAGCGTATCGCTCCCGGCCGCGCCGTGCAATGCGTCCGCCGTCCGGCCGCGCGGCATGTGGCCGTTTTTTCTTGCCTGCGCGTCCGGTCCGCATTAAAATCCCGCCGTCTTCATTTTCCGGAGTTCCTCCTGTGGACTTACCCAGTTGTCGATTTCTGATCGACTTCCCGCAGGCAAGGTAACCGCGAGTCTTCTCGCCGCCTTGCCCGCAGGGCAGGGCGGCAGCCCGGCGGCCTTTCAGGCCTCCGGTCCATCCCCCTGAATCCGTTTCGCCGCTTCCCCGGAAGGGCTTCCGTTCGCCTCGGCGCGTCCCGAGGCGGGCGGCCGCGTTCCGTGGAATGTGCCTGGACGCCGCGCGTCCGGGCGGTGCCGGCGTGCGTCCGTCCCGCGTGTTTTCCCGAAATCAGAACCCTACGAATGCCATGAACCCCGACCCTCAGCCTCGCAAGCCACCGTCCTGATTTTTCCGGGATGGTGGCGCCAAGGAGAACAAGAATGCACATCACCATCCTGAACAACCTCTTCGCGGGCTTTCTGCGCGCCCGCCGCATGACCCGGCATTTCGGCCGGCGGGCCATGCTGGATTCCGTCGTCCGCACGGGCGTCGGCCGGGACGCGCCGGACGCGCTGTCCCGGACCCTGGCCGACATGGCCCTGGCCGATCGCGACGCGCTGCTCGAACAGCTCGGCAGCCATGCCGACGGTCTCACGGAACGGCAGGCCGAGGCGATCCGCGCGCGGGCCGGCTTCAACGAAGTCGGCCACGAGAAGCCGCTGCCGTGGTGGCGGCACCTGTGGCACTGCTACCGCAATCCCTTCAACCTGCTGCTGACCCTGCTGGCCGCGATCTCCTGGTGGACGGGGGACCTGGAGGCGGTGACCGTGATCGGGACGATGGTGGCGCTTTCCACGCTGCTGCGCTTCTGGCAGGAAGCCCGATCCAGCCGGGCGGCCGACGCGCTGAAGGCGCTGGTGGGCAACACCGCGACCGTCGTGCGGCGCGCGCCGGCGGCCGACGCCGCTCCGCAGGCCGAGACGTATTTCGGCGTGCGGCTGGCGGTGGAGCCGGCGCGCGGCGTCGAGGTGCCGGTGCGGATGCTGGTGCCGGGCGACATCGTGCGGCTGGCGGCGGGGGACATGATCCCGGCCGATTGCCGGGTGCTGTCGGCCAAGGATCTGTTCGTGGCGCAGGCGGCGATGACGGGCGAGTCCCTGCCGGTGGAAAAGTTCGCGGAACATGCCGATGCGTCGACCCGCAATCCGCTGGAACTGGACAACATCCTGTTCATGGGCACGAACGTGGTGTCGGGGGCGGCGACGGCCGTGGTGCTCGCCACCGGCGACCGGACGTATTTCGGCGCCCTGGCTGGCCGGGTGCAGGCCGTGGACCGGGGACCGACCTCGTTCCAGGCGGGCGTGAACCAGGTGAGCTGGCTGCTGATCCGCTTCATGCTGGTGATGGCCCCGCTGGTGCTGTTCATCAACGGCTTCACCAAGGGCGACTGGGGCGAGGCCCTACTGTTCGCGCTGTCCATCGCGGTGGGCCTGACGCCCGAGATGCTGCCCATGATCGCCACCTCCACGCTGGCCAAGGGAGCGGTCGCGCTGTCGCGCCGCAAGGTCGTGGTCAAGCGCCTGGACGCGATCCAGAACCTGGGCGCCATGGATGTGCTGTGCACTGACAAGACGGGCACGCTCACGGAGGACCGGATCGTCCTGGAACGGCATGCGGACGCCTGGGGCGAGACCTCGGACCGGGTGCTGGAGCTGGCCTGGCTGAACAGCCGGCACCAGACCGGGCTGAGGAACCTGCTGGACGAGGCCGTCCTGGCGCGGGCGGACGCCGGCGGGCCGCCCGGCTTGGCCGCGTCCTATGCCAAGGTCGACGAGATCCCCTTCGACTTCGAGCGTCGCCGCATGTCGGTGGTGGTGGCCGGCGCCGACGGCCGGCACCTGCTGATCACCAAGGGCGCGGTGGAGGAAGTCCTGCGGGTCTGCGATCGCGTGCTGCATGACGGCGAGGAAGCGCCGCTGACGCCCGAGCGGCTGGAGCGCGTCCGGGCGGTGGCGTCGGCGCTGAACGACGAGGGCCTGCGGGTGGTCGCCGTGGCGTACCGGGTGCCGGAGCCCGCGCGCGGCGCCTATGGCGTGGCCGACGAGCGCGGCCTGGTCCTGGCGGGCACCATCGCCTTCCTGGATCCCCCGAAGGAATCCACGTCCGAGGCCCTGGCGGCCCTGGCCGCGCACGGCGTGTCGGTCAAGGTGCTGACTGGCGACAACGAGCGGGTCGCGGCCAAGGTCTGCGGCAGCGTGGGCCTGGCGCCGCGCGGCGTGCTGCTGGGCGGGGACGTGGAGGACATGGACGATGCCGCGCTGGCGCGGGCCGTGGAATCGCACGACGTGTTCGCCCGCCTGACGCCCGCGCACAAGGAGCGCATCGTGCGGGTGCTGAAGGCCGGCGGCCACGTCGTCGGCTTCCTGGGCGACGGCATCAACGACGCGCCCGCGCTGCGCGCCGCCGACGTCGGGATCTCGGTGGACACGGCCGTGGACATCGCCCGCGAGGCGGCCGACATCATCCTGCTGGAAAAGAGCCTGATGGTCCTGGAGGCGGGCGTGATCGAGGGCCGCCGCACCTTCGCCAACATGCTGAAGTACATCAAGATGACGGCCAGCTCGAACTTCGGCAACGTCTTCTCGGTGCTGGTCGCCAGCGCCTTCATCCCCTTCCTGCCCATGCTGCCGATCCACCTGCTGGTGCAGAACCTGCTGTACGACGTCTCGCAGGCCGCCATCCCGTTCGACCGCGTGGACGAGGAGCAAGTGCGGCGCCCGCAGCGCTGGCAGCCCGGCGAGATCGGCCGCTTCATGCTGTTCTTCGGTCCGATCAGCTCGGTGTTCGACATCCTCACCTTCGCCATGATGTGGTTCGTGTTCGGCGCGAACACGCCGGCGCACCAGACCTTGTTCCAGTCGGGCTGGTTCGTGGTCGGCCTGCTGACCCAGACCCTGATCGTGCACATGATCCGCACGCCCAAGGTGCCCTTCCTGCAGAGCCGGGCGGCCTGGCCGCTGCTGGCGATGACGGGGGCCATCATGGCGGTGGGACTGTTCCTGCCGATGGGGCCGCTGGCGCCGGGGCTGCGGCTGGAAGCCCTGCCGCCGCTGTATTTCGTGCTGCTGCCCCTGATCCTGCTGGGCTACATGGGCCTGACGCAGTGGATGAAGGGCTTCTATTTCCGCCGCTGGGGCTGGCAGTGAGCGGGGGCGGGCGCCCCGCGCGGGGCGCCCGTCCGGAGGACTATTCCACGAATACGTCCTCGCGCTTCCTGCGCAGCGCCGGGCTCAGGACCACGAGCAGGGCGATGGCGGACAGCCCGAGCATGGCCGCGCTGATCGGGCGCTCGATGAAGACCATCGGGTCGCTGTGCGACAGCAGCAGGGCGCGGCGCAGGTATTCCTCCATCATCGGCCCGAGGATGTAGCCCAGCAGCAGCGGGGCCGGCTCGCAGTCGAGCTTCAGGCAGATGTAGCCGAACAGGCCGAACAGCGCCATCAGGTAGATGTCGAAGGCGCTGTTGTTCAGGCTGAACACGCCGATGGCGCAGAACATCAGGATGAGCGGATACAGGTACTGGTAGGGCACCATGATCATGCGCGCCCACAGGCCGATCATCGGCAGGTTGAGCACGATCAGGAACAGGTTGCCGATCCACATCGAGACGATGATCCCCCAGAACAGCGCGGGCTGTTCGGTCATCACGGCCGGGCCCGGCTGGATGCCCTGGATGATCAGGGCTCCGATCATCAGCGCCATCACGGGGTTGGACGGAATGCCCAGCGTCAGCATCGGGATGAACGAGGTCTGCGCGCCGGCGTTGTTGGCCGACTCGGGCGCCGCCACCCCTTCGATCGCGCCGTGGCCGAATTCGGCCGAGTTTTTCGACACCTTCTTCTCGATGGAATAGGCGGCGAAGGAGGACAGCATCGTGCCGCCGCCCGGCAGGATGCCGAGGATGCAGCCGATGCCGGTGCCGCGCAGGATCGGCGCGCAGGAGCGCTTCAGGTCGGCCCGGGTGGGCATCAGGCCGGTCACCTTCTTCATCACCAGCGAGCGGGACTCCTTGTCCTCGAGGTTGCGGATGATCTCGCCCAGGCCGTAGATGCCCATGGCCACGATGACGAAGTTGATGCCGTCGGCAAGTTCCGGCAGGTCGAACGTGTAGCGCGCCATGCCGGAGTTCACGTCGGTGCCGATCAGGCCCAGCAGCAGGCCCAGGACCGTCATGCCGATCGCCTTGAGCAGCGAGCCGCGCGCCAGCACGACGGCGGCCACCAGGCCGAGCGTCATCAGCGAGAAATATTCGGCGGGGCCGAACTTCAGGGCCAGGTCGGCCAGCGGCGGCGCGAACAGGGCCAGCACCAGCGTGGCCACGGTGCCGGCGAAGAACGAGCCGATGGCGGCGATGGCCAGCGCCTTGCCGGCCTGGCCCTTGCGTGCCATCTGGTAGCCGTCGATGGCCGTCACCACGGAAGAGGATTCTCCCGGCAGGTTCACCAGGATGGCGGTGGTCGAGCCGCCGTAGGAGGCGCCGTAGTAGATCCCGGCGAGCATGATCAGCGAGGTGACCGGGGGCAGGGAGAACGTCGCCGGCAGCAGCATGGCGATGGTGGCGATGGGACCCAGGCCCGGCAGCACGCCCACCGCGGTGCCGAGGAAGACGCCGGCCAGGCAGTAGAGCAGGTTGGAGAGGGTGAGGGTGGCGTCCAGGCCCAGGGCGAGATTTCCGAGCAGTTCCATGGATGTCCTCCGCTTACAGGCCGAGCCACGGGCCGAACACCGGCAGCGGCAGGCCCAGGGCCTTCACGAACACCAGGACGCAGAACAGGATGGCCGCGGCCGAGAGGATGAGCGAGGCCTTGAGGTTGAATTTTTCGCTCGCGCAGGCGCTGACCAGGATCAGTACGGCCACGGCGACCGCGATGCCCGCGCCGCGCACGAGCAGGCCGAACAGGAAGACCGCGAGCAGGATCAGGGACGAGTCCCGGAGGGAGAAGTTGCGGATCGCCTCGCCGCGCGTCCAGAGGGAACGCAGGGTGGTCGCCAGTCCGATCAGGGACAGCAGCCCGCCCAGGACGACCGGGAAATAGGCGGGGCCCATGCGGCCGGCCGTGCCCATCGGGTAGTCCTGCCCGATCACCACGGCCGCGAGGCCGAAGAACATGAACATGACCCCGGACCAGAAATCCTGGGGATGGCGTATGAATTGGAACACGGTGAACTCCTTGCGCGTGTCCGGCGCGGCGCGGGCCGCCGTGGACGGAAGGGGCACGGGCCGCCGCGTCGGCGCGCGGCTGGCGGCCCGTGCCCGGGCGAGGATGCCTGCGTCAGTCGGCGAAGGTGCCCGCCGCCTTGATGACGGGGGCCCACTTGTCGATCTCGGCCTTCAGGTGGGTGCCGAGCGCCTCGGGCGTGGCGCGGTCCTGGGTGACGGGCTCGGTACCCAGCTCGGCGAAGCGCGTCTTGACGTTCTGGTCCGCGAGCGCGACCTGCAGCGACTTGGAAAGCCGCTCCACGGCCGCCTTCGGGGTGCCCTTGGGCGCGTAGACGCCGTGCCAGACGGCGACCTGGAAGTTCGGCAGGCCGGCTTCCTGGGCGGTCGGCACGTCAGGCAGGGACGGTACGCGGGTCGGGGTCGTCACCGCGTAGACCTTGACCTTGCCCGCCTTGATCTGGCTGGTGGTGTTGGTGGTCTGGTCGCACATCACGTCCACCTGGTGGCCCAGCATGTCGTTCATGGCCGGGCCGGTACCCTTGTAGGGCACCGTGGTCATGTTGGTGTCGAGCGCGCTCATGAACAGCATGCCGCACAGGTGCGAGGCCGCGCCCAGTCCGGCGTTGGCGTAGGTGACCTTGTCCTTGTTGGTCTTGATGTAGGAGACCAGTTCGTTGAAGTTCTGCGCCGGGAAGTCGCTGCGCGCGATGAAGGTCATCGGCACGTCGGTGACGAGGCCCACCGGTTCGAAGTCGGTCAGCGGATTGAAGCTCAGCTTGCGGTACAGGCTGGGCGCGGTGGACATGCCGATGTGGTGCAGCAGCACGGTGTAGCCGTCGGGCTCGGCCTTGGCGACGCGCGCGGCGCCGATGGTGCCGCCCGCGCCGCCCACGTTCTCGACGATGACCTGCTGGCCGAGGTCGTTGCTCATGGCCTGCGCGATCAGGCGCGCGACCGTGTCGGTGGGGCCGCCGGCGGAAAAGGGCACGATCATCGTGATCGTCTTTTCGGGGTACTTCTGGGCGAAGGCGCCGGAACTCGCGACCAGCGCGAGGCCCGCGAGCAGGCCGATGGACTTGATCTTCATGTGCTTGACTCCTCTCTGGAATGATCGGTGTGGGAACTGCGTTGGAACCCATCGCGGCTCGCCGCGCGGGGCGAGCTTCGGGGGCGATTATGCGCAGGCCGCTTCCGGCGGGGCAATTGTGGACATCCGCAATCGGCCCCGGCTCAGGGGGCGATCTCGTTCCGGATCTCGTCGACCAGGTCCTTGCCGATGCGCGCCTCCATTTCGGCGGTCGTCGCCGCCAGTGCGTCCCGCCACCGCCGGCGCTCCTCTTCGTCCAGCATGTGGATTTCCGTCTTGCCGGATGCGCGCACGGCCTCCAGCGCCCGGTCGTTTTCCTGCTGCGCGATCGTGTTGGCATAGCGCGTGGCCTCGCGCATGGCGTCCTCGAGCGCCGAGCGGATCCCCGGAGGCAGGCCTTCCCAGAATTTCCGGTTGACCACAACGGCATAGCCGAGGTACCCGTGCCGGGAAACCGTCAGGTGGGATTGCACGTCCTGCATGCTCTGGGTGTAGAAGTTGGAGGGCGGGTTCTCGGTGCCGTCCACCACGCCCGATTGCAGTGCGTGGTAGACCTCGCCGAACCTCAGGATCATGGGGCTGGCGCCGAGCGCCCGCATCTGCGCGTCGAGGACCCGCGAGGGCTGGATGCGCATGCGCAGGCCCTGGAAATCGGCCGGCAGGCGCAGGGGCCGGTTCGCCGACATGACCTTGAAGCCGTTGTCCCAGAAGGCCAGGCCGATCAGGCCCTTGGGCTGCAGGCGGCGCAGCAGGTCCCTGCCGATCGGACCTTCGGTGATCCGGTGCAGCGCCTCCTTGTCCGGAAAGAAGAAGGGCAGGTCGAACACCTCGAATTCACGCACGCCCAGCGGGCTGAACTTGGACAGCGACGGCGCGAGCATCTGCACGGCGCCCAGCTGCAGCGCCTCGAGTTCCTCCCGGTCCTGGTAGAGCTGGCTGTTCGGGTGGACGAGCACGCGCACCCGTCCCTCCGTCGCCCGTTCGGCCAGTTCCTTGAACCGTTCCGCCGCCTTGCCCTTGGGCGTGTCCGGCGCGACCACGTGGCTGAACTTGATGAGGATCGGTTCCTGGGCGTGCGCGGCGAGGGGCGCCCAGGCGAGGGCGCAGGCCAGCAGGAGGGAAAACGGCTTCATGGGGCAATCCGGAAGAGGGGTCCGCGCAACCGCCGTGCGCGAGCCATTGTCTGCAGCCGCATGGCGGGTTTCAACTGTGGATAACCACAATGCCTGCGCGGCGTGGCCGTTCCGCCGCCTCGGCTACACTGGGAATCCGGTTCGTCCCGGCCGCCTCGGGCGCCGAGGCCGGACGTCCGAATCGGCCGACCAGGACATCTTCGCCGATCATCCCGCATGAACGCCCGTCCGACCCGCCTCTCGTTCACCCGCCGCGGCGTGCTGCTGTGGCTGGTTCCCATGATGTTCGTGTTGCTGATCCTGGCGTCCCTGCTCTGGCTGCCGGGCCGGGCGCGGCAGATGGAGGCCGACGAGCGCCAGGAGCAGTTGATCGCCGATACGCTCTGGCTCGAGCAGACGATCCGTTTCCAGCTCGGCCGCAACGAGGACAACCTCCGTCTCATGGCCAATGAGATCGCGGCCGGCGTCCTGTCGGACGAGCGCCTGCGGGCGCGCATGGATTTTCTCGGGCGCAGCCACCCCGAACTGATGCGCATCGTCCGGCTGGACGCCGACGGGCGCATCGTGGCCGCAAGCGGCGCCGCCGGCCACGGCGCGGACACCCTGCCGCCGCCTTCGCCGTCCGGCCTGGAACGCGCGCGCGGGACGCGCACGCCGCAGTATGGCCAGCCCGCGCCGCCGCCCGGCCGGGAACGGCCGGTCCTGATGGACTACTACGTGCCGCTGTTCCAGGGGGACCGCTACCTGGGCAGCCTCGTCGCCACGTATTCGGTGGCCGGCATCCTGGAGCAGATGGTGCCCTGGTGGTTCGCCCAGGACAACGAGATCCTGCTCATCGACCGGCATGAGAACGTGCTCGGGCTGCGCGCGGCCGGCGGACCCGGGCGGGGCGTCTATACGCATTCGCGCGACCTGCACCTGCCGTATGCCGACATCACGCTGCGCACCAACAGCGTCAAGAGCGCGCCGCATCTGCTGCCCAACCTGCTGGTCGGATCCGTGATCGCGCTGTCGCTCGGCCTGATCTGGAGTCTGGCGGCGCTGTGGCGCGACATCAATCGCCGCATGGCCGCCGAGGATGCGCTGCGGGCGCAGGCGGCCTTCCGCGCGGCGATGGAGGATTCCCTGGTCACGGGCCTGCGCGCGCGCGACCTGGAGGGCCGCATGACGTACGTGAACCCGGCGTTCTGCCGCATGGTCGGGATGCCGGCTGAGGAGCTGGTCGGGCGCCTGCCGCCGATGCCGTACTGGGCGCCCGAAGCGATGAACGAATACGAGCAGCGGCTGGCGGAGCGCAAGGCCGGGGTCGGGAACTCGCAGGGATTCGAGACGGTCTTCCAGCGCAGCGATGGCGAGCGCATCCCGGTGCTCGTCTACGAATCCCCGCTGCTGGACGACAGCGGCCGGCAGACGGGCTGGATGGGGTCGATCCTGGATATTTCCGACCGCAGGCGCTTCGAGGAACTGAACCGCCGCCAGCAGGAGAAACTGCAGGCCAGCGCGCGGCTGGCGACCATGGGGGAGATCGCCTCGACCCTGGCGCACGAACTGAACCAGCCCCTCGCGGCGATTTCCAGCTACACCACCGGCGCGCTCAATCTGCTCGAAGGCAATGCGCGGCTGGCCGGCGTGGACGGGATCGGCCCGATCAAGATGGCGCTGGAAAAGGCCAATGTGCAGATCCAGCGGGCCGGCCACATCATCCGCAGCGTCCATACCTTCGTCAAGCGGCGCGAGCCGAAGCGGGAGCCGGTCGACCTGGCTGCGCTGATCGCGGACGTGATCCAGCTGGTTGAACTGCAGGCCAACCAGTACTTCGTGACCATCCAGACCGAGATCGAGCCCGGCCTGCCCCAGGTGCTGGCCGATCCGGCCATGCTCGAACAGGTGCTGCTGAACCTCACGCGCAACGCCATCGAGGCCATGCGGGACGTGGAGCCGGCGCGTCGCTTGCTGCGCATCGGCGCGGGTGTCGATCCGCAGGCCCGCGGCAGCGTGGCCGTCAGCGTCGCCGACCGGGGGCACGGCATCGCGCCCGAGGTCGGGGAGCGGCTGTTCTCGCCCTTCTTCTCGACGAAGGCCGACGGGATGGGCATGGGTCTGAAGATTTGCCGCACCACGATCGAATTCCATGGCGGCACGCTGGCCTACCGCGACAATCCAGGAGGAGGGACCGTCTTTCATTTTTCCCTGCCGGTGCGGGGCGCCTCTGCGTCCGCGTGACGGGCCGCGTCTCGGGCCTCGACGGCGGGTTCCAGGAGGGGTGCCCGGACGAAGGCTGGCGAAAACCCCGTTCTCGGTGAAAAATAGACCCGTCGGCGGCCGGCAGGACGGCCGGCGGCCACCATCCATGACAAGACGCCGCGCAGGCGGCCCGTCGAACCGGCGCCAAGCGGACTTCCCGAGGGACACCCATGCTGCACATCGTCGATGACGAAGAGGTCATCCGAGACTCCTTGAGCTGGCTGGCGTATTCGCGCTCGATTCCCGCGGCGGGCTACGGCAGCGCCGACGCCTTCCTGCGCGCGCTGGAAGCGGACGATCCGTTCGATCCGGCCGGCGATTGCCTGCTGCTGGACGTGCGTATGCCCGACATGAGCGGTACGCTGCTGTTCGACACGCTCTCCGAGCGCGGCTTCACGCGGCGTGTGCCGGTCATCTTCCTGACCGGCCATGGCGACGTGCCGATGGCCGTCGACAGCCTGAAGCGCGGTGCTTTCGACTTCTTCGAGAAGCCCTTCAACGACAACAAGCTGATGGACCGTGTGCAGGAGGCCCTGCAGGCCTCGCGCGAGGCGGGCGACCGGGCTCAGGTCGATCGGCGGCTGGCCACGCTGTCGGCGCGCGAGCGCGAAGTCCTGGACCTGATCCTGGAAGGCAGGATGAACAAGGTGATCGCGGATATCCTGGGCATCAGCATGCGCACCGTGGAGGTGCACCGCTCGCACGTTCTCGAGAAGATGGGGGTCAGGACGGCGGTCGATCTCGCGCGCCTGCTGCGGTAGGCCAGGCGTTTTCCCGGGCGGGGGCTGGTCCATCCCGCCGCTTGCAAGCGGCCCGGATTCGTCCGCGTCGGGTTAATCTTCAGCCGCGGCGTCTCTCCACGTCGCGGCCTGCGGGCCGCTCCGATTCGTCAGGCATAGGTCAGTCCGCGGGGACTGACCTATGTCCTGACTCATCCAAATCGGATGCCCTGTGCCAGCGGCAGTTCTCGGGAATAGTTGACGGTGTTGGTGGCACGGCGCATGTAGGCCTTCCAGGCGTCGGACCCGGACTCGCGCCCGCCGCCGGTCTCCTTCTCGCCGCCGAAGGCTCCGCCGATCTCGGCGCCCGAAGTGCCGATGTTGACGTTGGCGATGCCGCAGTCCGATCCCGTGGCGCCCAGGAAAGTCTCGGCCTCGCGCAGGTCCGTGGTGAAGATCGCCGAGGACAGGCCCTGCGGGACGTCGTTGTGCAGCGCCAGGGCTTCGTCGAAGTCGCGGTAGCGCAGGACGTACAGGATCGGGGCGAAGGTCTCGTGGCGTACGACGTCGGTCTGGCCGGGCATTTCGGCCAGGGCGGGGCGGACGTACCAGGCGTCCGGGTGGCGGTCGGCCAGCAGGCGTTCGCCGCCCGTGACCGCGCCGCCCTGGGCGCGGGCCTGTTCTAGCGCCGCCTGCATGGTCTCGTAGGCGGCCCGGTCGATCAGCGGTCCGACCAGGGTGCCGGGGTCCAGCGGATCGCCCACCGCGGCGCTGGCGTAGGCGGCCTTCAGCCTCGCCAGCAGGGCGTCGGCGACCGATTCGTGGACGATCAGGCGGCGCGTGGTGGTGCAGCGCTGGCCGGCCGTGCCGATGGCGCCGAACAGGATGCCGCGCGCGGCCATGTCCAGGTCGGCCGACGGGGCCACGATGATGGCGTTGTTGCCGCCCAGTTCCAGCAGGCAGCGGCCGAAGCGCCGCGCCACGCGCGGCCCGACCTCGCGGCCCATGCGCGTGGACCCGGTGGCCGAGACCAGCGCCACCCGAGGATCGTCGACCAGCGCTTCGCCCGGCTCGCGGGCGCCCACCAGCACGTGCAGCAGGCCGTCGGGCGCGTCGCCGAAGCGCGCCAGCGCGCGCCGGAACAGGGCCTGGCAGGCGAGCGCCGTGAGCGGCGTCTTTTCCGAAGGTTTCCAGACGACCGGATCGCCGCAGACCAGGGCCAGCGCGGCGTTCCAGGACCAGACCGCTACCGGGAAGTTGAAGGCGGAAATCACGCCCACCACGCCCAGCGGATGCCAGGTCTCCATCATGCGGTGGCCGGGACGCTCGGACGCGATGGTCAGGCCGTGCAGTTGCCGCGACAGGCCGACGGCGAAGTCGCAGATGTCGATCATTTCCTGGACCTCGCCCTCGCCCTCGGCGACGATCTTGCCGGCTTCGAGGGAGACCAGGCGGCCCAGCGCGCTCTTGTGCGCGCGCAGTTCCTCGCCCAGCAGGCGCACGAGTTCGCCGCGCCGGGGCGCGGGCACCTGGCGCCAGGCCAGGAAGGCTTCGTGGGCCCGGGCGATCATGCGCCGGGCGTCGTCCGCGTCGTGCGGGCGCAGGTCCGCCAGGCGGGCGCCGTCGATGGGGGAACGGACCGGCAGGCCGCCGGCCTGGAGCGTGCCGGCGTCCAGATCGAAAGAGCGTAGAAGATCCTGGGTATCCATCATGAAAGCTCCGGGCTGGGCGCGCCGCTCGAAGCGGCGCCTCGGGTCGGGATCCGGACCAGCATATCACGCATATTTCCGATGGGAAATTTTTTGCCTCTAGGGAAAATGCCTAGGGAAATGGGGCGGGATTGCTTCCAGAATAGGGGCCGGACAGGGGCAGGGATAGAGAGACTGGAGCGCCGCAGGATGTCGCAGACGCAGTTCGATGTCGTGATCGCCGGGGGGGCCGCCGTCGGCAGCGCCGTCGCGTATTTCCTGACGGCGGACCCCGGCTTCGGGGGCTCGGTCGCCGTGATCGAGCCCGATCCCTCTTATCAGTACTGCGCCACCGCCCTGTCGGCCGCGTCGATCCGCCATCAGTTCTCCACCGAAGAGAACATCCGCATGTCGCTCTTCGGTACGGAATTCCTGCGTGCCTTCGGTGACGTCCTGGCCGTGGACGGCATCCGGCCCGATCCGGCGTTCCACGAAGGCGGCTACCTGTTCCTGGCCACGCCTGCCGGCCTGCCCGTGCTGCGGGACAATCACGCCCTGCAGCGGCGCGAGGGGGCGGACGTCGCCCTGCTGGACGCCGCCGCCCTGCGGGCGCGGTTTCCCTGGCTGCGCGTGGACGACCTGGCGGCCGGGACGCTGGGCCTGAGCGGCGAGGGCTGGCTGGACGCCTATGGCATGCTCCAGGGACTGCGGCGCAAGGCCATCGCCCAGGGCGCCACGTACCTGCCGCGCCGGGTGGCGGGCATCGAGCGCGCGGGCGCGCGCGTGACGGGGGTGCGCCTGGACGACGGCCGGGCGCTGGCGTGCGGCGCCCTGGTCAATGCCGCCGGCGTCGGCGCGCCGGCCCTGGCGCGCCTGGCGGGCATCGAGCTGCCGGTGCAGGCCCGCAAGCGCAGCGTCTTCTACGTGCAGTGCCCTGAGCGCCTGCCGGGATGCCCGATGGTGATTGATCCCAGCGGGGCGTATTTCCGTCCCGAGGGGCAGGGATTCATCACCGGCATCGCCCCGCCGCCGGACCAGGATCCAGAATGCTTCGATTTCGACGTGCAGCACGCCCTGTTCGAGGACGTGCTCTGGCCCCTGCTGGCGCGGCGCGTGCCGGCGTTCGAGGCCCTGCGCTGCGTGCGCAGCTGGGCGGGGCACTACGACATGAACCTGGTCGACCAGAACGTGATCCTGGGTCCGCATCCCGACCTGGACAACCTGTATTTCGCCAACGGCTTCAGCGGCCACGGCATGCAGCAGGCGCCGGCCGTCGGCCGGGCGCTGGCGGAACTGATCGCGCATGGCCGGTATCGCACGCTGGACCTCGGCCGGCTGGGCTGGCGGCGCATCCTGGAAGGTCGGCCGATCATCGAGAAAAACGTGGTGTAGAGTGGAGCCGAGCCAGGCCGGGCGCCGCATCGGAAGGGAAGGAAAATTGAGCATCGACGCAGTCAAGGAACGCCAGTCCGCGCTGGCCGAGCGCCTGAAATCGCTGCGCCTGCGGCGCGGCTGGACCCAGGGGCAGGCGGGGGACGCCAGCGGGGTGTCGGCGTCCGCCTGGTCGAAGATCGAGAACGGCCTGATGTCCCCGACGTACGACGTGCTGCTGCGCCTGGCCCACGGCCTGGGCGTGGACGTGGCCGAACTGTTCGTCCCCGCGCGGGAGCACATGGGCGCGGGGCGGCGCAGCGTCGAGCGGGCCGGCGAGGGCGAGATCCACGAGACGCCGATGTACCGGCACCGGCTGCTGTGCTCGCAGCTTTCGCATAAGCGCATGATGCCGTTCCGCAGCACCATCAAGGCGCGGGATCTGGCGGCGGACGAGGGCTGGAGCCGGCACGAGGGCGAGGAATTCGTCTACGTGCTGGAAGGCGCCGTCGAGCTGCATACGGAATACTACCGGTCCGTGATCCTGGAGGCCGGCGACTGTTTCTACATCGACAGCCGCATGCGGCATCGGCTGGTCAACGCCGGCCCGCGGGACGCCGAGGTGCTGTGGCTCAGCATGGCGCTGTCCGGCATGGCCGCGCCGGGGACCGGGGCCGGATCCATCGGCGCGGCGGCGGACGAGGAGAACGGCGATGAATGAGACAGGACAGGCGCTGTGCGACGCGGCCGGGACCCGCGCCCTGCTGCCGTTCCCGGCCCTGATGCGGGAGATCGCCCAGGCCGCGGACGACATGGCGGCGGGCCGCCTGTGCGCGCCGGCGCGGCAGGCCGTGCCGTTTCCCGGCGGCGCGGTCATGCTGTCCATGCCGGCGACGGCGGCGGACGTCGGCATCCACAAGCTGGTCAATGTCGCGCCGGGCAACCGCGCGCACGGCTTGCCGACGATCAACGGCATGGTGTCGGTCTACGACGGCGAAACCGGCCGGCTGCGCCTGCTGCTGGACGGGCCGACCGTCACGGCGCGGCGCACGGCGGCGGTGTCGATGCTGGCCGTGAGCCGGCTGCTGCCCGGCGGCGTCCGCCACGCGGCCGTGTTCGGCACCGGCACCCAGGCGGCGGGCCATGTCGAGGCCCTGCTCGACCTGCATCCGGACGCGCGGGTGGACGTGATCGGCCATGCGCCGGGACGGGCCGAGGCGTTCGCCCGGACCTTCGGAACGGACCGGGTCCGGCCGGCCCGCGAGGCCGACCCGGACGCCGACCTGGTGGTCACGGCGACGACCAGCGCCACGCCGGTCTACGACCAGCCTGCGCGCGCCGGCCGGCTGGTGATCGGCGTGGGGGCCTATCGCCACGACCTGGCCGAGATCGGCGCGCGGGCCCTGGCGGGCAGCCATCTGTTCGTGGACGATCCCGAAGGCGCCCGGCACGAGGCGGGCGACTACCTGCAGGCGGGTGTGGACTGGTCCAGCGTGCGGTCCCTGGCCTGCCTGCTGGCGGCCGGGCCGCCCGAGGGCGCGGCCGTCTTCAAATCTGTCGGCTGCGCGGCCTGGGATCTGGCCGCCGCGCGCTGCGCCCTGCGTTTCGATCATTCTTCGGAAAGGAATCTTTCATGACCACGCGTCACAGCGCCAGCCCCGCCTTCCATGGAGGGGCCGAGCATGGCCACGCCGGCATGGCGCCGAGGGCCGCCGCCCATCCGGCGGCCCCCCGCCTGGCCGGACACGTCCTGGTGGATCAGTTGCGCCTCCACGGCGTGGACCACGTATTCTGCGTGCCGGGGGAAAGCTACCTGCCGGTGCTCGACGGCCTGGTCGACGCCGATGTCCAGGTCACGGTCTGCCGCCAGGAAGGCGGGGCCGCCATCATGGCCGAGGCCTATGGCAAGCTGACCGGCCGGCCCGGCGTGTGCATGGTGACCCGCGCGCCGGGCGCCGCCAACGCCTTCGCGGGGGTGCATGTGGCGTCCCAGGACTCCACGCCCATGATCCTGCTGGTCGGGCAGATCGACCGGGCGATGCGCGACCGCGAGGCCTTCCAGGAAATGGACTACCGCGCCGTGTTCGGCTCCCAGGTCAAGTGGGCGGCCGAAATCGACCAGGCGGACCGCATTCCCGAATACCTGTCGCGCGCCTTCCATGTGGCGCTGTCGGGCCGCCCGGGACCGGTGGTGCTGGCCCTGCCGGAGGACATGCTGGGCGAGACCGTGACGGTGGCCGATGCGCGGCCCTGCCACGTGCCCGAGACCCTGCCGCCGGCCGCGCAGATCCAGGCCCTGGCCGACCGCCTGGCGGACGCGGAGCGGCCGCTGGCCATCCTCGGCGGCAGCCGCTGGGATGCCCGCTCCGTGCAGGCCTTCGGCGCCTTCGCCGAGCGCCACGCCCTGCCGGTGGCGGTGCAGTTCCGCCGCCAGATGCTGTGTCCCGTGGATCATCCCTGCTTCATCGGCGACCTGGGGCTGGGCGCCGATCCCCGGCTGCTGGAGGCGATCCGCGAATCCGACCTGATCCTGGCCGTGGGCGGGCGGCTGTCCGAAATCCCCAGTCAGGGCTACACGTTGTTCGACGTGCCGAACCCGTCCCAGACGCTGGTTCACGTGCATCCCGACGTCGGCGAGCTGAACCGCGTCTACCAGGCGGACATCGCCATGGCCTGCGCCCCCGGGACCTGGGTGCGCGCCATCGAGCCCCTGGCGCCCACGGCGACGGCGGCGCGCCGCCAGCGCTGCGAGCGGCTGCATGCGCGGCGCCAGGAATGGAGCGATCCGTCGGTCATCGAGCATCCCGGCGTCCTGCAGATGGGCCGGGTGATGGAGCACCTGAACGCCGTGCTGCCAGAGGACGCCATCCTCACCAACGGGGCCGGCAACTACGCTACCTGGTTGCACCGCTTCTACCGCTTCCGCGCCTATGGCACCCAGCTGGCGCCCACCTCGGGTTCGATGGGCTATGGCCTGCCCGCGGCGGTAGCCGCCCAGCGCCTCTATCCGGACCGCCGGGTGGTGTGCCTGGCGGGCGACGGCTGCTTCATGATGCACGGCCAGGAATTCGCCACGGCGGTCCAGTACGATCTGCCGATCCTGGTGATCCTGGTCGACAACGGCATGTTCGGCACCATCCGCATGCACCAGGAGCGGCGCTACCCCGGCCGGGTATCCGCCACCGCGCTGCGCAATCCCGATTTCGCGGCCTATGCGCGCGCCTTCGGCGGCCATGGCGAGCGGGTCGAGACGACGGAGGATTTCGCCCCCGCGCTGCGGCGCGCGCTGGACAGCGGCCTGCCGGCCATCCTGCACTGCCTGCTGGATCCGGAGGCCATCACGCCGACGACGACCCTGAGCCGTCTGCGCCAGGGGAACTGACCGGCGCTCGGGTCGGGCGCACCAGGGCGCGGGCGGCCTTCAGCACGGCCGAGGTCAGCCGTTCCATGGTGTGCGCGCCGGTGCGCCAGTGCTGCCAGTACAGCGGCACGTCGTGCCAGGCCCGCGCCCGCAGGGGCACCAGGCGGCCTGTCTCCAGCGCCTCGCGGACCATGGGCAGCGGGTTCATGGTCCAGCCCAGCCCGGCCAGCGTGGCCGAGACGAAGGCGTGGGACGAGGGCACCCACCAGGTCGGCGGCTGCCAGGGCGTGTCGCCCATCACCCCGCGCGCGAACTGCGCCTGCAGGGCGTCCTTGCGGTTGAAGATCAGGACCGGCGCGCGCGCCAGGGCCTCGGGGGTGACGCCGCGGGCGAAATGCCGCGTATGGAAGGCGGGCGTGCAGGTGGCCACGTAGCGCATGCGGCCCAGCGTGTGGACCCGGCAGCCCTGCACCGGATCGCCCAGTGTGGTGACGGCCGCCAGCACGCTGCCGTTGCGCAGCAGGGCGGCCGTGTGGTCCTGGTCCTCCGAGACCAGGTCCAGCGTCGTGCGGGTCTGTTCCGCGTAGCGCGTGGCCGCCTCGATGAACCAGGTTTCCAGGCTGTCGTGGTTGACGGCGACACGCAGGCTGGGCGCGGGGCGGTCGTCGCCCATGCCCAGGCGGTCCAGGGCCTCGTGTTCCAGGAGGGCGGCCTGTTCGGCCAGGCGCACCAGGATGCGGCCATCGTCCGTGGGCTGCGCCGGGATGGTGCGCAGGACCAGCAGCCGTCCCATGCGGGACTCCAGCGTCTTGATGCGCTGGGACACGGCCGAAGGGGTGACGTGCAGGGCGGCGGCGGCCCGCTCGAAGCTGCCTTCGCGCACCACGGCCGCGAGGGCGCGCAGGTTGTCGTGATCCAGTTGCATGGGCGTGTGTCCCGGTGTCCGGCGGCAGGTCCGGCGCCGGGCGGCATCGGAACCGTATATTAAGTTTTTCTAAACCATATTTAAATAAATTAGCTGTATTTTATATCTGGTCTTGCGCACAATGCGGTCCTGGCCCCCGCGCGGCGTCCGTTCCGGCCCGCCGCCGCGCGGGGACTGGCGGGCGGCCCGGACCGCGCGCCGCTCCGTCCCTTGTTTTCCGCCGCAGGAGTCCATGATGTTCGCCGCCGCCATTCCCACTGTTTCCCCCCTGGTCGCCGCCTGGACCAGCGGGACGCTGACGGGTCTGGGCATGTTCGCCGTGGTGGGGGCGCAAAGCGCTTTCATCCTGCGCCAGGGCATCGCCCGGGCGCACCTGAGCGCCATCCTGCTGGTGTGCGCCCTGATCGACGCCTGCTTCATCTTCGGTAGCGTGTCGGGCCTGCAGGCGCTGACGGCCTGGCTGCCCGGGCTGGCGGGCGCCGTGCAATGGTGCGGGGTCGCGTTCCTGTCATGGTACGGCGTCCAGTCGGCACGCCGGGCCTGGCGCCCGGCCGCCGGTCCACGGGCCGACCAGGCCGCGGTGTCTTCCCGCCGCGCCGCCCTGCTGGGAGCGGTGGGCTTCACCCTGCTCAACCCGCATTTCTGGCTGGACATGATGGTGCTGGGCTCGATCGCCCACGGCTTCGCCGACGCCCGCTTCGGCTTCGCCGCCGGCGCCCTGACCGCCAGCGTGCTGTGGCTGGCGGCGCTGGGCCTGGGGTCGCGGCTATGCGCGCCCCTGTTCCGGGATCCCAGGGCCTGGCGCTGGCTGGACGGCGGCATCGCCGCCGTCATGTTCCTGCTGGCCTGGCGGCTTTTGCCCCTCTAGCCAGGCAGGCGCGGCACGTCCGCGCGGCCGAGGGCGGGGGGCCGCGCCGCGGACGGGTCCGCCGCTTCGGTTTCCCCGGTGCGGAACACCGCCACGGTGTCCGCCAGCCGGTCGGCCTGCTCCCGCAGGGAATCGGCGGCGGCCGCCGCCTGCTCGACCAGCGCGGCGTTCTGCTGCGTCACCTGGTCCATCTGCGTGACCGCCAGGTTCACCTGGTCGATGCCGGTGGACTGCTCGTTGGAGGCCGAGGCGATTTCCCCCATGATGTGCGTCACCCGGTCGACCGCCGCCAGGACTTCCTGCATGGTGGCGCCCGCGTCGCCCGCCTGGCGGGTGCCGGACTCGACTTCCCTGGACGCCGTCTCGATCAGCGCCTTGATCTCGCGCGCGGCCTCGGCGGACCGCTGGGCCAGGGCGCGGACCTCGCCGGCCACCACGGCGAAGCCGCGGCCTTCCTCGCCGGCGCGCGCGGCCTCGACCGCGGCGTTCAGGGCCAGGATGTTGGTCTGGAAGGCGATGCTGTCGATCACGCCGATGATGTCGGTGATGCGGGACGAGCTGTCGGCGATGCGTTTCATGGTGTCCACCATGCCGTGGACGGCCTGCTCGCCCTGGTGGGCGGTCTGCGAAGCCCCCGCGGCCAGCTGGTCGGCCTGGCGGGCGTTGTCGGCGTTCTGGCGCACGGTCGAGGCCAGCTCTTCCATGCTGGCGGCCGTCTCCTGCAGGGAGGCGGCCTGTTCCTCCGTGCGGCTGGACAGGTCCGTGTTGCCGACGGCGATCTCGCGCGCGCCGGTGTGGATCTCGCCGACGCTGTGGCGCACTTGGCGGATCATGTGCCGCAGGGCGTCCTGGGTGCCGCGCAGGCTGTCCAGCAACTGATGGACTTCGTTGCGGCTGCCGGCCGGGCTGTCCGGGATTTCATGGGTCAGGTCGCCCGCGCCCAGCCGCTGCATGCCGGTCACCACGTCGCGCACCGGCCTCAGGGTGCGGCGGGCCAGCCAGCGGATCAGCAGGGAAATCATCAGCGTGCCCAGCAGCATCACGCCCAGCTGGATCCACATCTCGCGGGTGCTTTCGGCCAGGTAGTCGTCGACGTCGCCGAAGCCGTACATCAGCCAGCCCCAGTTGGGTACCGTCCGCCAAGCGAGGAAGATCTCCTGGCCCCTGACCGTGACGCGCTTCACCCCGGCCGAAGCCGACTGGAAGGCGCCGTTCATGGCCGCGAAGTCGTCCGGCGGGTTGCCCGCGCTGAACCGGTCGCCGGGCTTGCCGAACATGCCCGCGACGCGAATCCAGTCCTTGCGGTCGGCGGTCGGCCGCAGCACGAACAGCTGGCCGTATTCGGCCAGCTTGGTCTCGGTCAGGTCCTTCAGCACCGGGTCGATCTGGGCGCTGATGTCCAGGTGGTCGACGATCCCGCCGTAGACCTTGCCGCCGTCCTTGAGCGGATTGACCGTGACCAGGTGCCACTTGTCGCCGATCAGGCCGGGCGTGTGCGTGACTTCGCCCCGGTCCAGGGCCTGGGCGATGGGGTCGGAGGGGTCCAGGACCTGTCCCAGGGCATGGTCCGGACGGTCCTGGTAGGCGCTGGCGATGCGCGTCCAGCCCTTGTCGGTGCGGGCGTAGAGCTCGGCCGACATGCCGGTGACGCTGCGCATCAGGTCCTGGTCGCCGTTGATGGGCATGCCCGAGGACTTGAAGACCGGCAGGCCGTTCTCGACCTGGCCGGTGGGCTTGGGCTCGCCGTTCATGTAGCGGATCAGCACCGGGTACAGGGATTCGCTGCGCTTGCGGGCGATGTCGTAGATCAGCTGCAGGGTGCGGTCGTAGCCCTGCAGTCCGGAGCGGTTGGCGGCGCTGACGTTGTCGATGGCCGTCTGCCGGTTCTGCCAGGTGATGATGGAGGCCAGGACCGCCATCACCAGAATGGTGATCAGGGTTGCGGCGATGAACAGCTGGGTGCCGAGTGTGGCGCGCGCCAAGCGGCCCGCGCCGGGGCCCGTGCGTCGTCCGGACATGGTGTGTCTCCTGCGGAGTGATGCGGGATGGGGGGCGTTTTCCTGCAGGATAACCTTAGCGGATCGCGCCCTATCCGGAGATATCCGGAAACAAATGAGGACTATTCATGGCCGACATGGTTTGAAGGACCGTCGGGCGGGCCGATACACTGGAACCATCGATCATTGCGGCATGGAGCTTTGTGGCTTGATTTCCTCTTTTCTCGAACAATCGTCGGCGGTCTACCATGAATGGCGGACCATCATCCTGGTATTTGCCGCCGTCCTGGGGTCCCTCCTGGCCGGCGGCCTCCTGCGGTTCGTGCTGGAACGCCTCGCCCGCCGCCTGCATCCCGTGCGGCATGCCTGGGGGCACGGGCTGCTGGCGGGCGCGTCCGTGCCGGCGCAGATGCTGGTCTGGGTGCTGGGCATCGCCCTGGCCGGCCAGATCCTGCTGAGCGAGTCCGACCGGGCGTTCGCCAGGGATTCGCTGCTGGCGCACGGCCTGGCGCCGATCCGCGACGTCGGGGTGATCCTGGTGGTGATGTGGCTGTTGCTGCGCGCGGTCAACCGCATCCAGGACAACCTGCTGCTGCGAGCGCGCGAGCGCGGCCGTGAACTCGATCCCACGGCGGCCGACGCCATCGGCAAGCTGACCAAGGCGTCCATCGTCATCACGGCCATCCTGATGATGATGCAGGCGCTGGGCTTTTCCATCGCCGGCCTGCTGGCCTTCGGCGGCATGGGCGGCATCGCCGTGGGCTTCGCCGCGCAGAGCCTGGTGGCCAACCTGCTGGGCGGGCTGACGATCTTCGCCAGCCGCCCGTTCAAGGTCGGCGAATACATCATCATCCCCGGCACCGACCTGATGGGCGGGGTCGAGCACATCGGCTGGCGCGCCACGCGCCTGATCGGCTTCGACTGCAAGCCCTTCTACGTGCCCAACGCGATGTTCAACACCCAGCCGGTCATCAACCACACCCGCATGACCAGCCGCCGCATCATGGAGGACATCCACATCCGCTACGCCGACATCGACGCCGTGCCGGCCATCGTCGCCGACGTCCGCGACATGCTGCGCCGGCATCCCGGGGTGAAGCACGATTTCTTCGCCTTCAACTTCAGCAGCTGCGGGACTTTTTCCCTGAAGCTGTCCCTGTACGCCTTCACGGTCAGCACCGACTACAACGACTACATGGACACCCAGGAGGACGTGCTGCTGAAGATCGCCGACATCATCCGGCGCCACGGCGCGCGCATGACCGGTCCGGTGTCCACGGTCGAGATGCCGCAGCTGCAGGCGCCGGCCCGCGCGCCGGACGGACCGGAGGCGGGCGGCACCCTGCCGCCGATGCCGCCGCCCCTGCCGTCGGCGGGCTGAGGTGGTTCCGGGCCGGATCAGGCCCGGTGTGCAGACCGATCAGACGTGCTCGGGTTCCGCGTTCCAGAAACCGCGATGGGACTCGGCCGCCTCGTCCTCCATCAGGGGGCCGTGGACCTCGATGCGGCGCTGCCCGCGCAGGAACACCTCGCGGCAGGGCAGCGAGAAGGTCGGGTTTTCCGGATGGTCGCCCGTCAACGCCAGCAGCCGGTGTTCCGACAGGGCGTAGACGACCCGGCCGATGTTGCACCAGTAGATCGCCCCGGCGCACATGCAGCAGGGTTCGGCGCTGGTGTAGAGCGTGCAATCCAGCAGCGCCTCGGGCGGCAGCTTGCGGGCCGCCGCGGCCGCCGCCGCGAGCTCCGCGTGCTGGGTCGGGTCGCCCGACGGCGGCAGGGAATTGTTTTCCGCGATGGCGATGATGTTGCCCTCGCGGTCCGCCACCAGGGCGGCGAAGGGATGGTGCCCGTTGGCCCGGGACCGGTCGGCCAGGGCGATGGCTTCCTGCAGCAGGTCCATGTCGAGCTTCGAGAGGCCGGACGATCCGGGGCGGGTGGCGGTGTTCATGGTGTTTCCTTTTGTGGAGTGGGGCCGCCGCGTTCCCGGCGGCCGAAAGGGGGAATCGTGGATCCTCAGGTTTCCAGGGCGCTTCGCGGGGCCTCGGCCGGCTGGCCGCGGTCCTCGGTGCGCGGCTGCCCGCCCGTGCCGTTGAGCAGGACGTTCAGCAGGACGGCCGTGATGGCGCCCAGGAAGATGCCGCTGTCGAGGATCAGGCGCAGCGGGCCTTCGACGTGGCCGAATAGGGCGGGAAAGGACATGGGCAGGACGCCGATGCTGACCGAGACCGCGACGATGATGCCGTTGCGGGTGCCTTCGAATTGCACGCGGGACAGTTCCTGGATGCCGGCCACGGTGGTCATGCCGAACATCACGATGGCGCAGCCGCCCAGCACCGGGCGCGGGATCGAGGCGATGACCGCGCCCAGCGCGGGAAACATGCCCATCAGCATCATGATCACGCCCGAGGCGGCCACGACGTAGCGGCTCTTGACGTTCGACAGGGCGATCAGGCCGGTGTTCTGGGTGAAGGCGTTGTAGGGGAAGCTGTTGAACATGCCGCCGAGCATGGTCGACAGGCCGTCCGAACGGAAGGCGTTGCCCAGGGTTTCCTGGGACGAGGGACGGCCGACGATGGTGCCGATCGCCAGCACGTTGCCGGTGGTCTCGGCCATGATGACCAGCATGGCCAGGGTCATGATCAGGATCGGCGCCACTGAGAATTCGGGCATGCCGAAGGCGAAGGGCGGGCTGATCTCGAACCAGGCGGCCTCGTCCATGTGGCCGAAGCTCGTCATGCCGAAGGCGGCGGCGATGGCTGTGCCCGCGATTAGGCCGATCAGGACCGACAGATTGCCCACGAAGCCCTTGTAGCGGGCGTAGATGAACAGGGTGATGGCGATGGTCGCCAGGCCCAGCAGCAGGTTGGGCACCGAGCCGAAGTCGGCCGCGTCCGGGTTGCCCCCGCCCAGCCAGATGGCGGCGGCCGGCATCAGGGAGACGCCGATGATGGTGATCAGGCTGCCGATCACCACCGGCGGGAAGAACTTCAGCAGGCGGCTGAAGACCGGAGCGATCAGGATGGTGATGAAGCCGCAGGCGATGACCGAGCCGAACAGGTGGCTGATGCCGTATTGCTTGCCGATCATGATCATCGGCGCGATGGCGATGAACGAGCAGCCCTGGATCAGCGGCAGGCGCGCCCCGAATTTCCAGCAGCCGATGGTCTGGATCAGCGTGGCGATGCCCGAGGTCAGCAGGTTGGCGTTGATCAGCAGCACCATGTCGCGCTGGCTTAGCCCCAGGGCGCTGCCCAGGATCAGCGGCACGGCGACGGCGCCCGCGTACATGACCAGGACGTGCTGCAGGCCGAAGGTGAAGAGCTGTTTCAGGGGAAGTATTTCATCCACAGGGTGGACGGATTCTGGCCGGGCCATGTGTGTCTCCTTGGTTTTTTTAAATCGTGGCGCCATGATCTACTTGAATTACCATAGACAACAAGTCATCATCCATCGGTTTAAACGATATATCGAGGTCGCATGCGCTACACGCTCGATCAACTGGAGACCTTCGCCGCCGTGGTCCGCGCGGGTTCGTTTTCCGCCGCCGCCCGGCGCCTGGGCAAGACCCAGTCCACCGTCAGCGCGGCGATCTCCAACCTGGAGATCGACCTGGGCGTCGAGCTGTTCGACCGCAGCCGCAAGTGGCCGGTGCCGACCGGGGCCGGCGCCAAGCTGCTGCGCCAGGCGGAACTGGTGCTGGAACGCTGCCTGGACCTGGAGGCCCATGCGCGGGACCTGTCCGAGGCCACCGAAACCCGCCTGCGCCTGGCGATCGAAGCACCCCACAACACGCTGACGGCGCCGCTGGCGGATTTCGCCGCGCGCTTTCCGTACGTGGACCTGGACATCCGCCACGCCTTCGACGGCGACGTGTCCGGCCTGGTGCTGCGGGGCGAAGTGGCCCTGGGCATCGCCTTCGCGCAGCGGGACTATCCCCGGGAACTGGCCTTCGCGCAGATGGGCAAGCTGATCCTGCTGCACGTCGTGCGCCATGATCATCCCCTGGCGAAGCTGCCGAAGATCGACTTCGCGGAACTGCGCGGGCACCGGCGCCTGATGTTCCTGGCGCACAACGAGCGCCTGCCTTCGACCGAATACCTGGAGTCCACCCAGTGCTGGCGGGCGGAAAACTACCTGGCCCTGCTGGAAATGGCGCGCGCTGGCCTGGGTTGGACCACGCTGCCGCGCCAGCTCATCCTGCGCGAGCTGGAGGCGGGCGAACTGGTGGAGCTGCCCCTGACGGCCTACCCGCACACCGACTGGGTGGTCGGCATCGACCTGGTCTGGCAGAAAGCCCACACCTTGGGCCGGGCCGGCGTTTGGCTGCTGCGGCGCCTGCGCGAGCACAAGATCTACGAGACGGACCGCATGGGGCACCCGACGACGTGGTAAGCACGGGTCTTGAAAACCCGGTCCGCCGGCCCCATATGAACAGGCAGCCCGCCCCGCCGTCCGCCGTTCGGCCGTCCGCGGGGTGCCATGCAATCCCGCAAGAACCTTCGAACCCATCCGAATCATGAGCGAAACCGACACCAAGACGGCTGAAACCCTGGGCTTCCAGGCCGAAGTCAAGCAGTTGCTGCACCTGATGATCCATTCCCTGTACAGCAACAAGGAAATCTTCCTGCGCGAACTCGTGTCCAACGCTTCCGACGCCTGCGACAAGCTGCGCTTCGAGGCCATCGACCATCCGGAACTGCTCGAGGGCGATTCCGACCTGTGCATCCGCGTCGAGTTCGACAAGGCCGCCCGCACCGTCACCATCACCGACAACGGTATCGGCCTGTCGCGCGACGAGGCCGTCGCCAACCTGGGCACCATCGCCCGGTCCGGCACGCGCGAATTCTTTTCCCAGCTGACGGGCGACAAGCAGAAGGACGCGCAACTGATTGGCCAGTTCGGCGTGGGCTTCTATTCGTCCTTCATCGTCGCCGAAAAGGTCGCCGTGCGCAGCCGCCGCGCCGGCCTGTCCGCGTCCGAAGGCGTCCTGTGGGAATCCGACGGCCAGGGCGAATTCTCCGTGTCCGCCATCGATAGGGAAGAGCGCGGCACCTCCGTCACCCTGACGCTGCGCGCCGACGAGGACGAATTCCTGTCGGGCTGGAAGCTGCGCGAGATCCTGCGTCGCTATTCCGACCACATCTCCCTGCCCATCCAGATGAAGAAGGAAGAGTGGGACGCGGAGAAATCCGAGCAGGTGACCAAGGATGAGTGGGAAACCGTCAACCAGGCCAACGCCCTGTGGACCCGGTCCAAGTCCGACATCACCGACGAGCAGTACAAGGAGTTCTACAAGCACGTCGCCCACGACTACGAGGACCCGCTGGCCTGGACGCACAACCGCGTCGAGGGCCGCAGCGAATACACCCAGCTGCTGTACGTCCCGAAGCGCGCGCCCTTCGACCTGTGGGACCGCGACGCGCGCCGGGGCGTGAAGCTGTACGTCAAGCGCGTCTTCATCATGGACGACGCCGACCAGCTGCTGCCGGCCTACCTGCGTTTCGTGCGCGGCGTGGTCGATTCCGCCGATCTGCCGCTGAACGTCTCGCGCGAGATCCTGCAGGAAAGCCGCGACGTGCGCGCCATCCGCGAAGGTTCCGCCAAGCGCATCCTGGGCCTGCTCGAAGACCTGGCCAAGGACAAGCCCGAGGAATACGCCGAATTCTGGACCCAGTTCGGCCAGGTGCTGAAGGAAGGCGTGGGCGAGGACCCCGCCAACAAGGAACGCATCGCCGGCCTGCTGCGCTTCGCGTCCACTCAGTCCGACAGTCCCGCGCAGACCGTGTCCCTGGCCGACTATGTCGGCCGCATGAAGGAAGGCCAGGACAAGATCTACTACCTGAGCGCCGACTCCTACGCCGCCGCCGCACACAGCCCGCACCTGGAAGTCTTCCGCCGCAAGGGCCTGGAAGTCCTGCTGCTGTCCGACCGCGTGGACGAATGGATGCTGTCCTACCTGCGTGAATTCGAGGGCAAGGCTCTGGCCTCGGTCGCCAAGGGCGGCCTGGATCTGGACGCCTTGGCCGACGAGGAAGAAAAGAAGCAGCAGGCCGAGGCCGCCGAGGCCTTCAAGCCCACCATCGAGCGCCTGAAGAAAGCCCTGGGCGAGCGCGTCAAGGAAGTCCGCGTCACCGCGCGCCTGGTGGATTCGCCCGCCTGCGTGGTCGTCGATGAGCACGAGCTCAGCCCGCACCTGCTGCGCATGCTCAAGGCCGCCGGCCAGGACGCCCCCGAGGTCAAGCCCATCCTGGAAGTGAACCCGCAGCATGCTCTGGTCAAGCGCCTGGAGGCGCAGCCCGACGAGTCGTTCGGCGACTGGGCCGAACTGCTGCTGGACCAGGCCATGCTGGCCGAAGGCGCGGCGCTGAAGGACCCCGCCGCCTTCGTGAAGCGGGTGAACGCGCTGTTGCTGGGATGAGCCGGGACGTAGGGCAGCCCCTGCGGGCTGTCCTACGCCTGGCGAATCCGAGCGGCATGCAGGCCGCGAGGTGGGGCAGCCGGGCCGCCCTGCGCATCAGGACCCTGAGAACCGGGAGCGTCGTGGATCGCGGCGCTCCCGGTTTGTCTTCCCGCCGGCTTCTGGCCATAATCGGCCTGAACCCCGCCTGCGCCGGGCGGGGCGGAATTGGAGACAGACCGATGAAATCCCGCGCCGCCGTGGCCTTCGAGGCCGGCAAACCCCTGCAGATCGTCGAGATCGACGTCGAACCGCCCCGCAAGGGCGAAGTCCTGGTCCGGATCACGCATACCGGTGTCTGCCACACCGACGCCTTCACCCTGAGCGGCGACGACCCCGAGGGGGTATTTCCCGCCGTGCTCGGCCATGAGGGCGCGGGCATCGTCGTCGAAGTCGGCGAGGGCGTCACCAGCGTCGCGCCGGGCGACCACGTCATCCCCCTGTACACCGCCGAATGCGGCGAATGCCTGTTCTGCAAATCGGGCAAGACCAATCTGTGCGTGGCCGTGCGCGCCACCCAGGGCAAGGGCGTCATGCCCGACGGCACCACGCGCTTCTCCTACCAGGGCAAGCCCATCTACCACTACATGGGCTGCTCGACCTTCAGCGAATACACCGTCGTCGCCGAAGTCTCGCTGGCGAAGATCGACCCGCGGGCCAACCCCGAGCAGGTCTGCCTGCTGGGCTGCGGCGTGACCACCGGCATCGGCGCCGTGCGCAATACCGCCAAGGTCCAGCCCGGCGACACGGTGGCCGTCTTCGGCCTGGGCGGCATCGGCCTGGCCGTGGTCCAGAGCGCGCGTCAGGCGGGGGCCGGGCGCATCATCGCCGTGGACACCAACCCCGACAAGTTCGCGCTGGCGAAGGTCTTCGGCGCCACCGACTGCGTCAACCCCAAGGACCACGCCGAACCCGTCCAGCAGGTCATCGTCGGCATGACCGGCTGGGGCGTGGACCACAGCTTCGAGTGCATCGGCAACGTCAACGTCATGCGCGCCGCGCTGGAATGCGCCCACCGGGGCTGGGGCCAGTCCATCATCATCGGCGTCGCGGGCGCCGGCCAGGAAATCTCCACCCGGCCGTTCCAGCTGGTCACCGGGCGCTCCTGGCGCGGCACCGCCTTCGGCGGCGTCAAGGGCCGCTCGCAGCTGCCCGGCATGGTCCAGGAAGCCATGCGCGGCGACATCGACCTGGCGCCCTTCGTCACCCACACCATGGGTCTGGACGGCATCAACGAGGCCTTCGATCTGATGCACGCAGGCAAATCCATCCGTTCGGTGGTGCACTATGGAACGCATTGAGCGACACGCCTGCTTCGGCGGCCGCCAGGAAGTCTGGCGGCATGCCTCGGCCGTGCTGGGATGCGACATGCGTATCGGCGTCTTCCTGCCGTCGGCCGCCCTGCGCGGCGAATCGTGCCCCGTGCTGTACTGGCTGTCCGGCCTGACCTGCACGGAACAGAACTTCATCACCAAAGCGGGCGCCCAGGCGCACGCCGAACGCCACGGCCTGATCCTGGTCGCGCCCGACACCAGCCCGCGCGGCGAGGGCGTGGCCGACGACCCGGCCTACGACCTGGGCCAGGGCGCGGGCTTCTACCTGAACGCCTCCCGGGCGCCCTGGGCCGCCCATTACCGCATGCAGGACTACGTGGCCGAGGAACTGCCCGCCCTGATCGAACAGCATTTCCCCGCTTCGTCGGCGCGGTCGATCGCCGGCCATTCCATGGGCGGACATGGCGCGCTGGTCACCGCCTTGCGCCATCCCGGGCGTTACCGCAGCGTGTCGGCCTTCTCGCCCATCGTCGCGCCTTCGCGGGTGCCCTGGGGGCAAAAGGCCTTCACCGCCTACCTGGGCGAGGATCGCGAGGCGTGGGCGCAGTGGGACGCGGTGGCGTTGATCCATGCGGCCTCGCCCTCGGAGCACCTGCCGATGCTGGTGGACCAGGGCCTGGACGACGAGTTCCTGGACGAACAGCTGCGGCCCGGACTGCTGGAAGAAGCCTGCCTCGAAGCGGGGTATCTGTCGACCGTGCGCCGGCATGCCGGGTACGACCACAGCTACTACTTTATCGCCAGCTTCATCGGTGAGCACATCGCCTTTCATGCGGCGGAGTTGAAGGGGTAGGGCTCGGACCAGACAGCTCTCCGGGAGCCGGTATCCGAGTTTCATTCAATACTTCAATATGCCGGAACAGGGGGGGACGGACTTGCCTTTGCGGCGGCCGGGCCGTCTCCGCGTCGTTGACGCTCATCGGCATGGCTGGCCGGCGCGCTTTTGATGCCGCTGGATGAGCCTCAAGTAAACTGGGGATCAACTGAAAAAGTGAGCCTCACATGACCTTGAATGCCACCGCCAGCCAGCAAATCAACGGCTATCCCGTGGACCGGCTGGCCGCGTTTTCGGATGGCGACAGCGGCGGCAATCCGGCCGGTGTCGTCATTTGCGATGCCTTGCCGGACGCCGTCACCATGCAGGCCATTGCCGCCGAGGTCGGCTATTCCGAAACGGCGTTCGCGGCGCTCGCCGACGAAGGCTGGCGCGTGCGGTACTTCGCCCCGGAAATCGAAGTGCCTTTCTGCGGGCATGCCACCATTGCCCTGGGCGCGGCATTGGCCATGCGCCATGGCGAGGGCGTGTTCACGCTGCAGCTCAACAAGGCCCGGATCACCGTCGAAGGACGGCGGAAGGGGACCCGCCTGATGGCCATCCTGCAGTCGCCGCCAACGCGCAGCGAGCCGGCCTCGTCGGATCTGCTGCGAGACAGCTTGATGCTGTTCGGCCTGACGACCGCGGATCTGCATCCGTCCCTGGCTCCGGCCGTCGCCGAAGGCGGCGCGCGGCATCTCATCCTGCCGCTGTCCAGCCGGCAGCGGCTGGCCGAGATGCGCTACGACCAGGCCGCTGGCCGCACTTTGATGCTGGCGCACGGCTTTGCCACCATCGCCTTGGTCTACCCGGAACGGCCGACGTTTTTCCATGCCCGCAACCCTTTCGCGTCGGGCGGCGTGTACGAAGATCCGGCCACGGGTGCCGCGGCCGCGGCGCTGGCCGGCTATCTGCGGGATGCGGGCTGGCCGCACGGTGGCGCCATCGACATCCTCCAGGGCGAGGACATGGGTTCGCCCAGCCGGATCCATGCGGAAATCCCGCCGGAAATTGGCGCCAGCATCCGGATTTCGGGGACGGTGCGGGCGTTGGGCGGATCATGATGGCATGACCTCCAACCGTTACCAAGCAACCGGTTCGCAGGCTGAATACCAGCCCGGATCAAACGCGCAGGTGCTGCGGAATCGGCAAGGCATCACGGATCCGGCCGTGATGGTCGAACTCGAGACGAGGCTGTTGCTGCGGCTCTATGAACGGATGATGCGGGAGCAGTTTCCCAATCGGCGGCTGGACGTGGCCGACCTGATGGGATGGCACTATCAGTGGCTGGGCAATCTGTACGACTGGGCCGGGCGGCCCCGGTCTGTCAACATGAGCAAGGACGGCTTCCATTTCGCCGCCGCCATGCAGATTCCCCGATTGCTGGACGAGTTCGAGCGGAAATACCTGCATCGCTACACGCCCTGCCATGATATCGACGACAGCGCCTTGGCCGAGGCCATCGCCGTCTGCCATGTCGAACTCATCCTCATTCATCCGTTCCGCGAAGGCAACGGACGTCTGTCCCGTTTGCTGGCCGATGTGATGGCGGTGCAGGCCGGTCGCGGCCTCTTGGACTACAGCCAGTGGGATGCGGACAGGACCACGTACTTCTCCGCGATCCAACACGGCGTGGGCATGGACTATGCGCCCATGCGCGCATTGGTCAGCGTTGCGCTGGCTGGGCAGGGCGGCTGAGCGCCGCCAGGGAAACCTGGGGAAGATGACTATCCCCGCTGCGCAATTTTGCTTCGATATCAGCGATGCGTTGGCCCGTTTCGATGGCCGTGGAACTGGCCACGGCACGCAGGATGGCTTCCTGGCTTGGAGGTTGATGCATGCGCTGACTGGACATGAAATGCCTGATTCAGAAGGAATGTTCCATTTTACTGCCTGGGCCTGAAAGCGGCCATCTTGCTGTGGTGCCTATCCTACGCTCCCCGCGCTATGGACTGCCGGGGCCGAAAAGCCGGGCCATGTCCGCATAACTGACCGCCTCTTCACTGAACGTGAACGTGCCGTGCTCCGCCATTTCGCGGCCGGCGTGCAGGAATGCGCCGAACGCCGCGCGGCTGAGCGCGCTGCCCACGCTGATGCGCTTCACTCCCATGTCCGATAGCTCGTCCAGCGTGAAATGCATTCCGGGCGATCCCATCAGCACGTTCACCGGCCGGTCCACCGAACGCACCACGGCGAGGATGTCCTCGCGCGTGCGCAGCCCCGGCGCGTAGAGCACGTCGGCGCCGGCCTCCTGGTAGGCCTGCAGGCGGCGGATCGTGTCCTTCAAGTCCGTGCGGCCGTGCAAGTGGTTTTCCGCCCGCGCCGTCAGCATGAACGGGTAGGGCAGCGCCCGCACCGTCTCGACCGCCGCCGTCACACGATCCACCGCCTTGGCCAGTTCGTAGATCGGATCATCCGGCCGACCCGTGGCGTCCTCGATGGAGGCCCCCACGGCGCCCGCCTGTGCCGTCAGGCGGTAGGTTTCCGCGACCTCTTCCAGCGTGTCCGCGTAGCCGCTTTCCATGTCCGCGCTGATGGGCAGGTCGGTGGCCGCCGTAAGTTCCTTGACGTGCGCCAGCATCTGGTCCCGGGTGACCTGGTAGTCGGACAAGCCCCGGGTATAGGCGTAGCCCGCGCTGGTGGTCGCCAGCGCCTGGAAACCCATGCCCGCCAGTAGCTTCGCCGTGCCGATATCCCAGGGGTTGGGGATGATGAAGGCGCGGGGGGCGTGGTGGAGGGTGTGGAAGAGGTGGGATTTTTGGGGGAGTAGAGGATCCATCGGTTATCTTTAATGGAAAGATATTTCTATGCTAGTGCCGGGTTTTCGCCCTAGAACATTAAAGAATCAAAATTAAAATCTTTGTGCTAGTCCGGCAATCTGCTTGGCGGCCTTAGCTATTTCTGTTGAATCTCCATTACGCCAGTATACGTTATCCCCATAGTATGAAAGATCTTTCTGGGGTGGTATGGTAATTATTATTACTCCTAAACCATAAAAAGAATTGTAATCGATATGTGAAAGAATAGAGTCGCGAAGATTTTGAGATAGCGGAGATGACTTGATTGCGTCCTTCCATTTTGCGTAGTATTCCTCAACAGAAATACCGAGAGCTTTAGCCTCTCTAGCTATACCGACAACGTAACGTTTCCCAATTTTTTTCGGTTCAATTTTATCTAATTGTTTTATTTTTGTGGTGTCAGTATCCTTATCGGTTACTCCAATGATGATTTTTCCTGTGCGATGAGGGCCATTATTTGCTATTGCACATAGTGTCTTGAGAACTTTTTCTATAAGTTTTGTATCTATTTTTCTGATTTGATTTAGTGTTAATAGGCCTTGCTTTAGCTCATAGTCAGGAAGTTCTGCTTCCGAACGGCGGATTGCTGTTTCAATATCTACAATTGCGTGATTTCCATATATTTTGTGTGGTTCTTTTGATTTAATGAAACCGCAAGATATAAGCCCCTTAATGGTATCTATGTTTCTACGGCGCTCAGTCGGAGATGTTGCTCCGCGGCTTGTGTCAATGCGGTTAGATAGTCCGGTAATCCCCTTTTTTACTGCTAAGCTATCTGATATAACCATTCCTTCTTTTATAATTAGCTCGTGAAAGGCAATAAGAATAACCGCGAATACTGCTGGAAACGCATTGGTTGTTCTTTTTTTGAAAATAATGTTTCTAAGCTTATCCGGGCTGTTTGTGTTGCAGGCGATGAGAATTTGATCAAGACAGAATTTGAATTCCTGTGAGAATTTGCTAACACCGTATACTTCTAAAGCGTTATTTACCCTTTCGCTTTCAGATGTTGTGGAATCATATATTGCATCAAGGGCGTCTTTTGATCGCTCAATCAATTGTCCGCCGACAATGCATGATGCTATATCGGCAATACACTGTTCGTCCATACTGTCTCGTAAGTCTGTCGAGCGAAGAACTCCTTGCTCCACCCAGACTACTTCATCAGCTTTAACTTCGTAGCCATGTTTTGCCATGGGAAGGTCAATGCTAATGGCTGGCATTGATTTGAGAGGAAGTATATCTGCAGATGCATCCCCGCGTACATCACAGGCGATTAATCGAATCATCTGTGAGAATTCGTTTTCTACTCCTGCTTGTCGACGCTCTTGATCACTTAGACGGTGTCCATATGTATTAATTCGACCAAATACGTCATTAATTTCCTCATCTGTAGCGTTTCTCATGACTGAGAATGCAAGTGAGTAATCAAGAACTGCGCTGACATCCTTTTGTTTTATCCAATCTTGGATATGGCCGATATAGAAGAGACCGGCATCAGCACTAGCCTGTGCAGTTGGAAAATGTTTTATATCAAAATATTCTCCATCTAGGGTAGAGAATCCTGTTTCAATAAACGAAACGATGGCATGCAATCTTTGGAGTCCATCTATGATTTCGTAGCCATCCCCGGACTTTCTCTCAGCAATCAAAATTGCTGGGATTGGGTATCGTTTCATGATCGACTCTATGAGCCGTTGTTTTTCTTCTAGTGTCCAAACCAATTTGCGTTGATACCGGCGATTTACGAATAACTTATCTTCGCGGTACATGGTGTATATGGACTGAATTGATGTGGGCTGAGAAGTCAACTCTAACATATGATATCTATCTTCAGAATTTTGTTGTAGAAACTGGTGTGATTGGTTCTTAAGTTATTGATTCTTGGCTTGAGGAAGGTTGTGATTAATTTTTGTTTTTGGTGGTTTATAGGGGATAAATGTTAAATCTCTCCCAATCAAAAGCCCTCCCCGGATCCGTCTTCCGTCCCGGCGCGATATGCTCGTGCCCCCGCACCGCACGGATCGGATGCCGGATCCGGATCGCCGCCGCCAGTGCGGCCAGCCGTTCGTACTGCGCATCCGTATAGGCCAGCGTATCCGTGCCTTCCAGTTCGATGCCGATGGAAAAATCGTTGCAGCGCTCCCGGCCTTCAAAGGACGAGACGCCGGCATGCCACGCCCGCAAAACCGTGGGCACGAATTGCACGATCGTCCCGTCGCGGCGGATGAGGAAATGGGCGGAGACCCGCATGTCGCGGATGTTTTCGAACCAGGGGTGGGATGAGATGTCCAGGCGGTTCTGGAAGAAATCGATGATGGCGTCGCCCGTGAACACGCCGGGCGGCAGGCTGATGTTGTGGATCACCAGCAGGTAGGGATCCTCGCCGTCGGGGCGCTGGTCGTGATTGGGGGAGGGGCGGCGCAGGATGCCGGGCTCGTCAACCAGCCAGCCATCCGGCCCGATGGACAGGGGCAGTCCCGGCGCGGGCTTGGAGGACGCCCCCGCCGCCACTTATTTCCCCAGGCCCAGCCGGGCGTGTTCCGCGCAGCACCAGGTCTTGCCCTGGCTCTGGTAGGCCTCGGACCGGGGCAGGTAGATGCGGCAGTGGGCGCAGCGGACCATGGTTTCGGACGCGGCGCGCGCGTCGTCGGCCTGGCGGCGGGCGGCGGCCTGGCGGGCATTGGCCTTCTGGTGGCTCAGGACGCGGGAGACGAACAGGACGGCCAGGATGATGACCGCCCAGAGCAGGAATTTACCCAAGAGTGCCTCGTTGCAGGATGACTTCCAGGACGAACCGGCTGCCCGTGTAGGACAGCAGCAGGAAGGCGAAGCCGGCGAGCGTCCAGCGCAGGGCGACGCGGCCGCGCCAGCCCTGGATGTGGCGCCCCGCCAGCAGCACGCCGAAGGTGGCCCAGGACAGCAGGGTGAAGACGGTCTTGTGGTCCATGGGCAGGGCGTGGCCGCCCAGGCGCAGGGACACGACGATGCCGGTCAGGACGGTCAGCGTCAGCACGCCGAAGCCGATCCAGATCAGGCGAAACAGCAGCTGTTCCAGGGTCAGCAGCGGCGGCATGGCGCTCATGGCGCGGCCGATGGATCCCTGTTCGCCGGCGGATTCGATGGGGCGGTGCAGGTGGCGGTCCAGCACGGTCATCAGCATGGCGTGCAGCGCGGCCACGGTGATCAGGCCGTAGGCCGTCATGGCGATCAGCAGGTGCACGCGCAGCCAGTCGTTGCTGGCGTGGGGCACCAGGTAGCCTTGCGGGAACGCGGCGGCCAGCAGGCTGACCAATGCCGCGATGGGCAGCAGCAGGAGCAGCAGGCTGTCCAGGCGCAGCAGGAAATTCTCGATCCAGAAGACGATCATGCCCAGCCACATGGCGGTGGACAGGGCCAGCGCCCAGCTGAGGTACAGGCCGTCGGACGCGAGCACGGCGGTCGCGAGGCCGACGCCGTGCAGGGCGATGGCGCCCAGCAGGCAGCTGCGGCCGATGGTACCGGTGGGACGGACGTCGCTCGCCCGCGCGATGGGGCGCCACAGGGCGACGCCCAGTATGGCGTAGGCCAGTGCGGCGAGCAAGTGAAATACAATGCTGACTGACATAGTCCTATCGGTGTCCGGCGCGCAGGGCCGCGCCCCAAAAGCATCCATTTTATGCGCTGGCCGACGGATCAACCAGTTTTACGGATACGGCATCATGCTCGATAACCTGACATCCCGCCTGTCGCGCGTCGTCAAGACCATGCGCGGCGAGGCCCGCCTGACCGAGGCCAACACCCAGGAGATGCTGCGCGAGGTCCGCATGGCGCTGCTGGAGGCCGACGTGGCGCTTCCGGTGGTGCGTGATTTCGTGGCGCGGGTCAAGGAATCCGCCCTGGGGCAGGAGGTCGTCGGCAGCCTGAATCCGGGCCAGGCGCTGGTCGGGGTGGTGCACAAGGAACTGACCGCCCTGATGGGGGGCGACCTGGGCGCCGCGGCGGGCGAACTGTCGCTGGCGGCCCAGCCGCCGGCCGTGATCCTGATGGCCGGCCTGCAGGGCGCGGGCAAGACCACCACCGTCGGCAAGCTGGCGAAGTGGCTGTCCGAGGGCAATCATGTCCAGTACGGCCGCAAGACCGGCCGCAAGAAGGTCCTGGTGGTCAGCGCCGACGTCTACCGTCCGGCCGCCATCGACCAGTTGAAGACCGTGGCCGCCCAGGTGGGGGTCGATTTCCTGCCGACCGAGTCCACGCAGAAGCCGCGGGACATCGCCCGCGAAGCCCTGGACCACGCCAGGCGCCATCACTACGACGTGCTGATCGTCGACACGGCGGGCCGCCTGGGCATCGACCAGGCGATGATGGACGAGATCCGCGATTTGCACGCGCTGCTCTCGCCGATCGAGACGCTGTTCGTGGTGGACGCCATGCAGGGCCAGGACGCGGTCAACGTGGCGCGCGCCTTCTCCGACGCGCTGCCGCTGACGGGCGTGGTGATGACCAAGCTGGACGGCGACGCGCGCGGCGGCGCGGCGCTGTCGGTGCGCCAGGTCACAGGCAAGCCGCTGAAGTTCGTCGGCGTGTCGGAAAAGCTCGACGGGCTGGAGCCCTTCCACCCGGAACGCATGGCCCAGCGCATCCTGGGCATGGGCGACATCGTGTCGCTGGTCGAACAGGCCCAGAAGAACATCGACATCGCCGAGGCGCAGAAACTCGCCGCGCGCATGAAGTCCGGCGACCGCTTCGACCTGAACGATTTCCGCGACCAGTTGCAGCAGGTGAAGAAGCTGGGCGACATGGGCTCGCTGCTGGAAAAGCTGCCGGCGCAGTTCGCCCAGGCGGCGTCCCAGGTGCAGGGCGGTCAGGCGGAAAAGCAGCTCGCCCGCACGGAAGGCATCCTGAATTCCATGACGCCGCTGGAACGCGCCAAGCCCGAACTCATCAAGGCTTCGCGCAAGCGCCGCATCGCCACGGGCTCGGGTGTCCCGGTCCAGGAAGTCAACCGCCTGCTCAAGCAGTTCGAGCAGATGCAGGGCATGATGAAGCAGATGAAAAAGGGCGGCATGGCGAAGATGATGCGCGCCATGGGCGGGATGAAGGGCCTGGGCGGATTCGGCCGGGGCGGCTTCCGCTGACCAGTCCCCCCGCACTGGCGTGTCCGGCCCTGTCCCGGCCGGTCAGGCGGGGCGGACCGGATTGGGGGGGGGCGGCGGCTGGCGGATCAGGTCTGCGACTGCAGATAGTTCTTCAGGCCGATCTTCTCGATCAGGCCCAGCTGCTTTTCCAGCCAGTAGGCGTGGTCGGACTCGGTGTCGTGCAGCTGTTGCAACAGCAGGTCGCGCGTGACGTAGTCCCCATGGGTTTCGCAGATCGCGATGCCTTCGCGCAGGGACGCGCGCACTTCGTATTCCAGTTCCAGGTCGGCGCGCAGCATGCCGGGCACGTCCGTGCCCGCCGTGAAGGCATCGGGGCGCATGTCGGGCTCGCCTTCGAGCATCAGCAGGCGCTGCAGCAGGCTGTCGGCGTGCTGGGTTTCTTCCTGCATTTCGTGGTCGCTGCGGGCGTGGAGCTTGGTCAGGCCCATGTCCTGGTAGCGGCGCGAATGCAGGAAATACTGGTCGCGTGCGGCCAGTTCGCCGCGCAGCTGTTTCGTGAGATAGGCGATGACTTCGGGGTGGCCTTGCATGGTGCGCCTTTGGGTGCGTGTTGCTGGTGGTTGAAGTATGCCATGCCTGGGGAGGATCTAGGATTGAGGCATCTCTCCACCTCGCGGCCTGCATGCCGCTCGGATTCGTCTGGCATGGGACAGTCCGCGGGGACTGTCCCATGTCCCGCCTCATCCCCCCCCCACCGCCACCACGATCTCGACCTGGTCGCCTTCGGACAGCGGGGCCTGGGCATGCTGGCTGCGGGGCACGATGTCGCCGTTGAGTTCCACCGCGATGCGCTTGCCCTCGTAGCCCAGGCGGACCACCAGGTCGTGGACGGTGCGCACGCCTTCCAGGGCGGTGTCGGCGCCGTTCAGCAGGATGTTCAGGCTCATGGCGTCGGTCTCCTCAATCGCCGGCGTAGCGGTCGGTGGCGGCCAGCAGCCGCGTCAGGATGCCGGGTTCGTCGAAAGCGTGGCCGGCGTCCGGAACGATGTGGAATTCCGCCCGAGGCCAGGCCAGGTGCAGGTCCCAGGCTGATTTCGCCGGCGTGCAGGCGTCGTAGCGGCCCTGCACGATTACGCCGGGGATGTCGGCCAGTTTGTGCGCGTCGCGCAGCAGCTGGCCCTCTTCCATGAAGCCCCGGTTCACGAAGTAGTGATTCTCGATGCGGGCGAAGGCCAGCGCCGCCTGGTCGGCGGCGTGCGCGCGATGGTGCGCCGGATTGGGCAGCAGGCTGATGGTGTGGCTTTCCCACTGGGTCCAGGCGTGCGCCGCCCGCAATTGTTCCTGGGGGTCGTCGCCCGTCAGGCGGCGGCGGTAGGCGGCCATCAGGTCGTCGCGCTCGGCCTCGGGGATCGGGGCCAGGTAGTCTTCCCACAGGTCGGGAAACAGCCAGGACGCGCCTTCCTGGTAGAACCAGCGCAGTTCCGCCTGGCGCAGCAGGAAGATGCCGCGCACGATCAGGGCGTGCACGCGTTCCGGATGGGTCTCGGCGTAGGCCAGCGCCAGGGTCGAGCCCCAGGAGCCGCCGAACACCACCATCCGCTCGGCGTGCAGGACCTCGGCGCGCAGACGCTCGATGTCGGCGATCAGGTCCCAGGTCGTGTTGCGTTCGATGTCGGCCGACGGCGTGGAGCGGCCGCAGCCGCGCTGGTCGAACAGCAGGATGTTGTAGCGCTCGGGGTCGAACAGGCGGCGATGGGCGGGCGAACAGCCCGCGCCCGGTCCGCCGTGCAGGAACACCACCGGCCGCCCCTGGGGGTTGCCGCACAGTTCCCAGTAGACGCGGTGGCCGTGGCCGGCGTCCATGAAGCCTTGCGCATAGGGTTCGATCTCGGGATACATCAGGTGGCCTCCGGTGCGGGCGCGGCGTCCGCCTGAGCGCGCCGCGTGAAGATCAGGTCCCAGACCCCGTGGCCCAGGCGCAGGCCGCGGTTCTCGAACTTGGTCAGCGGGCGGTAGTCGGGGCGCGGCGCGTAGTCCGCGCAGGTGTTCCGCAGCGTCGGTTCCGCCGACAGGACTTCCAGCATCTGCTGGGCGTAGTGTTCCCAGTCCGTGGCGCAGTGCAGGTACGCGCCCGGTGCCATGCGGCTGCTCAACAGTTCGACGAACGCGGGCTGGATCAGGCGGCGCTTGTGGTGGCGTTTCTTCGGCCAGGGGTCGGGAAAGTAGATGTGCACGCCGGCCAGCGAGCCCGGCGCGATCATGTCGCGCAGCACCTCGACCGCGTCGTGCTGGATGATGCGGATGTTGTCCAGTCCGTTTTCGTGGATGCGCTTGAGCAGCGCGCCCACGCCGGCATTGAAGACCTCCACGCCCAGGAAGTTGTCGCCGGGCCGGGCCTGGGCGATCTTCTGGGTGGTCTCGCCCATGCCGAAGCCGATCTCCAGGATCGTCGGTGCCGTCCGCCCGAAGGCCGCCGACAGGTCGATGGGCGCGTCCTGGTAGCGGATCGACCAGCGCGGCAGCCATTCGGCGATCGCCTGTTCCTGGCTTGGGGTGATGTGGGCGCGGCGGTGGACGAAGCTGCGGATGTGCGTGCTGCCCGACGGAGTCTGAGCCGTCACGACGGGCGGGGGGGATTTGGGCAGGTTCAAAATGCTGGTAAAATGTCGGGCTGCAAGGGGCTTGGTGAACCTCGATTTTACCAATGAATCCTTGCCGTCATCGATCCTCCTCGATGCGGGTGTAGTTCAATGGTAGAACGGCGGCTTCCCAAGCCTCAAGCGTGGGTTCGATTCCCATCACCCGCTCCAGTCCTGCTTCCTGCCGGACGAGCGTATCGCTCATTTCCAGATCCTCTTTGTCGCCGGGGCTCCGTCCCGTGATCTGGCGGATTTTGCGCCGGCATTCTCATGAACTCGGCGCAGTCCGGATCCGTCGCGATTCACAACCCGTTCTCCACCATCCGCAGCAGCCGCAGGCCGAGCGCCGTGCGCACGTCCGGCGGCGCGTGGCGCAACGGGCCGTCGATGATGAGCAGCGCCAGGCCATGGACCGAGGACCAGGCCAGGAACTCGGCGCCCGGCCGCCTGTCCGCGGGCAACACGCCGGCCTGCGCCAGGGTGTCGAGCGCATAGCTCAATAGCTCGAACGGATTCAATCCCTTGTCGGCGGTATGCGCGGGATCCGGCGGCACCTCGACATCGAAGGCGCCGAACGCGAAGGCGGTGCGGAACCACCCGGTTTCCGCCTGCGCGAAACCCAGGTAGCCGCGCCCCACGGCGGCCAGCATGGCCCGGGCGCGCTCGACGGGATCCGGCAAGGCCTCGGCCGGGCGCAATTCCGCTTCGATGGCACGGGCCAGCGCGCCCAGGGACGCGGCGCGCACGGCCTCGAACAGCGCCTGATGATTGGCGAAATGACGGTACGCCGCATTCGGCGCCACGCCGGCTCGCCGTGTGGCTTCGCGCAAGACCACCGCCTGGGGGCCGCCTTCGCGCGCCAGCGCCAGGCCCGCCTCGATCAAGGCGGCGCGCAGGTCGCCATGGCGATACGTCTTGCGCGGCCTGGGCGTCATGGACGGGGACGGACGATCGGTTTTCGGGGGCATCGTTTACAAACATGCACATTTTGAATGTGGACGCTGTTCATTTTAAGCTTCAATATATGTGAACGGTGTCCACAATGAGTGGCGCCAGAGCATCGAATTATTTACCCACATCAGGAGACATCCATGCAATTCGTGCCCTATCTGAACTTCGACGGCGATGCCGCCGAGGCCATGGCATTCTATGCGGAACTGTTCGGCGGCCGCATCGTGCACCAGTCCACCTTCGGCGAGATGCCGCCTCAGGAGGGGATGCCGCCGCTGCCGGAGGCCGCCAAGGGGCGTCTCATGCACGCTCATCTGCAAGTGGGGGCGCAGTCCATCATGGCCTCGGACACGATGCCGGGGATGTCCGGGCAGGCGGATGAAGCCTGCGCGGGCGGCTACCGGAAGCCGCAGGGCATGTGGGTCGCCATCCAGGTGGACAGCGCGGATGAGGGGCGGCGCGTGTTCGATGGCCTGGCCCGGGACGGCCAGGTGGCCATGCCGTTCCAGGCCACGTTCTGGTCGGCCGGCTTCGGGATGGTGACCGACCGCTTCGGCACGCCCTGGATGGTCAACGTCCCCGGCGAAGCCTGAAGGCGAAGGCGCCTGTTTTTCACCTTCGGAGAAAGCGCATGAGCCGTTCCTATCGCTGGATCATCGTCGCGGCCGGGGGCCTGTTGGGCTGTGTCGCCATGGGCGCCATGTTCTCGCTTCCGGTTTTCCTGCTGCCGATGTCGCGGGATACGGGCTGGTCCGTCACAGGTATCTCCGTCGCGATGACCATTGCCTTTCTCGCCATGGGCGTGGCAAGCCTGGGGTGGGGTGGTTTGTCCGATCGCTACGGCACGCGGCCGGTCGTGCTGGGAGGATCGGTGGTGCTGGCGGCCAGCCTGGCGCTCGCCAGCCGGGCGTCGACGCTGGGCGAATTCCAGTGCCTGTTCGGTCTGTTGGTGGGGGGCGCGACGGCGGCGATCTTTGCGCCGATGATGGCGTGCGTCACCGGGTGGTTCGATACGCAGCGGAGCCTGGCGGTCTCGCTGGTCTCCGCCGGCATGGGCATGGCCCCCATGACGATGGCCCCGCTCGCGGGCTGGCTGGTCGAGGCGCACGGCTGGCGGAGCGCTATGCTGTCGATCGCCGGGATTGTGGCGGCGCTGATGATCCCGGCCGCGCTGCTGGTGCGCCGGCCGCCGGCGCTGGAGGACCGGCCCGCCGCCGGGGCGGAGGGGCACGGACCGCCGGACATGTCGGTCGGGCAGGCCGTGCATTCGCGGCCGTTCATCCTGTTGATGACGGCGAACTTTTTCTGTTGCGCGACGCACTCGGGACCGATCTTCCATACGGTGAGCTATGCCATGACGTGCGGCATTTCGACGATCGCGGCGGTGTCGATCTACAGCGTCGAGGGGCTGGCCGGCATGTTCGGCCGCCTCGGTTTCGGCTTGGCGGGCGACCGCTTCGGCGCGCATCGGGTGCTGGTCCTCGGCCTGCTGGCGCAGGCCCTGGCCGTGCTGGCCTACGTGTCCGTCAGCCGGCTTGGCGGCTTTTATACCGTGGCGGCGGTGACCGGTTTCATCTATGCCGGGACGATGCCGCTCTATGCCGTGCTCATCCGCGAGAATTTCCCGCTGGGCATGATGGGGACGCTGATCGGCGCATCGGCGATGGCGGGCAGCCTTGGCATGTCCACGGGGCCTCTGCTGGGCGGCTGGATCTACGATCGCCTGGACAGCTATGCGCTGATGTACGTGGGCTCGGGCGTCCTGGGGCTGGTGGCGATGCTGGTCCTGATGGCCTTCCGGCCGTTTCCCGGTGGAGGAGACGCCATGGCGCGCACCGGCTGAACGTTCGCCGTGTCCCGGTTCTTGCGGCATTGAAGTACCCTTTCGCCTGTCACAATGCCGGTATGACGAACATGCAAGGCGATCTTTTCGGGGAAGCTGTTTCCCGGCTTCCGGTCAAGCCGGCCGCGCCGCTGGCCGATGCGGCGTCTCCGGCGGATTCGACATCCTCCGCCCGCCGGCGCACGGCCAAAGTACGTCCCGCGCCCTCCGTCGAGGCCTGGCGCGAACTGGCGTCGCGGCTTCCGCCGCGACTGCGTTTCGGGGTCTCCACCTGGTCCTACCCGGGCTGGGACGGCCTGGTCTGGGACGGTGAGTACGATCCCGGCACGCTGTCGAAACACGGGCTGGGCGCCTACCATCGGCATCCGCTGTTGCGTACGGTGTGCGTGGACCGCACCTTCTGGCGCCCGCTGACGGCCGGCCAGTATGCCGCTTATGCGGCCCAGGTCGACGAGGACTTCCGCTTCGTCGTCAAATGCCCGGCCGGCGTCACCGACGCCCAGATCCGCGGCGACGAGGGCAAGGCGCTCAAGCCCAATCCAGATTTTCTCGATCCGCGCCTGGCCGTCGAGCATTTCGTGCGGCCGACGCTCGCGGGCCTGGGCGCCAAGCTCGGCGTGCTCGTCTTCCAGCTGAGCCCGCTACCCTGGAACTGGCTCGGCCGTCCCGGTGCGCTGCTGGAGCGGCTGGACCGGATGCTGGCCGCCGTCCGGCAGGCCTTGTCCGCCCACGCCTCCGTGATCGTCGCCGTGGAAGTCAGGGACCCCGAACTTCTGGGACAGGCGCTGGTCGACACGCTCCAGGCGCATGGCGCGACGTTCTGCCTGGGCCTGCATGGCAAGATGCCGCCGATCGAGGCGCAGCTGCCGATGCTGCGCGCGCTATGGCCGGGTCCGCTGGTCTGCCGGTGGAGCCTGAATCGCATCTTCGGCCCGTATGGCTACGCCGATGCGCAGAAGAAGCATGGTCCGTTCAATGCCATTCTCAGCGAAGACCTCCACACGCGCGCCGTGCTCGCGCGTACCATCCACGGCATCACGGGCGCGGGCCAGCCGGCCTATGTGACCGTCAGCAACGATGCCGAGGGCTGCGCGCCGCTGTCGATTCAGAAGCTCGCCCAGACCGTTGCGGAGCAGGATCCTTCCGCACATAGCGCGGGGGCCTGGCTCAGGCGACCGGGCAGTCGATATGCTGGGGGCGCATGAATTCGCGCAGGCCGTCCTCGCCCCACTCGCTGCCGAATCCGCTGTGCTTGTATCCCGTCATGGGCGCATCGGGCCGCAGGGGGCTGCCGCCGTTGATCTGGACCGTGCCGACGCGCAGCCTGGGGATCAACTTCAGGCATTCGTCCGTTTTGCCGAAGACATAGGCTTTCAGGCCCAGGGGCGAGTCGTTGGCGATGGCAATGGCTTCGTCTACCGTGCGGTAGGTGAGCACGACCGAAACCGGACCGAAGATTTCTTCCCGCGCGATTTCCGACTGATTGTCCACCTCGCCGACCAGGGCGGGATTCAGGTACCAGCCCTTCTGGATGTCGGGACGGCCGCCGCCCGCGATGATCTCGCCGCCTGCGGCTACGGCGCGCGCCAGCATGGCTTCGATGCGGTCGCGCTGGGCCGAACTGACGACAGGCCCCAGAATCGTGTCGGCATCGTGTGGATCGCCGACCTTCAGTCTGGGATAGACCTCGCGGCTGATCTTCACGAATTCTGCGTAGCGGGATTCTTCGATCAGGATCCGAGTGGGCGAGCCGCAGCCCTGGCCGGCATTGCGGGCGTAGCGGGCGTGCAGTGAGAAGGCGTATTTGTTGAAGTCCACCCCCGGCAGCATGATGGCTGCCGATTTGCCGCCCAGTTCCAGCACCAGGCCGCGCAAACCGTCGGAACATTGCTTCATGACCTGGCGTCCGACGTTGACCGAGCCGGTGAAACTGACCTTGGCGACGTCCGGATGCCCGGTCAGGACGCGTCCGGTGTCGGCGCCGCCGGCGATGAAGTTCACAACGCCGGCCGGAAAGCCTGCGCGGCGCGCCAGTTCGCCCAGCATCAGTACCGTCAGCGGCGCTTGGGGGGAAGACAGCAGGACGGCCGTGCAGCCCGCGGCCAGGGCGGCGCCGATTTTGGTGCCGCCGATCAGGAGTGGATAGTTGAATGCCGTGATGGCAGCCACCACGCCCACCGGCCGGTAGGCCACCACGCTGGTGGCCGTGCGGGTGTTGTTGAAGCCCAGGTTGCGCGTGCGGTCTACGGCGGCGGCATCGGCTTGCCAGTGCAGGAAACGCGCCGGGGTGTCGATGTGATTGGCTTTCAGGTTGGCCGGCGTGCCGATTTCGGTAATCAGCGTCTCCATGAGCGCGTCGCGGTGTTCCAGGAGCAGGTCGGCGAATTTGTGCAAGACGGATTTGCGCAGTTCCGGATCGTCCCAGACCCCGCTGTCGAAGGCGGCCGCTGCGCTGGCGACGGCGTGATCGACCTGTGCCTGGGATGCGCCGCGGAAATGCGCGATGCATTCTTCCGTCACGGGGTTGATGACGTCGATGAAATCGCCTTCTCCGGCGCAGTCCTCGTCATTGATGTAGAGCGCGGTATGAAAGGTGTTGTCGGTGGCCGGTTGGGCGTGACTGGACATGTGCGTGAGTCTCCTGCTGGGTTGGGGGACGGGTCTACAGACGCCCGTCTGTGTATTCGGACCGCATCAGTATAAGAATCGCCTGCGCGGACGGACCATGGCGATTTTCCGTTGACCGCGTCCCGGATTCGTGAACATGGATCTGCGCTCTGCTGGGGTGAATGGTCTTTGGAAATCGAGGACGCCGTGTCCCGGAATTCCACATGGACCGTGGTCTGGCCAGATTCCATACTGGCCCGCAAAAATCATTCAAGCTGCGTCCGCACTGTGGGGAGTGGTCTTGCCTGCAGCGCGGGCATCCATGGTACTGGCACAGAAAGGAGACACCTCATGAACATCCATCGCAGAACGATGCTGCTGGCCGCCGGTGCGCTGCCTCTGGCAGGCACGCTGGCCCGGGCCGGTACGGTTTCGAAAGACGCGGCGGCCGTGCCGGCAGGGACCAGGCCGGCCGGATCGGCCACGGGCATGATGCTCGATGCGCTGGACAGCGGTCATTTTGCGGCGCCGCCGGACAAGATCACCCACGAGGCCAAACGCGCCCTGATCAACTGGTTCGGGTGCGCGCTGGGCGCCTCGCAATCGGATGCCTTGCGGCGTGCTGCGGAATCGGCCAGCCCCGGCTCCGTGCCCGTGTATGGGACGGATCTGCACAAGGCGCCCATCGATGCGGCGTTCCTGAACTGCCTGAGCTCGGCCGTGTATGCGTTCGACGACACGCACGTGCCCACGATCACGCATCCCACCGGCCCGGTGGCCGCCGCAATCCTGTCCGTGGCGCAGAGCGGCCATCCGGTATCGGGCCCGCGTGTCATGGAAGCCCTCATCGCCGGGCTGGAGCTGTCTTGCGCGCTGGCCAATGCGTTCATCCTGCATTCCGCTGCGCCCAATTTCGGCCTGTACCTGACCGGGGTGACGGGGCCGATCGGCGCCGCCGTAGCGGGCGCCGTGGCATTGGACCTGGATCGTCAGGCGACCGGCTGGGCCATTGGCCATGCCGCCACGCAGGCGGCGGGGTTGCGGGCCACCCATGGGGCCATGTCGGGCATGGTCGTACCGGCTTTTGCGGCTCGGGACGGCCTGCATGCCGCGCTGTTGGCGCAGTCAGGCTTCACGAGCACCGATGAGGTCCTCAGCGGCAAGCGCGGGCTGTTTGCGGCCTATACGCCGGATGCTGATTGGGCTGCCGCTTTTGCCAAACTGGGCGAGGTCTATGAACTGGAGCGCGTGTCCTACAAGCCATATCCGTGTGGGGTCGTGATTCATCCGCTGCTCAATACGATCCGGAAGAGCAAGCTGAAGCCGTTGACCGAAGGGGATGTCGAGCGGGTCGAGGTCCGTGTGAACGGTAAGACCCGGGCGCTGGTGGACAATCCCGCGCCCAAGGACATTTTTCCCGCCATCGTCAGCGGCCAGCACTGGATCGCGCTGGCCCTGCTGGGCGAGTCCCTGGGTATCGAGGGGCTGTATCAGGAGATCATCGACAAGCCCGCCGTGGCTGCGTTGCGCCGGAAAATCACGCTGGTGACCGATGACAGCTTGCCGGTGACCGACTGCGTGATCACGATCCATGTCCGGGGCAAGCCGCCCATCGTGCTGGATGGTCGCGGCGCGGATGCCTCGAATATTTCGCTCAGCGACGAAGTGCTGGTGCAGAAATACCTGGATCAGGGCAAGCTCGTGCTGCAGGACGACCGGCTGCATGACTTGCTGGACCTGATCATGAAAATCGAGCAGTCGGCCGATTTCGGCCAGGATCTGGGCCGCATTTTCCCGATGGCGGCATGACTGTCCGGAGCGCCGTCAGGGAGCGGCGTCCCCTGCATGGCAGGGCGCATCGGGCCATACGCTGAGCGCGGCGTCGACGAAGGCCTCGATCAGCGGGTCCGACTTGCGGCTGGCCAAGTGGACGACGTAGAGCGGCAATTGCGCCTTGGCGATGGGGGCGATGGCCAGGCGTCCGGCGGCGGCGTCTTCCTGGGCGTGGTCCGCCCGCATGAGCGTCAGTCCCACGCCGGCCTTCGACATGGCCCGGGCCAGCGACGCATTGTCGAATCGCGCCACGGCGCGCGGGGTGAGGCCCCGGGTGGCGAACAGATCATTCAGCAGCGACGAGTACGCCATGCTGGTGTCCAGCGGCGTGAGCCAGGGCATGGCCGCCAGGGCTTCCCAGTCGGCGGATTCGATCTGGTCCTTCAGGGCGATCGGCCCCACGATGCGGAAGTCGAAGTGCGTGAGTTCGTAGTGGCTGATGTCCGGATCGTTGGAGGGGCCCAGCAGGATGCCGGCGTCCAGTTCGCCGGTCTTGAGGTCCTGTCGCGTGCCTGCGGAAGGCCGCGCGCGCAGATCCACGCTGATCAGCGGATGGGTGCGCAACAAGGTGGCGACCGTTTCGGCGGCGCGGCTGGAAGGGTCGCTGCTGGTGCCGATGATGAGCTGGCCTTCCATTTTGCCGCGCAGTTTGCGGGCGAAGGACGTGAAGACGCTGGCGTTGTTCAGCAGGTTGCGGGCTTCGTCGAGCAGCAGTTCGCCGGTGTGGGTGAGTTTCAGATTGCGGTTGGTACGAATGAAGAGCTGGGTGTCGAAGTGGTCTTCGATGGCCCGGACGTGTGCGCTGGCCGCCGACTGGCTGATGTGCAGGCGTTCGGCGGCACGAGTCAGATGCTGTTCTTCGGCGACGCAGACGAAGGTGCGCAACTGCACCAGATCGATCATCACGGGCGGTTCCCCTTGGTGGTTTCTGGAGTTCGGAAAACGAGGATGCGGTGTCCCAGAAATACCGATGGACCTCACAATCCGCCCAATTCTACACTAGCCGAAAATATGTGCCGAGCAGGCGAAGAAGCTGATTTCATGCGGGTTTCCGGCGGTCTTGGATTCCCGGAACACAGCCGGCCGGTCAACGTGGGCGGAGACGAGACAACATGAATAACACCAGGGCGTACGGATCCAGGGCATCCCTGGATCATCTGCTTTCATGGCTTGAAACGGCAGCCGCCATCCTGGCGGGCGCGCTGCTCCTGGCCGCCATGGTGCTGGTGTCGGTGGATGTGCTGATGCGGTATGCATTCGGCGCACCGCTTTCGTTCCAGTACGCCCTGACCGAAAACTATCTGCTGGTCGGCCTGATCTGTCTGGCCTTGCCTTGGGGCTACCGGACGGGCGGCTATATCCGCATACGGGCCTTCATGGACCGGCTGGCGCCGGGCGGCCGTACCTGTCTGCTGCGCATCGGTATTCTGCTCAGCGCCTGCTACATGGCCGTGCTGGCCTGGCTTGGCGCCCGGTATGCCTGGGCGGCCTGGATCCACGACGAATATCAGCTGGGTGTGATCGACTGGCCGGTGTCCTGGTCCTGGGCGCCGATTCCTGTCGGCTGCGGCTTGCTGGCCTTGCGGCTCGGACTGCAGTCTTGCGGCCCCGCCGGACAGTTGCATACGGTTCATGCGGACGAGGGAGAGAACGAATGATCTTCGTCTGGGGAACCCTGATTCTGCTTGGTTCGATCCTGGCTGCGATTCCGATCGGCTTTGCCCTGGGCCTGGCGGGGATCGGATCGCTGTCCCTGCTGGTGCCGGTGCAGACCATCCTGGCACTCATGTCCAAGGTTGTTCATGCCACGTCGGCGTCGTATCTGATCCTGACGATCCCGATGTTCGTCCTGATGGCGGAGTTCCTGGGCTGCGGCGGCATCGCGCAGGACCTGATGATCGCCTGCAATCGGCTGCTGCGCAAAGTGCGCGGCGGCATGGCCATTGCCTGCGTGTTTTCCGGCGTCATCCTGGCGGCGGCTTCGGGGTCGAGTACGGCTTCGGCCGCCTCCATCACTCGGGCGGCACTGCCGGCCATGAAAAAGGCGGGCTACGATCCGGGCTTCGCAGCGGGGACCATCGCCATCGCCGGCACGTTGGCGATCATGATCCCGCCTTCCACGGCATTCGTGCTGTATGGCCTGATGACGGAAACGTCCATCGGCAAGCTCTTTCTGGCGGGGGTGTTTCCCGGCCTGGTGACCGCGGCGGGCTATCTGGTCACCATCATGCTGATGTTGAAACTGCGCCCTGGGCTGGGCCCAAAGCCCGAGATGGAAGCCCTGCTGGCGGTAGAGCAGAAGGGCTCGTCGGTCTGGCCGATGGCTGTGCTGATCATGGTGGTCCTGGGCGGACTGTATAGCGGCGTCGCGACGCCGACGGAAATTGCCGCCGTCGGTGCGCTGGGCGCGCTGCTGGTGGCGCTGGCGACCCGCCGGATGACCCGGCCGGCCTTTATGGATGCCGTAGGCAATACGCTGCGCATTACGGCCATGATCGTGACAATCATTTTCGGCGCCCATCTCTTTGGCTACTTCATTTCCTTTTCCCAGGTCACCCAGGCGGCGCTGGGCTGGATCGCGGAGTCAGGGTTGTCGCCCGCCGCCGTCATGCTGATGGTGGTGTTCGTGTATCTGCTACTGGGCATGGTGATGGACCAGGCCGCGATCATCATCCTGACCGCGCCCATCACGTTCTCCCTGATGACGAGCCTGGGCTATGACCCTATCTGGTGGGGCGTCATCATCGTCAAGACTGCTGAAATCGGACTGGTGTCCCCGCCCATGGGCCTGAACGTCTTCGTCACGTCGTCAGCGTCGCGCGTGGATCTGCGGGCCTGCTTCCGGGGCGTGATGCCGTTCGTCGTGACCGAACTCGTCGTTCTCGCGCTGTTGCTGGCGTTCCCCGAAATCACCTTGTACTTCATCTCGTGATGAGTGCCGGTGTATCTGCAGGATGTCGCCAATGACGGAAACCACCATGCCCCCGCTCCATGAACAGGGTTGGGAGCCTTATGCGGACGACACGTTCATCGGCCATGTGGCGTCGGTCTATGTGCGCCAGACGGGTGCAGTGCCCGAGTTCGGCATCCTGACCCGGGATATCCACCGGAACATCAGCGGCGCCGTTCATGGCGGAATCCTGATGACGATGTTTGACCGGGCCATGAGCGTGCAGATCTGGCAGTTGCGTCCGGACGAGCGGTTTGCCACAGCGTCGATGACGACTGATTTTCTGCGTTCCGGCCGGATCGGCGAGTTCATCCGGTTCGAGGCTGTCGTCATGAAATCGGGGCGCAATACCGTATTCATGCGTGCGGAGGCCTGGGCGGCGGACAGGCTGGTTGGATCGGCAAACGCGATCTTCATGGTGGCCGGGCGTGCGATAGCCACCGAGGATCCTATCGGCATACCCGTCGGTGAAACCGGATACGGGCGAAAAAGGAGCGAGAGATGAAAAAGATCGATTTGAAATGCCTGGCCGTCGTGGCTGCGGTGGCATTGACGACCCCTGCGGCGTGGGGCGAAAACATGATGGTGGGGAACGGATTTTCGCCCACACACTTCTTTGGCAAGGATCTTACCGAACCGTGGATGGCTTGTGTGAAGGAGGGGACCCGGGGGGAAATTTCCTTCCAGTATTTTCCTTCGGGCCAGATCGCAGCGACCGGCGCTACGCTGGACGCCCTGAATACCGGACTGCTGCAGGTTGCCGCCGTTTCAGTGGGTTATGTGACCAACAAGCTGCCGCTCAATGGGGTATCGATGCTGCCCGGCATGGGCCAGACTTCAAGGCAGATGGTGACGACCAGTCGCAGGGCGCTGGCCGAGATTCCGGCGCTCGCCGCCGAAATGAAAGCGAACCGTATCCATCCGCTGGTGATCAATCTGTTTGCGCCCTACCAGGTCATGAGCGTGGGCAAACCCATCGAGACGGCCGATCAGTTCAAGGGGCGTCTGATCCGTTCGGCAGGGGCGGCCAACACCCTGACGATCAAGGGGTTGGGGGCTTCACCGGTAGAAATGCCCGCTGCGGACATTTATGTGGCGCTGGAACGCGGCACCGTGGATGCCGCTCTGCTGGGCGTGCCCAGCATTAAGTCATACAGCTTGCAGGAACTTCTGAAGTCGATCAGTGCGAACGGCCAGTTCGGCAGCTTCTCGACCTTGCTGGCCATGGATCTGGACGTCTACCAGAAACTGCCGGACGCGCAGCGCGCGGTGGTTGATGACTGCTCCGCGAAGGTGGAGGATTCGGTGGCCCGCCTGATGGATGATGAGCAGAAAAGCCTGCTGCACGAATTCGGGGAGAAGGGCATCGCCATCTACACCTATTCCGATGCTGAGCTGGCGAAGCTCGACGAGCGCATGAAAGGGGTTGGCAAAGACTTCGTCGACCGTCTCGGCGCGCGGGGTCTGCCGGCCGAGGCGGTGTTCACAGGCTACCAGAAAATTCTGTCCGAAACCCCGGCAGTCGCAGAGTAAAAGCGTTCGCCACGCGCCACCGGTATTGCGGCCGGGGCGGAGGACGTGTGGCCGGGATTTCTGGAGTTCGGAAAACGAGGATGCGGTGTCCCAGAAATACCGATGGACCCTCCAATCCGCCCAAATCTACACTAACCGAAAATATGCGAGAGGGGTCAGGAAACGCTGATTTGAAGCCGTTTTCCGGTGTTCAGGACTTCTCCGCACATGCCGCCGGACAGCGGCAGGATCCTGCGAGACAACATGACCGTGTCACCCTCTTCAACCGTCTGTACCGTGCCTCTGGATCGGCTGCGTTTCGCCGATCATCTGCAGCCCGGTGATGTGGTGGGCTGGCCCCAGGGCCCGGGCGAACCGCTGGCGCTGACCGAGGCGCTGGTCGCGCAACGTCATGCGCTGGAGAATTGCGCGCTGCTGTTCGGCCTGACCCAATCGGATACCCTGCGGCCGGACCTGACCGATGCCTTTCGTCTGCATGCGCTCAACGGAGCCGGCAGCAGCCGCCGGGTCAGTGCCCTGGCCGAGGTCTATCCCTGCCACGTCAGCGCGATTCCGGGGCTGCTGCGCAGCGGCCGCCTGCGTCTCGATGTGGTGCTCATTCAGGTGCGGCCCGTCGGCGGCGGACGATATTCCCTGGGCGTGATTGCCGACTTCACCCAGGCCATGATCGAGCGTGCCCGCGTGGTGATCGCGCTGGTGAATCCGGCCTTGCCGGCCTTGCTGGGCGATGCGCTGGTCCGTGCCGAGGACATCGACGTGTTGGTCGAGCGTGATGAACGCATCATCGAGATGCAGGATCCCGTGCCGTCCGACATTGAGCGTGCGGTTGCCATCCACGTGGCGTCCCTGATTCCGGATCGGGCCACGGTGCAACTGGGCGTCGGGACCTTGCCCACGGCCGTGGCGCAGGCGCTGATGGGGCATCGGGGGCTGGGCGTCCACAGTGGTGTGGTGTCCGATGTCCTGGTCGATCTGGTCGAGCGCGGCGTGGTCACCAATGCTCATAAAGGCTGCGACGAAGGCCAGACCGTGACGGGCGGCCTGTTCGGCACGGGCCGCCTGCGGGACTTCGCGCGCGACAGCGGATCGGTAGACCTGCGCAATGCCGACTATACCCATAGCCCGGCGACGGCGGCATCGCTGTGCATGTTCCACACCATCAACTCCGCCGTCGAAATCGATCTGACCGGGCAGGTCAATGCCGAAGTGGCGGCCGGCCGCTATCTGGGCGCCCTGGGCGGGCATGCCGACTTCGTGCGGGCCGGAACCCTGTCGCCCGGCGGCCGTTCGATCATCGCCATTCCCTCGACCACGGCGGACGGCAAGCATTCGCGGCTGGTCGGGTCACTGGGGTTGCGTCCGGTCACGACGTCGCGTGGCGACGTGGATGCCGTCGTGACCGAATATGGCGTGGCGCATCTTCGCGGCTGTTCGCTGCAGGAACGCATCCGGCGGCTCATCGAGGTAGCGCATCCCGATCACCGGGATGCCTTGGCGCAGCAGGCGCACGAAATCAGGAAAGCACAGGGGCTGCAATGAATCAGGACGTCATCGTCCGGCCAATAGCCGAACAGGTCATCGAAATCACGCTGAACCGGCCTGACCGGATGAATGCCTTGAGCGTGAACGCAGTGCGGGAATTGAAGCAGGCGGTGCTGGATGCGCGCGCCCAGCGCGCGCGGGTGGTGCTGTTGCGCGGCAGCGGCCGTGCGTTCTGCGCCGGTGCCGATCTCAAGGAGCGCGCCGGCATGGATCTGCCCGCGCGGCTTGCGCATAACGCCGGCATCAACGAGGCGATCAACGCCGTGGCCGATTCTTCGTTCGTCAGCATTGCCGTCCTGAACGGCCTGGCGCTGGGCGGCGGCCTGGAGCTGGCAATGGGCTGCGACCTGCGCTTGGCCGCCGAAGGGATTTCTCTGGGCCTGACCGAGAGCCGCGTGGGCGCTTTTCCGGGGGCGGGCGGCACCCAGCGCCTGCCGCGCTTGGTCGGCGTCAGCCGCGCTCTGCAGATGATGCTCGGCGGCGAGCCCGTCAGCAGCGAATATGCCTTGCAGATCGGCCTGGTCAACGAGGTGATCGCGGCCGACCGGCTCGAGGCGCGTACGCATGAATTCGCGGCTTTGCTGGCCGGCCGTTCCGCGCCGGCGATGGCCGAGATCAAGCGACTGGTGTATCGCGGCATCGAAAAGCCGCTCGAGGACGCCTTGCGCATGGAACGCGCCGCCCTGCCGTCCATCCTGGGGTCGGCCGATTATGCCGAAGGGCTGGCCGCCTTTGCCGAACGCCGTGCGCCCCGGTTTACCGGGGTCGTTGAATAAGCCGCCCGGCGGCATGCGAGTGCCGCCGGTTCGTCCATGCATTCGATTCAAACATCCAAAGGACATCCGAGATGAGCAATGCCCGACTTCAATTGACTTCCGAGCAGCGTGCCCTGGTGGGCACGGTGCGTGAACTGGGCCGGGAAAAGTTCCGTGGCCGTGCCATGAATTACCTCGACGGCACGTTCCCCTGGGACAATCTGCGCGACCTGGCTGAGATCGGCGTGCTGGGCATGTCGATTCCCGAGGAATACGGCGGTTCGAATCTGCCCGTGTTCGACACCGCCCTGGTGATCGAAGAGGTCGCCAAGTCCTGCTACGCCACCGCCATGGCCCTGATGGGCGAAGTCGGTGTGCAGGTCCGCGTGATTTCGACCTATGCGCCCGAAAGCATGAAGCGCGACATCCTGCCCAAGGTCTGCACGGGCGATGCCATGCTGGCCGTGTGCATGACCGAACCTCATGCGGGCACCGACGTGCCCAACTACCGGACGAATACCGTCATCAAGGGTGACCGCGCGGTCGTCAATGGCGTCAAGACGCTGATCAGCCGTGCCGACGAGGCCGAATGGTTCGTGGTCTTCAGCCGGATCGACGGTACGCCGGGGCGCGACGGCATCGGCTGCGTGCTGGTCAATCGCCATACCCCGGGTTTTGAAGTCACGGCGCGCTATCACACCATGGGTGGCGAAAACCTGGCGGAAATCCGCTTCGAGAACGTCGAGGTTCCGCTGGAGAACGTGATCCTGCGCCAGGGCGGCTTCAAGAAGCTGCTGGCGGCCTTCAACACGCAGCGCTGCCTGAACCCCAGCGTGTCGCTGGGTTTGGCCGAGGGCGCTTTTGAAGAAGCGATCAAATACGTGCGCGACCGGACGGTGTTCGGCAAGGCCATCGGCGATTTTCAGGGTATCCGCTGGAAGTTCGCCGAGATGTACCGCGACATCGAGGCGGGGCGCAGCCTGCTGTATCGGGCCTGCCTGACTGCCAACCCCTTCCCCGATCCGCACGAAGCGGCCATCGCCAAGATCTTCGTCAATGAAATGGCCATCCGGATCACCAGCGAGGCCTTGCAGGTGCATGGCGGCTATGGTTTCACGGACGAGTACCCCGTGTCGCGCTACTACCGGGGCGCGCGCTACGGCACCCTGGGCGGAGGGGCGACGGAGACCCTGAAGGATCTGGTCGGCCGGAAGCTGCTCGAGGATTTCGATCCCGTGGATGGGTTCCTGTCGACCGGAGCATTCTGACATGCGATCGCTGCTTTTCATCCCCGGCCATGACGAGCGCAAGCTGGCGAAGGGCCTGAGCTGCGGGGCGGACGCGTTGATCCTCGATCTCGAGGATGCGGTGCCGCCGGATGGCAAGACGAAAGCGCGAGAGATCACCGCGGCTTTCGTCGCGCAGCACCAGTCCCGGCACCGGCTGTTCGTCCGGATCAATGATCTGGACAGCGGCATGGCCCTGCAGGACCTGGCCGCAGTGATCGGCGCGCGGCCCTACGGCATCATGCTGCCGAAATGCGGGGGGGCCGATGCGCTGGCCCGGGTCGGCGCCTGGCTGCAGGCGCTCGAAGTGCGCGAAGGCATCGAGCCGGGCATGATCCGGGTACTGCCGATCGTCACCGAGCATGCCCGTGCGGTCCTGAGCATGGGCGACTATGCGCGCATCCAGGACGCCCGGCTCTGCGGCATGTTATGGGGTGGGGAAGACCTCGCGACCGATATCGGCGCCCGGTCCAACCGGCAGGCGCCGGGACAGTACAGCGATCTCTTCCTGCTGGCACGATCCATGACCCTGCTGGCTTCCGCTGCCGCGCGGGTGGCGGCCGTCGATGCCGTCTATGTCGATTTCCGCAATCCCGAGGGCTTGAGGGCCGAGGCGCTGGATGCGCGTCGCGACGGATTCACCGCCAAGGCCGCGATCCATCCTGACCAGGTGGCCGTGATCAACGAAGTCTTCCAGCCGACGGGGGCTGAGCTCGAATGGGCCAGGCGCGTGGTGGCGGCCTTTGCACACGCGCCCGGAGCGGGTTCCATTGCCCTGGATGGGAAGATGCTGGACCGTCCGCATCGGGTCGCCGCTCAACGCCTGCTGGACGGCACAACATGAAACAATCCGGAAGCCAGAGCCGCACCATGGATACGCAGCTGAAGCCTTTGCCCCTGGAGGGGCTCGTCGTCATCGACCTTTCGCACGTCTATAACGGCCCCTACGCCACCTTTCTGATGGCCATGGCGGGGGCGGAGGTCATCAAGGTCGAGCCCAGGCAGGGGGAACACCTCAGGAGCCGGGGAGACATGGGCGGCGCTGCGCTGCCCTTCGCCATGCTGAATTCGAACAAGAAACCGGTCACCCTGAATCTGAAGGACCCTCGTGGCGCCGATCTGCTGCGTGAAATGGTGGGACATGCCGATGTCCTGGTGGAGAACTTCGCCCCTGGCGTGATGGATCGCCTGGGGCTGGGTGCGGACAATCTGCGTGCCCTCAATCCCAGGCTGATCTACGGCTCGAGTTCCGGCTACGGAAAGACCGGCCCTTATCGGGATTATCCCGCCATGGACCTGGTGATGCAGGCCATGTCCGGGATCATCGATTCCACGGGGTACCCGGATCAGCCGCCGGTGAAGTCGGGTGCCGCTATATGCGATTTCATGGCCGGCATCCATCTGTATGCGGCCATCGTGACCGCTCTGTACGAACGGGAGCGCACGGGGGCGGGGCGCGTGGTCGAAGTGTCGATGCAGGAAGCCGTCTTCGCTTCGCTGGCATCCAACCTGGGCATGCTGCACGCGCGTGGTGATGCGGCGCCCGCCCGTACGGGCAATCGGCACGGCGGTCTGGGCATTTCGCCTTATAACGTCTATCAGACGCAGGACGGCTACGTCGTCCTGAACGCCCCGGGAGATCGGCATTTTCAGGCGATCCTGGATGTGATCGGCCGCCCGGAATTGAAGGAGGATCCCCGGTTCGTCAGCCGTTCGGCGCGTGTGCAGCATTGGGCGGAAGTCGATGCCTTGCTGGAAGCATGGACCCGTCAGCTGCCGAAGGACGACATCGCCACGCGGATGCTGGAAGCCAAAGTGCCGTGTGCGCCAGTGCGCAGCCTCAAGGAGGTGATGCACGACCGCAATATGCTGGCGCGCGGCAGTCTGCAGCACGTGCACCATCCCGAGCTGGGCGATGTCATTCTGCCGCATTCCCCCCTGGTCTTCGAGGGTACCGAACGCCGGGCCATCGAACCCAGTCTGCCGCTGGGTGCGAGCAATCATCGGGTGTTCGGCCAGTGGCTGGGTCATACGGAGCAGGAGCTCGAACGCTGGCGTGAAGCAGGGGTCATCTGAACCATGGAACCACATGCAATAGGGTGGAACGCGGGCCACGCCATCTTCGGGAGAACCGGATACCGTTTCCCGAAAAATGGCATGGACTGCCCCGGTTCGGCGTTCCTATACTTGGGTGCGTTTCGATGAAGCGCCGATCCGGCGGCGGCGACAAGCCTGGACGATGAGCAGGAGACAAATATGAAACAGAGACCGAACGCGCGAGGGCTGGTAGTGCCATGCGGCGCCCGCGTCTGCCGGACCTCGAGATGGCGGGTGGGCCATGGTTGAACAGGTCGTCGTCAATGGGCTTCTGTCCAGCCTGATCTATGTGCTGATGGCGCTGGGCTTCACGCTGATCTTCGGGATCATGCGGATCGTCAATTTTGCGCACGGCGAGTTCTACATGGTTGGCGCCATGGCGGTGCTTTTTCTATTCGGAGCGTTGGGCTGGCCCTTTTTCCTGGCTGTCGTGGCGGGTGGCCTGCTCAGCGGGATTCTGGGCGTCGTGGTTGAGCGGACGCTGTTCCGGCCGCTGGTTGGCGACGAACTGGCCGGCATGATCATGTCGCTGGCCGTCGGAGTCATCCTGCAGTCCGTCGCCCTTCTGCTGTTCGGTCCTTCCGAGCAGTCGGTGTCTCGTCCGTTCACGGGCACCTGGAGCCTGATGAGCGCCTCGGTGCCATGGGACCGTACCATCGTGGGTCTGTGCGCGCTGGGGATTCTGGTGCTGTTCTATGTGTTCCTGAAATACGCACGGCTGGGATTGGCCATGCAGGCGGTTGCGCAGGACCCTGATACGGCCACCCTCATGGGTATCGAGCCCGGACTGGTCTATAGGGCGGCCTTCGGCTTGGCCTGTGTGCTCGCCGGCCTGGCGGGTGCTCTGATGGCGCCTATCTATACCGTCGGTCCCTATATGGGAGAACTCCCCATGCTCAAGGCATTCGTGGTCGTCATTCTGGGAGGGCTGGGCAGCCTGCCGGGGGCCGTGCTGGGCGGCTTCCTGATCGGACTGAGCGAGTCCGTGGTCACGACCTTGGTCAATTCGACAGTGGCGCTGATTGTGTCCTTCGTGATGGTCCTGCTCATTGTGGTGGCTCGACCCAGTGGCCTGATGGGAGGAAGCGTGCGATGAGAACCCGCTCCATCTATCTCCTGATCTTCGTCCTGGCGTTGCTGCCTTGGTTCCTGGACAACCGCTATGTCTTTCACCTGGCGGCCATGGTCACCATCATGATTCCGCTGGCGCTCAGCATGAATCTGATGCTGAAGATCGGCCAGCTGTCCATCGCTCAGCCCGCGTTCATGGGCATCGGCGCCTATGGCGCCGCGCTGCTGACCATGCGGCTGGGTTTTCCGCCGGCGCTGGCGCTACTGTGCGGGGCGTTGTTTGCCGGCGTCCTGGCGGCTGTGGTCGGGCCGCTGTTCCTGCGCATCAAGGGCGTCTATTTCGTCCTGCTGACCTACGCCTTCGGGGAAATCATCAACCTGATCTTCCAGGAATGGACGTCGCTTTTCGGCGGCAACAACGGCCTGTACGGCATTCCCAAGTTCGCGATAGGATCCCTGCGCCTGACACAACCCCAGCATTATTTCGTTTTCGGCCTGTTGCTGTCGGTCATCGTATACGGCGTGATGCGCCTGGTTGAGCGCTCCGATATCGGAGCTATCTTCCATTCGCTGAACGAGGACGAGATGCTCAGCCGCGCCCTCGGATCGAATGCTCTGTCCTGGCGCATCGGGACTTTCGCGGTCAGTGCGTTCGTGGCCGGCCTGAGCGGCGGCCTGTACGCCTTCTACATCAGTTTCCTGTCGCCCGAAGCCTTCGGTTTCATTGTGTCCGTCGATTTGATCGTCATCAATGCGATCGGTGGTGTCAGCACCGTGCTCGGACCAGTGCTCGGGGCGATTTTTATCGTGCCTCTGCCCGAGCTCTTGCGCGAGGCGCGTGAATACCAGTTGCTGATTTATGGCGGCTGCCTGGTCGTCTTCCTCATTTTCTTCAGGCAAGGGCTGGTCGCCCTGTTGCAGCGGGGGAAGGCCCATGCCTAAGCTACTCGAGGTCCGTGATCTGACCAAACGGTTCGGTGGGCTGACGGCGGTGTCCGGTGTCTCCTTTTCGGTGGACGAAGGTGATATTTTCGGGATCATCGGCCCCAATGGCGCAGGCAAGACCACGCTGTTCAATGTCATTGCGGGACATTTTCGACCCACGAGCGGTACGGTTTCCCTGGGCGGACAAGACATCTCGGGGCATGCGTGCGACGAGATCGCGCGGCGGGGGATCGCCCGGACCTTCCAGGCGGTGCATGTGTTCGGCGCTCATACGGTGCGTGAAAATCTGCGGCGTGCGCAGGTCCTGAGATGGCGTCATAGTCCGCGGGGCTATTTTTCTTCGCGCAAGGCGGTGGCGGACAGCGCTCGGTTATCGGAAGTGGCAGAGTTCATCGGAATCGGGAGCGTGCTGGATCTGCCGGCCGGGGGCCTCGCGTACGGCCTGCAGAAGATGCTCGGGGTCGGCATGGCAATCATGGTCGCCCCCCGGCTGTTGCTGATGGACGAGCCGGCCGCCGGGCTGAATTCGTCGGAAAAAAAGGAAGCCGGACGGCTGATCCGCCGTTTGCGTGACGAACTGGGGATGACCATCCTGCTGGTCGAACACGACATGCCGCTGGTGATGGGCTCATGCGATCGAATCCTGGTCGTCAATCGCGGCGAGCCGCTGGCGTTGGGTACGCCCGCCGAGATCAAAGCGGATGCGTCGGTGATCGATGCCTATCTCGGGGAGGATTACGACTTTGCTTGAAATCCAGAATCTTTCGGTCGATTACCACGGAGTGCATGCCCTTCGGGATGTATCCATTGCCGTGCCCGACCATGGGGTGGCTGCGGTCATTGGAGCCAATGGCGCGGGGAAGTCCACGCTCCTTAGGACGCTGGCGGGCCAGACCCGGCAGGGCGGTGGCTCGATCAAGCTCGATGGCGAGGAGATAGGCACGCTCAGGCCGCACGAGAGGCTCGAGCGCGGCATCGTCCTGTGCCCCGAGGGCCGGCGCCTGTTTCCCGACATGAGCGTGTACGACAACATCCGGATCGGCGCATATCGGATGCGGGATGCCCGAAAGTACCGGCAGCGCCTGGAGTTTATCTATTCAATTTTCCCCCGGATCGTCGAGCGCCGGAGGCAGATCGCGTCCAGCCTTTCAGGCGGTGAGCAGCAGATGGTCGCCATTGCCCGGGCTTTGATCAGCGAGCCTAGAATCCTGATGCTGGATGAGCCCACGCTGGGTTTGGCGCCCAAGCTCATCCTGGAAGTCGCGAAGCTGGTGCGGACCATCAACGCCGAGGGCATTACGGTCGTCATGGTCGAGCAGAACGCTCGGCTGGCGCTCAAGGTATCGGACTATGGTTTCGTGCTCGAGACAGGATCGCTGACCCTGCAGGGTACCAGCCAGGAACTGCTGAGCAGCCAGGACGTCCTGAGCGCGTATCTGGGCGCTTGAGCAGGGAGAGATCCATGAGCGCGCCATTGCAAAAACGGCAGATGCCCCCGCTCAATCACCTCAGGGCGTTCGAGGTGGCGGTGCGCCATGAAAGCTTCACCAAGGCTGCCGCCGAGCTGAACGTGACGCAGGGGGCGATCAGCCGCCACATTCGCTCCCTCGAGGGTTATCTGGGTTTCCAGCTGTTTGAACGGGTCAATAACAATCTCGTGATTCCGCAGGCCAGCCGCGAGTTCGCGCGCGCGTTGACCGAGTCCTTCGACGGCATCAGCCATGCGACCCAGATCTTGCGCCAGGGCAAGCGGCGGACGGTGCTGACCGTGCATTCTTATACGAATTTCCTGATTCGCTGGCTGATTCCCAAGCTGCCCGACTTTCAGGCGCAATATCCCGATATCGAAATCCGGCTGTCGTCGGGACGCACCGAGGTCGATTTCGCCGTGGACGACATCGACGTGGCAATCCGCTACGGAGTGCCGCCCTGGCCCGGCATCTGGTCGGAACAGTTGTTCCAGGTCGAAATGGTGCCGGTCTGCGCACCCGGCCTGGCCGACGCTGTCGGCTTGCATCGCCCTGAAGATCTGCTGAAGACCACGCTGTACCACGGCTACGCACGGCGCGATGAATGGCAGGCCTGGTGGTCCCAGGTCAGCACGGCGCCGTTCACGCCGTTCCGCGAAATCTACCCCGAGGATCAGGCCGTCATGCATCAGTGCGTGCTGGCCGGCATGGGAGTGGGGCTCAGCCAGCGTCACTATGTCCTCGACGACATCGCCGCCGGCCGGCTCGTGATCCCGTTCGACGTGCCGCTGCTCCATGCCAACGGCTTTTACGTCGTGTGCCTGCCGGATCGCATGGAAGTGCCCAAGATCGCCGCATTCCGCCAATGGATCCAGGACCAGCTCCGGCAGGATGAACCGGAGGCCAGCCCCGAGGAGAACGAGGCTTCCTTCGAGGATTGACCCCGGAGCACGAGGCTCACGCGTTCAGGTCGGCAGAAAGCTGGCGCGCAGCGTGGAAATCCGCCAGCCCTCGGGCGTGCGGGCAAACAGGAAGACATAGGATCCCGACATGCTGATCTTGCCGGGGCCGTCGCGCCAGTCCGTGATGAACATACGGCCGCGCCCATGGGCGATGTCGTGATCCGATGCATCGCGCCACAGCACGAGATCGGTGATCATGTGCCGCGACAGGCTGCGGAAGTTCTGCGTGATGGCCCGGTACACCAGGGCTTCCAGGGCGGCACGGCCTTTTGGGTTCCCCGCGTCGAGTCCCGATCCGCCCTTGGCCGCCGGCGCCACATTGCCGCCTAGCCACTGGCCGTCTTCTGCGAAGAGACCGGCCCATTCCTTGCCCTGCTCACCGTCCAGATAGTGGACGTAGTGGCCCATCAGAAAACGGATCTCGCGTTCGTCTTCGGCGTCCAGCATTTGACCAAACATGGTTGCTCCTCATGAGGTGGTTTGAATCGTTCAATGCAGTGGCTCTTTCACCTGCCCTGCGCGATCCGCACTGCGCCGGAGGAGCGTGTTTCGCGGCGCTGGTCAAAGAGTCAACAGGCCGATGAGCGTGTTTGCATCGGGGGCGGCGTGCAGGCCGTCGATGGCCGCGTGCAGGCGCCGCGGCAGATCGGCGGGCCAGGCCAGGCCGCTGGCAGCCATGCAGCCAGCCAGCTTGGCATCGAAATCCGCCGCCGTCATGCGGGATTTCGGGTGGCCTTTGGGGTAGTCGATGCGGTGCTCGAAGCGGCCGAGTTCCGTGTCCACCGTAACGATGGCGGGTGAAATGTTGCGCGACCATTCCTGATCGATGGCAGCGTCGACGCGGCCGTCGATGCGGGCTGCCAGGGCCAGAACGTCGGGATTGCGGATGCCTTCTTCGGTGAAATGCCGCAGGGCCACCTCGCCGTCGAGCAGCGCGCAGGCCACGGTGTACGGGATGCTGAACTGCGCCTGGACGATGGTCCTTGGAGCGTGCCGGATGTCTTCGGGCGTGCAGACGGCCTGATAGGCATCGTGCGTGAGGTGGACCACAGCGCTGCGCACGCGTGCCGGATCGAAGCCCGGGTGCCGGCGGATCGCCAGGGCGGCCTCGATGGCCGGATGATTGAAGCGGCAGCAGGGATAGGGTTTGTAGCTCAGGTCCAGCATTTCATAGGACTGGCCCAGTCCCTGACGCAGGCGCCCGGTATCGACGCGGTTGTCCAGATAGCTCCGAAACAGGCCGTCGATGCCCTCGAAAGTGCGCACGACGCCCTGCACTCCGCGCAGGGACATCTGGACCGAGAGCAGGGCGGCCTTGGCGGCAAAGCCCGGCTGCATGCGTTTGGTGCTGGCGCCGTCGCGGGTGACCTGGTGCGTGCCGGCGGCCTGGCTGTAGGCAATGCCCAGAGCATTGGCCGTCTGCGCGGCATCCAGTCCCATGACGCGCGCCGCTGCCGCCGTTGCGCCGAAGTAGCCGAAGAGCGACGTATACATGAGGCCGCTTTCAATGATGCTGATCCGGGTGCTGACCCCCAGACGGCAGATCAGCTCCAGGCCGGCGACGATGCCGGCGAGCAGATCCGCGCCGCTGGCTGCAGGCGCCAACTGGGCGGCGGCCAGCGCTGCGGGGATGATGGAGACGCCGGCATGCAGTACGGCGGCATCGTGCGTGTCGTCGTAATCCCGGGCGTGGGACATCATGCCATTGACCCAGGCCGCGTGATGCGCGGGCACTCGGATCGACGAGCACAGGATGCCGGCTTCGGGCCGTCCTCCCCAGCCTTCGACCAGATCGCGGACCGTGTCCACCCCGTGTGCGGACGATCCGGCGATGGCGCAGGCCAGGGTGTCGAACAGGTTTTCGCGGGCGGCGGCCAGGACGGCGGCCGGGATGTCACTCACCAGCAGGGCAGCGGCAAAGGCCGCGTAGTGTGTGCCGAACTCTTCGTCGAAGATCTGAGGGGCAGTCGTGGAATCGAGCATGGGCTGAGATGGGCTGAGTCTGCGCAGGCAATCGTCTGGCCCGGATCAGGGCAGAAATTTTTTCTGGCGATATTGGGAGAGCTGGTCGAGCATCATGGCTTCGGTGTCCACGGTCCTGTGGAATCCTGCCAGCCGGATCTTGGTCATGGAGGAGATGACGTCATAGTCGTAGTTCAGGGTGAAGTCGGCAAAGCCCCACGAGGCGACCTGATCGATGGCCAGCGGCTGCAGACCATGCTGCTTGACGATTTCATCCCAGACCGGGCCCTTGTCGGCCATCCACTGCACCAGCGAAAAATGCCGGACCGGACCAGCCTTCATGCCGAAGTGGTCCGCCAGTCTCGACCAGACATGCTCCCATCGGAACAGGTCGCCGTTGGTGATGTTGAAGGCCTGGTTGGCTGCCTCGGGCGTACGGCACATCCAGAAGATGGCTTCGGCCAGTTGCCGGGCCTCGGTCAGTTCCAGCAGGCTGGTGTAAGCGCCCGGCTTGCCCGGGAATTCCAGCGGCAGGCCGAGATGCCGGCAGATAGCCGCATAAACGCCGATGGAGGCCAGCATGTTGGGGGCGCCGCCGGCGGTCTCTCCGCTGATGATGCCAGGCCGGCTGGTCGACCAGCTCCAGCCGGCGCGCGCGGATTCCTCGATCAGGAAGTTTTGCTGGTCGAAATAGAAGTTCGGCGGCATGTGCCCTGGATCGGATTCCCGCGCCGGAGTAGGAAAAGGACCGAAATGCAGACCGTACCATTTGGTGCCGGCCAGTGCGTGCACGTGGCGCAGGGTGGGGCCGCTGCATGCCGCCGTGATGTTGCGCAACATGTTCAGGTTGGGTTCCACGTTTTCGATCCCGACCTTGGCGTGCGGCATCATGGCGGTATACAGGGTATGACGTGCCCGCGCCGCGTAGACCAGGTGCGTGACCGCGACGCCCTCCACCGCGCGCTTGCAGGATTCCGGATCCAGAAAATCGGCGGCTGCGTAGCGGACGTTCGGCCGTGAGCTGGGCGGCGGATTCCTGCACAGCCCGATCACGTTCCAGTTCGGCGTGCTGCTGACGATGTCGATCAGATGCTGAGTCGCCACGCTGGTGGCGCCTGCCACGACCAGGGTTCCGCCGCTTTCATTTGCCATGTGCCTGCTCCCTTTTTTGCGTGTGGAAGGTCAGAAAATTCCCGTCCAGCTTATCGGCGGTGGGAGCCTGCGTCCATGTTGAATATTGAATGACTGAGTCCCGAATATCCGAACACGGGCCGGATGATTCAGGCCATGAGCAATAGTCATGACCAGCACGCGGAATTGTGGCTTGCCGCGGTTGCCGGAAGGCCTTTTACTGGATCAAGAAATCCGCTCGCCGCGGCCGTTGCCTGAAACTCTGGGCATCGCCGGCGGCATACGACACGATAATGATCCGATGAAATGATCGAGAGGAGCGTGGAACATGAAGATGACCGCCGCGGTGATGTATGAACAAGGGCGCCCGAAGCCTTATGTGGACAGCCTGCCTTTCCAGATCGAGGACGTGGAGCTGGAAGGACCCGGCGAGGGCGAAGTGCTGGTGGAAGTGGTGGCTGCGGGCCTCTGCCATTCCGATCTGTCGCAGGTCGCGGGCCTGCGCAAGCGCAAGCTGCCGGTCGTGGGAGGGCATGAAGGCGCGGGGATCGTCCGTGAGGTGGGCGCTGGCGTCACGGAATTGAAGCCGGGCGACCATGTCGTCATGACGGTGGTGTCCGGTTGTGGCTGCTGCCGTGCGTGCAATCGCCAGCGGCCCGCGCTGTGCCAGAGCGTCACCGTGCCGCGTACGCAGGGCCTGCTGGCCACCGGGGTGAGCCGCCTGAGCCGCAATGGTCAGCCGATCTATCACTATAGCGGCGTGTCGGCCTTCGCCCAGTACGCCATTACCGTGCCCAAATCGCTGATCCGCATCGACGACGATGTGCCGCTGGACGTCGCCGCCATGTTCGGCTGCGCGGTGGTCACTGGCGCGGGGGCCGTGCTCAATACCGCCCAGGTGCCGGCAGGCGCCAGCGTGGCCGTGATCGGCCTGGGCGGCGTCGGACTGAACGCCGTGATGGCGGCGCGCATCGCCGGTGCATCCCAGATCTTCGGCATTGACATCAATGCCGGAAAGTTTCCGCTGGCGCGCGATCTGGGTGCGACCGAAACGGTCCTGGCGTCCGATCCGGACATCGTTCAGAAGATCCGCGATCTCAGCAAGGGTGGCGTCGATTTCACCTTCGACATGACCGGCAATCCGCAGGCGGTGGCCATGGGCAATGCCATCACGGCACGCGGCGGCGACGTGATCTGCGTGGGCCTGGGCGCATCCGATACGCTGTTCCAGTACGTGCATGCCGCGCTGGTGACCGAAGAGCGCGGATTGCGCGGTTCGTTCATGGGGTCGACGGTGCCCGAACGCGACATTCCGCATTACATCAGCCTATACAAGGCGGGCAAAATGCCGGTGGACCGTCTCAAGAGCAGCGAAATCTCGTTCGCTGAACTCAATCTGAGCCTGGATCAGTTGGATCGCGGCGAGGTCGTGCGGCAGATCTTGATGCCGCACGCTGCCTGAGCGGCCATTTGCCGGGAAACGAGACATGGCCAATCTGTTCTCCAGCCTGCAATTGCGCGGCGTGAGCATCCGTAACCGCATTGCCATTTCGGCCATGTGCATGTATTCCGCGGACGAGGGCATGGCGTCGGACTTTCATCTGGCGCACTACGGCCGCTTCGGCCTGGGGGGCGCCGGTCTGGTCATGATCGAGGCCACGGCGGTCCTGCCTGAAGGGCGGATCAGTCATGGGGATCTGGGCCTCTGGTCGGACCGGCAGATTGAACCGCTGGCACGCATCGTGCGCATGCTGAAGGCGCAGGGCGCCACTGTGGGCATCCAGTTGTGCCACGGCGGGCGCAAGGCCAATCGCCAGCGGCCCTGGCATGGTAACGGGCCGGTGGGCAATGAGGACCAGGCGCTGCGCGGCGAAGCCGTCTGGCCGCTCAAGGCGCCCAGTGCGCTGGCGTTCGGTGCCGGATACCAGGTGCCGGAGCCCGCGACCTATCGCGACATGACCGACATCCGCGAGGCCTTCGTCGCCGCGGTGGCGCGTGCGGATCGAGCGGGGTTCGACCTCATCGAACTGCATGCGGCGCATGGCTTCCTGCTGCACTCCTTCATGTCGCCGGTGACCAATCGGCGTTCCGATGCCTATGCCGGTTCGTTCGAGGGCCGCCATCGCTATGTCCTGGAAGTTGTTGGCGACATGCGCGCGGCGTGGCCCCGCGAGCGGCCGATGTTCGTGCGCGTGTCGGCCCAGGACGGGGTGGAGGGCGGTCGCACGCTGACCGATACGGTCGCTTTCGCACGGGTCCTCAAGGCGGCGGGCGTGGACGTGATCGATTGTTCGTCGGGCGGCCTGGCTGGGCATTCCGCCTCGACTTCGCGCGATGCGCCGGGCTACGGCTTCCAGATTCCCTATGCCGAGGCCGTGCGCAGCGAAGCCGGAATCGCGACGATGGCGGTGGGTCTGATCACCGAGCCCGAACTGGCCAACGAGACCATCGTACAAGGGCGGGCGGATCTGGTGGCGATCGGCCGCCAGGCGTTGTTCGATCCGAACTGGCCCTTGCACGCCGAGGCCCGGCTGGGTGTCGTAGATGCGGCGAATCCTTATGCCTCCTGGCCGGTGCAGTATGGCTGGTGGCTCAATGGGCGCCATAGAACGCTTGCGAGCCTGCCGTCCCGGCGGGACTGACCGATATGGGGCGCGCCGGGTGCCATGCATCCAAGGAGATTAACGATATGACGATGAAAAACGCTGGAAGAACGTCCTTCCGAGGCAATCAGCCCAAGGGCACGGCGCAGCTCGATGCCTGGCATGCCGGCTCGCCTTCCGAAGCGGCGCTGGAACCCGAATTGCCCATCATCGATCCGCATCACCATTTGTACGACTCTCCCGCCACGGGCAGTCGCTACCTGTATCCGGACTTGCTGGCCGACCTGGCGTGCGGGCACAACATCGAGGCGACCGTGTTCGTCGAAGCCTACCACTCGATGTGGCGTGCCCGGGGTGAAGAGGCGATGCGACCGGTCGGTGAAATCGAATTCGCCCGGGGCGTAGGCGCCATGGCCGACAGCGGCATCTATGGCTCGTGCCGGGTGGCGGCGTCGATCGTGGGATTTGCGGATCTTGCACTTGGAGATCGTGTGGTCCCCGTGCTTGAGGCGATGGCCGAGGCCGGTGGCGGGCGGCTGACAGGTATTCGCCAGCAAGCAGCGTACGATCCCGGCGCCATCGGTGCCACGATCAAGCATGGGGCTCCACAGCATCTGCTGCTGGATCCCGGGTTCCAGAAGGGGTTTGCGCAATTGGCCCGTTTTGGACTCAGCTTCGATGGCTGGCTGTATCACACGCAGCTCGATGAGTGGGCGCAGCTTGCTGCCCGCTTTCCGGATACGACCATGGTGCTCGACCACGTGGGTGGGGTCATCGGTGTGCCCGAGTATCCCGGCTACAGGAACGCATTCCACGAATGGCGTACCGGCATCGAGGCTCTGGTGGCTTACCCCAACGTCCACATCAAGGTGGGCGGGATGGGCATGGCTGTCTTCGGATTCGGCTTCGAGCGGGGCGAGCGGCCTGCCGGGTCCGAGGCCCTGGTCCGGGCATGGAAGCCCTATGTCGACGTTTGCGTGGACCTCTTCGGCCCTGAGCGCTGCATGTTTGAAAGCAATTTTCCTGTGGACAAGCAGTCCTGCGGCTACACCGAGCTTTGGAATGCCTTCAAGATCGCCAGCGCGGCTTTTTCGCCCGATGAGCGCCGGGCCCTGTTCCATGACACGGCGGCTCGGGTATACCGCATCGCCACTTGATTGGATTGTCCGACGAGGGCTCCGAGATTCGCCGGCTTTCTCGTCGTTTCAAATGGCGGGGCTCCATTGGAGTCATGCCGGTTTCATAGCGATACCACTAATCTATCGGAGACAGAGCCATGAACCAGAAGTACATTTTCAATCCTCGGGCCGTCATGGCCTCTTTGGCTGCTGCGGGCCTGCTATACGCAGGTGCGGTCGGGGCCGAAACCTTGAAGATCGGTGTGATCGCTGCGTTGACGGGGGGCGGTGCCCCCTGGGGGATGGCTGCGGCGGAAGGGCCCAGAATCCTGGCCGAGCGGGTCAATGCGGCCGGTGGCCTCGACGTAGGAGGCAAGAAAGTCAGGGTCGAGGTCATCGCCTACGACGACCAGTACAAGGCCGCCGAAGCGGTAGCCGCCTATAACCGCCTGGTCAACCAGGACGGCGTCAAATACGTGATCATCCTGTCGTCCGCGGCCACCATGGCGTTGAAGCAGAATGTCGAGGACGACAAAGTCATCGGCATGTCTTCGGCTTATACCAGCAAGGCGCTGGACAAGGATTCCCGTTTCATGTTCCGTATGTACAGCGCGCCGGAGGATTACCTGCCATCGATGATCGGCTGGATGAAGGACAATCTGAAGGGCCGGCGCGTGGTGGTGGTCAATCCCAATGATGAAACGGGCTGGGATCAGGTGCGCTTGAGCGAGGCGATCTTCAAGGAAAAGGGTTTCGAGGTCCTTGGCCATGAGCTGTTCGAGCGTGCCCAGAAGGACTTTCAGCCCATGCTGACGCGCATCATCGCCATGAAGCCCGACATGATCGAGCTGGGCGGAACGTCGCCCGCCACGGCCGGCCTGATCATCCGACAGGCCCGCGAGTTGGGATATGACAAGCTGTTTACCAAGACGGGCGGCGCGGGTCCGAAGGAAATCGTCGCCGGCGCGGGCGCCAAGGCGGCGGAGGGCACCATCAACATGCTGTATGCGGATCCGGCGAACAAGGGCTACCAGGATCTGGCCGCCGAATACAAGAAGCGCAACGGCCATGATGCCAACGAGATCATCGTGTCGTTCTATGACGGGGCCAACGCGATCCTGCACGCGGTCCAGAAGGCGGGCACACTCGATGATACGGAAAAGGTCGCCGAATCCTTCAAGGCCGCCATGCCGTTCAAGTCCGTCCAGGGCGAGGATCTGGAGATGGGCGGCATGAAGCACTACGGGATCGACCATCAGGTCATGACAGTGAACTATATCGGCGAGATCCGCAACGGCGAGCCTGTGGTGCTTGGCAAGACGTCGAACGATTGACTGCCTGCTTGCTTGCAGCCGATGGGGCCCCTCGTACGCGGGAAGTGTCCGCCGTCCGGCATGCCTGGTCCGCCCACGCCTCCGTGATCGCCGCCGAGGCGCGTCACGGTGATTCGTCCGTGTCTTCGCCGGCCGCGCCGTCCCGGGCGAGCGTGTGGGCGATGAGGCGGTCGAGCAGTGCGCTCAGGGTCGCGTATTCGTCGTCGCTCAGGCAGCCCAGGATTTCCTGGTTGCGCTCGTGCACGAACCGCATCGTGCGGTTCCAGGCTTCCCGGCCCGCCGCGGTGAGCGTGAGCACGACGCCGCGGCCGTCCTCCGGGCTGCCGTCCTTGCGCACCAGCCCCCGGTCGACCAGCGACTGGGCGGCGCGGCTGGCCTGGCTCTTGTTCAGGTGCGAACGGTTCGCCAGTTCCTTGATCGACAGGGGGGCGAAGCGGCCGATCGCGGCCAGGCAGCGCCCGTCGCTGAGCGACACGCCGACTTCTTTCAGGTAGCCGGCGGCGCTCTGGCGATCGATGCCCTTGCGCAGGACGTTGAAGCGATAGGTGAAGCTGCGCTCGAGCGGAGGCGTCGGGACGGGGCGGGGGCGGGCGGGGCGCGTCATGGAGAGCGATTCTACAGATCCTTCAGCGCCGCCTGGATCTGTCGCTGGAAGCGTTCGGCGTCGCCCAGCGCGTCGGCGTTGAGCAGGGCCAGCTTGACGAGGAAGAGTTCGGCCTTGTCGGGGCCGGCCTGGTCGATGGCCGTGGCCAGGGCGTCGTAGACATTTTCCAGGCCGGCGATGTCCAGCGTGCGGTGTTGCGTCATGGTGTTCTCCTGATCCTTATTGCGGCAGGGCGGTGTCCAGTGCGGCTTGCAGGCGGATGGCGTCGAGCGCGAGCCAGCGCGCGCACACGTGCTGGTCCGGGCGCAGCAGGTAGGCGCCGCCGCCCGCCAGCACCCCATAGCGCTCGCGGAAGTGGCCGTCGGTGTCGGCGAGCGTCAGGTCGGCGCCCTCGACGACCGGCTGCCCCGTGCCGATGGCGATGACCTTCAGCGGCACGCCGCGGGCGCGCGTGGCGGCGACCACCTCCCGCAGCGGCGCGGGGATGGCCGGCGCCTGGGTGAAATACAGCAGGTCGAAGCCGCCGCCCAGGTGATCGAGCAGGAAATCGTCGGCCGCCAGGCGGATGTTCCGCGGCGGCGCGCCGTGGGCGGGACCGGCGGCGAACAGCGCGTCGTCGTCGCCCGTGCAATTGAGCATCGAGCGGGTGTATTCGTGCGGACGCGAGGTGCGCCAGTGGTACAGCGGGCGCACGAACGCCTCGGTCAGCGACAGCGACAGGACCGCGTCGCGCAGCAGGCGGAAGCCGCGCGTGGGCGGCGTCATGAAGCGCGTGCTCTTGCCCGCCTCGTCGATGATTTCACGGGCGGCGCCGACGCGCTCGGCGCTGTGGTTGGCGAGCAGTTTCCTGCCCGCGAGGCCCTTGATCACAAAGGCCAGATGCCAGGCCGCCGATTGCGCGTCCTGGAAGCCGGTGTTGGCGCCGCGCACGCCGAAGATCGGCAGCAGGTGGGCGGCGTCGCCGGTGAAGAGGATGTGGCCGTGGACGTAGTCGGGCAGGGTCAGCGTGCGGGCCGAATAGACCGAGTTCCAGTCCATTTCCCATGGGATGCCGGCGTGGCCGATCATCGCGAGCTGGGCGTCGATGCGCCGCTTCAGCGATTCGGGCCGCAGTGCTTCCTCGGGCGTCTCGCCGGCCGGCAACTGGTAGTCGATGCGCCAGATGCCGTGCGGCTCGCGGTGCATGAGGATGGTGTTGCCCGGGTTCCAGTCGGGGTCGAAGAAGGCCAGGCGCTCGGTCGGCAGCGGCAGATCGACGCGGATGTCGGCGATGACGAAGAAGCCCTCGTAGGAGGCGCCCTCCATCTGCAGTCCCAGAGCGGTGCGGATGTCGGAACGGCCGCCGTCGGCGGCGATCACCCAGTCGGTGTCGAGCGTGTAGGGCCCTTCCGGCGTGTCGAGGTGGACCGTGGCGCCGTCGTCCTTCTGCTCGACGCGCGTCGCCTTGTTGCCCCAGCGCAGGTCGATCAGCGGATGGGCGGCGCAGGCGTCGATCAGGTATTCCTCCATGTACTGCTGCTGCACGTTGAGCATCGGGAAGTAGCGGTCGTCCGGATCGTGGGGCGCCTCCATGCGGAAGACGTGCCGGCCGCGGTAGTAGGAATTGCCGAAGCGCCACGGCAGGCCGTTCTCGGCCATGCGGTCGGCCACGCCGACCTGTTGCAGGATCTCCATCGAGCGGCGGGTGAAGACGATGGCGCGGCTGCCTTGCGAGACCTGCAGTTCCGCGGTCGCGATCACGCTGGGCACGCCATGGCGGGCGAGTTCGAGCGCGGCGACCATGCCGGCCGGTCCGGCGCCGACGATGACGACTTTCTGGTGCGGCTGGGGTGGATGCGCGGAGGGCAGCCAGGGCTTGAACACCCGGTAGTCGTAGTAGATCGACGGGCGCGGTTCGGTGGTCGGACGGTGCATCGAGCGTTCTCCTCCGGTGGGGGATCGGACGCGGTGCGGGCGCGGTGCTCCGCCGCCGGACGGCCGATGCCGGACATATCGGTTCTGTATGGTTGCGTTGGCAACTATATGGGAAGATCGTTGCGTGCGCAACTTGTTTTCCATCAGAGGCATGAGAGGAATGGACGCAAAATGCAGTGCATTTTCGCTGTCCGGACGGGCATGGCGCTGTATAAATCCATATCGCGCGGCTGGTCGGTTTTCCGGCCGGGCTCCGGCTCCGGATCAGGGTGGCCGGCTGGAAGGAGACGGCATGCGCCCGGCGCGGCCGTCCGGGAAACAGGAGAAACCATGAGCGAATCCATTGCGGACCCGTCCGATTTCCGCAGGCAGCGCGCCGGCGGCATCGCCGCCATCGCGGTCGCCTCGCTGCTCGCCGCGGGGCTCTGGCTCGGCGTCGATCGCCTGATGTCGCCGCTGCCGGGGATGGACAGCCTTGCCGACCGGATGCTGTTCACCCTCAAATGCTGCTGCGTGGCCGTGTTGTTCTGCCTGGTGACGGGCGTCGAGGCCGTGGCGCACGAACGGCTGACCTCGCCCGCGTTCGATCCCTTGGCGCGTTTCGAGACGAGGCGGCTCCGTGTCAATCAAAGGTACCTGCAGAACACCGTCGAGCAGATCCTCGTGTTCGGCGTGTCGCTGTTCGGGTTGGCGGCCTATTGCGCCGACGGCGCGGAGATGCGGGCGGTGGTGGCGACGACCGTGGTATGGATCGTCGCCCGGGTCGCGTTCTGGCTGGGCTACCACCGCAGCGTGGCGCTGCGCGGGCTCGGGGCGCCGGGCATGATGCTCAGCATGATCGTGCTGCTCTACGTGGCGGCCCGGTTCGGGCACGAGATCGCGGGCGTCGCGGGGGCTGTGGCGCCGGTCGCCGCATTCCTGCTGGCCGAGGCGGTCCTGTTCTGGGGGACGCGGCCGCAAGAGCCTTCCGGCCGCTGACGGCGGGGAGCACTGCTGCCGTTGCCGTGCCCGCGGCGTCCGCGGGCATGCACCCGGCAGGCCTTATCCGCCGAATCCCAGCGCGATCGCCAGTCCGCCGCCGATCACGCCCAGGGCGACCACGCCCAGCGCCAGGACGGCCAGCTCGGACCGCCGGAACGAGCGGCTGACCATGGCCAGGGACGGCAGGCTGACCGGCGGCAGGGTCACCAGCAGCGCGGCCGCCGGCCCCACCCCAACGCCCAGCGCCAGCAGGGCCTGGACGATGGGGACTTCGCCCGCGGTCGGGATGACGAACAGAGTGCCGACCAGCGCGGCGCCCACGATCCACAGCAGGCCGTTGTCGATGCTGAAGTCCAGCACGGGGAACAGCCAGGCGCGGGCGGCGCCCAGCAGCAGCACCAGGACCAGGTATTCGGGCAGCAGCCGCAGCGCCATGCCGGCGAAAGCCCGGGCCCAGCGCCGCAGCACCTGGCCTGGCTGGAAATACGCGGGGTCGGTGTCGAAAGCGGCCGGCGCGGAATCGTCGACTGGCGCGCAGTCCGCCCGGCTCATGCGGTTCAGCGCCCAGCCCAGGCCCAGCACCATCGCCAGCCCCAGCGCGAGGCGCAGGCCGGCCCAGTGCCAGCCCAGGACGAAGCCCATGAAGACCAGGGTGGCCGGGTTGAGCATGGTGTTGCCCAGCCAGTAGGCGGCCGTGTTGCCCGGCGCGGCGCGGCAGTGGCGCAGTCCGGCGATCACGGGGGCGGCGCAGCAGGTGCACATCATGCTGGGGATGGACAGCAGGCCGCCCGTCACCACGCCGCCGGCGTCCGGACGGCCCAGCCAGCGCTCGATCCAACGCGGCGGCAGCAGGGTCTGGATGGCGGACCCCAGCAGCAGTCCCAGCAGCAGGGCCTTCCAGATGGCCAGGCCGTAGGCCTTCGCGTAGTCGAGCGCGGCGTGCAGGGAAGGCGCGGGCGGGGCGTCCTGGCCGCCCGTCAGGATGGATGCGCCGATGGAGTGCGTCTGGGCGGCCGTGAAGGCGCGGTCGTAGTACGGCGACCATTTCACGTAGAACAGGCCGGCCAGGGCGATCAGCGCCACCAGGGCGATGCCCCAGGCGGGGTGGCGGGCGGGACGGGACGGGCTCAACGCGGCCTCCGCGTGGGAAGAGGGCGGACGGGCGATGCGGAAAGGCGGATCATGGGGAGGGTCGGGGCGGTGCGAAGCTGGAATCATAAACCATCGGCCGTCGCCGCCGGCCATCGCGGATGCGCCACGGCATCCGGCCTGGATGGCGTTTCTCGATGGCGCCTGGATGGTGCATTCCCGGATCCGCTTCTACAATCGTTGAAACCGCAATCATTCAGACCAAGCAACCTCTTCGTTCCCTGGAGCCCTCCATGAGCCTGTCCCCTTTCCACCTGGCCATCCCCGTGTACGACCTGTCCGCCGCCCGCTGCTTCTACGGCGAGGTCTTCGGCCTGGAGGAAGGCCGCTCCAGCGCGCAGTGGGTGGACTTCAACTTCTACGGCCACCAGTTGGTGATCCACGAGCATCCCCGGACGGCGTCCCAGGAAAGCGCCCACACCAATCCGGTGGACGGGCACGACGTGCCGGTGCCGCACTTTGGCGTCGTCCTGGAATGGGACCAGTGGGAAGCCCTGGCGGAGCGCCTGAAGTCCTTCGGCACGAAGTTCGTCATCGAGCCCTACGTCCGCTTCAAGGGCCAGGTGGGCGAGCAGGCCACCATGTTCCTGCTCGATCCCTGTGGCAATGCGCTGGAATTCAAGGCGTTCAAGGATCTCGGCCAGCTGTTCGCCAAGTAGGCACCGGGCCGGGTGGCCGCATGGGCGCGCGCGACCCGGACAATCCGGCCACGCGCGGGGCGCCCGCGCTTTGACTCGGGGCCGGGGTCGGTGTCAATATCCCGGCCATGCCCAGATTCCTGCACACCGCTGATTGGCAGATCGGCCGCCAGTACGGCCGCTTCGCCCCCGAGGACGCCGCCGTCCTGGCCGAGGCCCGCTACGCCGCGATCGAACGCATCGCCGCGCTGGCGGCGCGGGAGCGCGTCGACGCCGTCCTGGTGGCGGGCGACGTGTTCGACGCCCAGGCGGTGTCGGACCGCACCATCCGGCGCCTGTTCAATGCGCTGCGGGGCTACGAGGGCCCCTGGATCCTGATCCCGGGCAATCACGACGCCGCCCTGGCGGAAAGCGTCTGGACCCGCGCGCAGCGGCTGGGCGCGGTGCCGCCTGGCGCGCACCTGCTGCTGGAGCCGGGCGTGCGCGCGTTCCCCGAACTGGGGTTCGCGGTGCTGGCGGCGCCCCTGACCCAGCGGCAGACGCACGGCGATCTGACGGAATGGTTCGACGCGGCGGAGACGGCCGAAGGTCTGGCGCGCATCGGCCTGGCGCACGGCAGCGTCCAGGGCATCCTGGCCGAGGACATCGATTCTCCCAATCCGATCGCCGCCGACCGGGCGCGGCGCGCGCGGCTGGACTATCTGGCGCTGGGCGACTGGCACGGCTTCAAGCAGGTCGACGAGCGCACTGTGTACAGCGGCACGCCGGAGCCGGAACGCTTCCGCGACAATGGCTCGGGCCGGGTCGCGCGGGTGGACGTGCCGGGGCCCGGCCGGGCGCCGGTGGTGGAGCCCCTGGAGGTCGGCCAGTACCGCTGGCTGGCCTGGGACGAGACCCTGTCGGTCGCGTCCGACCTGGACCTGCTCATCGAGCGCCTGGACGGCCTGCCGCCCGAAACCGTGCTGGACCTGACGCTGGCCGGGGCCATCGACCTGGCGGACGCGCGGCGCCTGGACCAGGCGCTGTCCGTGGCCCAGGGGCGCTGCCGCAGCCTGCAGGTCCATCGGTCGGCTCTGCGGCTGGAGCCCACCGACGAGGACATGGCCGCCCTGCGGGCCGACGGCTACGTGGGCGACGCGATCGCGCAGCTGCGCCAGCGGCAGGACGCGGCCGCGGGCGAGCCGGCGGATACGGCGCGCGAGGCGCTGGCGATCCTGGCCGGGCTCCTGGGAGAGCATCCGACGGGAGCGGGCGCATGAAGCTGCTGCGCCTGCGTGTCGAGCAATTGCGGCAATTCCGAGATCCGGTGGAAGTCGGCGGTCTGGAGCCCGGACTGAATCTGTTCTCCGGACCCAACGAATCCGGCAAGAGCACGCTGGTGCGGGCGATCCGGGCGGCGTTCTTCGAGCGCTTCAAGTCCAGCGGCGCGGAAGACCTGCAGCCCTGGGGAGATACCTCCGCCGCGCCCAGCGTGGAGCTGGAATTCGAGTGGCAGGGCGAACGCTGGAAACTCAGCAAGCGCTTCCTGAAGCAGAAACGCTGCGACCTGGAGGTCGGTGCCCGGCGTTTCAATGGCGACGAGGCCGAGGAGAAACTGGCGGAGCTGCTGGGCTACCAGTTCCCCGGCAAGGGCGCCAGCAAGGCCCAGCACTGGGGCGTGCCCGGCCTGCTGTGGATCGAGCAGGGCGAGGGACAGGAACTGCGCGGTCCGGTGGCCCATGCGGGCAACTACCTGAAATCCGCCCTGGGCGAGGGCCTGGGGGACATCGCCAGCAGCGCGGGGGACGCGCTGATCGCCCGGGTCGAGGCCGAGCGGGCGAAGCTGCTGACGTCCACGGGGCGCCCCACCGGAGAATACGCCGAGATCCTGAGGCAGCACGAGGACGCCCGGACGCGCCTGGAGGTGCTCGACCG
>NZ_JBHSEZ010000004.1:0-200844 GCF_042653765.1 Castellaniella denitrificans | reverse complement strand
CCGCCGAGGCCGAGGCGCGGCTGGCCGAGGTCGAGGGCTGGCGCCAGGACCGGGAACGCCAGGCGCAGGCCCTGGAACACTGCGCCACCAGCCTGCGGCATGCGCGCGAGCAGCAAGCGATGCACGGACGCCAGCAGCAGGAACTGGAACAGCGCGCCGAAGAATTGAGGCAAGCCGGGCAGCGCCTGGCCGAACTGCGGGCGGACCAGCCCCGGATCGACGGGCAGGTGGCGCGAGCGGGCGAGGCCTACCGGAAGGCCGAGGCGCGCCTGTCGGCCGCGCGGGGGCAGGCCAAGCGGGCCGTCCTGGCGGGCGATCTGGATCGGCTGGCGTCCGAGCAGGCGCGGCTGGTGGCCGACCTGGAGCAGGCGCGGACCTTGCAGGCGGATGTGCAGGTCCTGCGTGAACGGCGCCTGGGCATCCGGCTGGACGAAGACGCGCTGAAGCAGTTGCGGTCCCTGGACCGGACGCTGGCGGAACTCGATGCGGTGCGCCAGTCCGTCGCCACCCGCCTGGCCTACGATCTGCTGCCGCGGCAGCGGATCCGCGCGGGCGACGAGACCCTGTCCGGCCGGGGCGAGCGCCTGCTGCTGGAATCCATCGAGCTGGACGTGCCGGGGGTCGGCCGGCTGCATATCCGGCCCGGAGGCGAGGACGTGGCCGATCTGGCGCGTCGCCGTCAGGAAAACCTCGGCCGGATCGAGGCCTTGCTGGCCGGCCTGGGCGCGGCGGATCTGCGGCAGGCCGAGGACCTGGCCGAGCAGGCGCGGACCCTGCAGCGGGAGATCGATCTGCACGAGTCCCGCCTGGGCGGCCTGGCGCCGCAGGGGGTGGATGCGCTGGCGAATCGCCTGGCCCTGGCCGAACAGAAGCGCCAGGCGGTGTCCGGGGCGTTGGCGGCCCTGCCGCCGGACCCGGCCGGGACGCAGGATCCCGATATCGGCATCCTGGACGAGGCCGCGGCGGAGCGTGACCTGGAATCCGCGCGGGAAAGCCTGCAGGCCGTGGAGCGGCGGGCCGCGCGGCAGGCCCAGGCGCTCGTCCTGGCGGAGCAGGCCGGCCGCACGGCCCGGGCCGAATGGCAGCGCCTGCAGGATGCGATCCAGGCGCCGGACCGGCAGCGGCAGGCGCAGGAGCTGGCCGCCCGGCTGCTCGATCTACAGGCCCGGGAAACGGCGTTGCGGCACACGCTGGATGCGCTGGATCGTCGGATCGCCGAGGCCCGTCCGGACCTCCTGCGGCAGGACGCGCAGCGCTTCGCACGCGCCGCCATCCAGATGGAGCAGGCGGCCAACGAGCGCCGCGAGGAAGCCATCCGGGTGCAGAGCGGGCTCGAAGCCCTGGGCGCCCACGGGCTGGAAGAGCAGCGCGCCGACCTGGCCCGGGAAGCGGAATTTATCGGCCGCCGCCGCGACGAACTGAAGCGCCGGGCCGAGGCCCTGGACCTGCTGCTGGATCTGTTGCGGGCCGGCCGCCAGGCACTGACGCGCCGCATCCAGGCGCCCTTGCAGCGCCACCTGAACCATTACCTGCAGTTGCTGTTTCCGCAGGCGCGGCTCGACGTGGACGAGGACCTGTTGCCGGAACGGCTGGTCCGTCCGGGCGCGGGCGGGCAATCCCACGAGGACGTGGACGCCCTGAGCTTCGGCGCGCGCGAGCAGATGGGGCTGATCAGCCGCCTGGCCTATGCCGACCTGCTGCGCGAGGCGGGGCGGCCTACGCTGATCATCCTGGATGACGCGCTGGTGCACAGTGACCACGCACGCCTGGACGGCATGAAGCGCGTCCTGTTCGACGCCGCGCAGCGCCACCAGATTCTGCTGTTCACCTGCCACCCCGACCGCTGGCGCGACCTGGGTGCGCGGGTGCTGGAGATGGGGGCGCTGCGGGCCGCGTAGGCGCCGCTCCGGCCGCCCCGCCCGCGCCGTTCAGCGGCGAAACCCCCACTAGGTCGCCGTTCGGATCCTGCGCCAGCTTTTCGCCCAGGTAATCCAGGAAGGAGCGCAGCGCCGGCGACATGCCGCGCCGCGACAGGTAGGCGGCGTGCACGATCCCGGACACCAGGGACCAGTCGGGCAGGATGCGCTCGAGCCGCCCCTGGGCGATGTCCTCGTGGCACATGTAGTCGGGCAGCATGCCGACGCCGACGCCGCCCAGGATGGCGAAGCGCAGCGTCATCAGGTCGTCCGCGACGCAGGCGGGGCGGCAGGCGGCCTCGTGCCGCGCGCCCTGGGGGCCGAGCAGCCGCAGGCGCACCTTGCCGCCCGACGCCGACATGCCGACCGCGTCGAAGCGCTCCAGGTCGGCGGGCTGCGCCGGCCGGCCGTGGCGCCGCAGCAGTTCCGGGCTGGCGACGAGCAGGCCGTGGCTCAGGCCGAGCTGCTTGATGATCGCGCTGCCGCTGTCGTCCAGGGTTGGGCGGACCCGCAGGGCGAGGTCCACGCCTTCCTCGGCCAGGTCCACGACGCGGTTGCTGACCTGGATGTCGAGACGCACCTTGGGATGGCGCGCCAGGTAGCCGGGAATCAAGGGGCCGATGGTGGCCTGGGCCAGGGTCACGGGGCAGGAGATGCGCAAGGGGCCGCGCGGTTCGGTCAGTATCTGGGCGAGTTCCGCCTGGGCCTGGTCCGCCTGGTCGCGCACGGCGACGCAATGGCGATGGTATTGCTCGCCGGCCGCCGTCAGGGACAGCTTGCGGGTGGTGCGATGCAGGAGCCGCACGCCCAGTTCGGCCTCGAGCCGGGCGATCCGCCGGGACAGCCGGGAGGCCGGCAGGTCCAGCGACCGGGCCGCGGCCGCGAAGCCGCCGTGATCCACGACTTCGGCGAAATAGCGCATGTCGTTCAGGTCGTGCATGGTCGATTAGGTTCAAAAATAGAACAATCTATGCTTTTCGAGGCATCTTATCAATGATCGTCGCGTAATGGAAAATGGCGTCCTTCCAGCTCTGTCATCCGAACGGGACCCATCATGAAACTGCTGCACATCGATTCCAGCATCTCCGGCCAGAACTCCGTCACGCGCGGCCTGACGCGCAAGATCGTCGAGCAGCAAAAGGCCGCGAACCCCGGCCTGGAAGTGGAATACCTGGACCTGGCCCTGCAGGCGCCCGCGCCCCTGTCGCTGGACGCGCTGGGCTTCCGGCTGCCGCCGTCGGCCGAGGCGCTGACCGACATCCAGCGGCGCGAGAACGAGATTTCCGAGGCGCTGGTCACCCAGCTGATCGCGGCCGATGTCGTGGTGATCGGCTCGCCGCTGTACAACTTCACCGTTCCGGTCCAGTTGAAGGCCTGGCTGGATCGCGTGGCCCAGGTGGGCCGCACCTTCAAGTACACCGAGAATGGCCCGGTGGGCCTGCTCGGCGGCAAGACCGTGATCCTGGCGCTCAGCCGCGGCGGCGTGTATTCGACCAGCGACGCCGGCAACGCCATGGAGCACCAGGAAAGCTACCTGAAGACGATCTTCGGCTTCATGGGCGTGACCGACATCCGCGTCGTGCGCGCGGAAGGCATGGACATGGGTCCCGAAAGCCGCGAGCGTGGCCTGGCCCAGGCGCAGGAAGACATCCTGGCCCTGGCCGCGTAAGCCATCCGCCGATGCGGGCCCGCGTCAAGCGGGCATGGGCAGCCGGCCGTCCACCAGGAACGCGTCGAGCGGGTAGGTGTGGACGGCGCGGCCGCCGACCGGCTTGAACGCGACTTCGCGGGCGCTCAGCTGGCACAGCCAGGGACGCATGTCCCGTGGGGATTTTCCGGCCAGCGCCCGCGGCGTGAACAGGCCGACGCACAGGCCTTGCGCGGGGTCGCGCGCCGAGCGGTATTCGAAGGCTTCGACGCCCGCCTCCCGCATGGCGGTCCCGAGCGACTGGGTCGCCTGGTAGCGCGCGGGATCGGCCAGCGCGGCCCGATGGGCGTCGAAAGGCGGATCCTGCAGCCGCAGGCCGTGTTCCGTGCGGTAGCCGACGGAGAACAGCGTGTGCTGGCTCTGGATGGCGTCCCCGGCCGCAGGCGCGTCCATGGAGAACCAGAACACAAAGCGGTAATAGGCGGATTCGGCCAGTGTCGCCCCGAGGTCGCGGCCGCCGTAGAGCAGGCTGGGTTCGTGGGGCCGTCCGAAGCGCGAGCCCCAGGGCAGCGGCGGGTAGCGGAAGGGCGTGCGCAGCAGATAGTGCAGGCATTCGCCGCCGGCGGGCCAGGACGGCTTGGCCTCGTCGAGCAGGGCTTCCAGGACGGCCTGTTCCTCCAGCGTGTCCACGTATCCCAGGGTGGCGATGTGCTCCTGGCTTTCGACCAGGCGGTGCAGCAGGCCCTGGATCGGGCCGATGCGGCGTTCGCCCCCGCATTCCCGCCACAGCCCGCCGGCTTCGGAGCCGGCCCGCGGGCCGCCGCCGTCCTGGCGCGCGGCGGTCAAATCTTGCCCCGCATCGCGTCCACGAAGCGCAGCACCGTCACCAGTCCCTGGATGGTGGCGATCTGCTCGGCCGGTACGCCACCCGTGACGCGGTTCGGGGCGCGCATGAAATGCCGGATCCATTCGACGTCGCCGCCCGTGAGCGCGTAGAGGGCGCGGGCCAGGCGCACCAGCAGCAGGGCCAGCTCGCCCTGTTTGGAGGCGGGGTCCAGCGATTGCGCGGTCTTCATCCGGCTGACGGCGGTGCGGTGCATGCCCAGGACGTCGGCCAGCCCGGCCTGGCGCAGGCCGAGCTGCTCGGCCGCCCGGAGGACGGCCTTGGCCAGCACGGCGTCCGGTGCGGGCACGGTGTTGGGCAGGGCGGTCACGGCAGTCTCCCGGGAATGTTCATCATGCACATATTATGGTTTATTGGTGCGGATTGCACAATGCATGGGTGGCCTGGGATGGCCGTGGAAATGGCCGGAGGATGGCCGTGGAGCGCGGCCGTTCGTTCAGTCGCGGAAGTTCTGGAACTGCAGCGGCAGTTCCACGTCCGTCTTGCGCAGCAGGGCGATGACCTGCTGCAGGTCGTCGCGCTTCTTGCCGGACACGCGCAGCTTGTCGCCGTTGATCTGGGTCTCGACCTTGATCTTGGCCTGCTTCACGGCGGCGATGAGCTTTTTCGCCACGGCCTGTTCGATGCCCTGGCGGATGGTGATCTTCTGGCGGGCGCCGCCCAGGTTTTCCAGCGGCTCGGCCTCGTCCATGCAGCGCACGTCGATGCCGCGCGCCGACAGGCGTCCGCGCAGGATGTCGGTCATCTGCTTGAGCTGGAAGGCGCTGGGCGCCGACTGGGTGACGACGTAGCCTTCCAGCTCGAAACGCGCATCCGTGCCCTTGAAGTCGAAACGGGTGGCGAGTTCGCGGTTGGCCTGGTCGACGGCGTTGGTCAGTTCGTGCTTGTCGACTTCGGAGACAACGTCAAAGCTGGGCATGGGGAGGGCTCCTGGAAGAAGAGGGCGATATCCCGATTGTAGGGGCTGCGCCGGGCGGTCGGCGTGGCCCGGGGCCTGCTACAGCGCCCGCAGCCCCACGTACAGCGCGGTCCCCGCCGCGATGCTCAGCAGCGTCTGGCGCGTGCGCCATTGCAGCAGGACCACCAGGACCACGGCGGCCAGCTCTTGCCAGGGCAGGCCGTCGTGCCCGCGCGCCTGGCCGGCCGCGGTGTCGATCAGCAGCAGGACCATGATCGACAGGGGCAGCGAGTCGCCGAGCTTGTGGACGATGGGGTGGCGGCGCAGCCAGTGGCCGGCGATGAAGGGCAGGGCGCGCAGGAAGATGGTCACGAGGGCCATCAGCGCGATGGCGGTCAGGACGTAGCCGGTGTCAGTCATGGGCGGCTCCGGCGGCCGGCGCGGGCCGGGCGGGCCTCAGGGCGGCGGCCAGTAGACTGAGCGCGATGGCGATGGCCAGCGCCTGGGACGGCATCAGGACGCAGCCGGCGGCGTAGGCGGCGGCCGCGATCCAGATCGGCACGGCGTCGCGCCGGGCGCGCCATTGCTCGACGGCCAGCACGGCGAACAGGGCCGCCAGCACGAAGTCCAGTCCGGCCAGGCCGACCTGGGCCTGGGCGCCCAGCACGGCGCCCAGCGCGGTGCCGAGCACCCACCAGCCCTGGTTCAGGGCGCTGATCAGGGCCATGCGCGGCGCCCGCTCCCGGGCGGGCAGCGCCGTCAGGACGGAATAGGTCTCGTCGGTCAGGGCGAAAATGCAGTACCAGCGCCGCCAGCGGCTGGCCGGCAGAGTGTTCAGCAGGGACAGGCCGTAGAACACGTGGCGCAGGTTCAGCACCAGGGTCGCCAGGACGATGGCGCTGATCGGCAGGCCGGCGGCCAGCATCGGCACCATCATGAACTGGGCGGCGCCGGCATAGATCAGCAGGCTGGACGCCAGGGCCAGCCAGCCGGAGCCGCCGGCCTGCACGAACAGGAAGCCGAAGACCGCGCCCAGCGGCACGTAGCCCATGGCGACGGGGGCGGTCAGGCTGGGGATCGAAAGCGGATTCGAGGCGGAGGACATGATCGGGAAGCAGGGTGGGGCGGCGGGGCATGCCGGGCGCGCGAGCCTACAATTATAGGGACTTCACGCGCGGCGCCCTCCGGTCCGTGGCCCGCGGGGCGTGAGCGGACGGCTGGCGGGATCGGGACGAGGAAAAGACGGATGGAAGAATCGAAGGAATCCAGGACATCGATGCGCCCGGCGGCGGCGTGGACGCCGCCCGAGCCCGGGGCGCCGCGGGTCGGCTTCATCGGCGCGGGCCGGCTGGCGCGGGCGCTGTCCCTGGCCCTGCGGGCGGCCGGCGTCCCGGTCGTCCGGGTCGCCAGCCGCTCCGACGCCAGCGCCCGGGCCTTGGCGGAATCGCTGCCGGATTGCCAGGTCGGCGATCCCGACACCGTGGCGCGGGATTGCGACCTGGTGTTCCTCACCTCGCCCGATGCCCTGATCGCCGGGATCGCGCGCGCCGTGCCCTGGCGCGCGGGCCAGGCGGTGGCGCATTGCAGCGGGGCCACGCCCGTTGCCGCGTTGCGGCCCGCCGCCGAGGCGGGCGCGCTGATCGGCGGCTTCCATCCCATGCAGGCCTTCGGCGCGGACCCCGGGGCGGCGCTCGCCAGCCTGCCGGGCTGCACCGTGGCCATCGAGGCGGAGCCGCCGCTGGACGCCTTGCTGCACGAACTGGCTCAGCGCCTGGGCTGCGTCGGCCTGAGCCTGCCGCCGGGCGCACGCGTGCGCTACCACGCCTCGGGGGGCTACGCGTCCCAGCACGTCCACGCCCTGCTGGGCGAGGCGGTGCGCCTGTGGCAGTCCTGGGGAGCGACGGAACGGCAGGCGCTGGACGCGCTGCTGCCGCTTTTGCGGGGCACGCTGGAATCCCTGGAACGCAGCGGCGTGGCGGCGGGCATGCCGGGTCCGGTGTCGCGCGGGGACGCGGGGACGGTGCGCCTGCACCGCCAGGCGCTGCAGGAGGTCGATCCGGACATGCGCGACCTGTACGACCGACTGTGCCGCCGGGGCGTGGTCCTGGCGCGCCAGGCCGGGCGGCTGGACGCGGCCGGCGCCGAAGGCGTCGAACGGGTCCTGGATGAACCCGCGGACCGTTGAAGCGGGACGACGGGGTGTTCAGGCGTCCGCGGGGACGGCCGCCTGGCACACGTCCACCCAGGATGCGCCGGTCAGCCGGGCCAGGCGTTCGGGATCGATGCGCACGGCGCTGCTGATGGAGCCCGCCGCCGGCATGACGACGTCGAAATCGCGCAGGCTGACGTCGCAGTAGACCGGCAGCGGCCGGGCCAGGCCGAAGGGGCAGACGCCGCCCACCGGATGGCCGGTCAGGTCGGCGACTTCGTCGGCGGGCAGCATCTTGACGCGGCCGCCGAAGGCCTGCTTGAGCTTGCGATTGTCCAGGCGCGCGTCGCCCCGCGCCACCACCAGGACGACGGAGTCGCCCGTCCGCAGGGACAGCGTCTTGGCGATCTGGCCGGGCGCCACGCCATGGGCCTCGGCCGCGAGGGCGACGGTGGCGGTGCTCTGCTCCAGTTCGAGGATGTCCAGGTCGGGGGCGTGCCGGGCGAAAAACCGTCGGACGGATTCGATCGTCATCTAAAATTCCAGGGTTATTCCGTCTATCATCATAGGCATTTCAGACGTGAAATGCTTTGAAACAATCCGGGTTTTCCGGACAGGAAAAAGAAGGCGATGGCCCGATGCTGAACCTGGATGCCCGCACTCTGCTGATCGTTGAATCCTTCGTGCTGTTTCTCGTGGGCGGGCTGATGCTGCTGGCCGCCCTGCAGGGGCGGCGCGACCGCACGCTGCTGTGGATGTCGGGCGCCCTGCTGATCGGCGGGACGGGTTTCGTGATCAGCATCGCGCGCGGGGTGCCCGGCTGGCGGGATCCGGTGATCATGGTGTCCAACATGCTGCTGATCACCGGGCACGCCTGCGTCTGGGCGGGCCTGCGGGTCTACGTCGGCCGGGCCGCGCGCGGGCGGGTGTTGCTGGCGGGGGCGGCGGTCTGGTTCATGCTGTGCCTGTGGCCGTGGTTCATGGCCTCGGACGCCGCGCGGCTCCTGGTCTTTTCCCTGCTGTCGATCGGCTATCTCGTGGCGGCCGGCCGGGAACTGTGGCCCGAGCGGCGCGAGGACGCCGGATCGGTGTTCCCCTTGCTGATCGTGCTGGCCGCCCATGGCCTGTTCTATCTCTATCGCGTGGTGGCGGCCGTCCGGGTGCCGGGCATGTCCTGGCTGCTGTGGCCGGATTTCACCGTGACCATACTGGAAGGCATCCTGTTCAGCATCAGTCTGTCCTTCGGTGTCCTGATCCTGGTGCGCGCGCGGGAGGAACGGCGGTACCGCCATGCGGCCCTGCACGATGCCCTGACCCGGCTGCCCAACCGGCGCGCCCTGTTCGAGCAGGGCGCCGAGGCCCTGGCGCGGGCGCGGCGCGAGGGCCGGGACATGACCCTGCTGATGTGCGACCTGGACTGGTTCAAGCGCATCAACGACGAGCGCGGGCACGACGCGGGCGACCGTGTCCTGGCCCTGTTCGCGGACGTCCTGCGCGCCCGGGTGCGCGCGGGCGATCTGTGCGCGCGCATCGGCGGCGAGGAATTCGTCGTCCTGGCGCCGAACCTGGGCCCCCTGAGCGCCCTGGACCTGGCGGACCGGATCCGCCGCGGCCTGGCGGAACGCGCCTCCCGGACGACCGGCCGCCTGAGCGTGAGCATCGGCATCGCCTGCGCGTCGGTGGACGGACACGACCTCGACCGCCTGCTGGCCTGCGCCGACCGGGCGCTGTACGAAGCCAAGGCCTCGGGGCGGGATTGCGTCCGCCAGTCGGCCGGCCGCGTGCCCGCCCCGGCCGCGCGGCCGCGCGCCGCCGGAGCCGCATCGTCTTCCGTCGAGGCCTGACGTGGGCCGCCTGGACCCGCGCACGCTGCTGATCGCGGAGATTCCGATCCTGCTGCTGGTGGGCGGGCTGATCCTGGCGGCGACCCTGCTGGGCCGCCGCGACCGGACGCTGGGGTGGACCGGCGTCGCGCTGCTGCTCATCGGAGCGGGGTTCCTGCTGGGGGTGGCGGACCCGGGCGGCGCCTGGCAGCGGTCGGTGACCAGTTTCGGCGCCCTGCTGATCCTGGCCCATGCCTGCGTCTGGACCGGCCTGCGGGCATTTTCCGGGAAGCCGCCGCTGTGGCCGTGGATCGTGGCCGGCCCGCTGGCCTGGTGCCTGGTCTGCCTGTGGCCCGGGTTCGTGTCCTCGAGTGTGGCGCGCGTCGTCGCGTACGGCTTGCCGACCCTGGCCTACACCGGGGCGTCCCTGTGGGAACTGGGGTTCGGTCCGCGCGGGAAGGGGGACACGCGGCTGGCCGTCCTGCCGTCCGGCATCCTGTTGCTGCATGGTCTGCTGACCGCGGCCCGCATGGCCGTGGTGTCCCTGTCGGGGCCCGAACCGGGACGGCTGCGCTTCGATTTTCCGATGGCGGTGTTCGAGGGCATGCTGTTCTTCATCGGCGTGGCCTTCGCCGTCCTGATGATGGTGGGCGCGCGCTCGGAGCGCCGGTACCGGCATGCGGCCCTGCACGATGCCCTGACCGACCTGGCCAATCGGCGCGCCCTGTACGAGCGGGGCGGCGGCATGCTGCGGGAATCCCTGGCCCAGGGGCGGACCGTCGCCCTGCTGATGTGCGACCTGGACCGCTTCAAGCGGATCAACGACAGCTGCGGGCACGAGGCCGGCGACCGGGTGCTGGCGGCTTTCGCGGGGGTGTTGCGCCGCGCCGTGCGCAAGGGCGACCTGTGCGCGCGCATCGGCGGCGAGGAATTCGTGATCCTGGCGCCGGACATGGACGCCGAGGGCGCCCTGGGCCTTGCGGAGCGGATCCGCGGCCATCTTCGGGAATGCGATTGCCGGATCTGCGAGCCCCTGAGCGCGAGCATCGGCATCGTCTGCGCGCCGCAAGGCGGCAATGAACTGGGCCTGCTGCTGGCCCGGGCGGACCAGGCGATGTACCAGGCGAAGGACGCCGGGCGCGACTGCGCCCGCCTGTGGACCGGCGATCCGGAAGGGGACGCCTCAGCCGCCGTAGCCGGGGGCGGCCGCGGGCGTGCGGGCCAGCATCCAGTCGATGCCTGATTCCCCGTGCGCCTGAAGCCAGTCGTTGGCCTGGCGGAAATGGCCGCAGCCGATGAAGGGGCGCGGCGGGCGCAGGGCGGACAGGGGCGAGGGGTGGTTGGCCATCAGCACTTCGACCGGACCGGCCGGGGGCTGCATGTCCAGCAGCGCGCGCCGCGCCTGGGCATGCGAGCCCCAGAGCAGCAGGACCTTGGGGCGGGCCTCGCGCAGCACCCGCATGATCAGGGCGTCGGTGATGTGCTCCCAGCCTTTCTTGGCGTGCGAGGCGGGCTGGTGGGCCTCGACGGTGAGCGAGGTGTTCAGCAGCAGCACGCCCTGGCGCGCCCAGCGCACCAGGCTGTTGCGCGGCGGCTGTTCGGGTTCGCCGTATTCCTGGGCGAGCTCCTTGAACATGTTGCGCAGGCTGGGCGGCGTGGGGCAGAAATCCGGCACCGAAAACGCCAGGCCCTGGGCCTGGTTCGGCCCGTGATAGGGATCCTGGCCGACGATCACCACCTGGACCGCGTCCGGCGGGACTTCGGTCAGGGCGCGGAAGGGCCGCAAGGGGAAGATGCAGGCCCCGGCGGCCAGCCGTTCGGCCAGCATCGCGTCGAGCCGGTCCAGGATGCCCCGCAGGTGGGGGGCATCCAGCGCGGATTTCCAGGCGGGCGGCAGGGTGTCGATCTGGGCGCGCAGGGAACCCTTGAACGCGTTGAGCACTTCGGTGTCGGACGGGGGGAGCATGATCGTTTGTCGGGATCGGAAGTTCGGGGAATGGGGAGTGGCGCCGGACGCGCCGGCCGGTCCGGCGCCGCCATGATCAGCGCGGACAGGTCCTGATCAGTGTAGCCAGACGATCGGGCAGGCGGGGATCGTCCATCTGCGACACGTTGAACCGCATCATGTTTCCGGCCGCCTGCGACTGGCTGAAGACGTTGCCGGGCGCCAGCATCAGGCCCTGCTGCAGGCCCGCCTGCGCCAGGCGCGCGCCGTCGATGCCGGCCGGCAGCCGGCACCACAGGAACATGCCGTCCTCGGGCTCGTGCCAGGGCCGCAGGCCCAGCGCGTCCAGCAGGCGGATCGCGCGGGGCATGGCCTGCGCCAGGCGCTGGCGCAGCAGCCGCGTGTGCTGCTGCCAGGCGCCGTCGAGCAGCAGCCGGGCGATGACGGCCTGGGTCAGGCCGGCGCCGGAGAACGTCGTCGCGGTGCGCAGGTCGGCCAGGGCGTCCAGCCAGTCCTCGCGCGCGATCAGGTAGCCGCAGCGCAGGCTGGCGGACAGGGTCTTGGAAAAACTGCCGACCTGAGCGACCCGGTCGCGGCTGTCGTCGGCCGCCAGCCGGGCCGAGGGCCGGGATTCGAAATCGCCGAAGATGTCGTCCTCGATCAGGATCAGATCGTGGTCGCGCGCCAGCGCCCGGATGCGCCGCGCCTTGGCGGCCGACAGGCGGGCGCCCGTCGGGTTGTGCGGTCCGGCGTTGCTGACGTAGAGGCGCGGGCGGTGTTCCCGCAGGGCGGCCTCGAAGCGGTCCATGTCCGGACCGTCGGGCGTGTGGGGCACCCCGACGATGCGGACCCGGTGCGCGCGCAGCAGCGCCAGGAAGTTGAAATAGCAGGGGTCGTCCACCAGGACGGCGTCGCCCGGCTCGATCAGGAAGCGGCACAGCAGGTCCACGGCCTGGGTGCCGGAATCGGTCAGCAGGATGTGGCGGGGATCGACCGCGAGGCCGCGCGTGCCCAGGTGCCGGGCGATCTGGGTGCGCAGCGCCGGCAGGCCCAGGGCGGGGGCGTAGTCCGTCAGCGGGGCGTCCGGATCGCGCGCGACCCGCCGCAGGGCGCGGCGGATGGCGTCCCGGGGCATCCAGTCGTCGGGCAGCCAGCCGCAGCCGGGCTTCAGGGCCTGGGCGCCGAGATCCAGCGACTGGCGCGACACCCACAGGGGATCGATCTGGCGGTCCAGGCGCGGACCGATTTCCGCCAGCGCCAGCGGGGCGAGGGGCCCGGCGACGTAGAAGCCGGCGCCGGCGCGCGCGCGGATGGCGCCTTCGGCCGCCAGGCGGTCGTAGGCCTCGACGACGGTGGACTTGGAGACGCCGTGCTGCTGCGCCATGGCCCGCAGGGACGGCAGGCGCGAGCCGGGCGGCCATTCGCGGGCCGCGATGCGCTGGCGCACGAACCGCATGATGCCGGTGGTGCGGCCCGGGGCAGGAGGGAGCGGGGTATCCATGGGCGGCGGCCATCCCCGGGTCGGGGACGGGTCGGTGAGATTCGATCAGTACAGTTTCAGGATACTGTACTGCACTGTATCTGGATTCCGTCCGGAGGGCAAGGCAAGCTGGAGTCCTCGCCTACCCCCGTACGGAAAAAGGAAGCACGGATGAACACCACCACGCGCGGCTGGATCAACGGCATGATCGGCGTCGCGATCTTCAGCGGTTCGCTGCCGGCGACCCGGCTGGCCGTCCTGGGGCTCGACCCCCTGTTCGTCACGGCGGCGCGGGCCGCCCTGGCCGGCCTGCTGGCCCTGGCCGCGCTGGCCCTCACACGCAGCCCCCGGCCCGGGCGGGCCGACCTGCGCACCCTGCTGCTGGTGGCTTTCGGGGTGGTGTTCGGCTTTCCCCTGTTTTCCGCCCTGGCCCTGCGCACCATCACTTCGGCGCATTCCCTGGTCTTCATCGGCCTGCTGCCGCTGGCGACGGCGATCTTCGGCACCTGGCTGGGCGGCGAGCGGCCTTCCCGGGCCTTCTGGATGTTCGCCGTCCTGGGCGCGGCCTCGGTGGCCGGGTTCGCGCTCAGCCGGGACGGCTCCGGTTCGCTGGGCGCCGACGCCCTGATGATGATCGCCATCGTCACCTGCGGCTATGGCTACGCCGAAGGCGGCCGCCTGTCGCGCCGGCTGGGCGGCTGGCAGGTCATCTGCTGGGTGCTGGCGCTGTCGCTGCCGGTCAGCCTGCCCCTGGCCGTGGTCCTGCGTCCGGCCGTGTGGACCGGCGTGGCCGCGTCCGCCTGGGGCGGCCTGGCCTACGTGGCGGTCTTCAGCATGCTGGTGGGTTTCATCTTCTGGTACCGGGGACTGGCCCAGGGCGGCATCGCCGCCGTCGGCCAGCTGCAGCTGCTGCAGCCCTTCATGGGCCTGATGCTGGCCGCCTGGCTGCTGGGCGAACCCGTCACGCCGGTCATGCTGGCGGTCACCGCCTTCGTCGTGGCCTGCGTGGCGGGGGCGAAATACACGGCAACGGCGCCGGCGCTGGATGAGACAGGACGTGGAACTGCCCCTGCGGGCTATTCCACGCCTGACGAATCCGGGCGGCCCGCAGGCCGCGAGGTGGAGGGATGTCCCAATCCTTGATGAACCGCCGCGGCCGTCCTACACGGCCGCATCAGCCCGCAGCGTGGCCACGAAGCGCTGCGTGCGCGGGTCCCGCGGATTGCGGAACAGCTCGGCGGACGGCCGGGCCTCGATGACCGCGCCGTCCTGCAGGAACACGGTCTGGCGGGCGATCTGCGCCGCCAGGCGCAGATCGTGGGTGGCCATCAGCATGGTCATGCCCTCGGCGGCCAGGTCCGCCAGGACCGCGACCACTTCCGCCGCCAGTCCCGGGTCCAGGGCCGACGTGGGCTCGTCGCACAGCAGCACGCGCGGTTCGGGCGCCAGCGCGCGCGCGATGGCCACGCGCTGCTGCTGGCCGCCCGACAGGCTGGACGGCCAGGCCTCGGCCTTCTCGCGCAGGCCGACCTTGTCCAGCAGCCCGAGGGCGCGTTCGCGGGCGCGCTCGCGGCTCCAGCCCTTCACCGTCACCAGGCCCTCCATCACGTTCTGCACGGCGGTCTGGTGGGGAAACAGCTGGAAGTTCTGGAACACCATTCCGGTCTGCTGGCGGATGCGCTGCACCGCCGGGCGCGGCGGGTGGCGTCCCGGCTGGAATTCCAGGGTCTCGTCGCCCAGCGTCAGCCGGCCCGCGTCCGGGACGTCCAGCAGGTTCACGCAGCGCAGCAGGGTGCTTTTGCCGCTGCCCGACGGGCCGATCAGGGCGGTCACCTGGCCCTCGGGGACGATGACGTCGACGCCGTGCAGCACCTCGTGGCCGGCGAAGGATTTGCGGATGCCGCGCAGTTCGATCATCGCTGCCTCTCGGTGAAGACGGCGTGCTGGCCGAAATGGCGTTCCAGGCGGGTCTGCGCGGCCGACAGGAAGGAGCAGAGCACCAGGTAGATCAGGGCCGCCTCCACGTACAGGATCAGCGGCTCATAGGTCACGGAGGCGATGCGCTGGGCCGCCTGGAAGATTTCGGGCACGGTGATCACGGCGGCCAGGGAGGTGTCCTTTACCAGGGCGATGAAGGAATTGGCGAGCGGCGGCACGGCCACGCGCGCCGCCTGGGGCAGCACCGTGCGCCGCAGCGCCTGCGCGCGCGTCATGCTCAGCGAATAGGCGGCGTCCCATTGGCCCTTGGGGATGGCCTCGATGGCGCTGCGGATGACCTCGGCGTTGTAGGCGCCCACGTTCAGCGAAAAGCCAATCAGGGCGGCCGGCAGCGGGTCCAGCACGAAGCCGACGCTGGGCAGGCCGTAGAAGATCACGAACAGTTGCACCAGCAGCGGCGTGCCGCGTATCAGCCAGACGTAGAACCGGACCAGCGCCACCAGCGGCGGCGGCCCGAACAGCCGCGCGATCGCGGTCAGGAACGCCAGCAGCAGTCCGATCGCGAAGGACAGGAGCGCCAGCGGCACGGTAAATTTGACTCCCCCGACCAGCAGCGGCCAGAGGGAGTCCGTCATCAGGCGCAGCCAGTCCGGCACGGTCGGGTCTCCTTGGGATCGTGTCGCGGGGCGGGCTTACTTGACCTTGGCGGACAGGTCCTCGCCGAAATAGCGTTCGGATATCTGCTTGTAGGTGCCGTCGTCGCGCAGCGCGTCCAGCGCCTTGTCGATGGCGGCCTTCAGGGCCGGCTGGTTCTTGCGCATCAGCACGCCGGACTGGCCGAACTCGGCGCTGTCGTCGGTGGCGACGACCTTGACCTTGGCCTTGGGCCGCTGGTGCTTGAAGTCCAGGAACGACAGCTGGTCGTTGACGGTCGCGTCCACGCGGCCCGAGGTCAGCAGGGCGATGGCGTCGTTGAAGCCCTGTACCGGCACCACTTCCGCGCCGCTGCGCTGCGCGAGCTTGCCGAAGTTGCTGGTGATGGTGTTGGCCGAGCGCTTGCCCTTCAGGTCGGCGAAGGTGTGGATCGTGTCGTTGTCCTCGCGCACGATCAGCGCCGCGGCCGAGGCGATGTAGGGCTTGGAGAAGTCGAACTTGGCCTGCCGCTCGGGGCTGATGCCGACCTGGTTGATGACCACGTCGTAGCGGTTGACGTCCAGCCCGGCGATCAGGCCGTCCCATTTGCCTTCCACGAATTCCGCCTTGACGCCCAGCTGCTTGGCGATGGCGCGGCCGATGTCCACGTCGAAGCCGACCAGGCGGTTGTCCTTGGCGTCATGGTAGGAGAACGGCGCGTAGGTGCCCTCGGTGCCGATGCGCAGGACGCCGGCCTTCTGGATGGCCGCGAGGTCGTCGGTGGCCGCCTGGGCGGCCGGTGCGGCGGCCAGCAGGGGGAGCAGGGAAGCGAACAGCAGGGCGGAGAGATTTTTCTTCATGATGGGCGGGTGGGGATCAATTAATTCAAAGGGTTATATGAACACCGCGTTTTATAGGTTTTCATTCTAATGAGGCGCCCTTGAAGTCGCAAAGGTTTTCGGCCTATCTGCATATCGCTTCTGGAAATATGAATCTGCGCCGGACGCGGGCGGCCGTCCGCGCCGCGCCCGCCGGCGGGCGCGGTCGCCGCGCGGCTTGACCGCCGTCAACCTGGGCGCGAAAGAGGCCGCATAGAATGTTGCACATGCGACATGCGGACAAGCGCACACGCGGATGCCTCGTCATCCACTGGCTTCTGGTCCTGGGGCTCTGGCTCCAGGTGATCGGGCCGGTGTTCGCCGGCATTCCGTCGTCCGATCCCTTGCGGGGCGTGCAGATCGTGGCCTGCACGCCGGCCGGCATGGTGGTCATGGATCTGTCGTCCGGATCGGACGATCCGGACGGCTCCGGAACGCCGCGCATGCTCCGGACCGGGCATTGCCCGCTGTGCGCCACTTATCCCGCTCCTCCGACGGCCGCCATCGCCGGCACCGCAGTGCCGGCCTCGCCCTGGGCCCAGCCCGCGGCAGGGTTCGACGAAACTCCCTGTGCAGCCCGGATCGCCGGGTCCTGGGAATGGCCGCCCGCGCGCTGTCCCCCGCCTCGTTCATGCTGAAACCCTGATTTTTCTTGTTTTCGGGGCCGCTCCGGTCTGCTGTATCGGCCGCGGGCGGCCCTGGATGTCTTTCAGCCTTTTCGCATAACGAGACTTCAATGAAGAAGGAAACCTTGTGGGTGGCCGGGATCCCGGTCGCCTTGATGTCGCTCGGCCTGCCGCGGGCCGCGCTGTCCCAGCCCGTGCGGGCGCTGTCCCCCGTGGTCGTCACCGCGCCCGCCGCGGACGAGCCCCTGGTGGTACGGACCGACCCGAAAGCGCCGCGCCAGCCCGTGCCCGCTCATGATGGCGCGGATTTTCTCAAGAGCATTCCCGGGTTTTCCGTGATCCGCAAGGGCGGTACGGACGGCGATCCGGTACTGCGCGGCTTTTCCGGCTCGCGTCTGGGCATCCTGCTCGATGGCCAGGAAATCTACGGCGGCTGCGGCGGGCGCATGGACCCGCCCACGGCCTACGTCTACCCCGAATCCTACGACCGCGTCACCGTCCTCAAGGGGCCGCAGAGCGTGCGCTATGGCGCGGGCCAGTCGGCCGGCGTGGTGCTCTTCGAGCGCGACGTGAAGCGCATGGAATCCTTCGGCTGGAAAGCCGACGGCAGCCTGACGCTGGGCAGCTTCGGGCGCAACGACCAGATGGCCGACGTGCTGGTCGGCGGGCCGCAGGCGTACGTGCGCGCCGGCGGCACCCGCGCCCAGGCCGACGACTACAAGGATGGCGACGGCAACCGCGTGCATTCCGAGTACCTGCGCTGGAGCAGCCACGCCGCCATCGGCCTGACGCCCGACGACAAGACGCGCATCGAGCTGTCCGCCGCGCGCAGCGACGGCCGCGCGGCCTACGCCGACCGCAGCATGGACGGCTCGAAGTTCAAGCGCGAGAACGTCTCGCTGATGTTCGAGCGCAAGCGCATGGGCGGGCTGGTCGATGAAATCGAGGGGCGGGTCTACTACAACTACGTGGACCACGTGATGGACAACTACACCCTGCGTTCGCCGAGCGTGAACAAAATGGGCCAGAAGTCCTACATGGCCAGCAATCCCGACCGGCGCACGGTGGGCGGGCGGTTCAGCACGACCCTGCTGCCGGCCGAATCCTGGAAAGTGGTCGTCGGGGTCGACGCCAAGCAGGACGTGCACCGCGCGCGGGGCAGCGGCATGCAGCCCTCGGCCGATGCGGCCTATGACGCCTATCACGACGCGGCCCGGGCCGAGGACATGCGTTTCGAGCAGCACGGCGTCTTCGGCGAAAGCACCTGGTTCCTCACCGATGCCGACCGCGTGGTCGGCGGCCTGCGGGTCGACTGGATCGAGGCCCGCGACAAGCGCATGCCTTCGAAGTCGGTCACCGCCGGGCGCACGAGCGACCGTACCCTGCCCAGCGGCTTCCTGCGCTATGAGCGGGATTATGGCGACAACAGCACCTGGTACGCCGGGCTCGGCCATTCGGAACGCTTCCCCGATTACTGGGAACTGATGAAGGCCGGCTCCGATGGCACCAACAGCGCCTTCCTGTCCACCAAGCCGGAAAAGCTCAACCAGCTGGACGTTGGCACCAACTGGCGCAGCGGTCCCTACTCGCTGTCGGCCTCGGCCTTCTACAGCCGCGTGGACGACTACATCCTCATCGACTGGAACCGCAGCCTGACCCGCAACGTCGACGCCACGGTCATGGGCGGCGAACTGGACGCCTCCTGGCAATTCCACCCGTCCTGGCAGGGCGTGGCCAGCCTGTCCTACGTGTACGGCAAGAACCGCACGGACGGCACGGCCCTGGCGCAGCAGCCGCCGCTGGAAGCCCGCCTGGGCCTGAATTATGCCCAGGGGCCGTATTCCGCGGGCATCCTCTGGCGCCTGGTGGCTTCGCAGAACCGCTACGACGAGGGCATGGGCGGCATCGCCGGCAAGGACCTCGGTTCCACCGGCGGCTTCGGCGTGCTGTCGCTGAACGCCGGCTGGCGGCCCAACAAGACCGTGCTGCTGACCGCCGGCGTGGACAACGTCCTGAACAAGACCTACGCCGAGCACCTGTCCAAATCGGGCGTGGACATTCCCGGCAGCGTGTCCTTCGTGGACACCCGGATCAACGAGCCGGGCCGGGTCTTCTGGCTGAAGGCGCAGATCGCGCTGGATTGACCGGGAGAGGCACCATCCCCGCCTGTTGCGCGGGGACCGGGGATGGTGTCGATTGCAGCAGCATCGTTCGCCTGAGATTGAGCGTCGTGCGTCGATGATGTCTCGGGGTTTCTCCCGATTCAAAATTTATTTTCTGTCAAGGCATCTGATGTTATAACTGACATGTCAGATCAAATATATGTAGAAATCTATTCTGACATGGCGACTGCCGGATCGGCAGCGTACCCTCGAGGACAAGGAGCGAGACAATGAAGCGTTTTCACAGGACTTTGTTTGGACAGGTGGTGATCGCCCTGGTGCTGGGGATCATCGTGGGCGTGGCGTGGCCGGAATTCGCAACGTCGCTCAAACCGCTGGGCGACGGCTTCATCAAGCTGATCAAGATGATCATCGCGCCGCTGGTCTTCTGCGTCGTGGTGCACGGCATCTGTGGCACCAGCGACATCCGCAAGGTGGGCCGCGTCGGGATCAAGGCCCTGGTGTATTTCGAAGTCGTGACGACTTTCGCGCTGGCCCTGGGGATTGCACTGGCCTACCTGTTCACGCCCGGGCACGGTATGCATGTCGATCCAGGCACGCTGGATCCCAGCGCCTTGTCGGCCTACACGTCGCGCGTGGGCGGCGCCACCGATACGGTCGGCTTCCTGATGCGTATCATTCCGACCACGCTCGTCGACGCGTTCGCCTCGGGCGACATCCTGCAGGTGCTGCTGATCTCCATCCTGTTCGGCGTCGCGGTGGCCCTGCTGGGAGAACGCGGTCGTCCCGTGGTCCATTTGGTCGACAGCCTGTCGCATGTGTTCTTCAAGATCATCGGTTTCATTGTCAAGCTGGCTCCGCTGGGCGTGCTGGGGGCGATCGCCTTCACGGTCGGGAAATACGGTGTGGGCACGTTGGGATCGCTAGGGCTGCTGGTAGCCCTGTTCTACGTGACCTGCGTGATCTTCGTGCTGGTCGTGCTGGGCATCATCCTGCGCCTGGCGGGTTTCAACATCCTGAAGCTGCTGCGCTACCTGAGGGAGGAACTGCTGGTGGTGCTGGGCACGGCCTCTTCCGACGCAGTCCTGCCGCAAGTCATGCGCAAGCTCGAACTCATGGGGGTACGCGGCTCGACCGTCGGTCTGGTCGTGCCGACCGGCTACTCGTTCAACCTGGACGGCTTCTCGATCTACCTGACGCTGGCCGCCGTCTTCATCGCTCAGGCGACGGACACGCCGCTGGAATTCTCTCACCTGCTGCTGATCCTGGGCGTGTCTCTCCTGACATCCAAGGGGGCCCATGGCGTGCCCGGCTCGGCCATCGTGATCCTGGCGGCCACGCTCAGCGTGATCCCTGACATCCCCGCGATCGGGCTAGTGCTGGTGTTGTCGGTGGACTGGTTCATGGGCATGGCGCGCGCGCTCACCAACATGATCGGCAATTGCGTTGGCACCGTCGTCATCGGCGCTTGGGAAGGCGACGTGGACCGTCAGCGTGCCCACGATGTGCTGGATGGCAGGATCGAGGTTGATCTGCGCGATGCTGAGGACGCGGCTTCAGCCCCAGGACAGGCGTGATGGCGAAGGACATGCTGCTGGCCGACCAGTCCTTCCTGGCCTTCCGGGACCTGTTGTTCCGGGGCGAAGTCCGGGCCGGCCAGCTGGTCTCGATCGCGGAGCTGGTGGAAAAGACCGGCTTCCCGCTGGCGCCCGTGCGCGAAGCCGTGAAGCACGCCGAATCCGCCGGCCTGGTGCGGATCCTGCCCAAGCGCGGGGTGCTGGTCATCGAGCCCACGCCCGACACGATCCGGTCCTGTTTCCACCTGCGCTGCATGCTCGACCAGGAAGGCGCCCGGATCCTGGCCGCCCGGCTGGGCGAGGCGCCGATGCGGGCCCTGCGCGAAGAGCATGCCGCCGTCAGGGACCAGGCGTTCAGCGGCATCACGCCCGAACTCCAGCAATGGGCCATGGCGGTCGACTGGAAACTGCATCTGGCGCTGGCCGGGGCGCTGGGCAACCCGCTGGCGGCGGGCGTCTACGCCAGCAACCATGACCGCATCACCGTGCTGCAGCAGTCGCGCCGGCTGCTGCCCGAACGCATCATTCCCGCCATGGACGAGCACCTGCGGATCATCGACGCCGTGCTGGCCGGGCGCGAGGAAGACGCCATGCGGGCCGTGCGCGCCCATTTGTCGGGCACCCTGCGCTGGTGGGGCATCGGGCTGTACGAAGAAGGCTGACCCCGCCCGGGCGGACCGCCCGATGCCCGTGCCGCGATCCGGGTTGGACCGGGCTTGCCGATGGGGTGCCGGCCCGTTACATTGGTCTGCACGTTCCACGAGCAGCGTCCATGACCATCCATCCGGCCCATCTGGCGGAATCCCGCCGCGCCTTCGGTGCCGCCAGCGCGCTGCTGGTGATCCTGATTGTGGTCACGACCCTGCGCCTGCCGGCCGCCGCCAGCGACGTCAGCAATTTCCTGCCGCTGCACATGGCGCTGGAAACCCTGTCCATCGTGGTGGCGTCCCTGATCTTCGGGGTCATCTGGAGTTCGCGCCACGAAAACCTGCCGGCCAATCTCCTGTGGCTGGCGAGCGCCTTCCTGGCGGTGGCGCTGCTGGACTTCCTGCATGTGCTGTCCCTGGACGGCATGCCGGATTTCATCGTCCCCGGCTCGCACGCGAGAAGCACCTATTTCTGGCTGGTCGCCCGGCTGGTGGGCGCGCTGGGCCTGCTGGCCGCGGTCTGGCTGCCCTGGAGGATCCGCCCGGTCCGGATGCCCCTGGGCGGCTGGCAATCGTTCGTCCTGCTGCTGGTCCTCGGGGTGACGGTCCTGTCCTTCCGCGCCCCGGCGTGGCTGCCGCCCACCTACGTTCCGGGCTGGGGGCCGACCTCGTTCACGATCGGCGTCGAATATGGGATCGTCGCCCTGAACCTGCTGGCGGCCGTCCGGCTGCTGTGGCTCATGCGCCGTCCCCGCCGCTTCAACGCCGGCGCGCTGTTCGCGGCCGCCTGCATCATGGCCCAGAGCGAATTCTTCATGACGCGCTACATGGGCGCCATGGACGTCTACAACCTGTTCGGGCACTGCTACAAGGTGCTGGCCTATCTCTACCTGTACCGGGCCGTCTTCGTGGAAACCGTCCAGCATCCCTACGCCATGCTGGAAGAATCCAGGCAGCGCCTGCAGGCGACGCTGGACGCCCTGCCCGACCTGATGGTCGAAATGGACGCGCAGGGCCGCTACCTGGACGTGCACGCCGCCCAGGACATGGGGGCGGCCCTGTCCAGGACCAGCCTGAAGGGCCGGCTGGTCGCGGACATCCTGCCGCCGCAGGCCGCCGACACGGTCCTCGCGGCGCTCGGCGAAGCCGGCCGGCAGGGGGTTTCGCGCGGGCGGATCCTCAGCCTGCGGGTCGGCGCGGACACCCGCTGGTTCGAGCTGTCCGTGGCGCGCAAGCCGGCCCGGACGGGCCAGGATGACCGCTATGTCGTCATTTCCCGGGACGTCACGCAGCGCCACGAGAGCGAGCAGATGCTGCGCAAGTTCTCCCTGGCGGTGGCGCAGAGCCCGGTGTCCATCATGATCCTCGACGCGGCCTACCGCATCGAATACGTCAACGACGCCTACAGCCGCCTGAGCGGCTACACCAACCAGGAACTGCTGGGACGCAGCCCGATGGACCTGTGGTCGCCCCGCATGCCGGAATCGACCGTGCTCGGCATCACCGCCCAGATCGCCCGGGGCGAGCCCTGGCAGGGCGAACTGGTCAGCCTTGGCAAGGCCGGCCAGGAATTCACGGAATCCGTGCTGGTCTACCCGGTGCGCAACGCCGCCGGGGAAATCACCAACTACCTGTCGCTCAAGGAAAACATCACCGAGAAGAAGCAGGCCGCCGCCCGGATCCAGCAGCTGTCGCATTACGACCAGTTGACCGGGCTGCCCAACCGCACCCTGCTGCACGAGCATTTCCAGTACGCCAGCCGGCAATTCCGCGCGCTGGCCGTCCTGTGGATCGACCTGGACCGTTTCAAGGACATCAACGATTCCCTGGGCCACCAGGCCGGCGATACCCTGCTGCAGGAAATGGCCCATCGCCTGCGCACGGCCCTGCGGGCGCAGGACATCCTGTCGCGCCTGTCGGGCGACGATTTCCTGGCCATCCTGCCGGGTGCGGGCCAGCAGGAGGCCGCCCGCGGGGCGCAGGCGGTGCTGGACGCCGTGGCGCTGCCGCTGCGGCTGGGCGGCCAGGAAATCTTCCTGACGGCCTCCATCGGCATCGCGCTGTTCCCGGCCGACGCCGACCAGCTGGAAGTCCTGCTCAAGCACGCCGAGACCGCCATGTACCGGGCCAAGTCCGACGGCCGCAACGGCAGCTGCTTCTTCACCCCCGAAATGCAGGCCCGTTCCGCCCGCCTGATCGCGCTGAGCCACGCCCTGAAGCAGGCGCAGCAGCGGGGCGAACTGCGGCTGGTCTACCAGCCGCAGCTGCGCCTGTCGGAATGCCGCGTCTTCGGGGCCGAGGCGCTGCTGCGCTGGGACTCCCCTCAATGGGGGGCGGTCAGTCCGGCCGAGTTCATCCCGATCGCCGAATCATCCGGCCTGATCGTGTCCATCGGGGATTGGGTGCTGCGCACCGCGCTGCGCCAGATCCGGACCTGGCTGGACCACGGCCTGTCCGGCCTGGTCATCGCCGTGAACCTGTCGGCGGTGCAGTTCGACCAGCCCGACCTGCCCGACCGGATCAGCCGGATGCTGGACGAGGCGGGCGTGCCGCCCCATTGCCTGGAACTGGAGCTCACCGAGGCGGCCGCCATGAAGACGCCGGAAACCGCCGCGCAGAAGATCCAGGATCTGCATCAGCGCGGCATCCGCCTGGCGATCGACGATTTCGGCACGGGCTATTCATCGCTCAGCTACCTCAAGCGCTTCAAGATCCACAAGCTCAAGATCGACCAGAGCTTCGTGCGCGACATCGATTCCGACGTGGACGACCAGGCGATCGCGTCGGCCATCATCCAGATGGCCCGCAGCCTGAGCATGGGCACCATCGCCGAAGGCGTGGAAACGGCCGAGCAACTGGATTTCCTGCGCGCCAGCGGCTGCGACGACATCCAGGGCTATCACTTCAGCCGGCCGCTGGAGCCCGACGCCTTCGAACACTTCGTCCAGCGCTATGGATGAGTCCGGACACCGGGCAGTCCCTGCGGACTGCTCGGTGCCTGACGAATCGAAGCGCCTTGCAAGGCGCGACGTGGGGGCGTCCTAGCGCCGTTCCCAGATCGTCAGTTCCGACAGGGTGTGCTGGAACTTGCGCCGCGTCTCGCGGATGACGAAGGGCACGTCGGCGGGATCGGCCAGCAGCCGGAAGTGCGGCGCCAGGTGGTCCTTCAGGCCGTCCAGCGTGGTGTAGTTCTCCGCGTCCTTCTTGAAGCCGCCCAGCCAGGAGGCGCGCGGCGTGTGCTCCTCCAGCCAGGTGTAGGGCGAGGCGATCACCAGCAGGCCGCCCGGGACGATGCGTTCGTGGATCTGGTCCAGGAACCGCGCCGGGTCGTACAGACGGTCGATCAGGTTGGCGGCCAGGATCAGGTCGTAGCCCGCGTACTGCGGCTTCAGGTTGCAGGCGTCGCCCTGGAAGAATTCCACCCGGTCGACGGCGTCGCCCAGGCCCAGTTCGGCCAGCGTGCGGGTCTTGTAGGACACCAGTTCGCCTTCGTCGGCCAGGGTGTAGCGCAACTGGCCCGTCTGGATCAATTGCACGCCCTGGTTGATGAAGCGGGCCGAGAAGTCCACCCCGGTGACCCGCTCGAAGGTCCGGGCCAGTTCGAACGTGGCCCGGCCGGAGGCGCAGCCCAGGTCCAGCGCGCGGCGGCGCGGGCGTTCGCCCATGGCCTCGATGGCCCGCCGCGCCAGGGCCTGCGGGAAGTTGGGCACGTCGAAATACGAATCGCCGTAGTGGAATTCGGCGTATTCGGACATCAGCTTGTCGGTCTCGTAATAGGCGGCCGGGGCCTCGGCGGGCGCGTGGGACACCACGTAGCGGAATCCCGCGTGCTGGAAGAAATGCCGCCGGAAGGCGTAGCGCGAGGCGCGCACGGCCTCGTTGCCGCAGGAAATCCAGGAGCCGCCCTTGATCAGGTTGTGGCGCCCGTCGAAGGTCGGCGTCGTGAAGTCGTCGTAGATTGGGTGGACGTCGAAGCCGTCGAACGGATAGGTGGGCGTTTCGGTCCATTGCCAGACGTTGCCCACCACGTCGTACCAGTCGCCGTGGCGCCAGGTGTCCACCGGGCAGGACGAGGCGCCATGGTCCAGGTGCAGGTTGGCGGTGCAGGGCGGGTCGCCGGGGTCGCGCAGGCCCGCGGCGTCGTACAGCCGGTACCATTCGTCCTCGGTGGGCAGGCGCACGGGCCGGCCGGTCTCGGCCGCCTTCCAGTTGCAGAAGGCCTTGGCTTCCAGGTAGTTGACCTCGACCGGCCAGGACCAGGGCATGGGGACTTCCCCGGTCATCAGGCGCAGGAACCAGCCCTGGGTCTTCTTGACCCAGAAGGTCGGGTGCTCCGCCTGGCTGTAGGCCAGCCACTGGCGGCCCTCCTCGGTCCAGTCGCGGTGGTTGCGGTAGCCGCCCGCCTCGACGAAGGCCAGGAATTCCCGGTTGCTGACCAGGTGGCGCCCGGCCTCGAAGGACTCGACCTCGGCGGTGTGGGAACCGTATTCGTTGTCCCAGCCGTACTGCGGGTCGTCGAATGCCTTGCCCACGCGCACCGTTCCGGCGGGCACGCGCGCGAGATCGTTCTCGGGCGGTTCGCCGCCGGCGTCGGGAATGGGCGCCCATTCCGGCACGGCGCGCACGTATTTCAGCGCGTGCTGGCGGATCAGGACCGAGGACGTCTCCAGGTGGATGCGCTCGTGCTCGATGCCCATGATGATCGCCCACCAGGGGTTCTGCCAGTCGATCGGGGATTGCAGCGGGGCATGGTCGATCAGGTCCAGGACCAGGGCGCGCACGCGGCCGCGGTAGGCGCGGACCTCGGCCACGGAGGGCCAGTCGTAGTGGGCGTCGTCCAGGTCGTCCCAGCTCATCTCGTCCACGCCGACGGCGAAGACCGACTCCAGCCGGTGGTCCAGGCGCCGGTCGATCAGGCGCGTGAGCATCAGCTTGTTGACGAAGAAGGTCGCGGTGTGGCCGAAGTAGAAGATCAGCGGGTGGCGCAGCGGGATCGGCTTGACGACGTAGGCCTCGTCGCTGGCCAGGCACTGGAACAGGGATTCGTAGCGGTCGAAGGTGTCCAGGAAATAGCGCCGGATGGAGGCGCGCAGGCGGGCCGTGTCCGGCTCGGCCAGGTTCGGCGTGCGCGTGAACAGGGCATCGGGCGCGGTGCGGCCGACGGGAGAGGGAGGCAGGGGCGCGGCGGTGGAGGGCATATCGGATTCCTGGCGGATTCGGTCTTGCGGCAAGGCGTGCGGAACTGTTTAGACTACCACGGCCTCGCGGCGGGCGAGGCCGTCGGCGCGGGCGCCGGGGCGTCAATAGCCGTGGAAGCTCTCGTCCAGGATGGCGTCGTCCGGGACGCCGGCCTCGGCCAGTTGCGCGCGGATCTCCTCCACCATGGCGGGAGCGCCGGTCACGTAGCACAGGGGCGCGTCCAGTCCCTGGAGGGCCTGTCGCAGCATGGCCGCGTCGATCCGGCCGCGCAGCCCGTCCCAGGCGCCGTCGGCCGGGCCGGTCAGGGTGGCCAGCAGGCGCAGGCGCGGGTTGATCCGCGCGAGTTCGCGCAGCTCGTCCAGGAAGGCGGCCTGTTCCCGGGTCCGGTTGGAATAGAGCAGCAAGAATCGCTGGCCGGAGTTCCGGTGTGCGGCGTCGCGCAGCATGCCGACGAAGGGCGTGATGCCGATGCCGCCGGCGATCAGGGCCAGGGGACGGTCCGTCGCGGCCGGCGGGGTGAGCTTGCCGTAGGGGCCGCTGAATCGCAGCTCGGCGCCGGGCCGCAGCCGCGCCAGGGCCTGCTTGAACGGAGTGGCGCGGACGCGGGTGGCGATGCACAGCTCGCTCTCGTGCGGAGCGCTGACCAGCGAAAAGGTGTGCCGCAGGGCCGGGGCGTCCGGCGCGTCGGATGGCAGCGTCAGCGAAAGGGTCTGGCCGGGCTGGAACAGGAAGTCCCCGGGCTTGCGGAAATGCACCGCGACGGTGTCGCGCGCGATGTCGTCGATGCGCAGCAATGCGCTGGGCCAGGTGGCCATGGCGTTCTCCTTGGAATCGCCCCCCGCGGGCGGGTTTTGATCCATAATCTTCTCGGGATGCCCGGTCTGGACCGGGCACTCCTTGGATGCGGAAAAACAATAATACGTTTCACGTCTGTGTCATAGGGGAGACTGACCTGTCGGATCTCGACCGGATTGCCCATGGACTGCGCGGCATGGCGATGCCGTCGGGCGGACGTGCGCGGTGGCGGTCGCGCATCGCCGCGGTGATCGTCCTGGCGCTGTGTTTCTGCGGCGTGGCGCGGGCCCTGGCGGCCGCGCCCGAGGCCGCCTGTCCCGTGCTCGGGCTGTCCCCCGGGCAGTCCGACGTGCCTTCGCTGCCGCAATTGTGCTTCCTGCGGGACGAGGCCCATGCCCTCGGGCCCGAGGACATCCTCGGCGGCCGCCTGCCGATGAGCCGCCGGGACGCGGATCAGCTCGTGTTCCGGCACAACCAGTCCGACTATTGGATCTACGTGCCTTTGCGCAACCTGGAACGCGCGGGCCGCACCTGGTATCTGCAACTGGACTATCCGTTGCTCGACGAGGTCGATGCCTGGACCTACGACCTCGGGACCGGAACCGGTCCCCGGGCGTCGCCCAGGCTCCTGGGCACGGTGCGCATGGGCGACGCCCGGCCCTTCGGCGCGCGGCCCGTGCGCCATCGCCTGTTCCTGCTGCCCCTCGATTTCGGGCCCGGGCAGTCGCTCGCGGTCGTCCTCCGGGTGCACAGCAGCGGGGCGATCAACGTGCCCCTGTCCCTGCATTCGGGCGCCTCGGCCATCGGCTGGACCCAGGACCACGGCCTGAGCCAGGGCATGTTCCTGGGCGCCCTGGTCATGCTGGCCCTGTTCAACGCCGCGCTCTATCTGCGGCTGCGGATCCGTCAGTCTCTCTACAACACCGCCTACATCGTCTGCGCCGGGCTGTTCCTGACGTCGATGTCCGGCCTGTCGTTCCAGTACCTGTGGCCGGACTGGCCCTGGCTGGCGAACCGTTCGGTGCCCCTGACCGAGATCCTGGCCATTCTCAGCCTGCTCTGGTTCACGCGCCATTTCCTGGGCATCGGGCCCGACCGATGGCCGCGCCAGTCCCGGCTGATCCGCCTCCTGGCCGGCGCCGGCGCGGCGCTGCTCGCGGCCAGCCTGATCGTGCCCTACGAACTCATCATCAAGATCGACACGGCCTATGCCCTGGCCTGCATGGCGGCCATGTTCGGCCTGGGCCTGCGCCATCTGCGGCGGGGCGAGCGCGCCGCGCGCTGGTACGTGCTGTCCTGGCTGGTGTTCTTCGCCGGCTACCTGGCCTACGGGCTGGCGGCCTTCGGCTACATCCCCGGGTTCATGGCCCAGGAACGCTGGATGCAGATCGCCCTGGGCAGCCAGATGTTCCTGCTGACCTATGCCGAGGTCATGCAGCTGCACGACCTGATGCATCGGGCGCTGGAGATCGAGGCGGGCGCCCGCAGCTCGCTGCAGCACGAGGTCCAGTCCCGCACGGCGGACCTGCGCGCCACCATGGGGGCGCTGGAGCAGGCCAACCGGCAATTGCGCGAACTGACCCTGCACGATCCGCTGACGGGGCTGCTCAACCGGCGCGGCCTGGACGAGGCGCTGGCGCGGTTCGCCGAGACCGAGGGCGCGGCCGTGCGCGGGACGCTGGTCATGTTCGACCTGGACCATTTCAAGCGGGTCAACGACGTCCATGGGCACGACGCGGGCGACGCCGCGCTGCGCTGGGTCGCCGAGGTGCTGCTCAACCTGTTGCGGCGCCGCTCGGACGTGCTGGCGCGCTTCGGCGGCGAGGAATTCGTGGCGCTGCTGCCGGCCACCTCGCTGGACGACGCGGTCATCCTGGCCGCCGGCGTGCTGGATCACGTGCGCCGGAATCCCATCGATCTCGGGGATGGCCATGCGATCGGGATCACCCTGAGCGCCGGCGCCGCCCAATGGAAGGAAGGCGAAACCCCGCAGTCCCTGTTCCGCCGCGCGGACGAAAACCTGTACCGCGCCAAGGCTTCCGGACGGGACCGGCTGGTGGCGGATGGCGCCGCTTGACCCTTGTCCCATTAGGGATGACCCTGACGAGATGCTTGAAATATCGCACAATGAATGTTTTTCATTTGCCGGAAAGGGTCGAAATGCCACGCATAGTCCTGTTCGAAAACATACACGCCAGCGCCCGGGAAGTCTTTGTCGCGGCGGGGTTCGACGATGTCGTCACGCACGCGGGGGCGCTCTCGGGTGATGCCCTGCGCGAGGCCCTCCAGGGCGCGCAGGCGGTCGGCATCCGTTCCCGGACCCATCTCGACCAGGCGGTGCTGGCCGACCTGCCTGACCTGCGGGCCATCGGCTGCTTCTGCATCGGCACCAACCAGGTGGACCTGGAAACCGCCGCCCTGCGGGGGATCCCGGTGTTCAACGCGCCGTTCTCCAACACCCGTTCGGTGGCCGAGCTGGTGCTGGGCGAGGCCATCCTGCTGCTGCGCCGCATTCCCGAAAAGAACGCCCGCGTGCATGAGGGCTTCTGGGACAAGACCGCCGATGGCGCCTACGAGGCGCGCGGCAAGACGCTGGGCATCGTCGGCTACGGCAACATCGGCTCCCAGGTCGGCATCCTGGCCGAATCCTTCGGCATGCGCGTGATCTACCACGACATCGAGGCCAAGCTGCCCCTGGGCAATGCCCATGCCACGTCCTCGCTGAAGAAATTCCTCGGCCAGGCCGACGTGGTCACCCTGCACGTGCCCGGCGGCAAGGACACGGCCAACCTGCTCGACGCCGACGCCATCGCCGCGATGCGCCCGGGCAGCATCCTGATCAACGCTTCGCGCGGCACGGTGGTGGACATCCCCGCGCTGCAGCGCGCGCTGAAGTCCGGCCACCTGTCGGGCGCCGCCATCGACGTGTTCCCCACCGAGCCCAAGAGCCGCGACGAGGCGCTGGACAGCCCCCTGCGCGGCATGCAGAACGTGATCCTCACGCCGCACATCGGCGGCAGCACCCAGGAATCCCAGGAAAACATCGGCCGGGAAGTCGCGGAAAAGCTCAAGCGCTTCATCAGCAGCGGCACGACCAAGGGCGCCGTCAATTTCCCCGAAATCTCCTACCACGAGCAGGCGGGCGCGGCGCGCATCATCCACATCCACCAGAACGTGCCGGGCGCCATGGGCGCGCTCAGCAACCTGATGGGCGAATACGGCCTGAACATCGTCAGCCAGCAGCTGCAGACGCGCGGCAAGATCGGCTACGCCATCACCGACGTCGACGGCGAGGCCACCGACCAGGTCATCGAGGGCCTGCGGCGCCACCCCATCACGATCCGCTGCGACCGGGTCTGACCCGCGCCTGGCGAATCCGAGCGGCATGCGGGCCGCGAGGTGGGCAGCAAGCGGGCATAAGCCTGCGCGGCGTGGGGGTTTTTTGCCGCTGGGCCGCCCCAAGGCAAAAAGCGCCCCCCTGGGGGGCAGCAAGCAGGCATAAGCCTGCGCAGCGTGGGGGCTTTTACGCCATCGGGCCATGCCACTATACTGGGGCTGCATTCCCAGGTGGCCCGCTGACATGATCCTGCTTCACAGACGGTCCGGAAAATCGGCCGCTGTTTGATTCAGATCATCGCCCTTACCGCGTGTGGGGGCTTATGGTTAGGGCTTCCTAAAACCAGGAGCCTTCGCATGAGCCTCTCCGATGCTTCACCCAAGGCCCGCCGCGGTCGCCTGCTCACCGTCTGGACGCCCGAAGACCGGGCGTTCTGGGCCCGCGAAGGCAACGCGATCGCCAACGTCAATCTCTGGATCTCGATCCCGGCCCTGTTCTTGGCCTTCGCCGTCTGGCAGATGTGGAGCGTGGTGGCCGTCAACCTGCCCAACCTGGGCTTCCAGTACACCGAAAACGAGCTCTTCTGGCTGGCGGCGCTGCCCGCCCTGTCCGGCGCCACGCTGCGCATCTTCTATTCCTTCATGGTGCCCGTGGTCGGCGGGCGGCGCTGGACGGCGCTGACCACGGCCAGCCTGCTGCTGCCCACCATCGGGGCGGGGCTGGCGGTCCAGGACCCGACCACGCCGTATTCCACCATGCTGATCCTGGCCCTGCTGTGCGGCCTGGGGGGCGGGAACTTCTCCTCGTCCATGTCCAACATCAGCTTCTTCTTCCCCAAGGAACGCAAGGGTTCCGCCCTGGGCCTGAACGCCGGCCTGGGCAACCTGGGCGTCTCGTCGGTGCAGTTCCTGGCGCCGCTGGTCATCTCCATGGGCATCCTCGGCCCCTGGGCGGGTGAACCGCAGATGGCCACGCTGTCCGGCGCCCACGGCGGTCCGGTCGAGGTCTGGGCCCAGAACGCCGCCTTCATCTGGGTGCCGTTCATCATCATCGCTTCCATGCTGGCCTGGGTCGGCATGCACGACATCGCCGACGCCAAGGCGTCCTTCCGCGACCAGGCCGTCATCTTCAAGCGCAAGCACAACTGGATCATGTGCTTCCTGTACCTGGGCACGTTCGGCTCCTTCATCGGCTTTTCCGCCGGCTTCCCGCTGCTGATCAAATACCTGTACCCCGACATCCGTCCGCTGCAATATGCCTGGCTGGGCCCCCTGGTGGGCGCCCTGGCGCGGCCCTTCGGCGGCTGGCTGTCCGACCGCATCAGCGGCGCGCGGGTCACGTTCTGGACGTTCCTCCTGATGATCGTCGGGGTGCTGGGCGCCATGTTCTCGCTGCCGGGCGACAACTCCCCCGGGAACTTCCTCGGCTTCCTGCTGTCCTTCCTGTTCCTGTTCTTCCTGACCGGCATCGGCAACGGCTCCACCTTCGCCATGATTCCCGTGATCTTCAATACGCTGGCCCAGCGCCGCCACGCCGCCGGCGGGCCGGACGGCCAGGCCCAGGCCGATGCCGAGGGCGCCAAGGAATCCGCGGCCGTGCTGGGATTCAGCGGCGCCATGGGGGCCTACGGCGGCTTCTTCATCCCCAAGAGCTTCGGCACGTCCTTCGCCCTCACAGGCACGCCGTACGCAGCCCTGATATTCTTTGTCGTGTTCTATGCCGTTTCGCTCGTCGTGACCTGGTGGTACTACTCGCGCCGCCGCGCCGAAATTCCCTGCTGAGACGCGGCTGGCAGCCGCCCGTCCCCGGCCGAACCCATTTTTCAATGGAGCATCCACCGTGAGCCATTTCATCGACCGCCTGAAATATTTTTCCCGCCCGAAGGAATCCTTTTCCGACGGTCATGGCGCCGTGGTCCGCGAAGACCGCACCTGGGAGGACGCCTACCGCAACCGCTGGCAGCACGACAAGATCGTGCGCTCCACGCACGGGGTGAACTGCACCGGCTCCTGTTCCTGGAAAATCTACGTCAAGGGCGGCCTGGTTACCTGGGAGACCCAGCAGACCGACTATCCGCGCACCCGTCCGGACATGCCCAACCATGAACCGCGCGGCTGTCCGCGCGGGGCCACGTTCTCGTGGTACCTGTACAGCGCCAACCGCGTCAAGTACCCGATGCTGCGCGGCCGCCTGGCCCGGCTGTGGCGCGAGCAGCGCAAGACGATGGGCGCCGTCCAGGCCTGGGAGACCATCGTGTCCGACCCGGAGAAGGCCGCCAGCTACAAGACCGCCCGGGGCCTGGGCGGTTTCGTGCGGTCGAACTGGGACGAGGTCAACGAAATCATCGCGGCGGCCAACATCCACACCATCCGGCGCCATGGCCCGGACCGCATCGCCGGCTTCTCGCCGATCCCGGCCATGTCCATGGTGTCCTATGCGTCCGGCAGCCGCTACCTGTCGCTGCTGGGCGGGTCGCTGCTGAGCTTCTACGACTGGTATTGCGACCTGCCGCCGTCCAGCCCGCAGACCTGGGGCGAGCAGACCGACGTCAGCGAATCGGCCGACTGGTACAACTCGACCTTCATCATGCTGTGGGGCTCGAACGTCCCGCAGACGCGGACCCCCGACGCCCACTTCATGGTGGAAGCCCGCTATCGCGGCGCCAAGGTCGTGTCCGTGTTTCCCGACTACGCCGAAGGCGCCAAGTTCGGCGACATCTGGCTGCACCCCAAGCAGGGCACCGACGCGGCCCTGGCCCTGGCGATGGGCCACGTCATCCTCAAGGAATTCCACCTGGCGGGCAAGAGCGCCTATTTCGACCGCTATTGCCGCCAGTACACCGACATGCCCTTCCTGGTGCGCCTGGTGCGCCAGGGCGACCGCTACGTGCCCGACCGCAAGCTGCGGGCGGACGACTTCGCCGACCGGCTGGGCCAGGACAACAACCCCGAATGGAAGACCGTCGCCTGCGACGAGGACACGGGCGAGCTGATCGTGCCCCAGGGCTCCATCGGCTTCCGCTGGGGGCAGCAGGAAGGCGGCGACGCCGGCAAGTGGAACCTGGAACTGAAGGACGCCCGGGGCCACGACGTGCGGCCGCGCCTTTCCCTGATCGACGCCTACGACGAGGTCGCGCCGGTGGCCTTCCCGTATTTCGGCGGCGTCCACCACGACCATTTCCAGGGCACCGACCACGACGAGGTGCTGGTGCGCAACCTGCCCGTCAAGCGCGTCCAGACCGCCGAGGGCGACGTCCTGGTCGCCACGGTGTTCGACCTGTTCGTGGCCAACTACGGCATCGACCGGGGCCTGGGCGGCGACAACGCGGCCGCGTCCTATGACGACGACGTGCCCTACACCCCCGCGTGGCAGGAGCGCATCACCGGCGTGGACCGCGAAAAGGTCATCACCGTGGCCCGCCAGTTCGCCGACAACGCCGACAAGACCGAAGGCAAGTCCATGGTCATCCTGGGCGCCGGCCTGAACCACTGGTACCACATGGACATGTCGTACCGGGGCATCATCAACCTGGTGTCCATGTGCGGCTGCGTGGGCCAGTCCGGCGGCGGCTGGTGCCACTACGTGGGCCAGGAAAAGCTGCGTCCGCAGACCGGCTGGACCATGCTGACCTTCGCGCTGGACTGGCTGCGCCCGCCGCGCCACATGAACGGCACCTCGTTCTTCTACGCGCACACCGACCAGTGGCGCTACGAGAAGCTCCGGGTGCCGGAACTGCTCTCGCCCCTGGCGGACCCCTCGAAATACCAGGGCAGCCTGATCGACATGAACGTGCGCGCCGAGCGCATGGGCTGGCTGCCCACGGCGCCGCAGCTGCAGACCAATCCGCTGAAGATCGTGCGCGACGCCCGCGCGGCCGGCCAGGAGCCCAAGGATTACGCCGTCAACGGCCTGCGCGACGGCTCGCTGAAATTCTCCTGCGAAGATCCCGACCATCCCGACAACTTCCCGCGCAACATGTTCGTCTGGCGCTCCAACATCCTGGGGTCGTCGGGCAAGGGGCATGAATATTTCCTCAAGCACCTGCTGGGCACCCAGCACGGCGTGCAGGGCAAGGACCTGGGCGAGGCGGGCGGCGCCAAGCCCCTCGAAGTCGCTTGGCACGAGGACGCGCCCCAGGGCAAGCTCGACCTGCTGGTGACCCTGGACTTCCGCATGTCCACGACCTGCCTGTATTCGGACGTGGTGCTGCCCACGGCCACCTGGTACGAAAAGAACGACCTGAACACGTCCGACATGCATCCCTTCATCCACCCGCTGTCGGCGGCCGTGGACCCGATCTGGGAATCGCGCAGCGACTGGGAAATCTACAAGGACCTGGCGAAGAAATTCTCCGAGCTGGCGGTTGACGCCGACCTGCCGGACGAGGACCTGGTGCTGCAGCCCCTGCAGCACGATTCCCCGGGCGAGCTGAGCGACCCCTACGACGTGCGCGAATGGCGCAAGGGCGAATGCGACCTGATCCCCGGCAAGACGCTGCCGAACATGATGGTCGTGAACCGGGACTACAAGCACGTCTACGAGCGCTTCATCACGCTCGGGCCGCTGGCCGAAAAGCTGGGCAACGGCGGCAAGGGCATCTCCTGGGACACCAAGGAAGAAGTCGAATTCCTCGGGAAGCTGAACGGCCGCGAACGCGCGCCCGGCGTCGGCCAGGGCCAGCCGCGCATCTTCACCGACATCGACGCCTGCGAGACCGTCCTGACCCTGGCGCCGGAAACCAACGGCCACGTGGCCCTGAAGGCCTGGGAGGCCCTGTCGAAGTTCACCGGCCGGGACCATTCCCACCTGGTCAAGTCCAGCGAGCACGAAAAGATCCGCTTCCGCGACATCCAGGCCCAGCCGCGCAAGATCCTGACCTCGCCCACCTGGTCGGGGATCGAGTCCGACAAGGTCAGCTACAGCGCCGGCTACACCAACGTGCATGAACTCATCCCATGGCGCACGCTGACCGGCCGCCAGGAGCTCTACCAGGACCACCCCTGGATGCGCGACTTCGGCGAATCCCTGTGCGTGTACCGGCCGCCGGTGGACACCAAGACCATCGAGCCCATGCTGGACAAGCGGTTCAGCAACGGCGAGCCGCACGTGGTGCTGAACTTCATCACGCCGCACCAGAAATGGGGGATCCACTCCACCTATTCGGACAACCTGATCATGCTGACGCTCTCGCGCGGCGGCCCGATCGTCTGGATGTCCGAAATCGACGCGGCCAAGGCCGGCATCGTGGACAATGACTGGATCGAGGTCTTCAACGTCAACGGGGCGCTGGTCGCGCGCGCCGTGGTCAGCCAGCGCGTGCCCGAGGGCATGACCATGATGTACCACGCCCAGGAAAAGATCGTGAACGTGCCGGGTTCCGAGGTCACCGGCAAGCGCGGCGGGATCCACAATTCCGTGACCCGCACCGTGCTCAAGCCCACGCACATGATCGGCGGCTATGCCCAGCTGTCCTACGGCTTCAACTACTACGGCACGGTCGGCTCGAACCGCGACGAGTTCGTGGTCGTCCGAAAAATGAAAAACATCGACTGGATGGACGAGACCCATGAGGTCTCCGCCCAGACGCAGGCCTGAGGAGTCCGGCACATGAAAATCCGCGCGCAAGTCGCCATGGTCCTGAACCTGGACAAATGCATCGGCTGTCATACCTGTTCGATCACCTGCAAGAACGTCTGGACGTCCCGCGAGGGCATGGAATACGCCTGGTTCAACAACGTCGAGACCAAGCCCGGCGTGGGCTACCCCAAGGACTGGGAAAACCAGGACCGCTGGAACGGCGGCTGGCGCCGCCGCGACAACGGCCGCATCGAGCCGCGCCAGGGCGGCAAGCTGCGCCTGCTGTCGCGCATCTTCTCGAATCCGAACCTGCCCGAGATCGACGACTACTACGAGCCCTTCACCTACGACTACGACTACCTGCAGAAGGCCCCGGAACGCACCACGCCGCCCGTGGCGCGGCCGCGTTCCCTGATCACCGGCCAGCGCATGGAAAAGATCGAGTGGGGGCCCAACTGGGAGGAAATCCTGGGGGGCGAGTTTGCCAAGCGCTCGCAGGATTACAACTTCGAGGCGGTGCAGAAGGACATCTACGGGCAGTTCGAAAACACCTTCATGATGTACCTGCCGCGCCTGTGCGAGCACTGCCTGAACCCCACTTGCGTGGCCAGCTGCCCGTCCGGCTCGATCTACAAGCGCGCCGAGGACGGCATCGTCCTGATCGACCAGGACAAGTGCCGGGGCTGGCGCATGTGCGTGTCCGGGTGCCCGTACAAGAAGATCTACTACAACTGGAAGTCCGGCAAAGCGGAAAAGTGCATCTTCTGCTACCCGCGCATCGAGGCCGGCATGCCCACGGTCTGTTCCGAGACCTGCGTGGGCCGGATCCGCTACCTGGGCGTGCTGCTCTACGACGCCGACGGCATCGAGGCCGCCGCCAGCACGATGCATGAAAAGGATCTGTACCAGGCGCAGTTGGACCTGTTCCTGGATCCGTACGACCCGGAAGTCCGCCGCCAGGCCCTGGCCGACGGCATTCCCGAAAACTGGCTGGACGCGGCCTGCAATTCCCCGGTCTACAAGATGGCCGTCGAATGGAAGATCGCCTTCCCCCTGCATCCGGAATATCGCACCCTGCCCATGGTGTGGTACGTGCCGCCGCTCTCGCCGATCCAGTCCGCCGCCAACAGCGGCCAGATCGGCGCGTTCGGCGAAATCCCCGACGTGCAGTCCCTGCGCATCCCCCTGCGCTACCTGGCCAATCTGCTGACGGCCGGCGACGAGGCGCCGATCGCCACGGCGCTGGAGCGCCTGCTGGGCATGCGCGCCTTCATGCGGGCGCGCTCGGTGGACCGCCAGGAACGCCACGACATCCTGGACCAGGTCGGCCTGACCCTGCACCAGGTCGAGGACATGCACCGCTACCTGGCCATCGCCAACTACGAGGACCGCTTCGTGGTGCCGACCGCCCACCGGGAAAACGCCGAGAACGCCTTCGAGATCCGGGGCGGCTGCGGCTTTACCTTCGGCAACGGCTGCTCGGGCGGCACGTCCGAGGGTTCGCTGTTCGGCAAGCCGCGCAACAAGCGCAAGCCGAGCGTGGTGTTCCTCGACCCGGCCCGCACGGCCTAGGGGGACGCATGGATACCATCACGACTTCCCGTACGGCGCCGGTTTATTCCGTCCTGTCCGTCCTGCTCGGCTATCCCGAGCAGGAATGGCTGGACGCCCTGCCGGAACTGTCCGCCGACCTGCCGGCCGAGGCGCGCGCCCGGCTGGCTCCCCTGTTCGCCTTCCTCGAGCAGGACACCGACCTGATCGATCTTCAGGAACAGTACGTCGCCACCTTCGACCGCCGCTCCGCCCATTCCCTGCACCTGTTCGAGCACGTCCACGGCGAGTCCCGCGACCGGGGCCAGGCCATGGTCGATCTGCGCAACGAATACCTGAAGCACGGGCTGGAGCCCGCCACCACGGAACTGCCGGACTACGTGCCGCTGTTCCTGGAATTCCTCGGCCAGATCCCGTCCCAGGCGGCCGAGGACCTGCTGGGCGACGCGATCCACGTGCTGGCCCGGCTGGGTGACAAGCTGGCGGAAGCGGGCAGTCCCTATGCCTGCCTGTTCGCCCAGTTGCGGACCATGACCGACGTGCAGCCCGAGGTCCTGCCCGATCCCCCCGAAGGGGACATGGAAGAGACCCTGATCACTTTCGGCCCCGAGGCCGACGGCACCGAACCCCTGCTCATGCGCCGCCCGGGCCGCGGGGACGGCGTCCAGCCCATCGTGTTCCATCCGCCCCGTTCCCGCCAGGCCGGTCCGGCCGGCGGCCAGGCTTGAGGAGACTCCCATGAAAGCCACGCTCGATCTCTTTTTCTTTGGGGTTTATCCCTACATCGCGCTGACCGTCTTCTTCGTGGGCAGCCTGCTGCGCTTCGAGCGCGAGCAGTACACCTGGAAGAGCGATTCCAGCCAGCTGCTGCGCCGGGGATCGCTGCGCTGGGGCAGCAACCTGTTCCACATCGGCATCATTTCCCTGTTCTTCACCCACCTGGTGGGGCTGCTGACGCCGCCGGCGGTCTACCACGCCTTCGGCGTGACGACGGAGTTCAAGCAGATGATGGCCATCGTGGTCGGCGCGGTCCTGGGGGTCGTGTGCCTGATCGGCCTGCTGCTGCTGATCCACCGCCGCTGGTCGGAGATCCGCCTGGCCCACAATTCCAACCTGTCCGACTGGGTGACGCTGCTGTGGATCCTGCTGGTGCTGGTGATGGGCATCGCCACGATCTTCACGTCCGTGCATCACACGAACGGCGCGGTGATGATCCAGCTGGGCGACTGGGCGCAGCGCATCGTCACCTTCCGCGGCGGCGCGGTCGGCGCCATGGAAGGCGTGCCCGATGTCTACCGCCTGCACATGGTGCTGGGCATGACGCTGTTCGTGATCTTCCCCTTCACCCGCCTGGTGCATGTGTGGTCGGGCTTCGCCTCGGTCGCGTACCTGACGCGGGCCTGGCAGATCGTGCGGCCGCGCTGAGCGAACCGGGACACGAGGCATGATCACCGTCAACGACACGCTCATCACCGAGGCCGACATCCTGGCCGAGGTCCCGCGCCACCAGCGGGAAGCTAATCCCCGCCTGGCCGCCGGCCAGGAGCTGGTGCTGCGCGCCCTGTGCCGCCAGCGCGCCGCCGAACTGGACCTGTCGGCCGAGGACGATGCCGCGCTGCTCGAATCCGTGCTGGCCCACGACGTGCGGACACCCGAGGCGGACGAGGCCAGCTGCCGGCGCTACTACGAGCAGCATCCCGACGAATTCCGCGAAGGCGACCTGGTCGAGGCCTGGCACATCCTGTTCCAGGCCACTTCCGGCCTGGACGTGCAGAAGCTGCGCGCCCGGGCCAACGGCGTGCTGGCCGAACTGCACCGCGAGGGCCTGGGATCGTTCGCGGCCTTCGCCCGGACCTATTCCAACTGTCCCTCCGGAGCCGGGGGCGGCTCCTTGGGTGAACTGACGCGCGGCGAGATGGTGCCGGAATTCGAGCGGGCGGTCTTCGCCCTGCCCGAATACACCCTGGGCGGCGAACTGGTCGAGACCCGCTTCGGGTTCCACATCGTGCGCACCGGCCGCAAGGCCGAAGGCCGTGCGCTGCCGTTCGATGCCGTGCGCGAACGGCTGGCGGCTTGGCTGGAGGAATCCAGCCGGCGGCGGGCCGTGCACCAGTACCTGCAGCAGCTGGTCGGGGCCGCCCGCATCGAAGGCATCCCCATGCAGGGCGCGGATTCGCCGCTGGTGCAATAGGGCTTAAGTTTCAGGCCCGCGCCGCCACGCGCTCGGGCGCGATGCGGATCGCGGCGGGCGGAACGGGGGGGATCACGTCGGCCAGGGTATGGGCGTCCAGATGATCCATGAAGGCCTTCATCGCGCCCGCGACGATGGGCTTCAGGCCGCAGCAGCCGCTCAGGATGCAGTGGTTGTCGGCCCCCATGCACTCGACCAGCGCCAAATCGTTTTCCATGTCGCGGATCAGCGCTCCCAGGCGGATCTCGCCGGGTTCGTGGGCCAGTTCCATGCCGCCGTTCTTGCCGCGCACGGTGCGGATCCAGCCGCGCTGGGCCAGGCGGTGCGTGATCTTCATCAGGTGCGGCTCGGAAATGCCGTAGACCTGGGCGATCTCGGCGATCGTGCACAGGCGTTCGCGGTGGCTGCCGAGATAGATCAGCAGCCGCACCGCGTAGTCGCTCATGTTGGTCAGGCGCATGTCGGGCTCTGGCTCAAGGCGGGCTCTGGGTCGGCGCGGGCGTCAACGCGCCTGGGCCGGCTGGGCGGCCGCCCGGGGCGGGGCGACGGCGGGCGCGGGCTTGTCCGGCCGGGGGCGGATCAGCATCGGCGCGAAGCGCCACAGGTACAGCCCCATGCACAGGATCCAGGCGCAGGCGGCCAGGTGCAGCAGGGACTGGCTGGCGGCCGAGGGCCACAGCGCGGCCAGGCGGAAGACGACCGCGGCGACCATCAGCCAGTAGCTGGCCAGCATGCTGCGGTCCAGGGCCAGCGGGCGCCCCAGGTGGCCCAGGGCCGTGCGGGTCAGCATGCCGATGATCAGGATGCAGAAGCCCGCCATGCCGATCAGGTGGACGTGCGTGGCGCTGCGCGCCAGCATGCCGCGCAGCAGCGACGGGTCGAGCAGGCCGCTGACCTGGACCGCCGCGGCCAGCAGGCCGATGCCGATGAAGGCGTAGCCCAGGTACAGGATCCACAGCATGGGCTTGCGCAGGACCGCCAGCGGCCGCCAGGCCAGCAGCTGGCCCAGGCTGATCAGGCCGGTCAGCGCCAGGCTGGCGGCCATGAACAGCGGCAGGAAGGCCGGCCCGCCTTGGGCGGGCGGCACGATCTGCATCAGCACGCCGGCCGCCAGCGCCAGGGCGCTGAAGACCATCTGGACGTGGCCGGAGCGGGTCAGCATGGGGATCTGCAGGCCCTGGACCATGCGCATGGAAAAGAAGGGAATGACGCGGCGGGCGATCAGCAGGGCGATCACGGCCATGCCGATCAGGCCCAGATCGAAGCGCTGCATCAGCAGCACGTAGTCGCCGCGCAAGGCCGCCAGCAAGTACAGCAGGTCGGCCGCGCCGAGCGCCAGCATCACCACCGGCAGTCCGTAGTTGCGGCGGCTGCGGCCCTTGACCATCACGCGCATCAGGCTGATGGCGGCGGCCAGGAAGAACAGCAGCTCGGCCGCCGTGGCGATCCAGAAGCCCGGCAGTCCGCCCGCCAGGAAACCGATGCGGGCCACGACCCACAGCAGGCACAGCAGGCCCAGGGGCCGGCCGGACAGGGGATTGAAGCCGGTCCAGGTGGCGCTGGCGGTCAGCAGGAAGCCGACCGCGATGGTGATGATGAAGCCCCACAGCATTTCGTGGGCGTGCCAGTAGACCAGTGGCAGGGGGCCGTCCAGCACCTGCGGGGCGAAGATCCACAGGGCGATCGAGATCAGCGCCCAGGCGGCGCCGGCCAGGTACAGAGGCCGGAATCCGAGGGCCAGGAAGGCCGTCATGGAAGGCCGCGGCGCGGCGGCGGCCGGTTCCTCAATATTGAGCAGGCGGGACATGGGCGTCGAACTCCGTCACGGGTTGGTCGGGTTGGTGGCTGATCTGGTAGCCGTACCACAGGCTGCGGGCGATGCGGCGGGCGAAGTCCTCCGCCTGGGCGGTGAAGGGCGGGTTGTCGAATTCGTCCAGCGTGTCGCGGAACAGGTCCAGCCAGCGCACGAACATCGGGCCGTCCAGGCCCGGCAGGGCGACGTGGCGCGGCATGGGCGTGCCGCTGTAGGTGCCGGTGCGCCGCAGCAGCGACGACCAGAAGCGCACCATGCGTTCCAGGTGCTCGTCCCAGTCGTCGATGTGGGCGTCGAAGATCGGCCCCAGGACCGCATCCTGGCGGACGCGGCGGTAGAAATGGTGGACGAGGGTGGTGATCTCGTCCTCGGTACAGACCGGAGTGTCTTCCATGCGGCGGCGGGTCGGGATTTCAAAGATTCATATTATAGGTATCTTCATGAAGAACCGCAAAATTTCGCGAGGATCCGCATGGCCGCCGGGCACGGCGTTCAGTTATGATCGGAGTCTTCCTTCGTCCTCCGTTTTCCTGGATTGCGCCCCCGCCCCGCGCTGCCGGCGTTTCCCCACCATGTCCGAACCCGTCACCCTGTCCTGCGTCATCCCCTGCCTGAACGAACAGGCCAACCTGGGCGTGCTGCTGCCGGAATTGCTGGCCATGCTGGCGCGCCAGGACTGCGTGCCGGAAATCATCGTCGTCGACGACGGCAGCACCGACGGCACCCCGGAACTGATGCGCCACTGGACCAGCCTGCATCCGGAAATCGTCTATCTGCGCCTGTCGCGCAACTTCGGCAAGGAAGCCGCCCTGACCGCCGGGCTGGACGTGGCGCGCGGCGACGCCGTGGTCTGCCTGGACGCCGACATGCAGCATCCTCCGCACATGATCCCCGCGATGCTGGCGCGCTGGCGCGCCGGGGCGCACATGATCTACGCCGTGCGCGCCACGCGCGACGACGAGACCTGGTTCAAGCGCATCGGCACCCGGCTGTTCTACGCCCTGATGCGCACCTCGAACGGCCTGGGCGTGCCGCCCAACGCCGGGGACTTCCGCATGATGGACCGGGCCGTGGTCGACGCCCTGAAGCGGCTGCCGGAACGCGACCGCTTCATGAAGGGCCTGTTCGCCTGGGTCGGCTTCCAGTCCGAGGCCATGGCCTACACGCCGCCCCAGCGGCTGCACGGCGTCAGCCGCTTCCGGCCCCTGAAGCTGCTGCGCTTCGCCGTGGACGGGCTGACGGCCTTCACCACCTGGCCGCTGCGCCTGCTCAGCCTGCTGGGCGCCTGCGTGTCGCTGCTGGCCTTCCTGTACGGCCTGTTCATCATCGTGTCCCACCTGCTCTATGGCGACGCGGTGCGCGGCTGGGCCAGCCTGATCACCGTGATCCTGTTCTTCGCCGGGGTCAACCTGATGTCGCTGGGGGTGGTGGGCGAATACGTCGCCCGCATCTTCACCGAGGTCAAGGGACGGCCCGTCTACCTGCTGCGCGAGCGCGCGGGGACGGGGCTGGACGGCGCCGGCCCCGATCGCGGCGGCCCTGACCGAGGCGGCTCCGGCGGATCCGGTCCCCGGCCCGGGCTGGAAGTCCCGCCGCCGCGCTACGCGGGGACCGCCGCGGCCGATGCGGACGCCCCGCGGGCGGTTGCCGATCCGCTTTCGCCGGGAGAACGCCAGGCATGAAATTTCCCGTTTTCGGAGCGCGGCTGGTGGACGCCGGCGAATCCCTCTGGCAGCGCCTGCGGGCCCGGCGCGCCTGGCCCTGGGTGGCGCTGTTCACCTTCCTCTGGCTGGCGGCCACGACCTGGGCGTACCCGCTGCTGCTGCCCGACGAGGGCCGCTATGTCGGGGTGGCCTGGCACATGCTGGCCTCGGGGGACTACCTGACGCCGCGCCTGGATGGCCTGCCCTTCTTCCACAAGCCGCCGCTGTTCTACTGGCTGACGGCGGCGTCCCTGGCGCTGTTCGGCGACAACGCCTGGGCCGGGCGGCTGTGCTCGGTGCTGGCCGCCACGGCGCTGGTGACGGTCTTCTACGTCTTCCTGCGCCGCTACGCCAGCGGCCGCGCCGCGGGCCGGACGGCCCTGATCCTGGCGGTGCAGCCCTTCCTGTTCGGTGCGGCGCATTACGCCAACCTGGACATGCTGGTGGCCGCCCTGATGGGCCTGACCGTGATGGCGGGCGCCGACGCGGTGTTCCGCCGCGAGCAGCTGCGTCCGGACGCGGGGTCGCTGGCGGCCATGTACGCGGCGGCGGCGGCCGGGTTCATGGCCAAGGGCCTGATCGGCATCGTGCTGCCGGGCGGGGTGCTGTTCTTCTGGCTGCTGGGCCGGCGCCAGTACCGCGCCCTGGGGCGCCTGCTGTGGTGGCCGGGCATCCTGCTGTTCCTGGCGCTGACCCTGCCCTGGATGGCGGTCATGCAGGCGCGCCACCCCGGCTTCTTCGACTACTACATCGTCTACCAGCATTTCCGGCGCTTCCTCGAGACCGGCTTCAACAATCCGCACCCGTTCTGGTTCTACGTGCCAGTGGTGCTGGGCCTGACGCTGCCCTGGTCGATCCAGCTGTGGCGCTGGTTCCAGCCCCGGGGGCCGCTGCAGACGGCGTTCGTGCCGCCCGCCCATCGGATCGAACAGGTCGACCGTCGCGTGCTGCGCGGCCTGATGCTGTCCTGGCTGGCCGTGGTGCTGGTGTTCTTCTCGATTCCCGCCTCGAAGCTGGTCGGCTACGTGATCGCCGTGCTGCCGCCGCTGGCCTGGTTCATCCAGGAAACCTTCGAGCAGCGGGAAGAATCCAACGCCCCGGGCGCGGGCCGCAGCCTGGTGCGGCATGCCCTGGTGGCCGCCGGCCTGTGCCTGCTGGCCGTGGCGGCGCTGGTGCTGTTCCCGCAGCGCAGCACCAAGAGCCTCGCCCAGGCGCTGGCGGCGTCGGCGGCGCCCGGCGACCGCCTGGCGATGCTCGGCCAGTACGCCTACGACGTGCCGATGTACGCCGGCTGGCGCGATCCGGTCATCGCGGTCACCCGCTGGGACGATCCGCATGTCATGCGGGGCGACGACTGGCGCCGCGAGCTGGCCGACGCCGCCGGCTTCGCGCCCGACCGGGGCGCCGACCGGCTCTGGTCGCCGGAGCGGCTGCAGGCCTACCTGTGCGATCCGGGCCATGCGACGACCTGGCTGCTGGCCTGGCTGGACGAGGCCGACCGCTATCCGGCGCTGTCGGGCCGCGAGCCCCTGGCGCGGACGCGCAAGATGGGCCTGTGGCGCGTCCCGGCCGCCGAGACCGTCAATGGCTGCGGCGAAACGCCCAGTAGCGCCCCAGAATGAAGGTCATCCCGGCGATGCCGATCAGTACCAGGGCCAGCAGCACGTCGTAGCGGATCGCCGTCAGGCGCAGCAGCGCGGCGTAGGCGGCCTCGTTGACGGCGAAGCCCAGCGCCGATACCAGGAAGAACCGCGCCGCCGCGCGCCGCAGCGGCGCGCGCTGGAGGCGGAAGGTCAGGTGGTAGTGGCCGGCGAAGGACACGCCGAACGCCACCAGCCAGCCGACCACGTTGGCGGCCAGCGGCGCCAGGCCGCCCAGGGATACGCAGGCCACGGCGACCGCCCAGTGGGTGGCCGCCGCCGCGCAGCCTACAATGACGAACCAGCCGATCTGGGCAGCGAGCTTCTTGAACATGGATCCGGATTCACAACCTGCGGGGCAACGATACCGGCGCATTGTATTGTGCGCCGATGATTTCGGGATGAACCCGGCGGTGAACGCCGGCATCCTGTCGCTGGCCGGGCGCGGCCGCCTGTCGGCCACCAGCCTGCTGGTCGACGGTCCGGCCGCGCGCCGGGACACGGGGGCCCTGCTGGCGTCCGGGCTGCAGATCGGCCTGCATCTGAATTTCACCGAATCCTTCGGCCAGCCCGGCCCGTGCCTGCCCCTGGGGACGCTGATCCGGACCGCCTGGCTGGGGCGGCTGCCCGGCGATGCCGTGCGCGCCGCCGTGCGGCGGCAACTGGCGCTGTTCCGGGACATCACGGGCCGTGAACCCGACTACGTCGACGGCCACCAGCACGTGCATCAGCTGCCGGGCATCCGCGATGCGCTGCTCGAAGCGCTGCCCGAGCCCCGGAATGGCAGCCCCTGGATCCGCGACGTCGGGCGGTCCCGCATGGCGGGCCTGCCGCCGCGCCTGCGCTTCAAGGCCGCGGTCATCGCCGGGCTGGGGGCGTCCGGCCTGCGGCGGCGGGCGGCCGCGCGCGGCCATGCGCTCAATCCCGGCTTCCTGGGCGTGTATGATTTCCAGGGCGGCGTCCCGGCCTACGAGGGCTGGATGCGCCGCTGGCTGGCGTCGTGCCGCGACGGCGACGTGCTGATGTGCCATCCCGCGCTCGGCGCGGATGGCGCCGACGGCCTGTCGGCGCAGCGCCAGGCCGAACACGAGGTGCTGGCGGGCCCGCTGATGGGCCGGCTGCTGGCGGAACATCACCTGACGATCGAAGGCGCGCCGCGCTGCGCCAAGGAAGCAATATGCCCCTGACCTACCAGACCCTGACTCCCGATTTCTCCGTCGCGCCCCAACTGCAGCCCGATGACATGCGGGCCCTGGCGGACGCGGGATTCAAGTCCGTCATCATCAACCGTCCGGACGGCGAGGGCGGCCCCGAGCAGCCCCTGTCCGACGACGTGCTGCGGGCGGCCCGGGACGCCGGACTGCAGGCGCGCTACCAGCCCGTGATCAGCGGCGCGATCACGGCCGCCGACGTGGCCGAGTTCGCCGGCCTGCTGCGGGAATTGCCGGCGCCGGTGCTGGCCTTCTGCCGCTCGGGCGCGCGCTGCACGAATCTGTTCCTCGCGGCCCGGGAATATGGCGTAGATCAAACCCAGGGCTGATCCGACTGTCATTTCGGAGAGCCAGCAGGTATGCTGATGTCTCCCGTTAGCGTTTTGGATGATCCGCGCATGTTCAAGAAAATTCTGATCCCCACGGATGGCTCCAAGCTTTCCGCCCAAGCGGCCAACAAGGGCGTCTGCTTCGCCCGCGCCATCGGCGCGGAAATCGTCGCGCTGTACGTGACCCAGCCCTTCGCCGCCACGGTCGGCTTCGACGGCATGGCCGCCGCCTACGCCATCACGGACGAAGACTACGACCGCACCGCCGCCGAGCAGGCCCAGAAATATCTCCAGGCCGTGCTCGACCGGGCCGAGACGGCCGGCGTCAAGGCCAAGTCCCTGGCGGTGTCCAACTTCAACGTGGCCGACGGCATCGTGCAGGCCGCCCAGACCGAAGGCTGCGACCTGATCTTCATCGGCAGCCACGGCCGCAGCGGTCTGTCGCGCCTGCTGCTGGGCAGCGTCACGGTCAAGGTCCTGGGCCTGGCCAAGGTCGCCACCCTGGTCTACCGGGTCAAGGAAAACGACTGATTCCATGCCCAGCGTGATCCCTCGCCGGCCCGAGCCGGCGCCGGAGGGCCGCGTCGCGGCCCCGGCGCCGGGCGGGACGGTGCGCGACGCGCTCGGGCGTCCCCTGCGCGACCTGCGGATTTCCGTCACGGACCGCTGCAATTTCCGCTGCACCTATTGCATGCCGCGCGAGCTGTTCGGCGCGGATCATGCCTTCCTGCCCCATGGCGCCCTGCTGACCTTCGAGGAAATCACCCGGGTCGCCCGGATCGCCGTGGCGGGCGGGGTGCGCAAGATCCGCCTGACCGGCGGCGAACCCCTGTTGCGCAAGCAGATCGAGAACCTGGTCGGGATGCTGGCCGGCCTGCGCACGCCGGACGGCGAACCGCCCGAGCTGACCCTGACCACCAATGGCACGCTGCTGGCCCGCAAGGCCCGCGCGCTGGCCGACGCCGGCCTGACGCGGGTGACGGTCAGTCTCGATGCGCTGGACGACGCCCTGTTCGAGCGCATGAGCGACAGCGGCGTTCCCGTCGCCACGATCCTCGACGGGATCGAGGCCGCCGCCGCGGCCGGGCTGGCGCCCGTGAAGGTCAACATGGTCGTGCGCCGGGGCATGAACGACGGCCAGATCCTGCCGATGGCGCGCCGTTTCAGGGGCACCGGCCACACGCTGCGCTTCATCGAATACATGGACGTCGGCAACACCAATGGCTGGCGCATGGACGAAGTCGTCACCGGGGCGGAAATCGTCCGGATCATCGGCGCCGAATTCCCGCTGCGGCCGGTCCAGGCCCGCTACCGGGGCGAAGTCGCCGCCCGCTGGGCCTACGCCGACGGCGCGGGCGAGATCGGCCTGATCACCAGCGTGTCCCAGCCCTTCTGCGGGGACTGTACGCGGCTGCGCCTGTCGCCCGAAGGGCGGCTCTTCACCTGCCTGTTCGCCGAGCAGGGCCACGACATCCGCGGGTTGCTGCGCGCCGGGGCCGACGACGCGGCGCTGGCGCGGCATCTGGCGGGCGTCTGGCAGGCGCGCGACGACCGCTATTCCGAGCGGCGCGGCGAGGCTCACCGCGATCACAAGATCGAGATGAGCTACATCGGTGGTTGAATTCGACGGCCTGATTCTCGCGGGCGGGCAATCCCGGCGCATGCGCACCGCCCAGGATCCCGAGGCCGACAAGGGGCTGATGCCCTGGCGCGGCGACCCTCTGGCGGCCCATGCCTGCCGCTTTCTGCGGGCCCAGGGGGCGGAAACCCTGTGGATCAGCGCCAACCGCCATCCGGGCGACTACGCCGCCTACGGCACGGTCGTGCGCGACGATCCCGGCCATGCGGATTGCGGCCCCCTGGCCGGGGTGCTGGCGGGCCTGCGGCGGGCGCGGTCGCCTTGGCTGTTCGTGCTGCCGGTGGACGTGGTGCGCTGGCCTGACGACCTGGGCGCGCGGCTGGGCGCGGCGGCCCGGCCCGACCGCCCGGCCTATGCGCGCACGCCCGACGGCCCGCATCCGCTCTGCCTGATGGCGCACCGCGACCTGGCGGACGGGCTGCGGGCGTTTCTGGACGCGGGCGGCCGCCAGGTCCAGGGCTGGCTGCGGTCCTGCGGCGCGGCCGCCGTCGATTTCCCCGACGCGGACGCGCTGGTCAACCTGAATACGCCTGAGGACTGGGACCGCTGGCGGTAACCAGGGCCTGGTCTCAGACCAGCCAGTCGGACAGCGCCATCCAGTCGACTTCCGCACCCGATTCCAGCCGCGCGCCCGCCGGGATGCGGGCCAGGCCGTGCGCCCAGGCCAGGCTGCTCAGGGCGCCCGAGCTTTGCTGGGTGTGCGGCGTCAGGCGGGGCAGTCCGGTGGCGCCCTGGGTGGCCTGGATGCGCAGGAAGTCGTCGCGGTCGCCCCCGACGGCGCGGGCCGTGTCCAGGATGCCGCGCCGCACCGGGGGCAGCACGTCCCGGCGGCCCTGCAGGCCCCGGATCAGGGGGCTGACCAGCAGCGTGAACACGGCGAAGGCCGAGACCGGGTTGCCGGGCAGGCAGACCACCGGGCGGCCGTTCAGTTCGGCCAGCGCCACCGGCTTGCCCGGCTTCATGCGCACCCGCCACAGGTCCAGCGTACCGCCCAGGGCTTCGATGGCGGGCTTGACCAGATCCTTTTCCCCGACCGAAGCCCCGCCCACGCTGAGCACCAGGTCGCAGGCCTCGTTCAGTTCGGCCAGCGCCCGGCGGGTGGCTTGCGCGTCGTCGCGCGCGTGGCGCAGCATCGGGGCGGTCGCGCCCAGTCCGCCGCACAGGCTGGCGAGCATCGGCGCGTTGGAATTGTGGATCGCGGCCGGGGGCAGGGGCTGGCCGGGGGGGACGAGTTCGTCGCCGGTGGTCAGGATGCCGACCTTCAGGCGGGGAAAGACGGGCGCCCGGTCGTAGCCCTGGGCCGCCAGGACGGCCAGGTGGCCGGCCGCCAGGCGGGTGCCCCGGGCCAGGACGGTCTGGCCCGCGCGCATGTCCTCGCCCCGGCGGCGGATGTGCCGTCCGGGCGGGGGCGGTGTCAGGAAGGCGACCCGGCCGTCGTCCTCGCGGCAGTCCTCCTGCATGGCCACGGTGTCCGCGCCCGCCGGGATCACGCTGCCGGTGAACAGCCGGATGGCCTGGCCGGGCAGCAGGGGCTCGGGCGCCTGGCCGGCGAAGCAGCGCTGCTGGATCGGCAGCGTGGCGCCGGGGGCGGCCGCGTCGGCGGCGCGCAGCGCGTAGCCGTCCATGGCGCTGTTGTCGGCGGGCGGCAGGTCGAGGACGGCGACGACGTCCTCGGCCAGCACGCGGCCGGCGAGGGCGTCGAGGGGGATGGTTTCGTGTCCGGCGGGCGCGCGTCCGCGCGCCGCCAGCCGTGCCTGGGCGGCATCGAAGTCGAGCATGGTCAAGTGTCCATATGCGCCGCGCGGTAGGCGCTGGCGAAATTGCAGGGGAGCTGGCGGCTGTCGAGCTGGGACAGCAGGATCTTTTCCCAGGCCAGGCGGCAGGCGCCCGTCGAGCCGGGCAGGCAGAACACCAGGGTGTCGTTGGCCATGCCGCCCAGTGCGTCGGACTGCAGCGAGGAGGCGCCGATGTCCAGCCAGGACAGGTGGCGGAACAGTTCGCCGAAGCCGGGCACGACCTGGTCGAGCAGCGGCGTGACGGCGGGAATGGCGGACTTGCCGTGAGTGAAGCCCGTGCCGCCGTTGCACAGGATCACCTGGATGTCCGGATCGGCGATCCAGTCGCTGAGGACCTTGCGGATCCGGTAGCGGTCGTCCGGGCACAGCGCGCGGGCCCGCAGGTCGTGGCCGGCCTCGCCCAGGGCGGCGGCCAGGTAGTCTCCGGTCGTGTCCTCGGCGGCCGTGCGGCGGCTGGAGATCGTCAGCACCGCGCAGCGCAGGCTGACGGGCGGCAGGGCGGGATTGGCTTTCATGGCATGTCCTGGGGCGTGTCCCGGGAAGTGTCCCACCGGGCGGTTTTCTCGGCGTCGGCGGCCTGCTGTTCGACCCAGAAGGCCTGGCCGTCGGCCAGGGTTTCGCGCTTCCAGAAGGGCGCGCGGGTCTTCAGGGCGTCGATGATGTATTCGCAGGCCTGGAAGGCCTGGCCCCGGTGGGCGGCGGCCACGCCGACGAAGACGATGGGGTCGCCCAGCGGCAGTTCGCCGACCCGGTGGACCACCACGGTGTCGAGGACGTCCCAGCGCTGTTTCGCGTGGTCGCACAGCGCCTGGATCTCGCGTTCGCACATGCCCGGGTAGTGTTCCAGGAACAGGCTGCGGGAGCCGGCGTCGGGACTGTAGTCGCGCACCATGCCCAGGAAGTGCACCAGGGCGCCGGCCCGGCCGGCCGCGCGGGCCTGCAGCAGCGCCGCCAGTTCGGCGACTTCGAAGCGTTCGGTCTGGATGCGGATCATGATGCGTGCATGGACAAGCTGAACGGGCCCGGGACTCAGCCGCCGGTGACGGGCTCGAACACGGCGACCTCGTCGCCCGGGCGGATCGTGGCGGCGCGCCCGGCGTGTTCCTGGTTGATGGCGAGCTTCAGGCGGGCCGAGGGCCCCAGGGCGGGACAGCGCGCCGCCAGGGCGTCCAGCCAGTCGCCCGCCTGGACGGGCGCGTCCAGGGGCAGGGTTTCGCGCCGCACGCCCATGTGTTCCGCGACCTGGGCGAAATACAGGACTTCAATCGTTGCGCCAGTCGCCACTCTTGCCTCCGGTTTTGCTGAGCAGGCGGATCTGCTCGATGACGATGCCCTTGTCGGCGGCCTTGCACATGTCGTAGACCGTCAGGGCGGCGACGGAGCAGGCCGTCATGGCCTCCATCTCGACGCCGGTCTGGTGGCGGGTGCGGCTGGTGGCGCGGATGGTCAGCGTGCGGCTGGACTCGTCGGCCGAGAAGTCCACCCCGACGAAGCTGAGCGGCAGGCTGTGGCACAGGGGGATCAGTTCGGCGCAGCGCTTGGCCGCCAGGATGCCGGCGACGCGGGCCGTGTTCAGGACCTCGCCCTTGGCATTGGCCTGGGCCGACAGCAGGCCCCAGGCGTGGGCGTTCAGGCGCACCCGGCCCTCGGCCACGGCGGTGCGGTCGGTCGGGGCCTTGGCGCCGACGTCGACCATGCGGACCTGGCCGTTTTCATCCAGGTGGCTGAGGGTGGGGGAGAAGTCTGTTTCGCTCATGGTCCTATGATAAACGAGGACGCCGCCGGGCGGCATGCGCCGCTGCTATGATGCTTGCTTGAGGGCAATGCCGGCCGGATGCCGGCGGCGCTCCCGACCGGAATTCCGCATGGCCAAGACGATCGGCGCATTTTTCTCCCTGTACCTGGCGACCCTGATCCTGTTGCTCAGTTCCGGGCTGTTCAATACCTACCTGGGCCTGCGGCTGACGGCGCTGTCCGTGTCCGAGGTCTGGGTCGGGGCGATGATCGCCGCGTACTACCTGGGCCTGGTGCTGGGCGCCCGGGTCGGGCACCGGCTGATCATCGGCGTGGGCCACATCCGCGCCTACGCGGCCTGCGCGGCGCTGGTCACCGTCACCGTGCTGGCGATGATCCTGATCCAGGGCCTGTGGGTCTGGCTGGCGCTGCGCTTCGTGGCGGGCGTCGCCATGGTGAGCCTGTTCATCGCCATCGAAAGCTGGCTCAACGAGCAGACCGAGAACGCCTCGCGGGGGACCGTGTTCGGCTTCTACATGGTCGCTTCCTGTATGGGCACCGTGCTGGGCCAGCTGGCGCTGGGGCTGTTCCCGAAGCTGGATTCCGAGCCGCTGGTGTTCGTGGCGATCTGCAGCGTGCTCAGCCTGATTCCGGTGACGCTGACGCGGCGCCTGCACCCGGCGCTGCAGGTGCCGGCCCCCCTGGCCCTGCGCTACTACGTGGCGCGCGTGCCCCTGTCCCTGACGGTGCTGTTCCTGGCCGGCATGCTGACGGGCGCGTTCTATGGCCTGGCGCCTGTCTACGGGCTGCAGCACGGCATGGACAATCACCAGGTGGGGGTGTTCCTGGCGGTGTCCGTGGCGGCCGGCCTGGTGTTCCAATGGCCCCTGGGCTGGCTGGCCGATCACATGAGCCGGGTGCGCCTGATCCGCATCGGCGCGCTGCTCCTGTTGTGCCTGGGGGTGCCCCTGTGGGGCTGGTTCGAGTTTCCCTACGTGGCCCTGGTGGCCTTCTCCGGCGTGCTGGGGATCGTCCAGTTCACGCTCTATCCCATGGGGGCGGCCTTCGCCAACGACAACGTCGATCCCGAGCGGCGGGTGGGCCTGAGCGCCCTGCTGTACATGGTCTACGGCCTGGGCGCCTGCCTGGGGCCGCTGGCGGCGGGCGGCCTGATGCGGGCCTGGGGGTCGGACGTGTACTTCGTCTTCGTGTCGGCCTGCGCCGCCCTGCTGGTGGTGTTCATCCGCGAACGGAAGGTCAAGGGCACGCACCGCAGCGAGGACGCGCCCACCCAGTTCGTGCCCATGGCCGACACCCTGCAGAATTCCCACGTGATGGCGGTGCTGGATCCGCGCGTCGATCCGGCGCGCGACATCTCGCACGATCCGGTGATCGACGACCCCCTGGCGGCGCCGGCCGCGCCGGAACCGGAACCCGAACCGGCGCCGCCTCCGGCCCCGGCCCGGACGGCCTCAGCGGGGGAATAGCAGCACGATCGCGCCCAGGGCCAGCCCGATGCCCAGCATGTTCAGCGCGCTCAGCCGCTCGCGGAACACGCCCGCGCCCACCAGCGTCCCGATCGAGATCACGCCGATGTTCATGGCCGCGAACACCAGGGTGGGGTTGTCCGGGAAGGTCTGGTGCGCGCGGATGTAGAAGTAGATGTTGCCGAAGTTCAGTCCGCCCAGCAGGACGCCGGACGTCAGGCTGCGGGCGTCCCAGCGGGTGCGCCGGACCAGCAGCCACAGGCCCATCAGCAGGCCGGCCAGGATGAAGCTCAGCAGCAGGCTGCCGGTGAAGCCCGCGCCGATCCGCGCCATCTGCTTGAACAGGATGTCGATGCAGCCGTAGCCCGCCCAGACGCCCAGCAGCACCAGCCAGCCGCGCGATGCCGATCCCCGCGTCTCGTCCTCGGGCGCGGTCGCCGCCGCGGCGTTCCCGGACGGCGCCGCGGCCGCGGCCCGGGGGCGCGCCAGCAGGCAGGCCAGGGCGCACAGCGCCAGGGCGATGCCGAAGGCCTTGCGGCCCGACAGGACCTCGTGGAACACCAGGAAGGCGGCCAGGATCGGCAGGATCAGCGACAGGCGCTGGGCGGTGTCGCTGCGCACGATCCCCGCCCGGCGCACGGCGGCCGCCATGACCAGAAACACGCTGGGCAGCAGCACTCCCAGCAGGCACAGGATCAGCCAGACGGCGGGCGGTTGTTCGAACAGCGTGTCCAGGGGCGGGCGCAGCAGCCACAGACTGAGCGCCGCCGCCGTCGCGTAGTTGACGGCGATGGCCTGGTCGATGCGGATGCCGCCGCCGCGGGCCAGCTTCAGGAAGATCGAGACGGCGACGCTGAAGGAAATGCTGAGGATCAGGGTGTGCATGGTGGGGCGCGTCGGATGAGGGTCAGGCCGGACTGGCGGCCGCGTGGGTTTCCAGGGTTGCGGATACCGTATCGTCGGGCATCGGCACCAGCCCCAGGCGCTCGAACAGCAGGGCGTCGGCCCGCGCCTGCGGGTTCGGCGTGGTCAGCAGCCGCTCGCCGTGGAAGATCGAGTTGGCGCCGGCCATGAAGCACAGGGCCTGGGTGCTGTCGTGCATGCTCTCGCGGCCCGCCGACAGCCGCACCACGGCGCGGGGCATGACGATGCGGGTCACCGCGATGGTGCGCACGAACTCGATGGGATCCAGGTCGGGCGCATCGGCCAGGGGCGTGCCCGGCGCCTTCACCAACTGATTGACGGGCACGGATTCGGGGTAGGGGTCCAGGCTGGCCAGGGCGGCGATCAGGCCGGCGCGGATCTCGCGTGATTCCCCCATGCCGACGATGCCGCCGCAGCAGACCTTCAGCCCGGCGCCGCGCACGCGCCGCAGCGTGTCCAGGCGGTCCTGGAACGTGCGGGTGCGGATGATCTCGCCGTAGTGTTCCGGCGCGGTGTCCAGGTTGTGGTTGTAGTAGTCCAGGCCGGCGGCCTTCAGGCGTTCGGCCTGGCCGTCCTTCAGCATGCCCAGGGTGACGCAGGTCTCCAGGCCCAGCGCCTTCACGGCCTGCACGTGCCCGATCACCTGGTCCAGCTGGCGCTCGGTCGGCGAGCGCCAGGCGGCCCCCATGCAGAAGCGCTGCGCGCCCGCGTCCCGCGCCTTGCGCGCCGCTTCCAGCACCTGGTCCAGCGGCATCAGCGGCGCCGGCTCCACTTCGGTGTGATAGCGCGAGGACTGCGGGCAGTAGGCGCAGTCCTCGGGACAGGCGCCGGTCTTGATCGACAGCAGGCTGGATTGCTGGACGGCGTTGGCCGGGTGGTGTTCCCGGTGCACGGTCTGCGCCCGCAGCAGCAGATCGTTGAAGGGCAGGGCGAACAGATCCAGGATCGCCTGGACCGACCAGGCGGGCGTCAGGGTTTCGTGACGGACGCGGGCGTGCATGGCGGATGGACTCCGGGGAATGGAAACAGCCCGGATCGTAGGCGCTGCGGGCCCCGCCTCGCAAGCGGGAACGACCGGTCATCGGTCCGCAAATTACCGGTAATGGATTGATCTTGCCGGCTATTTCAGGATAGCCGCGCGGCCTTCCCGGGTTTCGGGCGCGATCTTTCCCGGCGGGCCGATATGTAAAGAGTTGTGATCCGAGGCGCATGGAGACGGTTTCTCTACGGCCGAAACAAAAAAATCCGGCCTCGCTTGCGCACGAAAAAAAATTCGTGCATAATCTCGTTTCTTCGTTAACGAAGCCAGTTTTTGGGGGTATAGCTCAGCTGGGAGAGCGCTTGCATGGCATGCAAGAGGTCAGCGGTTCGATCCCGCTTACCTCCACCAAAAAACTTTCGTTGTCGAATGTCCTGTCCCCTTCGTCTAGAGGCCTAGGACATCACCCTTTCACGGTGAGTACAGGGGTTCGAATCCCCTAGGGGACGCCAGGATTTTCTGGCACCGCTGCGGAGCGGTAGTTCAGTTGGTTAGAATACCGGCCTGTCACGCCGGGGGTCGCGGGTTCGAGTCCCGTCCGCTCCGCCAATTAAATCAATGGGTTAGGTCACTTTGACTAGCCCATTTTTTTATTCCAAATTCCAATTTTGGAATATGTTTTGCCCGTCCGGGGTCGAAACTCCCCGTTTCCCGGCATCGACCGGAGCGTCGCGCAGGCCAGGCACAAGCACAAGATCGCCCAGGACTCGCTCCACGGTTTCGCGGGCATCGCAGTGTTTCGCATACGCCACAAACGAGGCGACGCGCTGGCGCACGTGCGCTAGATCCACCTCGCCGGCGAAGTACTGACACATCAGCCTGCGGAAGTCTTGCCGGGCACGCTTGATGTTGCGCTTGCGGGGAAGGATATGGGTCGGCCAGGTGCGATAGCCGCAAAAATCCACACCGCGCTGCCACGGGTGAATGGCCGTCTTCGGGTTCAACTCCAGGCCGAGGTCATGAACAGTGGCGCGTAACTCGCACAGCACGCTTTGGGCGGTGGCCTTGTCTGGTAGGACGGCAATGAAATCGTCCATATACCGCACATAGAACCGCAGGCTCATCTGATCCTTGGCGACATGATCCAGGCGGTTCAGCACGATATTCGCGCCAAGCTGGCTGGTGAGCGCGCCTACGGGCAGGCCCAGGCCGTTCTCATGGCCGTAACCCGTGAGGATCTGGCGCCAGACCCACAGGACGTCGGGATCGGAGATGACCCGCTCGACCTCGCGCATCAGCACCGGGTGCAGAATGCTCGCGAAATACCGACTGATGTCGGCCTTGAGCACATAGACCTCGTCGCCCCAGTTGCGGCGCGCCACGCGCAGGAAGTGCTGCACGCGGGCGACGGCCCGCTGCACGCCCTTGTCGCGCCTGCAGGCATAGCTGTCGTGGATGAAGCGGCGCTCGAAAAGCGGCTCGACCACCTGAACCAGCGCGTGGTGCAGGACGCGATCCTCGAAGGGCGGCGCCTGGATGGCGCGCAGCTTTGGCTCGCGCACGACGAACTCGCGCTGACGGCCTGGCGTCCAGGACTTCCAGATCAGGTGATTTTGCAGATTGATGAGGTTCTCTTCGAGGTTCGCCGCATAGCGCATCACCTCCAGGCGGTAGCGCTTGCCATGACGGGCGCCCCGGAAGGCTGCGTAGAGATTCTCGAAGCTGGTGAGGTCGGCCCATAGGCCGTTTATGGTGTGAGGCATGGATGTCCTGGTGATGGGCGGGCGCTGCCACGGTCTCCGTGAATACTGGCCGCAGCGCCCTGTTTATCTTCGACAACATGGTCAGGACAATGGCCCCAAAGGATACGCACTGGACGGCCGCCCATGAGCGAGCCGCCTTCCGGCGATAGTCGTTTGCGAGGCGGCCGCCGATATTCGTGTTGGAGTTCGACGCGGCGTTGTTGACGTTCAAGCAGAACAGCCCGCAGATCGCGCCGTTGTTCCAATTCCCGCCGTAATAAGCCATTGCCCATTCAAAGACAGCCTGTGGGCGCTACTGCATGGCTTCCCCCTTGCGTTTGGTGGTTTCGTGCTTGATCCACCCGCCTACGATTTGCCCGATTTCGTTGGTGTGCTTCATCCAGACCATCAGCCGGTGATCATTGATGTAGCCCAGGCGGTGGGCCTTGCGAATTAGCAGGCGGAACACCTCGATCTCGACGTCCAGGTCGAACAGCGCGGCGGCCTTCTGTCGGCGCTTCCACGCGACAGTGGCCAGGCGCAGGAAGCGGTTTGTGCTGGTGCGCATCTCGGCGCACAGCAGATGCCGCTCCAGACGCGGGAACTGATGCAGCACCTGGTGGGTGTATGCGTCCAGTTCCTCGAGCTTGGTGAGCAACGTCAGGTGTGGGTCTTTCATGCCAAGCGCGGCCCGTCGCCCGGAAAGTCCTGTGGCCCGAGTAGGCGCACGCCTGCCGGGTACAGCCGCTGCATCCAGAGCGGTGCCTGGGCATCATGCAGTTCCGCAGCAAGTACGGCCGTGGCGGCGTCGCGTGTAAGGCCGGGGATGTCGCGGCGAAACTGGCACAGCGCGTCATGCAGCAGGGATGCGCGCCAGGCCGCCGGGCGGCCATCATCCATAACCGGGCCATCGGGTACGCCAAGCCAGATGCGAGTGCCGGGCACCCGCAATGCGGGGCTGCAGCCATCCCAGGCATAGCCGACCTGGACACGTATCATGCCGCAATGGATCTGCAGCCACTCGCCATCGAAACTGATACCGGATAGCGCCCGATGATGGGCCGCTACCCGGTGATGCAGCACATAGCGCCAGCTTGTCATGCCAGCGCGCTCGCGGCGTCGAACACGATGCCGGCCAGATCCTCGACGCCGGCGGCGGCATCGATCTGATCCTCGAGGGCTTGGCGCATGCCCAGCAGCCCGCCGGCCGCCGCCTTGAATGCGGCTTCCTTGGCCTGCACGCGGGTGGCCAGGTCGGCAACGGTCAGGCCCCGGTCTGCCGCGATCTTCGTGAGCAGCGGCACTTCGGCCTGAGAGTCTGCCTGATACGCCGCCGCCTCGGCCGCCTGTTGTGGCCACGTCTTGATCTCGACGTCGGGGTAGCCCGCCAGCACGGCTTTGCCGGCAAGGTCGCAGGCGGCATTGATCTCGGCCAGCTTCGAGGCCTTGGCGGCGCGTAGCGCCGCGTCATCGGCCGGCTCAAGCGTAAGCTCACCCAGGTACTGAGCCGAGCCGGGCGCGCACGCCGGGACTTCCTCGACCTGGCCCGGCTGGATGACCGACACAAACAGACGCCCGGCGCGGTAGGCTTCCGGCACCTGCCAGGCTTTCACGCGGCTGGTGCCCGCGACGGCGGGCAGCGGCACCTGCATGGTACTGCCGTCGATATCGACCACCAGCTTGCCATCTTCGATCTTCATGGATTGCTCCTATTGGATGGTTGCTCGGGCACCGCGCTTGGCGCGGACCCGAAAAACATGACTCAAAAAAACTTGATGCCTTACACCTTTGCGAGGCGGCCGCCGACACTCGCGCTGGAGTTCGACGCGGCGTTGCTGACGTTCAAGCAGAACAGCCCGCAGATCGCGCCGTAGTTCCAATCCCCGCCGTGGTAGGCCACGCAATTCGCTGCCGACCACATGCCGTCTGCATACGTCCCGTTGTTGATCGACGCATCCACGGTCGCGGGCATAAACAGCGGCCCCAGGTCGTAGTCCGCGCCTTCGTCCGCCGACATCGTGACGATGTAGCTGGCGCTGGCCGATGGACAAATCTGGTTCGTGGTGATGTAGGTCTTGTTGCCCTTCCTGTCCCAGACCTTGTATTTCCGGTCGCCATCGGTCTGCAGGCCGTCGAACATTTCCCAGACGTTGCCCCACAGCCCGATGATCCCGCGCCAGGACGCGGCGAGGGTCGCGGCGGCATCCACCGCCTGGGCCGCGCTGGCGTTGACGTAGCCCTGGGCGATCAGCGTCTGCACGTCCGGGTTGCCCAACTCGATCAGCGCCAGGGCCTGGATCGCGGCGCGCATGTACACATGCCAGAGTTGAAACCCCGTCACACCGCCGGTGTTGCGCGCCGTGGCGCGCGCCGCCATCGTCGGGAAGTTGATCGACACCAACGGGGAGACGCCGGGCACGGACTGCATCACGTTGCCGGTTCCATTCGAGGCTTTGTACTTCCCGATCCAGAACTGCTGCAGGGGCTGTCCGGCATCCATGAACGCGGGGTGAAGCTGGAAGCCGGCCTCTTTCTTGTCTGACACCCAGATGGCCGTCTTGCCCGCGAACGTACCCGAGGGTACGACGCCTTCTTTGATGTAGAACGCGGGAATTTTCACCATCTGCTGGCTGTCGATGCTCTGGTCGACGATGCCGGCGTAAGTCGGGTGGGCGTTGAAGAAGGCGGCGTCGGTGGCCTTGGCGTTCCCATCCTCGTCGATGCGCGCCCACTGGCCCGAGGCGCCACCCGTGGTCACCAGCGCAATGCCGATCACGGTGCCAAAAGTCTTTTTCGTCGTGAACTTGGTCTCAACCGACCACTCGCCCCAGCCGATATTCTGGCCCTTGTGGCGCACGCGCCAGAAGTACTCTGTCCTGGCGGACTTCAGCAGGTCGGCCGGCACGGCAAACGACGTGAGGTTTTCTGTGTCGTCGCCCGTATCGAGAGTGGCCGAGTCATACGACTGGCCCGCCTCGCGGATCTGCCACTGCGCGGCCTCCTGGGTATCGCTGCCCGCATACACGGCGAAGCTGCTGCCGGTCAGCGTCGGAGTGTCGCCCACGTTCTCGAGCTTGTCGGCCGGGCTGACGTTGGTGGGGGCCTGGACGTAGACGAACGAATCGGCGGTCGAAAACGACACAGCATCCGACCACGGCGACCAGGCGCCCTCGGCATCACGGGCACGGCCGCGCACATAGTAGGTCGAGGACACCTCCAGGCGCAGGCCGACCTCACGCCATGACAGGCCACCGACCTGCGCACCCGAGTCGATCATGATCTCGGCGAAATCCGCTGTCGTGGACACCTGGAACTGCACGGCATCCACGCTGGTATCGGTCAGTGACACATAGTTTGTCAGCGCGAGCGTGGGCAGGTCTGTCAGACCCTCGGCGCCGTCCAGAGGATTCGCCATTACGGGCTTCAGGGGCGGCGTATGCGTGCCGCGCAGGCCGGTGATGGTGCCCAGCCCGATGATGTGTTGCACCTCGGTGGTGCCTGCGCCGCCCGAGACAGAGACGCGCAAGGCGGTGTCGCCCGCAATCGTGAACTCATACTCGCAATCGATGTATCCAGCGGGCACCTTGCCACCAGACCGTGTCCAGGCAAGCGGTGCCGATTTCCACTGGTTCGCGGCCGTCAGATAATCGACGCTGATCGCGGCCGCCGTGGGCTTGCGCCGGATCACGACCGAGCGCTTGGCGGCATCGAACCCGAGATTGATCGGCTTCGAAAAATATGTATCCCCGGCCTTGGCCTGAGATGTGCCATCGGCCACGGCAAAAGACGTGCGGGCCAGGAATGCCCCCTCGCCATAGGCCCAGGTCAGTGCATCGGCCACGCGCACGCGGGTGGCTGTCAGCACCGCCTCGACCAGAACCTGCTCGGAATGGGTGCCGTCGTAGACGACGTATCGCTGCCCGGCTGCGAACGTGCTGGAATCCTCGACGTCGATGGAATCGTCGCCAGCGACTGCCGAGATGACATCCACCGGCTGTGTGTCCATGAGGGTATAGTCGCCCGCCCACATTTCCATCGAAATGTTGTTGCCCGAATAGTCCCAATCCAGGCGCACGGCTCGGGCCAGCATCGGCGCTGTCATGCCCTGCAGGCTTCCGAGATCACCGCCCAGATCCTGCACGGCCTGGCTGACCTGATTCATTCGCTCCGCAAAGGACGGGGCATCGCCCTTGGCGGCCTCGAGTTCCGCCACGGCACCGCCGGCGCGCTGGCGCAGCGCCTCGAAGTTATCGTCGATTTCCTCGAATCTGGTGTTCCAGAGATCGGGGACGGCATCCGGCTCCGTATTGGGCAGCGGAGTGATTTTGTCGTGCGGCAGTGCGGGGATATTGTTTTCGGGCATGGTCTCACCTGATTAGAAAAGGGGTTCGATGAACACCTGGTAAAGTTCGTCGGCTTCGCGCACCTTCGGCGCAAAGGTCTTGAAAGCTACGGGACGGCCTTCTTCATCGAGCAGCATCGCCTCGGACACCTTGATGCCGACCAGCTCACCCGGCTCGATGCGGCCCTCGCACTCGACTGCGTATGGCGTGGGTCGGCTCACGTTGTGCAGCGGCACGCGCAGCACTTCGTGGTACAGGCCAGGCGCGTCGGGATCTGGCGCCTTGGGCGTATCGTCCGGGTTGTGGCCACCATCGCCGAAGGACATGAACGCGAATTTCGCCAGCGGCGCGCCGGCGGCGTGGAAATCGGCGAGGCGCGCGCGCCAGGCGTTAGATATGACCGTCGATGCCATCTGGAATCCTTGTCGAAACGATGCGAGAGTCTGGCTGGGCGGGGCCGCCGACCTTCCATGTGCCGTCCAGCTTCACGCGCCCGGCGTAGGCTGGATCGGGAATGTCGTGGGCGGGGTTGCGCAGCTTGAAGCGGCCGAGACGCGGGCCTTCTGTCATTGGGTTGCGAGGCAGTGGTGTGCCGTCGAGCTTGAACTGCCCGAGCTTCGTGCCGGTGCCGACCTTCCATGTGCCGTCCAGCTTGCGCGGGCGCTTGTGCAACGTCACTGGATCGGGCGTGCGTACAGTGTGCGACAGGCCCAGGCGCTGGCGAGGTCGGGTATCGATGCTGATGTACTTCGCCAGCGCGGCGCTGCTCTCGACGCGGGCTGACTTGAGTTTTGGGCCGGGCACTGCGCCATACAGCTTGCCAATCTGCACCGACCCGTCCAGCTTGAACTGCCCGAGCTTGACGGCCGTACCGTTGCGGCCCAGCTTCCAGACGAATCCGGGACGGGTCGTGATTGTCAGGCCGCTCCAGATCGGAGCATGCACGCGCTTTTGCATCACGAAATGCGACTCGGCGCCAATGGTGACGGTGAAATAGATGCGCAGCAGGTATGTGAACAGTGGCCATGACCGCTGCGGTTTCCATTCCTCGACCAGAGCGCGCAGTTTCGTCAGGACGGCCGGGTTCGACACGTCGGCAAGGTTCAGGCGCACGATGAACTGCGCCCAGTGCTGCACCTGGGGGATGCCCGTGATCGCGCTCAACGGCATGATCTTTCTCGAGCCGTCCAGCTTCCAGGTGCCATCCAGGCGCGGTGGGTTGTACTGCGCGTACATGACCTGCTGTTCGTGCTGATCGATCAGTTCAATGCCGAGGCCCAGGGTGGACAGCGCGCGCTTGAGCGCCCAAGGGGTGCCCTTCTTGCGATGCAGCAACACCGACATGCGGATCGCATCACGCTGCTGCGACTCAGTCGCGGCATCCTCCCAGTTGTCAACGTGCAGCGCCCAGGCCAGCCACGGCAGCGCGTCGCGCGGGCAGGTGTCGGGGTTCCAGAGGTCGGCGATAGGGGTCGGCAGCGCCAGCGGCGTGGCGGCGTCCAGTGCGCGCTCGAACGCGGTTGCGTTGTATGGCAGCAGGCTCATGCGCTCACGCCTCCAGGTGTTACCGTGATCGACGTGCAGAAAGCGGCTTGCCAGCCAGAGACGGCGACCAGCACATCCTGCTCATCGTCGGACTCTGCGGCGGGCAGCGCGGGCGAGGTGAGGTTGACCCGCGCCACACCGGGGCGGCGCAGCGCGGCTTTCAGGCCGGACACCGTGATGTCGTAGCCCAAACGGAACTGATCGTTGACGTAAGCTGTGACCGCCTCGATGGCGGCCTGGATGACAGCGGCCTGCCCAACCCCAGGCAAGCACACAAGGGAGGCGGCGACGGAGTAGAAAATGACCTCGGCAGCAACGGTCAGAGGGGCGTCCGTGAGCGGGCGCACGTCCTCGGCGCTGACCGCCGAGTACGTCGCGTCGAGCAGAGCCTGGGACGGAACGCCGTGCGGATAGTCATCAGACGGCACAGCCAGGATCACGATACGCACGGCGCCAGGCGCCGGACTATCCACATAGGCGTCGAGAACGTCACTGGACACGGACAGCGCGTGGTACAGATAGGACTTTGTCGGCCCGGCCGTTGAATAACTCTCGAGCGACAACTGCGTGCGCCGGCGCAGCCTATCGTCCTTTTCGTCCGGCAGGCGTTGGACGCCGAACAGGACGGCCAGGTTGTCCAAGTCGGTATCCTCGGCGTGGGCCAGCATGGTGGCCTTGGCTGCATTATTGATGCGTGCGCGCAGCAGCAATTCGCGGTACGCGAACACCTCACATAATTTCGTGGCGGGTTCAGACTCCAGAGCCAGCACATCGGCCAACTCGGGGACAACGGCCAGCACGTCGGCCTTGATCGTCGCCAGGATGGTCTCAAAGTCGAGGGGCTCGACGACCGATGGCGGAGGCAGCAGAGACAGATCAATGCTCATGCGGTTACCTCGACGGTCATTGACAGCGGGACTGGCTGGTCACCGTAGACATACAGGCCATAAACCGTCAGCGAAACCCGACCTGGAGAAACCGCGTCGACGGCGACACGCTGCAGCTTGAAGCGAGGCTCCCACAGGCGCAGTGCGCCGGCGGTGGCAGCATAGATTGCTGCCATAATCCGCCGGTTCGTCGGCGCGTCGAGCAGATCAAAAAGGCGCGAGCCGTACTGACGACGCATGACACGGCCGCCAATTGGGGTCGTCAGAATGTCGCGTATCGACTGCTTGAGATGATCCAGGCCGCCGAGCGACTCGCCAGTAAGTGCATTGGTTCCGCTCATGGCGCCATGTTGGGCCAGGGCGGCTGGAGGTTCCTGCGGCGGGGTTATTCTCCCGCTGGGGCCGCGCTGTCCTGCTCGGCGCGGTCAGCCGCCTCGGCATCGAAGTCATCGCGTCGCTGGGCTTCCACGCGGGTGATAAGGCCGCTGCCCTCGAGCGTATGCTCGGCCCGTGTCGCAATCCACTCGCCGTCCGTCAGGGCATCGAAACCCGCCAGCATCAGCGGCATTTCCGCGCAGATGGCTGGGCTTCCGTGCAGAGTCAGGTTCAGGCTGGTGCGCCCGCGCTGGAGTTGGCGCAGCTTCGCCTCGGCGGCGGCCAGCGCGTCACGCTCGGATTTGTACGGATGGCGGATATACATGACAGGATCGCCGCTGCCCGCATACACATATTGCGTTTTTGCGGCGCGACGGTTCCCCCAATGCGCACCCACCCGCGCATAATACTGACGCTCATGGATGGAGGTGCGCCACCCATCGCTGCCTATGGTGTCGGTGGGGACGATGGGCATAGTGGGCAGTGGCTTGCCATCAGCCGTCACGCCTGCGCCGCGTTCGACGAACAGCAGGAACCCTCCGGCCGGCTTCATGACGGCGCCGTACTGTTCGGCCAGGCGGGTGAGCAGGTTAAGATCCGACTCATAGGCCTGATCCAGGTGATCAACTGGCACGTCTCTGAATCTGTCGGCAACCTTTGCCGTCAACCCGTGCTCGCCCGCCACGGTGCTCACGATCTTGCCCAGCGTCGTCTTGTCCCAATCGCGGTTCTTCTGGCTCTTGAAACTCGCTCCCATGTTGGCGGCCTTGCCATGCAAACTAAGCGTGCGCGGCAGGCCGGCGGATTCGACCTCGTCGATGGTGTACTGACCCATATCAAAGAGCGGCTGGCCCTTGTAGCCTAGCGCGACGGTCAACGCTGCACCCGTGCTCGGAATCGCCACGGCATTGTCGCGATTATCGAGAGACAGGTCGAACTGGTCGGAAACGATCCCCGCCTGATCGGTGATGCGCAGCGTGACAAGCCGATCTGCGACCAGGGCGGTGATATCCGCGCTCGCGTGGACAATGCGAAAATCCGGGGTCATGGCCTACGCCCACAGCCGGACGGTTTGCACCGGACGGGCTGAAACGGGGGCATCCGGAAGCGTCAGCTTCAGGCCAGGCGGCAACTCCGCTGGCTGGTATGTGACATGGGGGTTGGCCTTGAGGATGGCATGCACGGCCTGCTCTGTCCCGTATACGCGCCATGCGATGGCGTCCAGGGTTTCGCCGTGGCGGGTGAGGTAGGTCTGCATTTACGCCTCCATGGTGCCCTGATTGGTGGCGTCGGCCGATGGCAGCGGCTCATCGCCACTCGCCGCCATCGCCACGGCAGCGGCAGCGCCGGCAAGCGGCAGCGCGTCTTCCCCATAAATCGATAGGGACAAAGTGAAATCCACTCGCCGAGGCTGGCCATGGGCGTCGAGTTCGCTGCCCGTTTCCTGGATGCTCTCGACAACATAGCGCCCATAGACCATCCCAAAGTGGTCTATCATTTCCTGCGGCTCGCCGCGCGCCGCAGCAGCCCGCAGAACAGTGATCGAGTCGGCGCCACCTGTATAGTGCGGCAGCAGATAGCCATCCAGATCCACGCGCTCATCACCGACGCCCACAAACTGCCGCGCTGGCGTGCGCAGCAGCCTGTCCTGCTTGGCCCACCTATACTCGTTCGTGCGCTTCAGGCTCTGGTGTGCGGCGGTGCCCACCATGAACGGAAAGGCCCCCAGGATCAACAGCACGTCGCCGGCGGGTGGCGGATCGCTGCCATTGAGCGCCTGCAGCAGGCCGATAAGCTGGCCTGCGGCCGCGTCAATTGCAACATTCAGTTGACGCGCACCTTCCTTGGCGAGCAGCCCAACGGCATCCTCGCCAACAGCAGAGACGAGATCATCGATACGGCCAGTCTTCAGCGCGGTGCCTGCAGCGGTGAAACCGTATCGATCAGCCAGGCCGCCAAGCATCTCGGTTGGCTGATCGACGAAGCCCTTTGCCATCTTGATCAAGCTATTGCCCGTGAGGGCATCTGCCGCACGCTTCGCCACGTTGGTGACGTCGATATCAAATCCGATCATGCCCAATCCCCCAGGGCGGCACGCTGGGTGCTTTGGTTTTGGCGACGCACCAACTCGGCAACCCGCCGGGCCAGGGCCTCGGCATCCTCGCCGCTGCGTTGTGTGATGTGAAACTCAAAGTGCTGTGTGACCGCCGCCGCCTGCTGGGCCGACTGCGCTGCCGTGCCGGTCGGAGCGGCCGATTGTGTCGCCAGGCCTGTGAGCCTGGTGGCGGTGGCGACGGTTGGCATACCGGCGGCCAGCGCAGGCTGAAACGCCATGCTCGCGGCCAGGCCCAGGCCGGCCGTGGCGCGGCCCACTGCACGGGCCGTACTGCCAATGCCCTGCGCGGCGCCCGCGCCGACCATCTGCCCCAAGCCGAGAAACACGCGCGACGGTGATTTGATCCCCAGCTTTTCCTTGAACCACCCAATCGTGTTATCGGCGACGTTGCCGATGGCCCCCTTGACCGCGCTGCCCATGCTGCCGATACCGCTCACCAGGCCCTGGATCAGCATGCTGCCAAGTTCGCTGAACTTGCCGGGCAATTCGACCCCGAGCGATGACAGCGCAGAGCTAATGCCCTTGTAAATCAAACCGACAGGCGACCAGTTGACCAGCAACGCCACGACGCTGCCGATGCCCCCAGAGAACGCCGCCTGAACCTGCACCCAGACGTCCGAGAAAAAGCTGGTGGCGCCTGCCCACAAGTTCTTGATGGTTTCCCAGGCGCCGGTGACGACGCTGGTGGCCGACGACCAGAAGCTGCTCCATAGCGGGCCGATCTTGTCCCAATTCGCCCAGACGATGCCAGCGGCCAGCGCAATGACCTTGAGGGCCAGGCCCAGCGGGTTGGCCGTGGCGGCCACGCCCAAGGCCGTCCACGCGACGCGAACCAGGCCGATGCCATAGGACGCTGCCGAGAATGCCACCTTGCCGGCAAGTAGCGTGGCGAACGTCGACCCCAGGACGCCCACCAGGGTCTCATTCTCGCTCATCCACGCCGACACCGGCGCCGCGGCGGCGATGAACTGATTGATGAGTTTCGTGAGCGGCGGCAACAGTGGCGTGATGGCCTTGTCGCGCAATTGAGTGAGCGCCTCGCCAAGCTCCGCCCATTTCTGGGTGGGGTCTTCATTGCGACGACGGGCGGCGTCAGCTTCCACCGTGCCCGTCGAAGATTCGACCTCCGCCTTGATCCGTTTATATTCGTCGATATTCTGCAGCAGCGGCGTGATGAAGGCCTTGACCTGCACGTCATTGAACAGTTCGCCCATCTTGAACGCGTCGCCGTGCGTAAGTTTCTGCACCAGCTTGAGCGATTCCTCAATGGGATTAAGTCCTTTTGCCGCCCAGCCCTTGAACTCCTTTTCCAGGTCGACGCCGAACTTGGCAAAATTCTTCACGGTCAGCGGGGCCGTTATTTTCGCCATGTAGTTCTTCATGTTATTGGCCGCCTCGCTGGGGTCGGCGGCGCCCTTCAGGGCGACCTGCAGCGATGATCCAATGGCGGCGACAGCGGCGGTTCCCGACAGTCCGAGCTTGGCGGCATCAGCGGTCATGGCGGGAAAGTACTTCGCCATGTCCTTGAGTTCAAACCGGCCAGCCTTACCGGCGGCGACCAGCATATCCATCGCCTTGATTGCGTCGCCCGGAGCCACTTTCAGGTTGTCCAGCAGCGAGAACACGGTGCGCGACACGTCCTCCACAGACGCGCCGGAGGCGGTGGCCGTCTTGCCGATGGCTGACAGGGACTGCACGGCCCGGTCGCTATCAAGGCCCGCCGCGACAAGCACCTGCAGGCCGGAGGCCAGGCTCTCGCGCGTCTGGCCGGATTCACGGGCGACGGTGGTGAGCGCCGCGCCGATCTCCTTCATCTTCGCGGCAGGGATATCTGCCGTGATGCCGATGTCGGTGAGCTTCGCCTGCAGTTCCCCGGCGCCGGAGAATGCGGCCTTCAGGCCCGCGCCGATGGCCACGGCATCGAACAGGCCTGCGCGAGCGGAACTCAGCCGCTGCTGGGCGCGCTCCTGCGCCGCCATGGCACGCGCCAGCGACTCTTCACGGGATCGAATCGTCTCCAGGGACTTGCCCAGGCGCCCCAGGCTCCCCGTCTGCTTGTCGGCCGCCGCTGCGGCTTCCTTGTGCGCTGTGGCGGCCTGGCGCACCTTCTCGCGTGCGCGCTCGACACGGGTGGCCAAAGTGCCCTGCTGCCTCTCAAGGGCAGCGGCCCTGTTCTTCAATACCTCCAGTTCTTTGCCGTCGGCGCCGCGCATCGCGGCTTTGACCTGCATCAGTTCGCGGCTGACGGCCGCGAGCTTGGCGCGGCTCTTTTCCAGATCGAACTCAGCGCCCTGCAGGATCTTCAGACGATTGTCTCGGCGACTGATCGACTGGAGAGCGTCGCCGATTTTCAGCAGCTTTTTAGGGGCGGACGTGACGGCATTATTGAACGTGCTGGACAACGTCGCGCCGATGATGACGCCGAGATTCAGATTGTCCATATGGAAGCCCCCAGACTACTTTTTTGCCCCGAGCGGCGCGCGGGTGTGAAAATGCAGCAGGCCGCGATCAATGCCCCCTCGAGGCCTGCTGCTCGGATTTGCGCAGATCCGAAATCTCGCTGGCCCAGCGTGCCAGATCGTCGAGATCCATATCGCGGATCGACTCGACGGAAAACCCCGTCGCCGTTGCGAGGTACGCGCACAACCGCCACGTCTCCCGAGTGCTAATTAAAAAAAACTGGTGAGGGCCTTCTGCAGGGCCGCATAATCTCCCATATCCAATTCATGGAGAGCAGCGGGGGAAACCTCTGCCAGCAGGGCCAGCAAGGCGATTTCACGCTCGGCATTGGAGCCGCCCATCTTTTCGGCCGCCAGGTTGTCTCGCACCTTCGGGCGACGCAGCGTCAGCGACGACACCTGGGCACCATCGATCTCGACCGGATATTTCAGTTCGACAGTCGTGCGATCGCTCATTTCTTGGCTCCCTTCTTCTTCCCGCCATCCTCATCAGCGTCGGCGGCGGGCGCCTCGGCCAGAGCGGGCGCGGTGGGTATCGAATCGACCGGCTCCACGAATCCGATCAGGAAGGTGGCCTGTTTGTCGGTCAGATTCACAATGGCGCCGGCGGCGACATGGCTGTTACCGTGCGGAAACGCCTTTAGTGCGCGATAGGTTTTCATGCGTACTGCTCCTTTAGATTGCCAGATGCTGGCGGGTGGTTTCGAGTTGATCGACGCCGTTGACCACGGCCTTGTAATTCACGGGGTCGATTTCGTAGACATCGGCGCCATCGATCTGCAGCTTGTAATACCGCAAGCTCATCTTGAGCTTGAGCGGCATCTCATCACCGGGCTTCCAGGTGTCCATGTCGACCTCGGTCAGCAGGCCGCGCATCGTGACGACTACGGGCTTTTTCGTGCCGTCGTCGGACACCATGGCGCCGCGCGCCGTAAACGCGAACTGCTCGCCCGGAAGAACGCGCATGAGATTCAGCACGTCCTTATCGAAGGCGTAGAGCGTGGCTTCGGATTCCAGTTTTTCAAACCGGCCCATCGGTACGTCGACCTCGGCGGCCATGCCGCCGGCCTGGTAGCCCATCAGCTTCGGCTTGATGACGGGCAGCTTGATCTCTTTAACGCGCCCGGCATAGCCGCGACCGTCCACAAAGAGGTTGAGGTCATAGAGAATATCCGCGATCATGATCTGTTCCTTTTTCTGTCGTTATCGGCGTGGATTAGGCGGCCACACCAAACACTTCCTCGATGTAGTCGTTGACCAGACGCGAGCGGAACACAATGTGCTCGGCGGGGTACGGCGGCGTGAAATCGAAATCGAAGTACACAATGCCCTGGCTGATCTGATCGGGCGTATTCAGCGCCGGATCGGCCCAGGCGCTACCGCCCAGAATCGCGCCCACCGCGACCAGGTGGCGCAGATAAGCGTTCACGCCCGCCAGGACGTCATCGACGTAGGTCTTCGTGATATTCCGATCCACCGCCCACATATGGGCGCGCAGTAGGCTCTCGTTGATCATGTCGGCAGTGCGCCGGACAGACAAGAATGCCCACTTCGGGTCGGACGAGCAGGTGCGATTCCCCCAAAGACGGTAGCCGTCCTTCTGAATGATCGTGGCCACCTCGTTTTCGTTCAGGTAATTGGCGCGCGCATTCACATCGCCCAGGACGAAATCGACGGCGCGCGCCGTGCCCGTGATGCCGTACATTTCGGTGTTCGAGGGCGACCACCAGAATCCGCGATCATTGTCCGAGCGGGCAATCATGCCAGCAGCGCGGGCCGAGGCTGGCTGCAATGCATCGGCGTTGGCTTCGGTGTCCCACACCTTTACCCACGGATCGATGATATAAACGCGCGGGGAGCCGAACTTCTCGCGGTAGCTGATCGCATCCTGATCCGTCGTGTTCGGGCCATCGGCCAGGATCACGGCGCGCAGCCGCTCGGCAATGCCCATCATCTCGGACACGACGGCCTGATCGTTCGTCCAGCCCGGTGCCACCAGGATCTTCGGCTGTACCTTGACAATGCTCTCCGCGCCCAGGAAGGCCTGGACGCCTTGATACTGCCCCACGGGGCTGACGCCGCCAATGATGTTGCTCTTCGTCTGCTCGGGCGTGTCGGCTTCCTCGACGCGCACAACCACGACCATGGCGCCGGCCTGGTCGAAGATCGCGTCGATAGCGGCGGGAAGTGTGCCGGACGCGCCCAGCGGCGCGGCCTCCAAACGGCTGCCGGCGATCAGCACCGGCACGTTGATGGGGAACGCCTCATCGGCGCCGCCACTCATAAACCGGGTGGAACTGGCGAGCACCACGCCGGCGCCCGTGGAACCGTCCGTATCATCGACAGTCACCAGGGCGCTCGCGGCGGCGCTTGCCGTCACGGCGGCGGCGATCAAGGTAGCCGTCGAGGTAACGACGCCCTCGGCGTCCGTGGCGAGGGAGATGGTGATCGCGGTGCCGGAGACGGACACCTGCAGCACGGCATCCGGTGCGCCAGGATCTCGGTATTTGATCGATATGTTGTTGCCAGCGGCGCCGGGCGCGGTGGCGGTGTACGTCAGCGCCGTGTTGGCCGACACAGAACCCAGGGTCAGGGAGGCAGTAGCCTGCGGCTGAGAGTCGGGTGCGGTGCCGATGAGGCCGATCACGCTGGATCGGACAGTGGAAATGGGGCGGGCGCCGTAGTCGAGTTCGACAACCTCAACGCCGTGCAGGAACTGTTCGGGCATGTGGATGCTCCTTTGGTTGGAGATACGCACATGTTGAATTTCAAACGCCCGGACTTCCTGCGGCGGGGTACAGGTTACGGATGAGGCTTGCTGACGTCGGCGCCGTCGCCCTGTTCCGTGTGTGTGTGACCCTTGAGGCTGATCTCGTCGGCCTGGACGTCGCCGCCCTTGACCTTGACGCCGCCTTCGAACTCCGCTGCCGCCCCGCCAGCGCCGCCCGAAACCGACATGCCGCCCTTGACCGTCAATTTCTTTTCGATGGTGGCATTGCCGGTGATGGTCGTTTCGGGCGCGTCGACCTTCGCGCTGGGCGTCTTGACCGTGGCCGGCCCCCCGGCGTCGACGTTCACGGGGCCGGCGACTTTGATGAGCAGCGATCCGGCGGCACGGTCATGAGTGATGGTGTCTCCGTTCTTGTAGCGAATGATGTGCAGATCCGGACTCGCCGCTGGCTCCGAAAACTGATCCGAATAAAGTGCAGGGCCAACGGAGGCCCCCTCCATTAGCCCCGATGGGGCGATCACTTCCACCTGCTCGCCGATCTCGGGCGCCCACCAGTCGATATCGCCACCCGCCCGGCGTGTTTTCCAGGGGAGCCAGCCAGTGGTGAAGTCGTCGCAAAACACGCGCACCTTGCCATGCGCATAATCGGTTTCGACGATGGTGCCCACCCTTACCACATTTGCCAATCGGCGCTCGAGATCGGACAGGCGGCGCTCAAGGTCGGCCAGGCCGCTCATGCTATGCGCTCATAGTCGTCGGCATGATGCTCGCCAATGGCTGGACTCTGTCCGATGTGGATCTCTGACGGCGTAACGCCTGGCGCCTCGAGTTCACCCAGGGCGATCTCGATATTGAATTCCACAACCCAGCAAAGATACCCGTCAAGTGCTGGCCGGAAGGCATCGTCACCGGCGCGCGACAGGCGAATGTGGCCGTGCCCAGGAACGGGCCGGCGGATTTCGTGCAGGGCGACAGCGACGCGGGCCGCAAAGGCGCGCAGCAAAAGATCGGCGCGGGCCTGATTCGGGTCGAACAGGCAGTACGCATTCCAGCGGACATCGGCAAGCAGTCGGGAGTCGCCCGCCTCCTGCATCGGTTCAATATCGTCGATATCGAGATAGACCGCTGGCAGCTTCAGGCTGCGCTTTTGTCTGGGCGGCGGATCTGCGCTGACGGTCGGAACATCCGCGAGCTTGGCGCGCAGGCCGTCTGCCAGGGCGTCAGCGAAATCGATAATCGTCGTCATGACGCGGCCTTTTTCAGTGCCTTGCTGAACTCGTACCGCAGTTCCTGACGCATGATCTCCAACAGCCGGGCCTCGGTTTTCCTTACCGCCTCGCGCAGCGCGTCGGCGCCCACCTCGTCGATTTCCATTTTTGCCAACTCCAGCGGAAAGCGGCCGGGGCCGGTGCGGCGATACACGCCGCCACCGTACCTCTGAATGGGAAACGCGCCCTCGAAGAAATGGCGGCCAACCTGGGTGCCAGATCCGCGTCGCTTCGGGATGCCGAGGCGCCGGGCGGCCAGGGAATTCAGCCCGAGCCAAACCTTCTGATCGAGGCCGCTGCCCTTGGTGTACGTCCGCAGGCGCTGACGGATGATCTTCTGCTGAATGCGCAGTTGTGCCGACATCGTGCGCGCGGCCTGGCCTTCCGTCCACTTCGCGGTTTTCCTGACAGCGCGCCGGGCGGCGCGTCGGCACGCTTCCTTGGAAATCTGAAACATGCCCAGCAGGCGATCAAGATCCTCGCGGGAGAACTCTGCGGTGAAGTCGATCATGGCTGCACCTCGCGCAACACCAGCGCGGAAAACCCGGTGCCGTCCGGCTCGATGCCAACCACCTCGAATGTGCAGCCAGACGGCGCAATGAGACTCCCTGCCGGTGCCACGACGATGCTGCCCTCAGAGGCCGATGCTGCCACGCTATCACGCACCCGCAAAGTCGGCTCGACGACCCCGGTGTGCATAGTGCCCAGGCTGGGCTGAATCCACGGCGCGGCAAACATGCCACGCACTGGCGCCCCGTCCAGGGTGGCAGCATCGGACAGGTGAACGATGATCGCCGCGTCCATGCGGGCACCCAAGGCACTGAAATCAGGCATCGGGTGCCTTCGCGATTGCCGGCTTGCCATCGCTGTCCAGCGTCACCGTGCCCGGCGTCATCGCAAACCGCCGGATGTCCGCGTCCGAATGCTGCGCGGCGCCCGTGGTTCCGAACCAGAACGCCAGGGTCTGCTTTAATTCGTTGAACCAGTACCCAATGACGGTGCCGATGGTGAGACTCGCTGTGGCATCGCGCAGCAGGCCCTCGGCCATGCCGGAAAACACGAACCACACGATGGCAATCGCGCCACTCAGCAGCAATATCGTGATGGTCGGGCGCACCCAATCACGCGGCTGCTGTGCGGCCAGGCGCCGTGCGCTGTCCCTGTCGGCGGCTTCGGCGGAAAACTGCGCAGCGGCGGCCTGCAGTCGATTCTGCTCCGCAGTCACAGCCAACTTCTGCAGTTCAATCTTGGAGTTGACCTCCAATTCCTTGAGCTTCATGGCGGCATCCGGATCGCGCAGAATCGCGTCGGACACTGCATCGGGCGTCGCGTCGGTGCCGAGGGCGGTGGAAATCAGTCCACCCACCGCAGCGCCGGCCGGGCCGCCCAGAATGCCGCCGAGAATCGGGGCCGCCTTGCCGACGACCCCTGCAACGTCTTTCCAATCCATCACGAATCCTCCGCCGCATATTTGAGATTTCCGGCCACCCGCCGCGCCCAGCCCTTGCCAAACGTCGGCCATGTAGACAATTTCGTATAAAACTCCAGGCGCTCCGCGTTGAACCGCGACAGCACGTCCGTGACGGACATGGCACGCACTGCCGCCAGCGTCACAGGGCCGACAACACCATCGTCGGCAACATCCACGGCGCGCTGCAGGAACCGGATGGCCTGGCCGATGCCGTGGTTCACGGCAGCATCGAAAAGCTGAAACGCAATTGCGGGGTCATACTGATCCGCCTGGGCGCGACCCCAGTACGCCGTCCGGTAAATTTTCTTGGCCTGATCGCGGGTGAGGTCGCGCATGCTGCCCGTGTAGCCCGTCTCGCGGGCCGTGCGCAGCGTGATGCCCCAGTTGGTCTCGCCGCCGGGGTCGTCCGGGTGGTCGACGTAGCCGCCCTCATGTCCGATCAGGCGGTCGAACGCGGAATCGAAGTTCATCACGGCGCACCCGTCAAAATCTTGTTGATCACCATGGTGCCGACCGCGCCCGCGACAGCCCAAACGCCGTTGATCACCCAGCTTGTTGTGAGCCGCTGCATGGGCTGGAACCGCTCCAGGGCGGCCAGGCGCTTCTCGATATTGGAGATGGCATTAAAGGCGCGTTCCAGGGCCGATGCCGTATGGGCGTGCCGTTCCTCCAGCCGCGTCAAACGTTCCAGCGCCGCCGCAACCTTGGTCATGGTGCCATGCACCTCTTCCAGATTGCGGCGGATGACCCCGATCTCGACGCGCAAGGTGTTATCGCGGTCGTCGGACATGCTTACGCCTTGATCGTCAGTTTGATGACCGCGCGCGGCCGGGTGCAGATGCTGATGGGGTTGGACTGCGCCTCGACCAGGATGCCCTTGCCTAACGGCTTGGGTTCTTGCTTGGAGTAGTACGGCAGGCCGATGGTGTTGGCGGTCTCGTTATAGTTCGCCGGCGCGAAGCGCGTGATGAACATATCCTCGACGCCCTCGGGGAACAGGTATGCCTCGCCGTCAGCGATGAACGGGGAAGCCCCGATGCCGCCCTTGAACTCTTCGAGCGTCACTCCCGCGAAATCGAAGCCAGCGCGGGGATCATTCCGGGCGAACTGACCGGACTCCCAGCGCTCATAGGCTTTCAGTACCTTGTCATGCGCAATGAACGTGCGGAAAAACGTCTTCCCGCAGATCATCCGGACGCCAGTGCTGACCTCGTTTCCAAGGGCGGATTCCATCTTGTCCTTCGCGCCGAGCAACTCGCCGCGAATATCCGCGCTGGCAACGTTCAGCGACAGTTCATGCGTCTGTTGCGTCAGGGCGAACTGCGTGAACAGGTTGCTGATGACGGTAACGCCATCCGCGTCGACGATGGTGCCCTTGATGGCGCCGACGCGCTGATATTCGATGGTGGCATCGAGACGGCGGCGCATTTTCCGCAAGCGCTTGTTGACGAAGGCCACCATGGTCTCTTCGTCTGACGCCTTGCCGAAAGCGCGCAGATTCTGCACGTCATCGGGCTTGATGGTGTCCTGGGTGGGCAGGTGCGTCGTGGGAAACAGGACAAGGCCACGGGTGCTGCCCCCGGTCTGGTTCGGCGTATCGCTGTCGCGTGCCTGATTGGGGACAAGGGTCAGCGTGTCCGCGTCTTTCTCGATGCCCAGGCTTGTCGTGGTGATGCCGTCTTCCTGGAACAGGCCCAGCGTGGCGAGGCGCGACGGAAGGGCTGGGGCCTCATTGATGGCTGCGGTCAGTTCCTGCAGGGAAAATTTATCGGAATCGAAAATGCCGAGATTCATGCTTTGCTCCTTGGATCAAGCGACTTTGTTGGCCGCCTGGCGGGCGGAATAGATGTTGCGGAAATCGAGCCTCTTAGCGACGGGCTTATCGTCCTGTGGTTCGGTAGGGGCGTCCGATGGGGCATGCGCGCTGATATCGGGCACGCCGGCGGCACGGGCGGCCGTCAGGCGGGCGCGGGCCGTCTCTACGGACACCCCCGCCAGCACCAGCAATTCGGCGTCGTCAGGGCGCCCGGCGGACTTGGCCAAGGCCAAAATCTCGCGGGCCTCATTCAAACGCTGGGTGACCGACGGAGCATCGGCCGATGCGCGGATAAGCGGTGCCGCGAGGGCCGCGAAACCGGCATCAACGCATGCCGTGGCGACCGCATCGGCAGACATCGGATCGGACGCTGGGACGTTCGCCGGATCGGTAGACGGATCAGCAGGAGGATCGGAAGGCTCCGTTTTCGGGTCGGTGACGTCCACCAGCGCCTTCGGAGCCTTGTGGAATTTCGCCTGGGCGTGCTCGGACAGGTGTGCCTGGGCGGGCAGCGCGTCAAGAACCACATCGGCGAAACCGGCAGCGACCGCCTCCGCGCCATTGAGCCATGTCTCGGCCGCCATGATCGCCTCGACCTCGGCAACGTCCTTGCCGGAGCGCTCCGAATAGATGGCCGCGTAGCTATCGTTCAACTTCTTCATGACGTCCGAGGCGGCGCGCAACTCGCTGTAATCGCCCACCGCAACAGAAAACGGGCTGTGAATCATCAAATACGCATTGGCGGGCATTTCGATGCGGCCCGCAGCCATGACGACCGCGCTGGCGGCGGACGCTGCCAGGCCTTCCACGCGGGCCGTGATGCGGTCGCGAGCGCGGGCCATGACGTGATAGATCGCCAAAGACTCCAGCACCTCGCCGCCGTCCGAATGGACGGACAGCAAAATCTGGGCGTCAGCCGGAATGGCGCTGAATTCGGCAATAAACTCGCTGGCCGTCACGCCCCAATAGCCAATGTCGCCGTGAATGGATATCTCGTACTGCGCGGCTGGCTGGCCCTCGGCGACCGGCGCGCCATTGGACGCCAGCGCCTTGATTTCATACCATTTCTTCTTCATAACCTGGTTCCTTTCCTGTCCGGGGAGAAGCTGCGGTCATAGTGCGCCCCTCACTTGGCGGGTTCCTGCGGCGCGGTTTCCTCCGGAGTCGGCGTGGTAGAGGCGGTCGGCGACGGAGGTAATCCAAGATCGCGCTCACGCTCCAGGTCGGCCGCAATCTCACGGTCGATCAACTCGGCGTCGTACCCGCGCTCGAGCAATGCCTCGCTGCGACTCTTCAGTTTGTTGTTGATCGCCAGGACGTCAGCCTGGATATCCTGCACGGGCTGGATGTACGCCCAGCCGTGCGGCGTCCAGCGCGTGAGCTTCAGATCGCTCTGCCCCGTTGGCAACGCCCCCGACAGCACGGCCGCATCCACCCAGGCACGGCGGATCGGGTCGCAGAACTTCGGCACCAGGACATTGCGGATCAGCGCCATCGCGCGGCGCTTGTACTCATTGATGGCGACGCGCACCACGCGGTCATTGATGTCGCTATAGTCGCCCGTCAGGAATGGGTACGGAATGCCCAGGGCGGCGGCGACGATGTGCAGTTGAGCGCGGGTAAATTCCCGATAGCCGGACGGCGCACCGGGCGGTTCGGAGAATGTGACGTCTTCACCCTCGGACAATTCCTGCAGCAGGCCTGGCTCGAACTCCAGCGCGGGCTGCTCTGACGGCTCTGTCGGCAGGGGCTGGTTGTCGGGGCCAATGGGTTGAGACAGTGGATCGGACGCGGGCCGGGTGATAAACCCGACAAACAAATTGGCGATCTTCTGCCGAATAAGCTGCGCGTCGTCGAATTCGTCCAGATCCTTCAGGCGCACCAGCACGGGCGCAAGCGCCGGGACGCCGCGTAACTGCCCCGGTCGGGTGGACTCGAACAGGTGCAGCACCCGGCGGGCATCAACGCGCACCGGCTCATTGTTCGTGATGTTGATGTCGCCCGGATGGTTCGGGTGCAGCCAGTAGGCCACGCGCCGGCCACGCTTATCCAGTTCGATGCCGTCGATGATCCGGTGCCCGTTGTCCAGGGTTTCGTTCTTGAATGGAAGATGGTCTGACTCGATGAGCCGGATTTTCAGCGGTATGCCTGTCGCCTCATCCGGTTCAAGCAGCGCCAGAACTTCGCCGGACTCCAGCATGGAGCGCATCGCCAGCGTCTGCAGCCCGTAAAAATCCGTCTGCCCATCCGCGTCGCATTCCAGCGACCATGCCTCCCAGGAATCGATCAGGCGCATGCGCATGGTCTCGGCCTGCGCCAAAGGCTTCGGCGAAACGCCGATCCCGATGAAATCCGACGTCATGCGGTCAATCGCGGCGCGGGCGATGGCATTGTTGCGGCAGGCATCGCGGGCGCGGGCGCGCAGAAGCGCCAGGCGCATATGCTCGCGGCGCGGGGAACTGTCCCAGGGAAGCCAGGCGCGCAGGCGGCGGCCTACGCTGGCGGCCTCATGCGTGCTGGCTTGAGGCTTGGTGGTGTGACCGAAAAGGCGGGCAAGCAACCCCGGCGGCTTGCGAACGGCCGACGATGCGGGCCTCATAGACCCTTCCCGATTTGAGTGCAGGCCCAAATGCGACCGGACAGCGGGACGCGCTGCGGGCCGAGTTGCCGCACGATTTCGGCGCGCAGAGTGCGCAGTTCGTTGGCTGTGACTTCCTGGTATTTGACCAGGCGATCAGTGAACCGGATTTCCGTGACACGCTCGCCAGAGGACAGCGCAACGATGGCGCTGTCGATGGCGGCGAGGTCTTCTGCTGTATAGGCCATGCTGGGCGGCGTCCTGATGTGGATGCCGCCCAGTCTGACTGCTGGGGCGTGGGGCTTCCTGCGGCGGGGTTTGCTGGCAGGTCAGCGGGGCCGGCTTACTCGACGGGACTGACGGAGAGCATCAGGCCTGTCACGTCGCTCGCGCCAGCCACATACTCGATATTACCAACGGTCTTTTTGACAGATTCGCCTGTCTTGATGTTTTCCAGTGCCTGCTGGGTCATGGCCATGACTGCATCAGCGACCTGCTTTTTTGGGGCGTCCGGGTTGGCCGCCTGGGCGGCCGCGAGCAGAGTGGCAACGGCCTTCACACTCTCCGTGCCAGTGCCTCCGGAGACGACCAGCATCAGCCCTTTTGTCAGGCCGCTCTGCTTGCTGACGGTGCCGACCATGGCGACGTTGGGGCCAATGGCGCGCTTGAACGTATTATTGACGGGGCCATCCTCCACGTCGAACTCGGCGACCTTGTAGCTGTCATCCACGGCGCCGACGATGCTATTGAACCGCTGCCGGAACTCATCTGGAGAAAGGCCCAGGGTCGCCTCCCGCTGGACTTCCTCTGGCTTTGCTGCGCCCGCCGCGCTGCTGTCCGTGGCCACCTGGGCGGCCTGCTGCGCGGGTGCGGCGGATTCCGCTGCGACAGCGGAGGCGGGGGCTTGACGTTCTGGCTTTGGAACAGCGACAACGAATGCAACGAGCAGCACCAGAAATCCGGTGCTGTATACCTTGGCGACCTTGCCGCGCGTGGACTCAGCACCAAGAAACACCTTGGTCGGCTTCACCAGGCCAAACACCAGCAGCACCAGGCACGCAAGGGCCAGTATGAAAAGTAAAAGTGCCATGCTCATCGTTGATTCCCTTTTCTGACCATCGGTCGGTGGCAGTTACAAAAACTCACCGACCGATGATAGCATCACCCGAGCGGCGTCAGTCAGTCGGTTCCGGGGATGGGCGTGTAGTCGCGTTCAGAACTGCACCAGCGACCTCGACAAGCAGGATCGCGGCGGCGCGCGCCGCCTCGCTGTCAATCTCATCGGCGGCCAGCAAGAGGCTGTGCGTCGTCGCCAGGACGTCGGCGGCGCAATGCAAAGCCGCATCCTGTGAAACGCCTGGGCGGACAGAGAGCAGATGCTCCGACAGGCCGCAGTTGAAGAACGAAACCTCATGGGTATTTGAAACATTCATTATCCACTTCCTTTTATATGTTACCTATGAGGAAGCCTGCCGGAAATCCTGAACTTTCGCTTAAATACCCTCGATCCTATTCCGGATAGTCTGGCATCCAGTCTCGAGAAGCCTCATACCAGTGGGCAGTCGCCACGTTGATGACATCAGCCTCCGGCGTTCCATCCAGAACATAGAAAAACCTTCGCTCATCGTTAAGGGCGAGCACTTGTAAAGAGTAGGTATCTACGTCATGGTTCATTCCGCCGCATGGCGGGCGGGCCATACGGATGTAACTCTTTGGAGGCGCCGCTACGGTCACGTGTTCGCCGTTCCTGTCGCCCCCGATTAAAACCACAGTTGCTTGGTCGCTCATTCTGTACCTTCATAAAGGAAGCCTGCCGGATTTCCCGGAATCGCGCTCAAATACCCATGGCGGCGCGCTGGACTGACGGTGCTAAGCATCCGATATTGCAGCCCTAATCACGTTGACATGAACGCTGTTGCAGTCGACGAACAAAGAGCCTCTGTAACCCAGCGACAGGGAGACGACGGAAGGATAGCTGGTCGGCCACCCCTCTACGTCTCGCATAACCCAATCCTCACAATGGTCTGAAAACTCCGCCTTGATCGCCTGGCGAAATCCGGCCTGTGTGCGTACCAGATAGATCCCCGCCGCAATCTTCATCATGTTGTCCATCACGACCCGTCCTTGTTCGATTTCAGCACCTGGCCGATCAGTGCATGATACCGGGCATACGCGAAGCGTCGCATGTGGGCCTTGAAGGCATCGCACTCATCCCAGACCTGCCCCTTGAAATCGCCCGTGCCGCTGCGCATGGCATCGAACTCAATATAAGCCCGGTCTATCAGGCCCTCGATATCGTGGCGCTGCAATTTCTCCAGCGCAGCCGCCTCGATATCGCGGGCGAATTCCTCATAGGTGGCAGCGCGGGATTCGGCCGCGCGGATCAAGGCCATCACATCGTCGGCCGACAACACGTTTTGATGAGCGAGTGTCATGATGATTCTCCGGATTTAGTGGCGGGCTGCTGCCCAGGTTTTGCGGGACGATTTGTGCGCTTGGGTGTCTGGCCGCCACGCCCACCGCGCACCTGTGGGCGTTCCAGTTCAAAGAGAGGTGCGGCGATGCGGCCGGTCTTTTCCTGGGCGACGGCCTCGGCCGCGAACCGGCCGATCTCGCCCATGTCCTCGACCTCGCGGCGGGTCATCACCATCACCTGCGCAATCTCGGGCCAGGCCAGGCCACGCGCCCGCAGGTTGTGAACCTGCCTGGCCTTGCGGATTTCCTCGAACCACGTCAGGCGCGGCACGAAGATCTGGGCGCCCGGCCAGGCGGCGCTCAACCGACGGGCGGCCTCTTCGCCGATCACCTTGGCGATGACGCTGTGCTCCGGGCGAGTGTCGGGCACAACGATGTTGCGCCCACCCCACCAGGCGGCCAGCAGGATCGTGGCACGCAGGCCGATCTCGGCGGCGATATCGTCCAGCACGGTGTTCTTCTGGCTGGCTGCGATTTTGTTGTTCATGGTCGTGTCCTCTGGTCGGGTTATCGGGGTGACAGCGCGCGGCTGACGGCGCGGCGGCGCCGCGCTGGCGCAGGCGCTGCCGTATGGTTGGGATCTGGTGGTGGGGGTGGCGGCTGATCCAGGTTCACGCGGGACAGCCGCATCGCGGCCGTGGCGTACACCAGGCAGTCCAGGGTCTCATTCCTGGCACGGATCTGCACCCATTCCTGAAAAGGCCGGGTGCCGCGCACCTTCGTGACAAGTTTCTCGGCGCCAAGCTGCGCGAAATACTCATCGTCGAACGCGGACTCGCGGGGAAAATGGATGTAGCCTGGGCCGATCTTGTCCATCTTGAGGCGCGCGTAAATCAAGGCCTTGCCCTGGTCAACGCCAATAGGCTCGACGGCGTGCTGGTGCTTGACCCGGCGGCGCAGGCGCGCGATGCGGCGCTTTTCATCCTCGACCAGCGGGCGAGCCGTGCCCGCCAGGCCCTTGCCGGGAACAGCCCAGCGGCGCGTGGCGCAGAACTGGTACACCATGCTGGTGTTGTAGCCAGAGTCCACCACGGCCTGGCGCACCCTGTGCTCGACCAGCGACTCGCCGAGCGCCGTCCATACTTCCGGCTGGGCCGTGTCTCCCGGCAGAATCACATGGTCGATCAGCCAGGCTTCCTCTTTCTCGCCCCAGCCGACGTAACTGACCTCGAGGCGATTTTTCTGGACGTCCACGCCGGCAGTGATGAGCCGAAACGGCAGCGCCATCGGGTCGTAATCCTCCAGGCGGGAGATCAGCGAGAGATCCTCGATGCTGTCGCCCTGCTCGGCCCAGGCCTCGCCCAGATAGGTGTTCACAAAGGCCTTCATCTCGGACGTGTCGCCCTGGCAATCCAGCCACTTCTGGGCGATGTCGCGCCAGGACACGCCCAGGCCAACGGGCGCGTACAGCGCATTGATGTGGTAGCCGCGGGTGCGCTTGATGCTGGGCCGGGCTGGTATCCACTTGCCGTGCGACAGCATGTCGGTCTTGCTGGACTCGGGGATCTCGGCGTGGCAATTCTTGCAGACGTACCAGGCCGACAGCACGCGCGGGCGTAGAACCTCGCCGGTTTCTTCGTCGACGGGCGGCGCAGTACGCCATTTCAGGCCGTGATCGGCGACGCCCGTGCGGTCGAACTCCAGGTGCTGCAGCGTGTGGCAGGACGGGCACGGCACATGGTAGCGGCGCTGGTCGCTGCGGGAATACAGCAGGCTGATGCGGCAGCGCCCGGCGACCGTGGGCGTGCTGATGAAATACGACTTCGCGCGGCTGTATGTGCGCTGCCGGTTTTCGATCAGCGTCATCGGGTCGCCCTCGCCGCCGACGTCCCAGGGGAAGGCGCTGACCTCATCGGTGATGACGTAAGGTAGGTGATCGGAACGCAGGGAATCCGGGCTGTTCGCGCCGCTGCGGATGATGCGGGCGTGGGCGCCGTATTCGACCACGTCGGCCCGGTTCGTCTTGTCGCGCGCCGAGCGCGAGATCAGGCCCGCCAGCGCTTCGGTCTCTTCCACCATTTTCGCCATGCGCGGGTTGAAGGATCTGTCGCGCAGTTCCAGCGTGGGCATAACCACCAGCATGTCTTTGTTCTGCAGGTGGTGCATGACGTAACCCACCCAGTTCATCATGACCTCGGAGCCGCCCACACCCGACGATTTCTTGAACACGACGGAGCGCACCGGGCTGTGCTCGGAGAGCGCATCCATGATCTCGCGCAGGTACGGCGTAAGCGCCGTGTTCCAGCGGCCCGGCGCATTCGTGCCAGAGCGCAGCCAGCGGTGGCGGTCGGCCCACTGGCTGACCGTCAGTAGATCGCGCGGTTGCGCGCCACGCTTGAACTGCTCACCGGCTGGGGGCAACGCCGTGCAGGCCTGCTCAACGTCGACGCCGATGCCGGTGAGCGCGGTGTGGATGGCATCCGACAGCAGATAGTGGACGCGGGTCTCGTCGGTTTCACCGTCGATGGCCATCGCCAGCACGCGCGGTATGCCGCGCATCGCCGTGTTCAGTGCGGCGCGCATCGCGGCGGCGGCCGCCACGACATCCTTGTGGCTGGCCGTGTCAGCCAGCGCGGCGTCATATGTGGCTTTCGCCTCCAGCGCCCGCAGTTTTTCGCGCTCGGTTTGCAGGTCGGATAAGGTCGCCATCAGTGCAGCCCTACACCATCTCGGCGGCGCGGGCCGCCATGATTTCGTTGAAAGAGGCCCCATCCCCCTCCAGGCGCGCCCCCCCCCCCGCTATAGTCCTGCCAGCGGCGCACGATCACGTCGACGTACCCGCCGTCAAGCTCCATCAGCCGGGCTGACTGGCCGAGGCGATCCGCCGCCATGAGGGTGCTGCCAGATCCGCCGAAGCCGTCGATGACGATGTCACCGGCCCGCGATGACGCGCGCAGGTTGCGCTCGATCAGGCTGACGGGCTTCATGGTCGGGTGCTCGCCATTGCGCGCGGGCTTGTCGTGATAGATGACAGATCCGAGGTGCTGCTCGAGCGTGGCGCTGGGGTCGACGATCAGCAGGTCATCGCCCGCCTGGACGGCCCAGCGGCCATCGTCCAGACGTCGAACCGCGCCACCTTCGCCGTGCTCGAGGATGGTGGTGAGCTTGCGCCCGCCATACCAACGGTGCGCGGCGCCGGGCTTCCAGCCGTACAGAATCGGCTCATGCATCCACTGGTAATCCGACCGGCCCAGCACCATGGTGTTCTTGCGCCAGATCAGGCACCCCGACAGCTTGAACCCGGCTTCGATAAAGGCGCTGCGGAAATTCAGGCCCTCGGTATCGGCGTGGTAGACATAGATTGGGGCGCCCGGCACCATGACGTCGAACACGGCTCGGTAGAAATCGAGCAGGAACTGGCGGAAGTCGCCAGCCGACATGGAATCGTTCTGGATCGTCAGGCGATCCTTCGTCTTGCCCTCGTAGGCCACGTTGTACGGTGGATCAGTCACGCAGATATCGGCGCGATCATCGCGCATGAGCCTGGCCCAGGCCTTCGGGTCGGTGCTCGAGCCGCACATGACGCGGTGGCGGCCCAGCGTCCAGACGTCGCCTGGGCGGCTCACCGGAACGTCGGGCTTCGGCGGTGCGGCATCGGGGTCGGTGGCGCCCGTGGGCGCAGCATCCAGTTCAGCCAGCAACACCTTGATCTCATCGTCGGCGAAACCAGTCAGGCCCAGGTCGTAGTCCATGTCCGCCAGATCCCGCAACTCGGCGGCGAGCATCGCCTCGTCCCAGCCCGCGTTCAGCGCCAGCTTGTTATCGGCGATCACGTAGGCGCGTTTCTGGGCGTCTGTCAGGTGGCCCAGGCGCAGGCACGGCACTTCGGCCATGCCCAGCCGGGTGGCGGCCAGGATGCGGCCGTGGCCCGCAATGACGCCGCCCTCGGCGTCAATCAGGATCGGGTTCGTGAAACCGAACTCCCGGATCGACGCCACGATCTGGGCCACCTGCGCATCGCTGTGCGTGCGGCTGTTGCGCGCATACGGGACAAGCCGGTCGATGGGCAGGCTTTCAATCTGCATAGTCGGCCTCGAAGAACCCGAGCCGCCCGCGCAGCGGCCGAAACGGCAGAGGCCTGGCGTCAGCCAGCACGAACCCATACCTACCAAAGAACCATGGGGATGCGTGATCCGTGACACACCCGGTGATCACGGCCTGACCGACGATGCCACCGCGCTCCAACGCGTCGAATGCTGGAATGGCGATGCCGAGAGATCGGGCCAGATCCTGGCACCCATCGTACTCATCGCGTGTCATGCCCTTGGATGCGTGGATCAGAATCGGGCCACGCTGGTGCGTAGGCCAGTCACGGTTCTCGACGGGCTTGTGGCCGTTGACGATGAGCCAAGCCCAGGGCTGGCGAATGGACAAGACCTTCATAGCGGGCCACCCTGGCGTGCGACCGCGCGATCCAGGCGATCAATTTCGGCGAGAATCAGAGCGGCCGCCTTGATCAGGTTGCGACGGTGTCCGGCTGGCTTCCACCACGACTGATCCCACGGCCAAAGCGTTTTAATGGCGTACAGTCGGCCCGAACGATTGGTGCCGTGCATGGCGTAGCAGGCCGCTGCAACTGCCATTTCACCGCCCACATGTTCGTCATCGTGCTCCGACGTCCACCCCTCGGCCTCGACCTGCCGGGTGCGTTCGTTCAGGACATCAAAGACAGCGGGAACGGGCAGCGAGCATGGATCTGCTTGCGCCCGAAGGGATGACCAATAGCTCTCGACGTGGGTCATGATTTCCCTGGTCAGCGCGGGCGTGATCCTCTTGCCAACATAGGCATCAAGAAGGGAGACGCCCTGCTGTTTCTCGAACCATTCGGCGAAATCCGGCTGTTTCCCGGCGGCGGCCAAACGGGCCTGCAGGATCGGCCGCACAGCGGCGTCAATGGCCTGGCGCAGTTCATCGTCCAGTTCGATGGCGCCGTAGTTGCTTTCGATGGCATAGGCGCTGCCAAGCTGCTTTGCCAGCGCGTAAGAGATGTCGTCGTGGTTCATTCCTGGTCTCCGGTGGATTGCGCCGCGCCCAGCGCGGCCTGGAAGTTGAAATAGCCCTCGGTGAGCCATTCCGTGCGGGTCTGGCTCATGGGCGGCATGAGGTTGGCGGGGATGACCATCTTGCGGGCCAGGCGCTGGGCGTGGGCGCGGTCGCGGTAGGTCTGCTGCGGGCGGCCCGCCACCCAGCCAGGCTGACGGCCGACGAAGCCCACGAACTGCGTTTCAGCCTGGGGCCAGCCCTGGCGCTTTTCACGGCGAAACCACAGCAGATAGGCCGTGTGCAGTTGCCGCCCGGTGCAGGGCACGAAGGGCAGCGGGTCGGCGTCGTCGGCCAGCACCACGGCGCCGTGCTGCCAGGCCAGCAGGAACTCGGCCTCGGGCCGGGGCGCGGCCAGCGCCTCGGGCGCCGGGGCCTCGATGCCCAGCAGCGCCATGGCGTCCACGCCGGTCAGGCTGGCGACGGTACGGTTTGCCGCGACGATGGCGGCTTCACGCTGCAGGCCCAGGCTGCGTGCCGCGCGCACGGCGGGCGGGATCAGCCAGAAGGCGGTGTTCACGCCGCGCATGTCGGCGGCGGCCGGCTGGGCGAAGTAGCTGCCGGTGCGCCGGATGGTGGGCAGGACGTCCTCGAACACCCAGCGCTCGAACCGTTCAGCGGCGGGCAGACGACTGCCCACCACCAGGCGGTACAGATCCGGCTCGGAGATCAGACGGACGTCCTGGATGCCGCCGGCGGTCGGAAGGGGGTGGTGTTTCGCCACCCCCCTGCAGTGTTGCTTGATGGCATTGACGGTGTCGGCATACCCCAGGGCCTCGGCCACGTCACGACCGACGAACCAGGCGCTGCCGTCATCACCGGCCACGGCGCGCACGGGGTGCTGATCGAAATCAAAGGGGATCAGGCTGTTCATGGCTGGCCCCCGTTGATGGAATCGATCAGGGCGCTGGCGCCCTCGAGCAGGAACAGGCCGGCGGCATACTGGTCGTCGTCGCCCATCTCGCTGGAATTGACCAGCAGGCCATGGGCCGTGCGCAGCATGCTGGCGGCCTGGGCCAGCGCGGTATCGGCGCGCACGCCCTCGCGCACGGCGAACAGCGAGTAGCCGCTGGCATCGGCCAGGCAGAACGGGGTTTCTTGGGTGGTGGTGGCCTGGATGCTTCCAGGTGGGGCGACAAGCGCGGGCGCGCGCCAGGATTTACCAGTCATGGCATGACTCCTTTGTGGTGGTCGGGAGCCGCCGCCTCGCTTCCAAACGAGGTGGGCGGGCACATGCAGGTTGGAAGACCGGCACAAAGGAACCGGCAGGGCCGAAGCCCTCCCGCATGGCCCGCCCATAGAGGTGCCATGCTGCGCGCATCGACAGAAAAAGCCGCGTGAACGGTTTCCAGGCGGCTGCGCGCCTTTGTGATCCGGGCTTCCAAACCCGTGCGCCGGTTGTCTACCAGCGCACGGCCATTATAAGCCCGGAGGGTGGAAATCAGAAGTTCGCGCGGCATCACGATTTTTTCTCCGAAGCGCGCAGGCGACGCAGCGCGCGCACGAACTCGACGTGCATGGCGCGCGTGAGCGCGTGACATTCGGCGATCAGCAGCGCGCGGCGCTCCGGCGTCTGGGCGGCGGCCAGGCGCGGCGCGGTCTGATCGACCATGCGCTCGACGGACGCCCGCAGGGCCAGGCCCAGGCCGTAGGCCTCGCGGCGCACGGACGGCAGCGGGTAGCGCATGTGCCGGCGCAAGGCCATTTCCAGCTTGATCGTTTCGTTTTCAAAGCGCAGGGTCAGCGCCTTGTAGTGGGTGCGATCCGCGCTGCCCGCATCGGGGGCCGGTTGCGCGTAGGGTTGCGTGTGCAACTCGCCCGCAACTGCCCCCGGCAACGGGCCAGAATCGGCCGCTGTGGCGCTGGCGGCGGCGCTGTAGGGGGTGGATACGTCCGGGATGGCCTGGCCGCGCTGTTCGGCGAAACGCTCCGCGACATCTGGGCGCCCCCCCTGCGTGGCGTGCCAGCGCGCAAGACTGGCCTCGACGTTCACCTCGCCACCCTCCATGACCAGGCGACCGGCCTGGGCAGCGCGGGTGATCGTGGATTTATTGACGCCGAGGCGGCGGGCAAAAGCGGCTTTCGATTCCAGGGTCATGACAGAACCCCGCCGAAATCGACAGCCTCAAACCTTATTACCCCACTTATTACTGATCTTGTTACCCCTAAAATCTTTTCAAGCAAGACTAATACTATTGTTACGCCTATGACGGGGTTACGCGCCTCATGTGAGGTACACATGCACGCGCCGCATTCCAGTTTCACGTTACGCGTGCGCACGAACGGGGTCACAGGCGTCATATAAGTCATATCCCCGCATGGTGCGATTTTGACGGGGTAATAACGGGTAACAAGGCGTACTATCACAGGCCGCCTCCCATTGCGTTGTTGAAGGCGAAAAAACATTCAGTGAGCCAGCGCCCGCGCGTCTTCGACCCATCGCCATCGCTGATGACGGTGGCGCCGGCGGCCTGGGCCTCGGCGGTCGCCTCCGGGCTGGGTATGACCATCTTGCGGCTCTTGTAGCTAGTGCTGTTCAGGTTCTCCAGCGTGGACACCGGCTTACCCGCCTGCCAGCCTGGCAAGCGCCCGACGTACCCGATGAACTGCGTTTCATCGCGTGGACGCACGACGCCCGTCAGGCCGCACCATTTCTTGTACACGGTGTACAGGTGCCGCCCCAGGCAGGGGCAGAACGGCATCGGCCCCTTGTTCTCGTCGACCTCAAGCTGCCCGGCCTGCCACTCGCGCACGAACACGGCCTCCGAAGGCAGCGACAGGTCGATGAGCTTCTGCTTCGACTCCGTCATCGGCGGGCGCTTCTTCGGGTGGAAATCGTCCAGATCCAGGGCCATCAGGAAGTGGTAGAACGCCTCGACGCCGCCGCGCTCGAGTTCGATCTGGACGGCGTCATAGAATGACTCTGACAGCGCCGGCGGCGTGTAGACCACCAGGTGGCGTCGGTCGTCGTTATCGATGGGCAGGGGCTGGCCCTCGTTCGACAGGTACACGATGTTGACGTGGTTGCGCTGCCGGTAGGCCGCCACGTTTTTCGGGTTGACGCGAATCCACTCGCCGGTGACAAGCTCTTTCAACTCGTTTTTGATGTGCCACATTTCGGCGCGCGTCACGACTTCCTCGGCCAGCAGGAACAACTTGCTGTCCACCCAATCGGCATTGAACCGATCCTCCAGCCCGCGCTGGTTCAGCACCGTGGCGTAGTCGCCATAAATCTTTGCCAGCGTCTGGAACACGGTCGATTTGCCGGTGCCCTGGGGGCCGTGCATGATGATCGCGCTGCCCATCTTCGCGCCGGGGTTCTGCAGCGGGTACGCCATCCAGCGCAGCATCCACTGGTAGACGTCGTCGGCATTGCTCTCGCCGCTGCACAGGTAGTGCAGCAGATCCAGCAGTTCGCGGCACGACCCGTCGCGCGGCGTCATCGGCCAGCCGCGCCAGGTGTTGAGGGCCACGCCATCGTCGCAGCCCGCCGGATCGAAGCCGATCTGGTCGATGAAGTAGGCCCCGCGCTCGACCCACAGCGGGTGGCGCTTGATATCGTCGGCACGCACGCCGGCGGGCAGCAGCGCGACCATCTGCGCACGCCGCGCTATACGGTTCGTCCAGAGGTCGAACACGGTGTCGCCCGTGCCATCGTCGACCGGCACGAAGCGCTCGACCAGGTCATCAAGCTGCATGACGGCTTCGGCCCGGCGCTTGCCTCTTTCCCCTTCCCCCTTGCTGGGTTCCAGGCTCACGCGCAGCCTTCCCATATGACCACCGCCGGCGTGTCCGCCGCCCGGAGGAAATCCAGCAGCGGTGCAGGCCGCCTCGATCTGGACGCGCACCATCTGCAGGCCGCCGGCCGGGAAATGCATCAGGTCGTTAAAGTCGGTCAGCTTTTCGCCCTTGCGGTCACCGGGGAACTCGGGCTTGACCCACGACCCCCTGACAGCGGTGGCCGCGTTCATCGCGGCCTCCACGCCAAGGTTCTCCAGGTTGCCGTGGTTATCTTTCCTCAGATAGTCGTCATCGGCGCAGATGATGATGTGCGCCTTGGGGTAGGTTTTGCGCAGCGCCTGGCACACCGGCATCAGGTTGCCTGCATCCCAGGCCACTACCGTGCATAGCCCGGTGGCTTCATAAATCGTGGCGCAGGTGGCATAACCCTCGCCCACCAGGATGACAAAACCCGGCGTGCCGATCATGTGGTAGTGACCCTGCTTGGCAAAGCCCTTGGGCCAGTACTCCTTTTCCAGCTTCCTGCCCCGGTCGGCACCACGCACAATCTGCAGGCCCCATATTTTCCCCGTATCGTCGCTGATCGGGATGGCGATGGTGCCGTTGCCGGAGGGCGACCAGCGCACTCCGTGCGCGCCCACGCCCTTGCGCTGCAGGTAGGATGACGGCTTGTCGCTGGTGGTTGTGTACCTCGCCCAGGCGGCGGCGGCCCGCTGGGCGACCCGCTCCTGCTCTGCAATGCGTATGGCCTTTGCCCGCTTGACGTTTTCCGCGTGCCGCGCCCGCATGGCTGCGGCCTGCTCGGCGCTCATGCGCACGCCGGATCGGCTTAGGCGGATTTTCTGTTTGCCGGAATCCGTGCCGCGAAACACGCCATAGCTGCCCACGATGTAGCTCTCTTTGTGGGTGCTTCCGTCTGGCTGCGTTTCATCCAGCAGGATCTCGTTCAGCCAGTACCAGCCACGCCGCTCAAGGTCGCCGTTCAACTCGCGGCAGCGGATGGGGCTGGCGGTGCCTACGTCGAACTTTTCAATATCAACATCCAGGCCAGCGGCCCGAAGCTGCGAGAGCACGTCGTCGTAATTCTTCCAGTTCATACGACGGCCCCCAGGGGGTTGCCTATGTGGCAGGCCCGCAGCCTAGCGATTTCTCGCGGGTGCGCGCCCCCGCAAGGCCAGGAATCCGCCAGGGTCCCCGCCTTGGTTGCGAAAAAACAACGAACCCGACCGAAGCGCAACCCTCCCCGCAACGCAACCGCGCGGCCTGCTGCTCTCCCTGGGGGAACGGGGATCACCCCGGCGCACGCGGGCGTGAAAAAAAGCAGGCGGGCGACCGGCTGCTGCATCATGGGCGCGTCCTGCCATCGCGGCAGAAGCCGCACAGGCCGCCGACCAGGCGGACGAAGTACTCGCCACAGCGGTCGCACTCGCCCGGTTCGCCCTTGGGCATTGCGGCGGCGGCGCGGCGGGTGGCGTCCAGAGCGGCGTCGCGGGCCTGCTGTTCGCGCTCGCTTGCGCGGTCGAATTCGTCAGCCATCAGACGTCTCCAGGCCCGACGACCAAGCGGCCGCACGGCAGGCGGTACGGGTTCTCGCGGGTGTTGTGGTTGGGCTGGGCATTCCGCGCCTTACGGCCTTCGGACCGCTGCGCAGGACGGACGGAGCGCGGGGCGGGTTTCGCGGTGGGTTTCATGCGGCCTGCCCCTCCGAGATCTGCGCATCCAGGTGGGCGAGCAGGTTCTGGCCGACGTCGACGGCCTCGGCCATCTCGCGGCGCGCGTCCAGTAGTGCGGCCCGATCTGCCGTGCCCAGCAGGTTCGTGGTTGCGGCGGCCGCCTCGCTTTGCTCCCGGATCAGCGTCGCCACCATGCTGGCCGATACGGCTGAGACGCCGCGCCCGTCGCCGAGGGAGCGGGCCGCAAAGCCCAGGGGCAACAGAATTCGATCCAGTGCCCGTCGACGCACGTCCTCTGGCAGGCCCGCCAGCACCGAAACCAGGAAATTCGCTGGCAGCAGTACGCCGTCTTTGGTGGCATCGTCCAGCCAGCGGAAGATCCGGTCGGCGTTCACCTTTGTGCGCTCGAACGCATCCACCGTCTTCGGCTCGAAGCGGATGCCGGTGGTTACGTCGGCGCCCAGGTTTTCGTGCGCGTCGACAATGCTTGCCGCCACGGTCTCGCGCGACAGACGCGCGCCACGTCGGTAATCGGTGATCTCGTCGCGCAGGATCGTGATCGTGGTTTGCGACATGCTACGCATGACTCGCCCCCTTCATGCCCGCACAATGGGGCAACGTCAGAAAAAGAGAGGTGGAATATGAAACGCGCACCATCACCGCTCCGCCGGGAGCGAGTCGCACGCAGCCGCGCGATCAGACGGCGCGGACTGGAACGCTTCGGGGTGCAGTAGGCGCAGGTACATGCGCCGCGCCTGCGGGATTCCTTTCCTTTTCCATCCCGACACGGACGGAATCTTGATGTCGCACATGCGAGCAACGGCGGTGGTTCCGCCCAGGCTCTCGATGATCGCGGAATCCGGGTGGTCGGTCAGTAGCTTCCTGCTCATGTTTGGCCTCCAGGGTCTTAACAGCGCCTATTTAGCCATAGCTATCGAGAAAAAGCAAGCCACAGCTAATCATTAAATTGTTAGGATTGCCTAATATGTCTACACTCTCCGAACGGTTCGCCGAACTCTTTGCCGAGCGCCCAGAGGCCAGGCCCGTCGACCTTGCGCGGTTCTGCAGCGTGAGGCCGCCGTCCGTGAACGGCTGGCTGTCGGGGAAAACAAAGCAACTCGAAGCCTCGAACGCAATCCGGGCGGCCGCCTTCTTTCGTGTCCACACATGGTGGCTGGCCACCGGCGAGGGGCCGAAGCGCCTGAAGGACGGCGAGATCGACAGCCACCAGCCTCACGTCCAGGGGCGCGCGAATGGCTGGCCGTTTTCCGCCTCGTATGAGTCCTACACCAAGCTGTCGACGGCCGAGAAAAAAGCCCTCGATAAGGTGGTCTCGGGCTTTATCGTCGGCGCGGGCCACGGCGCGTAACCCTTATTCCGCAGGCTTGGCGCGCCGCACGCGGCGCCGGTCGTAGGTTTTGCGGATCATCCGCTCGGACGTGTGCAGCGTCGCCTCCATCACATCCTTGTCGCCGCGCGCCAGCTTGTCGGATACGCCCTTCGGGCGGCAGTCCTGCAGGCTGAATGGCTTGAATGGGATACCCTCTTTCGTGGCCACCTCGACGCATTCCACCATGAGCCTTGAAAGAGTGCTTTTCCAGCCGCCCTTTGTGTATCGCTCGCCCCGCAAGTTTCCGAACACATACCAGTCGCCGGCAAGGTCGTAGCGCTTGATAGCCAGGGCATCGTCGATGGTGGCGCGCAATTCTGGACTCCATTCGATGATGCCGACCCTCGGCACGGCGCCGCGCCGGCGCTTTGCCGCCGTCCACTCGATGCCCGCGTCCGTGATCTGTGGGCGGGTGAGTGCGCGCACCTCGACGGATCGCTTCAAGCACAGCCAGGCGGTCTTCAGGGCCAGTGCGACGATCAACTGCGGGCCGCCCATTTTCCTGCCCACGCGCTCGGCCAGCGCGATCTCGGCATCAGTCACCAGACGGTCGTATGTAGCTGTCTCGTTTTTCTCGACACCATCGAACGAGTTGATGGGGATCAGGCCCAGGCGCACCCCATACTCCAGGATGCGCCGCATCAGCGAGATTTCCTTGTTGCCCTTCTCGGCCCTGTTTGCCGTGACGCACGCGTCCAGGTAGGCATAGGCATCCGTCTTGGTGAGGTCGCGCACCGGCATGTGCCCGAAGGCCTTACGCAGGCGCACGATCTCGCGCTTGTTCTCGGACAACGTGGACTCTGCACGCCGCTGCGGGCTGCTCATCGGCAGCGACTCCTGCCACTCCAGCCAGACGGTGATCAGGGCGTCGACGGAGTCGTCGGCTGGGCGTCCCAGGCCAATCTCTCCGGCGCGCCGGATGGCTTCGGCGCGGATCTCCGCCATCTTCGCCCGATCCTTCACCGGGCACTTCAATCGGAACGCCCAGCGGCCATCTGGCAGCTTGTAGCCGATTGAATAGGTGATGGTGCCCTTGCGCTCGTAGACGCGGTACGGCAAGCCATCCTGGTGGGCGCGCTGGCGGCTCATCGCGCAGTGAGAAAATCAAGGCGCGGGCCGTTGCGGCGCGGCGTGTTCGACTTGCCCGACATGCGCGCCTCGAAGTGCTGGCGAGACACGCGCGGGATTTCCCCCCGGCGCGTGGCGGGTTCATACACCCAATGCCTCTGCTCGAGCCAGTCGGCCATGCGCGCGGGCTGCTTCGTGCCCGTCAATTCCTCAAGCTGCGCGCGAGTCAGCAAAATTCCGGTTTCAGGCATGGCGCGCCGCCCTTCTGGTCGTGGCGGACACTTCGCTGGCTGCTGCCTCCATCGTGTTGATGATCTCGGTGAGACGATCCGCCAGGTCGTCGCTGATGGGCATGTCGCCGTGCTCGGCGATCAGTTCGTCCAGGGTGATGACTGCACGCTTGGCAACGCGGGCCAGCCGGTCGGCGCTGCCGATCATGCGCGACACCACCGGGGAGTTGACGGCGCGGGGGTGGCGGCCCGTATCAATAAGGTCTTCGATTGACATAGTGATTTCTCCGAGGGGCGTGCGCGTCAGGCGACGCGATCCATGAAAAGGGCTTCGTGGCGGAAATTGGCCGCGATCAGGGCCTGGGCCTGGGCGGGCGACACGCTGTTGCCGCACATGCGAATCTGGGCGGTGATGGAAAGCGGGATTCTGGGCAGCAGGCGCGGGTCGCCCGGCACTTGGACACCATCGCGGAATAGCAGCTTCGGATCAGGGATCTCGTCGATGATGTAGCTGTCCGGAAAGGACTGCGCGCGATAAAGCTCGCGGGCCTTGAGCATTCGGAGCGTGATATCGACCAGCACCCACCAGACGCCGCCATAGGCCATCAGCACCATTTCTGCCGGCGCTGCGAAGTGATCGGGCAGGTGATCGTGCAGCAGCGCAGCGCAGGCGCGCGCCTTGGCGCGATGTTTTGGCAACAGGCTGTCGGCGGGGATCTGCACCACCTGCACCAGGCCCATGCGGCCCTTTGTGGGCAGGGTATGCATCGGCTCACCTATGCCCTGCCACTGCCCGCCTGAACTGTAGTACTTCACCAGGTAGGCCGTGATCAGGCGCTGATTGCTGCCACTGGACGTAATCGTGGACAGTGGCGCGCCGGCGGCGCGCCCGTCGCCGTCGTAGAATCCGCCGTTCGCTTGTTCGAAGAACGCTGCCGTGAGGGCGCTGGGCGAACTGCTGGCCGTAACCGAGTTCAGCGGCGTCTCGAGCGACCGCACGCCGCTGCTCCAGCGCCTGGCGCCCGTGCTGCAGGACTCACCATGACCCATATCCACCAGGTTGGCGACCACAAGGGCCTGCTCGCCTCGATGCGCGCCCGTCACGGTCGGAAGCGGCTCTGCCGGCGTAGATCCGGCCCGGTCGCCGTGATGCGTCAGGTGGGCGAGGTGTGCTGCCACCAAAGCGTGATGCGTGCCGCCAGCCGACACCGTGGAAAGAGGCTGCGCGACGCTGTGTCCGCCCATGTGCCCTTCGCTGGTGCCACGCAAAGGGGCAAGCGCCGGGGCCACGACGCTGAAATGTCCGCCCTTGACCTGCGCGCAGATGGTACGCAGGGGTTCATCTGCCGGCATGGTGCGCTGGTTGCTCGCATTGGCATGCTCCGTCAGGTAAGGCGCCAAGACTGGCTGGGCCAGCATGTGGTGCCCGCCGGTCGTGACGGTCGACATCGGCTGATCGACACCAGCCCCGGAATGCCCGGTGGTGTTCGTGACGATGTAGGGCCGTTGGCTGGTCAAGACGTGGCGCCACAGGCCCTTTGCGACGCGCCGTTGAGTATTGGCCGCCAGCGGCTTCTTGCGCTCGAAAATCGAGACGGCGGGCAGGTCGAAGTCGATGCATTCCGCCGCCGTGCGAAACGGTGCGAGCAGCCCAGCCAGCACACGCCGGTCGGCGGGTTCCGCGTGCGTGGCGTCGGGCCAGGTGATCGGTAGGCCGTCGCGGCGGGCAACCAGAAACAGGCGCTTGCGGATCGTGGGCGCGCCGTTGTCGCAGGCCCGCAACTCGCGCCAGTCGACAGCGTAGCCATGCTGGCGGATCTGCCGGACGAAGCTGCGAAACGTCTGTCCCTTCCGGGCGGGGTCTGGGCGCAGCGCGCCATCTCGGTCGGCGATCACCGGCCCCCAGGTCTGGAATTCCTCGACGTTCTCCAGCATGATGACGCGCGGGCGGCACAGCGCTGCCCAGCGCATGGCGATCCAGGCCAGGCCCCTGATTTCCTTGGATACAGGCGTGCCGCCCTTGGCCTTGCTGAAGTGCTTGCAATCGGGCGAGAGCCAGACCAGGCCAACCGGCTGATTGCGCGTCACCTTGATCGGGTCAACGTCCCACACGGACTCGCACAGGTGGCGGGTGTACGGATGGTTGAGCGCGTGCATGGCAAGCGCCTCGGGGTCATGGTTGATCGCAATATCGACGGGCCTGCCGAAGGCCGCCTCGAGGCCGGTGCTGGTGCCTCCGCCGCCGGCGAAGTTGTCGATGATGAGTTCTCCCGGAAACGGCAGGGCGATCTGGCTCTGGTCTTTCATGGCTCTCTTTTTTGGGTTGTGGCGCGCAATCGGCGCAGGCGCTGCATGGCGGCGTACAGGACGGACACGTCCAGGCGGCCGAGCAGGGTATCTATGGTTCTGACGCCCACGCGGATGGGCAAAATTTCGTGGTCGGCGGGAGGCTTGCCGGACATGACCCGGCTCATCGCCTGGTTCAGCGCAGCGGCGCCGCCTGTGATGAGGCGCGCCTCATGGCTGTGCTTTGCATCGTGCTCGAGCGCAAGCTGCACCACGTTGAAAACGCCGGCGAGGTTGTCGAATGGATCAACGCCGGGGGTGTGCTCCAGGCTCCAGAGCGACGTGTAAAGCAGCATGGCGAACTCATCGCGCAGGGCGCGCGTGACGGGGATGCGCACGGGGCGTGGTATGCGGCGTTTCGATTTCATGATCAGTCGTCCCTGTCGCCCGCAGCAACACGCTTCACATCGATGACTGGCGCGGCGGCGACGCTTCTGGTCTGGGCGACTTCCGGCACCCGGCGCTCGTTGCGGCCACGGACGAGACCCGGATCGACGGCCATGACCTCCGCCGTGATTTCCAGGCAGCGGGCCAGGGCCGGGGAGCGCAGCGCATCGTCGAGCGATATATCCAGCCGCGCGGCGGCGCGCGCGTGCTCAAGCTGTTCGTCCGTAAAGGGCCGGGCCGGGCTGTCCTTTTTCACGCAGCCTCCGGCATGTTGCGCTCGCGCATGACGCGCCGCGACGCCATGTGAAACAGGCAGGCTCCGGTGAGCATGTCGGAGGCCATGGACTGGTCACCATCAGCCAACGACAGGAACAGGTCGCGCTGGCCGCCGTAGTTTGCGACGATCAGCTTTTCCAGCAGCACGTTGAAGGCGATCAGGTCGTCGTCGGACAGAAAGACCTCAACGTGCGCGGCGCCTCGGGCGGGACTCACTGCATCTCTCCGGCAATGCGCCAGCTTGCCCGCCAGGACAAGCGCAGAGCGCGATCTCGGTACAATCTGACCGCCACGCGGGCACGGCTCATCAGGCCGCACATGACGCAACCTCCGGCAGCATGATGATGATCGCCGTCACGGGGTCGGTGGCGATTACGGTGACGTCCAGCCCCTGACCGCGCACGCGGTACAGACGGCCTGGGATGATGGGGGTGGCGGACATGGCGGCTCCTGTTCAGAGAGCGGCCCGCTCGGCGGGCGCGCCCGATTGCATGACGCAAAAAACTTGATGCCTTACACCTTTGCGAGGCGGCCGCCGACATTCGTGCTGGAGCCCGACGCGGCGTTGCTGACGTACAAGCAGAACAGCCCGCAGATCGCGCCGCTGCTCCAATTCCCGCCGTGGTAGGCCACCTCGCCGTCCGGCCAGGCCCAGAAATAGTCGCCGAAGCCTGAATCCCCCTGGGCGTCGCGCGTCTTTTTCGGCAGGAACACGGCCCCCAGATCGAAGTCGGCGCCGGCCTTTCGCTGACGACGGTGGAACCAGTCGTTCTCGGGCGCAGCAATGCCGGTGTCGATCAAATCCTGCCGTCCGGCCTTGTCCCAGATCCGCCATTCGCGGTCGCCGTTCGTCTGCAGGCCTTGCAGCATCTGCCACACGTTGCCCCACAGGCCCGTGATCCCGCGATACGCGGCCTGGGCGACCAACTCATCGTCGACGGCGCGCACGCCGTCTCCATCCACATAGCCAGCGCCCACAACCGACGCCAGGTCAGGCGTGCCGTGCTCAATCAGGGCCAGGATCTGGATCGCCGCCAACTGATAGATGCTCCAGAGCATCCAGCCGTCGCCATTGCGCGCGGCGGCGCTTTTAATGTCGTCGAAATCGATGTTGGTGAATGGCTTGCGACCTGGCTTTGATGCCAGGCGCCCCTGATCCTCGACGCCCTGGTACTTCCCGATCCAGAACTCGTCGATGGGCGCGCCGAGGTGCATGAATGCGGGGTGGCGTTCAAAGCCGTTGGCCGGGGTCGGGCTGATCCACAGCGCCTTTTTCCCAGCGAGATCACCGTCGACGATAGTGCCGTGGCGGTAATAGAAAGCTGGGACGCGCACCATGGACTGGCCGTTGATTTCCTCTTCCGTGATGCCGGAGAAGATCGGATGATCGTTGAACTGGTGCCGCGAGGGCGACAGGACGCTGCCGTCCTCGTCGATGCGCTTCCACTTTTTATCGTGGTGCTTGCCGAAGGCGATGCCGATGATGGACATGGAGAAACTCCTCTGGATGCGATGGGCTGGCATGGCCAGCCGAGGCCGAATGGCCCCGCTCATGTCCCCGCGCCAGCAGAGACAGGGTGCGGGATCACTCGGCTTCGTTGAAGGCGGCGTCGGTGGCGATTTTCAGGGCGCCCTCGATGCGATCCAGATCCCCGACATGCCCCCAGTTGATCTGATCGGGGTCAGCACCAAAGTGGTTGTCGGCGGCGGCCTGCAGGCGGGCCAATTGAGCTTGGATACGGGCAACCGACGCGGCGAACAGGTCGGCGGCGGTGGAAGCGGTGGTGGTGGTCATATTTCCTCTCGAATAGGTGTGGCTTCAAGAGGATTATTAGCCATGACTAATGTTAAGTCAATAGCCAACACTAATTAGCCATCGCTAATTTACATCTTTTTTTTGGAATTGAACCGCGCAAACCCGCATGAACTGGTACAGTATTTGCGTCTTTTTGGAATTGAAAATGGCCGAAAACCCGCATGTTTGCTAGGTTCCGGCATCGGCCTGTCACGCCGGGGGTCGCGGGTTCGAGCCCCGTCCGCTCCGCCACAAGATTCCACGAAGCCCTGCCGGCCCACGCCGGCAGGGCTTTCGTCCTTTGCGGCCCGCCGGTCCGGCCGCGCGGAACCAAAACCCCGATATCCGCCCGTGGATTCCGGTTGTTAGCGTGTTGTCCTTTTTCTCTCATCCGGTAACATGCCAGAGGATGGCGCCCCGGGCCGCACATCGGCCCGACGTCGCCGCCGTTCATCTGACAGGGAAGGCATGAGCCCTCACACATCGCGCGCGGCATGGCCGGCGGTCCGATCCTCCTTCGGACCGGGGACGGCGTCAGCCGTCTTCTTCCTGTTCATGCTGGTCTTCGTGCTGGGCAATGCCGCCGCCGTGCATTCCCTGCTGTCGCGCTACGAGAGCGCGCTCGACCAGGCCGTCACCCTGGACCGCATGCGCGTCTCCAGCCAGCAACTGGCGGTCCGGGCGATGCGCCTGTCGGATGGCGCCTTGGTGCAGGCCGGGCAGCTCAGCCAGGAAATGGACCTCATGGACCGCGCCTTGCAGGCCCTGGACCAGGGCGGTGTCATCGACGGCCGCGAGGTTCCCGCCCTGGCGCAAGCCGCCGCGCGCGATTTCCTGCCCCGGATCCGGCGCGACTGGGCCACCCTGCGCGGCCGGGTGCAGACCGTGCTGCTGGGCACCTACGTGCGCGACGAACGCGCGGCCGAGGCGCAGGAACTGCCGCAGGTCGTCCAGCGCCAGTGGGTGGCCGACGACGCCGAAACCCTGCTCGGCACGCTCGACGCCTGCGCCGATGTCCTGATGCCGCTGCTGCGCGAGGGCAAGGACCGCGCGCTGCTGGCGAGCGGCGGGCTGGCGCTGCTGGACCTGATCCTCCTGCTGGGCCTGTATCTGATGCTGCGCCGCCATCTGGTCCGGCCGCTGCGCGAACTGCGGATCGCGTGCCGCGAACTGGTCCAGGGGCATTACGACGTCCGGATCGGCTACCGGGGGCGGGGCGAGCTCGGCCAGGTGGCCCGGGATTTCAACGACGGCATCCGGCAGGTCCACGACCTGCTGGCCAAGATGCGCGAGGACCAGGCCGGCCTGCTGCGGGCCGACACCATCTTCCAGGGCCTGGCGTCGAACTCCATCGTGGGGATCTTCCTGGTCGAGAACGAGCGCTTCACCTTCGTCAGCCACAAGATGGCCGAGATCTTCGGCTACGAGCCGCGCGAGATGATCGACGCCATGACGCTGCTGAGCATCGTGGCCCCGCGCGAGCGCTTCCTGATGGCCGAATCGATCAAGGCCAGCCAGAGCCGCCGGGACGGCACGCTGCGCTTCGAGCGCCACGGCCGCCGCAAGGACGGTTCGGAGATCGACATCGAGGTGTTCAGCTCGACCGTGCGGGTGGGCGAGCAGGTCTCCATCATCGGCATCGTCCAGGACATCACCGAGCGCAAGCAGGCCGAATCCTCGGCCCAGCTGGCCGCCATCGCCTACGAGAACAGCAGCGAGGCCATCGCCATCACCGATTCGGCCGGGGTGGTCATCGACGTCAATCCCGCCTATTCGCGCATGACAGGCTTCTGGCCCGACGAGATCGCGGGCGAGCTGCTGCCCCTGCTGCGGCCCGGCCGCCACAACCGCGACTTCTACGACGACATGTGGCACGCCATCAACACCCAGGGGCGCTGGGAAGGCGAATACTGGGGCCAGCGCAAGTCGGGCGAGGACTACGCCGAGCGCGTCGTCATGGACACGGCCTGGAACCATGACGGCTCCGTCAATTGCCGGGTGGCGATGCTCAGCGACGTGACCCAGAAGAAGCAGATCGAAGCCCAGATCTGGAACCAGGCGCATCACGATCCCCTGACCGGCCTGCCGAACCGCCAGTATTTCAACGAGCGGCTGCGGGCCGCCGTCCAGTCCGCGGACCAGTCGGGGCAGTCCCTGGCGCTGCTGTTCCTGGATCTCGACCTGTTCAAGGAAATCAACGATTCCATGGGCCATGCGACGGGCGACCGGCTGCTGGTCGAGGTCGCCCGCCGCCTGCAGGCCTGTGCGGCCCCCGAGACCAGCTTCGTGGCGCGCCTCGGGGGGGACGAATTCGTCGTCCTCGTGGGCGATACGCCCGACAAGGCGCGGATCGACGCGCTGTGCCGGGCCATTCTCGACCGGATCACCGAACCCTACCGCCTGGGCGGCGATCCCCTGCGGATCTCGGCCAGCCTGGGGGTGGCCCTGTATCCCCAGGATGCCGAGGATGCCGAGGCCCTGATGCGCCACGTGGACATGGCGATGTACGTCGCCAAGGACTCGGGCCGCAACTGCTTCCATTATTTCGACCGGAGCATGCGCGAACGCGCGCGCATGCAGCGCGACCTGATGTACGCCCTGCCGCAGGCCATCGAGGACGGGCAGTTCTTCCTCCTGTTCCAGCCGATCCATGCCTTCCGGACGGGGCGCATCGTCCAGGCCGAGGTCCTGCTGCGCTGGCGGCATCCGGAATTCGGCGTGATCGCCCCGGCGGACTTCATTCCCTTCGCGGAGGAGCGCCTGCTGATCCGGCCGCTGGGCGACTGGGTGTTCCGCGAGTCGATCCGGCAACTGGCCCGCTGGCGCAGGGACCTGGCGCCGGACCTGCGCCTGACGATCAACGTCTCGCCCGGCCAGCTCGGCCTGGAGGACGCCGGGCTGGACGTCGCCTTCGGGCTGTTCGATGCGCTCGCCCTGTCTCCGGATTGCCTGGTGCTGGAACTCAGCGAGCACATGCTCATCGCCGAGGATCCCCAGGTGCGGGACCGGCTGCGGCGCCTGCATGATTCCGGGCTGCGCTTCAGCGTGGGGGCCGTGTCGATCGGCATGCCGGCCCTGCTGGCGGTGCACGAGCTGCCGTTCGAGACCCTCAAGCTGGAGCGCGCGACGACCGAGCGGCTGCTGGACGGCGAGCATGCCGCCATGGTCAGCGAAGCCATCATCACCCTGGCGCATCGGCTGGGCCTGCGGGTGACCGCCGAGGGCATCACCCGCCAGGCCCAGTACGAGTTGCTGCGCGACGCGGGCTGCGACGAAGGCCAGGGATACTGGTTCGACGAGCCCCTGGATCAGGAAGCGTTCGAGCGGCGGCTGCGGGAGCAGGCCGGGTAGCGGCGCGCCAGGGCGGCCAGCAGCAGGCCCAGCAGCGTCCAGGCCAGGATCGGCGCATTGCCCCAGCGCACGTAGGGCGTCAGCCCCCGGGTGCCCTGGACCTCGGCGTCCAGGACGCCCGGCCGGCCGGGATCGAGCGCGCCCAGCACCTGGCCGCGGGCGTCGATGAAGGCGGTGGCGCCGGTGTTGGTGGCGCGCACCACGGGGCGCGCGGTCTCCAGGGCCCGCATGCGGGCGATCCACAGGTGCTGCCGCAGCGCCCAGCCGTCGCCGAACCAGGCCAGGTTGCTCAGGTTGACCAGGATGCTGGCGCCCGGCGCGTCGGGACCGTCGGGCGCCACCGTGGCGGCGATCTCCTCGCCGAACGTGTCCTCGTAGCAGATGTCGACGGCCAGGAGCTGGCCGCCGACCGCCAGCGGCGGCTGGCGTTCCGTGCCCCGGTCGAAGTCGCCCAGGGGGATCCGCAGCGCGCGCACGAACCAGTGGAAGCCGGGGGGAATGAATTCGCCGAAGGGCACCAGGTGGCGCTTGTCGTAGTGCCAGGCGTGGCCGGCCCGGGGCGCGTCCGCATCCTGCGGGTGCAGGGCGATGGCGCCGTTGGTGTAGCGGTCGCCGGCCGGGGTGGCGACGTGCAGCGGCGCCCCCAGCACGAAGGTCGCGCGCATCGATTCGGCGGCGTCGCGCCATTGGTGCCAGACGGATTCGGGCACCTGGTCCTGGAAGACCGGCAGCACGGTTTCCGGCAGGATGACCACGGCGGGACGGTCCGCCTCGCTCTTGGGCGCCAGCGAGGCCAGGCGCTGGATGCGCGCCTGGGTGGGCAGGAACAGCTCGGGCTGGAACTTGTCGGACTGGGGCGTGGCCGGCTGGACCAGGCGCACCATCAGGGGTTCGCCCAGGGGGCGGGCCCAGTCGATGTGCCCCCAGGCGATGCCCAGCAGCCCGGCCAGCAGCGCCAGGCCCACCACGGCGGCCGCGCTGCGGTCGTAGGCGGTGTCCTTGGCGCGGGCCATCAGCGCGACGGCGGCGGCGGAAAACGCCGCCAGCCAGGCCAGCCCGTAGACCCCGGCGAACGGCGCCCAGGCGGCGAACATGCCCTCGGCGTGCGCGTAGCCGACGTTCAGCCAGGTGAAGCCCGTGAACAGCGTGCCGCGCAGCCATTCGGCCAGCGTCCAGGCCGAAGCCCAGGCGACGGCGTTCAGGATCTGGCGCGGCGCGCGCCGCTCGGGGTGCCCGTGGCCGGCGCACAGCCAGGCGGTCAGGGCGCAGGCGCCCGCCGCGTAGGCGGCCATGGCCGCCGCGAACAGCAGCAGGGCCGCGATGGCCAGCGGCAGGGACAGGCCCCCGTATTCGTGCATGCTGATGGTCAGCCAGTAGACGCCGACGCCGAACTGGGCCAGCCCGAACAGCCAGCCCAGGCCCGCCGCCCGGCGCGGGCCGGACGCCTGGAAGGTCAGGGCGGCCAGGACGGCCAGCGTGGCGATCTGCGCGAAGGGCAGGCTCCAGGCCGGCAGCGGACCGGGCGCGAAGCAGAGCGCCTGCAGGCCGCCGGCCAGCAGCGCCGCGCAGCGGCCGCGCCAGGGGCGGTGCGCGGCCGGCGCCCGGTCCCGCGGCGCGGACGTGGCCTCAGGCGGCATGTTCCGGGGCGGGCGAGGGCGGATCCAGCCGCTGGATGTGCAGCCAGCGCGCCCGCTTGCCGTCGGCCCCCACCACGGTGAAGGCCAGCCCGTGGCGTTCGAGGCGCTCGCCGCGGCGCGGGATGTGGCCCAGCTCGGCGGCCAGCCAGCCGTTGAGCGTGTCGGCGTCCTCGTCGGGCAACTGGACGCCGAAGGTTTCGTTGACGTCCTCGATCTCGGCGGTGCCCATCGCGCGCCAGCTGTTTTCGCCGGTACGGAAAATGGTCTTCTCGCCCTCGTCGTCGAACTCGTCCTCGATGTCGCCGACGATCTGTTCCAGCACGTCCTCCATGGTCACCAGGCCGCAGATGCCGCCGTGCTCGTCGATGACGATGGCCAGGTGGTTGCGGCTCACGCGGAACTCGTGCAGCAGTTCGTTCAGGCGCTTGGATTCGGGGATGAAGACGGGCGGGCGCACCAGGGCGCGGATGTCCAGCGCGTGGTCCGCCAGCGCCAGCAGCAGGTCCTTGGCGAGCAGCACGCCGATGATGTTGTCGCGGTCGCCTTCGTAGACGGGAAAGCGCGAGTGGCCGGTTTCGGTGATGGCCGGCATCAGTTCCGGCAGCGGCCGGGAAATGTCGAGCAGGTCCATGCGCGAGCGCGACACCATGATGTCGGCCACGGTCTTGTCCGCGACCGCCAGGGCCCCGGAGATCATGGCGTACGATTCCCCGTCGAGGACGGAGTGGTCATGGGCGGCTTCGAGGACGGCGCGGATGTCGTCGCGGTCCGCGGGCGGAGCGGGGCGCAGCAGGGCCTTGAAGCGGGAAAGAAGGGAACGTGCGGGCCGGGGAGGTCGAGGCTCCGGGTCGGAGGCGTGGGGGTCTGGCATTGTCCTGGGGACGAGTGACGGATTCTGTAGCATAACCGATAAACGGGCTGCTTCAGGATGGCCGGTCTTCCTGATAAGGGTTGGCAATGCCCTGGGCGGCCAGGATGCGGGCCTCCAGGGCTTCCATGCGTTCGGCCTCGCCGGTTTCGATGTGGTCGTGGCCCAGGGCGTGCAGCACGCCGTGGGTGACCAGGTGGGCGGCGTGATGCAGCAGGGGCTTGCCCTGTTCGGCCGCCTCGCGCTCCAGCACCGGCAGGCAGAGCACGATGTCGCCGCTGATCAGGCCGCCCGGATCCGCGCCGTATTCGAAGGTCAGGACGTTGGTGGCGTAGTCCCGGCCGCGCCAGGCGGCGTTCAGTTCGCGGCCTTCCTCGGCGTCGACGATGCGCAGGGTCAGGGCCACGGGGCTGCCGGCGCGGGGGTCCGGGGGCGCCAGGGCGAAGGCCAGCGCGCGGCCCACCCAGCGCCGCAGGCGCCAGCGCGGCAGCGCCGGGGCCTCGGCCGCGTACTGGACCGACAGGGCGAACTCAGGATACATGGTCGCCCGCCCGTTCGTAGGCCTCGACGATGCGGCCCACCAGCGGGTGGCGCACCACGTCGCGGCTGGTGAAGCGGGTCTGGGCGATGCCCGGCACGTCGTCGAGCACGTCCAGGGCATGCAGCAGGCCGCTCTGGTGGCCCTTGGGCAGGTCCACCTGGGACGGGTCGCCGTTGATGACGGCCTTGCTGCCGAAGCCGATCCGCGTCAGGAACATCTTCATCTGTTCCGGCGTGGTGTTCTGCGCCTCGTCGAGGATGATGAAGGCGTGGTTCAGGGTGCGTCCGCGCATGTAGGCCAGCGGGGCGATCTCGATCGTCTGTTTCTCGAACAGGCGCTGCGTGCGTTCGAAGCCCAGCAGGTCGTACAGCGCGTCGTAGAGCGGCCGCAGGTAGGGATCGACCTTCTGGACCAGGTCGCCGGGCAGGAAGCCCAGGCGCTCGCCGGCCTCCACGGCCGGTCGCGTCAGCACCAGCCGGGACACCGATTCGCGTTCCAGGGCGTCGATGGCGCAGGCCACGGCCAGCCAGGTCTTGCCGGTGCCGGCCGGCCCGACGCCGAAGGTCACGTCGTGCTTCAGGATGGCGTTCAGGTAGTCGCGCTGGCGCGGGGTGCGCGGCCGCAGGTCGGACTTGCGGGTGCGCAGGTTCAGGCTGGCGTCGTCCACCGGCGGCAGTTCGGGCAGATCCGGCGCGCCGTCGGGGGCCCCGCCCGCGCGGGCGCCCAGTTCCACCAGGCCGAGCTGCAGCGTGTCCAGCGACAGCGGCGTCTGGGCGGCGCGTTCGTGGAACCAGCGCAGTGCCCGGGCGGCCGGGCGCGCCTGGGCGCCCCGGACGGTGAAGCGGGTGCCGCGCCGGCCGATCTCCACCCCGTAGGCCTGGGCGATCTGGCGCAGGTTCTCGTCCAGCGGGCCGCACAGGCTGGACAGGTGGTCGTTGTCGGCCTCCAGGTGGAGGGTCACCGGCCGCGCGGCCTTCGAGGGGGCTTCCGGGGCCGTCCCGGTGGCGCGGCGGGCCGTGGCCATCGGACTGCCTTTCGTGCTCATGCCGCTCCCCGGGCGGCGCTCGTCTCGGCCGAATCGGTCGTGACGATTTCGCCGCGCAGGGTGTTGGCCAGGGCCTCGGTGATGCGCACGTCGACCATCCGGCCGATCAGGCGCGGCTGGCCGGCGAAATTGACGATGCGGTTGTTTTCCGTGCGGCCTTTCATGTCGCGGGGGTCCTTTTTCGAGGGGCCTTCGACCAGCAGGCGCTGGACGCCGCCGACCATGGAGCGGCTGATGGCGGCGGCCTGGTCGTTGATCAGGGCCTGCAGGCGGTGCAGCCGGTCGAGCTTTTCGGCTTCCGGCGTGTCGTCGGGCAGGTCGGCGGCCGGGGTGCCCGGGCGGCGCGAATACACGAAGGAGAAGGACTGGTCGAAGCCCACGTGGCGCACCAGGTCCAGCGTCTTCTGGAAATCGGCCTCGGTCTCGCCGGGGAAGCCGACGATGAAGTCCGAGGACAGCGTCATGTCGGGCCGCGCGGCGCGCAGGCGGCGGATGATGGACTTGTATTCCAGGGCCGTGTAGCCGCGCTTCATGGCGGCCAGCACCCGGTCGCTGCCGGCCTGGACCGGCAGGTGCAGGAAGGGGACGAGCTTGGGCAGCCGGCCGTGCGCCTCGATCAGCCGCGCGGTCATTTCCTTGGGGTGCGAGGTGGTGTAGCGGATGCGTTCGATGCCGGGGATGTCGTGGACGTAGTCCAGCAGCATGGCGAAGTCGGCGATCTCGCCGTGCTCGCCGGCCGGTCCCCGGTAGGCGTTGACGTTCTGGCCCAGCAGGGTGACTTCGCGCACGCCCTGGTCGGCCAGGTCGGCGATTTCCACCAGCACGTCGTCGAACGGCCGCGAGACTTCCGCACCCCGGGTGTAGGGCACGACGCAGAAGCTGCAGTACTTGCTGCAGCCTTCCATGATGGAGACGAAGGCCGCCGGCCCATCGACACGGGCGGGGGGCATGGCGTCGAACTTCTCGATTTCCGGGAAGGAAATGTCCACCTGGGACTGGCCGGTGGCGCGGCGCCGGTCGATGAGTTCCGGCAGGCGGTGCAGGGTCTGCGGGCCGAACACCACGTCCACGTAGGGCGCGCGGCGCACGATGGCCTCGCCTTCCTGGCTGGCCACGCAGCCGCCCACGCCGATCACCAGGTCGGGGTTTTGCCGTTTCAGGTGCTGCACGCGGCCCAGGTCGGAAAAGACCTTTTCCTGGGCCTTTTCGCGCACCGAACAGGTGTTGAAGAGGATGATGTCGGCGTCGTCCGGGGTCTGGGTCAGTTCCACGCCCTTGGCCGCGTGCAGCACGTCGGCCATTTTCTCGGAGTCGTATTCGTTCATCTGGCAGCCGAAGGTGCGGATGAACAGCTTCTTCACGCGACCGGGCTCCGTGGGCCGCAGCAGGGCGGCCAGGGCCCGGTCCTGGGCGGGGTCGGCGGGGACGTTCGTGGAAGCGGGCGCGGCGCCGGGGCGCCGCAGGGTGGTTTCTTGCATGATGGCTGCCGTGACGGGTTTACATCCCGGGGGCGTGAAGTGGCGAGTGTTTCATTTTACTCGAAGCCCCGGGGCGGGGCCCGCGCACTGGCCGCCGCCGGCCGTGCTGGTGTTGGAGGGAGGTGTTCCGGGAACTGGCGCGGCATCGCGTCCCGGCCACCCCTGTCGCGGGATTGCTGAATCTACATCAAGTCGCGCATTCGTAGATTTTTGTAAATTGTGCACATGCTTGTTTCAACGTTTCCGCTGTCTCCCTCCGGCTCAGCCGCCGGAGAAGCGGCCCAGGACGGTCATCCCGCCCGGTACCACGGCCTGAACCTGGGGGTCGAAGAATACGAAAGCCTGGTCGCGCGGCTGATGGACACCACGGTCGAAGCCATTTGCGGGCTGGAGAAATCGGGCCGCTGCATCTTCGTCAACCGGGCTTGCGTGCAGTTGCTGGGCTACGAGCATCCTCGCCAGCTGATCGGCAAGAATTTCCACGAATTGGTCCATAACCGGCATGAGGATGGCCGGCCCTATCCCCTGGAAGCATGCCGCATGCGCCAGCGGGCGTCGGCGGGCGAGGTCGCGCACGTCGACGACGAGGTCCTGTGGCGCCGGGACGGCACCTGTTTCCCGGTGGAATACTGGTCCTATCCGATCCTGCGCGACGGCAGGCTGGCCTTCATCCTGGTGACCTTCCTGGACATCAGCGAGCGCCGCGCCCAGCAGCGGGCGCTGGCCTACCAGGCGACGCGGGATTCGCTCACGGGCTTGCTGAACCGGGGGGAATTCCTGCGGCGGCTGGGAGAGCGCGCGCATGCGTGCGCGACGGCGCCCTGGACCCTGGTGATTTCCAACCTGGACGGCTTCAAGGAAGTCAACAGCGTGCTGGGGCAGGATGTCGGCGACCAGGTGCTGCAGGAAGCCGCCCGGCGCTTCCAGGCGGTCCTGGGGGACGATTGTCCGCTGGCCCGGTGGGGCGGGGACGAATTCGTCTTCGTGCTGACCACGGTCGACGCCGATCGGGTCGCCGGGCAGGTCCGCGGCCTGCTGGCGGCCATTCGCGAACCGTTCCAGCTCAACGAGCTTCAGGTGCGCATCAGCAGCAGCTTCGGCCTGGCCCTGTACCCGGATCATGCCCGGGACCCCGATGAGCTGATCCGCTGCGCGGACGCGGCGATGCGCCGGGCCAAGCGCGACGGCCTGGGACTCGCCGTCCTCAGCGCCCAGGATCGCGAGCACATGAGGCACCGGGTGCTGCTGCGCGGCGAATTGCGGACGGCCCTGGCCCAGGGCCAGTTCCTGCTGCATCTGCAGCCCAAGGTGGTCCTGGACCGTGGAAGCGCCTCCGGGGGCCGGCCGGTGGTGGGCTTCGAGGCCCTGGCGCGCTGGCGGCATCCCAGGCACGGCCTGATTCCCCCGGCCCGGTTCATTCCCACGATCGAAGTCAGCGACCTGATCCATCCCTTCACGCGCTGGGTGGCCGACCAGGCCGTGGCCTGCTGCGCCCGCCTGCAGGCCATACAGCCGGGGGTGGGCATGGCGGCGAACGTATCGGCGCGCAATCTGCTGGATGCCGGCTTCGCCCGGCAGATCGGCGATGCGCTGGCGCGCCACGGGGTGGAGCCCGGCCTGCTGGAACTGGAGGTCACCGAGAGCGCGATCATGGCCGATCCGGTGCGCGCGCTGGAAATACTGTATGAACTGCGCGCCCTGGGCGTGCGGCTGTCGGTCGATGACTTCGGTACAGGCTATTCCTCGTTCGCCTGCCTGAACCGGCTGCCGGTGGATGCGCTCAAGCTCGATCGCTCCTTCGTCACGCCCATCACGACCAGCGCCAGCATGCGGCTGATCGTGCAATCCATCATCGAGATGGGGCACGCCCTGGGGCTGAAGGTGATCGCCGAAGGGATCGAGACACCCGAAGCGCTGGAGCTGCTGCGTGACATGGGTTGCGACGTCGGCCAGGGCTATCTGATCAGCCGGCCGATGCCCGAGGATGCGGCGCGGGCCTGGCTGCGCGGCGCCTCCGCCGGCGGGCCCCCGGAGGACGCCGGGACTGCGTGGCGGAAGCCGTAGGAGAAGTCGTCATGGAATTGTTCACCTGGAGCGATGCGTTCGAAACCCGGATCGAGACCGTCGATGCGCAGCACCGGCAGTTGATCGACTTGATCAATCGCCTGATCGCCTTGTGCATGTCCACCGAGGATGTCCGGCCCTGCGACCTGGAGTCGGCCCGTGCCGCCGTGCTGGCGTATGCGCGGGTCCATTTCCGCGAGGAAGAGGAATGGATGGAGTCCATCGGCTGCGATCCCCGGCATGTGGAGCAGCACCGCGAGGCGCACCATGCCTTCGTCCACGAAGTCGAATCGCTGGGGGCCTGCGACCGCGAGATGTCGGGGCGCCATCTGAATTACTTATTGGGTTTTCTGACCAATTGGATCAGCTACCACGTCCTGAGCGTGGACATGAGCATGGCGCGGCAATGCCGGGCCATCCAGGCGGGCAGGCATCCGGCGGAGGCCTACGACGAGGATTTCCGGTTCATGCTGGAGAGCCGCGCCGACCCCTTGCTCAAGGCCCTGAGCAGCCTGATGCATCTGTTCATGCGGCGCAACGAGGAACTGCGGGAAACCAATCGGGACCTGGAGGCCCGCGTACGGGCCCGCACCGCCGACTTGCACGCCACCAACCGCAGGCTGGAACGGCTGTCCACCCACGATGACCTCACGGGCCTGCCCAATCGCCGCTTTGCGCTCGCGGCCCTGGACGATGCGTGGGAGCGGATGTGCAGCGCCGCCACGCCGGTGTCCGTGCTGGCGCTGGACATCGACCACTTCAAGCCGGTGAACGACCAGTTCGGCCATGCCGCGGGGGACGACCTGCTGCGTCACGTGGGCGCCTGCCTGCGCAAGATCGTGCGTGGTGGCGACATCGTCTGCCGCATGGGCGGGGACGAGTTCCTCATCATCTGCCCCGGCACTCCGGAAGATGGAGCGGCCCTGGTCGCCCGCAAGATCCTGGATGGCCTGTCCGGCAGCCGCGCGGAGGGCGCGCGGGGCTGGAGCGGGTCATTGAGCATCGGGGTCGCCCAGGCCCGGCCGGCCATGGACGGACCGGATGAGCTGCTCCAGTGCGCGGACGAGGCGCTGTACCGCGCCAAGGCATGCGGCCGGGGGTGTTTCGTGCGGCACGGCGACGCGCCGGGCCCGCGGAGCGCCGGGTAGGGCGCGTCCCGCCTTACCCGAGTTCGACCTCGGGCCCGTCCTTCTTCACCGGCTTGACCAGGTCCTCGCGCTTGATGCCCATCCACATCGCCAGGGCGGCGGCCACGAACACCGACGAATAGATCCCGAACCAGATCCCGATCGTCAGCGCCAGCGAGAAATTGTGCAGCGTCGGCCCGCCGAAGAAGAACATCGACAGCACCATCATCTGCGTCGAGGCGTGCGTGATCACCGTCCGGGAGATGTTCTGCGTGATCGACGCGTTGATGATCTCGCGCACCGAGGCCTTGCGCTGCTTGCGGAAGTTTTCGCGGATCCGGTCCATCACCACCACGGATTCGTTGACCGAATAGCCCAGCACCGCCAGCACCCCCGCCAGCACCGACAGCGAGAATTCCCACTGGAAGAAGGCGAAGAAGCCCAGGATGATCACCACGTCGTGCAGGTTCGCCAGCGCGCACGAGGCCGCCAGCTTCCACTCGAAGCGCACGGCCAAGTACACCATGATGCCCACCACCACGAACAGCAACGCCATCAGGCCGTTGTGCAGCAGTTCCTGGCCGACCTGCGGTCCCACGAATTCCACCCGGCGCAACTGCACGTCGGCGTTCTGGGCCTGCAGGGCCGACAGCACGGTGCGGCTCTGGGCGGCGGTGTCCTCGTTCGGGCGCACCGGCAGGCGGATCATCACGTCCTGCGAGGTGCCGAAGTTCTGCACCTGGAAGTCCGAATAGCCCAGCGCGTCGATCGCCGTGCGGATCTCGGCCACCGGTGCGGACTGCTCGTAGTGGACTTCCATCACCGTGCCGCCGGTGAATTCGATCGACAGGTGGAATCCCCGGGTGGCGATGAAGAAGACGGCGGCCAGAAAGGTCAGCAGGCTGATGATGTTCAGGATCAGCGCATGCCGCATGAACGGGATGGTGCGATGGATGCGGAAGAATTCCATGATGTGTCCTGGGGTGCGGTGTGAACAGGCCCTGAGCCCGTCAGTCCTGCTTGGGTTTCCAGATCTGGCCGATGGAGATCGTCTTCAGCTTGCGCTTGCGGCCATACCACAGGTTCGCCAGGGCGCGCACGCCGACCACCGACGAGAACATCGAGGTCAGGATGCCGATGCAGTGCACCACGGCGAAGCCGCGTACCGGCCCGGTGCCGAAGGCCAGCAGGGCGACACCCACGATCAGGCTGGTCAGGTTGGAGTCGAAGATCGTCGCCCAGGCGCGGTCGAAGCCCAGGTGGATGGCCTGCTGGGGCGGCAGCCCCGCGCGCAGTTCCTCGCGGATGCGCTCGTTGATCAGCACGTTGGCGTCGATCGCCATCCCCAGCGTCAGGGCGATGGCGGCGATGCCGGGCAGGGTCAGCGTGGCCTGCAGCATGGACAGCACGGCCAGCAGCAGCAGCACGTTGAAGCTCAGGCCCAGCGTCGAGAACAGGCCGAACAGGTGGTAGTACAGGATGATGAAGATCGCGATGGCGGTGAAGCCGTACAGCGTCGAGTCGAAGCCCTGCCGGATGTTGGCGGCGCCCAGGCTGGGGCCGATGGTGCGTTCCTCGATGATGTGCATCGGCGCGGCCAGCGATCCGGCGCGCAGCAGCAGGGCCACGTCGGCGGCTTCCTGGGCGGTCATGCTGCCGGAGATCTGCACCTGGCCGCCGGGAATCTCGGAACGGATCACCGGGGCGGTGACGACCTCGCCCTTGCCGTTCTCGAACAGCACGATGGCCATGCGCTTGCCGATGTTGTCGCGCGTCACGTCGCGGAAGATCCGCGCGCCCTTGGAGTCCAGCGTCAGGTTGACGGTGGGCTGCTGGGTCTGGTGGTCGCGGCCGGGCTGGGCGTCCTGCAGGTTCTCGCCCGTCAGGATCACCTGGCGGCGCAGCAGCAGCGGACGGCCGTCGCGGTCGTTGTAGCGTTCCAGGCCGAAGGGCACGCGGCCCGAGGCCAGGGCGGCCATGGCGGTGGGCGAGTCGTCCACCATGTGGATTTCCAGGGTGGCGGTGCGGCCCAGGATGTCCTTGGCCTTGGCCACGTCCTGGACGCCGGGCAGCTGGACCACGATGCGGTCGCCGCCTTGCTGCTGGATCACGGGCTCGGCCACGCCGAGCTCGTTGATCCGGTTGTGCAGCGTCTGGATGTTCTGCTTCAGGGCGTTGTCCTGGACCTGGGTGATGGCGGCCGGGCTGAGCGTGCCGTCCACCAGCCACTGGTCGCCGGATTGGCCGGTCGTGAAGACCATTTCGGGCATGGCGCGGCGCAGCGTGTCGACGGCGGCGTCGCGGTCGGCCTGGGTGGCGAAGGTCGCGCGCACCGACTGCTGGTTGCGTTCGACGTCCTCGGCCTTGATCTTGGCGTCGCGCAGGGTGGTCCGGGCCTCTCCGGCCATGGAGTCGTAGCGGCCGGTCAGGGCGCCCTGCATGTCCACCTGGAGCAGGAAATGCACGCCGCCGCGCAGGTCCAGGCCCAGGTACATGGGGTGGGCGCCCAGGGCCGTCAGCCAGTTCGGCGAGGCCGACATCAGATTCAGGGCGACCGTGTAGTCGGGGTTCTGCGGGTCCGGGTTCAGGACCTTTTCGAGCTGGTCCTTGGCCTTGAGCTGCGTATCGGTGGAGTCGAAGCGCAGCCGCACCGTGCCGACCGGGCCGTTCATCTCGAACGAGCCGGCGGTCGGATGCAGCCCGGCCTGGTCCAGGACCTGCTCGGCCCGGGCCAGGGTGTTCTGATCGACCTTGACGGCCGTCTTGGCTCCCGCGATCTGGACCGCCGGCGATTCACCGTAGAGGTTGGGCAGCGTGTAGAGCACGCCGATCAGGACGGCGGCCAGAACGATGAGGTATTTCCAGAGAGGGTAGCGGTTCATGGTCGATCAGGTGGGGCGGGTCTGGAGAGACGAGGCGCCCGGTGGGGCGCCCGCCGGGCGGATTAGGACCTGTTCACCCTCATCAAGGGGATCGCGTTGGGCCTGAGCGCTGTCGAGCGCAAGGCGTCCACCGCAGCAAGACTCGATGTCTTGCGAGGATGGACAACGCAGCGGGCGGCGGCGCTCAGGCCCAACCCTACGGGAAGGCATGAAAAATCCGCCTGCCCTGCGTTGCCCATCTTGCGCGTATGGACATACGCGCTGCGCCGGGCGCCTTGTTCAGCCAAATTTTTCATGCCTTCGCGACCCCTTGATGAGGGTGAACAGGTCCTAGAGCGACTTGATCGTGCCCTTGGGCAGCACGGCCGTGACGGCGCTGCGCTGCACGATGGTTTCCACGGCCTTGTCGCCCGACTGGGCGATTTCGACGGTCAGGTAGTTGTCGCTGACCTTGCTGATCTTGCCCAGCATGCCGCCCGTCATGATGATTTCATCCCCCTTGGCCAGGGCTTCGACCATCTTTTTGTGGTCCTTTTGGCGCTTCATCTGCGGACGGATCATCAGGAAGTACAGGATCACGAACATCAGGATGATGGGCAGCATGCTCATCAGCGGGTTCGCTTCGCCCGCGGCCTGGGCCGGGATCAGGGTCAGGGTGTCGACGAGGGACATGGAGGCTCCTGCGGTGTCGGTGGGGTTCGATGGATGGACATGGGCCGGACGACATCCGGCGCATGAATGAAATTAACTCTTGATTGTAGCGGGATATCCGCCTGCCCGCGTTCCCGTCCTCATTCGATGCCGCGCGCCCGGTCCCGGTGGAAGGCCTCGCGCCAGGACTCGAAGAGGTCCTCCTCGATGGCCGCGCGCATGTCTTCCATCAGATGCAGGTAGAAATGCAGGTTGTGCAGGGTGTTCAGGCGGGCGCCGGTGATTTCCCCGGCGCGCTGCAGGTGGTGCAGGTAGGCGCGCGAGAAATGTCGGCAGGTGTGGCAGCCGCATTCCGGGTCCAGCGGACGGGTGTCGTCGCGGTAGCGGGCGTTGCGGATCTTGATGTCGCCGTGGCGCGTGAACAGCCAGCCGTTGCGCGCGTTGCGGGTGGGCATGACGCAGTCGAACATGTCCACGCCCCGGCTCACGCCCTCGACCAGGTCCTCGGGCGTGCCCACGCCCATCAGGTAGCGCGGCGCCTGCGCCGGCATGCGCGGGGCCACGTGGGCCAGCACGCGCATCATGTCTTCCTTGGGCTCGCCCACCGACAGGCCGCCGATGGCGTAGCCCTCGAAGCCGATCTCCGTCAGCCCGGCCAGGGACTCGTCGCGCAGGTCCTCGTACATGCCGCCCTGGATGATGCCGAACAGGGCGTTGGGATTGCCCAGGTCCAGGAAGGCCTGGCGCGAGCGGCGCGCCCAGCGCAGCGACATGCGCATCGAGGCGGCGGCCTCCTCGTGGGTGGCGGGGCGCTCGCCGATGCGGTAGGGCGTGCATTCGTCCAGCACCATGGCGATGTCGGAATTCAGGCTGCGCTGGATGCGCATCGATTCCTCGGGCGTCAGGAACAGGCGCGAACCGTCGATGGGCGAGGCGAAGCGCACGCCTTCCTCGGTGATTTTGCGCATGCCGTCCAGGCTGAAGACCTGGAAGCCGCCGGAATCGGTCAGGATCGGGCGGTCCCAGCGCATGAAGCCGTGCAGGCCGCCGTGGCGGTCCAGGATGTCGGTGCCGGGGCGCAGCCACAGGTGGAAGGTGTTGCCCAGCACGATCTGGGCGCCGATCTCCTCCAGTTCGTGCGGCAGCATGGCCTTGACGCTGCCGTAGGTGCCCACGGGCATGAAGATCGGCGTCTGGACGACGCCATGGTTCAGCGTCAGGCGGCCGCGCCGGGCGGCGCCGTCGGTGTGCAGCAGTTCGAATCGGAGTCCGGTCATGGGGTCGGGGCCTTGGGCTGGTCTGCGTCGGCGAGGCCCTGGGCGGCCTCGATGAACATGGCGTCGCCGTAGCTGAAGAAGCGGTAGCGCGACTGTACGGCGTGGGCGTAGGCGCGGCGGATGGGCTCCATGCCCGCCAGGGCGGACACCAGCATCAGCAGCGTCGATTGCGGCAGGTGGAAATTGGTGATCAGGGCGTCGACGTGGGCGAAGCGGTAGCCGGGCGTGATGAACAGCCGGGTGTCGCCCTCGCAGGCGTGCTCGCCGTCGCCGTCGTGGGCGGCGGCTTCCAGGGACCGCACGCTGGTGGTGCCCACGGCGACCACGCGGCCGCCGCGCGCGCGGGTCTCGCGGATGCGGCGCAGGGTGTCGGCCGGCACGACGTAGCGTTCGGCGTGCATGACGTGTTCGCTGATGCGTGCGACGCGCACCGGCTGGAAGGTGCCGGCGCCCACGTGCAGGGTGACGAAGGCCCGTTCCACGCCCATGGCCTCCAGGCGGTCGAGCATGGCCTGGTCGAAATGCAGGCCGGCGGTCGGCGCGGCCACGGCGCCCGGCTTGTCGGCGTAGACGGTCTGGTAGCGCGCCTCGTCCTCGCCGTCGGCGCCGTGCGTGATGTAGGGCGGTAGGGGCACGCTGCCGTGGCGTTCCAGCAGTTCCAGCACGGGGGCGGGGAAGGCCAGCTCGAACAGTTCGTCCCGGCGGCCCAGGACCTCGGCCTCGAAGGCGCCGTCGGCCAGCGCCAGCCGCGTGCCGGGATGGGGCGACTTGCTGGCGCGCACGTGGGCCAGGGCGCGCCGGGGTTCGGTGATGCGCTCGACCAGGACTTCGACCTGTCCGCCGCTGTCCTTGCGGCCGCGCAGCCGGGCCTTGATGACCCGGGTGTCGTTGAAGACCAGCAGGTCGCCGGCCCGCAGCAGGCCGGGCAGGTCGGTGAATTGCCGGTCGTGCAGGCCGCCGGCGCCGTCCAGGTGCAGCAGCCGGCTGGCGTCGCGCCGCGCGGCGGGATGCTGGGCGATGAGTTCGGGGGGCAGTGCGTAGTCGAACTGGGAAATGTCGAGGGAATCGGTCACGGGCGGGCCGGGCGCGGGCGAGGGCGTCCGGGGAAGGAAAAGGTCAGGGGGATGGAAACCGGGGGTATTTTAGTCCGATGCGCCGGCATGCCGGCCGGCCGGCGCATCGGGGACGCCCGCTTTGGATTATGCTGGCGTTTTTTGACGCCGGGCCGCCCCGAGGCGGAAGCGTCCCCCCGGGGATGAGCCGGGGCACGAAAGAGTTCCTGCGGACTATTTCGAGCCAGACGCATCCGGGCAGCATGCAAGCTGCGAGGTGGGCGCGAACCGAGGGCGCGGCGCGGGGCATTCTTTGAGCGGGTGATGGCATGCGGCTGGCGGGATGGATGGTGCGGGGATCGGGGTGGCTGCGGCGCCTGGGCGCGGGACTGGCGGCGTGCCTGCTCGCGGGTGCGTCGCTGGGGGCCGGCGCGCAGGCCCTGCCGCCGGAACTGCAGAAGGCCTGGAGGGCCACGAAGCTGCCGCTGTCGTCCCTGTCGCTGGAAATCCGCGAGGCCGGCGGGCCGGTGATCGCCCGCGTCCAGGCCGACGAGCCGCGCAACCCGGCCTCGGTGATGAAGACCGTCACCACCTGGACCGCGCTCTCGGCCCTGGGGCCGGACTACGTCTGGCGCACCCGCTTCCTGTCCGATCCGGGCGCCCGGGTCGACGAGCAGGGTACCCTGCAGGGACCGCTCTACGTCCAGGCGGCCGGAGACCCCTGGTTCCGCCAGGAAGACCTCTGGAACATGCTGCGCGAACTGCGCCTGCGGGGGGTGAAGAACCTGTCCGAGGTCATCGTGGACCGCAGCCGCTTCGGCGACGTGGCCATCGATCCGGGCGATTTCGACGATTCGCCGGATCGCCCCTATAACGCCAGCCCCGATGCGATGATGGTCAACTTCGGCGCGACCCGGGTGGTGTTCCTGCCCGACGCCAAGTCGCGCCAGTGGATTCCCCTGCTCGATCCGCCGACCCGCGACGTGCGCGTCGAGGGCCGGCTCGAGTGGCTGGATGGCGCCTGCAAGGGCTCGCCCGTCGTGGCGGCCGACGTGCGGCCCGAGGGGCCCCAGTCGGTCATCCGCGTTTCCGGCAAGGCGGTCGGCGAATGCGGCGAATTCAGCGTGTACCGCCTGGCCGGGAACCAGGGCGACCATTTCGAGGCGCTGTTCCGCCTGCTCTGGCGCGAACTGGGCGGCACGCTGTCGCGCGGCATCCGCGACGGCCGCGCGCCCGCGCGGGCCGCGACGCTGGCCTGGCACGATTCGCCCTCGCTGGCCGACGTGATCCGCCAGATCAACAAGTACAGCAACAACGTCATGGCCCGCATGACCCTGCTGACCCTGGGCGCGGAACTCAACGGCCCGGGCGCCACGCCCGACAGCGGCGGCCGGGCGGTCCGGCAGATCCTGAAGAACCAGGGCGTGGACACGGCGGGCTGGGTGCTGGACAACGGTTCGGGCCTGTCGCGCCAGGGCCGCATCACGGCGCGCGGCCTGGCGCAGATGCTCGACGCGGCCTGGCGCTCTCCCCTGATGCCAGAATTCGTTTCCTCGCTGGCGATCTCCGGGGTGGACGGCACGGTGCGCCGCCGCCTGCGCTCGGAAGACACGCGCGGCCAGGCGCACCTGAAGACCGGCACCCTGCGCGATTCGCGCGCGCTGGCCGGCTACGTACGCGGCGCCAGCGGCAAGCGCTACATCCTGGTCAGCCTGGTCAATAATCCGGGCGCGGCCGCCGTGCGGCCATTCGACGACGCCCTCGTCGAATGGCTGGCGGCGCGCTGAGCCGCGCCCTTTCTCCCTGTCCTTGGCGCCGGGCGGATGCCCGGCACTGTTGACATCCTATTAGTTTATTTCTAAATTAATATGAACTAAATTAATGAGCGCGTGAGGCGGAGTCGTGCCGATCGAGCCCGGGACGATTCGTCTTGACAGAGGAGACAACATGACCACCGCGCATTTGGACACCTTCGCCCGCGACAACCTGCCGCCGCCCGAACAGTGGCCCGTGTTCCTGTTCGAATTGCCCGAACTGCGCTTTCCCGAGCGCCTGAACTGCGCCACCGAACTGCTCGACCGCCACGTCGCCGAGGGGCGGGGCGGCCGCGTCTGCATCCGCGCGCCGGGCGTCACCTGGACTTACGCGGATCTGCAGGAGCGCGCGAACCGCATCGCCCACGTGCTGGTCCGGGACATGGGCCTGGTGCCGGGCAACCGCGTGCTGCTGCGCGCGCCCAACAACCCCATGCTGGCGGCCTGCTGGTTCGCCGTCATGAAGGCGGGAGGCATCGCGGTGGCGACGATGCCGCTGCTGCGGGCCAAGGAATTGAAGGCCGTCCTGGAGATCGGCCGGATCACGCACGCCCTGTGCGACGCCACCCTGGCCGAGGAAATGGACCTCGCGGCGCGGGCATGCCCCGTGCTGCGGCAATTGCGGTATTTCAAGCAGGACGGCCCGGACGGCCTGGAGGCCGCCATGGCGCGGATGCCGGCCGAATTCCGGAACGTCGAGACGGCCGCCGACGACACCTGCATCCTGGGCTTCACGTCCGGGACCACGGGCGTGCCCAAGGCCACCATGCATTTCCACCGCGACGTGATGGCGATCTGCGACTGCTGGCCCAAGTACGTGCTGCGGCCCGTGGCCGACGACGTGTTCATCGGCAGCCCGCCGCTGGCCTTCACCTTCGGCCTGGGCGGACTGTTGCTGTTTCCGCTGCGCGTGGGGGCTTCCGTGGCGCTGCTGGAGAAGGCCGGCCCGCCGCTGCTGCTCGAAGGCATCCGCGAGTTCGGCGCCACGGTGGTGTTCACCGCGCCCACCTCGTACCGGGCGCTGGCGGCCCACGGCGCCGAACTGCGGCGCACCCCGTTGCGCAAGTGCGTGTCGGCGGGCGAGGCGCTGCCGGCCGCCACGCGCGCCCTCTGGAAAGAGGCCACCGGCATCGAGCTGATCGACGGCATCGGCGCCACCGAAATGCTGCACATCTTCATTTCGCACGACGAAAGCAACGCCCGGCCCGGCGCCACCGGCAAGCCCGTGCCCGGCTACCGCGCCAAGGTGGTGGACGACGCCGGCCGGGAAGTGCCCCCGGGCACCGTCGGCAGGCTCGCCGTGCGGGGCCCCACGGGCTGCCGCTACCTGGCCGACCCGCGCCAGAAGACCTACGTGCGGGACGGCTGGAACCTGACCGGCGACGCCTACCTGATGGACGCCGACGGCTACTTCTTCTATCAGGCGCGCACGGACGACATGATCGTCTCGTCGGGCTACAACATCGCCGCGCCCGAGGTCGAGGAGGTCCTGATGCAGCATCCCGCCGTGGCGGAGTGCGCCGTGATCGGCGTGCCCGACGCGGACCGCGGCCAGATCGTCAAGGCCTTCGTGGTCCTGCGGCCCGGGCATGCGCGGGACCAGGCGATGGTCAAGACGCTGCAGGATTTCGTGAAGGCGACGGTCGCCCCCTACAAGTACCCGCGCGCCGTCCAGTTCATGGATGCGCTTCCCCGCACCCAGACCGGCAAGCTGCAGCGTTTCAGGCTGCACGAGATGGATTGAGCGGGGCCGCCGGGCGATGTCCGGAAGGGTTTGTTCTATGCTTGAGGCCGATGGTTTCCACCGGCGCGAGGCGGCGGGATCCGGTATGGCCAACAATTCGATCGAAAGGAGAGGGCGCGCGTGACCGCTCATGCCAAACATTTCCGTCTGGTGCAGTCCCTGGGCGATGATCAAATCGGCCTGGAGGCGCGCGCGCAGATCGATGATCACATGGAAACCAAGATCTGGCTGCGCCTGCTGGCCTGCAGTACGCAGATCGAGCATCAGATCCGCGACCTGCTGCGCGTGCGTTTCGCGACCAGCTTGCCCCGGTTCGACTACCTGGCCCAACTGGACCGGCATCCGGAGGGCCTGCGCATGAACGTGCTGTCTCGCTACCTGATGGTGACCGGCGGCAACGTGACCGGCCTGACGGACCAGCTCGTCAAGGAAGGACTGGTGCGCCGCATCGTGAATCCGGAGGACCGCAGATCCTGGCGGGTGGCCTTGACCGACAAGGGGCGCGCCGAGTTCGCGGAGATGGCCGCCGAGCACGAACGCTGGCTGGTCGAAATGTTCAAGGGCCTGCCCGCGGAGAGCCGGGACGCCTTGTACGAGCACCTGGGTCACCTGCGGGTCCATCTGGCGAACCGCCGGGTCGAGGTCGAAGCCGAGGCCGCGCCGCGTGTCTCGAAGCAAAAGGGCGGCAAGCCGTTCGACTGATCCGGCGGGGATGCCGCCGTCCGATTCGGCATCCTGCCCGCATTTACTTTACAAATAAATTAAATATAAATAAACTAAACCCATACGATGATACGAGGAGACATGAGATGAAGATCGTTTGCATCGGGGGCGGGCCGGCCGGCCTGTATCTAGCCCTGCTCATGAAGAAGCTGGACGCGCGGCACGAGGTCGTCGTCGTCGAGCGCAACCGGCCCTACGACACGTTCGGCTGGGGCGTGGTGTTCTCCGACGCCACCATGGACAACATGCGGCAGTGGGACCGCGAGACGGCCGACGAGATCCAGGAAGCCTTCAACCACTGGGACGACATCGAGCTGCGCTTCAAGGGGCGCGCCATCCGCTCGGGGGGGCACGGTTTCGTGGGGATCGGCCGCAAGAAGCTGCTGAACATCCTGCAGGCCCGTTGCGAGCGGCTGGGCGTCGAACTGGTCTTCGAGACCGAGGTGGAGTCCGACGAGGACTATCCGGACGCGGACCTGATCATCGCCAGCGACGGCATCTTCTCCAAGATCCGGGGCAAGTACGCCGACACCTTCCAGCCGGACATCGTCACGCGCCCGAACCGCTACATCTGGCTGGGCACGAACAAGCTCTACGACGCCTTCACCTTCGACTTCCGCAAGACCGGGCACGGCTGGTTCCAGGCGCACATCTACAAGTTCGACGAAAAGACCACCACGTTCATCGTCGAGTGCCCCGAGCATGTCTGGCTGGCGCACGGCCTGGACAAGGCCGACCAGCAGCAGTCGATCGCCTTCTGCGAAAAACTGTTCGACGAGGGCAACCTGGAAGGCGCGAAGCTGATGACCAACGCGCGCCACCTGCGCGGGGCGGCATGGCTGAATTTCCAGCGCGTGGTGTGCGGACAGTGGTGGCTGAAGAACGCGCACGGCAGCCACGTCGTGCTGATGGGCGACGCGGTGCACACGGCGCACTTCGCGATCGGCTCGGGCACCAAGCTGGCGATCGAGGACGCCATCGAGCTCACGCGCCAGTTCCAGTTGCTGGGCGACGACGCGGCGCACATCCCCGAGGTGCTGGCCGCCTACCAGGAAGCGCGCCGCATCGAGACCCTGCGCCTGCAGAACGCGGCCTGGAACGCGATGGAATGGTTCGAGGTCTGCGGCGAGCGCTATTGCGACCAGTTCGAGCCCGAGCAGCTCATGTATTCCATGCTGACGCGCAGCCAGCGCATCAGCCATGAAAACCTGCGCCTGCGCGACAAGGAATGGCTGGAAGGCTACGAACGCTGGTTCGCCGAGCGCGCCCGCGCGACCGCGCCGGACGGCCGCGCCACGCCGCCCATGTTCACGCCCTGGACGGTGCGGGGCCTGACGCTCAAGAACCGTGTCGTGGTTTCGCCCATGGCCCAGTATTCGGCGGTGGACGGCACGGTGGGCGACTATCACCTGGTGCACCTGGGCGCGCGCGCCCAGGGCGGCGCCGGCCTGGTGTTCGCCGAGATGACCTGCGTCAGCGCCGAAGGCCGCATCACCCCCGGCTGCCCCGGGCTGTACAAGCCCGGGCACACGGCGGCGTTCAAGCGCATCGCCGACTGGATCCACGACAATACCGACGCCAAGTTCGGCATCCAGATCGGCCACGCCGGGGCCAAGGCGTCCACGCGCCGGGCCTGGGACGGCATCGACCAGCCGCTGCCGGAGGGCAACTGGCCCCTGATCTCCGCCTCGCCGCAGCAGTACCTGGAAGGCGTGAGCCAGGTCTCGCGGGCCATGACGCGGGACGACATGGACGAGGTCAAGGCGCAGTTCGTGGCGGCCGCGCGCGCCGCCGACGAGGCCGGCGCGGACTGGCTGGAACTGCACTGCGCCCACGGCTACCTGCTGTCGTCCTTCATCTCGCCGCTGACCAATCACCGGACGGACGAGTATGGCGGCTCGCTGGCCAACCGGCTGCGCTATCCGCTGGAGGTGTTCGAGGCGGTGCGCGCGGTCTGGCCCCGGGACAAGCCGATGTCGGTGCGCATTTCCGCGCATGACTGGGTCGAGGGCGGCATCACGCCCGCGGATGCCGTGGAGGTCGCCCGCGCTTTCAAGCAGGCCGGCGCGGACATGATCGACGTGTCCTCGGGGCAGGTGAGCAAGCGGGAAAAGCCGGTCTACGGGCGCATGTTCCAGACGCCGTTCGCCGACCGGATCCGCCAGGAGGCGGGCATCGCCACGATCGCGGTGGGAGCGATCAGCGAGGCCGACCACGTCAACAGCATCCTGGCCGCGGGCCGCGCGGACCTGTGCGCGGTGGCGCGGCCGCACCTGGCCAATCCGGCCTGGACGCTGACCGAGGCCGCCCGGATCGGCTATATCGGCGCCGAGTGGCCCAGGCAGTACCGCTCGGCCAAGCAGCAGATGGAAAGCAACTTCGCGCGGGAAAAGGCCCTCCAGGCCGCGGCCGCGCAGGGGCACTGAATGGACGCCGGAAAGACGATCGTCCGCCATGCGCTGGTGACCGGCGGCGGCCGGGGCATCGGCGCGGCCATCGCCCTGCGCCTGGCGGCCGACGGCCTGCGGGTGACGGTCCTGGGGCGGAACCGGGGGCCGGTCGAGGCCCTGGCGGCCCGGGATTCCGGGCGCCTGCATGCCGTGACCGCCGACGTGGCCGACGCGGCGCAGGTCGCCCGCGCGCTGGCCGACGCCCAGGCGCGCTTCGGACCGGTGCAGGTGCTGGTCAACAACGCCGGCCAGGCGGAAAGCGCGCCTTTCCTGAAGACCGACGCCGGCCTGTGGCAGCGCATGCTGGCGGTGAACCTGACGGGGACGATGGTCTGCACGCAGGCCGTCCTGCCCGGGATGCTGGAGGCCGGCTGGGGCCGCGTCGTCAACGTGGCCAGCACGGCCGGGCTGGCGGGCTACGCCTATGTGTCGGCGTATTGCGCCGCCAAGCACGGCGTGGTCGGCCTGACGCGCGCGCTCGCCCTCGAACTGGCCGCCCGCGGCGTCACCGTGAACGCCGTCTGCCCCGGATACACCGACACCGATCTCGTGCGCGAGAGCGTCGCGCGCGTGGCGGCGAAGACCGGACGCGATCCGGGCGACGTGCGTGCCGAATTCGCGAAGACCAATCCCCAGGGCCGCCTGGTGACGCCCGGGGAGGTGGCCGACGCCGTGTCCTGGCTGTGCGGCGAGGGGGCGGGCGCGGTGACCGGGTTGTCGCTCCCCGTCTGCGGCGGCGAGGTCATGCAGTGACGCGCGATGCGCGCAAACGACGAGGAGATTTCCGATGAGTGACGACCCGATCGATCCCCGGCTGCTGGCCGGCAACCGCCGCCCCCTGGCCGGCTACAGCGCGACCCATTTCCTGTGGACGGTGGAGGAGGGCGTGGCGACGATCACGCTGAACCGCCCCGAGCGCAAGAACCCGCTGACCTTCGACAGCTATGCCGAGCTGCGGGACCTGTTCCACCGCCTGAAATGGGCCGACGACGTGAAGGCCGTGGTGATCGCCGGCGCCGGCGGCAATTTCAGTTCGGGCGGCGACGTCCACGACATCATCGGTCCGCTGGTGCGGCTCGCGGCGCCGGAACTGCTGCTGTTCACCCGCATGACGGGCGAACTGGTCAAGACCATGCGCGCCTGCCCGCAGCCCATCGTCGCGGCGGTGGACGGCGTGTGCGCCGGGGCGGGCGCCATCATCGCCATGGCCTCGGACCTGCGCCTGGGCACCGCGCGCAGCAAGACGGCCTTCCTGTTCAACCGCGTCGGCCTGGCCGGCTGCGACATGGGCGCCTGCGCCATCCTGCCGCGCATCGTCGGCCAGGGCCGCGCGAGCGAGCTGCTCTACACCGGCCGCAGCCTGGGCGGCGAGGAAGGCGAGCGCTGGGGGTTCTTCAACCGCCTGTGCGAGCCCGATGCCCTGCTGGCCGACGCGCGGGCGCTGGCGGCGCAGCTGACCCAGGGTCCGAGCTTCGCCAACGGCATCACCAAGACCATGCTGCACCAGGAATGGGCCATGACCATCGAGCAGGCGATCGAGGCCGAGGCCCAGGCCCAGGCGCTGTGCATGCTGACCCAGGATTTCACGCGCGCCTACGAGGCCTTCGTGGCCAGGCGGCAGCCGGTCTTCGAGGGGAATTGAGATGGCCGACCGGTCCTACCTGGAATGGCCCTTCTTCGAGCCGCGCCATCGCGAACTGGCCCTGGCGCTCGATGCCTGGGCGGGCGCGCATGTGCCGCACGGGCATGGCGCGGACGTGGATGACGATTGCCGGGCGCTGGTGCGCGCGCTGGGGCGCGACGGCTGGCTGCGCCATGCCGTCGCGGGCGCGGCCCACGGCGGCGCGGGCGAAGTCATCGATACCCGGGCCGTCTGCCTGATTCGCGAGACGCTGGCCCGGCATTCGGGCCTGGCGGATTTCGCCTTCGCCATGCAGGGCCTGGGGTCGGGCGCCATTTCGCTGCACGGCACGCCCGGGCAGCGCGCGCGCTACCTCGCGCCGGTGGCCGCGGGCGAAGCGATCGCCGCCTTCGCCCTGTCCGAACCGGACGCGGGCTCGGACGTGGCCGCGCTGGCCTGCGCGGCGCGCGCCGAAGGCGACGACTATGTCCTCGATGGCGAGAAGACCTGGATTTCCAATGGCGGCATCGCCGATTTCTACGTCGTCTTCGCCCGCACGGGCGAGGCGCCGGGCGCGCGCGGCATCACCGCCTTCATCGTCGATGCGGATACGCCGGGCCTGGAAATCGCCGAGCGCATCGAAGTGATCGCGCCGCATCCCCTGGCGCGGCTGCGGTTCGACGCCTGCCGCGTGCCCGCGTCCCGGCGCCTGGGCGCGGCGGGCGAGGGCTTCAAGGTGGCGATGCGCACGCTGGACGTGTTCCGCACGTCCGTGGCGGCGGCGGCGCTGGGGTTCGCCCGGCGCGCGCTGGACGAGGCGCTCGCGCGGTCCACCTCACGGCGGATGTTCGGCGGCGTGCTGGCGGACTTCCAGCTGACGCAGTCGAAGCTGGCGCGGATGGCCACGGCGATCGACGCCGCCGCCCTGCTGACCTACCGGGCGGCATGGCAGCGCGACCGGGGCGGCCGGGTGACGCGCGAGGCGGCGATGGCGAAGATGACGGCGACGGAGAACGCCCAGCGGGTGATCGACGACGCGGTGCAGCTGTTCGGCGGGCTGGGCGTGGTCAGCGGGCAGCCGGTGGAACGGCTGTATCGGGACATCCGTGCCCTGCGCATCTACGAAGGCGCGACCGAAGTGCAGCAGCTCATCATCGCGCGCGAACTGCTGCGCCCGGCGGAGGCCTGACGATGGCCGACGCCGCCGCGCCCCCGCCCCTCGTGCGTTTCGAGCGGGATTACCAGATCCGCTTCTCGCACTGCGACCCGGCCGGCATCGTGTTCTTCCCGCAGTACCTGGTGCTGTTCAACCAACTGGTCGAGGACTGGTTCACCGAAGGCCTGGGGATTTCCTACGCGCGCCTGCTGGGGCCGCGCCGCATCGGCCTGCCCATCGTCCGCCTGGAATGCGATTTCCGCGCCATCGGCCGCATGGGCGAGACGCTGACCTTCGGCCTGGACGTCGAGCGGGTCGGCGGCAAGTCGCTGACGCTGGCGCTGGACGCCAGCGGGGACGGGGGCCTGCGGGTCGCCTCGCGCCAGGTCCTGGTGTTCACGGACCTGAAGACCCATCGCGCCATCGGTCTGCCCGAGGACGTGCGCGCCGCCCTGGCGGCCGTCTAGGGCCGGGCCCCGGCGCGGCCTTCGTTTCGTTTTTTCGATAAGGAGAATTCCCATGCAAGTCCTACTTCCTCCCGGCTGGCCGCGTCCCAAGGGCTATGCGAACGGCGTGGCCGCGCGCGGCCGCATGGTGTTCGTGGCGGGCATGATCGGCTGGGACGCCCAGGGCGTGTTCCATACGGACGACCTGGCGGGCCAGGTGCGCCAGGCGCTGCGGAACATCGTCGAGGTGCTGCATGAGGGCGGCGCCCGGCCCGAGCACATCGTGCGCATGACCTGGTACGTGACCGACAAGAACGAATACGTCGCGGCCTATCCGGAGATCGGCAAGGCGTTCCGCGAGCTCATTGGCAGCTTCAACGCCGCGATGACCGCCGTCGAAGTCGCCGCGCTGATCGAGGACCGCGCCAAGGTCGAGATCGAAGTCACGGCCGTGATTCCCGACTGAGGCCGATCATGTCCGAGCCGACTTTCCCGGAAGAGATGGACGATGCGGCGCGCGCGGGATTGGCCCATGCGCTGTTCGCCGAACGCGAGGCGGCCAATGTGCCCGAGGCCTCCGCGGCGGCGCCCCGCGCCGTCGAGGCGATCGGGGTGGTCGGGGGCGGCACCATGGGCGCGGGCATCGCCGTGGCGGCCCTGCGGGCCGGCTGCCGGGTTGGCATGGTGGAGCGCGACGACGCCGGGGTGGCCCGGGGCCGGGCCAATGTCGAGGCGATCCTGGAGGGCCTGGTCGCCAGGCAGCGCCTGTCGGCCGGGGAGCGTGATGCCGCGCTGGCGCGGTTCGGCGGTTCGGCGGACACCGCGTCGCTGCGGGACGCCGACCTGGTGATCGAGGCCGCGTTCGAGGACATGGCCGTCAAGCAGGCCGTCTTCGCGGAACTGGACCGCGTCTGCAGGCCGGGCGCCATCCTGGCGACCAACACGTCCTACCTGGACGTGGGCGCCATCGCGGTCGGCACCTCGCGGCCGGCGGACGTCATCGGCCTGCACTTCTTCTCGCCCGCCCACGTGATGAAGCTGCTGGAAATCGTCGTGCCCGCGCAGGCCGGCGCCGACGTGGTGGCGAGCGCTTTCGCCCTGGCGAAGCGGCTGGGCAAGATCCCCGTGCGGGCCGGGGTGTGCGACGGCTTCATCGGCAACCGGATGCTCGCCGCCTACCGCCAGGCGGCCAACGTCATGATGGAGGACGGGGCCTCGCCCTACGCCATCGACGCCGCCCTGCGCCGCTTCGGCTTTCCCATCGGGCCGTTCCAGGTCTACGACCTGGCGGGCGGCGACATCAACTGGGCCATGCGCAAGCGCCAGGCGGCGACGCGGGATCCCCACGCCCGCTACGTGCAGGTCGCCGACCGCCTGTGCGAGCGCGGCTGGTTCGGGCGGAAGACGGGGCGCGGCTGGTACCGCTACGCGCCGGGCTGGCGCGCCGGGACCGAGGATCCCGAGGTGCTGGCCATCGTCGAGTCCGAGCGCGTCCGCGCGGGCGTGGTCCCGCGGACCTTCGACGAGGAGGAGATCGTGCGCCGCTGCATGGCGGCGATGGTCAACGAGGGCGCGAACATCGTGCACGAGGGGATCGCGCTGCGCCCGCTGGATGTCGACGTCGTGCTGCTGCACGGCTACGGCTTCCCGCGCCACCGGGGCGGACCCATGCACTACGGCGACGCGGTGGGGCTGGCGGCGGTCCTGGCCGACATCCGTTCGTACGTCCGGGACGATCCCCTGTTCTGGCGGCCTTCGCCGCTGCTGGTCCGACTGGCCGGGCAAGGGCGCGATTTCGCCAGCCTGAACCAGCGCTGAAGGAGTTCCCATGCGTGAAGCCGTCATCGTTTCCACCGCGCGCACGCCGCTCACCAAATCGCACCGCGGCGAGTTCAACCTGACGCCGGGCCCGACGCTGGCCGCTTTCGCCGTCCGGGCGGCCGTGGAGCGCGCCGGGATCGATCCGGGACGGATCGAGGACGTGATCCTGGGCACCGGCTATCCCGAGGGCGCCACGGGCCGCAATCTCGGCCGCCAGGCCGCCGTCCGGGCGGGCCTGCCCGTCTCGGCGGCGGGCCAGACCGTGAGCCGGTTCTGCGCCTCGGGCCTGCAGGCGATCGCCGCCGCGGCCGGTGCCATCGCCGGGGGCGCCCAGGCGGTGGTCGCCGGCGGCGCCGAAAGCATTTCGCTGCTGCGCCGGCCCGCCCCGGGCGAGCCGGACCCGACGCGGGATCCCTGGATCGAAGGGCATTATCCGGCGCTGTACATGAGCATGCTGGAAACCGCGGACATCGTGGCGGCGCGCTACGGCGTCGGCCGCGAGGACCAGGACCGGTTCGCCCTCGAAAGCCAGCGCCGCGCCCATGCGGCCCAGCGGGCGGGCCGGTATGACGAGGAAATCGTGCCTTGCGCGACGACCATGGCCGTGACCGACAAGGCGACCGGGGCGGTGTGCCACCGGGAGATCACGGTCGCCGCCGACACCTGCAACCGGCCCGGTACGACCTACGAGGCCCTGGCCGCCCTGGCGCCGGTGCGGGGGCCGGGCCGGTTCGTCACGGCGGGCAACGCGTCCCAGTTGTCGGACGGGGCCTCGGCCTGCGTGCTGATGGAGGCCCGGGAGGCCGAGCGCCTGGGCCTGTCGCCCCTGGGGGCATTCCGGGGCTTCGCCGTCGCGGGCTGCGAGGCGGACGAAATGGGCATCGGCCCCGTCTTCGCCGTCCCCCGCCTGCTGGAGCGGCATGGACTGAAGGTCGAGGACATCGACCTGTGGGAGCTCAACGAAGCCTTCGCTTCCCAGGCCCTGCATTGCCAGCGGCGCCTGGGCATTCCCCCGGAACGGCTGAACGTCGATGGCGGGGCGATCGCGCTCGGCCATCCCTTCGGCATGACCGGAGCCCGGCTGGCCGGCCATGTGCTGCTGGAGGGCCGGCGCCGCAAGGCGCGCCATGCCGTCGTGACGATGTGCGTCGCCGGAGGCATGGGGGCGGCCGCGCTGTTCGAGGTTTTCTAGGCGCGGCGAGTTACACTGCACCCCAACCTGTCCTCGACGACCGAGCCGCCATGCCCATCCATGAAATCCGCCACCCCCTGATCCGCCACAAGCTGGGCCTGATGCGGCGGGCGGACCTCAGCACCAAGAATTTCCGCGAGATGGCCCAGGAAATCGGCGCCCTGCTGACCTACGAGGCCACCAAGGACCTGCCGCTGGAACCCGCGCGCATCGCCGGCTGGGCGGGCGAGGTCGACGTCGAGAAGCTGGCCGGCAAGAAGGTCACCGTGGTGCCCATCCTGCGCGCCGGCATCGGCATGCTGGACGGCGTGCTCACGCTGATCCCGGGCGCCAAGGTCAGCGCGGTGGGCATCGCGCGCAACGAGGAAACCCTGCAGGCCCAGCCCTACCTGGAAAAACTCGTCGGGCAACTGGACCAGCGCCTGGCGCTGATCGTCGATCCCATGCTGGCCACGGGTGGTTCCATGGTGGCCACGATCGACATGCTCAAGCAGGCCGGCGCCCGCACCGTGCGCGCCCTGGTGCTGGTGGCCGCCCCCGAGGGCATCGCCGCCGTCGAGCGTGCCCATCCGGACGTGCACATCTACACCGCCTCCATCGACGACCACCTGAACGAGAACGGCTACATCATCCCCGGTCTGGGCGACGCCGGCGACCGCATCTTCGGCACGCGGCAAAAGACGGATTGACGCTGCGCGGCCGGTTTTCTCCTTGATTTCCGTCAGCTTTCTCATGTTTTGATACATCGGGTTTTCCCCGCTAAGGTAGGATGAAGGTTCTTCATTCCCTTTTCACAGGAGCCGTTCATGGCCACTCGCAAGCAAATCGCCACGCAATCCGCGGGGGACGCGTTGATCGAAGACCTGAAGTCCAGCCTGGACCAGGCCGAGAAGCTCCTGCGCGAAGCCGCCGAAGCCACCGGGGACAAGGCCGCCGACCTGCGCTCCCGGGCGCTGAAGGCGCTGGACCAGGGACGCGAGGCCCTGTCCGAAACCCAGGCCAACCTGCTGGAGCAGGGGCGCAGGGTCGTGCATGACACCGACGAATACGTCCAGTCCAACCCCTGGAAGGCCGTCGGGATCGCCGGGGTGGCCGGCCTGCTGCTGGGCGCGCTGCTGTCCCGCCGCTGATCCTGATGGGACCGCTCGGCCGCGCGTTCTCCGACCTGGCCGCCCAGTTGGCGGCCCTGGGCGGCACGCGCCTGGAGCTCTTCGGGCTGGAAGCCCGGGACGCCGGCGAGCGCCTGCTGGGCCGCCTGGCGGCGCTGCTGGCGGCGGCGGTCTTCCTGTTGCTGGCGCTGCTGGTGGCCACGCTGGCCCTGGCCCTGTACTTCTGGCCCACCGAATACCGCTTCCTGGCCCTGGGCCTGCTGGCGCTGCTGTACGCGGCGCTGGGCGCCGGCCTGGCCTGCTGGCTGGTCCGCCGCCTGAGGCAGGATCCCGATCCGTTCGCCGTGACGGCCGAGGTGCTGCGCGAGGATGCCCGGGCGCTGGCCGGCACGGCGGAACCCGCGGTGCGCGGCGGCGATCCGGCGGTCCGGCCAGCCGCTTCGTCCGCCCCGCAGGATGATCCGATTCCGGAGGATGTGCCATGAGCGCGCCCGACGACCGTTCCGGTCGTTCGACCGCGGCCGACCGCCGCCTGCGCATCGAGCTGCTGCGCATGCGCGCTGGCTACGAGCGCTTGGCCGTCCGGCGCGGCGCCTGCCGGCTGGCTGGCGAATTACGGCCCGAAGCCCTGGCCGCCCAGGCGCGCGACCGCCTGGGCGCGGTCGGACTGGGCTGGCTGGGCGGCGGGCTGCGGGCGCTGCGCCGCTATCCAGTCCTGCTGTCGCTGCTGACCTCGGTGGTGTCCAACCCCCATCGGCGCGGCATCGCCCTGAAGACCGCCCTGATCGCCGGCCTGGTCTGGCTAGGCAAGCGCCGGCACCGCGACGCGGACGCCTGAATTTTTACCGCCGGGACGAACCCGGTCATGGGCCAGTCCCCGCGGACTGGCCTACAACCCCAGTTTCCCCCACATCGCGTCCACGCGCGCCTTGACCTCGGGCGTCATGCTGATCGGCCGGCCCCATTCGCGCTGGGTTTCGCCCGGCCACTTGTTGGTCGCGTCCAGCCCCATCTTGCCCCCCAGCCCGGAGACGGGCGAGGCGAAGTCCAGGTAGTCGATCGGCGTGTTGTCCACCAGCAGGGTGTCGCGCACCGGATCCATGCGCGTGGTCATGGCCCAGATGACCTCGGACCATTGCCGGGGATCGATGTCCTCGTCCACCACCACGATGAACTTGGTGTACATGAACTGGCGCAGCACGCTCCACAGGCCGAACAGGATGCGCTTGGCGTGGCCGGGGTACTGCTTGCGGATGGACACGACGGCCAGGCGGTAGCTGCAGCCTTCGGGCGGCAGGTGGAAATCGACGATTTCCGGGAACTGGCGCTTGAGCAGGGGCACGAAGACTTCGTTCAGGGCCACGCCCAGGACGGCGGGCTCGTCGGGCGGCTTGCCGGTGTAGGTGCTGTGGTAGATGGGGTTGCGCCGGTGGGTGATGCGTTCCACCGTGAAGACCGGGAACCAGTCCTGTTCGTTGTAGTAGCCGGTGTGGTCGCCATAGGGGCCTTCCAGGGCCATCTCGTAGCCGGTGTCCGGCGGCGGGGCGACGCCCTCGGGCACGTCGGGGTGCCGTGCGCGCGGGTCGGAGGCCGGCAGGATGTGTCCTTCGAGGATGATTTCGGCATGGGCGGGCACCGACAGGCCGCTGCCCAGCGCGGGCGCGAGTTCGGTGCGGGAGCCGCGCAGCAGGCCGGCGAACTGGTATTCCGACAGGCTGTCGGGGATGGGAGTGACGGCCGCCAGGGTGGTGGCGGGATCGGCGCCCAGCGCCACCGCGATCGGGAAGGGCTCGCCGGGATGGGCCAGGCAATGATCGCGGAAATCCAATGCGCCGCCGCGGTGCGACAGCCAGCGCATGATGAGCTTGTTGCGGCCGATCAGCTGCTGGCGGTAGATGCCCAGGTTCTGGCGGCGCGCGCGCGGGCCGCGCGTGATGACCAGGCCCCAGGTCAGCAGCGGGGCGACGTCGCCCGGCCAGCAGCTTTGCAGGGGCAGCGCGTCCAGGTCCACGTCGCCGGCCTCGATGACGACTTCCTGGCAGGGCGGGGCGCGCATCTGCCGGGGGTTCATGTCCCACAGGGCCGACTTCAGCATGGAGACTTTCGACAGGGCGTCGCGCATGCCCTGGGGCGGCGCGGGCTCGCGCAGCGAGGCCAGCAGTTCGCCGGTCTCGCGCAGGGCGGAGACGTCCTCGGCGCCCATGCCCCAGGCGACGCGCCGCGGGGTGCCGAACAGATTGGTCAGCACCGGGGTGCCGCAGGGGCGTCCGGCGTGCTCCGGGTGTTCGAACAGCAGGGCGGGGCCGGCGGCCCGCAGGACCCGGTCGCTGATTTCGGTCATTTCCAGGGCGGTGGAAACGGGGTGCGCGATGCGCTTGAGCTGGCCCTGGCGTTCCAGTTGGGCGATGAAGTCCCGGAGGTCGCGGTATTTCACGGCAGTATCGTCGATCGGTTACAGTGGCGTCGTGCCAAAGATTACCATTCCCCCAGTCCGGGCGGTTTCCGGAGGTGCCCATGCGGTCCGTTCCTGAACGGCTGAGGCGGGGCGTGCTCGCCGTGCTGAGGCCCGTCGGCGAGTTCGTCCACGTCAGCGCCATCTACCTGGGGCTGGCCGTGCTCACCACGCTGGGCCTGAGCCTGGTGCTGCCGTCCATGCGCCAGCAGTCGCAGCAGCTGCACGAGGTCGTCCTGGCGATGTTCCAGGCCGACGGGGCCGGCTATGGGACCGACGACGAGGGCGAAGTGTCGGACTGGTCGCTGCCGCAGGCGGCCCAGGCACCCGACGAGGGCGCCGCGCCGCCCGCCAATCCGGCCGGTGGCGGCGCCGACGAGGCGGCCGCGGGCACGGAACAGGCGGCGGCGCAGGCGGAACCGCCCGACGGCGCCGGGACCGGACGCCTGAGCTTCGCCAGCGCCATGGCCGCCAGCCTGCGCGACCAGCCCATCCAGGGCGTGACCCAGGCCCAGGCGCATGCCTTGCGCAGCTACCTGGCGCGCAAGTACCGCATCGCCAGCAGCGTGGCGGGTGCCCTGATCCGGACGGCGTTCGAGGTGGGGCGCGAGCAGAAGCTGGACCCGCAGTTGCTGCTGGCCGTGATTGCCATCGAATCGCGCTACAACCCCTTTGTCGAGAGCGCCGTGGGCGCCCAGGGCTTGATGCAGGTCATGGCCAGCGTGCACCGGGCCAAGCTGCGGCCCAGCGGCGGCGCGGCGGCGGCCTTCGATCCGGTGGTCAACATCCGGGTCGGGGCGCAGATCCTGGCGGACTGCATCCGCCGGCGGGGCGGCCTCGAGGGCGGCCTGGCCTGTTATGTCGGCGCGACCGGCCCGAGTGACGGCGGCTACGGCGCCCGGGTGCTGGCGGAACGCCGCCGCATCGCCCTGGCTTCGGGTATCCCGCCCAAGGACTGAGCCCCGGCGCTAGCGGCTTTCCAGGAACGCCGCCATCCGGTCGACGGCCTCGCGCAGGCGGTCCAGGCCGGTGGCATAGGAAAAGCGCACGGTGCGGTTCGCGTGGGCCTGGCCGAAGTCCAGGCCCGGCACCGCGGCGATCCCGGCCTCGTGCAGCAGGCGGCGGCAGAACTCCGCGCTGTCCATCCCCAGGCCGTGGATGTCGGAAAAGATGTAGAAGGCCCCGTCCGGGGCGGCGGGCACGCGCAGGCCCAGGCGCTCGAAGGCGGGCAGCAGGAAGTCGCGGCGTTCCTTGAACGACAGGCGCCGGTGTTCGTAGACCTGCATGACCTCGGGCTCGAAGCAGCTCAGCGCCGCGTGCTGGGCCAGCGCCGGGGCGCAGATCGCCAGGCTGGCGGCCAGGCGCTCCAGGGCGGGCATCATGGCCTCGGGCGCGATCAGCCAGCCCAGGCGCCAGCCCGTCATGTGGAAGTATTTCGAGAAGCTGTTGATGACCACCAGGTCGTCGTCCAGCGTCAGGCCGCTGCGCGGCGGCTCGTCGTAGTACAGGCCCAGGTAGATCTCGTCCAGGATGACGAAGCCGTCGCGCGCGCGTACGGCGGCGACCAGGTCGCGCAGGGCCTCGCGCGGCATGGAGGTGCCGGTGGGGTTGCTGGGCGAGGCGATCAGCACGCCGCGCGTGGCCGGCCCCCAATGGGCGTCGATGTCTTCCGGGCGCAGCTGGTAGCGGTGTTCCGCCGTGGTCGGCACCAGGCGCGTGACGCCGCCGGCCGCGGTGATGAAATTGCGGTTGGCGGGGTAGGACGGGTCGGGCATCAGGACTTCGTCGCCCGGATCGACCAGGGCCATCGCCGCCAGCAGCAGGGCGCCCGAGGCGCCCGAGGTGACCAGGACGCGGGCCGGGTCCACGGACGCGCCGAAATGCGTGTGGTAGTAGTGGGTGATGGCCTCGCGCAGCGCCGGGATGCCGGCGGGCGCGGTGTAGCCGCTCAGGCCGGCGTCGGCCGCCCGGTTCAGGGTTTCCAGCACGCGCGCGGGGGCGGTGAAGTCGGGCTCGCCGATTCCCAGGCTGATGATGTCGCGCCCCTGGGCCGCGAGGGCCTGGGCCTGTTTCAGGACTTCCACGGCGTAGAATGGCGCCGTGCGTTCGGTTCTGTCGGCCAGTCGGACCATCGTGCAACCCTGCAATGCTGTTCGGAATGAAAGCCCGATTGTAGTCCGTCGTCCCCAGCCTCCGGAGCCCCGCCATGCAGTCCCCTTCGCGCCGCGCATTCCTGGTCGGCCGCCGTACGGAACGATCCCCCTGGGAAACCTTCCTGGCGCGCCTGCGCCGCACCGCGCAGGGCACGGTGCACGATTTCTCCACGGAGGCGGGCAGCGCCCGGCTGGTGCCGGGGCACATGCAGGACGTCTACCACGCCCGGTCCCTGTGCCTGGAGCACGGCGTCACGCTGGCCCTGGACGGCGTGCCGTCGGCGGCGCGGCTGGACGACGGCCCCGTGCTGTGGGTCGAGCCGGGGGCCGCGATGGCGCGCTGCGAGCGCCTGGGGCCGGACGATCCGCGCTGGTTCGTGCAGCCCGGCTGCCTGATCGGCGAGCTGGAGCAGGCGGGGTTGCCGCAGTTCCGCGACCAGCCGCCGCACCTGACGGTGGCGGCCTGGCTGGCCGACAGGCGCGGCTGCGACTGGGATTTCGGCGACACGGCCGCCAGCGGCCTGGCGCACGCGCTGGTGCTGCTGGCCGACGGCACCCAGGCCAACCTGGGCGCCTTCGGGGTGGACAACCGCAAGCCGCTGGACAACCTGCGCGTCCAGGGCATGATTCCCCGGCTGTTCGAGCTCGCTTCGGCGCCGGCCGCCGACGGCCTGCGGGCCGGCGGCCTGTGGAACGGGCGCTACCGGCTGGACGCCCTGCGGCCGGCGGCCGGCGGCACCGTCAACCTGGCCCATCTGCTGCTGGGCCATGGCGGCGAGCTGGGCTGGGTCGAATGGCTGGTGTTCGACGAACGCGCCGGACGCCCGGCCGAGCGCCCCTACGAACTGCGCTATGGGCGCCGGCCGGGTCCCGGCGAAGCGGGGGAGGACACGGACCGCGCCGTGCGCGCCCTGTTCGACCCCGACGGCGTCTTCCCGGAACAGGGCCAGCGGTTCTGATTCCGCCATATGGTCCGCATGCGCCCCGCGCCATACCGCGGGCTGGCGCAAGCGGCTAGAATGGCTGGCAGCACACCCTCCTCCTCATTACGTATCAAGGCTGCCTCACCATGGACGAATCCTTGCGCGCCGCGGCGCTCGAATATCACGAGCACGGCCGTCCCGGGAAAATCTCGGTCACCCCCACCAAACAGCTCTCCAACCAGCGGGATCTCGCCCTGGCCTATTCCCCAGGGGTCGCCGCCGCGTGCGAGGAAATCGTCACCGACAGCCACAACGCCTTCCGCTACACGGGGCGCGGCAACCTGGTCGGCGTCATCACCAACGGCACGGCCGTGCTGGGGCTGGGCAATATCGGCCCCCTGGCGTCCAAGCCCGTGATGGAAGGCAAGGCCGTGCTGTTCAAGAAATTCTCCGGCCTGGACGTCTTCGACATCGAGATCAACGAGCAGGATCCGGACAAGCTGGTGGACATCATCGCGGGCCTGGAACCCACCTTCGGCGGCATCAACCTCGAAGACATCAAGGCGCCGGAATGCTTCTACGTCGAACAGAAGCTGCGCGAGCGCATGAACATCCCCGTCTTCCACGACGACCAGCACGGCACCGCCATCTGCGTGACCGCGGCCTTCATCAACGGGCTGGAAGTCGTCGGCAAGGACGTCTCCAAGGTCAAGGTCGTGGTCTCCGGCGCGGGCGCGGCGGCGCTGGGCTGCCTGGAACTGATGATGGACATGGGCCTGCCCCTGGAGCACATCTGGGTGTCCGACATCGAGGGCGTGGTCTACGAGGGCCGCACGGTCCTGATGGACGAAAAGAAGGCCCGTTTCGCGCAGAAGACCGACGCGCGCACGCTTGACGACATCATCGGCGGGGCCGACGTGTTCCTGGGCCTGTCGGCCGGCGGCGTGCTCAAGCCCCACATGGTCGAGAAAATGGCCGAGCGCCCGCTGGTGCTGGCGCTGGCCAACCCCAATCCCGAAATCCTGCCGGCCGACGCGCTGACGGTGCGGCCCGACGCCGTGATCGCCACCGGACGGTCGGACTTTCCCAATCAGGTCAACAACGTGCTGTGCTTCCCGTACATCTTCCGCGGGGCGCTGGACGTGGGGGCGACCACCATCACGCGCGGCATGGAAAAGGCCGCCGTCATGGCAATCTGCAAGCTGGCCCGGGAAGAGCAGAACGACATCGTGGCGGCCGCCTACGGCCTGTACGACGTGTCCTTCGGCTCCAACTACTTCATTCCCAAGCCCTTCGACCCGCGCCTGATCGTGCGCATTTCGCCCGCCGTGGCGAAGGCCGCCATGGACGATGGCGTGGCCACCCGGCCCCTGGCCGACCTGGAAGGCTACGCGGGCCAGCTGGAGCAGTTCGTCTACCATTCCGGCGCCTTCATGAAGCCGCTGTTCTCGGCGGCGCGCGCCATGATCCGCGAGGGCGGCAAGGCGCGCATCGTGTTCGCCGAGGGCGAGGACGAGCGTGTGCTGCGCGCCGTGCAGATCGTCGTGGACGAGCGCCTGGCCAAGCCCATCCTCATCGGCCGCCCCGCCGTGCTGGCCGACCGCATCGAGAAATACGGCCTGCGCATCCGCCTGGGGGTCGACGTCGAGGTCACCAACCCCGAGCACGACGAGCGCTTCCACAAGTACTGGAACACGTACTGGGAACTGATGTGCCGCCGGGGCATCACCAAGGAAATGGCGCGCGTCGAAATGCGCCGCCGCCTGACCCTGATCGGCGCCATGATGGTGCGCCTGGGCGACGCCGACGGCATGATCTGCGGCACCGTGGGGTCCTACGGCAACCACCTGCGCTTCGTCGACGAGGTCCTGGGGCTGCAGCCCGGCGCCCGCACCTATGCCGCCATGAACATCCTGCTCCTGGAAGAGCGCACCCTGGCGCTGGCGGACACGCACGTCAACGATAATCCCGACGCCGCCCAGATCGCCGAGATCACCCTGATGGCGGCGGCCGAGATGCGCCGCCTCAACATCGAGCCCAAGGCCGCGCTGCTGTCGCGCTCCAATTTCGGCACCGGCAGTTCGTCCTCCGGCGAGAAAATGCGTCAGGCCCTGGCCCTGGTGCGCGAGCGCGATCCCAGCCTGGAGATCGACGGCGAGATGCACGGCGACTGCGCCCTGGACCCGGCGCTGCGCGAGCGCATCCTGCCGTCCACCACCCTGCACGGCGAGGCCAACCTGCTGATCTGCCCCAGCGTGGATGCCGGCAACATCGCCTACAACCTGCTCAAGACGGCGGCGGGCGGCAATGTGGCGGTGGGGCCGTTCCTGCTGGGCGCCAACGCCCCGGTGCACATCCTGACTTCCAGTTCCACCGTGCGGCGGATCGTCAACATGACCGCGCTGACCGTGGTCGATGCCAACAAGCCGCGCCACGCCTAGGGAAGCGCCCGGCCAGCGGCCCGTGCCCGGCGCGCCGCCCGCCGTTCCTGGCGGTGTGGCGGGCGGGCGGCCCCGGATCGGGCTGGTCCTGACCGGGGGCGGCGCCCGCGCCGCCTACCAGGCCGGCGTGCTCTCGGGCGTGCTGGAACTGCTGAATCCGGACCGCCGGCCGGGCTTCCGCAATCCCTTCGACATCGTCTGCGGCACCTCGGCGGGGGCCATCAACGCCGCCGCCCTGGCCTGCCGCGCCCACCAGCCGCATCGCGCCGTCGAGCACCTGTGCGCCCTGTGGCAGGCGCTGCATACCCGGGACATCTATTACTCGGACGCTCCGCGGCTGATGCGCACCGGCCTGCAATGGCTGGGCATGCTGAGCCTGGGCTGGATCCGGCCGCAGCTGTCCCGCTACGCGCCGCATTCCCTGCTGGACAACGAGCCCCTGGCCGGCCTGCTGGGCTGCTCGCTCAGCTTTCCCCGCCTGCAGACCAACCTGGACCGCGGCCACCTGAGCGCCCTGGCCATCACGGCGACGGCCTACACCACGGGCGAGCACCTCACTTTCTACCAGGCCAGGCAGTGCATCCAGCCCTGGTCGCGCACCCTGCGGCGGGCCGTGGCGTGCTCCATCGGCGTGGACCACCTGATGGCCTCCAGCGCCATCCCCTTCGTCTTCCCCGCCCGCGCCATTCTGATGGGCGGCCACACGCTCTGGTGCGGGGACGGCTCGATGCGCCAGCTGGCGCCGATCAGCCCGGCCATCCACCTGGGGGCCGAGCGCGTCTTCGTCATCGGCACCAACTACAGGGACGAAACCAGTCCCGACGTCCGCGAGCTGGACCCGCCGTATCCCAATCTGGCCCAGGTCGCCGGGCATACGCTGTCGAACATTTTTCTCGACGGCGTGTCCATGGACATGGAGCGCATGGAGCGGATCAATGAGCTGCTTGCACGAATCCCCGCAAATCGTTTAAAAAGCGATTCACTGCGACCCATCCATACCCTGATGATCGCGCCCAGCCGATCCCTGGACGAGCTGGCGCTGGAGCATCTGGATGAATTGCCGGGCGCCGTGCGCACCCTGTTTCGCGTGCTGGGCGTTTCGCCGCGCAGGATCGAGCCGGGGGGCGGCGCGCTGGCGTCCTATTTGTTGTTCGAATCCGGCTACACCCGCAGCCTCATCGCGCTGGGCAGGGCAGACAGTCTGAACCAGGCTGAAAAAGTCATCGCTTTTTTCAAGGAGTGGTCCGCATGAGTCCGGCCCAGATAAAGAAAATGCTTACGCAGGGCGTGGTGGATGCCCGGGCGGTGAGCGAGCAGGAAGCCCTGGCGGCCGCGTCCGAGGCCGGCCTGGCGGCTTTCGTCGTCGATTGCGACCGGGCCCGCAACCGTTCCGCCGTGCTGCGGGCCGTGGTCAAGGCCATCGACTATCCGGAGTATTTCGGCGGCAACCTGGACGCTCTGTACGACGGCCTGTGCGATACCCTGACGGACCAGAAGGAAGGCCTGTTCCTGTGGTTCCGGCACCTGCATTCCGGCGACCCCGCCCTGGCCGAGGATGCCCGGGCCATCCAGGCCGTATGCGACGACGTGGTGGAATTCGGCCAGAACAACGAACGCCGCTTCGCCTACGCCATCCAGCACGCCGGCGCGCATCCCGACCCCGAGCCGGGCGTCGACCCCACGCCGTATTCCGGGCGCGAGGAAGCCTGATTTCTTGTCGGCCCGGAAATGACACGGCGCCCTTTCGGGCGCCGTTTTTTCTACCAGTCCAGCAGGGCCGTGGCCGCCGCCGCCAGCGCGAGGCCGGCCGTCTCGGTGCGCAGCACCCGCGTCCCGAAGCGCGCGCCCAGCAGGCCCCGGCGCCGCGCCAGGGCCAGTTCCTCCGGCGACCAGCCGCCCTCGGGGCCGACCATCAGCGCCAGGCTGTCCCGCACCCCGGACAGGGCCGCGCGGAAGTCCAGGGGGCCGTCCGGATGGCAGAACAGCGCGGGGCCGTCGATCGCCTCCAGGCAGGCCGCCAGCGGCGCGGGCGGGTGGACGGCCATCAGCCGGTTGCGGCCGCATTGCTCGCAGGCCGCCCGGGCGATGGCGCGCCAATGGTCCAGGCGCTTGTCCAGCCGGGGGCCGGACAGGCGCAGGACGCTGCGCTCGGCGGCGACGGGGCGCAGTTCGGCCACGCCCAGCTCGACCGCCTTTTCCACGACCCAGTCCATCTTGTCGCCCGAGGCCAGCCCCTGGATCAGGACCAGCCGCCCGCGCAGTTCGCTTTCGACGGTTTCGTGCGCGCCCAGTTCGGCCAGGGCGCGCCGGCCTTCGGCCCGCAGCGTGGCGGGATACTGGCCGCCCCGGCCGTCGAACAGGACGATGGGGGCGCCGTCCGCGAGCCGCAGCACGCGCAGCGCGTGATGCGCCAGGGCGTCCGGCAGCTCGACGCGCCGGCCGGCATCCAGCGGTGTCTCGCAGAAGAAGCGGGGAGGCGGCATGGCAATGACCATTGTGCGGGTGCCGTGGAATATAAACCGGATCGGGCGGGGTGGTAAAATCCATGGCTTTGTGATTCTGTATGCGGTGAGGCCATGGCTTCGGTCGTGCAGCACTTGCCCCCAAGACCCCTATGAGCGCCTTGCCCGCCCCCGATCCGTCCATGGCCGATGCCATTCGCGTCCTGGCCATGGATGCCGTCCAACAAGCCAATTCAGGGCACCCCGGGGCGCCCATGGGCATGGCCGACATCGCCCACGTGCTGTGGACGCGGCACCTGCGCCACAACCCGGCCGACCCGGCCTGGATCGACCGCGACCGCTTCGTGCTGTCCAACGGCCACGGCTCGATGCTGCTCTACGCCCTGCTGCACCTCACCGGCTACGACCTGCCGATCGGCGAACTGCGCCGGTTCCGGCAACTGCATTCGCGCACGCCCGGCCACCCCGAAGTCGGGGTCACGCCGGGCGTCGAGACCACCACCGGTCCGCTGGGCCAGGGCCTGGCCAACGCCGTCGGCATGGCGCTCGCCCAGGCGCTGCTGGCGGGCGAATTCAATCGCCCGGGACACGAACTGATCGGCCACGACACCTACGCCTTCGTCGGCGACGGCTGCCTGATGGAAGGCATTTCCCACGAAGCCTGCTCGCTGGCCGGCACCCTGGGCCTGTCGCGCCTGATCGTGTTCTACGACGACAACGGCATCTCCATCGACGGCGAGGTCCGGGACTGGTTCGCCGACGACACCCCGGCGCGCTTCGAGGCCTACGGCTGGAACGTCCTGCGCGGGGTCGACGGCCATGACATGAACGCGATCGACGCCGCCATCGTGCAGGCGCGCGCGCACGCCGCCGCCGGCCGGGGGCCGACCCTGATCTGCTGCCGCACCGTGATCGGCCGCGGCGCCCCGACCAAGGCCGGCACGGAAAAGGTCCATGGCGCGCCCCTGGGGGCCGACGAGATCGCCGCCGCGCGCAAGGCCATGGGCTGGAACCATCCGCCCTTCGAAATCCCGCGCGAAGTCTACGACTACTGGGACGGCCGCGCGCGCGGCGCGGACCTGCAGTCCGAATGGCAGTCGCGCTTCGACCGCTACGCCGAAGCCCACCCCGAACTGGCCGCGGAACTGTGCCGCCGCATGGCGGGCGAGCTGCCGGCCGATTTCGCTGAACGCGCCCGCGCCTACGTCCTGTCCACCCAGGACAAGGCCGAGTCCATCGCGTCGCGCAAGGCCTCGCAGCAGGCCATCGCGGCCTTCGCGGAAATCCTGCCGGAACTCCTGGGCGGCTCGGCCGACCTGACCGGTTCCAACTTCACCGACTGGAAGGGCGTCGAGGCCGTGCGCCGCGCGGCCGGCGGCCCCCGGTCCGGACGCCACATCAACTACGGCGTGCGCGAATTCGGCATGGCGGCCATCATGAACGGCATCGCCCTGCACGGTGGCTACCTGCCCTTCGGCGGCACCTTCCTGACCTTCTCCGACTATTCCCGCAACGCCCTGCGCATGGCGGCGCTGATGAAGCAGCGCGTGGTGCACGTCTTCACCCACGACTCCATCGGCCTGGGCGAGGATGGCCCCACCCACCAGTCGATCGAACACGCGGGCAGCCTGCGCCTGATCCCCAATCTCCACGTCTGGCGGCCCTGCGACACGACCGAAACGGCGGTCGCCTGGCAGTCCGCCCTGGCGCGGCCCGCCAGCCTGGGCATGGCCGTCCACGCCGGCGGGCCCTCGGCGCTGCTGCTGTCGCGCCAGAACCTGCCCTTCGTGGCCCGCGACGCCGCCACCACCGAGGCCATCGCCCGGGGCGGCTACGTGCTGCGTGACATGGTGGGCGCGCGCGCCGTGCTGATCGCCACGGGCTCCGAGATCGAGCTCGCCCTGCAGGCCCAGGACCGCCTGGCCGCGCGCGGCGTGGCGACCCGCGTGGTGTCCATGCCCTGCACCCAGGTCTTCGACGCCCAGGACGCCGCCTGGCGCGACTCGGTACTGCCGGCGGGCCTGCCGCGCGTGGCCGTCGAGGCCGGGGGCACGGCCACCTGGTACAAATACGTGGGCACGACGGGCGCCGTCGTGGGCATCGACACCTACGGCGAATCCGCGCCCGCGGGCGAGCTGTTCAAACATTTCGGGCTGACGGCCGACCACGTGGCCGCCGTCGTCGAGCAGATTTTGTAAAGGAGCTCCTTCATGACCATCCGCGTCGCCATCAACGGCTACGGCCGCATCGGCCGCAACATCCTGCGTGCCCACTACGAAGACGGCAAGAAGCACGACATCCAGATCGTCGCCATCAACGACCTGGGCGATCCCAAGACCAACGCCCACCTGACCCGCTACGACACGGCCCACGGCCGCTTCCCCGGCACGGTCGAGGTCGACGGCGACTACATGGTCGTCAACGGCGACCGCATCCGCGTGCTGGCCGACCGCGATCCGGCCAAGCTGCCCTGGGGCGAACTGGGCGTGGACGTGGTGCTGGAATGCACGGGCTTCTTCACCTCCAAGGAAAAGGCCTCGGCCCACCTGAAGGGCGGCGCGAAGAAGGTCATCATCTCCGCCCCGGGCGGCAAGGACGTCGACGCCACCATCGTCTACGGCGTCAACCACCAGGTCCTGAAGGCCTCCGACACGGTCATCTCCAACGCTTCGTGCACCACCAACTGCCTGGCGCCGCTGGTCCATCCGCTGCACCAGAAGCTGGGCATCGTCAACGGCCTGATGACCACCGTGCACGCCTACACCAACGACCAGGTGCTGACCGACGTCTACCACTCCGACCTGCGCCGCGCGCGCTCGGCCACGCACAGCATGATCCCCACCAAGACCGGCGCCGCCGCCGCCGTGGGCCTGGTGCTGCCCGAACTGAACGGCAAGCTCGACGGCTACGCGATCCGCGTGCCGACGATCAACGTGTCCATCGTCGATCTGTCCTTCGTGGCCGCGCGTGAAACCACGGTCGAGGAAGTCAACGGCATCCTCAAGGCCGCCTCCGAAGGCCCGCTCAAGGGCATCCTGGCCTACACCACCGAACCGCTGGTCTCGATCGACTTCAACCACGATCCGGCCTCCAGCACGGTGGACGCCGCGCTGACCAAGGTGTCCGGCTCCCTGGTCAAGGTCGGCTCCTGGTACGACAACGAGTGGGGCTTCTCCAACCGCATGCTCGACACCACCGTGGCCCTGATGGCCGCCAAGTAAGGCATCCGGCGCATGGCGACGCGGGGCGGGGCAACCCGCCCCGCGTCGTATCCGGAGCGCGCGAAGGCGGACGCTCCGGCCGGGCACCCAGCCTGGGCGTTTCGCCCCTGAACCGACTTCCGAGGCAATACTCCATGACCATACAGACACTCTCCGGACTGGCGCGGTCCGGCGCCCTGAAGGGCAAGCGCGTCTTCATCCGCTCCGACCTGAACGTGCCCCTGGAACAGGGACGCATCACCGAGGACACCCGCATCCGGGCCTCGGTGCCGGCCATCCGGCTGGCGCTGGATGCGGGTGCCACCGTGATGGTGACCTCGCACCTGGGCCGCCCCAAGGAAGGCACGGTCGGTCCGGACGACACCCTGCGGCCCGTCGCCGAGCGCATGGCCGAGCTGCTGGGCCGGCCGGTGCGGCTGGTCGCCGACTGGGTCGGCGGCGTGGACCTGGCCCCCGGCGAGGTCGTGCTGCTGGAAAACTGCCGCTGCAACCCCGGCGAAAAGAAGAACGATCCCGAACTGGCGCGCCGCATGGCCGCGCTGTGCGACGTCTACGTCAATGACGCCTTCGGCACGGCGCACCGCGCCGAGGCCACGACCGAAGGCATCGCCCGCTACGCCCCGGTGGCCTGCGCCGGCCCGCTGCTGGAAGCCGAGCTGGACGCCCTGGGCCGGGCGCTGCGGTCCCCCCGCCGCCCGATGGTCGCCATCGTCGCCGGCTCGAAGGTCTCCACCAAGCTGTCCATCCTGCAGTCCCTGGCCGAAAAGGTCGATCAGCTGATCGTGGGCGGCGGCATCGCCAACACCTTCATGCTGGCCGCCGGCCTGCCCATCGGCAAGTCGCTGGCCGAGCCCGACCAGGTCGATCAGGCGAAGGCCGTCATGGACGCCATGCGGGCGCGCGGCGTCGAAGTCCCCATCCCCGTGGACGTGGTGGTGGCACCGGCCTTCGCCGCCGACGCGCCGGCCACCGTCAAGGACGCGGCCGACGTCGGTCCCGACGACCTGATCCTGGACATCGGGCCGCGCACGGCCGCCGCCCTGGCCGCCCAGTTGCGCAAGGCCGGCACCATCGTCTGGAACGGCCCGGTCGGGGTGTTCGAGTTCGAGGCCTTCGCCGGTGGCACCCGGGCCATCGCCCAGGCCATCGCGGAATCCGACGGTTTTTCCATCGCCGGGGGCGGCGACACCCTGGCGGCGATCGCCAAGTTCGGCATCGCCGACCGGGTCGGCTACATCTCGACCGGCGGGGGCGCCTTCCTGGAATTCCTGGAAGGCAAGACGCTGCCCGCCGTCGCCGCCTTGCAGGCGCGCGGAGCTTGAGCGGTCCGGGCGCCCGGGCGGGCAGCCGTCCGGGCATTGACCTTTCTTGACGCTCCGGGCGCCGGGACGGGCGCATCCTGTTGTTATCATGGGGTTTGATGCGACTCAGTGTTTACCCTATGAAAAAACTGTTTGCCGTTCCCGTCCTGGCCCTGGCGCTCGGCGCCTGCGCTCAGGCGCCGCATGAACCCGCCCCGGGATCCGCCGCCGTGACCGCCGACCGCGCCGCGCCCGCCCTGGACGAGGCCACCCTGTCCGCCTACGACTGGCGCCTGACCGGGGCCGTGGACCGTCACGGCAAGCCGATCGAGGCCCTGCGGGTGGGGCTGGAACGGCCGCTGCGCCTGTCGTTCTCCGGAAGGTCCCTGAGCGTGCAGGGGGGCTGCAACACCCAGTTCGGCGGCTATGCGCTCGAGTCCGGCGCCCTGCGGGTCGAGGGTCTGGCCGCCACGATGAAGGCCTGTGCGCCGGAACTCATGCGGCTGGACGCCGGGATCGCCGCGCGCCTGAAGGGCCGCCTGGCCGCCCGGATCGAGGGCGGGGCGCAAGCGCCCCGGCTGGTCCTGACCACGGCCGGGGGGGACGCGCTGGCCTTCGCGGGCGTGCCCACGCCCGAGACGCGCTACGGCGGCCCGGGCGAGACCGTGTTCCTGGAAATCGCGCCCGAGCGCGTGGCCTGCAGCCATCCGCTGATCCCCGATCACCGTTGCCTGCGCGTGCGCGAGCGCCGCTACGACGCCGCGGGCGTGCTGCAGCCGCCCGCCGCCGACTGGCAGACGCTGTACCAGCCGATCGAGGGCTACGAACACCGGGACGGCGAACACGCCATCCTGCGGGTCAAGCGGTTCACGGACCCGCATCCCCCGACCGATCGCTCGTCCCGGGTCTACATCCTGGATCTGGTCGTCCAGCGGTGAGGTGGGCGGCAACGCGGCCCGCCCCGCCCCTGCCGCGCGGCGCCATGCCGAGCGGCCGGTATTTTTCAATATATTTGAAAAATGGATGACATGGATTCAAATATTTAATTGGTAAATATCACGGCCGCCCGTTAAGGTGGGGCATCCGCTTCCGGATATCCCATCCACGGCCCCCGCGCAGGGGGCCGCAACGCACGACCCGTGGAGTTTCCATGTCCAGGACCTACTATGCGCCGCACGGCGGCCATCCCCCGCAGACCGACCTGCTGACCGACCGCGCGATGTTCACCGAAGCCTACGCCGTCATTCCGAAAGGCGTGGTGCGCGACATCGTCACCAGCCACCTGCCGTTCTGGGACGACACCCGGCTGTGGGTCCTGGCGCGCCCGCTGACGGGCTTCGCCGAAACCTTCTCGCAGTACATCGTCGAGGTCGGCGCGGGCGGCGGCAGCGAGCGGCCCGAACAGGACCCCGAGGCCGAGGGCGTGCTGTTCGTCGTCGAGGGCGGGATCGAGCTGACCCTGGCCGGTGCGAAGCACGTCCTGAAGCCGGGCGGCTACGCCTTCATCCCGCCGGCCTCGGACTGGGCCCTGCGCAACCGCGGCGCCGAGGCCGCCCGCTTCCACTGGATCCGCAAGCGCTACCAGGCCGTGGACGGCGTGCCCCTTCCGGAGGCCTTCGTCACCAACGAGCAGGACGTCGAGCCCATCGCCATGCCGGGCACCGAGGGCCGCTGGGTCACCACGCGTTTCGTGGACATGGCCGACATGCGCCACGACATGCATGTGAACATCGTCACCTTCCAGCCCGGCGGCATCATCCCCTTCGCCGAGACCCACGTGATGGAGCACGGCCTGTACGTGCTGGAAGGTCAGGCGGTGTACCGGCTGAACCAGGACTGGGTCGAGGTCCAGGCCGGGGATTTCATGTGGCTGCGCGCCTTCTGCCCGCAGGCCTGCTACGCGGGCGGTCCCGGCCCCTTCCGCTATCTGCTGTACAAGGACGTCAATCGCCACGCTTCCCTGACGCTGGGGAATCTGGGCCGTTGAGCGGTGTCTCCCCATCGCGTGCCTTGCAAGGCACGCGGATTCGTCCGGCTCAGGACAGTCCGCGGTGGCCTGTCCCGTGTCCCTCCTCATCCAGCATGTCCGCCAGGGCCCGCGCCAGGGCCTGGACGGTGGCGTCCGCCGTCGGGCGGTGGAAAAGGCCGATCTCGTAGTCGTCGACGGTCGGCAGGCCTTCGCGGGCTCCGAGGACGGCATGGTCCCGCGTCACGGTGCGCAGGGGCAGCAGGCTGATGCCCAGGCCGGCCGCCACCGCGTGCTGGATGCCGTTCAGGCTGGAGCAGGTATAGGCGATGCGCCAGTTTCGGCCCATGGCCTCGATGGCGCGGATGATGTCCTCACGGTACAGGCCCCGGGGCGGAAAGGTCACCAGCGGCACCGGATCGGCCCGCAGGCACGGATGCTTCGCGCTGTCGATCCAGGCCAGGGTTTCCGGGCGGCAGGCGACGGCCGCGCGGCTGTGGCGGCGCTGCTTGACCAGGATCAGGTCCAGTTCCCCCCGGTCGTAGCTGGACACCAGGCCGGAGCACAGGCCGCTGGTGATTTCCAGCTTGACCTGGGGATGGCGCCGGCTGAAGTCCGCCAGGACCCGCGTCGCGCGGCTGGCGACGAAATCCTCCGGTACGCCCAGCCGGACGATGGCGCCGACCGCCGCGCCCGCCATCACGTCCAGGATCTGGTCGTTCAGCGCCAGCAGATGGCGGGCGTGGCCGAGCAGCGCCTGGCCGGCGTCGGTCGGCAGGATCTCGCGGCCGCCGCGTTCCAGCAGGCGATGGCCGACCAGGTCCTCGAGCCGGCGGATCTTCTGGCTGACGGTGGATTGGGTGGAGTGCAGGCGGGCCGCGGCGGCGGTGAAGCCGCCGCAGTCCACCACGGCGACGATCGCCTTCAGCAGGTCCGGATCGAGGAGCGGCCGGTTCGGCCCATCGGGTTTCATGCTGGATTCCATGCCGTCATCCGTTTGATGCGTGGATTATCCCGCATTCGGGCACGAGCGGGCGCCGGCCCGGGAGTCAGCGCCGCAGCAGCCGCAGGCCATTGCCCACCACCAGCAGGCTGGCGCCCACGTCGGCGAATACCGCCATCCACAGGGTGCCCAGGCCGGCGACCGTCAGGACCAGGAACACCGCCTTGATGCCCAGGGCGATGACGATGTTCTGCACCAGGATCCGGTGGGTGGCGCGCGACAGCCGGATGAACCAGGGGATCTTGCGCAGGTCGTCGTCCATCAGGGCGACGTCGGCGGTCTCGATCGCCGCGTCCGTGCCCATCGCGCCCATGGCGAAGCCCACGTCGGCGCGCGCCAGGGCGGGCGCGTCGTTGATGCCGTCGCCCACCATGCCCACGGCGGTGCCCGGCGCGGTCAGGCCGCCGACGATCCGCAGCTTGTCCTCGGGCAGCAGATCGCCTTCGGCGCGGTCGATGCCGGCCTGGGCGGCGATGGCCGCGACGGTGTGCGGGTTGTCGCCCGACAGCATGGCGGTGCGCACGCCCAGCGCGTGCAGGGCCTGGATCGCGGCGGCGCTGTCGGGCTTGATCGTGTCGGCGACGGCGTAGAGCGCCAGGGCGCGGTGCTCGTCGGCCAGCAGGACGACGGTCTTGCCCTGGCGTTCCAGGGCTTCCAGGCGGGCTTCCAGGTCGGGCGAGCACAGGCCGCGTTCGTGGATCAGCCGGTGGTTGCCCAGCAGGTGCGGGCGGCCGTCGACGAGGCCGCGGGTCCCGCGCCCGGCCAGGGCCTCGAAGGCCTCGACCGGCGCGGCGGGTCCCGCGTCCAGGCCCTGCGCCACGGCGCGGGAGACGGGATGGTCGGAACGGGCCGCCAGCGCGGCGGCCAGGGCGTGGCTGCGCGCGGGATCGGCCGAGCCCAGCGCCATCGCGTCGGTCAGCGCGGGCCGGCCGTGCGTGACGGTGCCGGTCTTGTCCAGCGCGATCCAGCGCAGCAGGCGGCCCTGTTCCAGGTGGACGCCGCCCTTGACCAGGACGCCGTGGCGGGCCGCCGCCGCCAGGCCGCTGACGATGGACACCGGTGTCGAGATCACCAGGGCGCAGGGGCAGGCGATCACCAGCAGGACCAGCGCCTTGTAGACCCATTCGTACCAGCCGCCCAGACCCAGCAGGGGCGGCAGGATGGCGATGGCCAGGGCCAGCAGCGCCACCAGGGGGGTGTAGACTCGGGCGAAGCGGTCCACGAAGCGCTGCGTGGGCGCGCGCGCCGACTGCGCCGACTCGATGGCCCGGATGATGCGCGCCAGGGTCGAATCGCCGGCGGCCGCCAGGGCGCGGTATTCCAGCTCGCCCGCGCCGTTGATGGTGCCGGCGTAGACCGGGTCGCCGGCCGTCTTGTCCACGGGCAGGCTTTCGCCGGTGATGGGGGACTGGTCCACGGCCGAGCGGCCGGCCTCGACCCGGCCGTCCAGGGCGATGCGCTCGCCCGGTCGGACCCGCACCAGGGTGCCGGGGGACACGTCGCGCGCGGGGACGTCGCGCCAGCCGCCGTCCGCCTGGCGGACCGAAGCCCGCTCGGGCGCGAGCTGCAGCAGGCCCTGCACGGCGCGGCGGGCGCGGTCCAGCGAGCGCGCCTCGATGCGCTCGGCCAGGGTGAACAGCACCATCACCATCGCCGCCTCGGCCCATTGGCCCAGGAACAGGGCGCCGGTGACGGCGATGCTCATCAGGGCGTTGATGTTCATCTGGCCGTGGCGCAGCGCGGTCCAGCCCTTGCGGTAGGTGCCCAGGCCGCAGCCCGCGATCGCGAGGACCGCCAGGACCGCCGGGACGGCCCAGGGCGCCTCGGCCCAATGGGCGGCCTCGGCCGCCAGGGCGGCGGCGCCCGAGGCCGCCAGCGGCCACCAGGATCCGGGTGCCTCGGGCGTCATGCCGGCCGGCGCGGCGGCTTTGTCGGCCTGTTCCGGCGCGAAGCCCAGGTCGCGGATCGCCCGCAGGATGGATTCGAGCGCGTCCGGCGCATGGACGACGGTCAGGACGCGCCGCATCAGGTTGAATTCCAGCGAGCGCACGGCGGGCAGGGCGGACAGCGCTTTGCGGATCAGCGCTTCCTCGGTGGGGCAGTCCATCTGCAGGATGCGCAGCTCGGTCCGCAGGTCGGCGCCCTGTTCGACGGAGGGCGCCAGCGGGGCGGCGTCCGGCCGGCCGTGCGGGCGGGGATCGGCCGCGCCGCACCCATGGCCGCACAGGTCGGGCGCCCGGGCATGGCCGTGATCGTGGCCGTGCGTGTGGCCGTGATCGGGGCCGTGATCGGGGCCGTGATCGGGGCCGGCGGCGGGATGTCCGTGGGCGTCGTGGCAGTGTGCGTGGGGCATGGCGGATTCCTGTGCTGCGATCTATGATGGCAGTACACACCTTGTAGCCGCTACAAGGTCAAGCGCCCGGGACGCCCTTCTGAAAAGGTCCCCCGGCCGCTGTTTCCCTCCGGAGGACCCCGCATGAAGATCGGCGAACTGGCCCGCGCCGCCCGTTGTTCCACCGAGACCGTCCGCTTCTACGAAAAGGCCGGCCTGCTGCCCGCGCCCGCCCGCAGCGAGGGCAACTACCGGCAGTACGGCCCCGCGCACCTGGAGCGCCTGCGTTTCATCCGCAACTGCCGGGGGCTGGACATGGCGCACGACGAGATCCGGGCGCTGCTGGGCATGATCGACCATCCCGCCCGCGACTGCGGCCCGATCAACCACCTGCTGGATGAGCACATCGCCCACGTCGACGTGCGCCTGCGCGAACTGCAGGACCTGCAGCGGCAACTGGTGGGGCTGCGGGAGCAGTGCCGCGCCGAGCAGGCGGTCGACGCCTGCGGCATCGTGCAGGGCCTGGCGCGCATGGAGACGGCCGACGGCCCCGCGCGCAACACGCACATCGGTTGATCATGAGACGGCCGAATGCCGGCCCGTCCTAGACCGGATCGAAGTGCGTCATCACATCCAGCACCGGCAGGTCCGCCATGACGCGGCGCCGGGCCTCGACGGCGATGGCGTGGCCGGCCTCGATCGTCAGCCGGCCGTCCATTTCGATGTCGACCTCCACCCAGACCATGTCGCCCATCTTACGGGTGCGCAGGTCGTGGATGCCGCGCACGCCGGGCGTGCCCAGGATGCGTTCGCGGATGGCGCGCTCGGTGTCGGTGTCGGCGGCCCGGTCCACCAGGTCGTTGAAGGCCTGCCAGGAAAATTTCCAGCCCATGCGCACGATCATCAGGCCCACCACCAGGGCGGCCAGGGGATCGGCCAGGGGCAGGCCCGCCAGGTTGGCGCCCACCCCCATCGCCACCACCAGCGACGAGGCCGCGTCCGAGCGGGCGTGCCAGGCGTTGGCCACCAGCAGGGTGGAGCGCACGCGGCGCGCGACGCGCAGCAGGTAGCGGAACAGCATTTCCTTGGAGAGCAGGGCCAGCAGGGCGACGTAGAAGGCGGCCGGATGGACGACGGGGATCAGCTCGGGCGCCTGCAGGCGCTGGAAGCTGCCCCACAGCATGCCCAGGCCGACGGCGGCCAGCAGCACGCCGATGCCCAGCGTGGCGGCCGTCTCGAAGCGCAGGTGCCCGTAGGGGTGGTCGGCGTCCGGGCCCTTGGCGCTGTGCTTGTTGGCGAACAGCACCAGGCCGTCGGACACCAGGTCCGACAGGGAGTGGATGGCGTCGGCGACCAGGGCCTGGGATTGCGCGAACAGGCCGACCGCCATCTGGACGGCGGTCAGCAGCAGGTTCACCCAGACGCTGACCCAGGTGCTGCGCCGGGCGGCGGCCTGGCGGTCCGGCGTTTCGACGCGGGTATCGGGCGGGGAAGACATGCCCGCAAGTATACGGCGGGCGGTCATGGCGGATGCGTGCGGTACACTGAAAACCCGGTCGGCCATACAGGATCGCGGTCCGCATGCGGCTTCCTCTTCGTTCCGTCCTGGCGCGCGGCGCGCGCCTGGTGCATCGATTTCCCTGGCATTGGCTGATCGCCGCGCTGGTCGCGGCCGATGGCTACCTGTTCCTGCGGCCGCTCTGGCAGGCCATCGGCAGCCAGGGCCTGCTGCAGACCCTGCAGATCCGTGACGGCGCCGGCGTCGCGGCCTTCCTGGATTCGGGCGGCATCGCCCAGATGTCGCGGCTGATGCTGGGCCTGGGCGTGCAGGTGATGGCGATCGGGCTGCTGTACCGCGCCCGCATCGCCTGGACCATCACCCTGCTGCTGCTCGCGGCGGTGGGTACGGTGTCCCTGTGGCACGGCCAGGGGCATTTCGGCCTGCTGGCCTATACGGCCGTGCTGGCCGGGGCGCTGATCGGCTACTGGCGCCATTTCGACCGGGCCAGCCTGACGGCGGGCAGCCTGTTCGCCGCGCTCAGCGTGGTCAGCCTGCTGGTCTACGCGGTGTTCGGCGTCCTCTACCTGGGCGAGGAATTCTCGCCGCCCGTGCGCGACCCGGTCACGGCCCTGTATTTCTCCATCGTGTCCATGTCCACGGTGGGGTATGGGGACATCGGCCCGAAGACCGACGCGGCGCGCCTGTTCACGATTTCCATCATCATTCTGGGAATCACGGTCTTCGCCACGTCCATCAGCGCCGTGGTCGGACCCTTGATCGGCGGCAACATCCGCCGGCTGATGCACGGAAGGAAACCACGCGCCATGCGAAAGAACCACATCATCCTGGCGGGGCTCGGCCCCCTGGCCCAGAGCCTGTACGGCGCGCTGCGCCAGCGCGGCCACGACGTCACGGTCATCGTCCCGTCGGCCGAAGGCCATCCGTACCCGGCCGACGCCGACGTGCTGGCGGGCGACGCCTCGGAAACCGGCGTCCTGCTGCAGGCCGGCGCGGCGCACGCCCGCTACGTGCTGGCCCTGCGCCAGGACGACGCGGAGAACGCCTTCATCGTCATGGCGGGCCGCGAGGCTGGCGGTCCGGACACCAAGTTGGTCGCCCTGGCGAACTCGCCCCAGCACCTGGCCAAGATCCGGCGGGTGAATCCCGACATCCTGATCTCGCCGCAGGCGCTGGGCAGCGAGATCCTGGCTCGCACCCTGAGCGGCGAATCCATCGACGAGGCGCTGATCACGCGCCTGCTGTTCGGCGAGAAGACGCCCGACCCGGCCTGACCGGGTCCCCGCTCAGCGGATGCGCATGCCCGGCTGGGCGCCTTCCCAGGGTTCCAGGACGTAGATCCCGGCGTCCACGCCCTCGTCAGCGTGGCTGGCTGCCAGCACCATGCCCTCGGATACGCCGAAGCGCATCTTGCGCGGCGCCAGGTTGGCCACCAGCACGGTCAGCTTGCCGGCCAGGTCCTCGGGCTTGTAGGCCGACTTGATGCCGGAAAACACCTGCCGCAGCCGGCCTTCGCCCACGTCCAATGACAGGCGCAGCAGCTTGTCGGAGCCCTCGACCTCCGCGCATTCGACGATGCGCGCGATGCGCAGGTCGATGCGGCCGAAGTCCTTGATGTCGATGACGTCGGCGATGGGTTCGCCGCCCGGGATCGCGGCCGGCGCCTGGGGCGGCTCGAACAGATCGTCGAGCAGGGCCGGATCGACGCGCTGCATCAGGTGCTTGAACGCGGCGATGCGCGCGGGTAGTTCGCCGGCGTCGGCCCAGGCGTAGGTCCGGTCGCGGCCGAACAGTTCGCGGGCGACGCGTTCGGTGAGCGCCGGCAGCACCGGCGTCAGCATCACCGACAGGGCCTGGAAGCCGGCCAGGGCGCGCGAGCAGATGTCCTGCAGCGCGGCCTTTTGCGCGGGTTCGGCCTGGGCGATGCCCTTGGCCAGCACCCAGGGCTGGGCCGCGTCGAAGGCCTGGTTGATCTTGTCGGCCTGCGCCATGATCCGGCGGATGGCGCGGCCGTATTCGCGCGCCTCGAAGTCGGCCCGCACCTGTCCGGCGCAGTCGCGCAGTTCGGCGCGCATCGTGTCGGTGTCGCCAGAGTAGGCCAGGGCGCCGTCGAAGTGGCGGGTGATGAAGGTGGCCGCCCGGCTGGCGATGTTGACGTACTTGCCGATCAGGTCGCTGTTGACGCGGGCGACGAAGTCGTCCGGATTGAAGTCCAGGTCCTCGACGTGGGCGTTGAGCTTGGCGGCGATGTAGTAGCGCAGCCATTCGGCGTCCATGCCGATGTCCAGGTAGCGCAGCGGGGAAATCCCCGTGCCGCGGCTCTTGGACATCTTTTCGCCGCTGACGGTGATGAAGCCGTGCACGTGCAGCATGTCGGGGATCTTGCGGCCGGAGAACTTCAGCATCGCGGGCCAGAACAGGGCGTGGAAATAGACGATGTCCTTGCCGATGAAGTGCACCTGCTCGGTGTCGCCGTCCGGCGCCAGCAGGGCGTCGAAGTCCAGGCCGTTCTTGCGGCAGTAGGCCTTCAGCGAGGCCAGGTAGCCGACCGGGGCGTCCAGCCAGACGTAGAAGTACTTGCCCGGCGCGTCCGGGATGGGGATGCCGAAGTAGGGTTCGTCGCGGGAAATGTCCCAGTCGGCCAGGTTGGCCTCGGCGCCCTCGGCCGTGCCCAGCCATTCGCGCGTCTTGGCGAGGACCTCGGATTGCAGCCGGGCGGTGCCGTCGGCGCGCGTCCCCGTGGTCCATTCCTGCAGGAAAGCCACGCAGCGCGGGTCCGACAGGCGGAAGAAGAAGTGTTCGGACGTACGCAGCACCGGCCGCGCCTTGGTCAGGGTGGAATAGGGCTCGATCAGCTCGGTCGGGCTGTAGACGGCGCCGCAGGACTCGCAGGAATCGCCGTACTGGTCCTTGGCGTGGCAGCGCGGGCATTCGCCCTTGATGTAGCGGTCGGGCAGGAACATGCCCTTGACCGGATCGTAGAACTGCTCGATCTCGCGGCTGTCGATGAAACCGGCCGCCTTCAGCGCGCGGTAGATGTCCTGGGACAGCTCGACGTTTTCCGGCGTGTCGGTGCTGTGCCAGTGGTCGAAGCGGATGTGGAAACCGTCCAGGTACTTCGGCCGCTCGGCGGCGTAGCGGCCCACCAGTTCCTGGGGCGTGATGCCCTCGGCCTGGGCCTTGAGCATGATGGGCGCGCCGTGGGCGTCGTCCGCCCCCACGAAATGCACGGTGTGGCCCGCCATGCGCATGGCGCGCACCCAGGTGTCGGCCTGGATGTATTCCATGATGTGGCCGATGTGGAAGGAACCGTTGGCGTAGGGCAGGGCGGTGGTGACGAAGATCGTGCGCGACATGGGGGAGGGAAGAGGGGAAAAGGCAAAGGATTGATTCTATCAGTCCGTGATGCTCGTCATGAGGTCCTGTCCCCCATGAAGATGGGTGTGACATGGATGGCGCACCTCGCCTGGCGATGCTGATGTTCTGTGTCCATACTGCTCCGGTCGATGATCCGATTGATTTTTATTCGTCAATAAACGAAAATGATTCCCTACCGGATTGAACACTACCTGACGGCGGATGGGCAGGACGATGTTTATCTGAACTGGCTTCGTCGCGTGCGTGACCTCCAGGCCAAGGTGGCGGTGATCCGGCGCGTGAACCGGATCGAGCAGGGCAACTTTGGCGACCACAAATTCTGCCGGGATGGCTTCTGGGAATTGCGTGTCGATGTCGGGCCAGGCTATCGCGTGTACTACGCCTGGGCGGGACAGCGCATCGTGCTGCTGCTTGGCGGTGGCGACAAGCGCACACAGGACACCGACATCGATCGAGCTGTAGCTTATTGGCGGGACTGGCAATGGAGAAATGACGATGAGAAGCAGAGGACATGACGAGGCGATGGCCGAGCTGTATCGCAGCGATCCGGCGCTGGCGCTGGAGGTGATCAACGGCATCCTGGAAGAGGGCGATCAGGCGGAACTGCTGACGGTGCTGCGTCAGCTTGCGCAGGCGTTTGGCGGCGTGCAGGCGGTGGCGGAGCAAGCGCATCTGAATCCGACGCAGCTTTATCGGACGCTGTCCCCGAAGGGAAATCCGGCGCTGAGCAGCCTGACGGCGATCTTGAAAGCGATGGGGTTGAGGTTGGCGGTGCAGCCGGTGGATTGTCTTGAGCCTGCGCGTGGGGGGTGACAGCTATCGGCTGCACTCTCAATCTATCCCGTCGATTTGACATAATATAATGATACTGGTATTTTATACAGCATCAGTGGCGGCGCACACTGTGCTGCCACGTTGCTTTTGGAGGAAACCATGACCACACCTAAACGTGTCGCCTGGAAGGATATCGTCGCGCCGCCGCTTGACTGGACGGCCCCAAAGATATCCGATCAAGACTCCGAATCCGGCGAGAATAAGCAAGACCAGAAAGAGCAGGGCTCCGACAAGTAAGCCTCCTGCCGACTTGGCTGTGGGCGCGTTTTGGCGGCACGGCCCCTGAATGCGACGGCCCCTTCAGAAGCATTCTGAAGGGGCCGTTTCGATCACGACAGTGATCGTTCGTCTCAGCCTCTGAATTTGGCGTCTACAGGCAATGACGAGGGAGGCGCCCGTCAATCACGGAATCTCGCGCATCTCGATATCCGTCACGTCCCGCTCCCGCGCAGGCTGGCCGGCGGTCCGGGACCAGGCCCCCGGCGCCATGGACGGCCGACGGCGCTCCGCCCAGTAGGCTTTCACACCAAAAGGCCGGCCTTGCAGCCGGGCGACGATGTACAGCACGCCGATCGCCAGGGCGGTCGAGGCCATGAAGATGAAGGCCATCACCAGGCCGAAGAAGGCGAGGATCAGAAACAGGACGGCGCGCAGGGTTTGCTGGATCAGGTTCATAAGGCTTGGACTCCCGGAGCCGGAAAAGGTTGCGTGCGGGGCGCGGTCGGGCGCCGGGCGGATGAAAGCGGCAGCCGGCCGGATCCGGGAGGCGCGTCCATCACATCCATATTGGGGTCAATCGGCGGATTTCCAGGGGAATCCGCTATGCTTGTGGTTTCGACTGTTTTCACCCCGATCTCTCATCATGGCTACCACGATACAGGACATCCGCACGATCCTGTCCAGGGTCATCAACCCCGATACCCGGAAAACGCTGGCGGTGACCGAACCCGACCTGCGGATCGCCGCCTCGGGCGACGCCTTCGACATCACTGTAACCCTGGGCTATCCCTTGTTCAATGGCGAGCAGGCCCTGGACGCCGCCATCCGGGCCGCGCTGGACGCGGCCGGGGCGCGTCTCGGCAAGCTGGAATTCCAGTCCCGGATCGTCGCCCACGCGGTGCAGCGCGGGCTGCGCACCCTGGACAACGTGCGCAACATCATCGCCGTGGCCTCCGGCAAGGGCGGGGTGGGCAAGAGCACCACGGCCGTCAACCTGGCCCTGGCGCTGCACAGCCAGGGCGCGCGCGTCGGCCTGCTGGACGCCGACATCTACGGCCCCAGCGTGCCCATCATGCTGGGCCTGTCGGGCAAGCCCAAGAGCGTCGACGGCAAGAGCATGGAACCCATGATCGGCCACGGCCTGCAGGCCAACTCCATCGGCTTCCTGATGGACGACGACGGCCCGGCGATCTGGCGCGGCCCCATGGTGACGCAGGCCCTGACCCAGTTGCTGTCGCTTACGAATTGGAACGATCTGGATTACCTGATCGTGGACATGCCCCCGGGAACGGGCGATATTGCCCTCACCATGGCCCAGAAGGTTCCGCTCACGGGGGCGATCATCGTCACCACCCCCCAGGACCTGGCCCTGGCCGACGCCCGCAAGGGCCTGATCATGTTCCAGAAGGTGGATGTCCCGGTGCTGGGGATCGTTGAAAACATGTCCGTCCACGTGTGCTCCAACTGCGGGCATGCCGAGCCGATCTTCGGCCAGGACGGCGGCCGCCAGCTGGCGGCGACCTATCACCTGCCCTGGCTGGGGGCCCTGCCGCTGCAGCTCGACATCCGCCAGGAAACCGACTCCGGCCGGCCCAGCGTCGTCGCTTCGCCCGACGGCGAGGCCGCGCGCCGCTACCAGGACATCGCCCGCCAGCTGGCCATCCACGTGGCGGGGCAGCCGCTGGACGATTCCGGCTCACGGCCACGGGTCGTGGCGCGCACGAGCTGATGCCGGCCGGGCGGTTCGTTCGGAGCATTCCCGGGATGCGCCGGGCGCTGCTTGGCCTGGGGGTCTTCATCTGCGCCCCCGCGCTGGCCGTGCCCCCGGAAGTCATCATCGACCCCGGCGGCGCCCCGCCCAAGGTGTTACAGGCCATTACCGATGCGGTCGGCGCCATCACGCGCCTGACCGAGGACCAGGACGTGCGCGAGGTCTCGCGGCTGCGGCGGCGGGCCTGGGAGGCGGCCCAGGCGGCCTTGCGGACCCAGGGCTACTTCGGGGCGACCGTCACGCTGGACGTGACGCCGGGCGCGGCGAACGGCGGCGAGTTCTGGGACATCACGATCGACCCCGGCGAGCGTGCCCGGGTGCGCCAGCTCGGCCTGCGCTTCGAGGGCGCGCTCGCGGGGGAGGCCTACGCGTCCCGGCGCCAGTCCCTGCGGGACGCCTGGCTGCTCAAGCAGGGCATGCCCTTCATCAACGACGACTGGAACCGGGCCAAGACCGAGCTGCTGGACGCCGCCTCGCGGCAGGACTTCTATTACGCGCGCTACGCGCAGACCCGGGCGGCGGTCGATCCCGAGGCCGCCAAGGCCGACCTGGACGTCGCGCTCGACAGCGGGCCGCCGGTGCGCCTGGGCGAGCTGCAGATCGTCGGCCTGAAGCGGGTGCCCGAATCCCTGATCCGGCGCTACGTGCGCTATGACCCGGGCGATGCCTACGACCAGACGCGCCTGGAGGACTGGCAGCAGGCCCTGCAGTCCACCACCTTCTTCCGCGGCGCCTTCGTCACGCTGGCCGACGGGACGCAGCGGGCGCAGGGAACGGACGCCGCGCCGGCCGGGGCGTCCGCCGGCTCCGACACGGCCCCGCAAGCCGCCGCGCAGCCTCCGCGCCCCGAGGGCGACGGTCCCGTCACGCTGCCCGTGCGCGTCCAGGTGACCGAAGGCCCCGCCCGCTACGCCAGCGGCTCGCTGGGCGTGGACAGCGACTACGGCGTGCGGGTGGAAGGCCTGTACCGCCAGAACGTCGTCTACGGCCTGCCGGTCTGGATCGAGACCGGCGCCGGGGTCGACACGAAGCGGCAGCGCGCTTTCTTCGACGTGCACCTGCCGCCCGGCATGGACGGCAGCGAGGACAGTTTCGGCCTGCTGTACGACCATTCGGACGTCGAGGGCCTGGAAACCAGCCGCGCGGGCGTGGGCTGGAAGCGCAGCCAGACGCGCAAGGCGGCCGGCGACAGCCGCGTCGAATACGAGGTCCGCTGGGGCGCGCTGGCGTCCTATGACAAGACCCGCATTTCCGGCGACTCGCGCTACGAGGTCCCCAGCTGGGCGGCCACCTGGCAGTGGCTGCGCCGCGACGTGGACTCGAAATACAACCCGCGCGAAGGCAACCTGATCGAATTCGGCCTGGGCGCGGGCACGACCCTGGATGACGGCAAGGCCTTCTATCGCAGCAGCCTGCGCGCCCAGCGGTGGTGGCCGATTGGCGAGCGCGACGTGCTGACCGTGCGCGGCGAGGTCGGCAAGGTCTGGTCGCGCACCGACCGCCTGCCGCAGGATTTCTCCTGGCGCACCGGCGGATCGCGCAGCATCCGGGGCTATCGCTACCAGAGCATCGGCCTGGAGCGCGGCGACGCCGTCATCGGCGCCCCCGTGCTGGGCGTGGCCAGCGTCGAATACACGCACTATTTCACCGACGTCCTGGGCGCCAACCTGTTCGTCGACGCCGGGGACGCGGCCGAATCCTTCGGCCAGTTCGACTGGCACCTGGGCTACGGGGCCGGCCTGGCGGTGCGCACCCCGGCCGGACCGTTCTTCGTCGACCTGGCCTGGGCGCAGAAGGACCGTCGCCTGCGGCTGCAGTTCTCCCTGGGGATCGCGTTTTGAGGGGGCGTATCTGGCGCGGCCTGCGGGCCTTCGGACTCTGGGGGCTGCCGCCCATCGTGCTGGCGCTGCTGCTGGCCATGGGCTTCGCCGCCTGGTGCGTCTCCAGCGCCACGGGCACCCGCTGGCTGTTGCGCACGGCGGCCGTCCAGCTGGGCGGCGAGGCCCATGGCGTGCGCGGCACCCTGGCCCGGGGGCTGTACGTCGAAGGCCTGTCGATCGCCCTGCCCGACGTGGATGTGCGCGTGACCGGATTGCACCTCAAGGCGCTCTGGCCGGAACTGCTGGACCGCCGCCTGCACATCAACGACCTGTCGGCCGTGCGCGTGGACGTGGCCTTGCGCACCGCGCCGTCCGCCGCCGAGCCCGCCTCCGATGAACCTTTCCGGATGCCGGCGCTGCCGCTGGGCCTGCGGGTGGACCGGCTGGCGCTGGGGGGCCTGGGCCTGCGCATCGACGGGGAGCCGCTGCCCGTCGATCTGCTGTCCGTATCGACCGCCCTGACGCTGGATGCCCATACGGCCACCGTGACGCTGGATCACCTGCAGGCCGCGCATCGGGACACGCTGCTGAAGTTCGACGGCAACCTGGCCCTGCGCGGGCTGGCGGCGCCCTGGCCCTTCGAGCTCAATCTGCACGGGTCCGCCCAGGACCGCAGCGCGCAGTCGCCGGTCTGCCTGCGGCGGCTGCTGGGAGCCGGCAGCGGGGAATCCGGCGGCGAACCGCCCGGGGCGGACTGCCGGATCGATCTGGAGCTGCGCCTGGCCGGGACCTTGCAGGCCCTGCACCTGCAGGCCAGCGGACGGGGCGAAGGCCTGGAACTGCAGGCCCAGGCCGACATCCGGCCCAACCAGTCCTTCCCCCTGGGCGCGGCGCAGGCCGATCTGCGCCTGCCGGGCGACACCCGCGTGACGCTCGACGTCCGTCCGGAAGCGCCGGGGGCGGACGGCCTGCGGCCGGTCCGCGCGCAATGGTCCGTGCGGCAGCTGCGTCCGGATCCCTGGCTGCCCTCGGGCCTGGGGCCGGCGCTGCTCAACCTGAAGGGCGAACTGCGGGCGCGCCTGGATGCCGGGCAGCGGCTGCAGGACCTGGGCCTGGATCTGGTGTTCGACGGCCCCAACCGCTGGAACGGCCAGCCCCTGTCGGGGAAGATCCGGCTGGAGCGCCTGTCGCGGGCGGGCGGCGCGCTGTTCGACGCGCGCGCGGCGGGACCGGCGGATCTGCTCGGCCTGCGGGCGGCGGGCCTGGACGTGGACCTGACCCTGGGGCCGGACCGCATCCGCGCCGGCGGGGACGCGGCGGCGGACGCCAACCGGCTGGCGCTGCAGGCCCGGCTGCCGGCCCTGGCGGCGCTGTGGCCCGGCCTGCCGGGCGGGGCGGAGCTGGATCTCGACGTTTCCGGCCCCCTGGCTGATCACCGGGGCCGCCTGAAAGCCCGCTATGCGCCGCCGGACGCCCGCGACGGCATTCCCGGCCGGGCCCCCATGAGCCTAGACCTGGCTTTCGGGGGCGGCTGGACGCAGGCGCAGGGCTGGCGCGGCCGGCTCACCGCCCTGCGGGCCGAGCACGCCGGCCTGGTCCTGGAAAGCAAGGCGGCGGTGCCGCTGGCGCTCGATGCCGAAGGCGGCTGGCAGGTCGGCCAGGCGGACCTCGGGCTGGCGCTGGACGGGGAATCCCTGCTCAGCGTGCATCACCAGGCCTCGGCCGGCGGACCGGGGCGCTGGGAAACGCGCGGCCGCATCGATCCGCTGACCGTCACGCCGGAACGCATCACCCGGCTGCAGGCCTGGCTGGGCCGCGCCGCCGCGCGGCAGGGCGGGGTGCGTACCCAGTTGTCCGAACAGGCGCGGCGCAGCCGCCTGGACGCGAGCCTGGACTGGAACCTGAAGTTCGACGGCGCCCTGAGCGGCGACATCCGCCTGGCCCGCCAGGGCGGCGACCTGACCGTGCCCGGCGACGTGCCCATCGAACTGGGCCTGGAAGACGCCCGCCTGGACATCGCCATCCGCCGCGTCGGCGCCGGCCTCAGCCGCGCCGACGCCGACCTCCAGGTGCGCACGCGCGAGATGGGCAGCATGCGCCTGCGGGCCGACACGCCGATCCATGCCACCCCGGGAGGCGGCCTGGCCTTGCGGTCGCAGGACGAGCGCCACCTGCGCTTCGAGGCCCGGTCCGAGGACCTGGCCTGGGTGAACCTGCTGCTGGGCGGAGAAATGGAAATCGGCGGCACCCTGCAGGCCGACATCCAGGGCCGCAGCCGGCCGGATGGGCACTGGACGCTGTCCGGCCCGCTGCGCGGCGACGACCTGCGCCTGCTGATCGCCGACCAGGGCGTGCGGCTGCTGGACGGGACCCTGCGGGCCCATTTCGACGGCACCCGGGTGCTGCTGGACCACCTGCGCTTTCCGGCGGTGCGCCGGGTCGTTCCCAAGGAATGGCGCACCGCCACCTGGATCGCGGAGAATCCGGACGCCCAGGGCGGCGACCTGGACCTGTCGGGTGCCTGGGACCTGATCGAGGGCGAAGGCCAGGCGGACGTCGCCTTCCGGCGCTATCCGATCCTGCAGCGCGCCGATCGCTACGCCATGATCAGCGGCGGCCTCCAGGTCCGGGCGACCTTGCCGGAAATCCGCATCGGCGGCAAGATCACGGCCGACGCCGGCTGGTTCGACCTGGACATGCTCAACGCCATCCCGTCCCTGGACGGCGACGTGGTGATCCTCAAGCCGGGGGAGACGGCGGCTTCCCTGGATTGTGCGGCCGCCCCGCCGCCCGCCGGCCCGTCCGACGCCCGCCCGTCGGCCGCCCGCCCGGATCCGCCGCGTGCGGACCGCGGGACGCCGGCCGGCCCGTGCCTGGACGCATCGCCGCCGCTGGACCTGCGGGCCGACCTGACCGTCGACCTGGGGCCGCGCTTCTACCTGACCGGCTTCGGCCTGGACTCGGGGCTGGTCGGCAGCATGGATCTGCATCTGAGCGACGGCAAGCTCACGGCGCTGGGCCAGCTGCGCACCCGCGGCGGCGCCATCAACACCTACGGCCAGCACCTGCAGCTGCGTCGCGGCACCATCACCTTCCAGGGAGACGTGGCCAACCCCGTGCTCGACATCCAGGCCCTGCGCACCGACGTGGCGGTCCAGGCCGGGGTCCGGGTGGCCGGCACCGCCCGGCGCCCGCGCATCGACCTGATGTCGATTCCCGAAGTCAGCGAAACCGAAAAGCTGTCCTGGCTGCTGCTGGGCCACGGTCCGGACCAGGGCGGCGCGGACATGTCGCTGCTGTTCTCGGTGGGCAGTTCCTTCCTGTCGGGCGGCGAGCCGTTCTACAAGCGCTTCGGCCTGGACGAGCTGAGCATGCGCTCGGGCGAGCTGGGCAGCACCGGCAGCATCCTGCCGGTCGAGAGCGTGGTCGGTGGGCTGGACGCGGGAGCCAGCCCCATCGAGCAGCGTTTCGTCCTGGCGGGCAAGACCCTGACCGACGACCTCAGGCTGAGCCTGGAGCAGGCCCTGGCGCAGACTGGCACCGTGGCGCGGCTGAGCTACAAACTGATGCGTGGCCTGCAGGCCGAGGTGACCACGGGCACCGTCAGCGGCCTGGCGCTGGTCTATCGCTGGTTCTCGATGGACTGATCGGCGCCCCGGCCCGCCGCGTGCCGTGGATGTGCCTTAAAATACCGCAACTTTGAACAGAGGGCGCCCATGAGCATCAAAAACGACCGCTGGATCCGGCGCGCCGCGCAGGCCGGCATGATCGAACCCTTCGAGCCCGGCCAGGTGCGCTCGGTCGACGGCCAGCGGATCGTCAGCTACGGCACCAGCAGCTACGGCTACGACGTGCGCTGCGCCAATGAATTCAAGATCTTCACGAACATCAACTCCACCATCGTCGACCCCAAGGCCTTCGATGAGAAGTCCTTCGTGGATTTCCAGGGCGACGTGTGCATCATCCCGCCCAACTCCTTCGCCCTGGCACGCACGGTCGAATACTTCCGCATCCCGCGTTCCGTGCTGACCGTGTGCCTGGGGAAAAGCACCTACGCCCGCTGCGGCATCATCGTCAACGTCACGCCGCTGGAACCCGAATGGGAAGGCCACGTGACGCTGGAATTCTCCAACACCACCCCCCTGCCGGCGAAGATCTACGCGGGCGAGGGCTGCGCCCAGATGCTGTTCTTCGAAAGCGACGAGGTCTGCGAGACCTCCTACGCCGACCGGGGCGGCAAGTACCAGGGCCAGCAAGGGGTCACGCTGCCGCGCACCTAGCCATCATGAAATTTCGTTTCCCCATCGTCATCATCGACGAAGACTATCGCTCCGAGAACGCCTCGGGCTTCGGCATCCGCGCCCTGGCGGCGGCCATCGAGGCCGAGGGCGTCGAGGTCCTGGGGGTCACCAGCTACGGCGACCTCAGCTCCTTCGCGCAGCAGCAAAGCCGCGCCAGCGCCTTCATCCTGTCGATCGACGACGAGGAGTTCGACGAGGATTCCCCGGAAGACGTCGCCAACGCGATCAAGAACCTGCGCGCCTTCATCGGCGAGCTGCGCTTCCGCAACGAGGACATCCCCATCTACCTGTACGGGGAAACGCGCACCTCGCAGCACATCCCCAACGACATCCTGCGCGAACTGCACGGCTTCATCCACATGTTCGAGGACACGCCGGAATTCGTCGCGCGCCACATCATCCGCGAGGCCCGCGCCTACCTGGACAGCCTGCCGCCGCCGTTCTTCCGCGAACTGCTGGAATACGCCTCCGACGGTTCCTATTCCTGGCACTGCCCCGGGCACTCGGGCGGGGTGGCCTTCCTGAAGAGCCCCGTGGGGCAGATGTTTCACCAGTTCTTCGGCGAGAACATGCTGCGCGCCGACGTCTGCAACGCGGTCGACGAGCTGGGCCAACTGCTGGACCACACCGGCCCGGTGGCCGAATCCGAGCGCAACGCGGCGCGCATCTTCCACGCCGATCACTGCTTCTTCGTCACCAACGGCACCTCCACGTCCAACAAGATCGTCTGGCACGCCAACGTGGCCGCGGGCGACGTGGTGGTGGTGGACCGCAACTGCCACAAGTCGATCCTGCATGCCATCACCATGACCGGCGCCATCCCGGTGTTCCTGCGCCCCACGCGCAACCACCTGGGCATCATCGGCCCGATCCCGCTGGAAGAATTCGATCCGGAGAACATCCGCAGGAAGATCGAGGCCAACCCCTTCGCGCGCGAGGCCGCCAACAAGCGCCCGCGCATCCTGACGCTGACCCAGAGCACCTACGACGGTGTGATCTACAACGTCGAGATGATCAAGGAAAAGCTCGGCTCGGAAATCGACACCCTGCATTTCGACGAGGCCTGGCTGCCGCACGCCGCCTTCCACGAGTTCTACGAGGACATGCACGCCATCGGCCCGAACCGGCCGCGCAGCAAGGACACGATGATCTACGCCACGCACTCCACGCACAAGCTGCTGGCGGGCCTGTCGCAGGCCTCGCAGATCGTGGTGCAGGACTGCGAATCGCGCCGGCTCGACCGCAACATCTTCAACGAGGCGTTCCTGATGCACACCTCGACCTCGCCGCAGTACGCCATCATCGCGTCCTGCGACGTGGCGGCGGCGATGATGGAACCCCCGGGCGGCACGGCCCTGGTCGAGGAATCCATCCGCGAGGCCCTGGATTTCCGCCGCGCCATGCGCAAGGTCGAGTCCGAGTTCGGCAAGAACGACTGGTGGTTCAAGGTCTGGGGCCCCAACCGCCTAGTGCCCGAGGGCATCGGCAATCGAGAAGACTGGGTGCTGGGCTCGGGCGACGAATGGCACGGCTTCGGCGACCTGGCCGAAGGCTTCAACATGCTCGATCCGATCAAGGCCACGGTGGTGACGCCGGGGCTGGACATCTCGGGCACCTTCGCCGATTCCGGGATCCCGGCGGCGCTGGTCTCGCGCTACCTGGTCGAGCACGGCGTGGTGGTGGAAAAGACCGGCCTGTATTCCTTCTTCATCCTGTTCACCATCGGTATCACCAAGGGCCGCTGGAACACGCTGCTGACCGCCCTGCAGCAGTTCAAGGACGACTACGACCGCAACCAGCCCCTGTGGCGCGTGCTGCCCGAATTCAGCCGCGCCCACAAGCGCTACGAGCGCATGGGCCTGCGCGACCTGTGCCAGCGGATCCACGAGGCCTACCGCCACTACGATTTCGCGCGCCTGACCACGCGGGTGTATCTCAGCGACATGGTGCCGGCCATGCGCCCGGCCGACGCCTACGCGCGCATGGCCCACCGCGAGGTCGAGCGGGTACCGGTCGACCGGCTCGAAGGCCGTGTCACCGGGGTGCTGCTGACGCCCTATCCGCCGGGCATCCCGCTGCTGATCCCGGGCGAGCGCTTCAACCGCGACATCGTCGATTACCTGAAGTTCACCCAGGAATTCAACCAGCAGTTCCCGGGCTTCGAGACCGACGTCCACGGGCTGGCCTACGAGACCGACGAGCAGGGCCGGCGGCATTACTACGTGGACTGCATCCGCGAAGGCGCCTGATCTTCGTGGGGGAACGTTTCGACGCGGCGGTCGTGGGCGCCGGCGCGGCCGGCATGATGACCGCCGCCGTGGCGGCGCAACGCGGCCTGCGGGTGGTCCTGATCGACCACGCCGAACGGCTGGCGGAAAAGATCCGCATCTCCGGGGGCGGGCGCTGCAATTTCACCAACCTGGGCGCCAGCCCCACGCAGTTCCTGTCGCGCAACCCCGATTTCTGCCGTTCCGCCCTGCGGGCCTACGGGCCGGGCGACTTCCTCGACCTGCTGCGCGCGCATCGCGTGTCCTGGCATGAAAAGCACCGGGGCCAGCTGTTCTGCGACGATTCCAGCGAATCCATCATTCAGGTGCTGCGCCGCGAATGCGAGGCGGGCGGGGTGCGGTGGCGCATGCCCTGCGCGGTCCGGGCCGTGGCCCGGGAAGCGGACGGCTTCCGGCTGGACACCGACTCGGGGCCGATCCGGGCCGCGCGGCTGGTGCTGGCGACCGGCGGCATGGCGATCCCGCAGCTGGGCGCCACCGACTTCAGCCTGCGGATCGCGCGCCAGTTCGGCCTGCGCATCGTCGAGCCGCGTCCGGCGCTGGTGCCGCTGACCTTCGACGCGGAGCAGTGGCGGCCCTACGCGGCCCTGGCCGGCGTGTCCCTGGAAGTGCGCCTGTCGCACGAGGCCGCCGCGCCCGGAGGGGGCGGGAAGCGGTCCCGCCGCCCGATGCGCGCCGAGTTCCTGGAGGATCTGCTGTTCACCCATCGCGGCCTGTCGGGACCGGGCATTCTGCAAATTTCCAGTCATTGGCGTCCCGGCGATCCGATCCGCGTCGACCTGTCGCCCGGCCGCGACATGGCCGAGGCCCTGGTGGCCGCCAAGGCCGGCGGCCGCCAGACCGTGGCCGCCGCGCTGGCCCAGGTCTGGCCCCGGCGGCTGGCCGAGGCCTGGCTGGGGACCGCCGACGCGGCGGGCGAGGGGGCGGCCGCAAGCGGCGGGGTGGACGCGGACGAGCTGGCGGGCCTGGGCGGCCTGCGCCTGGCCGACGCGCCCGACCGCCGCCTGCGCGCCCTGGGCGCGCGCATCCATGGCTGGACCCTGTGGCCCACGGGCACCGCGGGCTATAAAAAAGCCGAAGTCATGAGCGGCGGCGTGGACACCGACGAGCTCGACCAGCGCAGCCTGGAATCGCGCCGCTGCCCGGGCCTGCACGTGATCGGCGAGGCGGTGGACGTTACCGGCTGGCTGGGCGGCTACAACTTCCAGTGGGCCTGGTCTTCGGGAGTGGCCTGCGGGCGGGCGCTGGCGGCGGGCTGAGCGGGCGGCGCGGGGGCGATAGAATGGTTCCCGCACGAGGAGGACAGACATGCACAAACCCCTGGAAGGGATCCGGGTGCTGGAAATGGGCCAGCTCATCGCCGGGCCGTTTGCCGCCAAGATCCTGGGCGAATTCGGTGCTGAGGTCATCAAGATCGAGCCGCCGGGCCAGGGCGACCCCCTGCGCAACTGGCGGCTGCTGCACGAGGGCACCTCGGTCTGGTGGCAGGTGCAGTCGCGCAACAAGCAGTCCGTGACCCTGGACCTGCGCCAGCCGGAAATCCAGGCCTGGGTGCGCCGCCTGGCGGCCGAATGCGACGTGGTGGTCGAGAACTTCAAGCCGGGCACCCTGGAATCCTGGGGCCTGGGCTGGGACGACCTGCGCGCGGTCAACCCGCGCCTGGTCATGCTGCGCGTCTCGGGCTACGGCCAGACCGGCCCCTACCGCGATCGGCCCGGCTTCGGCGTGGTGGCCGAGGCCATGGGCGGCCTGCGGCATCTCAGCGGCGAGCCGGGCCGCACACCGGTGCGCGTGGGCGTGTCCATCGGCGATTCCCTGTCGGCCCTGCACGGCGTCATCGGCGTGCTGCTGGCGCTGCGAGCGCGCGACCGCGACGGCGTGGGCCAGATGGTCGACGTGGCGTTGTACGAGTCGGTCTTCAACATGATGGAAAGCCTGCTGCCCGAATATGCCGTGTTCGGCGAGGTCCGCCAGCCGGCCGGCAGCAGCCTGCCGGGCATCGCGCCCAGCAACGCCTACGCCTGCCGCGACGGCTACGTGCTGATCGCCGGCAACGGCGACAGCATCTTCCGGCGCCTGATGCAGGCCATCGGCCGCGAGGACCTGGGCAACGACCCGGACCTGGCGCACAATGCCGGGCGCGTGGCCCAGGTGGACCGCATCGACGGCGCCATCGGCGACTGGGCCGCGTCGCGCACCCAGGACGAGGTCCTGGAAATCCTCAACGCGGCGCGCATTCCGGCCGGGCGCATCTACGACATCGCCGACATCGCCGCCGATCCGCACTACCGCGCGCGCGACATGATCCTGGACCAGCCGCTGCCCGACGGCACGCCCTGCCAGGTGCCCGGGATCGTGCCGAAGCTGTCCGCCACCCCGGGCGATGTCCGGTCGCGCGCGCCCGCCCTGGGCGAGCATACCGACGCGGTGCTGGAGCGGCTGGGCGTGGACGCCGGCACGCGCGCCCGCTGGCGGGAACAGGGGTTCATCTGAGGGTCCGGCGGGGCGTCCCGGGGGCGCTGTCGCGGCGTCGGCAGGGTGCCAACGGGTGATTGTTGAATCGCCCCGTTTCAGAGTATGCTTCACCCTTGCTGTCACCCGATGCGGGTGGGAGAGCGCCGCCCCGCGCATCGGGCGGCCGCCGAAGGCGCAATTCGCCCGGAATCGCTCAGGCACCCCGTACCATCCGCATGATGCCGTCATCGCATCGCAGCATTCTGGAGAGACCCGCCCCCCGATCCGGGCGCGGGCGCCGAAGGTGAACCCCCTGCAGTGCGGGGCAACTCTCAGGCAAAAGGACAGAAGGGCGCTGCCGGCATCCCCATGCCGCCCCTTTTCCTCGTCCGGAGTTTCCATGCCCGCGCAAACCCCCCTGTACGAAACCCACGTCGCCCTGGGCGCCAAGATCGTCGATTTCGGCGGCTGGGACATGCCTCTGGCCTACGGTTCGCAGCTCGAAGAGCACCACGCCGTGCGCCGCGCCGCCGGCATGTTCGACGTCTCCCACATGCTCAACGTCGACGTCGCGGGCGCGTCCGCCCCCGATTTCCTGCGCCACTTGCTGGCCAACGACGTGGCCAAGATCGCTGGCGCGCCGGGCAAGGCCCTGTATTCCTGCATGCTGCGCCCCGATGGCGGCGTCATCGACGATCTGATCGTCTATTTCTTCGCCTCCGACCGTTGGCGTATCGTCGTCAACGCCGGCACGGCCGACAAGGACCTCGCCTGGATGCGCCAGCAGGCCGAGCCCTTCGGCGTCACGATCACCCCCCGGCGCGACCTGGCCATGGTGGCCGTCCAGGGCCCGGCCGCCCGCGAGGCCGTCTGGTCCGTGCATCCCGACTGGAAGCCCGCCACCCAGGACCTCAAGCCCTTCACCGGCACGCTCATCGACGAGAACACCCTGGTGGCGCGCACCGGCTACACCGGCGAGGACGGCTTCGAGATCGTCCTGTCCGCCACCGCCGTCAAGGCCTTCTGGGACGCCCTGACGCAGGCCGGCGTGCGGCCCTGCGGCCTGGGCGCGCGCGACACCCTGCGCCTGGAAGCCGGCATGAACCTCTACGGCCAGGACATGGACGAGACCGTCCATCCCCTGGAATCCGGCCTGGCCTGGACCGTTTCGTTCAAGGACGAGTCCCGCGGCTTCATCGGCCGCGCCGCCCTGGAATCCGCCTCGAAGGCCCGCGAGCTGGTCGGCCTGAAGTTGCTCGAGCGCGGCATCATGCGCAGCCACATGAAGGTCCGCACCGCCCAGGGCGAAGGCGAGCTCACCAGCGGCACCATGGCGCCCACGCTGGGCTTCTCCATCGGCCTGGCCCGCGTGCCGGCCGGCTCGGCGCCGGGCGACCGGGCCGAGGTCGAGATCCGCGGCAAATGGCTGCCCGCCGAGATCGTGCGCCCGCCCTTCGTGCGCAACGGCCAGGCCCTGGTCTGACCGCAAGCGCCGTCCCATCCCTTTCCCTTCCGATTCTCCACCACTGACAACGGGGTACATCATGTCCATTCCCAACGACCGCAAATACACGGCCTCCCACGAATGGGTCAAGGCCGACGGCGACTGCTTCCTGGTCGGCATCACCGACGACGCCCAGGACCAGCTCGGCGACCTGGTCTTCGTCGGCGACGTCCAGGTCGGCGCGCATCTGGCCGCCGGCGACACCGCCGCCGTGGTCGAGTCCGTCAAGGCCGCCTCCGACATCTACGCGCCGGTGGCCGGCGAGATCGTCGCCTTCAACGAGGCCCTGAACGACCAGCCCGCCCTGATCAACGAAGCCGCCTACGACCAGTGGATCTTCAAGATCAAGCCCGACAACGCCGCCGACGCCGACACCCTGATGGACGCCGCCGCCTACGAGGCCCAGTCCTGATCCCCGCCACACCCTGATTCACTCGGATCCACCCCGGAGAACCCCATGCCGCGCGATTCCGCCACGCATTCCGAATTCATCGCCCGCCACATCGGGCCGTCCGAAGCCGACCAGCGCGCCATGCTGGCGGCCATCGGCGCATCCAGCCTGGACGCCCTGATCGGCGAGGTCGTGCCGGAAAACATCCTGTCCGAAGCCCCGTACCTGGACCTGCCCGGTCCGATGAGCGAGGTGGAGGCGCTGGCGGACCTGAAGGCCGTCGCCGGCCGCAACCAGATCCTGCGCAGCTACATCGGCCAGGGCTACTACGGCACCTACGTGCCGCACGTGATCCTGCGCAACATCCTGGAAAACCCCGCCTGGTACACCGCCTACACGCCGTACCAGCCGGAAATCTCCCAGGGCCGCCTGGAAGCCCTGCTGATCTTCCAGACCATGATCACCGATCTCACGGGGCTGGACATCGCCAACTCGTCGCTGCTCGACGAGGCCACGGCCGCGGCGGAAGCCATGACCCTGGCGCGCCGTGTCTCGCGCGCCAAGTCCGACCGCTTCTTCGTGTCCGTCCACGTCCATCCCCAGACCCTGGAAGTCCTGCGCACGCGCGCGGCCGGGGTGGGCATCGAACTGGTGATCGGCGACGAGGCCGACGGTCTGCCCGAATGCTTCGGCGTGTTGCTGCAGTATCCGCACAGCCTGGGCGGCGTGGCCGACTATCGCGCCCTGGCCGAGCAGGCCCATGCCGCCGGCGCCATCGTCGCCGTGGCCACGGACCTGCTGGCCCTGGCGCTGCTGGCTCCTCCCGGCGAATGGGGCGCCGACATCGCGGTGGGCTCGGCCCAGCGCTTCGGCGTGCCCATGGGCTACGGCGGTCCGCACGCCGGCTTCATGGCCTGCAAGGACGCCTACAAGCGCAACCTGCCCGGCCGCCTGGTGGGCGTGTCCCAGGACGCGCGCGGCGAACCGGCCCTGCGTCTGGCGCTGCAGACCCGCGAACAGCACATCCGCCGTGAAAAGGCCACGTCCAACATCTGCACCGCGCAGGTGCTGCTGGCCGTGATGGCCGCCATGTACGCCGTGTGGCACGGTCCCCAGGGCATCGCCCGCATCGCCCGGCGCGTGGCCACGCACACCGGCCAGCTGGCCGGCGCCCTGCGCGCCATGGGCCTGAAGGTCTGCAACGACACCTTCTTCGATACCCTGCACCTGGAAACCGGCGCGCGCACCCAGGCGGTGCTGGACGCGGCGGTGGACGGCGGCATGAACCTGCGTCGCGTGGACGACACCCACGTCGCCCTGTCCCTGGACGAGACCGTCGGCGCCCAGGACATCGAGACCCTGGTCGGCGCGCTGGCGGCCGGCATGGGCGTGGCGCGCGTCGCGCCCGATTTCTCGGCCGGGACCGACGGCATCCCGGCGGCCCTGCGCCGCCAGGGCGCCATCCTGGCGCATCCGGCCTTCTCGCGCGTGAAGTCCGAAACCGACATGCTGCGCTACCTGCGCGCCCTGTCCGACAAGGACCTGGCCCTGGACCGCACCATGATCCCGCTGGGCTCCTGCACCATGAAGCTCAACGCCACGGCGGAAATGATCCCGGTGACCTGGCCCGAATTCGGCCACATGCATCCGTTCGCTCCCGCCGGCCAGGCGCAGGGCTACCAGGAAATGATCGAGCGCCTGTGCGCCGCGCTGTGCGAGATCACCGGCTACGACCGCGTCAGCCTGCAACCCAATTCCGGCGCCCAGGGCGAATACGCCGGCCTGCTGGCGATCCGCGGCTACCACCAGGCCAACGGCGAGCACCAGCGCAACGTCTGCCTGATCCCGGCCTCGGCGCACGGCACCAACCCGGCCTCGGCCCACCTGGCGGGCATGGACGTGGTGGTCGTGGCCTCGGACGACAACGGCAACATCGACATGGCCGACCTGCGGGCGAAGATCGCCCAGGTGGGCGACCGGCTGGCCGCCCTGATGATCACCTATCCGTCCACGCACGGCGTGTTCGAGACCACGGTCACGGAAATCTGCGACCTGGTCCACGAGGCCGGCGGCCAGGTCTACCTGGACGGTGCCAACATGAACGCGATGGTGGGCGTCGCCCAGCCGGGCCGCTTCGGCTCCGACGTGTCGCACCTGAACCTGCACAAGACCTTCTGCATCCCGCACGGCGGCGGCGGTCCGGGCGTCGGCCCGGTGGCGGTGCGCGCGCACCTGGCTCCCTACCTGCCCGGCCTGGTGGGCGAGGACGGCCGCCTGCCGGCCGGCCAGTCCGGCCCGGTGTCGGCCGCGCCCTACGGCTCGGCCAGCATCCTGCCGATCTCGACCCTGTACATCATGATGATGGGGGCCGAAGGCCTGCGCCGCGCCACCCAGGTCGCCATCCTCAACGCCAACTACCTGGCCGCGCGCCTGGCGCCGCACTATCCGATCCTGTACGCCGGGGCCAACGGCCGAGTGGCGCACGAGTGCATCCTGGACATCCGCCCGATCAAGGACGCCAGCGGCATCGGCGCCGAGGACATCGCCAAGCGCCTGATGGACTACGGCTTCCACGCCCCCACCATGAGCTTCCCGGTGGCCGGCACGCTGATGGTCGAGCCGACCGAGTCCGAGGGCCTGGACGAGCTGGACCGCTTCGTGGACGCGATGATCGCCATCCGCCAGGAAATCGCCGCTGTCGAGCGCGGCGAGCAGCCGGCCGACGACAACCTGCTGGTCAACGCCCCGCACCCGGCGGCCACGCTGCTGGTCCAGGACTGGAAGCATCCGTACACGCGCGAACAGGCGGCCTTCCCGCTGCCCGGCATGGCGGCGCGCAAGTACTGGCCGCCGGTCGCGCGGGTGGACAACGCCTGGGGCGACCGCAACCTCAGTTGCGCCTGCCCGCCGGTGGAGTCCTACGCCGCCGAGCCCGTCACGGCCTGACCGCCGTTCCCGGCCCGGCCTTCACAGGCTGGGGCCGATCGCATTGCCCCACCCGGCGAGTTCCGCATTGCGCGGATCGCCGGGTTTTTTTGTCTCACTCCACAAGACCTCGGTGGGGTTCATGCGCTATGTTCGTGCCGGGGGTGGCCTGGTGCGCCAGGCGGTTGGACGGGTGACGAGTTGGCCTCGATGATCGTCGATACCCCGTTTCGTGGAGGAATGACCGCATGACGAGGAAGACGCCTTCAGTGGCTGGAAAACCCGCCGCCTTGCCGGTCGGCTATGTCGGCATCCATGGCGGCATCGTCGCGTTGCTCGACGCTACACGCCAGGCGGCGGCGCGCAGCGTCAACGCCTTGATGACGGCCAGCTATTGGGAGGTCGGTCGTCGGATTGTCGAGGCCGAGCAGAAAGGGAAGCGGCGGGCCGGCTACGGCGAGCAGTTGATGGAGCGGTTGTCTGTCGATCTGACGGCTCGATTCGGGCGCGGGTTCGGCGTCAACAACCTGGAAAGCATGCGGCGTTTCTTCCTCGCATACCCCTGGCCCCAGATTTCCCAGACAGTGTCTGGGAATTTGAGCCTGTCCGAGCTGGCCCAGGCGTTCACGCTGCCGTGGTCGGCTTACGTCCGGCTGCTGTCGGTCAAGGATGACCATGCCCGCCAGTTCTACGAGGCCGAAGCCCTGCGCGGCGGCTGGAGCGTGCGCCAGCTCGACCGGCGGGTTTGCCTTTGTCGGCCGTCAGCGCCGTCTGCGTATCGACCAGACATGGTATCGGGTGGACCTGCTGTTGTTCCATCGCAAGTTGCATTGCCTGGTCATCGTCGACCTGAAGCTCGGCGGCCTGACCCATGCCGACGTGGGCCAGATGCACATGTACTGCAACTATGCCAAGGTGCATTGGGCCTACCCGGATGAGAATCCGCCGGTGGGATTGATCCTGTGCGCGGACAAGGGGCATGCCCTGGCACGTTATGCGCTGGATGGCTTGCCGACTCAGGTGATGGCGGCCAACTACCGCACGGTGCTGCCGGATGCGGAGCTGTTGCAAAAAGAGTTGGAGAACACGCGCCGGCAGCTCGAATCTCGCGGCGTGCATGCCGACAAGGTGGGTGGGCCATAGTCACGCGGCGGGTGAGCCGTCGGACTCGCGATGCGCGCTGCACGACAAATCGGCTCGAAAAAAGAGCTAATCTACCGTTCCTTATGTGGTGCAGGGCTTCGCGCAATGTGCACGAATGGTTCGGCATCACCTCTTTTCATTCAATGGCCACGGAGACCGCCTCATGCCCTACGTCAACATCAAGATCACCCGCGAAGGCGCCACCGCCGAGCAGAAGGCCCGCCTGATCGAGGGCGCCACGCAGCTGCTGGTGGACGTGCTGGGCAAGAACCCCAAGACCACCTTCGTGGTGATCGAGGAAGTCGACACCGACAACTGGGGGATCGCGGGCGAGACGGTGACGACGATCCGGGCGCGCGCCAAAGCGGCCGGGCAGTGAGCCCCCGGGCGGGGCGCGGGCCCCGCGGACCGGCCCGCATCCGGTGAATCGGAGCGGCATGCACGCCGCGACGCGGGCGCTCGCCGTTCAGGCGGCCTTGGTCCCCGGGACGCGCCGGTAGGTGACGAAATCGTAGGCCAGGCCGTTTTCCGGCGGCTGCGGCAGGCGCTCGGTTTCCCGCCAGTGCCCGGCGGGCAATTCGGGGAACCAGGTATCGCCGTCCAGGTCGGCATGGATTTCCGTGGCGATCAGCTCGTCGGCCAGCGGCAGGGCCAGGCGGAAGATCTGCTCGCCGCCGATGACGCAGACGAGATCGGCCCGCGCGCAACTGTCCAGGGCGGCTTCCAGGGTGGCGTGGCATTCGGCGCCGGGCGCGGCGAAGGCCGGATCGCGGCTGAGCACCAGGTTCCGGCGGCCGGGCAGGGGGCGCCCCAGGGACAGCCAGGTCTTGCGTCCCATGACGATGGGATGGCCCAGGGTGCTGCGCTTGAAGTGCGCCAGGTCGGCCGGCAGGCGCCAGGGCATGGCGCCGTCGCGGCCGATCACGCGGTTGTCGGTGTAGGCGACGACCAGGCGGATGGGGGGATGGGGCGGCATGGCGAGGGGCTCCGTAAAGACAATGCGCGCCAGTGTAAACCACGCGCGCCGGCGGGTCCGGCAGCGGCGGTTTCAGGCTGCCGCAGCGGCGAGGACTTGCTCAGAGGCTCCCTAGCCGCCGGATCGCCTGGTCCGCGCAGCGGGCCAGCAATCCGGCCAGTCCGCCCTGGGCCAGCACCAGGCCGGGCGCCAGGTCCATCAGGGGGCGCAGGACGAAGGCGCGTTCGTGCATGCGGGGGTGGGGCACCGTCAGGGAGGGCAGGTCGATGGCCTGGCCGCCATACAGCAGCAGGTCCAGGTCCAGGGTGCGCGGGGCGTTGCGGTAGGGGCGTTCCCGGCCGTGGCGCCGTTCGATGGCCTGCAGCGCCGCCAGCAGCTCCAGCGGCGGCAGCGTCGTCTCCAGTCCGGCCACGGCGTTGACGTAGTCCGGACCGGAGGAATCCACCGGCGCGGTGCCGTACAGGGGCGACATCCGCAGGCCGGACACGCCCGGCACGGCGGCCAGCTCGGCCGCCGCCCGGCGCACGGTGCCGGCGGCCTCGCCCAGGTTGGCGCCCAGGCCGACGTAGGCCAGGACGGGCGTGAGGACGAGGGGTGGGACGGAAGGGCTCATGGTCGCTGGCGCGCCGCGGCCGGCATGCCGGGCGCCGGATCGATGAAGGCCGTTCAGGCGTCGCCGCCGTCCGGCGAGGCGGCCTGCGCGGACTGGCCGTCCGCGCCCGCGGACGGACTGCGCCGGCGGCGGCGCTTGCGGGTCGCGCCGGAGCCCGCGCGGCGGGCGCCCGCGTGGCCCGCCTGCCAGGCGTCGATCATCTGCGAACGGCGCTCGTCGTTGCTGTCGGACAGGTCCATCCACCATTGAGCCAGGACGCTGTCGACTTCGCGCGCCTCGGCCCGCAGCTGCAGGAAATCCACGGCGGCGCGGAAGCGCGGCTGTTCCATCATGCGCCAGATCGAGCGCACCGTGGCGCGCTCGAAGCGGGCCTGCATCAGCCAGATCTCGCGCATGTCGGCCTGGTGGCGGCGCTGGATGGCGAGCTTGTCCATCTGTTCCTCGATCACCGAGTCGGCGGCGTGGATCAGGGCCTCGTTGCGCTGCGTGCCCTGGGCGACCAGGGCGGACCAGCGTTTCTGCACCAGCCGCCACAGCAGGGCGGCGAACAGGAAGCTGGGGCTGACGGGCTTGCCCGCCCGCACCCGGGCGTCGGTGCGCGACAGGGCGATTTCCACGAAGGCCTCGCCGCCGTCTTCCTCGAAGATCCGGTCGATCAGCGGGATCAGGCTCTTCATCAGGCCCGAGCGGCGCAGTTCGCGCAGGCAGTCCATGGCGTGGCCGCAGGTCAGCAGCTTCAGCGTCTCGTCGAACAGGCGCGAGGCCGGAACGTGCTCGATGAGCGGCGCCAGCCGGCTGATCGGGGCTTCGGTGGCCGGGTCGATGCGCGCGCCCAGCTTGGCCTGGAAGCGCAGCGCCCGCAGCATGCGCACCGGATCCTCGCGAAAGCGTGTTTCCGGGTCGCCGATCATGCGCACCACGCGGTTCTTCAGGTCCGCCACCCCCTGGTGGAAGTCGATGACTTCTTCCTTCAGGGGGTCGTAGTACAGGGCGTTGATGGTGAAGTCCCGGCGCGCGGCGTCTTCCTCGTGCGTGCCGAATTCGTTGTCGCGCAGGATGCGGCCGTGCTCGTCGGTTTCCTGGTTGCCGGAGGACGGCGCGCGGAAGGTCGAGGTTTCGATGATTTCCTGGCCGAACACCACGTGCACCAGCTGGAAGCGCCGGCCGATGATCCGGGCGCGCCGGAAGAGCGGCCGCACCTGGTTGGGCGTGGCGTTGGTGGCGACGTCGAAGTCCTTGGGTTCCAGGCCGACGATCAGGTCGCGCACCGCGCCGCCCACGATGTAGGCGTCGAAACCGTGCTGGTTCAGGACTTCGCAGACTTTGATGGCGTGCCGCGACACCAGGCGCCGGTCGATGCCGTGCTTGTCGCGCGACAGGCGCACCGGGCCGCTGGGCGGGGTCGCGAACAGGCGCGAGACGAAATTCTTGATGGTCTGCTTGAGCATGGCGCGTATTTTAAGGCTTTGTATCGCCGCTGTCCCCGCTCAGGATTTCGTGTCCCGCAGGTCGCCGAACAGATCGAGGATGCGCCAGCCCCGGCCGGCGGCGGTTTCGCGCAGCGCCGGGCTGGGGTTGGTGGCCACCGGGTGGGTCACGGCCTCCAGCAGGGGCAGGTCGTTCATGGAGTCGCTGTAGAACCAGGATTCGTCGAAGTCCTCCAGTTGCCGCCCCTGGTCCAGCAGCCATTGGCGCACGCGCAGGACCTTGCCCGCCTTGAAGCTGGGCGTGCCTTCGATGCGGCCCGTGTAGCCGCCGTGCGCGTCGCGCTGCGGAATGGTGGCGATCAGGTGCTCGACACCCAGCGCCCGGGCGATGGGGGCGGTGACGAAGGCGTTGGTGGCCGTGACGATGGCGCACAGCCCGCCGCGGTCCCGGTGTTCCGCGACCAGTTCGCGCGCGGCGGGCAGGATGCCCGGCTCGACGACCTCGGCCATGTAGTCGAGATGCCAGCGGCCGAGCTCCTCGGGCGGGCCCAGGCGCAGCAAGCCCAGCATGAAATCGGCGGCCTCCTCGGCGGACAGGGTGCCCTCGTTGTAGCGGCGCATCAGGTCGTCGTTGCGGCGGCGGGCCTGCTCCGGATCGCCGGCCCGGCCGGTGCGCGCCAGGAATTCGGCCCATTGGTAGTCGCTGTCGAAGGGCAGCAGGGTGTGATCCAGGTCGAACAGGGCCAGGTGGGTCGGCGGGGTCATGGGTTCCTCGGGGTGGCCGGCGCGTCGGCCAGCAGGTCTTTCAGCAGGGGCAGGGTGATGGGGCGGTGGCGGGCCAGGGAATACTGGTCCAGGGTGTCGACCAGCGCCGCCAGGCGTTCCATGTCGCGGTCGCAGCGGGTCAGGATCCAGCGCAGGACCTCGTCGGACAGCTGCAGCCCGCGCTGCTGGGCGCGGTCGCGCAGGGCCTGGGCGCGGTCCTCGTCGGACAGCTGCTCCAGGCGGTAGACCAGGTCCCAGCCCAGGCGGGTGCGCAGGTCCTCGCGCAGGGGCATGGTCAGGGGCGCGCGGTCGCCCGCCGTCAGCAGGGCGAAGGCGCCCGGCGTGCCGGCGGCGGTGCGCCAGCGGTTGAACAGGGCGAACAGCGCGGCCTGGGCGGCGGGGTTCAGGTCGGCGACGTCGTCCACCGCCACCAGGGACAGGGCCTGGTCCTCGTCGGTGGCCAGGGCGTGCAGCCGCTGCGCCGGGGAGCGCGCGTCCAGGTAATGGCAGCCCGCGCCCTGCGCCCGGGCGCGCAGCAGGTGGCTGCGTCCCGAGCCGACGCCGCCCCACAGGTACACGGCGCGGCCGGGCGCAAGCCCCCGCACGGCTTCCAGCGCGGCCTGGTTCGCGCCGGCCACGAAACCGTCCAGCGACGGCATCGTGCCCGGCAGGATGTCGAGCAGCAACTGCTGCGCCTGGGGCTGCGTGGAAGGCGGTATCCGGTCTTGCGTCATGCTGGGGGGAACTTCATCGTAAAATCAGGCGAATATCCAAACCTGCAATTCTTGCACATTCGGCGGTTTTTCTCATGACACAAGGCACCTCTCCCTCCATGACCTACCGCGACGCCGGGGTCGACATCGATGCCGGCGACGCGCTCGTCGACCGCATCAAGCCCCTGGCGGCCCGCACGATGCGGCCCGGCGTGATGGCGGGGATCGGCGGCTTCGGCGCCCTGTTCGAAGTCCCGCGCCACCTGCGCGAGCCGGTGCTGGTGTCCGGCACCGACGGCGTGGGCACCAAGCTGCGTCTGGCCTTCGAATGGCAGCGCCACGACACGGTCGGCATCGACCTGGTCGCCATGAGCGTCAACGACATCCTGGTCCAGGGCGCCGAGCCCCTGTACTTCCTGGATTACTTCGCCTGCGGCAAGCTGTCTGTGGACACGGCGGCCCGCGTCGTGGGCGGCATCGCGCGCGGCTGCGAGCTGGCCGGCTGCGCCCTGATCGGCGGCGAGACGGCGGAAATGCCCGGCATGTACCCGGACGGCGAATACGACCTGGCGGGCTTCGCCGTGGGCGCGGTCGAGAAATCCGCGATCATCGACGGCGCCGGCATCCGGGCCGGCGACGCGGTGCTGGGCCTGGCTTCCAGCGGCGCGCATTCCAACGGCTATTCCCTGGTGCGCAAGATCCTGCATCATGCCGGCGCGCGTCCCGACCAGGACCTGGGCGGCCGCCCCCTGGGCGACGTGGTCATGGAACCCACCCGCATCTACGTCAAGTCCGTGCTGGCCGCCCTGGCGGCCCACGGCGCGGGGATCAAGGGCCTGGCGCACATCACCGGCGGCGGACTGCTGGAAAACGTGCCGCGCATCCTCAAGCCGGGCCTGTGCGCCCGCCTGCACCGCGACGCCTGGCAGTGGCCGGCGCTGTTCCAGTGGCTGCAGGCCCAGGGCGGCGTGGCCGACCAGGAAATGGCGCGCGTGTTCAACTGCGGCATCGGCATGGTGCTGGTGGTGGATCCGGCCCAGGCCGACGCCATCGCCGCCACCCTGCGCGCGCAGGGCGAAACCGTCTACGCGCTGGGCGCGATCGAAGCCCGGGCCGAAGGCGGCGCGCAGACGATCGTGGGCTGATCCGGGGCGGGCCTTGCGCCCGTCCTTTAGGCGCCGGAGCCGGATGCCGGCTTCGGGCGCGCCTTCAATCCCCCAGCATCCGGGCGAAGTGCCGCGCTGTTTCCGCCACCGCCCGGTCCGACAGGCAATCCACGCCGGTCCGCTGCGGCAGGGACCGCAGCCAGGTGATCTGGCGCTTGGCCAGCTGGCGGGTGGCCGCGATGGCCTGTTCGATGGCCTCGTCCAGGGTCGCGCGGCCGTCCAGGTGGTCCCAGAGCTGGCGGTAGCCCACGCAGCGGATCGACGGCAGGCCCGGATGCAGGTCCGGCCGCGCGTGCAGGGCGCGGACTTCGTCCAGCAGGCCCGCGTCGATCATGGTCCGGTAGCGCCGCGCGATGCGCGCGTGCAGCACGGACCGGTCCGAAGGTTCCAGGCTGATGATCTCGAAGCGCCAGCCGGGCAGCGCGGGCCGCGGCGGCTCGGCCAGCCAGTCGCTCAGGGTCCGGCCACTGCCGCGCCAGACCTCCAGCGCGCGTTGCAGGCGCTGGCTGTCGTTGGGCGCCAGGCGGGCGGCGGTGGCGGGGTCCACGCGCGCCAGCTCGGCGTGCAGGGCGGGCCAGCCGCGCTCCAGGGCCTCCTCGTCCAGTTGCCGGCGGATTGCCGGGTCGGCCTCGGGCAGGTCGTTCAGTCCTTCGCGCAGGGCCTTGCAGTACAGCATCGTGCCGCCGCACAGCAGGGGAATCCGGCCGCGCGCGCGGATGTCCCGCGCCAGCGCGGCGGCGTCCCGGGCGAACTCGGCGGCGGAATAGGCCTGCGCCGGGTCGCGGATGTCCAGTAGGTGGTGCGGCACGCGCGCCCGTTCCTCGGCCGTGGGCTTGGCCGTGCCGAGGTCCATGCCCCGGTAGATGGTGGCCGAATCCATGACGATGATCTCGATCGGCCAGCGTTCGGCCAGGGCCAGGGCGGCGGCGGACTTGCCGGAGGCCGTCGGGCCGGCCAGGCAGATCAGGACGGGGGCGTGGGTGGACATGGGGGCATTATCGCCGACCGCCGGGCCGGCGCGCGGCACCGGACGCGGCCCGGCGCCGATTCAGGGCGCGCGGCGTCTTATTGCCCCCGCATGAACAGCTTGTCCAGGTCGCCCATGCTCCACTGGAACCAGGTCGGGCGGCCGTGGTTGCACTGGTCGGCGCGCTCGGTGCGCTCCATCTGGCGCAGCAGGGCGTTCATCTCGTCCAGCGTCAGCCGCCGGTGGGCGCGCACCGCGCCGTGGCAGGCCATGGTGGACAGCAGTTCGTTGCGCTGCTCGGTCAGACGGGCCGAGTGGCCGATGCGCTCGACGTCGGCCAGCACGCCGCGCGCCAGGGCTTCGATGTCGCCCCGGGCCAGCAGGGCCGGTACGGCGCGCACAGCCAGCGAGGCCGGGCCGGTGGCTCGGATCCGCAGGCCCAGGCCATCGAGCGTGTCCTGGTGCGCCTGGGCGGTGGCCACCTGGATTTCCGTGGCGGTGAACACCACCGGGACCAGCAGCTCCTGCGCCGGCAGGGGCGCCTGGTCCAGGGCCTGCTTCAGGGATTCGTAGACGACGCGCTCGTGCGCGGCATGCATGTCCACCAGGACCAGGCCGCGCGCGTTCTGGGCCAGGATGTAGATGCCGTGCAACTGTCCCAGGGCCATGCCCAGGGGCAGGTCCACGGCGTGGGGATCGGCGTTCCCGGCGTTTCCGGTCCGTCCGGAACCGGCCGCCAGGTCCGGCATGGAAACGGCGTCCGGGGACGATCCGCCCGGCGCCGGCCGATCCGCTGCCGCGCCCTCCCGTCCCGGGATGGAGGCGTCGGCGGCGTCCAGCGGCTGATACAGCTTGCGCCAGTCCTGGGCCGGGATCCGGTCGTTCAGCGGAAACCGCTGCTGGACGGGGATCCGGGCGGGGTAGGGGGAAGCGGGGCGGGCGGGTTTCCATGCGCCTTGCGGTGTGTCGGGCGGGTCCGTCCGGGCCGCCGGCGCGGCCGGCGTCCATCCGCCGGCATCGCCATCCGTCGGCGCGGGCGGCGCGTCGGCCGGACCGTCCACCGCGGCGCCGCCGCGTCCCGCCAGGACCTCGCCCAGCGCCTGGGCGACGTAGCGGTGCACCGCGCCGCTGTCGCGGAAGCGGACTTCGTGCTTGGCCGGGTGCACGTTCACGTCCACCCCGGCCGGGTCCAGCGTCAGGAACAGCACGAAGGCCGGCTGGCGGTCGCCGTGCAGCACGTCGGCGTAGGCCTGGCGCACCGCGTGGGAGACCGTGCGGTCGCGCACGTAGCGGCCGTTGACGTACAGGTATTGCCGATCGGCCCGGCTGCGGGCGAAGGTCGGGCGCGTGATGCAGCCTTCCAGCGCCACCAGCCCCTGCTCGGCCGACACCGGCAGGCTCTGGGTGGTGAATTCCTCGCCCAGCACGTCGCGGATGCGGCCGTGGATGTCGGTGGCCGGCCAGTTGCGCTGCGGCTTGTCGTTGTGGAACACGCGCAGGGCCACCTGGGGGTGCGCCAGCGCGATGCGTTCCACGGCGTCCAGGCAATGGGCGTATTCGGTCTGTTCGCTGCGCAGGAACTTGCGCCGCGCGGGGATGTGGTCGAACAGCTGGCGCACGTCCACGCGCGTGCCCACGGCGCCCGCCGCGGGGGTCGGCTCCGCCTGCCCGGCGGCGAGCTGCCACGCCTGCGCGTCCCCGGCGGTGCGCGAGGTCAGGGTCAACTGGGCGACCGAGGCGATGGAGGCCAGCGCCTCGCCCCGGAACCCCAGGGTGGCCACCGACTCCAGCTCGGCCAGGGACGCGATCTTGCTGGTCGCGTGGCGCTGCAGGGCCAGGGGCATCTGGTCGGGCGGGATGCCGTGGCCGTCGTCGGCCACCAGGATGCGGCGGATGCCGCCGCCGTCCAGGCGGATCTCGATGGCCCGGGCGCCGGCGTCCAGGGCGTTTTCCAGCAATTCCTTCAGTACGGAGGCGGGACGTTCGATGACTTCGCCCGCGGCGATCTGGCTGATCAGGACGTCGGGCAGGGCGGCAATGGTTCGCATCATGAAAACGATTATAGTGAGCAAGTCGTCGGGTGCCCGTGTCGCACCGGACTGAATTTCCGCGCGCCGGCATGATCGCCGGGCGCGTCCCTTCCCATTTTGCGAGGTCTCGCGGCCAAATGGCTGAACTGTTCCAACTCGTCCTGCACATCGACCAGTACCTGGGGGTCTGGGTGGCGCAATACGGCGCCTGGATCTACCTGATCCTGGCGCTCATCATTTTCGGCGAAACGGGGCTGGTGGTGCTGCCGTTCCTGCCCGGGGATTCACTGCTGTTCATCGCCGGGGCCTTCGGCGCTTCGGGCCTGCTGGACCCGGTCCTGCTGGGCGGCATCCTGATCGCGGCCGCGATCCTGGGCAACACCGTCAATTACCAGGTCGGGCGCTTCATCGGCCCCAAGGTCTTCTCGCGCGACTACCGGTTTCTGGACCGCAAGGCCCTGATCAAGACCCATGCCTTCTATGAAAGGCACGGCGGCAAGACCATCGTGCTGTCGCGCTTCCTGCCGCTGTTCCGGACCTTCGCGCCTTTCGTGGCCGGGGTCGCGGGCATGCGCTGGGTGACCTTCCAGTTCTACAACGCCCTGGGCGCCGCGGCCTGGATCGCCGGCCTGATCACCCTGGGCTACTTCTTCGGCAACGTGCCCTTCATCAAGGAACACCTCAACACCATCGTGCTGATCGGCGTGGGGGCGGCCGCCGTGCCGGCGGCCGGCGGCGTGCTGTGGAAGCTGCTGCGCGGCCGCAAGACGACTCCGTCTTAAGCGCGCCGCGCCAGCGCGGGGTGCGCCGAGAAGTAGTCCTGGATCCCGCTCAGCACCGCGTTGGCGATGCGCTGCTGGTGCGCCGACGTGCGCAGCAGCTGTTCTTCCTGGGGATTGCTGATGAAGGCGGTCTCGATCAGGATCGACGGGATGTCCGGCGCCTTCAGCACGGCGAAGCCGGCGCGTTCGATGCGGCTCTTGTGCAACTGGTTGATCTTGCCGATCTCGTTCAGGACCTGGGTGCCGACCCGGATGGAATCGTTGATCTGCGCCCCGGTGGACAGGTCCAGCAGCACCTTGGCCACCTGCGCGTTGTGCGCGCCCAGGTTCACCCCGCCGATCAGGTCGGCGTCGTTTTCCTTTTTCGCCAGCCAGCGGGCGGCGGCGCTGGTGGCGCCGTGCTGCGACAGCGCCCAGACCGACGAGCCGCGCGCCGACGGCTTGATCCAGGCATCCGCGTGGATCGAGATGAACAGGTCGGCCTGGACGCGGCGGGCCTTCTGCACCCGCACATTCAGCGGCACGAAATAATCCCGGTCGCGGGTCAGGTAGGCGCGCATGTTCGGCTGGGCGTCGATCAGCTTCTTCAGGCGGTGCGCGATCTGCAGGACGATGTCCTTCTCGCGTGTGCCGCGCTGGCCGATGGCGCCCGGATCCTCGCCGCCGTGGCCGGGGTCCAGCGCGATCAGGATCGGGCGGCCCGGCCGGGGCGCGCCCGGCGCCGCGCGCGGCTGCGGAGGCGGGGTGTCGTCCGGCTGCTTGCGGGCGACCGGCGGCAGCTTCTGCCCTTCGACCGAGGGAATGGGCGCTTCGGTGGGGCTGTCCTGGGCGAGGTTTTCCAGGATGCCGGCGAGCGGATCGTTTTCCGAGTCCTTCAGCAGGGCCATCAGGGGGTCCTGCGCGACCTTCGGATACAGGTCCAGCACCAGGCGGTACTTGTATTCGCCGATGGGCTTCAGGGTGAAGACCTGCGGGGCGACGTCCTGCTTCAGGTCGAACACCAGGCGCACCACGTTGGGGCGGTTCTGCCCCGCGCGCACGGTGCTGATGTAGGGGTCGTTGGGCCGGATCTTGGAAACCAGGTCGTTGATGGCGGAACTCAGCTGCACGCCTTCGATGTCCACCACCAGCCGGTGCGGATTGTCGAGCGTGAAGTGCTCGGCCTTCAGCTCGGTGTCCATCTCCAGGGTCACGCGCGTGTATTCGTCGGCCGGCCAGGTCCGCACCGCCAGGATGGTGGCGGCCCGCGCCAGGCGGGGCACGACGGGCAGCAGCAACAGGGCGCCGCCGCTCGCGATCATCTTGCGCCGCAAGGGGGCGGCGGGGGCGCTCATCGGCGCGACGGGTCCAGATGCGTCAGCCATTGTTGTCCTTTTTCACTGCAGGCGGTCAGGCGGGCGTGCCGGCCGGGGCCGGCATATTCCAGGCGGATGTCCAGGTCGGGAGGCGGCAGGCGCGTGCCCGCCTGCTCGGGCCATTCGATCAGGACGACCGCGTGTTCGTCGAGCAGTTCGTCGAATCCCGCGTCCCGCCATTCATGCGCATCGCTAAATCTATAGAAATCAAAGTGATAGAAGTATAAGTTAGAAACGTTATAGCTTTCAAGAAGCGCGTAGCTGGGACTCTTGATCCGGCCGGTCACGCCGCCGGCCCGCAGCAGGGCCCGGGCCAGGCTGGTCTTGCCCGCGCCCAGTTCGCCGCGCAGATGGATGCGTCCCCCGGCGGCGGGGCCGCCCGGGGCGCGGCCGCAGGCCAGCTCGGCCAGCCGTTGCGCCAGGGCAACGGTGGCGTCTTCGTCCGGCAGGGGCCATTCCAGGGAGGGGAGCGGGGTCGTCATCGGGGGATCCTCGGAAGTCAGGTCACGGCATCCAGCCATAGCGGCAGGGTCAGGGCGGAAAGCAGCGTGCCGATCGACATGGTGACCGCCACCAGCCGGCCGTCGCCGCCCATGCGGGCGGCCAGCACGTGGGCCGACGAAGCCGTGGGCAGGGCGCTGAACAGGACCAGCACCAGCCGTTCGCCGGCCGACAGGTCCAGCGCCCAGGCCAGTGCCAGCGCGACCGGCGGCAGCAGGACCAGCTTGGCCGCCACCATCCAGGCCATCAGCGGCGCATGGGCGCGCCCGCCCCGCAGGGACAGGGTGGCGCCCACGCACAGCAGGCCGATGGCCAGGGCGCAGGACCCCAGCCGCCCCAGGGCGACGTCGAGGACGTGGGGGATGGGTACCCGCAGGAAATTGCAGGCCAGCGCCGCCAGCGTGGCCAGGATGAAGGGATTGCGCGCGATCTCCCGCAGGGCGTTTCCGCCATGGCGGGTGGCCAGGGCGTGCACCGCGCCGATGTTGCTGATGGGCACGGCGAAACCCACGAGCACCGCCATGGTCGTCTGCGCGCCGGGCCAGGGCAGGCCGCCGGCCAGGGACAGGGCCAGGTAGGTGTTGAAGCGGAAGCCGCACTGGGCGACCGAGGCGTGCGCCGCCGGATCCGGATGCGCCACCAGGCGGCCCAGCCAGGCCAGGGCGATGCCGCCGAGCATCACGCCGACGGTGGCGGCCAGCAGCACCGTGGTGTTGCCCAGGTCCAGCGGCGTGCGGGTGATCGAATGGAAGAGCAGGGCGGGGAACAGGATGAAATAGACCAGCTTTTCCGCCCCGGCGAAGAAGGCCCGGTCGAATCCCAGCCGGTGCAGCAGGACCCAGCCCAGGGCGATCAGCAGGAAATCGGGCAGGATGAGCGGGATGACGGACATGGGCGGCTAGGGCCTGGACGGGGCTGGCCTGATTGTACGTGGCTTGCGGCGCGTCCGGGCGCGCGAGCGGGGCTTCGGAGGCCGCGCGGACGGCGGTTGGGGCCGATCGTCATGGGAATTACCCTTAAACAATGTCAATTATTCTCTTTTAATCTATGTCAACACTAGTCACAGTTGAGCTAGATTCGTACAATGTCCACACGTTTTGATTCTGGAACGTACCAAGACGCAAGTTCATGCTTCAAGAACTCCGGCCGGAAACCGGGGGCTCCGACTTGCCACTGGGTGAAAGCCCTGTCTACTCCCATGCGTACCCGATACTGATGCGATCGAGGCGGTTGCACCGTCCCTACCCATAGGCACGGCATCACCGGTCTCCGGCGCGGACGCAGTCCGCCGATCGTGGTGCCGGCACCCGTCCCTGGTTCAGGCTCAGGCCATCTCAGGCGGTTCCGGGTGCATGAATTTCAATAAAGACACGATGGTCCTTGCGGCCGTCCTGGTTTCCGAGTTCAGGAGCATTCGAACATGGCCAGTAAAAAAACAACACTTTCCGTCCTCTGGGCGGCTCTCGCCCTCGCGTTCACCTCCTCGGCCTTCGCCGAAAACGCCACGCTGCCCCAGGCGGTCGAGACCGCAGTCCTCAACAACCCCGAGGTCGGGGCGCAGTTCCACAACTTCCAGTCCGGCCTCGAAGGCCAGAAGGTCCGCCGCGGCGCCCTGCTGCCCGAAGTCAACCTGCAGGGCTGGACGGGCCGCGAATACCGCGGCAGCACCAGCACCAACGGTTCCACGGACTGGTCGCGCAGCGGCTACAGCCTGTCCCTGCGCCAGCTGCTGTTCGACGGCTTCTCCACGATCAACGACGTGCGCCAGCTGGGCTTTGAAAAGCTGGCCGACTATTACACGCTGAAGGCCACGGTCGACGACCTGGCCCAGCAGGCGACCCAGGCCTACCTGGACGTCCAGCGCTACCGCGAGCAGGTCGCCCTGGCGCAGCAGAACTACAACCTGCACAAGGACATCCTGGGCCAGATCTCCGAACGCAGTTCCTCGGGCGTCGGCCGCGGGGTGGACGAAGTCCAGGCACAGGCCCGCCTGGCCCTGGCCCAGACCAACCTCATGACCGCATCGGGCAACCTGAACGACGTCACTCAGCGCTACCAGCGCATCGTCGGCAAGGTCCCGGCCGAGACCCTGGCCGAGGCCCCCGGCATCGAAACCGAACTGCCGAAGGATCCGACCGACTTCAGCCCGTCCGTGCGCGTCAATCCCTCCGTGCTGGCGAAGCAGGCGCTGGTCCAGGCGGCTGAGCGCGGCAAGGCCTCGGCGCAGGGCCGCTTCTCGCCCACGCTCGAACTGCGCGCCGCCACGGGCCGCGACCGCTCCGACCCGCCCTACATCAACGACGAGACCACCCAGAGCTCCAACGTCCAGCTGATGGCCACGTTCAACCTGTTCCGCGGCGGCGCGGACGCGGCCCGCGTGCGCCAGACCGCGGCCCAGACCTACGCCGCCCGGGACGTGCGCGACTACACCTGCCGCAACGTCCAGCAGGAACTCTCCATCGCCTGGAACAACGTCGTGCGCCTGCGCCAGCAGATGCCCTTCCTGCAGCAGCACGAACGCGACATCGCCCAGGTGCGCGTGGCCTACATGCAGCAGTTCAAGATCGGCCAGCGCACCCTGCTGGACCTGCTGGATACCGAGAACGAACTGTTCGACGCCCGCCAGGCGCTCACCAACGGGATCTTCGACCTGCGCACGGCCGAATACCGCTGGCTCGCCCTGTCCCACAAGCTGCTGCCGGCCCTGGGGCTGGCCGATCCCTACCAGGAACAGCCTGACGAGGCCGCCAAGCTCGAGTTCCCCGACGAGGTCCTCAAGGCCTGCCTGACGCCGCTGCCGGACACCCGCAACCTGCAGCCCGTCCAAGTCAATTACCAGTCCGGCCTCAAGCCGCCCGTGCTGGCGCCCGCCGGCAAGTCGTCCGGCGCCTCGTCCGGCAAAGCCAGCGGCTGGAACTAATCCTCCACCGTTGAAACTAACGCAATACCCGGGCCTCGCGGCCCGGTCTGAAGGTGAAGGTCCGGAGGCCAGCCGCCGTCGCGGCGCCCCGGCTTTCCCTGCAGCTTGGGGGAATGCCGATGGCCTCTGATCAGGAACGCTTCAAACAGGATCTCTCCGACCTGGACGCCGGATTCATCCGCGTCCTGGAGGATCTGATCGACGCATTGATCGCCAACGGTTCCCTGCGCCTGACCGACCTGCCGCCCCAGGCCCTGGCCAAGCTCGCTGAACGCAAGCGCACCCGCCAGCGCCTGCAGGGCGCCCTGAACCTGATTTCCGACGACGATGCCATCCTCTGAGGCCGCTGCCGCCATGGCCGCTCAACCCGAAATTCCCAATCCGGCCGGCGCCGCGCCGGCGCCGGAATTGCCGGGCGCCACGCCGCACCAGCTGCACGACGATTCGCTGCTGGCCAGCCTGGTCCTGATCACGCGGCTGCTGGGGCGGCCCTGTACCGCCCAGCAACTGTCCTCGGGCCTGCCCCTGGTGGACCAGCGCCTGACGCCGTCGCTGCTGGGCCGCGCCGCCGGCCGTGCCCAGTGCGGCGCCCGCATCGTGCGCCGCGCCCTGGGCAACTGGTCGCGCAGCGTCATGCCCGCCATCCTGCTCCTCAAGAACCAGCGCGCCTGCGTGCTGATCCAGGAACGCGGCGATCATTACCTGGTCCACTACCCCGAAGCGGCCGAGCCCGTCGAAGTCCCGCGCGCCGAACTGGAAGCCGAGTATTCCGGCCTGGCCTGTTTCGTGCAGCCGCGCTACAGGACCGAAGACCGTACCCAGGACGCCCACATGCGGGCGCGCAGCGGCCACTGGTTCTGGGCCGCGATGCTGGGCAACTGGAAGCTCTACCGGGACGCCGTGGCGGCCGCCGTGCTGATCAACATCTTCGCGCTGGTCATGCCGCTGTACACGATGAACATCTACGACCGGGTGATCCCCAACAGCGCGGTCGAGACGCTCTGGGCGCTGACCATCGGCATCGCCCTGGCCATGGTGTTCAACCTGGTGCTGACCGGCATCCGCGCCTACGTCGTGGACATCGCCAGCAAACGGGTGGACGTGGAGCTATCCTCGCGCATCATGGAGCAGGTCCTGGACCTGCGCATGGAAAGCCGCCCGGTGTCCGTGGGCTCCTTCGCCTCCAACCTGCGCTCCTTCGAGTCCGTGCGCGACTTCATCGCCTCGGCCAGCCTGACCACGCTGGTGGACCTGCCCTTCGTGCTGCTGTTCCTGGCCGTGCTGGCCTGGATCTCGCCCTGGATGGTGCTGCCGCCCCTGGTGGCCATCGTGGTGATCCTGGTCGTGTCGCTGTTTTCCCTGGCCCGGGTCGAGAAAATGACCCTCGAATCCTTCCAGGCCGGGGCGCAGCGCAACGCCGGCCTGATCGAGGCCCTGAACGGCATGGAAACCGTCAAGGCGCTGAACGCGCAGAGCCATTCCCAGCGCATGTGGGAAGAATCCACCCGCTGGCTCGCCGAACTGGGCGCGCACATCAAGCTCACCTCGTCGGTCACCGTCAGCTTCGTGCAGACCTGCCAGCAACTGGTCAACATCTCCGTCGTGGTCATCGGCGTCTACCTGGTCCAGGAAGGCATGACCATGGGCGGCATCATCGCGGCCTCCATGATTTCCGGGCGCTGCCTCGCGCCGCTGGGTCAGGTCGTGGGCCTGATGATGCAGTACCACAACGCCAAGGCTTCCCTGAAATCCATCGACAACTACATGGGCATGCCGGTCGAGCGCCCGGCGGACCGCGCCTTCATGCCGCGTCCCGTCCTCAAGGGCGGCATCGAGTTCCAGGGCGTCACCTTCGCCTATCCCAACAGCTCCGTCGCGGCGCTGGACAACATCAGCTTCCGCATCCAGCCCGGCGAGAAGGTCGGCATCATCGGCCGCATCGGCTCGGGCAAGACCACCCTCGAAAAGCTCATCCTGAAGCTCTACGCCCCGACCTCGGGCTCCGTCCTGATCGACGGCATCGACCTGAACCAGATCGACCCGGCCGACGTGCGCCGCGCCATCGGCTACGTGCCCCAGGATCCGGTGCTGTTCTACGGCACCCTCAAGCACAACCTGACCATCGCCTCGCCGTTCGCCACGGACGAGGACGTCCTGGCCGCCGCCACTCTGGCGGGCGTGGATGAATTCGCCGCCGGCCATCCCGAGGGCTACGACATGATCGTCGGCGAGCGCGGCGATTCCCTGTCCGGGGGCCAGCGCCAGTCCATCGCCATCGCCCGCGCCCTGGTCAACGATCCCCAGATCCTGCTGCTGGACGAGCCCAGCAGCAACATGGACCACCAGAGCGAATCCCAGCTCAAGGCCCGCCTGCGGGCCGCCAGCCAGGGCAAGACGCTGATCCTGGTCACGCACCGCACGTCCCTGCTGGACCTGGTCGACCGCCTGATGGTCATCGACCACGGCCGCATCGTCGCCGACGGCCCCAAGGCCCAGGTCGTCGAGGCCTTGCGCCAGGGCCGCATCGGCGGCGCCCGCAGGAGCTGACGATGGGAATGCTGCCAGATTTCCTCGCCGGCCTGCGGCGCTCTTTCGCCCCCAAGCACGAGAGCGGGCGCGGCGACATGATCGGCGACGCCACCTGGGCGCTCAGCCAGCAGCGCACGCGCGGCTCGCGCTTGTTGATCTGGATGTCGCTGCTGACGATAGGCGTGCTGATCGCCTGGGCCTCGACCGCCAACATCGACGAAGTTGTGCGCGGCGAGGGCAAGGTCGTGCCCTCGCGCCAGGTCCAGGTCATCCAGAGCCTGGACGGCGGCGTCGTCCAGCAGATCCTGGTGCGCCCCGGCGACAAGGTCGTCAAGGAACAGGTCCTGCTGCGCATCGACCCCACGCGCTATTCCTCGTCCCTGGGGGAAAACCGCGCCGAAGCCCTGGCCCTGAAGGCCAAGGTCGCCCGCCTGGAGGCCATCGCCAACGACACGCCCTACCAGGCGCCCGAGGACGTCCAGGCGCAGGCCCCGGCCCTGGCCGAACAGGAACGCAACGTCTGGCAGGCCCGCACCCGCGAGCTGCGGGCCAACCTGGAAGTCGCCCAGGAACAGCTCAACCAGCGCCAGCAGGAACTGCGTTCCACCATCGCCAACCGCGACCAGGCCGCCACCAGCTGCGCCCTGGCCTCGCGCGAATACTCCATGACCAAGCCGCTGCTCTCCAGCGGCGCGGTATCCCAGGTGGACCTGCTGCGCCTGCAGCGCGACGTGGCGCGCTTCTGCGGCGAGCAGAAGGCCGCCGCCGCCCAGATCGACAAGATCCAGGCCTCCATCCAGGAAGCCGAGGCCAAGCTCAGGGAAACCGAGGTCACCTTCCGCAACCAGGCGCGCACAGACCTGTCCGACGCCCGCGCCAAGCTGTCCGCCCTGCTGGAAAGCCAGGTCGCCCTGGCCGACCGCGTGACGCTGTCCAACATCCGCTCGCCGGTCAACGGCACCGTCAAGACCCTGACCGCCAACACGGTGGGCGGCGTGGTCCAGCCCGGCAAGGACATCATGGAAATCGTGCCGTCCGACGATTCACTGCTGCTGGAGGTCAAGGTCAACCCGCGCGACATCGGCTTCCTGTACCCCGGTCAGAAGGCCGAAGTCAAGTTCACGGCCTACGACTTCTCCATCTACGGCGGCCTGCAGGGCCACGTCGAGGAAATCGGCGCCGATTCCATCACCGACGAAAAGGGAAATTCCTATTACATCGTGAAGGTCCGCACGGAAACCGCCTACGTCGGCAGCGACGAACGGCCCATCATCCCCGGGATGATGGCCGAGGTCCACATCCTGACGGGCAAGCGCACGCTGATGCAGTATCTGTTGAAACCCGTGCTGCGCGCGCATTCCAACGCCTTCCGCGAACGTTGAAAGGACTCGCAATGACGATACCGGTTCTGCTGTTGACCGCCGACGATGCCCTGTACCGGCATTGGGCCGGGCTGGACGGAATGAATTGGGCGCCCGCGCGCGGGCACCGCCTGTCCGACCTGGTGCCCTGGGGCCGGCGCGGCGTGCTGGCCGTCATGGACGCCCGCCTGCTGCCCAAGGCCGGATCGGATGTGCCGGACGTGCCGGCGGGCCTGCAGGTCGTCGTCGCCAGCACCCACCCCGGAGACCCCGAGGGCCAGCGCGCCCTGGTCGCGGGGGCCGCCGGCTACGTGCACGCCTACATGCCGGTCACCGGCCTGGACCGCGTCCTGCGCCACGTCATGGGCGGCGAGATCTGGGTGGGCAAGGGCATGCTGTCGCGCATGCTCAGCCAGATCGGCCAGGCCTCGCCCGAGTCCAGCCAGGATTGGGCGCGCGACCTGACCGTGCGCGAGCGCGACGTGGCCCGCTACGTCGCCCTGGGCCATTCCAACCAGTCCATCGCCGACAGCCTGGGCATCACCGAGCGCACCGTGCGCGCGCACATCTCCGCCATCTTCGAGAAGCTGGGCGTCACCGACCGCCTGATGCTGGCCCTGCGGGTGCACGGTATCGACCAGCACGCCGCGCAGGCGACGCCGCGCGGCGTGGGCCAGGAAAGCACCGCTTCCACGGATCCGGCATAGCCGGCGGGCTTTGACGGGAGTGGGAAAGTCCTGGCGTGACCTTTCCATCCGTCCGTAGATTCCAGTCTGGCGGGGCTGGCGCATCATCACCAGAATGGGGCTTCCTGCATCCGGAAGCCCGCCATGTCCATTCGCAAGCGATCCGCCGTTGCGCCCGTAGCCCCGGCCTTGCCGTGTGACGGTGCCCTCGGACCTGACACAGAGCGGCTGTCGCTGCAGCCCGGTCAGGCGCTGCTACCGGAACCGTCCTCATCGCCGGCTGCGCCGGTCAAGGACGACCACGACAGTCCCTGGAAGGACGCGCTCGAGCGCTATTTTTCTGAGGCGCTGATCCTGTTGGCCCCCGATCTGTACGCGGTCATCGACTGGACGGCCGCCCCGGTGTTCCTGGACAAGGAACTGCAGGCGATCGAAGTCCCGGACGGTCCCCCCGGCGACGGCCGTCTGTATGCTGACAAATTGGTCCAGGTCCGCCACCGGGACGGCGCCGACGCCTGGGTCCTGGTTCACGTCGAGGTGCAGGGCGGCGACACGGGCCCCCAGGCAACCGCCCGGATCACGCATCGCATGTACCGCTACCGGACGCGTATCGAAGACCGGCACGAAATGCTCAGCGCCCAGGCCGGACAGCCCCCGCCCGCCCTGTTCAGCCTGTGCATCCTGGTCGCCAGCCGTTCGGGGCCGGATCACCTGGAATACCGGCGCGAATTCCTCGGTCAGGGTGTGAGTTTTTCCTTTCCCATCGTACACTTATCCCAGTGGCTGGGTCGCTGGAAGGCACTGGCATCACTGGCCCGCACGAATCCGTTTGCGGTGGTGATCATGGCGCAGCTGCAGGCCCTGCGGCACCACGGGGCGCAGCGGGTCGGGCCGACCCTTTCGCTGGCGCGGCTGCTGTACGAATACGGCTATACGCGTGACCAGATCCGGTCGCTGCTGCGGCTGATCGAATGGATGCTGCGGCTGCCCAAGGACGTGGAACCGGCCTATGCGGCGGCGCTGCAACGCATCAAACAGGAGCGAAAGATGGGTTATACGCTAGTCATCGAGCGTCTGGGGATGGAAAAGGGCGAAGCCCTGGGCGAGGTCAAAGGCCAGGCCAAGCTCCTGCTGCGCCAGATCGAGCGCCGCTTCGGCCCGGTGGACGCCAAAACCACGCAACGTATCCAGTCCGCCCAATCCGCCGACCTGGAAACCTGGTCGCTGAACTTCGTGGACGCCACGACGCTGGAAGACGTCTTCCGCGACTGATCGCCCTGCTGTCAGCCGTGTCAGGCGTGCTTGCTTTTGGGCGCGTGGCTCTTGAACGATGCCACCATGCGCGTCTGCCACCCAGGCCCGGAACTTTTCCTGCGATCCAGCACGTCCGGGGGGATACGCAGGCTGATGGACACGCTGGGCGCAGCTGATTTCGGCCGCCCGCGTCGGACGATCTGATCGCCGTCATGCTGTTCGGCGTGCTGGAACCAGCCGTCCGTCAGCTCTGGTACGTTCACAGATATTTCCATGCTCCGGTCGTCCGCGCCAAAGCACCGCTGCCCGGTCGTATCCATGGCTTCGCCGACTCCCCCGTAGGCCTCCCCATCCCGCCACGGCGGGATTTTTCTGCCTCGCCATTAGGGAACCCTCCGTGTTTTCCCTAGGCGGTTTCTTGATATTTGTTGTCTTTTCCGCCAATACGAAGTCCACCGCCACGCGCGTAGTATCCCGACACATGATCGCCGTCGCTGCGCGCTTTCCGCGCCGGCCGGCGCCACCGAATTCACCACTGGGGACTCCACCATGGCTACCGATACCGTCCTGATCACCCATGTCACCGGCAAGGCTTGGATGCGCGCATCCGACGGCACGATGGTCGCCTTGCACGAAGGCATGCGCGTGCCTGTCAACGCGCACATCATGACGGACGAGGGCGCCAGCGTGACCCTGCAGGCCACCGGCGTGCCGCCGGTGATCGTGGGCCAGAACACCGACATACTGGTCACCGACGACCTGGCCGCGGCGCAGCCGCAGCCGGCGGACAACGCCGTGACGCCCCCGGCCGACCCGGTGGTCGACCAGGTGCTGGCCGCGCTGGATGCGGGCCAGGACCCGTTCGCCATCCTGGATCCGACCGCGGCGGTGCTGACCGGCGGCGGTGGCGGCGGCGACAGCTTCACGCGCCTGGCCAGCATCACGGAAACCACTACGCCCCTGGGCCTGGCCTACCCGCGCCCGGGCGTGGAGACGCCTGAATTCGTGCAACTGGGCGGCGTCGCCGCCATAGCGGACGATACGGCTCCACTGGTTCCGGCGGGGCCGACGCTGGACATCCCGGATCGTAATGACAATCCGGGCGGTGACGGCCAGGATCCGACGATCGTGCCGGGCACCTTCAACATCGGCGAAGCCGACACAACCACGGGTGTCGAGGGAGTCTTTTCCTTTTCGGCGCCGGCCGGCCTGGCCGCCTTGGTGTTCAATTTCGCGGGCGAAACCGGCACGGCCGGCGGCGATGCCGCGCCCCCGGCCGCTTCCCTGACGGTGACCCTGGCCGAACTCGTCGCGGCGACGCCGGGCGCGCCCATCGTCATCAATACGGATCGGGGCGTCCTGACCTTGACCGGCTACAACCAGGACACAGGCACGGTCACCTATCGCTACGTGTCCGACGGCTGGCAGGATCACACGGGCGCGGCCACGGACCCGTCCATCGGGGAGTACCTGCCCGATTCCATCGGCGTCACCGTGGTCGATAGCCTGGGCCGTTCCGTCATCAGCGACATCGTCGCGGCCATCACGGATACGGCGCCGGCCGCCGTCTCCGACACGGCCAACGTGACCGAGGATGCCGCCTTGGTCGCCGTGGGGAACGTCGTCAAGGGCGATGGCGAAGCGGGCGATACCGGGCCCGGAGACAATGCCGATGCGCTGGGCGTCGACCCGACCCCCGTATCGGGAGTCCAGGCCGGCGACAGCCTGGGCGCGGACGTCAGCGGTGGCGTGGGCGCCGTCATTCATGGCGCCTATGGCGACCTGATCCTGAATGAAGATGGCTCCTACACCTATACCCTGGTCAGCGATCCGGCCGACGAGCGCCATGCCGCCGTGCAGGCCCTGGGGCAGGACAAGACCGCCAATGATGTTTTCTCCTATACGCTGACCGATGCGGACGGCGATACCTCGACGGCAACCCTGACGGTCGTCGTCAAGGGCGCGAACGACGTGCCGACGATCACCTTCGGTGGCGACAACGGCGCCAACGCGAACGCGGCGGTCTCGGAAGAAGGGCTGCGAGGGGCTCTGTTCCCGTTCCCGCTGCCGCCGCATGGCGATGGCATTCCGGATGGCACCGGCACCTCGGACACGACCAACAGCGCCACGGACGGCGGCACGTTCACGGTCCACGATGCGGACGCGGGCGATGTGCTGACGGTGAAGCTGGGTACGCCGTCCGAAACCCTGACCTCGAACGACCAGACTGTGCATTGGGTGCTGTCCAGCGACGGCCAGACGCTGACAGGCCGGGTGGGCGGCAAACTGGTTGGCGAGGACGTGATCAAGATCACGCTGCACGACAACCATGATGGTTTCTATTCGTACGACGTAAAATTGCTGGCGCCGATCGATCATCCGAATACGAGTATCGAAGACGCTCTGAATGTGGGGGTGCCGATCCTGGTGTCGGATGGCCACACCACGACCACGGGCAATCTGAATGTCAGCATCGAGGACGACAGCCCGCTGGCGGCCAATGACAACGGCGGCACGGTGACCGAGGACGCGCATGGCCATGCCGCGGTCCTGGGGGGCAATGTGCTCCTGAATGACACCGGCTGGGGCGCGGACGGCCCGAACGATCTGCTCGACGGCTTCGCCTGGAACGCCGGCGACAACGCGGCGACGCAGGCCGATTTGTCGCAGTACGGCACGCTGGTGCTGGGTCCCGCCGGAGGTTGGACCTTCGTGCTGGACAGCTCCAAGCCGGCCACGCAGGCGCTGGCTGAAGGCCAGGTCAAGGACTTCGTCCTGAAGTACACGCTGACGGACAATGACGGCGACACGTCGCAAGCCGCGCTGACCATTCACATCAAGGGCACCAACGACGATCCCACGATCACGTTCGGCCAGGATGGCGGTCACGTGGCCGTCTCCGAGGAAGGCCTGACGGCGGCCGGCGGCAACTACGACGACGGTATCGCCGGCCATGGCAATGATCTCCCCAGCGGCGACCAGACCGACAACCCCGCGGCGTCAGGATCATTCACCGTCGCGGACGTGGATGGGGATACGCCGACCGTGACGCTGGGTACGGGCGTGACGGCGGCCAGCCCGACGCATCCCGCCGGCTATGCCGGTGCGCTGCAATCGCATGGCGTGGACATCCAGTGGGCCGCCGACGCTGGCGGCCATGCGCTGACCGGCTATGTCGGCACGCCCGGCCAGGACGATTATCGTGAAATCATCCAGATCGACCTGACGCCCGGCCTCGATGGGCATTACGACTACACGGTGACGCTGAAGGGCGCCATCGACCATCCGATCACGACCGACGCGGCCGAAGACGTCCTGAACCTGAACGTTCCGATCACGGTCGATGATGGCCATGGTGGGGTGGTGGATTCCTCCATCACCGTGCGCGTCGAGGACGACAGCCCCTACGTGAGCACCCCCGACGCGCAGGGCTCCGCCGGCCTGACCGGCATTCCGGACGTCTACGTCGGGAAGGTGGACTTCACGGGGGATTCCGTTGGCACCTTGCTGGGCTTCAATGATGGCGCCATCACGGTGACGGGGCAGGGCTTCTCGACGGCGACGGATTCCACCTTGACGAGCGCCAATGTGCTCCAGACTGAGAACGGCTTGGGCGTCATGAGCAATGGCGAGCCCTACCACGCCCTGCCGGGCGAAGTCGATTTCCGGAATTTTGCGGATGGCAGCAGCGCTTCCGAAACCCTGACCGTCGCCCTGCAGGACGGCAAGGTCGCCTACAGCGCCCATGTGGAATTCTCCGTCATGTTCGGCGGCGAACTCGAATCCGGAATCGTGGAGTTCTGGCGGGGCGGTGAAAAGGTCGGCGAGCAGGCCTTCGATTCCAACGCCGGGTCCGGCAACTACGCGGCGGATTTCAACGCCAATGGCTTCGGCGGCTTCGACACGCTGGTGTTCCGGGCGACCAGCAACGGCAACACCAATTTCAGCGACAACAGTGACTTCGCCGTCAAGAGCATCACCTTCGGCGGTTCCGAACTGCCGCAGGCCCTGGCCTACGGCACGGGTCAGCTTGACTACCAGTACGGCGCCGACGGCGCCGGCGGCGCCCAGTGGAATGCGCCGGCGGCGGGCACGATCTATGCGGATGGTCAGGCGGTCCAGACGACGATGGATGGCAACGGTACCGTGCTGAACGGGATGGTCAACGGTGAGTTGGCCTTCCAGCTGATCCTGTCGCCCGCGACCGGGAAGTGGGAATTCTTCGAGTACAAATCCCTGACCGATGCGAACGGCGACCACCTGGATGCGCTGCCGGCCTCCTACACGGTCACCGACGCCGACGGCGATCCGTCGGTCGGTCGGATCACCATCGGCCTGCCGGAACTCAATCACGCGCCGGTCCTGGACCTGAGCGACAGCAATGCCCTGGTCGCTGAGAACGATTTGTCCGGCGATGCCGGGACGTCCTGGTCGGGTACGTTCAAGGCGACCGATCCCGATGCCGGCGACGCGCTGACCATCAAGTTGGGCGATCTGTCGGGCGACAAGGATCCCGGCTTGAAGTCTGGTGGCGTGGACATTACGTGGGCGCTGAACGGAGCGGGGACTGAGCTGGTCGGGGCGGCCGGCGGGAAGGAGATCGTCAAGATCATCTTGGGCAGCCTGGATTCCGACGGCACCCAGCACTACACGGTCACGCTGCTTGGCCCGGTCGATCATGGCGTCCAGGGCTCCAGCACCGATGGCGCGCTCGGCTTCGACGTGCCGATCACGGTGTCCGATGATCACAGCGGCAGTGCAAGCGGCGATTTGACGGTCACGATCCAGGACGGCGTCCCCAGCGTCAGCGTGGGCGGCGACCTGAGCGTCGTTTCGGGCCAGTCGACGCCGGCGACGGCGAGCGGGACTTTCGACTTCGGCTTCGGCGCGGATGATGGTGCCGGGGTCGGTGCGAAGGTGACGGTCAATGGCGTGGATCAGACGCTGACCCATGGCGCGGTGAACACCATCGTGGGCCAGTACGGGACGCTGGTGATTGCCGCCGACGGCAGCTACGTGTACACGGCCAAGCCGCATGTGGGCGGAACGGACAATTTTGTATTTGCCGTGAAGGATGCTGATGGGGACATCGCCTCCAAGACGCTGT
>NZ_JBHSEZ010000003.1:56482-123689 GCF_042653765.1 Castellaniella denitrificans | reverse complement strand
CTGGTCCGCCTGCGCGTCGGCGGCGGCGTCGCGCGCGCCGAGGGCCGCGCGGCCCTCGACGTCGACCGGGAGGCGGGCCGCGCGGGGATCGGCGGCGCCGGTCCGGCTGGCCGAGGCGGCATGGACCGGCCGGGTCTCGGCGGTGGGGACGGCGGCCTGCATCAGGGGCAGGGCGGCGCTGTCCAGGATCAGCGAAAGGGTTTCGTCCGGCCCGAGGGGTTCGCGCCGCTCGGCGGCGTCCGCATCGGCCCGGTCGCCGGTCTTGCCTGTCTGGCGGGATTCGGCCGGCCGGGCGGCGGCGCCGTCCCGCTGCTGCGACAGCACGTTCGAGAAGGCCGGCGCGTCCGTCGCGGCGGCGTCCGCGCCGCGCGCCGGAGCTTCCGCGGACGGCGGGCTGGGACTGGTGACAGGAAGGACGGGCATGTTCATGGCGTGGGCGGATTCAGTGCGGCTGTCGTGTGCGCCGGTACAAGCCGGCCGAGATCTCGTCGCTGGCGCGTTGCTCGCGGCGTTGTTCGCGGTATTGCAACTGGCGGACCTGGCGCGCCTTGAGGGTCTCGTAGGAGTTCAGGCGGCGCTTTTCATCGTGCCATTGCCTGCGTCCGGCCTCGAGGCGCACGTCGATCTGAGCGATGATCATATTTTGCTGGGAAATGGCCTCGTCCAATGTGGCGATAAACTGCCTAAAGTTATGGTAATTCGAGGCCGATAAGCCTTGCTCGGTGGTGTTCTGCAGACGCTTCGTGTAGTCGGCGCGGTAGCCGTCCAGGGTGTTCAGCTGGCCCTGGGCCTCGCGCCGCCGGGCGCTGAGTTCGGACAGGTTGCGCCCGGCCTCGTCGAGCTTGTCCTGGGTCAGGTTGATCAGCACGTCCAGCGGTGTTTCAGGGCTCATGTCCGGTCTCCTGGCCCAGTACGCCGGCCAGCGCGGCCACCGCGGTGGGGTAGTCCACCCGGACGTCGATGCCCTGCTGCAGGTAGCCTTCCAGCCAGGGGTGGCGTTCGATGGCCTGGTCGATTTCAGGGTCGTTGCCCGCGGTGTAGGCGCCGACGGCGATCAGGTCGCGGTTGCGCTGGTACCGGGACATCATGCGCTTGAACAGGTGCACGTGGCGGAACTGGCTGTCGGGCACGATCGCGGACATGACCCGCGAGATCGAGGCCTCGACGTCGATGGCCGGGTAATGGCCGGACTCGGCCAGGCTGCGCGACAGTACGATGTGGCCGTCCAGGATGGCGCGCGCCGAGTCGGCGATCGGGTCCTGCTGGTCGTCGCCTTCCGTCAGCACGGTGTAGAACGCGGTGATGGACCCCGCCGGCCGGTCGCCCTGGGGCGCGCCGTTGCCCGCGCGCTCCACCAGGGTCGGCAGCTTGGCGAACACGGAAGGGGGGTAGCCCTTGGTCGCCGGCGGCTCGCCGATGGCCAGGGCGATCTCGCGCTGGGCCATGGCGTAGCGCGTCAGCGAATCCATGATCAGCAGCACGTGCCTGCCCTGGTCGCGGAAGAACTCCGCCAGCCGGGTGGCGTAGACCGCGCCCTGCAGGCGCAGCAGGGGCGAGACGTCGGCCGGGGCGGCCACCACCACGGACCGGGCCAGGCCGTCGGCACCCAGGTTCAGCTCGATGAATTCCTTGACTTCGCGGCCCCGTTCGCCGATCAGGCCGACCACGATCACGTCGGCCTGGGTGTAGCGGGCCATCATGCCCAGCAGCACGCTCTTGCCCACCCCCGAGCCGGCGAACAGGCCCATGCGCTGGCCGCGGCCGACGGTCAGCAGGCCGTTGATGGCGCGCACGCCCACATCCAGCACGGTGTCCACGGGCGCGCGGGTGAGCGGATTGATCTGCAGGGCCGTCAGGGGCGCCATGTCCAGGTCGGGGGGCAGGGGCTTGCCGTCCAGCGGCCGGCCGGCGCCGTCCAGGACGCGGCCCAGCAAGGCGTTGCCGACCGGCAGGTGGCGCACCTGGTCCGTGACGATGGCGGCTTCGGTCTGCGCGGCGGGATCATCGGGCAGCGGGACCGGATCCAGCCGCAGGGTCTCGGCGGGCACGATGCGGGCGCCCGGGGGCAGGCCGGTGATGTCGCTTTGCGGCATCAGGTAGAGGGTGTCGGCGTGAAAGCCGACGACTTCGGCGTCGGCCCAGCGGTCCTGGTCGGGCGAGACCTGGACCTTGCAGGCGGCGCCGACCGGCAGCTGCAGGCCGGTGGCCTCGAGCACCAGGCCGGTGGCGCGGGTGACGCGACCCTGCCGGCTGGTCGGCTGGCGGGCGGCGACCCGCTGTTCGCAGATTGCGAGCTGCGCCCGCCAGCGTGCGCCGGCGGAACGCGCCGCCGTTTCGTCCGGGTTCATGGCCGCTCGTCCGTCTGGCCCAGCGCGGCGATGATGCGCCGCCAGCGGGTTTCCAGGGTGGCGTCCACGGACCCCAGGGCGGTTTCGGCGATGCAGCCGCCGCGCGTGATGCCTTCGTCGGCGCTCAGGCGGTAGCGGGCCGGGTCCGGGGTCTGCTGCAGGAACGCCCGCACCAGTTCGAGGTCGTCGGGGTGCAGCCGCAGCCGCAGCGCGGCGCCTTGTTCGGGCCGGGCCTGCATGACTTCGCGGACCAGGTCCAGGATGTGGTTGGGATAGTCGCGGATATGGGTGCGCAGCACCTGTTCGGCGATGCGGATGGCCAGCTGGATGACGGACTGGCCGACTTCCTGCTCGATCCGGTCCAGCGCGGTCGCGCAGGCCCCGGCCAGGCCGTCCAGGCGGGCGGCCTGCTCGCGGGCCAGGGCGGCGCCTTCTTCGAGTCCTTGGGCGTGACCCTGGGCATGGCCCTCGGCCCGGCCTTGTTCCAGGCCCTTGGCATGGCCTTCGGCCAGTCCCAGGGCGTGGCCTTGGGCATGGCCTTCGCGGTGGCCCTGTTCGAAGCCGTCCGCGCGCCCCTGGGCCAGGCCTTCCTCGCGCGCCTCGGCGAGCGCCTGGACGCGGCGCCGCGCGAGTTCCGCCTGGTGGCGCGGATCGCGGTCGCTGGCCCGGCGGCCGAGAGGCTGCTTGAGCGCGTCCAGGGATTCCATTTCCCAGCGCTGCCAGCGGGCTCGCGTCGCCAGATCGATGGAAGGCCCGGACTTGTCAGACATACTCGTCGTTGCCCATCGACAGGTTGATCTGGCCGGCGTCGGCGAGCTTGCGCGCCACCATCAGGATGGCCTTCTGCTCGGTTTCGACGCGCGACATGCGCACCGGACCCTGGGCCTCGAGATCGTCGCGCAGGATTTCGGCCGCGCGGTTGGACATGTTCTTGAAGAACTTGGCGCAGAGCTCTTCGCTGGCGCCCTTCAGGGCGATGGTCAGCGAGGCGGTGTCGATTTCCTTCAGGATGAGCTGGATGGCGGCGTCCTCGACGTCGACCAGATTGTCGAACACGAACATCTCGTCGATGATGCGCTGCGCCAGGTCCGCGTCGATCTCGCGCAGGCTGCTGACCACGGCTTCTTCCTCGGCCGTGTTCATGAAGTTCAGGATCTCGGCGGCGGTGCGCACCCCGCCCATCTTCGAGCGCTTGGCGCCCTGGCCGGACAGGACTTCGTTGAGCACTTCGGTGAGCTCGTGCAGCGCGGACGGCTGCACCCCGCCGAAGGTGGCGATACGCATCATCACGTCGTTGCGCAGGCGTTCGTTCAGCAGCGCCAGGATGGCGGAGGCGCGGTCGCGTTCCAGGTGGACCAGGATGGTGGCGATGATCTGCGGGTGTTCGTCGGCGATCAGCTCGGCGACGTTGGCCGGTTCCAGCCAGTTCAGGGCGTCGATGCCCGAGCCCGTGCCTTCGCCGGCCTCCAGGATGTCCTCGATCAGGCCGGCGGCGCGGTCGGTGCCCAGCGCCTTGGTCAGGACGGAACGGATGTAGTCGTCCGAGCCCAGGGTCACGGCCATGAACTGGTCGGCCTCGCGGCGGAAGTCCTCCAGGACCTGGTCGACGTCGGCCCGCGTGATCTGCTTGAGGTTGGCCATGGCCGAGCCGATCTGCTGGACCTCGCGCGAGGACAGGTACTTGAAGACTTCGGCCGCCGCATCCTCGCCGAGGGACATCATCAGGATGGCGCAGCGGGTCAGGTCGTTGTCAGGATTTGGCATTCTTGGGATCCATCCATGAACGCAGCACCATGGCGACGGCGCGCGGATCGCGCTGGGCCAGCTGGCGGGCGGTGTCCAGGTTTTCCTCGTAGCGGTTCATCTCCGAGGCGCGCAGTTCGTCCTGGCGGCGCTGTTCGCGCATGGTTTCCAGGTGGGCCTCGTTCTTGGCGCGCTCGACCTGGGCGTTGGCGAAACCCTGGACGATGGGCCGCACCACCGAGCGCCAGAGGAAGAACAGGACGGCCAGGATCAGGAGAACCTTCAGGACCTGCAGGGCGAGGCCGCGGTATTCCGGATTTTCCCAGGGCTTGAACTTGGGTTCCTGGTCGGTGAAGGCGCTGTTGACCACGCTGAGAGTGTCGCCGCGGTCGGCGGAATAGCCCATGGCCTGCTTGACCAGCGCGTTGATGTCGTCCATTTCGGTCGACTCCAGCGGGGCCGGCTCGCCGTCCTTGTCGCGGTAGTTGACCACCACGGCCACGGACAGGCGCTGCAGCGTGCCCAGTTCGTGCTTGATGTGGCTGACCGTGCGGTCGACTTCGTAGTTGATGGTGGCGTCGTTGCGCACGGAGCCTTGGCTCTGGCGGGCCGCGGTGGCGACGGGCGCGCCGTTGATCGCGGTGGGGCCGCCGGCCTGGGCCGCGGCGCCCTGCTGCGCGCCGGGAGCCTGGGCCTGCGCGCCCTGGGCGGGCGGGTTGGCGGCCGCCGTCTGGACCGGAGCCGTGGCATTGGCCGGGGGTTCGTTGGACAGGGCGCCGGGGACGCCGGCCGGGGGCAGCATGCCGTTCTGCGCCGAATCGCTGGTCTGCTTGCTGCGGACGGCGGCCGTGCCGGGCGTCTCGTTGGGGCGGTAGACCTCGGAGGTCTGCTCGCGCTGGGAGAAGTCCACGGAGGCGCTGACCTGGGCGCGCACGTTGCCCGGGCCGACGATCGGGTTGAGCAGGGTCAGGATGCGCTGGGCCGTGCGCTGCTCGATGTCGTTGATGAAGTTGCGCCGGGTGCTGTCCATGCCGGCCTCGCCGCCCGGCGAGGACATCAGGTGGCCGTCCTGGTCGACGATGGAGACCGATTCGGCGTTGAGCTTGGGCACGCTGGAGGACACCAGCCAGGCGATGGCCGAGACCTGGGATTCGCTGAGGGTGCGGGACGGGTAGAGCGTCAGCAGCACCGAGGCGGTGGGGGCCTCGCGTTCGCGCACGAACAGGGACTGGCGCGGAATGGCGAGGTGCACGCGGGCGGCCTTGACCGGCTGCAGGGCCTCGATGGAGCGGGCGAGTTCGCCTTCGAGGGCGCGCTGGTAGGTAATCTGCTCGGAAAACTGGCTGGCGCCGAATTTCGGCTCGTCCAGCAGTTCGAAGCCCACGCTGCCGCCGCGCGGCAGCCCCTGCTCGGCCAGTTGCAGGCGCAGCGCGTAGACCTGGTCGGCGGGCACCAGGATGGTGGCGCCGTTGTCGGCGAACTTGTAGGGGACGTTGCGCTGGTTGAGGACGGAGACGATGGCGCCGCCGTCGCGCGCTTCCACGTTCGAGAACAGCGTGCGGTATTCGGGTTCGCGCATCCACAGGGCGGCGACGACGAGCAGGGCCAGGATCGCGGCGCCCAGGCCCAGCAGCACCGGCCGGGGCAGGGCCGTCAGCCGCGCCAGGGCGGGGTTGCGGTTCATCCAGTCGGTTGCGGGATTCATCGGATGGAGGGTGCAGAAGAGGCCGCCAGGGCGCGCCCGGGCCAGAAACCGATGGTCTGGATGATGTGCATGCTGTTACGGCAGAATAATGGGATGTTGGCGGCCATTATGGCGGCGATTGGCATTCCGGCAAGCCCTGAAAAACCCCGTTTTTGGGGCTTAGTTAGGATGATCCGCCCGGTTCGCGCGTCCGTGCGGCAAACCGGGGAAGTGTCCGGCCTTATCCCCGCTATTGCGGGGCTTGCCGCCCCGGGGCAGGCCGTATAGTACATCGTCGGCTCGCCGTATTCCCGGCGGCCGGTGTTTCCGCCTTTCTTTCAGAATCATTCGCCATGATGACCTCCCAGGCCCTCGCCAGCGTCGAAAACCTGCTTGCCCAGATGCGCGCCGTGGCGCGCGAATCCCAGGGGCTGTCGGCGCCGCCGGCCGCGCCCGCGGAAGGCGGCGGATTTGCCGCCGAGCTGGCCCGCTCCCTGGATCGTGTGTCCCATGCGCAGAATGCCGCCAATGCCCAGGCGAAGGCCTTCGAGATGGGCGATCCGGACATTTCCCTGAGCAACGTGATGATCGACCTGCAGAAGGCCGGCCTGTCGTTCCAGGCGACGGTGCAGGTCCGCAACCGCCTGGTGGACGCCTACAAGGAAATCGCCAACATGGCGGTCTGATCGCCTGGCGGATCCGGGGCGGCTTGCAAGCCGCGCGGGGCGGACGCTGATTCCGCCGAACGGCATCGGGGCTCCTCGCGGAGCCCTTTCCTTTTCGTGGCGGCGGGATCAGGAGGCCGGCGGGCCGGGGTCTTCGCCCGGCCGGGGCATCGCCGGGCCGGCGGCCGGCGGGGGCGCGTCCTCGCCGGGAGCGCGCCGCACGACGCCGCCCTCGGTATCCAGGGCGTACAGCCAGGCCAGCAGTTCCGCGATGGCGACGTAGAGCTTGGGCGGGATGTGCGCGTCCAGGTCCACCTGCATCAGCAGGCCGACCAGCTCCGGCGATTCGTGCACGTACAGGCCATGTTCGCGCGCGGTGCGCACGATGGTGTCCGCCAGCGTGCCGTAGCCCTTGGCCACGACCCGGGGCGCGGAATCCGCCGGGTCGTAGGTGACGGCGACGGCGCTGGGCCGATGGGGATCAGGAGGCTGCGATTTCATTTTCCCGGGTGTCCGGCGAAGGGGCGTCGGGGCTGTCGTCCTGGGCCAGGACGGACAGTTGGCTGGCCTGCAGCCCCTGGGCCAGCAGCCGGGCGCGCAGCGGTTCGATGGCCTGGCCCAGCCGGTCGGCGGATTGGGGTGCCGTCAGCCGCATGACCAGCTGGTCTCCGGACAGGCTCAGGCGCGCCTGGACTTCTCCCAGGGTCGGCAGGCGCAGGTTCAGGCGGGTGGACCAATGGTCGTCCTGGAAGTCGCGCCCGCCCTCGTCGTCCCGCGGGCGGCGGCGGACTTCCCATTGCATGCCTGCGCCCGGCCAGGCCTCGCCCTGCCAGACGAAGGCCTGATTGGCCAGGACTTCGAGCTGCTGGCGGACCAGCAACTGGGCCTGGGGGTCGATGCCCGGGACGGGCGCGGCATGGGTCTGGCCTGCGGCCGCGTGGGTCTGCGCGGCTTCCGGACCCGAGGTGCCGCCCGCCGTGGCCGGGGCGCCGGAGGCGGGCGCGGCCTGCTGGGTGACCTGTGCCGAGCCGCCGGCCGGCGCCTGCCGGGACGGGATGCGGCCCTGGGGCTCCTGCCGCAGATCCTGGAGCGTGGTCTTGCCCGTGGCCAGTTGCGCGAGGTGGGATTCGTAGAACAGGCCGCTCGTCTGCACGGATTGCGACAAGGCCTGGACGAAGCGCGCGGCCAGGGCGCCGGGCTGCCCCAGCGAAGTGGCGAGCTGGGCCCAGGCCTGGGCGACGCCGCCCGCCTGGGCGGATGGAGCGCCGGATGCCGGCGCGCCCGCGCCGCCCGGCAGGCCGGCCGCGTTGCCGCCGGCGCTCGGGGCGCCGCCGGCATTGGGCAGCAGCGGCGATTGCCCGCGCACGGCCTGGCCGTCCTGGGGAAACTGGTTCAGCAGGGCGAGGATGATGCGGGCGGCGTAGCCCAGCGTGGTCGGGGCGGACTGGGTGGTGCCGTGGAAGGTCGTGCCGCGGCCCAGCAGGTTGTCCAGCTTCATGTCCCGGACGGCCTTGCCGACGGCGGCCTGCTGGCGGCCCTGCTGGCTGGCCTGGTCGACCGCTTCCCGGGGATGGCGCTGGGCCGGATTCTGCAGCGCGCTGGGATTCTCGGGGTTGGCCGGCTGGGGAACGGCCTGGGGACCCGCGCCGGAGGCGAGGTTGGCCTGCTGGCCCAGCGTGGTGCCCAGCACGGCGTCCAGGCGCTGGATCAGCAGCGTGCCGAGGTTGGAAGGGGCCCCGATGCTCATGGCGGCGTGGTTCCTGGATGAGGGGGGCGAACCCTAGTGCGGGCGGACCGTGCTGTAGTAGGCTTTCAGGACGGTGCGCTGGCGCTTGAACGTGCCCAGCAGGTGGCTCAGGCGTTCGAGTTCAGGGGCGATCAGCTGGCGGATCCGGGCGTCGTCGTCGAGGATGCGGGTGAGCAGCTCGCGCCGGGCGTTCTTCTGGTCGTCGTCCAGCGGGTCCAGCGCTTTCAGCCGCTCGACCGCTTCCTGGTAGCGTGCGCCCAGCGCCACCAGTTCGTCCCATTCCTGCGTCTGGGCCTTGGTCAGCATCTGGCCCGACAAATCGGCGATTTCCTGGTAGCGCTCTAGGATGGAGGCGTGCGGCATGCTCAATGGCGGGATTCCGGTCAGTGGCTGGGGGGCGGGTCGCCGAATTGAGGGTCGACGGCCGTGTGCCAGGCGCCGGCCAGGTCGATCAGCATTTTCTCGGCCGTGTCGAGCTTGGCTTCATCGCTGCGCAGGTTGGCCTGCATCAGGTCGCGGATGATGAGCTCGTAGGACGCGATCAGCAGGCGGGCGACCTCGCCGCCGCGTTCGGTGTCCACGCCCGCCTTCAGGCCGGAGTCCACGATGTCGATGGCCTTGGACAGGGCCTTGCCGCGTTCCTGGACGTTGCCGTTGCGCAGGTGATGGCGGGCCTGGGAGATGGCCTTGAGGGCGCCCCGGAACAGCAGCGAGATCAGGCGCTCGGGCGAGGCGCCGAGCACTTCGGTCTCGAGCCCGATGTTGGCATAGGAGCCGGTGGCGCGGGCGGAGCGGGAACGGGGCGCGTAGGTCATGGCCGGTTATTTGCTCTTGCTGCTGCTCAGCGCGCTGAGTTGCTGCGACAGGTAGCTGCTGAGCGAGTTCATCTGGCTGACCATGGCGTCCAGCTGGGTGAACTGGGCGCGGTAGGTCTCCATGCGCTGGTCGATGCGGTCGGACGCGGCGGTGTATTGTTTCTTGATGTCGGCGATGGTCTTGTTCAGGCCGTCGGTGGTGGTGGTGAAGATCCCGTCGGCCTTGGTGAAGGCATCGGCGGCGGTATCCACCCGGCCGCCGATGCCGGTGCCGCTGGTGAACAGGGACTTCACGCCGTCGAGGTTTTCGGACAGGGCCTTGGTGAGCTTGTCGTCGTCGATCTTCAGTTCGCCGGTCTTGGGGTCGGTCGTGATGCCGATCTTCGACAGGTTGGTGCCGTTGGTGGCGTCGAACGCCCCGGAAACCGCGTCGCGCATGCGGGTCTGTACCGAGCGGGCGAGCGAATCGCCGGTCAGGGCGGACGAGGTCTTGGCGTCGACGTTGTAGGCCGTCAGCGTCTTGATCGTGCCCAGGAGGCTGTTGTAGGCGTTTTTGAAGTCTTCGATGGCCTTCTTGGCGGCGCCGTCGTCGCGGGTCAGGGTCAGGTTGGCGGCGCTGGTCGTGGTCTGGCTCAGCGTCAGCTTGACGCCGTCGATCACGTTTTCGATGGTGTTGCTCTGGCTGGTGACGGCGATGCCGTTGATGGTCAGTTCTGCGTTGGAGGCGTCCTGGACCGTGACACCCGCGGTGGATCCGCCGCCCGAGTAGCCCAGGAAGGCTTGCAGGTCGGCGTTGCCGTCGACCGCGATGTTGGTGACGGCATTCTGCTCGCCGGTCTCGCGGCTGGTCAGCAGCAGGCGGTACTGGCTGCCGGGCGTGCCGTCGTTGACGATGGTGGCATTGACCCCGATATCCTTGTCGGCATTGATGGCGGCCACCAGGTCGTTCAGGGACGTGCCCTTGCCGCTCAGGTCGATGGACTTTTCCGTGCCGTCGATCGTGATCTTCAGGGTGCCGCCGGTGCCGATGTCGGTGGTGCGGTCCGCCTGTCCGGCGTAGACCAGGGTCTGGGCCGAGGCGAGCTTGTCGACCTGGATGGCGTACTGGCCCGGGATGGCCGAGCTGTCGGCCGTCGCGGAAAAGGCGTCCGAGCCGGATTTCACCGCGATCGCGCCGAAGGCTTCGGTCTTGCCGACGGCCTGGGCGGCCTTCTGGAGGGATGCGACGGCGTCCTTCAGCTTGCTGTAGGCGGAGAGTTTGGTTTCCGCCGCCGTCTGGCGATCCTTGATGGTGTTCAGGATCTGGCTTTCGTTGGTTTTCAGCTTGTCGAGCAGATCCGTGAGCGGCAGGCCGGACAGGCCGAGGGAAGAGACTGATGCCATGGTGTGATTCTCCGTTCAGCCATTATGCCCCGGTTCGGCGGCGGCAAAGGCGATGTATGGGGTGAGATTTCGTTTCTGTTCGGGGATCAGGCCTGGGTATTCACCCCGGCGCCCTGGAGCTGGACGATCATTTTCGCGACCCGCAGGACGGCTTCGGACGGGATGGTGCGCAGGACGTCGCCGGTCGCGCTGTCGATGATCGAGACGACCAGGCGCTGGGCGTCCTCGTCCATCTCGAAGCGCATGCCGGTGGACCAGGCCTTGAGGCTGTCGTTGACCGATTCGAGGGCCTTTTCGAGTGAGGACTTCGGCGGCTCGATCGGCTGCTTCAGGCCAAGTTCGCGCGAATCGGCCTGCTTGTTGAAGCGGCCGGACTGCGCGTCGTCGACGGGCGTGACCTGGGCGGCGGGATCGGGCTGGGCCGGCAGGCGCTCGGACACGGGAGCCGCCAGACCCAGGCTCGAGGGTGCCAGTTGGTTTCCAATGGGGTGAATCATGCTCGCTCCTGTCCGGATAGGCTTGTTCTGGTCAGGAAGCGCCCGGGGCTCATCCCCCCGGATCGGGCGGATCCTGGATTTTCACTCTGGCATAACGGCGGGATCCGGAAAAACTTTAGGGGAAATGTCCCGGGACCCGGTCGACGGGGGCCGGGCGGGATTCCCTGTGGGGGAAATTCCCGGGGGAAAGCCGCGTTGCTTGAGAAAACATCCGGGGCGTTCATGGTGCATACTTGCATTTTATGATGTGTTTCACGGATTGCGCGATGCCTCTTTCCGAGGACCAGCTGATTGCCCGCCATGCGCCGCTCGTGCGTCGGCAGGCCCTGGCGCTGATCGGCAAGCTGCCGGCCAGCGTCGAACTCGACGACCTGATGCAGGCCGGCATGATGGGGCTGCTGGATGCGGTGCGGCGCTATCGGCAGCAGGCCGACGCGCAATTCGAAACCTATGCGGTCACCCGCATCCGCGGCGCCATGCTGGATGAACTGCGCAGCCAGGACTGGCTGCCGCGCAGCGTGCGCGCCAAGGCGCGCAGCATCGAGGACGCCATCCAGACCCTGCGCCACCGCCTCCTGCGCCCGGCCACCGAGGCCGAGATCGCCGAGGAAATGGGCATGGAACTGGCCGATTACCAGGCGTTGCTCGAAGAAGCGCGCGGCGTCCAGGTGCTGATGTACGAAGACCTGGCCCTGCACCGGGAAGACCACGACGGCGAAGGCGTGCTGGACGCGGTGGCGGGGGGGCAGGGCGGCAATCCCCTGGACTGGCTGATGCGCGAGGGCCTGCGGTCGGTGCTGATCGAGGCGATCCGCAATCTGCCGGAACGCGAGCAGTTGCTGCTGTCGCTGCAGTTCGAGCAGGACCTGAACCAGAAGGAAATCGCCGCCGTCCTGGAAATCACCGAGGGCCGCGTGTCCCAGCTCCGGTCCCAGGCCGTGGCGCGCATCCGGGCTTGGCTGTCCAGCCATTCCTGGGAACCCGACGCCGACGCCGACGACTACGAACATCTCCTGTAGGCGGGCCTCTCGGGCCATGCGCCGTCTTGCGTCCGCGATAAGATTCATTTAATATATATCTTATACGGCACAGACTGCCGGGATCACAGTGGCGAGGGAATCTCATCATGAATATCGATCGTTTCAAGCACCAGCACGTCGAAATCCTCAGCGGCATCAGCCTGCTGCGCCGGCTGTCCCACCAGGGGATCGCCGATCACGCCGTGGACATCGCCCACGAGCTGAAGGCCCTGGCCCAGGTCGTCACCCAGCACCTGGCCATCGAGGACCGCATCCTGTATCCCTCGCTGGAAAAAAGCGGCGACGACCGCATGGCGCGCATGAGCGTGTCCTACCAGAACGATATGCAGGGCATCGCCAGCGCCTTCATCAATTTCGCCCGCCGCTGGGGCAATGCCACGCTGCTGAGCCGCAGTCCGGAGGACTTCCGCGCCGAGGCCAATACGGTGCTGAAGAACGTGCATGACCGGATGCTGCGCGAGAACCGCGAGTTCTACCCGGCCATCGAGGCGCTGTAGGATGAGTCTGGGCACGGAATAGTCCCCGCGGACTGTTCCGTGCCTGGCGAATCGGAGCGCCTTGCAAGGCGCGAGGCGGAGAGATGTCTGGTGGTCCGCTGCGGGCTGTTGCGCCGTTCGTGGCATCAAAACGCATATAATGGCCGGCTAGTTTCCCCCAGCGGCCAAACGAATGAAAACATCCGAGATCCGTCAGAAGTTCCTGTCCTTTTTCGAATCCAAGGGACACCAGATCGTTGCGTCTTCGCCGCTGGTGCCGGGCAACGACCCGACGCTGCTGTTCACCAACGCCGGCATGGTCCAGTTCAAGGACGTCTTCACCGGCAAGGACACCCGGCCCTATCGCCGGGCGACCACCGCGCAGCGCTGCGTGCGCGCGGGCGGCAAGCACAACGACCTGGAAAACGTCGGCTACACCGCCCGGCACCATACTTTCTTCGAAATGCTGGGCAATTTCAGCTTCGGGGACTATTTCAAGCGCGACGCCATCGCGTACGCCTGGACCCTGCTAACCGAAGTCTACGGCCTGCCCAAGGAAAAGCTGTGGGTCACCGTCTACCAGGAAGACGACGAGGCCTACGACATCTGGGCGCAGGAAATCGGGGTGCCCCGCGAGCGCATCATCCGCATCGGCGACAACAAGGGGGCGCGCTACGCCTCGGACAACTTCTGGCAGATGGCCGACACCGGCCCCTGCGGCCCCTGTTCCGAAATCTTCTACGACCACGGCCCGGAGATCTGGGGCGGCCCCCCGGGATCGCCCGAGGAAGACGGCGACCGCTATATCGAGATCTGGAACCTGGTGTTCATGCAGTTCGAGCGCGACGCCCAGGGCACGATGCATCCGCTGCCCAAGCCCTGCGTCGACACCGGCATGGGGCTGGAGCGCATCTCCGCCGTGCTGCAGCACGTCCATTCCAATTACGAGATCGACCTGTTCCAGAGCCTGATCCGCGCCGCCGCGCGCGAGACCGGCTGCGCGGACCTGGCCGACAACTCCCTGAAGGTCATCGCCGACCACATCCGCGCCTGCGGCTTCCTGGTGGTCGACGGCGTGATTCCCGGCAATGAAGGGCGCGGCTACGTGCTGCGCCGCATCATCCGGCGCGCCCTGCGCCATGGGCACAAGCTGGGCCAGAAGGGCCTGTTCTTCCACCGGCTGGTGGCCGATCTGGTGGAACAGATGGGCGGCGCCTACCCCGAACTGGCCGCCCAGCAGGCCCGGGTCGAGCAGGTGCTGCGCCAGGAAGAGGAACGCTTCGGCGAAACCCTGGAAAACGGCATGCGCATCCTGGAATCCGCCCTGGCGGCCCTGCCGGCCGGCCAGGCCCTGGACGGCCAGACGCTGTTCACGCTGTACGACACCTATGGCTTTCCGGTCGACCTGACGGCCGACATCTGCCGCGAGCGCTCCATCCCCGTCGACCTGGACGGCTTCGAGCAGGCCATGGCGCACCAGCGCGAGCAGGCGCGCGCCGCCGGCAAGTTCAAGGCGGCCGCCGATCTGGTCTACGACGGTGTGGACACCCGTTTCGACGGCTACGAGCATCTCGAGGGCGAGGGCACGGTGACGGCCCTGTACGTGGATGGCACCTCGGTCGCCTCGATCGCCCAGGGGCAGGAGGCCGTGGTCGTGCTGGACGCCACGCCCTTCTATGCCGAGTCGGGCGGTCAGGTGGGCGACACGGGCCTGATCCGCAACGCGGCGGCCCGCTTCCAGGTCGCCGATACACAGAAGATCCAGAGCACGGTCTTCGGCCATCATGGCCGGCTGGCCGAGGGTACGCTGGCGGTGGGCGACGTGGTGCGGACCCAGGTGGACGGCCAGCGCCGCGCCGACACGATGCGCAACCATTCGGCCACCCACCTGATGCACAAGGCGCTGCGCCAGGTGCTGGGCGAGCACGTCCAGCAGCGCGGCTCGCTGGTCGATCCGGACAAGACCCGCTTCGATTTCGCGCACGACGCGCCCATGACGGCCGAGCAGATCGCCCAGGTGGAGGTCATCGTCAACGATGAAATCCTGGCCAACCAGGCGGTGCGGGCGCAACACATGGCCTACGACGAGGCCGTGGCCGGCGGGGCGATGGCCCTGTTCGGCGAAAAATACGGCGACGTGGTGCGGGTGCTGGACATCGGCTTCTCGCGCGAACTGTGCGGCGGCACCCACGTGGCGCGCACGGGCGACATCGGCCTGTTCAAGATCGTGTCCGAAGGCGGCGTGGCCGCCGGCATCCGCCGGGTCGAGGCCATCACCGGACGCAACACCCTGGCCTGGGTGCAGCAGACCCGCGGCACGCTGGACCAGGCGGCCGGGCTGCTCAAGACCCAGCCCGCCGAGGTGCCGGACCGCATCCAGGCCCTGCAGCAGCAGACGCGCCAGATCGAGCGCGAGCTGGAACGCCTGCAGGACAAGCTGGCCGCCGCCGCCGGTTCCGACCTGGCCGGCCAGGCCGTGGACGTCGCCGGGGTGAAGCTGCTGGCCGCGCGGCTGGCGGGCGTGGACCCCAAGGCGCTGCGCGGCATGGTCGACCAGCTCAAGTCGAAACTGCCCGGCGCGGTGATCCTGCTGGCCGCCGTGGCCGACGACAAGATCAGCCTGGTGGGCGGCGTCAGTCCCGAACTGACGGCGCGCGTCAAGGCCGGCGATCTGGTGGGCTCCGTGGCCGCCCAGGTGGGCGGCAAAGGCGGCGGCCGCCCGGACATGGCGATGGGCGGCGGCTCCGACGTGGCGTCGCTGGACGGCGCCCTGGCCGGCGTGCGGGCCTGGCTGGCGGCGCGGCTGGAAGCGTCGTGACGCAGCCATTGCCGCGGGCGGACGAGGAGATCGACGCCCGGGGGCTGAACTGCCCCCTGCCGATCCTGCGCACCAAGAAAGCCCTGGCCCGCCTGGAAAGCGGCCAGGTGCTGGCCGTGCTGACCACCGATCCGCATGCGGGCCGGGATTTCCAGGCGTTCTGCCAGCAGACCGGCAACGCGCTGCTGGCGCAGCGGGCGCGCGACGACGGCGTCCAGGTGCATTACGTCCAGCGCCGCTGAGGCTTGGATGTGTTGTTTTTCACGGCATTCGCAGGCCGTTCGTCCGCATCCATTGCGGACACGGCCTGTGTGATGCTAAAATTTTGCGTTTTTCACAGCATTTTCAAAGGATTATCAATGGTTGTGATTCGTCTGGCCCGCGGCGGCTCGAAGAAGCGTCCCTTCTACAATGTCGTTGCTGCCGATTCGCGTAATCGCCGCGATGGCCGTTTCATCGAACGCGTGGGTTTCTACAACCCCCTCGCCGGTGAAGGTCAGGAAAACCTGCGCCTGGCCCTGGATCGCGTCCAGCACTGGGTGGATCAGGGCGCCCAGCTGTCCGACACGGCCGCCCGCCTGGTGAAGGAATATTCCGCCAAGGTCGCGTCCGCCGCCTGATCGCGGTCCGTCGTGCCGGCGATGGCCGATTCCGCATTCCTGGATGCCGCGCCGCCGGACGATCTGGTCGAGGTCGGCCGGGTGGCCGCGGCCCACGGCGTGCGCGGCGGGCTGAAGATCCAGCCGTATTCGCCCCAGGCGGACGCCCTGCTGGGCGCCCCGGTCTGGTGGCTCAAGGCGCCCGATCCCGCGCTGGGAACGGGTGCCTCGGCGCGTCCGCGCGGCCTGAAGATCCGCGCCTGCCGCCGCCAGGCGGGGCAGTTCCTGGTGGCCCAGGCCGACGGGGTCGCCGATCGCGACGCGGCCGAAGCGCTGCGGGGGCATACCGTCTGGGTGCCCCGGGCCGCGTTTCCTTCGGCGGCCGATGACGAATATTATTGGGTCGACCTGATCGGCTGTGATTTCCACGGCATGGGCGACGATGGCCCCCGGCTGCTGGGGCGTGTCGACCAGGTGCTGGACAATGGCGCCCATGCCGTGCTGCAGGTGGCCCTGGGAGCGCCGGACGCCCGGGGCGTCTTCCAGCCTCTGGCCGATGCGCGGGGCCGGCCGCGCCACGTCCTGGTGCCTTTCGTGGCGGCGCACGTGCAGCACGTCGATATCCAGGCCCGCCGTATCGACAGCGACTGGCCGGCCGATTTCTGAATCTGAAGCCTTCGAACAATTGGACGCGCCATGCCACGTCGCTTGTCCACCTCGCCGCTTGCAAGCGGCCCGGATTCGTCGGGCGCGGCCCAGCCCGCAGGGTCCGGCCTGTGCCCCGCCTCATCCATGCGATTTGATCTGATCACGCTGTTTCCCGAGATGTTCGCCGCCGTGCGCGACCAGGGCGTCAGCGGCCGCGCGCATGCCCGGGGCATCTGGTCCCTGCGGACCTGGAACCCGCGCGATTTCACGACCGACGTGCATCGCACGGTGGACGACCGCCCCTACGGCGGCGGTCCGGGCATGGTGATGCTGGCCGAACCCCTGGCCCTGGCGGTCGAGGCGGTGCGTGCCGCCCGCTTGCGGGACGGCGCCGACCCCCCGGGCGCGCCGGCGCCCGTCGTGCTGCTGTCGCCGGCCGGCCGGACGCATGACCAGGCCGGCGCCCAGCGCTGGGCGGACGGTACGGGCGCCATCCTGATCTGCGGCCGCTACGAGGGCATCGACCAGCGTTTCATCGACCGCTACGTGGACGAGGAAGTGTCGCTGGGGGATTTCGTGCTGTCGGGCGGGGAACTGGGAGCCATGGTCCTGATGGACAGCGTGGTGCGCCTGTTGCCGGGCGTGCTGCACGATGCCGAATCCGCCGTGCAGGATTCCTTCAACCCCGCCCTGAGCGGCCTGCTGGACAGCCCGCACTACACGCGGCCCGAAGTCTGGCGCGGCGACGCCGTGCCCGAACCCCTGCTGTCCGGCCACCATGCCCGCATCGTCGCCTGGCGGCGGGACCGGTCCCTGGCGCTGACGGCGGCACGCCGTCCCGACCTGATCGACCGCGCCCGCTCCGCGGGCGACCTGGACGCGCGCGACGAGCGTGCGCTGGAACAGGCGGATCGGCCGGCGAAGCCCGCCGACGCCTGACGGGCGTTCATCGTTCCCGGGGTTTCGCCTGCGGCGCCCGGGCCTGCAGCGGCTGGGCGGCGGACCGGGCATAGTATTGCCGCCCGACCCAGGCGGCCTCGGGGCCCCTGGGCGCCGAGCAATCGGCGCCGGGCGGGCAGGACAGCGGGTCGTCCTCCGCGTAGCGTAGGTAGATTTCCGTCTTGCGGGCCGTCTGGGCCGCATCCAGATTGGCCTGGAGCTCCTGGCTGGGGTAGTTCAGGTAGGCCGTGCGGGAATACGGGCCCGGGGCGAGCGCCAGGGCGGCATCGACCAGCCGGGCTCCAGCGATGTGGTCGGGATGGTCGTGCCCGGCGCAGCGCCAGCACAGCGACCGGTAGGGAATCGTGATCGAGGGGTCCATCAGGCGGACGGCCTGGGGGCGTTCCTGGCGGATCAGGTCGGCCAGCAGGCGGACCAGTTCCCCGCGCGTGTAGGTGTCCGGGTAGGGGGCGTAGGATCGCACGCGGGCATGGGGCACGGATTCCAGCCGGCTCAGGGGCGTCAGGCTGCCCCAGCCGGCGCCCAGCCAGGGATCGGGCAAGCGCAGCATGATGAGCTGGATGCGCGGGTTGGCGCGCAGGGTGTGGCGCACCAGGGTGTGCTGGCCGACCGTCAGGCCGTCCGTGTTCCAGGCGTCCGCCGCGCCGGCCATGTCGGCGTAGGCGGCCATGATGCCGCGCTCGCGCGCCAGGGTGTAGCCCAGGCCCTCGCCCCGGTCGCCGGCCGTCAGGTAGACCGTGCGCACGCAGCGGCCCTGGCGGATCGCGTCATCCTGGTCGGGATTCATGAACAGCAGGTCGTCGTCGGGGTGGGCGACGAAGCTCAGCACCTTGCCGGCCGCGCAGTCCGTGGGCGCTTGCGCGGCGGCCTGCACGGTGGCTCTCGGGGCGGCCGGCGTGATCGTCGGCAGGGCCGCCCGGGCCGCTGGAGGAGGCATCAGGGCCAGGAGGAGCGGCAGGAGCAGCACGGGCAGGAGCCCGCGGCCCGCACGATGTTTCCGGGAGCTAGGCGCCGATGGAGGGTAGGGCATGATGTGTGGGGCCGTCGGGTGAAGGGGATCCAGCGTTGCCGGCGGCGTCGGCGCCGGCGTGAATGGGCCGGGACGACGATGCGGGCCGGCACGGCCAGGCCGCCCAGGCCCTGGCGGCGGACAAGAAATTTTACGGAATGCCGGTCCGGAAGTTAAGGCTTTAAGCAGAGGGGGACGAACGCCGCCGCCCGTGTGTCGCGCGTTCGACACACGGGCGGCGCGCCCGGAGGGCGGGATCAGGAGCGGGCGGTCAGCAGCCGGGGCGGCTGGGAATGGCGCCGTGCGCGCGGGCTGTCCGGGTATTCCGGCGCGTCCTGGCGGGCCGATGCGTCGAGGCGGAAGAACGCCACCAGGTCGACCAGGGTGTCGGCCTGTTCCTGCAGGCTGGCCGCCGCGGCGGCCGACTCTTCCACCAGGCTGGCGTTCTGCCGGGTGACGTCGTCCATCTGCGTGACCGCCAGATTGATCTCCTCGATGCCGGTGGTCTGCTCGCGGCTGGCCGCGCTGATCTCGCCCATGATGTCGGTGACGCGGTTGATGCCGTCGACGATGTCCCGCATCGTGGCGCCGGCGCGCGCGGCCTGCTCGTTGCCCTTGGCGGTGGACTCGACCGAGGTGTCGATCAGGCTCTTGATCTCCTTGGCCGCGCCGGCCGAGCGCTGGGCGAGCGCCCGGACCTCGGAGGCCACCACGGCGAAGCCGCGGCCCTGCTCGCCGGCGCGGGCTGCCTCGACCGCGGCGTTCAGGGCGAGGATGTTGGTCTGGAAGGCGATGGAGTCGATGACGCCGATGATGTCGGCGACCTGCTGCCCCCTGGCGTCGATTTCGCTCATGGTGGAGACGAGCTCGGCGACGGCGGAGCCGCCATCGGTGGCCGTCCGGCCCGCCGAGGCGGCCAGGGTGTTGGCCTGCTGGGCGTTGTCGGCGTTCTGGCGCACGGTGGCGGTGATTTCCTCCATCGTGGCGGCGGTCTCGGCCAGGGAGCTGGCCTGTTCTTCCGTGCGCGAGGACAGGTCCAGGTTGCCGGCGGTGATCTGGCTCGAGGCCGAGGCGATGGAATCCGCGCCGGCGCGGACCTTGCTGACGATTTCGGCCAGGCGGTCGCGCATGTCCCGCAGGGCGAACAGCAGGCTGGTGCTGTCCTGGGCCTTCAGTTCGATGGGGACCGCCAGGTCGCCGGTGGCGATCCGGTTCAGGATGGCCGTGGCGTAGGCGGGCTCGCCGCCCAGCTGGCGCAGCAGCGCCCGGGTGATGAGGAAATTAGCCAGGGCGGCCAGCAGGCTGAGCAGTACGATGCCGCCGCCGAGCAGGGTGCGGGTGCGGGACAGGCTGTCGGCGCGGTCGTTCAGCACGGATTCCAGTTGCGTCAGGGCGATCTGGTTCAACTGGTACTGGGCGTCGATGGCCTGCGTGTAGCGGGCGAAGAAATCGGCGGCCGGGAACCGCAGGGCCTGCGCCTGGATGATTTCCTTCTGGGCCAGTTCGATGGCCTGGCGGGCTTCCTGGAGCGCCGTCCGGCCCGGCTCGGCCAGGCCGGCGCCGAGTTCGGGGTACTGCCGGATGGCGCTTTCCAGCGTGTCATTCAGGCTGATGTAGTGTTCCTCGGCGCGGTTGATCAGCACCATGATCCGCAGCCGTTCGGCGTCGGACGCTTCATGGCGCGTCAGCAGGCCCGAGCCCTGGGCGCGTGTCTGGCCGAACAGCTCGGTCAGCATGGGCACCTGGTTCAGCGCCATGTCGACCAGGTAGTAGCCCTGCGCCTGCGGGTCGAAGCTCAGCCCGTAGTGCTGCAGCAGCAGGGATTTCACCCGCAACAGGCGGGCGATCAGCTCGACGTGGGCCTGGAAGCTGTCGGCGGGTGCGAGGCTTTTCCGGGCCACCTGGGCTTCGAGCGAAGTCCAGCCCTGGCGGACTTCCTGCCAGGCGGACAGCAGCGCCGGGGCCAGGACATCCTGGCGCAGCGCGGCGTCCAGCGCCTCGAAGGCCTGATCGGTTTCGCCCTGCAGGGCGGTGCGCCGGGCTTCGGCGGACGCGTCGCCGTTGAGCGTGATCATCGCCAGGCCGCGGTGCTGCTGTGCCAGCTGCAGGGTTTTCATCAGCAGGCGCATCGGCCGCAGGCCGCTCGATTCCTGCCGGGTCGCCTGGATGGTCTTGCCGGATTCGTGCACGTACAGGATGAAGGGCGCGGCGACCAGCACCACGCCGAAGAGCGCCAGCACGGCGAATTTCTGCCAGAGGCGGAGCCGGTTCAAGGCGGCGTCGAGGGAGCTTTGTTTCATGTGGGCGTTCCGGTCGGTACGGCGCTCCGGGAGGGGGCGCCGACGATGGCTCAATTGTTGAGCAATTGTAAAGTTGGGCCCGTGGAGAAACATTGCGCCGATCCGGACAACCCGGGAGACTGAGCGGTCTTTAATCTAGATCAATGTTTTTGGATGTAGATGGGGGTGATTTGAGTCTTTGATGCCACAAGTTGGCGGATCTGCTGATGGACTTTGGCTGTCGCATGCAGAAGAATGGCGCTGACCGGCTCCGATCGCGGATCGGCCGTCCGGGCCTTGTGGATGCCAATCATGTCGATCGAGCGTATTTCCCTGCCCGAGCTGCGGCTCGGGATGTACATCCACAAACTGGAGGGCGACTGGTTCCGGCACCCTTTCTGGCGCGGCAGCTTCCTGCTGACCCGCATGCAGGACCTCGAGGCGATCCGGGCCTCCGGCATCCAGAATTTCTGGATCGATACGGCCAAGGGCCTTGGTCCGGCCGACCCGGCCGTCGCGGGGGCGGATGCCCGGCCCGCGGACCTGGTCCGGCATGATGCCATCCCTGGTTCCGGCCCCCAGGAAGAGCCCGAGGCGCATGTTTCCCTGGAAGAAGAAATCGAACAGGCCCGCAGCCTGTGCCTGTCCGCGCACAACCAGGTCATGGGGATGTTCGAGGAAGCCCGGATGGGCCGCGCCATCGATCCCGAGGCCACCCTCCCGCTGGTGCGCCAGATCGCCGACTCGGTCGGCCGCCACCCCCAGGCCCTGTTCAGCGTGGCCCGGCTCAAGACGCGCGACAACTACACCTATCTGCATTCGGTGGCGGTCTGCGCGCTGATGCTGGCGCTGTCCCGCCAGCTGAAGTTGGACGCCGTCCTGACCCGGCAGGCGGGCCTGGGCGGGCTGATGCACGATCTGGGCAAGGCGGCCATCCCGCTGGAGATTCTGAATAAGCCCGGCCGGCTGTCGGACGCCGAGTTCGACATCATGAAGAGCCATCCGTTCCTGGGGGCGACGATGCTGCGGGAAGGCGGGGCGGACGAGGCGATCCAGACCATCGCCTTGCATCACCATGAGAAATTCGACGGCACAGGCTATCCCGACCGGCTGTCCGGGCGCGGCATCCCGCTGCTGGCCCGCATGGGCGCCGTGTGCGACGTCTACGATGCCGTGACTTCCGAGCGCGCCTACAAGGCGCCCTGGAATCCCGCCGAAACCATGCGCCGCATGGCCAGCTGGACGGGACACTTCGATCGCCCCATCTTCGAGGCCTTCGTCAAGACGGTGGGCATCTATCCGATCGGCTCGCTCGTGCGCCTGAAGTCCCGGCGCCTGGCCGTCGTGATGGGATCGGATACCCGTTCCCTGCTGCTGCCGCGGGTCAAGGCCTTTTTCTGCTTGGAGACCCGCAGGATATGCCCGGAGGAATGCCTGGACCTGAGCGATCCGGCATGCGATGACCGGATCCTGCAGGCGGAGGATCCGGCCGCCTGGAACCTCACGGGGCTGGAGGCGTACTGGATGCCGGGTCGCCCCTTGCCGTAGCGGCCGGCGAGGCGCGAGTCCGTCCGGACCGGGGAGACGGAGCGGATGGCCGGATGGAGCGCTCTAGGCCCGGGCCATGGATGTTTCGGGCGTTTCCGCCTCGTCGTCCTCCGCGCGGACGGTGGGGATCGTGTGCGATTCGTCGATGTGGCCCAGGTGCCGCCGGGTCGCGGCCAGCACCAGGACGCCCAGCATGACGGCGGCGGCCCCGACCCAGTAGGGCACGTGGTCGTCGATGGTCTCGCCCAGGTAGCCCGCCAGCCAGGGTGCGACCGCGCCGCCGCTGAAGCGCACGAAGCTGTAGGCCGCCGAGGCCACGCCGCGTTCCACCGGGGCCGCCTTCATCACGGTTTCGGTCACCAGCGTGTTGTTGATCCCGAGGAACAGGCCGGCCGCGACCACGCCGACCACCAGCACCGCCTTGTGGTCGGTCCAGATCGCCATCATCGCCAGCACCAGGGCGAAACCCGTGAGCGCGATGAGGATCGAGCGGACCGTGCCGAAGCTGCCCTGCAGCCGGGGCGCCAGGATCACCGAGGCGAAGGCCAGCATCACGCCCCAGCCGAAGAAGATCAGCCCGACCTGCTGGGCTGTCATGTCTAGCGGGAACGGGGTATAGGCGAGCAGGGTGAAAAAGCCGAAGTTGTAGAGCAGGGCGGTCAGGGCGACGCCCAGCAGGCCCGGGTGTCTCAGTGCCCGGAACGGATCGCGCAGCGAGCTGGGCCTGGGCCGGGCGGCCGCGCCGGGCAGCAGGAAGAGGGTGACCAGGAACGCGATCGCCATCAGCACGGAAACCCCGAAGAACGGTCCGCGCCACGAGATCGAGCCCAGCACCCCGCCGATCAGCGGGCCGGCGGCGATGCCGACGCCCAGCGCCGCTTCGTAGAAGATGATGGCGTCGCGCACCGAGCCCGACGAGGCGCTGACGATGGCCGTCAGCGCGGTGGCGACGAACAGGGCGTTGCCCAGGCCCCAGATGGCGCGGTAGCCGACGATGGCGCGGATCGAATCGGACAGGCCGGCCAGCCCGGCGCCCACGATGATGACCGCCAGCCCGAGCAGCAGGGTCGGCTTGACGCCCAGGCGGCTGGAGACGGCGCTGGTGATCAGCATCGCCAGGCCCATGACGGCCATGTAGCTGGTGAAGAGCAGCGAAGTCTGCGAAGGCGTGGCTCCCAGGGAGTCGGCGATGGGTTTCAGGATCGGATCGACCAGCCCGATGCCCATGAAGGCGATGACACAGGCGAACGCCACCGCCAGCACGGCTTTCGGTTGTCGCAGCAGGTTCATGATGAATGCGGTTCCTCGATGATGATTGAAGGGTTCGATCGATGTGCGATCGCGATCGATCGGCGCCCGGCCGGTCAGCGGCCGGGCGCCTGGCGATAGGCCGCGTCCAGCAGCGCCGACAGCGCCCGCAGGGCGTCCCGCAGGCGCGCGCGGTCCGCCGCGTCCAGCCGGTCGACCAGGGATTCGACGATGCCGGCGCGGGCCTGGCGGATCTCGGCCAGCGCATGCCGGCCCCGGGCCGTCAGGGAAATCCGGGCGGCCCGGGCGTCGTCCGGGTCGGGGGCGCGGCTGACCAGCCCCTGCGCCTCCAGGCGGTGGACCTGGGTGGTCATGGTGGGCTGGGTGCAGCGTTCGGCCCGCGCCAGGTCGCCGATGCGGGCGGTTTCCAGTTCGTCGATCAACGACAGGACGCGCGCCTGCGCCAGCGGCAGCGTCCAGGCCGTATGGCGCGTCACCCAGCGGTTGAGCCGGACGATGCGGTCCAGCAGCTCGGCCCCCGGAGAGGCCGCGGACGGGTGCTCCTGCATGTCGGTTCCTGATCAATTACATAGTCTATCTATGTAAATTATAGGAGGAAAGCTCCGGAAGCGGAAGAGGGGGCCGGCATGGCGCGGGTCAGCGGGTTGCTGGCCGCGCAGGGCCCGTACCGCGCACGACAGCGCTTCCTGGCAGCCGGTCGTGACGACTGCTGGCTTTTCTCTATCCGATGCTGGGCTGAGGATCCGGCTTTCCCTGGGGGAATCCGGGATCCGTCCGATGGAGCCGTCTCCACGGCCGGCGCCCGGGGCTGGGCCGCGGAGCCGAAAAAAAACCGCCTGACGAATCAGGCGGTTGGGCATTTCTGGTGGAGACGAGGAGGATCGAACTCCCGACCTTCGCATTGCGAACGCGACGCTCTCCCAGCTGAGCTACGTCCCCGAAAGACGTGCATTCTAGCACAGAAAAAGACCGGTGCGAGCCCTTGGGCCGCCCGCCTTTTCCATCGGGGCGTCGTGACAGGCGAAGAAGGCGCGGCCTTGGCCGGGCGCCGGGCCGTGCGGCGACGATATAATGCCGGATCGATTTCAATCTCAGGTTTATCCGGACCCTCCATGAGCACAACCATTCTTGAAAACCTGCCGATCGGGCAGAAGGTCGGCATTGCCTTTTCGGGCGGGCTGGACACCAGCGCCGCGCTGCTGTGGATGAAGAACAAGGGCGCGCTGCCTTTCGCCTACACGGCGAACCTGGGGCAGCCCGACGAGCCGGATTACGACGAGATCCCCCGCAAGGCCCTGCGCTACGGCGCCCAGGGCGCGCGCCTGGTGGACTGCCGCGCGCAACTGGTGGCCGAGGGCATCGCCGCCCTGCAGTGCAGCGCCTTCCACATTTCCACCGGCGGGGTCACGTACTTCAACACCACGCCCATCGGCCGCGCGGTGACGGGCACGATGCTGGTGTCGGCCATGCGCGAGGACGACGTCCACATCTGGGGCGACGGCAGCACGTTCAAGGGCAACGACATCGAGCGCTTCTACCGCTACGGCCTGCTGACCAATCCGGACCTGAAGATCTACAAGCCCTGGCTGGACCAGCAGTTCATCGATGAACTCGGCGGCCGCGCCGAGATGTCGCAGTACATGCAGGAAAACGGCTTCGACTACAAGATGTCGGCGGAAAAGGCCTATTCCACGGACTCCAACATGCTGGGCGCCACGCACGAGGCCAAGGACCTGGAACATCTCGATTCCGGCATCCGCATCGTCCAGCCCATCATGGGCGTGGCGTTCTGGAAGCCCGAGGTCGAGGTCAAGGCTGAGGAAGTCACGGTGCGCTTCGAGCAGGGCCAGCCGGTGGCCCTGAACGGGGTGGAATACGCCGATCCGGTCGAACTGATGCTGGAGGCCAACCGCATCGGCGGGCGCCATGGCCTGGGCATGAGCGACCAGATCGAGAACCGCATCATCGAGGCCAAGAGCCGCGGCATCTACGAGGCCCCGGGCATGGCGCTGCTGCACATCGCCTACGAGCGCCTGGTGACCGGCATCCACAACGAGGACACGATCGAGCAGTACCGCATCAACGGCCTGCGCCTGGGCCGCCTGCTGTACCAGGGCCGCTGGTTCGATCCCCAGGCCATCATGCTGCGCGAGACCGCGCAGCGCTGGGTGGCGCGCGCCATCACCGGCGAGGTCGCCCTGGAACTGCGCCGGGGCAATGACTATTCTATCCTGGACACGCGTTCGCCCAACCTGACCTATCACCCCGACCGCCTGACGATGGAAAAGGGCGAATCGATGTTCTCGCCGCTGGACCGCATCGGCCAGCTGACGATGCGCAACCTGGACATCGTGGACACGCGCGCCAAGCTGTTCACCTACACCCAGACGGGGCTGCTGACCAAGACCGGCCAGTCCGACATCCCCCAGCTGAAGCAGGATCCGCCGGCGAAGTGATCCGGGCGGGGGCGCCGGGCGCTCCCAGCATGCTGCGCGGCACGGGGCTCCCTTCGGGGAGCCCCGTTCATTCGTGGGCCTGTTTTCCGGCTTCCTCGCGCCGCAGCAGTTCGCGCTTGCGTTCCACGCCCCAGCGGTAGCCCGACACGTCGCCGTCGCGCCGCACGACGCGGTGGCAGGGAATGGCGACGGCCAGGGAATTCGCGCCGCAGGCGCGCGCCACGGCCCGCGCGGCCTTGGGCGCGCCGATGCGCGCGGCGATCTCGGCGTAGCTGGCGGTGGCGCCCGGGGGGATCTCGCGCAGCGCCTGCCATACCCGCTGCTGGAAGGCGGTGCCGCGCACGTCCAGGGGCAGGTCCAGCCCGATGGCGGGCGCTTCGACGAATCCCACCACCCGGGCGACCAGCCGTTCGAAGCCGGCGTCGCCGCCGATCAGCTCGGCCCGGGGGAACTGGTCCTGCAGGTCCCGCACCAATCGGTCCGGATCGTCGCCCAGCAGGATGGCGCACAGGCCGAGCCGGCTCTGCGCGACCAGGATGGCGCCCAGCGCGCACTGGCCGACCGCGAAGCGGATCACGGCGCCGGCGCCCCCGGCGCGGTAGTCCCGGGCGCGCATGCCGAGCACCTGTCCGGCGGTCTCGTAGTATCGGCTGCTGGAGTTGAAGCCGGCATCGTAGATCGCATCCGTGACCGATCCGCCAGCCGCGTCCAGCGCCTCGCGCAGGCGGCGCGCCCGGAAGGCGGCGGCATAGGCTTTCGGGGTCAGGCCCGTTTCGGCCTTGAAAACACGATGGAAGTGCCAGGGGCTCAGGCCGGCCTGCGCGGCCAGCTCGTCCAGCGACGGGGGCGTGGCGGCCGATTCGATGGCGCGGCAGGCCTGCGCCGCCACGGCGGCATGGCGGGCCTGCGCGGCGGCGCGGGGCGTACGGGCGTGCGGGTCCTGCCGGCGCGCGTCGCCGGCGCCGGATTCGTCCGGGGCGAGGAAAGAGGCATTCATGGCGTCGTCCTGGTGTGTCGCGATGCCTGTCAGCTTAGACGGGATGCGCGGCGCGGGCACTCCGTTTCTTGCGGTGGCGGGGCCGTCGGCGGGCCGCGGCGTCCCTGGGGGGGGGCGTGGCTTCAGCCCGCCTTGCGGAAGGTCAGGTTGATGCGCCGGGCCCCCAGCAGCGGATGGGGCCGTTCGCCGAGCGGCAGGATGCCATGGTAGCGCAGCCGGTCCGCGCCGCCCCAGACGGCGACGTCGCCATGGTGGAGCGGCACCCGGGCCGCCGGGTCGGAGCGCGCAGGGCCGCCGAACAGGAAGACGGCGCTCATGCCCAGGGAGACGGAGACGATGGGCGCGCCGAAGTCGCGCTCGTTCCTGTCCTGGTGCAGGGACATCCGGGCGCCGGGCAGGTAGCGGTTGATCAGGCAGGCGTCCGGCGCGAAGTCCTCGAATCCGGCCGCCGCGGCGGCCTCGCGCGCCAGCCGGGCGAAGGCCTCCGGCATCGGCGGCCAGGGCAGGCCGTTTTCGGGGTCGATGGGACTGTAGCGGTAGCCTCGCCGGTCGCTCGTCCAGCCGAGCGTGCCGCAGTTGCTCAGGGCGGCGGACATGACGAAGCCGCCCGGTGTCTTCATGTGGCGAAAGGGCGATATGGCCTCGATGCCGGCCAGGGCCGGCAGCAGCGCGTCCATGCGGGGCAGGGCGAAGCCGCGCAGCACCCAGGCGTCCGGTCCCAGGCGCGTGCGCCGTCCGGGGTCGAGGTCGCCGAACAGGTCGGAGGTCGTCATGGGACGATTTTGGCACAGGCCGCGCGGGGGAGGGATTCGCGTCGCGGCCCGCGCCGCCGCGCCGTGCCTTGCGGGAAAGAAGGGTCCGGGCCTCCGGCCGCGCCTCAGGCCGCCGACGAGGCCGGAGGCGCGGCGTCCTCGTCGCGCGCGGACGTGTCGGTGGTCTGCAGCCGGTTGCTGAGGGCGAAGTCGCAGGCGAATTTCCAGGCCAGCGGTTCCAACTGCCGCAGGCGGTGGTCGACCATCACGCACGGCAGGCCGTTCAGGGTGCGCGGCATGGCGTAGGGGGAATAGGACAGGGGGTTGGCGATGGAACCGGCCGGACGGAACTGGGACAGGACCCCCGCCAGGCGTTCGGCCCAGTCGCTGGGCCGAAACCGCTGGCCTTCCAGGGTCTTGCCATGGATGATCAAATACTGGACAGGGTGGCTCATGTGGTGGTTCCAAAGAGGGGACACGGCCCTGGATGAAGGCCGCGCGGCATCCCCTTCGCCGCGCATTGTATCCGATCGGGGAGGCCCGGGGTTTTGCACGCGTCCCGGGCACACGGTAATATGGCCGTTTTACTCAGGGTTTGACATGTCTGCCGCCAATCCGACCGGGCCTTTGCGTCATTTTCTGCAGCTGCGTGATTTTTCCGAGGACGAGATCCTCTACGTCATCGACCGGGCGCGCCTCATCAAGGACAAGTTCAAACGCTACCTGCCGCACCACACCCTGCACGACCGCAACCTGGCGATGGTGTTCGAGAAGGCCAGCACCCGCACCCGGGTGTCGTTCGAGGCCGGCATGTACCAGCTGGGCGGCTCGGTCATCTACCTGACCACCGAGGGTTCCCAGCTCGGCCGCGCCGAACCCATCGAGGACACCGCCCGCGTGGTGTCGCGCATGGTCGACCTGGTGATGATCCGCACCTTCGAGCAGACGCGCATCGAGCGCTTCGCCGCCCATTCGCGGGTGCCGGTCATCAACGGCCTGACCAACGAATATCACCCCTGCCAGATCCTGGCCGACATCCTGACCTTCATCGAGCATCGCGGCCCGATCCGCGGCAGGACGGTCGCCTGGATCGGCGACGCCAACAACATGTCCTATACCTGGCTGCAGGCGGCCGAGCTGCTGGGCTTCACGCTGCACGTCTCGGCGCCGGCCGGCTATCGCCTGGACCCGCTGCGCGTGGGCAGTCAGCCGCCGTCCATCCTGCGCGAATTCGACGATCCGCTGGAAGCCTGCAAGGGCGCGGACCTGGTCACCACGGACGTCTGGACCAGCATGGGCTACGAGGCCGAGAACGAGGCCCGGCGCCTGGCCTTCGCCGACTGGTGCGTGGACGCCCGCATGATGGCGGCCGCCAATCCCGACGCGCTGTTCATGCATTGCCTGCCGGCGCACCGGGGCGAGGAAGTCACCGGCGAGGTCATCGACGGCCCGCAGAGCGTGGTCTGGGACGAGGCGGAAAACCGCCTGCATGTGCAGAAGGCGCTGATGGAGTTCCTGCTGCTGGGGAGATTGGGATGAGACGGGACTGAGCATGGTCCCTGCGGACCATGCTCAGCCTGTCGAATCCGAGCGCCTTGCAAGGCGCGAGGTGGGGGGGTGCCATGGCTGGAGACAGGCCCGTGCCGGTCGAATCCGGGCGCCTTGTCTGACAAGCTCATGCATCCCAATCTTCTGGTGCTTGCGTCGTTCGAAACAAAAGCATCCCAGCCTTCCGGTGCTTGCCTCGTGCACAACAAAAAGGACGCCGAAGCGTCCTTTTTGCTGGCGCAAGCCCCCGGGGCTTGGATCAGGCCAGGGCCTTGATCGCGGCCGACAGGCGGCTCTTGTGGCGGGCGGCCTTGTTCTTGTGGATGATCTGCTTGTCGGCCACGCGGTCGATGACGCTGCTGGCCTTGCGGAAGACTTCGTTGGCGGCGGTCTGGTCGCCCGCTTCGATGGCCTGGCGCACGCGCTTGATGGCGGTGCGCAGCATCGAACGCATGCTGGCGTTGTGTTTGTTGTGAGCGACGGCCTGGCGGGCGCGCTTGCGGGCTTGAGCGGAATTGGCCATAAAGGTATCTGTATTCGGGGTTGCGTCAAAGACAGCGATTCTAGCCTATGCGCGCCGGCGTGTAAAGTCTTTCGGGCGAAAACCGAATAAAAACAAGGCGCTGAAATAGGCCAGGATGGCCAGGGCCAGTACCGCCCCCAGCCAGGCGGCGCGGGCGCCCGGATGGGCGCCCAGGGCGATCCAGTCCAGGTGGCGGTCGGCGGCCACCAGTACGCCGGCGAGGGCGGCCAGGGCCGGCAGCAGGCGCAGGCAGAAGCCGGGCCATCCGGCCAGGGGCGAGTACAGTCCCCGGCGGCGCAGCAGGATCACCAGGGTCAGGGCGTTGGCGCTGGCGCCCAGCCCGATCGACAGGGCCAGTCCCGCATGGGCCAGCCAGGGCACCAGGACCAGGTTCATCAGCTGGGTGAACACCAGTACGGCGATGGCGATGCGCACCGGGGTGCGGATGTCCTGCTTGGCGTAGAAGCCGGGCGCCAGGATCTTGATCGCCAGCAGGCCGAGCAGGCCGACCGCGTAGGCCATGACGGCCAGCCGGGTCTGGGCCACGTCGGCGGGGGAGAAAGCGCCGTAGTTGAACAGGACGGCGACCAGCCCGTCGGACAGCAGGGCCATGCCCAGCGCGGCCGGCAGGCCCAGCAGCAGCACCAGGCGCAGGCCCCAGTCCAGCAGGGCGTTGTAGGCGGCATGGTCCTGGCGGGCATGGGCGACCGACAGGCTGGGCAGCAGCACCGTGCCCAGGGCCACGCCCAGCAGGGCGGTGGGGAATTCCATCAGCCGGTCGGCGAAGGACAGCCAGGTCACGCTGCCGGGCGCGAGCCAGGTGGCGATGTTGGTGTTGATCAGCAAGGACAGCTGGGCGACCGACACCCCCAGGGTGGCGGGCAGCATCTGCCGCAGGATGCGGCGCACCATCGGATCCCGCCACGCCGCCCGCAGGCCCTGGCCCCAGCGCGGCAGCAGGCCCAGGCTTCCCAGGGCAACCCACTGCACGGCCAGCTGCAGCACGCCGCCGATCATCACGCCCACCGCCAGGGCGTGGATGGGCTGGTCCATGCGGCCGGCCAGCAGCAGGCTGGCGCCGATCATCGACAGGTTCAGCAGGACCGGGGTGAAGGCCGGGACGGCGAAGCGGCTGAAGGTGTTGAGCACCCCCGAGGCGAAGGCCACCAGCGACATGCAGACGATGTAGGGGAACATCATCCGGGTCATCCACACGGCCTCGCCGAATTCGTGGGCGCGCGCGGCGTTGCGCATGCCGCTGGCCATGGCGGTGACCACCCAGGCGGCTCCGAACATGCCGGCGAGCGTCACCCCGCACAGGACGACGAACAGCAGCAGGGCCACCCGGTCCAGCAGGCGGCGCAGGGATTCGTGGTCGCCGCGCTGCCGGACTTCGCCCAGGATGGGCACGAAGGCCTGTGAAAAGGCGCCCTCGGCGAACAGGCGGCGCAGCAGATTGGGGATGCGGAAAGCGACCCAGAACGCGTCCGTGAGCGGCCCGGCGCCGTACACCGACGCGATGAGCACGTCGCGCAGCATGCCGGTGACGCGGGAAAACAGGGTCAGGCCGCTGATGGTCGCGGCCGAACGGAGAAGGCTCATGTCACAGGCAGGCTGCGCGGCGTGGGGGATGAGCCGGGACACCGGACAGTCCCTGCGGACTGGACGGTGCCTGACGAATCCGGGCGGCATGCAGGCCGCGAGGTGGGCATGCTATTTAGGCGCCATGCGGATGGCGCCGTCCAGGCGGATGGTCTCGCCGTTGAGCATGTCGTTCTCGAAGATCGAGAGCACCAGCTTGGCGTAGTCCTCCGGACGGCCCAGGCGCGGAGGGAAGGGCACGCTGGCGGCCAGGGAATCCTGGACTTCCTGGGGCATGCCGAACATCATGGGGGTGCCGAAGATGCCCGGGGCGATGGTCATGCAGCGGATGCCCAGGCGCGACAGGTCGCGCGCGATGGCCAGGGTCATGCCGACGATGCCGGCCTTGGAGGCGGCATAGGCGGACTGGCCGATCTGGCCGTCGTAGGCGGCGACCGAGGCCGTGTTGACGAGCACGCCGCGCTCGCCGGTGGCCTGGGGTTCGTTGGCCGACATGGCCTGGGCGGCCAGCCGGGCCATGTTGAAGGAGCCGACCAGGTTGATGTCGATCACGCGGCGGAACAGGGCCAGTTCGTGCGGGCCGTTCTTGCCGACGATGCGCGACGCCGGCGCGATGCCGGCGCAGTTGACCAGGCCGCGCAGCGTGCCCTGGGCCGTGGCCGCGTCGACGGCCGCCTGGGCGTCGGCCTCGGCGGTGACGTCGCAATGGACGTAGGTCTGGCCGAGTTCGGCGGCCAGGGCCCGGCCGGCTTCGTCCTGGACGTCGGCCAGGACCACGCGGGCGCCCTGGGCCGCCAGGGCGCGGGCCGTGCCCGCCCCCAGGCCCGAGGCGCCGCCGGTGATGAGGATGACTTGGTTGCGGATGTCCATGGCGGTGTCCGGTGGCGGTCAGGCGGCGTGGTGCGCGCGCAGGATGTCGAGGATGCGGTCGCGGATCTCGTCGACCGAACCCACGCCCGAGATCTGGGCGTAGCGGGGTGCCTCGGCCGCGCTGGTGGCCGCCCAGCTGGAGTAGTAGTCCACCAGCGGGCGGGTCTGGTCGCGGTAGACCGAGAGGCGGTGGCGGACGGTTTCCTCGCGGTCGTCGTCGCGCTGGATCAGGGGTTCGCCGGTCTCGTCGTCCAGGCCTTCGCGCTTGGGCGGGTTGAACTTGAGGTGGTAGGTGCGGCCGCTGGCCACATGCACGCGCCGGCCGCTCATGCGTTCGATGATGTTTTCCTCGGGGACGGCGATCTCGATCACGTAGTCCAGGGGCACGTGGGCGTTCTTCAGGGCATCGGCCTGGGGAATGGTGCGCGGAAAGCCGTCGAACAGGTAGCCCGCCTGACAGTCGGGCTGCTGCAGGCGATCACGCACCAGGCCGATGATGATGTCGTCGGAGACCAGGCCGCCGCTGTCCATGATCTTCTTGGCTTCCAGACCGAGCGGAGTCTGCGCCTTGACCGCCGCGCGCAGCATGTCGCCGGTCGAAATCTGCGGGATGCCGAACGCTTCGGTGATGTAGGCGGCCTGGGTGCCCTTGCCCGCTCCCGGGGGGCCTAGCAGAATCAAACGCATGATTTCCTCCGATCAATCACTATTTTTTGAAATTTTTCCGATTATGCCGCAATGCAGCAGATCCTGCAGGGATTCAGGCCGATGCGGGCGGTGGCGCTCCGTTTTCAAACAGGGCGCGCACCCGGGCCAGGTCCTCGGGCGTGTCCACGCCGCGCGCCGGAACGGTGTCGGCCGCATGGACCAGGATGGGAAACCCCTGTTCCAGGGCGCGCAGCTGTTCCAGGGATTCGACGCGTTCGAGCCGCCCCGGGGGGAGTTCCGGAAACTGCCGCAGGAAGCCGGCGCGGTAGGCGTACAGGCCGATGTGCAGCCAGGCCGGCAATCCGGGGGCCAGGCGCTTCTGGCCATCGGCCAGCGCGTCGCGGGCCCAGGGAATGGGGGCGCGGGAGAAATACAGGGCACGATCGTTGGCGCCGCGCACGACCTTCACCGCGTTCGGGTCGAACAGGGTTTCGGCGTCGAGGATCGGCGCCGCGCAGGTGGCGATGGCGGCGTCGGGGTGCCGCGCCAGCAGGGCCGCCACGGCGTCGATCAGGGCGGGGTCGATCAGCGGTTCGTCGCCCTGGACGTTGACCACGACGGCATCGTCGTCCAGGTCCAGCGTCGCGGCGACTTCGGCCAGGCGGTCGGTGCCGGTGGGGTGGTCCGGGCGCGTCATCAGGACTTCGATGCCGTGTTCGGACGCGGCGCGGGCGACGTCGGCATGATCGGTGGCGATCAGGACCCGGCTGGCGGCCGAGCGGGCGGCCTGCCGCGCGGTGCGCACCACCATCGGCAGGCCGCCCAGGTCGAGCAGCGGCTTGCCGGGCAGGCGGGTGGACGCGGCGCGCGCCGGGACGACGACGGTGAAGCTCATGCGCTCATGCCGCGGACGCGGGCGCCGCGTCCAGCGAGCGGGCTTCGGAGGGCAGCATGATGGGCACGCCGTCACGGATGGGATAGGCCAGGCGGTCGGCGGCGCAGACCAGTTCCTGGTGTTCGCGGTCGTGGCGCAGCGCGCTCTTGCACACGGGGCAGACGAGGATCTGCAGCAGGCGGGTTTCCATGGGCGGGCGTGGATCGGGAAGGGTGACGAAGCCTAGAGTGTAATGCCTGCGGCCGTGCTTGTGCGGCCGGTTTCCATGCGCCGGGAAGGGTTGGCCCGCGCCGGCTCACGCGCCGCCGGTCCGTTCGCGGGCGGCGGCCGCTCGCAGCGCCCGGTCCAGGTCGTCCAGCCAGCCCGGATCGGAGAAGGCCGGGGCCGCCCGCACGGCCCACAGGCGGGGATCGTGCGGGGCGGCGCATTTCACGGCGTCCTTGGGCGTGATCAGGATCGGGCCGGGCGGCAGGTCCCGCAGCGCGTCCGCCGGGATCGCCCGGTGGTCTGGGATGCGCAGGGTGTGCGACAGGACGACGCCGGCGGCGCGCAGCATGGCGAAGAAACGCTCGGGCCGGCCGATGCCGGCCGCCGCGGAGCAGGGCGCCGCGCCCTGCTCGGACCGCCAGGCGTCCCAGGGCAGATCGCGGCCGCTGGCCAGGTGCGTGGCGCCTTCCGGCCGCAGGCGCATGACGATGGCGCGGGGGACGCGTCCCGCCTCCACGGAGGACGCGGGGGGCATCGGCTCGTCGGCCGCCAGGTGGGTGACGAGCCAGTCGGCCCGCGCCAGGCGGCCGGGGGATTCGCGCAGGGGGCCGGCCGGCAGCAGGCGGCCGTTGCCGACGCCGCGTCCGTCCTGGACGATGATTTCCAGATCCCGCGCCAGCGCGGTGTGCTGCAGGCCGTCGTCGGCGATCAGCACGTCCGTGTCCGGATGGGCCGCCAGCAGGGCGGCCGCCGCCAGGGCGCGCCGGGGGTGGACCGCGACCGGCGCGCCGGTCGCGGCGTGGATCAGCGCCGGCTCGTCGCCCAGGCGGGCGGCGTCGTCGCCGCCGTCGCTCAGGCGCGGCTCCGGTCCGATGGCCGCGCCGTAGCCCCGGCTGACGATGCCGGGACGCCAGCCCCGGGCCCGCAGGGCCTGGCAGACGGCGATCGTGACGGGGGTCTTGCCGGTGCCGCCGACCAGGATGTTGCCGACGACCACGACGGGCACCGGGGCCTTCCAGGCGGTCCGGGCCCCGGCGCGCAGGCGCCGGGCCGACAGCCGGCCGTAGAGCCAGGACAGGGGCAGCAGCAGCGTGCTTGGGACTCCGCGCCGGCTCCAGATTGCGAGCATGAGGTCTTCGAGCCGGCGGCTCATGGGATTTCCCCGCGCCGCACGCCCCGGAATTCACGCTTGGGGCGGCCCGGCGCGTTCATGGTACCCCCTTGGCGCTACGCGCCGCCCACCTCGCGGCCTGCATGCCGCTCGGATTCGTCAGGCGCAGGCCGGTCCGCAGGGACCGCCCTGCGTCCAGGCTCATCCCCCCAAGGGGGAATTCACGCTTGGGGCGGCCCGGCGCGTTCATGGCCGGGCCTGGGTCAGAAAATGGACCTTGCCGATGTGCGCCAGGCGGGCGGCTTCCAGGGCGCGGACGACGGCGGCGTGCGCGGCCTGGCCGTCGGCGTCGATGCGCAGGGCGAGGTCGGGCCTGCCCGCCGCCGCCTGGCGCAGGGCGTCGGCCAGGGCGGCGTCGTCGGCCGCGTCGACATAGTGGCCGTCCAGCGCGTACAGGCCGTCGCGGCTGATGGCCAGTTCCAGGAAAGGCGAGGCGTCCGGCGCCTCGGCCTGGGCCTGGGGCAGGGCGACCTGCAGCTGGCGGTGGCGGGTGAACGAGGTGGAGGCCGCCAGGAAGATCAGGATCACCAGCAGCACGTCGATCAGCGGGATCAGGTTGATCTCGGGCTCGTCGTGGGCGCGATGGTGGTGGAAGTTCATGTCGCGGCGCGCCGGCTGATCAGGCGGTTCAGGGTTTCGGCCTCGCGTTCCATGGTGTGCAGGAAGTATTCGACACGGGAGCGGAAGTAGCGGTGGAAGGCCAGCGCGGGGATGGCGATCAGGATGCCGAAGCCGGTGTTGTACAGGGCGATCGAGATGCCGTGGGCCAGCTGGGCCGGGTCGCCGCCGGCGGGGTCGTAGGCGCCGAAGATCTCGATCATGCCGACCACGGTGCCGAACAGGCCCAGCAGCGGGGCGATCACGGAAATCGTCGCCAGGGCGGGCAGGTAGCGGTTCAGGCGCCAGGACACGTCGCGGCCGACGGCTTCGACGGCGGCCAGCCGCCAGGCGTCGTCCTGGTGCCGGTGGGCGGCGATCTCGGCGAGGATGCGGCCCATGGGGCTGCCGCGCGCCAGGCGCAGGACGGCGTCGGGCTCGTCCTGCTGGCGGCGCACGAGTTCGAGCACCTGCTCGGGCAGGCCGGCGGGCATGACCTGGCGGGCGCGCAGGGCCAGGAATCGTTCTATGATGATCGCCAGCGTGATGACCGAGGTGGCGACGAGCAGCCAGATCGGCCAGCCGGCCGCGTGAATGATGTCCAGCACAGTCCTGATCCTTGAGGTGCGGGGCCGGGAATCGGCGCAAATACGTATTCTAAGGGAAGCCCGGGGCAAGTCGAGCGGCGGGCGGATGCGCGGCGGCGCGAGGGCGCGTCCAGGGGCTTCCGGGGTCCGGGCGTGAATCGGGACGCGGCTCTCCCGCCGGTATCCACAGTTTCTGTGGATAATTCTGTGCACAAGAGTCCGGATGCGCACGTTTCATGGCCCTTCGGACTGGATTGGTTATTTTTTGCACACTGGCCGTTGGAATTTAAATTTTTTGAAAATCAATGAGTTACGTGTATTTTTTGAAGTGAATCTTGATGAGACCCCCTGATGAGCCCGAAAACAGGCGGGTTTGACAAACCAAGGCTTTCTGTGGATAGGTTTCGATGAGTTTTTCTGCTCCAAGGCTCGCCGAAGGCGGCTTTTCGGGAAGCGACGCGGTCCTGACCGTGTCGCAGCTCAACCGCCGGGTGGCGCAATTGCTGGAGGACGGCGTGCCGCGCCTGTGGGTAGCGGGCGAGATTTCCAATTTCACCCGGGCCGCGTCCGGGCACTGGTACTTTTCCATCAAGGACGAGGCCGCCGCCGTGCGCGCGGTGATGTTCCGGGGGCGCGCCCAGGCGGTGGGGTTCGTTCCCGAGGTCGGTGGCCGCTACGAATTCCGCGTCCAGGTCTCGCTGTACGAGCCCCGGGGCGACTACCAGGTGCAGGTCGAGTCCCTGCGCCAGGCGGGCCGGGGCGACCTGCACGAGGCCTTCCTGCGCCTGCGCGACCGGCTCACGCAAGAGGGCCTGATCGATCCGGCCCGGCGGCGCCCGCTGCCGGTCCTGCCCCGGGCGGTGGGGGTCGTGACCTCGCTGTCGGCGGCCGCCTTGCGCGACGTGCTGTCGGTCATGGCGCGGCGGGCGCCGCACGTGCGGGTGATCGTCTATCCGGCCCAGGTCCAGGGGCGCGACGCCGCGCCGCAGCTGTGCGCCGCGCTGGACCGGGCCGCCGAGCGGGCCGAGGTCGACACGCTGCTGCTGGTGCGCGGCGGCGGCAGCCTGGAGGACCTGTGGTGCTTCAATGACGAAGCCCTGGCGCGCCGCATCGCCGCCTGCCCGATGCCGGTCGTCAGCGGAGTGGGGCACGAGACCGATTTCACCATCGCCGATTTCGTGGCCGACCTGCGCGCCCCCACGCCGACGGCGGCGGCCGAGCTGTGCTGCGAGGACCGCGGCCAGGTCCTGGGCCGCCTGCGGGCCGCGCGCGACCTGCTCGTCCGGGGCCAGCGGCGGCGCCTGGAGCACGCGGCCATCCGGCTGGACCGGGCCCGCGCCCAGCTCGTGTCCCCGGTCCAGCGCCTGCAGCTCAGGCGCCAGCGCCTGGAGTTCGCCGCCCGGCGGCTGCAGGCCGGCCTGGAACGGCTGCTGCGGGAACGCCGCCAGCGCCCACCGGCGGCGCTGGATCGCTTGTCCTCGGGCCTGGATGGCCTGCTGCAGCGCCGCCATCGGCGGCTCGACGCGGTCCTGGCCGCCCTGGGGGCGCTGGATCCGCACCGGGTGCTGGGACGTGGCTACGCCCTGGTCCGCCGGATCGACGGGACGATCGTCAAAAATGCGTTAGACTTGAAGATTCATGAGCCCATCGAGATCGAGTTCGGCCAGGGCCGCGCCCAGGCCGAAGTCACCCGGACCGATGCGTTGCTCTAGGGACACCGGGGGCGTCCCGATCCGTTCCGCCGGGCAGGATCGCTGCCGGGCGGTCCGTATCCAGGGCGCGCCGAACGTGGTGCATGCAACATCTTTTTGAAGGAACTGTCATGGCTTTTACCCTGCCGCCGCTGCCTTACGCGATGGACGCACTGGCTCCCCATATTTCCCAGGAAACGCTGGAATACCACTACGGCAAGCATCATCAGGCCTACGTGACCAACCTGAACAAGGCGATCGAGGGCACCGAGCTGGCCTCGCTGAGCCTGGAAGACGTGATCCGCAAGTCCAGCGGCGGCGTGTTCAACAATGCCGCCCAGGTCTGGAACCACACCTTCTACTGGAACAGCCTGTCGCCCAAGGGCGGCGGCGAACCCTCCGGCGCGCTGCGCCAGGCCATCGAGGCCAAGTGGGGCAGCGTCGATGCCTTCAAGGCCGCCTTCACGCAATCCGCCGCCGGCAACTTCGGCTCGGGCTGGACCTGGCTGGTGAAAAAGGCCGACGGCGGCCTGGACATCGTCAACACCAGCAACGCCGGCACCATCGTCAACACGGCCGACAAGGCCCTGCTGACCTGTGACGTGTGGGAACACGCCTACTACATCGACTACCGCAACGCCCGTCCCAAGTACCTGGAAAACTTCTGGAACCTGGTGAACTGGGACTTCGCGGCGGCCAACCTTGGATGAGATCGGACTTGAAATGGTCCCTGCGGACCATTTCATGCCTATCGAATCCGAGCGGCATGCAGGACGCGAGGTGGAGAGATGCCACAATTTGAACATGGCCCTAGCCTGACGAGTTAAGGATTCACCTCCACGAAAACGGCGAACGCAACACTGCGTCCGCCGTTTTTCCATGTATGGGAACAAGATGACGCACGCCCCCGCTGACACCCCCGATCTGCTGCCTGAAAAGGTCCAGGGAGAGAACATCTGGCGGCTGGCCATCGCGCAGGCGCTGGCCGGCGCGAACGCGGTGGTGGTCTACGCCACGGGCGCCATCGTCGGCGACCAGCTGGCGCCCTCGCCGATGCTGGCGACCCTGCCCATCTCGATCTTCGTGGTGGGGATGGCGGCCTGCATCCTGCCCGCGGGCGCGATCGCCCGGCGGCACGGCCGGCGCGCCGCCTTCCTGGCCGGGACCGGGGCCGGCGCGCTGGCCGGCCTGCTGGCCATGTTCGCGGTGCTGGCGGGCGACTTCCGCCTGTTCTGCCTGGCGACCTTCTTCGGCGGCGGTTATGCCGCCGTGGTGCTCTCGTTCCGCTTCGCGGCCGCCGACGGGGTCGCGCCCGAAAAGCGCGCCCGCGCGCTTTCGCTGGTGATGGCCGGGGGCGTGGCCGCGGGCGTCGTGGGACCGCAACTGGTGACCTACACGATGGACCTGTGGCCGCCGCACCGGTTCGCGGCGACCTACCTCGTGCAGGCCGCCGTGGCGGTGCTGGCCGCCTTCCTCCTGCTGGGCGTGAAGCTGCCCCCGCCCACGGCGCGCGAAATCGCCGGCGGGCGGCCCCTGGGGCGGATCGCGCGCCAGCCGCGCTTCATCGCCGCGGCGACCTGCGGGGCGGTGGCCTACCTGCTGATGAATTTCCTGATGACCGCCGCGCCGCTGGCGATGCACCTGTGCGGGCATTCCCAGGCGTCGGCCAACTGGGGCCTGCAATGGCACGTGATCGCCATGTACGGACCCAGCTTCTTCACCGGAAGCCTGATCGCGCGCTGGGGCGCCGGCCGCGTGGTGGCGGCCGGCCTGGCGCTGACCGGCCTGTCCGCCGCGATCGGGCTGGGCGGCGTGGACGTGGCGCACTTCTGGGCGACGCTGATCCTGCTGGGCCTGGGCTGGAATTTCGGCTTCCTGGGCGCGTCCGCCCTGGTGCTCGAATGCCACCGGTCCGAGGAAAAGACGCGGGTGCAGTCGCTCAACGATTTCATCGTGTTCGGCCTGATGGCGATCGGCTCGTTCTCGTCGGGCGGGCTGCTCTCGGCCTATGGCTGGGACGCGGTGCTGTGGGTGTCCTTCGCGCCGCTCGTCCTGGCCTTCGCCGCGCTGGCCATGATGGCCGGGCGCCGGGACGCCGATCCCGCGAAGCGGGAAGGCGCGGCGCCCTGAGCGGCCGGGGGCGAGGGGAAGGGGCGCTTCAGCGCGTCACCCGGTCGCCCGCCCGCACGCCGGCGCGGGCGAACCAGCCCAGGTTCATTTCCAGCGCCCGGGTGACGGGCGTCGGCGGGCAATGCGGATCCAGGCTTTGCGGCCGCATGTCCTGGATGTCGACGATGCGTCCGTCCGGGCCGATGAAGGCGATGGACAGGGGGATGAGGGTGTCCTTCATCCAGAAGCAATGGATGTCCGGTTCGCCCAGCTCGAACAGCATGCCGGCGTCGTCCGCCAGCCCGGTCCGGCGCATCAGCCCTTCACGCAGGGTTTCGGGCGTGGCGGCGTGTTCGACCTGGATCTCATGGCCGCCGACATGCAGCGTCACGGTCGGCAGCGGCGGCTGCGCCGCCGCCGGACGGATGCACAGCAGGCCCGCCAGCAGCGGGGCGGCGGCCAGCAGCTTTCTCGAAGCAAAAAAACGGGGCCCGCCGGGGGCCCCGCATCGCGTTAAAATGAAAGAGAACATCCGGACCCCGTATTTCAGGCGGCGGTGATGTTCAGGGCTTGTTTGCCTTTCGGACCCTGCGCGATATCGAAAACGACCTTCTGCCCTTCTTTCAGGGTCTTGAAGCCGTTCATCTGGATGGATGAAAAATGTGCGAAAAGGTCTTCACCCCCATTGTCGGGGGTAATGAAGCCAAAGCCCTTGGCGTCATTGAACCATTTGACCGTTCCTGTCAGCTTTTGTGACTCTCCGGTGTTTTCGATGGATTCCGACATGCAAACTGCCTCTCGACTATAGTGTGGGGTTTGAACGGCCCCGGCCATCCGTGAGGGCGGCCTGCGGGACACGAAGATCATGCTGAATTCCGCGTCATTCAGTCAACTATGGAAACCACTAGGTTCTGATTCGCATGCCGACCGATATTCAAAATCAGCAGCAACTGGCGCGTGAAACCGCGCCGGTGCGCCTCGCGCCGCCGCCGATGTATCAGGTCGTGTTGCTGAACGACGACTACACGCCGATGGATTTCGTGGTGCACGTCCTGCAGCGGGTCTTCCACAAGGGCGGCGAAGAGGCCGAGCGCATCATGCTGCAGGTCCACCACGAGGGCAGGGGCGTCTGCGGCATCTATACGCGCGACGTGGCGGCCACCCGGGTCGACGCCGTGCTGCACCTGGCCCACGCCGACCAGCATCCGCTGCAATGCCTGATGGAGCCCGTGCCGTTCTTCTGACGCCGGGCCGCCCCCAGGCATGGGATGCCGGCTCTTTCCCCCCGTCCCTGTGTCCGCGCGGCTCCTAGGGACGATCCCGAGTCCCCGGGCGTCAAACAGCGGACTGTTTTAGTCATAGAATAGGCATAACGGATTGCTTGATCCGCTCCGATATGCAATGGAGGAAGCGTGATTTCCGAAGAGCTCGAAGTCAGCCTGCACATGGCGTTCGTCGAGGCCCGCGCCGCCCGACACGAATTCATCACCGTGGAGCACCTGCTGCTGTCCCTGCTGGACAATGCCTCGGCCGTCGAAGTCCTGCGCGCCTGCGCGGCGGACATCGAGCTGCTGCGTCAGGATTTGCGCAAGTTCATCGTCGAGAATACGCCGGTGTTCCCCGGCGAGGGCGATGTCGACACCCAGCCCACGCTGGGATTCCAGCGCGTGATCCAGCGCGCGATCATGCACGTGTCCTCCAACGGGTCCAGCAAGAACGCCGTGACCGGCGCCAACGTGCTGGTCGCCATGTATGGCGAAAAGGACTCGCACGCCGTGTATTTCCTCGTGCAGCAGGGCGTGTCCCGGCTGGACGTGGTCAACTACCTGTCCCATGGCATCACCAAGGTGTCCGACGATCCTCCCGCCGCGGACAATCCGCGCCTGGAGCCGCCCGCCGCCGACCCGAAGGCCGAGCAGCAGAAGTCTCCCCTGGAAACCTACGCCACCGACCTCAACGCCGAGGCCCTCAAGGGCCGGATCGATCCGCTGATCGGCCGCGAGGACGAGGTCGAGCGCGTCATCCAGGTGCTGTGCCGCCGGCGCAAGAACAACCCCCTGCTGGTGGGCGAGGCCGGGGTCGGCAAGACCGCCATCGCCGAGGGCCTGGCCTGGCGCATCACCCAGGGCGACGTGCCGGAAGTCCTGCACGAGACCCAGGTCTACGCGCTGGACATGGGCGCGCTGCTGGCGGGCACCAAGTACCGGGGCGATTTCGAGCAGCGCCTGAAGCTGGTCCTCAAGGCCCTGAAGGACAATCGCCACGCGGTGCTGTTCATCGACGAGATCCATACGCTGATCGGCGCGGGCTCCGCGTCGGGCGGCACGCTGGACGCCTCCAACCTGCTCAAGCCGGCGCTGTCCTCCGGATACTTGAAGTGCATCGGGGCGACCACCTACACCGAATACCGCGGCGTCTTCGAGAAGGACCACGCGCTGGCGCGGCGCTTCCAGAAGATCGACATCCCCGAGCCCACGGTGGCCCAGACCATCCAGATCCTGCGCGGCCTGAAGGCGCGCTTCGAGGCCCACCACCAGGTGCGCTATTCGGGGGCGGCGATCACGGCGGCGGCGGAACTGGCCGCGCGCCACATCAGCGACCGCTTCCTGCCGGACAAGGCCATCGACGTGATCGACGAGGCCGGCGCCGCCCAGCGCCTGCTGCCCAAGTCGCGCCAGAAGAAGCTCATCGGCCGCGCCGAGATCCAGTCCACCGTCGCGCGCATCGCCCGCATCCCGCCGCAGAACGTGTCCACGGACGACCGCAACAAGCTCGCCACGCTGGAACGGGACCTGAAGGCCGTGGTGTTCGGCCAGGATCAGGCCATTTCCGCGCTGGCCGCCTCGATCAAGATGGCGCGTTCGGGCCTGGGACGGCCCGACAAGCCCATCGGCTGCTTCCTGTTCTCCGGCCCGACCGGCGTGGGCAAGACCGAGGTCGCGCGCCAACTGGCCTTCGTCCTGGGAATCGAGCTGCTGCGCTTCGACATGTCCGAATACATGGAACGGCACACCGTGTCGCGCCTGATCGGCGCGCCGCCGGGCTACGTCGGCTTCGACCAGGGCGGCCTGCTGACCGAGGCCGTGAGCAAGCAGCCGCATTGCGTGCTGCTGCTCGACGAAATCGAAAAGGCGCATCCGGACGTCTACAACATCCTGCTGCAGGTCATGGACCACGGCACGCTGACCGACAACAACGGGCGCAAGGCCGATTTCCGCAACGTCATCCTGGTGATGACGACCAACGCGGGCGCCGACGCGCTGAACCGCAACACGATCGGCTTCGCCGCGCCGCAGCGCGCGGGCGACGAGATGGCCGAAATCAAGCGCCAGTTCACGCCCGAGTTCCGCAACCGGCTGGACGCGATCATCGGCTTCGCGCCGCTGCCGCGCGAGGTCATCCTCCAGGTCGTCGACAAGTTCCTCATGCAGCTCGAGGACCAGCTCCACGACAAGCACGTCGAAGTCCTGTTCACGCAGGCGCTGCGCGACCATCTCGCGCGGGCCGGCTTCGATCCGGCCATGGGCGCGCGGCCCATGCAGCGCCTGATCCAGGACACCATCCGCCGGGCGCTGGCCGACGAGCTGCTGTTCGGCCGCCTGGTGCACGGCGGCCGGGTCGAGGTCGACGTGGATGCCCAGGAACAGGTCGTGCTGAACTTCCCCGAAGGCGGCGAGGGCGCGGGGATCGTGCCGGAGCCTTCCCGGCCCGAGCCCGAGCTCGTGGACTGATGCCGCGCGGGCCCCTGATCGCCTGCCCGTATTGCGACACGCTGCACGTCCGGCTCGATCCGGGCGCGCGCGGCAGGGCCGAATGCCGCTGCTGCGGCACGGTGCTGTACCGGCGCGGCTGGTTGTCCCTGGATCAGTGGGTGGCGCTGGCCTGGGCCTGCCTGGCCGTGTTCGCCATCGCCCAGTGGTTTCCCATCGTCCGGCTGTCGATCCAGGGCCATGAACTCAGCCTGACCTACTGGCAGGCCTTGCGCCTGTGCTGGGATCGCGGCTATTACGGGGTCTCGGTGATGACCGGGCTGGCCGGGTTCTGGTTCCCGCTGCTCCAGATCTCGCTGACGCTGTGGGTGATGCAGGCGATCGCGGCGCGGCGCCTGCCGCCCGACCTGGGGCGCACGCTGCGGCTGCTGGACCGGCTGGCGCCGTGGTCCATGGCGACGGTGCTGATCCTGGCCATCCTGGTGTCGGTCGTCAAGGTCGCCGGCCTGGCGCGCCTGCAGGTGGAGCCCGGCATGCTGGGCTTTCTCGCGCTCTGCTTCCTGCTGACCGGGCTGGGGCGCTGGGATGCGCACGCCCTGTGGCGCCAGGCGGAGGACGCGGGCATGGTGCCGCTGTCGGGCCGGGACGGGCGGGGCCGGGTGTGCGACGCCTGCGGCTGCGTCCAGGCCCCGCAGGCGTCCGGGCGCTGCCTGCGCTGCGGGGCGGCGCTGGGCCATGCCCGCCACGGCGACGCGGCGCAGGTCTGGGCCCTGCTGCTGGCGGCGGCCGTTTTCTACGTTCCGGCCAATCTCCTGCCGATCATGGAGGTCCGGACCGCGCTGGGCCGCAGCGACCACACCATCCTGGGCGGCGTGATCGAGCTCTGGCGCTACGGTTCCTGGGACCTGGCCGTCATCGTCTTCGTCGCCAGCGTGCTGGTGCCGGTGACCAAGCTGCTGGCCCTGGCCTTCCTGCTGCTGCGCGACCGGCCCCTGGGCGCGCAGGTCCAGCGGCAGCGCACGCGGCTGTATGCCGCGGTCGAATTCGTCGGACAGTGGTCCATGCTGGACGTCTTCGTCGTCGTCCTGATGGCGGCCATGGCCAATTTCCCGGGCCTGTCCCAGATCAGCGTCGGGCCCGCCGCCCTGAACTTCGGCGCCGTGGTCGTGCTCACCATGTGGGCGGCCATGCGCTATGATCCGCGTCGAGGCTGGGACGTCCTGCGGGGCGCCCGGCCGGCAAAGGAAAACCATGGACACTGAGGACCCGCCCGCCCGGAAGCCGGGCGATCCCGCCGATGCGGGGCTCCCCGCCGAAGGCGCACGTCCCGCCGGGGACGCGCGCCCCTCCGGGGATGCCGCCGAGCCCGTCATCCGTCCCGGCCGCTCCCTGCGCTGGTCCTGGGTCTGGCTGGTGCCCCTGCTGGCGCTGGCGGTGGGGCTGTCCCTGCTGGCCTCGGCCTGGGTGCGCAACGGTCCGGTGATCACCATCAGCTTCCTGTCGGCGGCCGGCGTCGAGGCCGGCCAGACCAAGCTGCGCTACCGCGACGTGGTGGTGGGCGACGTGTCGGACGTGCGCGTCGCCGGGGACCGCCAGCACGTGCTGGTGGACGTGCAGCTCAGGCGCGAGGGCTCGGAATACATCACGCAGAAGGACTCCAAGTTCTGGATCGTCCGTCCGCAGGTCAGCCTCGCGGGGGTCTCGGGGCTGGACACGCTGCTGTCGGGGGTCTACATCGACGTGGATGCGCCCATCACGCGGCCCAAGGGCGATCAGGTCCGCACCTTCGAGGGCCTGAGCAATCCGCCGGAAGTGCTCAGCGGCCAGGTCGGCACCCGCTTCGTGCTGCAGGCGGATTCGCTGGGCTCGCTGCGCGTGGGGTCCCGCATCCATTACCGTCGCATCGAGGTCGGCCGCGTCGTCAGCTACGACATGGCCCCCGACGGCCGCTCGGTCAACCTGCACGTATTCGTCGAGGCGCCCTATGACCGCTACGTGACGCCGGACACGCGCTTCTGGAACGACAGCGGCGTGGACCTGTCGGTGTCGACCGACGGCGTCCAGATGCGCACCAGCGGCCTGTCGGCGATCCTGAACGGCGGCATCGCCTTCGCCCAGGCGGACGAATCCAGCTCCTTCGACGGCGTCGTGGACAGCGCGCCGGCCGCCGCCGGCAGTACGTATCGCCTGTTCGGTACGCGCGACGAGGCCCTGGCCGATCCGGACGGCGATCCGGTGCCGATCGAACTGCGCTTCGACCAGTCGGTCCGCGGCCTGCGCGTCGGCGCCGACGTCGATTTCCGCGGCATGTCGATCGGCAAGGTGGTCGACATCGATCTCGAGTTCGACCGCGAGCGCCGGCGCTTCTATTCCCGGGTCCGGGCGCAGCTCTATCCGATGCGCTTCAGCGACGCCTACCGGCAGTTGAACGACGCGTCGGGCGGCCTCCAGGGCGAAGCCCTGCTGATTCCCCTGATCGAACGGGGCCTGCGGGCCCAACTGCGCACCGCCAGCCTGCTGACCGGCCAGCAGTACGTGGCCCTGGATTTCTTCCCCGGTGAGGCGCACGCGGCCCCGGAGATTCCCGGCGACCTCTCCAGCCACAAGGGATTCCTGGTGCCCACGGTGCGGGGCGACTTCGACCGGTTGCAGGGCCAGCTCGGCAATATCGTCGCCAAGCTGGACAAGGTGCCGATCGAGGACATCGGCCGCGACCTGCGCGGCAGCCTGGAGGCCCTGAACCGCCTGCTGCGGCGCCTGGACACCCAGGTGGCGCCCCAGGCGACCCGGGCCCTGTCCTCGGCCAGCGCCTCGCTGGACCGCGTCGGCGCGGTGCTGGCCCCCGACGCGCCTCTGCTGGGCGGGCTGAGGGATACCCTGGGCGAGCTGGACCGCGCCGCGCGCGCCCTGCGCCTGCTGTCCGAGACGCTGCAGGCCCGCCCCGACGCCCTGATCCGGGGGCGCGCCCCCGATGAGCTGCATTGACGAGGATCGCATCATGAAAAGGACGAACCTGGCCTGGGTGTGCGCGGCGGTCCTGCTGGCGGGCTGCGCGGCGGTGCCGCCGCGCTACTACAGCCTGGCGGCGCCCGCCGACGCCGCCGGCCGGCCGGCGGCCGGCGCCGCCGTCCAGGCGGCCGAGGGCGGCCTGCGCCTTTCGGTGGCGCGGATTCCGGCCGAGGCCGAGCGCCTCCAGCTGGTGGTGCGCGATCCGGCCCGGGATCCGGCGGTGCAGGTGTTGAACGATTCGCTGTGGGCGGCGCCGCTGGGCGACCAGATCCGCGACGCGCTGGCGGGGGAGGTCGGCCGCCGGCTGGGCGCCGCGGACCTGCGGCGCCTGCCGGACGCGGAATCCCGGCCCGCCCGGCGCATCGAAGTGCGGATCGACCGGTTCGACATGGTCTGGGGGCGCTTCGTGGCGCTGGACGCGGACTGGACGGACCGCGCGCCGGGCGCGGACCGCGCCCGCCTGTGCCGGGCCTCGGTGCGCCTGCCCGCCGCCGGGGGCGTGGCGTCGCTGGTGGAGGCCCAGCGGCGGGCGCTGGACCGCCTGGCGGCGCTGATCGCGGGCGAGGCCTCGGATCCCCGGGCCGATTTACAAGGGAAACCAGGCGTGTCAGAATTCGGTTGCACCTGATTGTATTTGGGGTTAACCATAATGGCGAGTTCAGGTGCAACCTTTTAGCATGGCGCCTGATGCGAGCTGGCTTCCCGGCCGGCGCTACCAACGTGGAATACCTCGAACATGGCAACTGTAACCTTGGGTGTAAAGGTCGATGAGGCGCTGCGCGAGCGCCTGCGGACCCTGGCGGATTCACTGGGCTGCACGCCGCACTGGCTGCACAAGCAGGCCCTGCTGAGCTACATCGAGGCCATCGAGCGCGGCCAGGTGCCCGCCGAGATCGACCGGCGTCCCGACGCGGAATCCGTGGAGGCTGTGGCGGAACCCGAAGCGCTGGCGCCGTTCCACGAGTTCGCCCAGGAAGTCCTGCCGCAGTCCGTGCTGCGCGCCGCCATCACCGCCGCCTACCGCCGGCCGGAGCCGGAATGCGTGGCCATGCTGGTGGACCAGGCCGAATCGCTGCAGCCCGTCCAGGTCGAGGCCCTGGCCCGCCGGCTGGTGCAGACCCTGCGCGACAAGCGCAAGGGGGGCGGGGTGGAAGGCCTGATCCAGGAATTCTCGCTGTCCAGCCAGGAAGGGGTCGCCCTGATGTGCCTGGCCGAGGCGCTGCTGCGCATTCCCGACCAGGCCACGCGCGACGCCCTGATCCGCGACAAGATCAGCCACGGCGACTGGCGCGCGCACGTGGGCGAATCCCGCTCGCTGTTCGTCAACGCGGCCACCTGGGGCCTGCTGGTCACCGGCAAGCTGGTCAGCGTCAACAGCGAACAGAACCTGTCCCAGGCCCTGACGCGCCTGATCGCCAAGGGCGGCGAGCCGCTGATCCGGCGCGGCGTGAACATGGCCATGCGCCTGATGGGCGAGCAGTTCGTCACCGGCCAGACGATCTCCTCGGCCCTGGCCAACAGCCGCAAGTTCGAGGACGTCGGCTTCCGCTATTCCTACGACATGCTGGGCGAGGCCGCCACGACGGCGGAGGACGCCGAGCGCTACTACCAGTCCTACGAGCAGGCCATCCACGCCATCGGCAAGGCCTCCCAGGGGCGCGGGATCTACGAAGGCCCCGGCATCTCCATCAAGCTGTCGGCGCTGCATCCGCGCTATTCGCGCGCCCAGCGCGACCGGGTCATGGAAGAACTGCTGCCGCGCATGGTCGAACTGGCCGCGCTGGCGCGCCGCTACGACATCGGCCTGAACATCGACGCGGAAGAGGCCGACCGCCTGGAATTGTCCCTGGACCTGCTGGAAGCCCTGTGCTTCGATGAACGCCTGCGGGGCTGGAACGGCATCGGCTTCGTCATCCAGGCCTACCAGAAGCGCGCGCCCTTCGTGATCGATTTCGTGATCGATCTGGCGCGCCGCAGCAAGCACCGCCTGATGGTCCGCCTGGTCAAGGGGGCCTACTGGGATTCCGAGATCAAGCGCGCCCAGGTCGACGGCCTGGAAGGCTACCCGGTCTACACGCGCAAGATCCACACCGACGTGTCCTACCTGGCCTGCGCGCGCAAGCTGCTGTCCGCCCCGGAAGCCGTCTTTCCCCAGTTCGCCACGCACAACGCCCAGACGCTGTCCTCCATCTACTACATGGCGGGCGAGAACTACTATCCCGGCCAGTACGAGTTCCAGTGCCTGCACGGCATGGGCGAACCGCTTTATGAAGAGGTCGTCGGCCCGGTGGCCAAGGGCCGCCTGAACCGCCCCTGCCGCGTCTACGCCCCCGTGGGCACGCACGAGACCCTGCTGGCCTACCTGGTGCGCCGCCTGCTGGAAAACGGCGCGAACACCTCCTTCGTCAACCAGATCGGCGACCGCGACCTGCCCATCGACGCCCTGGTGGCCGATCCGGTCCGCAAGGCCCGCGCCGTCCAGCCCCTGGGGGCGCCGCACGACCGCATCCCCCTGCCGCGCGATCTGTACCGGGCGCACGAGGACCGCGCCAACTCGGCCGGCCTGGATCTCAGCAACGAGCATCGCCTGGGCTCCCTGGCGGCCGCGCTGCTGGGCAGCGCCACCCAGGAATGGCGTGCCGCGCCTCCCGGCGAATGGCAGGACGAGCGCGCCCGTCCCGTCCTCAATCCGGCGGACCACCGCGACGTGGTCGGCCAGGTGATCGAAGCCGACGCGGCCGATGTCCAGGCCGCCCTGGGACGCGCCGAGTACGCGGCGCCGATCTGGCAGGCCACGCCGCCCGCCGAGCGGGCGCAGTGCCTGCGGCACGCCGCCCAATTGATGGAAGACGAGATGCAGTCGGCCATCGGCCTGATCGTGCGCGAGGCGGGCAAATCCTTCCCCAACGCCATCGCCGAAGTCCGCGAGGCGGTCGATTTCCTGCGCTACTACGCCGTCCGCATCGAGGAATCCTTCTCCAACGACAGCCACCGGCCGCTGGGCCCGGTGCTGTGCATCAGCCCCTGGAACTTCCCCCTGGCCATCTTCACCGGCCAGGTCGCGGCCGCCCTGGCCGCCGGCAACGTCGTGCTGGCCAAGCCGGCCGAGCAGACCGCGCTGATCGCCGCCTACGGCGTGTCGGTGCTGCATCGCGCCGGCATCCCGGCCGATGCGGTCCAGCTGCTGCCGGGCCGGGGCGAGACCGTCGGCGCGGCCCTGGTCGCCAGTCCGGCGGTGCGCGGCGTCATGTTCACCGGCTCGACCGAGGTCGCCCGGCTGATCGCCGCCACGCTGGCCGACCGGCTGGACGGCGCCGGCCACCCGATCCCCCTGATCGCCGAGACCGGCGGGCAGAACGCCCTGATCGTGGATTCCTCGGCACTGACCGAGCAGGTCGTCTACGACGTGCTCAGCTCGGCCTTCGATTCGGCGGGCCAGCGCTGTTCCGCGCTGCGCGTGCTGTGCGTCCAGGAAGATTGCGCCGACCGCACCCTGACGATGCTGCGCGGCGCCATGAACGAGTTGCGCGTGGGGCGTCCCGAACTGCTGTCCACCGACATCGGTCCGGTGATCGACGCCGAGGCCCAGGCCGTGATCGAGCGCCACGTCCAGGCCATGCGGGCGGCCGGCCATGCCGTCGACCGGCATCCGATGGACGGTGACCAGGTGCGCCACGGCACCTTCGTGGCGCCGACCCTGATCGAGATCTCCGACATCGCCGAGCTGGAGCGCGAAGTCTTCGGCCCGGTCCTGCACGTGCTGCGCTACCGCCGCCAGGATCTCGACGCGGTGATCGACGCCATCAACGGCCGGGGCTACGGCCTGACCTTCGGCGTCCATACCCGCCTGGACGAGACCGTGCGCCACGTCACCGACCGCATCCACGCGGGCAACATCTACGTGAACCGCAACATCGTCGGCGCGACCGTGGGCGTGCAGCCCTTCGGCGGCGAGGGCCTGTCGGGTACCGGTCCGAAGGCCGGCGGCCCCCTGTACCTGCACCGCCTGCTGGTCGACACGCCCAGTTCCCTGCCGGTCGAAGGGGTGGTGGGCAAGGGCGCCCGGCCGCTGACGCTGCCCGGACCCACTGGCGAGACCAACCAGTACCACCTGAAGCCGCGCGGCACGGTGCTGTGCCACGCGGCCAGCGCGGCCGGGGCGCAGGCGCAACTGGAGGCCTGCCACCGCACGGGCAACGACATGCTGTGGGTGGATCATCCCGAAGTGCGCGCCTTCCACGCGGCGCGCCCGGCGTCCGCCGGCATCCGCTGGGTGGCGCCGGACGCCGCCGTCACGGCCGACTTCCAGGCGGTCCTCTACGAGGGCGACAGCGACGGCCTGCAGACGCTGTCCCGCGCGGTCGCCGGCCGCCCCGGTCCGATCGTCCCGATCCTGGCCCGCCGCGCCGACGAACTCTCCGCCGGCAAGGCCTATCCCCTGGAAATGCTGGTCCGCGAAGTCTCGGTCTGCGTCAACACCGCCGCCGCCGGAGGCAACGCCAGCCTGATGATGGTAGGGTAATCAGGTATCGCCTGAAGAAAAAAGGGGGGCACCGACCGGTGCCCCCCTTTTTTGCGATCGGAGGATCGAACCGATCAATCCTGCCGGTCGGTCACTTCCACCAGGTGGTAGCCGAACTGGGTGCGGACCGGCCCCTGGACCACGCCCACCGGCGCGCTGAAGACGACCTCGTCGAATTCGCGCACCATCTGGCCGCGGCCGAAGGTGCCCAGGTTGCCGCCGTCGCGGCTGGACGGGCAGCTGGAATGCTCGCGGGCGACGGCCGCGAAATCGGCGCCGCCTTCGATGTCGGCCTTCAGCTTCAGGCACTGTTCTTCGGTATCGACCAGGATGTGGCGGGCGGAGGCTTGGGTCATGGGGATTTTTCCTGTGAAATTGAATCGATGGGGCTTGAGGAGCAAGCTCCATAGCTTAACCCGAACGGTTCATGACAAAAAAGGACGGCCCCGCGGGGCCGTCCGGTGATGCTTCGCTGGGGAGGACGCCGCCTCAATGCCCCAGATACGCGGCCTGGATCTCCGGCGAGGCCAGCAGCTCGCGCGAGGAGCCCTCGTGCGACAGCTTGCCCACTTCCAGTACGTAGCCGCGGTCGGCCAGCTTCAGCGCCATGCGGGCGTTCTGTTCCACGATGAGGATCGTGACGCCTGTGTCGCGCACCTCGCGCAGCACCTGGAAGATGTTGCGCACGATGATCGGGGCCAGGCCCAGGCTGGGCTCGTCCAGCAGCAGCAGGCGCGGCTTGGTCACCAGGGCGCGGCCGATGGCCAGCATTTGCTGCTCGCCGCCCGACAGCGTGCCGGCGAGCTGGTCGCGGCGTTCGCGCAGGCGCGGGAAGATCTTGTAGACGTGCTCGCAGCTTTCCTCGGTTTCGGCCGTCGGGCGCGTGAAGCCGCCCATGCGCAGGTTTTCCGCCACCGACAGGGTGCCGAACACGCGGCGGCCTTCGGGAGACTGGCCGATGCCCAGGCGCACGATGCGGTCGGCGCCCATGCGGGTGGTCTCATGCCCGGCGAAGGTGATCTTGCCCGACTGCGGGGTGATCAGGCCGCTGAGGGTGCGCATCAGCGTCGTCTTGCCGGCGCCGTTGGCGCCCAGGATGGCCACGACCTCCTTTTCCTGGACGCTCAGGGAAATGCCCTTGAGGGCCTGGATGTGACCGTAGCTGACGCGCAGGTCTTCGATCTGGAGCAGAGGAGCGGTCATGCGTTCACCTGGTCTTGTATGGCGTTCATCAGCGGATCGTCCTCGTCGTCGTCCTGGCCCAGGTAGGCCTCGATGACGAGCGGATTGCTGCGGATTTCGGCGGGCTTGCCCTCGGCGATCTTCTTGCCGAAGTTGATCACGACGATGTTGTCGGTGACGTTCATCACCACGCTCATGTCGTGTTCCACCAGGATCACGGTGATGCCGGCGTCGCGGATGGCGCGGATGGTGTCGTTCAGCGCGGCCGATTCCTGTTCGTTCAGACCGGCGGCCGGTTCGTCCAGGATGATGAGCTCGGGCTCGGCCACCAGCGTGCGGGCCATCTCGACGCGGCGCTGGGCGCCGTAGGGCAGGGACGTCGCGATCTCCTGGGCCACGTCGGCCAGGTCGAGCTGGCGCAGCACCGTCATGGCGCGTTCGACCAGTTCGCGTTCCTCGCGGCGTTGGGCGGGCGTGTTCAGCAGGCCCTGCCACCAGGACTGGCGCATGCGCAGGTGCTGGCCGGCGATCACGTTTTCCAGCACCGTCATGTCCTGGAACAGGCGGATGGTCTGGAAGGTGCGGCGGATGCCGGCCTCGGCGATGCGGTGCGGCGCGAGCCCCGTGATGTCGCGGCCGTGCCAGCGGATGTGGCCGTCGGTGGGCCGGTAGACCCCGGTGATCATGTTGAACACCGTGGTCTTGCCGGCGCCGTTGGGGCCGATCAGGCCGACGATCTCGCCGCGCCGGATCTTGAAGCTGAGGTCGTCGACCGCGCGCAGGCCGCCGAAGCTGATGCCGATGCCGTCGAGTTCGAGCAGGATGTCGGACCCGTCGCCGGACGGGCTGGAAACGGCGGTGTTCATCATATGATCCCCTTGCGGGCCGGCCAGATGCCCTGCGGACGCAGGATCATGACGAGGATCATCGCCACGCCGAAGGCCAGATAGCGGTATTGGGCGAATTCGGTGAAGATCTGCGGCACCACGAACATCATGGCGGTGCCGAGCAGCACGCCGGGCACGGAGGCCTGGCCGCCGACCAGCACGATGGCGAAGAGCACCACCGAATCGGTGAAACGGAACGAACCCGGGCTGACGGCCGACAGCTGCATGGCGAACAGCGTGCCGGCGAGCCCGGCAAGCCCCGCCGACAGCGCGAAGGCGGCGACCTTGTAGTTGCGGGCGTTGACCCCCAGGGTGCCGGCCGCCAGTTCGTCGTGCTTGATGTAGCGGAAGGTGCGCCCCAGCGAGGAGCGGTCCAGGTTGCCCATCAGCCACAGGACCACGGCCAGCACGACCCAGTTCAGGTAGAACAGGTCGCTTTGCGTGCCGAACATGTGGCCGAAGAGCGTCGGGCCGCTCACGCCGAACAGGCCGTCCGCGCCGCCGGTCAGGCCGAACAGGTTGTTCTGCATGGCCAGCACGAAGATGGCGTTGAAGCCGATCGTGACCACCAGCAGGTAGTCGCCGCGCAGCTTGACGATGGGCGCCGACAGGATGGCGCCCAGGGCCGCGGCCAGCACGATGGCCACCGGAATGGTCCAGAGGACGGGCCAGTTGAAGGACAGCGACAGGATCGCGCAGGTGTAGGCGCCGATGCCGAAGAAGACCGCGTGGCCCATGTCGTACATCCCGGCGCGCCCCAGCACGATGTCCTGGGACAGGGCGACGATGGAGTAGATGGCGAAGATGCCGCCGATGGTGATCCAGGCGGGCGAGAGCAGCTGCGGGATCAGCAGGCCCAGGATCCACAGCGCGGGACCGGCCAGGCGCAGCGCGCGGGCCTGGCCCGCGGGGGCGGCCGGAGAGGCTTGGTTCATGTGTTTGTCCATGGGATTACACCTTTTCCGCGACGCGTTCGCCCAGCAGGCCGGTGGGGCGCACCAGCAGGATGGCGATCAGCAGGGCGAAGGTGATGGCGTCCTGCCAGGAGCTGGAGACGTAGCCGGCGGCGAAGGCGTTGAACAGGCCCAGCACCAGCCCGCCCAGCATGGCGCCGGGGATGTTGCCGATGCCGCCGATGATGGCTGCGATGAAGGCGCTCAGGCCGTAGGACCAGCCCATGGTGAAGTAGGTCTGGCGGTAGTACAGGCCGATGAACAGGCCGCCCACCGCGCCCAGGACCGGGCCGATGATGAAGACCATGGCGATCACGCGGTTGACGTTGACCCCCATCAGGCGCGCGGCGTCCTGGTCGATGGCGGTGGCGCGGATGGCGGTGCCCACGCGGGTGTGGTGCACGAAGAAATACAGCGCGGCCATCAGCACGAAGGCGCCGACGATGATCAGCAGTTGGACGAAGCTGATGTGGGCTCCGCCGATTTCCCAGTTGATGTTGGGCAGGAGGTTGTTGGGGAAGACCTGGACGTTCGGGCTCCAGATCAGCATGATGCCGTTCTGGATCAGCATCGAGGCGCCCAGGGCGGACACCACGGCCGACAGGCGCGGGGCCTTGCGCAGGGGCTTGTAGGCGAACTGGTCGAGCAGGGTGCCGGCCACGGCCACCGCGATCATGGCGATCAGGAACGCCAGGATCAGCAGGACCGGCGTGGACAGGCCGCCGAAGACGCCGGAGGTGAGGGTGGTCAGGCCGATGAAGGCGCCCAGGATGCACAGGTCGCCGTGGGCGAAGTTGATCAGCTTGAGCACCCCGTAGACCATGGTGTAGCCCAGCGCGATCAGCGCGTAGATGCCGCCGACCGTCACCCCATTGATGAATTGCTGGAGGATAAAGTCCATCGATCGGTTTCCAGAGAGAGCCGCGTCGCGGCAGGCGCGTCGCCCGGGACCGGGCGCGGCGGAAAGGGCGGCGCCCGACCCGCGGGGGGCGCGGGCGCCGTCGGGCGGCGGGCTCAGTTCGTCGGGTAGACGGTCTTGTAGCTGCCGTCGGCCTGGACTTCGAAGGCCGACATCGGACTGCCGATGCGTTCGCCCTTGTCATCCCAGGTGAAGGGGCCGGTCAGGCCGGGGAAGGGTTGCTTCATGTCGTGCAGCCAGGGAATGAGCTTGGAAGTGTCCGCGCTCTTGGTTGCTTCGATGGCGGCGAAGACCGCGCGCAGGCCGTCGGCGTTGGTGAAGGTGTAGATGCTGGGAGGCGCCGAGCCGAAGGCCTGGGTGTAGTCGGCCAGGAACTTCTTGGCTTCCGGGTAGGGCAGGTTTTCCGGGGCGGGCACGTTGACGATGATGGCGCCCTGGGCCGCGTTGCCGGCGATCTTGGCGAAGGCCGCGTTCTGGTTGGCGTCGCCGCCGATGAAGACCGTGTTCATGCCGAGCTGCTTCATCTGGGCGCGGATCAGGCCGCCGTCGGTGTAGTAGCCCGAGAAGAACAGGACGTCCGGGTTCTTGGACTTCAGCTTGGTCAGCACGGCGCTGTAGTCCTGGGTGCCGGCGTTGATGAAGTCGTCGGCCACGAGGTTGCCCTTCTGGTCCTGGACCGCCTTCTTGACGCTCTGGGCCAGGCCGGTGGCGTAGCTGGAATGGTCGCTCAGCACCGCGATGCGCTGGTACTTCTTGACGTTGACCATGTAGTTGGCGGCGAAGACGGCTTCGTCGCTGTTGGGCGGCGCGTTGCGGAAGAAGGTCTTCCAGCCGCGCTGGGTCAGTTCGTCGCTGGTGCCGTCGGAAGTCTGGATGACGTTGGCGGCGGAGTAGATCGGGGCGGCGGCCAGGGCGGCGCCGCTGGTGTAAGTGCCGATCACCGCGATCACGCCGTCGTTCACCAGCTTGCGGCCGCAGATGGCGGCCTGCGAGGCCTTGCCTTCGTCGTCGCACACGATCACCTGGATCTGGCGGCCCAGCAGGCCGCCCGCCGCGTTCTGCTGCTTGACCAGCAGCTGGACGCCGTTCTGGATGCCCTGGCCCTCGGCGGCGTATTCGCCGGTGATGGGCGCCTGGACGCCGATCTTGATCGGGCCGTCGGCGGCGAGCGCCGTCCCGGCGCCGGTCGCCAGCAGGATCGCTGCGGTGAGGGTGGAAAGTTTGGTCAGCCTGCTCATGTCTGGATTCTCCTTTGTGACGGATCCAATCGCGGTGATGGGTCGGGTAGAGCGCGTGCGATGCGATCGGCCTCTTTCCGGGGGATGCCCTTGTCTCGATGGAAAGAGGACCTGGGCCTCTCGGGTCCCGCAGGCGATGGCGCCGGCAGGGCCTTGCGAGGGTTTTGGTTAACCCTGCCGATCAGGTAGAACCCCCCGGAGAGGGAAAAGGCGCAACCTGAAAGACGGGCGAAGTATAACCATCTGAAATCTGCAAGTGCAACCAGGGATATCGCCTAGATGAATGCCCGCGCGATTCCAGACCGTTCCGGTCATTTTGGACTGGCTACATAATATATTGATAATATTTTTTAGAAAAACTGGGATAAACCCTGACTGGACAGCGCCCCGGCATCCTGGAATATAAGACGCAACTTATTAAAAACAATGAAATATTGCCTTCCTGCCGGAAGGGCGGAGGATACCGCGCGGGCGAGCGCCGGAAATCGCGGATCGTAGGCCGCGGACGGTGCTCGGGATCGGATCGGACAGGCTCATCCGGTGGCGGATTGGTATAAACCCTGATCCAGGCCGGCCGCCGGGAGGGGGGCCGCAAGCCGCCCGGTCCATGGCGGCGCATGGCCGGCGCGCATGGCCGGCGTCCGGCTCAGTGCCGGCCGGTGCTGCCGAAGCCGCCTTCGCCGCGCTCGGTGACCGTGCCGAAGGCCTCGACCACGTGCAGGCCGACCTGCACGACCGGCTGGAACAGCAGTTGCGCGATGCGTTCGCCGGGCTGGATGTCGTAGGGCGTATCGCTGTCGTTGGTCAGCAGGACCTTGATCTCCCCGTGATAGTCGGCGTCGATGACGCCGATGCCCTGGGCGACGCGGATGCCGTGCTTCAGCGACAGGCCCGAGCGCGAGGCCACGATGGCCACCAGCCCGGGGTCCATCATGTTCAGGGCCAGGCCGGTGGGCACCGGCAGGCGTTCGCCGGGTGCCAGGGTCCGGGGCGCTTCCAGGCAGGCGCGCAGGTCCAGGGCGGCGGAGCCGCCCGTGGCGTAGTCGGGCAGGGGGATCGCGTCCGTGCCCAGCAGGGGGTTGACGATGCGGGCCTGGATGAGTCGTCGTTGCATGATGATGAAGGTCCGTGATGGAAGAGGCGGGGCGCGGCGCCGATGGGTCGCTCGCCCCGCTGGAGTTCAGCGGGGGGGCAGATGCTCGGCGATCCAGGCGACCAGTTGCCGGGCGGCCCGCAGCTTGGGCTGCCGCGCCAGGGGGTGGGCGCCCTCGTCGTCGAAGATCACCAGTTCGGCGTCCTCGGCGTCCATGGCGTCCTGGGCCAGGTTGCCGACGATGGCGGGGATGCCCTTGCGCGTGCGTTTGGCCTGGGCGTGTTCGGCCAGGCGGTCGGTCTCGGCGGCGAAGCCCAGGCACCAGGGGCCGCCGGGCAGGGCGGCGACCTCGGCCAGGATGTCGGGGTTTTGGACGAATTCCAGCTGCGGCGGCTGGCCGCCGGGCTGCTTCTTGAGCTTCAGGGACGAGGGATTGGCGATGCCCCAGTCGGCGACGGCCGCCACGGCGATGAACAGGTCGGCGTCGCCGGCCCGCGCCATCACGGCGGCGTGCATGTCGGCGGCGCTGCGCACGGCGACGCGTTCGACGCCGTCGGGGCAGGGCAGCGCGACGGGGCCTGACACCAGGGTCACGTCCGCGCCGGCCTCGGCCGCCGCCCGGGCCAGGGCGTAGCCCATGCGGCCGGACGAGCGGTTCGTGAGCACCCGCACCGGATCGATGGTCTCGCTGGTGGGGCCGGCCGTGAGCAGCACGCGGCGGCCCGCCAGCGTCTTGGGCTGGAAGAAGGCGATCAGGGCGCGCAGGATCCGGTCGGGTTCCATCATGCGGCCCGAGCCGGTCTCGCCGCAGGCCTGCGGGCCGGCGTCCGGGCCGATCAGCGCCACGCCGTCGGCGCGCAGCTGCGCCGCGTTGCGCTGGGTGGCCGGGTGGGTCCACATTTCATGGTTCATGGCCGGCGCGGCCAGCAGCGGCACGGCGCCGCGCGCCACGCACAGCGTGGTCAGCAGGTCGTCGGCCAGTCCGTGAGCGGCGCGCGCCAGGAAATCGGTGCTGGCCGGCGCCACCAGGACCGCGTCGGCGCCGCGCGTCAGGTTGATGTGCGCCATGCGGTTGTCCATGCGCGCGTCCCAGGCGTCCACCCAGACGGGACGGCCGGACAGGGCCTGCATCGTGGCCGGCGTGATGAAGCGGGTGGCGGCCTCGGTCATCACCACGTCCACCGTGGCGCCTTCGTCCTGCATGCGGCGCAGCAGTTCGGCCGACTTGTAGCAGGCGATGCCGCCCGTCAGCCCCAGGATGATGCGTTTGCCCGACAGGTCCATGGAGGGCCTCCTTCAGGATGGGCGCGCGCGGCGGGCGCGCAGGATTTCGTCCAGGATCAGCAGCGCGGCCCCGCAGGTGATGGCCACGTCGGCCAGGTTGAAGGCCGGGAAGTACCAGTCGCGCCAGTAGAACAGCAGGAAGTCGACGACGTGGCCGTGCAGCAGGCGGTCGATGGCGTTGCCCAGGGCGCCGCCCAGGATGCTCGCCAGGGCCGCGCACAGCAGGCGCTCCGTCGCGTGGGTATACAGCCAGCGCAGGATCAGGACGGCGGCGGCCGCGGCGATGCCGGTGAACAGCCAGCGCTGGGCGCCGCCGCCGTCGGCGAGAAAGCTGAAGGCCGCGCCGGTGTTGTGCAGCAGGGTCAGGTCGAAGACCGGCAGCACGGCGATGCGCTGCCCGTAGCCCAGCGCGCCCGAGATCCAGGCCTTGGTCGCCTGGTCCAGCAGCACCAGCGCCAGCGCCCAGGCCAGCCAGCCGGCGAGCGGCCGCAGGCGCGCCGCGCGCGGCACGGCCGGCGGCCCGCCCGGCCCGGCATCCGGGCCGAGGCCCGGATCAGGCATGGACGCGGGCCTCGCCATCGCCGTACAGGTTGTCCACGCAGCGGCCGCAGAGTTCCGGATGCGCGGGGTCCCGGCCGACGTCGGCGCGGTGGTGCCAGCAGCGGCCGCACTTCTCGTGCGTCGTGGCTTGCACCGTGATCCGCAGGTCGCCGTCGCCCGCCACGGCCCGGGCCGCGGAGGTGATGAAGACGAACTTCAGGTCGTCCTCCAGCGATCGCAGCAGGGCCAGGTCCTCGGCCTGGGCCGCGACGGTCACCTCGGCCTGCAGCGAGGCGCCGACCTTGCCTTCGGCGCGCACGGCCTCGATGTCCTTGTTGACCTGGTCGCGGATTTCGCGGATGCGCGTCCATTTGGCCCGCAGCGCCTCGTCGCCCTCGGGCAGGGTGGTGAACGTCTCCAGGAAGATGCTGTCGCCGCTGCCGAAGATCTTCCAGGCTTCCTCGGCCGTGAACGAGAGGAACGGGGCCATCCAGCGCAGCAGCGCGTGGGTGATCCGGTGCAGCGCGGTCTGGGCGCTGCGGCGCGCCAGGCTCTTTGGGGCCGTGGTGTAGAGGCGGTCCTTCAGCACGTCGAGGTAGAAGCCGCCCAGGTCCTCGGAGCAGAACAGCTGCAGCTTGGCGACCACGGGGTGGAATTCATAGACCTGGTAGTGGCCGAGGATCTCCTTTTGCAGCTGGGCCGCGCGCGCCAGGGCGTAGCGGTCGATCTCCAGCAGATCCTCGTAGGCCACGGCGTCCGTCGCCGCGTCGAAATCGCTGGTGTTGGCCAGCAGGAAGCGCAGCGTGTTGCGGATGCGGCGGTAGCTGTCCACCACGCGCGCCAGGATCTTGTCGTCGATGCCCAGGTCGCCCGAGTAGTCGGTCGACGCCACCCACAGGCGGATGATCTCGGCGCCCATCTTGCCGCTCACGTCCTGCGGCGCCACGGTGTTGCCCAGCGACTTGCTCATCTTCTTGCCCTGGCCGTCCACGGTGAAGCCGTGGGTGAGCAGCCCGCGGTAGGGCGCGCGGCCGAAGATGGCCGAAGCCAGCAGCAGCGAGCTGTGGAACCAGCCGCGGTGCTGGTCGTGGCCTTCGAGGTACAGGTCGGCCTCGGGGCCGCTGTCGTGGTGCATGGCCGGATGCGAACCGCGCATCACGTGCCAGAAGGTGGAGCCCGAGTCGAACCAGACTTCCAGGATGTCGGTGCTCTTGGTGTAGTGCCTGGCGTCCTCGGCGCCCAGGATGTCCTCGGCCGTCACGCGGCTCCAGGCTTCCACGCCGCCCTGTTCGATCATGTCGGCCGCCTGGTCGATGATCTCCATCGTGCGCGGGTGCAGCTCGCCCGTGTCCACGTGCAGGAAGAACGGGATGGGCACGCCCCAGCTGCGCTGGCGCGAGATGCACCAGTCGGGCCGTCCCGCGATCATGTCGCGCAGGCGGATCCTGCCGTTCTCGGGGTAGAAATCGGTCTGCTCGATGGCTTCGAGCGCGATCTGGCGCAGCGTCTTCGCGGGCTTCTGGGCCGGGTCGGTGAACACGCCCTCGCCCTCGTCCATGCGGATGAACCACTGCGCGGCGGCGCGGTAGATCACCGGCGTCTTGTGGCGCCAGCAGTGCGGGTAGCTGTGGGTGATGGTGGTGGTGTCCACCAGGCGGTCCGCGGCCTTCAGTGCGTCGAGGATCGCGGGTACGGCCTTCCAGATGTGCTGGCCGCCGAACAGCGGCAGGTCGTCCGCGTACACGCCGTGGCCCTGCACGGGATTGAGGATGTCCTCGTAGGCCAGGCCGTTGGCCGTGCAGGAGTTGAAGTCGTCCAGGCCGTAGGCGGGCGACGAGTGCACGATGCCGGTGCCGTCCTCGGCCGTGGCATAGTCGGCCAGGTACACGGGCGCGAGGCGGTCGTAGCCCTTGTCCACGTGCGCCAGCGGGTGCCTGAAGGGCATGTGTTCGAGCTTTTCGCCCTTGGCCGTGGCGACGACCCTGCCCTGCAGTTTCCAGCGTTCGAGGCACTTTTCGACCAGCGCCGAGGCGACGATGAGCAGGCCGCGTTCGGTGTCGACCAGGCTGTATTCGAGTTCCGGGTTGACGTTGAGCGCCTGGTTGGCGGGGATGGTCCAGGCCGTGGTCGTCCAGATGACGATGAAGGCTTCCTTGTCGAGCCTGTCCAGGCCGAAGGCGGCGGCCAGCCTGCCGGGATCGGCGGCCGGGAACATCACGTCCAGCGTCTGGCTTTTCTTGTCGGCGTACTCGATCTCGAACTCGGCCAGCGACGAGGCGCAGTCGAAGCACCAGTACACGGGCTTGAGGCCGCGATAGACGAAGCCGCGTTCCATGACCTTCTTCAAGGCGCGCAGTTCCAGCGCCTCGTTGGTGCGGTTCATGGTCTTGTAGGGATGGTCCCAGTCGCCCAGCACGCCCAGGCGCTTGAAGTCCGTCATCTGCTGCGCGATCTGCTCGGTGGCGAAGGCGCGGCTTTTGGCCTGCATCTCGTCGCGCGGCAGGTTGCGGCCGTGCAGCTTCTCGATGGCGTTCTCGATCGGCAGGCCGTGGCAGTCCCAGCCCGGCACGTACACCGCGTCGAATCCTTCGAGCTGGCGGCTCTTGACGATCATGTCCTTGAGGATCTTGTTGACCGCGTGGCCGATGTGGATCTTGCCGTTGGCGTAGGGCGGACCATCGTGCAGGATGAACAGGGGCGCACCCTGGCGGGCATCGCGCAGCCGCTTGTACAGGCCTTTTTCCTCCCACTCCTTGATCCAGCCCGGCTCGCGCTTGGGCAGGTCGCCGCGCATGGGAAAGGGGGATTCGGGCAGGTTCAGGGTGTCTCTATAGTCCATGGGAGGCAAAATAGTCGCGAGCGCCTTGCGCATCCTGGCGGATGGCGGCGGTCAGGGTGGTCAGGTCGGGAAAGGATTCCTCGTCGCGCAGGAACTCGAGGAATTCGACGCACACCAGTTTACCGTAGGCATCCACCCGCCGATCGAGGATGTGCGTCTCCAGCAACAGCGTGCCGTCGCGGGTGACCGTGGGGCGCACGCCCAGGCTGGCCACGCCCGGCAGGGGGCGTTCGTCCAGCCCGTGCACGCGCACCACGTAGATGCCGGAGCGCGCCGCGCAGGGTTCGGGCACGCGCAGGTTCAGGGTCGGGAAACCCAGGTCGCGGCCCAGCTTGCGGCCGTGGATGACGTGCCCGCCGATGCGGTAGGGGGCGCCCAGCAGTTCGCCGCTGCGTTCCAGGTTGCCCACCGCCAGCGCGGTGCGCAGCGCGGAACTGGAAATGCGCTGGCCCTGGTCGTCGGCGACGTCGGCCAGGGTCCGGACCTCGAAGCCGTGCTCGCGTCCCATGCGGCGCAGCAGGTCGATGTCGCCGCTGCGCTTGTGGCCATAGCGGAAGTCCTCGCCGACCAGCAGCCAGCGGGTGTTCAGGCCCCGCACCAGCAGGCGGCGGATGAAGTCCTCGGGGCCCATGTCGGCCAGGCGCTGGTCGAAGCGCTGGACCGCGATCTGCCGCATGCCGTGTTCGGCGAGCAGGGCGACCTTGTCGCGCAGGCTGCTGATCTGCGTGGGAATGAGTTCCGGACGCTGGCCCTTGCGGGCGAAGAAGGCGCGCGGGTGGGGCGCGAAGGTCATCACGGTGGGCACGAGCCCGAGCGCGCCGGCCCGTTCACGGACCTGGGCGAGGATGGCCTGGTGGCCCCGGTGCACGCCATCGAAATTGCCGATGGTCACGGCGCTGGGGGCCGTCGAATCGTGCCGGGGCAGGTGGCGGTAGAGGCGGAGTTCGGTATTCACAGGCGAGAGTTTACAATTTTACGTTTGCGCCCAGGATTCCCGCCGGGCCGTCATCACTCCTTTTTCACTGGAGACCTCGCGCATGCCGCATTCCCCCGACCGGCCGATCCGGGTGGCCATCCTGATTTCGGGCCGCGGCTCGAACATGCAGGCGCTGGCCGAGACCGCCGCGGCCGAAGGCCTGCCCGTCGATATATGTACCGTGCTGTCCAACCGCGCCGACGCGGCGGGGCTGGACTGGGCGCGCGCGCGCGGCCTGCCCGCCGAAGCCCTGTCCCACCGCGACTTCGACAGCCGCGAAGCCTTCGACGCCGCCTTGCGGACACGGCTGGACGCCCTGGCGCCCGACTACATCCTGCTGGCCGGCTTCATGCGGGTGCTGGGCGCCGATTTCGTGCGCCATTTCGACGGCCGCATCGTCAACATCCATCCTTCGCTGCTGCCGGCCTTCCCCGGTTTGCATACCCATGCCCAGGCCCTGGCCCAGGGCGTGCAATGGCATGGCTGCACCGTGCATTTCGTCACCCCGGTGCTCGACCACGGGCCGATCATCGCCCAGGGCGCCATTCCGGTGCTGGCCGGCGACACGCCCGACACCCTGGCGGCCCGGCTGCTGCCGGTCGAACACCAGGTCTACGCTCAGGCGCTGCGCTGGCTGGCACAGGGCCGCGTGCGGCTGCTGGAGGACGGCCGGGTCTCGGTCGCGGACGTTCCGCACCGCGCCTGGGCCGGCCCGGCGCTTTTCAACGAGGATCATCATGAGCAGGAATGACACGCGGGACGGATCCCGCTCCCGGCCGCGCGCCCGCGCGGCCGCCGGCGGCGGCCGCGACGCCCAGGCACCCCGGGGCAAGGACGCCGGACGCGGCCAGGCGGCGGGCCAGCCCGCGCGGCCCTACGTCATGGCGGCGGCGCGCATCGAGCAGGTGCGCCAGGTGCTGGGCGAGGTCCTGCAATGGAAATACCCGGCCGACGCCGTGCTGTCGCACTGGTTCCGCGCGCACGCCAACGCCGGGCTGCGCGACCGGGGCGAGATCGCCGAGGCGGTGTTCGACGTGCTGCGCCACCTGCGGCGCTACCGCCAGTTCGCCGAAATCGGCGCGGGCTCGGGCACGCGGCGCCTGGCGGTGCTGGGCCTGGCCTCCGTCTGGCCGCGCGAGACCCTGGACACCGGCCTGGACGAGCAGGAACGCGCCTGGCTGGACCACGTCCTGTCGCTGTCCGCCGCCGGCCTGCCCCGGGCGGTGCGCCACAGCATGCCGGATTGGCTGGACGAACGCCTGGCGGCCCTGCCGGATGCCGAATCCCTGCTGCGGGCCCTGAACGCGCCCGCGCCCCTGGACCTGCGGATCAATCCGCTCAAGGCCGAGCGCGAGGCCCTGCTGGCCGCCTGGGCCCAGGGCCCCGAGGCCCGCTGGGCGGCGCGGCCGACGCCGTATTCCCCCTGGGGCATCCGCATCCAGGGGCGCCCGCCCGTCAACCGCTGGGGCGCCTTCGAGCGCGGCGAGATCGAGGTCCAGGACGAGGGCAGCCAGCTGCTGGCGGCGCTGGTGGCGCCCCGGCGCGGCGAGATGGTCATCGACTACTGCGCCGGGGCGGGGGGCAAGACCCTGCTGCTGGGCGCGCTGATGCGCTCCACCGGCCGGCTGTACGCCTTCGACGTGTCGGCCGCCCGCCTGGCCCGGGCCAAGCCGCGCTTCGCGCGCAGCGGCCTGTCCAACATCGTGCCGGTGGCCATCGCGGAGCGCAACGACCAGCGCGTCAAGCGGCTGCGGGGCAAGGCCCACCGCGTGCTGGTGGACGCGCCGTGCAGCGGCCTGGGCACGCTGCGCCGCAATCCCGACCTGAAATGGCGCCAGCACCCCGAATCCCTGGCCCAGCTGTGCGAGACCCAGGCGGCGATCCTGCGCGACGCCGCCGCCTGCGTGATGCCGGGCGGGCGGCTGGTGTATGCCAGCTGCAGCATCCTGCCCGAGGAAAACGAGCGCCAGGTCGAAGCCTTCCTGGCCGGGCACCCGGAATTCTCCCTGCTGGACGCCGGCGCCATCCTGGCCGACCGGGGCATCGAGGTGGCACTGGACGGCCCCTTCCTGCGGCTGCGCCCCGACGTCCACGGCACCGACGGCTTCTTCGCCGCCGTGATGCAGCGCGCCAAGGCCGCTCGGCCGGCGGCGGACGGGGCGGATGCCGGCGCCGATACCGGCCAACCCGGCAGCGATCAGCCCGGCGACGCGGCGGCCGATGACGGCGCGCCGGCCGCGGGCGATGCCAGTGCCGGCGCGCCGGCCACGGATGCGCCCCAGGCCGCCGATGAAACCTGAGCGGCCGCGCCGCGCGGTTCAGTCCCCGGCCGCGTAGCGGTCGCGCAATTCGCGCTTGAGCAGCTTGCCCGACGCGTTGCGCGGCATGTCCTCGACGAAGAAGACCCGTTTCGGGACCTTGAAGGGCGCCAGTCGCGCGTGGACGTGGGCGATGAGCTCGTCCGCGCTGGCCTGGGCGTCCCGCTTCAGCGCGACCACCGCGGTGACGGCCTCGATCCAGCGCTCGTCGGGCAGTCCGATGACGGCGACTTCCGCCACCGCCGGGTGGGTGTAGAGGCATTCCTCGACTTCGCGGCTGGCCACCACGACGCCGCCGGTGTTGATGATGTCCTTGATGCGGTCGGTCACGTACAGATAACCGGCCTCGTCCATGTGGCCGACGTCCCCGGAATGGAACCAGCCGCCGGCGAACGCCGCGGCGGTTTCCTCGGGCTTGTTCCAGTAGCCGCTCATGAGCTGGGGCGAGCGGTGGACGATTTCACCCATCTCGCCGGCCGGCATGTCGCGCAGGTCGGCATCCACGATGCGGGTCTCGACGTTGAAGATGGGCCGTCCGGCCGAGGCGGGGCGTTCGGCATGGTCTTCGGGACGCAGCACCGTGGCCAGGGGCGCGATTTCGCTCTGGCCGTAGCAGTTGTACAGCCGCAGGTCCGGCAACCGCCGGGCCAGTTCCTGGAGCACCGGCACCGGCATGATCGAGGCGCCGTAGTAGCCCTTGCGCAGCGACGCGAGCCGCGCCGGATCGAAGCCGGGATGGCGCAGGAAGGCGATCCAGACCGTGGGCGGCGCGAAGAACGACGTCACCCGTTCGCGCGCGATCAGCTCGAAGCAGCGGTCGGGCTGCGGCGCCTGGATCAGCAGCGTCGTCGCGCCGACCAGCAGCTGGGGCATGAGGAACACGTGCATCTGGGCCGAGTGGTACAGCGGCAGGGCGGCCAGCGAACGGTCCTCGCCGCGGATGTCGGTTGCCAGGAGCGTGCTGGCGTATTCGGCCAGGAGCGCCCGGTGGCTCATCATGGCGCCCTTGGGCGCGGCCGTCGTGCCCGAGGTGTACAGCAGCTGGGCGATGGCTTCCTCGTCCAGCGCGATGTCCGGGGCGGCCTCCGGGCCGTCGCCCAGGGCCCAGGCCAGGACGTCGAGGTCGCGGCCGCCCGTCAGCGTGCCCAGCCAGGCGCAGTCCGGCGTGCCGCCAAGCGCCTGGATCGACTGGCCCAGGTCGGCGTCGTGGAACAGCGCCCGGGCGCCGGACTGCTCGATGATGTAGCGCAATTCCGCGTCCAGCAGCGCATAGTTGACCGGCACGTGGATCAGGCCCGACTTGACGCAGGCCAGCCACAGCAGGACGTAGGCGTCGGAGTTGCGTCCGTAGGCGGCCACCCGGTCCCCGGCCCGCAGCCCCAGGGCCAGCAGCCGGTGGGCGACGCGGTTGGCGCCCCGGTCCAGTTCCGCGTAGGTCCAGCTGCGCGGCTCGAACGCCAGGGCCGTGCCATCCGGGTTGCGGCGCACGGACCGCGCGAAGGCGTCGCCGATCAGGTTGCGGCCGCCGCGCCGGACGTCCGCCGGCCGGCCGAAAT
>NZ_JBHSEZ010000003.1:0-56352 GCF_042653765.1 Castellaniella denitrificans | reverse complement strand
GGGGGGGGGGCGGGTCAGAGCCGTTCGATCACGGTGGCGGTCGCCATGCCATGGCCAATGCACATGACCTGCAGGCCGAACCGGCCGTCGCGCTGGCGCAGGCCGGCGAGCATCTTGGCCATGAGGCCGGCGCCCGTGGCGCCCAGTGGATGACCGTGGGCGATGGCGCCGCCCCAGGGATTGCAGCGGTCCGGGTCGGGCGCGAATTCGCGCATGAAGCACAGGGCGACACTGGCGAAGGCCTCGTTGACCTCGATCCAGTCCAGGTCCCGGATCGACAGGCCCGCCCGCTCCAGCGCCAGGCGGGTGGCGGGGATGATGCCGGTCAGTTGCATCACCGGGTCGGAGCCGGCCGCGACCCGGGCCAGGAAGCGCGCCCGCGGCGTCAGGCCCAGCGCCTGCGCGGCGGCGCGGCGGCCGACCAGGACGGCGGCCGCGCCGTCGGACATCTGGCTGGCGTTGGCCGCCGTCACCCGCCCGTCCCCGGGGGCGCGGAAGACCGGGGCCATGCCGCGCACCCGGGCCTCGTCCACCGGTGCGCGGATGCCCTCGTCGGCGGCCAGCGCGGCGGGTCCGGCGCCGCCGCCGAGGCCGGGCATGGCCAGGATTTCCGTGTGCAGCCCGGCGGTGCGCGCGGCGTGGGCGCGGCGGTGGCTTTCGATGGCGTAGTCGTCCAGTTCACGGCGCGAGAGACGCCAGGATTGCGCGATGCGTTCCGCGCTTTCGACCTGGTGCGGGATGGGGAAGCGCGCCAGCAGGTCGGGATGCAGCCCGTCGAAGCCCTGGAAGGGCCGCTGCCCCAGGGTCAGGTCCAGGAACATCGGCACCCGGCTCATGCTCTCGACCCCGCAGCCGATGGCGAAATCCGCGTCGCCGCAGGCCACGGCCTGCGCCGCGGCGTGGACGGCGTACTGGCTGGAGCCGCACATCCGGTTGATCGTGGCCGCCGGGACGGCGGCCGGCAGGCCGGCCAGCAGCACGGCCTGCCGGGCGATGTTGCCACCCTGTTCGCCGGCCTGGCTGACGCAGCCTGCCAGCACGTCGCCCACCCGGTCGGCGGGCAGCCCGGACCGGACCAGGGATTCGCGCAGGACCGCGGCCAGCAGTTCGTCGGGGCGCATGTCGCGCAAGGCGCCGTTGCGCCGGCCGAACGGCGTGCGCACGGCCGCCAGGATGACGGCTTCGTCGGGAGAGGCGGGGCGTGGGGTCATGAGCGTCCTTGGGCGTGCGCGCGTTGCAGTTCGCGGGCGATGATGTTGCGCTGGATTTCGCTGGTGCCTTCGTAGATCTGCAGCACCTTGGCGTCGCGGAAAAGTTTTTCCACCGGGTATTCGGTCGAATAGCCCATCCCGCCGAAGATCTGGATGGCTTCCGTGGCGGCCCACATGGCCGCGTCGGCGGCGAAGGCCTTGGCCGCCGACGCTTCCAGGGTGCCGGGCAGGCCCTGGTCGAGGCGCCAGGCGGCCTGGTAGGTCAGCAGTCGGGCGGCTTCGAGCTTCATGCGCATTTCGGCGAGCTTGTGGGCGATGGCCTGGTGCTCGATCAGGCGCTTGCCCATGCTGGCGCGCTGGCAGGCGTAGGCCAGCGATTCGTCCAGGCAGCGTTCGATCAGCCCCACGCCGAAGGCGGCCACCATGGGGCGGGAATGATCGAAGACCTGCATGGCCAGCGCGAAGCCGCCGCCTTCCTCGCCCAGGCGCTGGTCCGGCGCCACCGGGACCCGGTCCAGGAAGACTTCGCAGGTGGGCGCGCAGCGCTGCCCGAGCTTGCCCAGGGGCGGGCCCACGGTCAGCCCCGGGCTGTCGCGGGGCACGATGAACGCGCTCAGGCCGCGATGCCCGGGTTCGGGGCCCGTCCGGGCGAAGACGACGAAGAATTCCGCCAGGTTGGCGTTGGAGATCCAGGTCTTGGTCCCCGAGAGCCGATAGCCGTCCGCGGTCCGTTCGGCCCGGGTCCTGATGCCGGCCACGTCCGATCCGGCGTCAGGCTCGGTCAGGGCGAAGCTGGCGCGCGCCCCCCGGGCCGCGGCGCCCAGATAGCGGTCTTGCTGGGCCTGGGTGCCGGCCAGCAGGATGGGCGCCGTGGCCAGCGCGTCGATGCACAGCGCGGTGCCGATGCCCAGGCAGCCGTGGCAGAGCGCTTCGGTGACCAGCACGAGCTCCAGGCATCCCAGGCCGCCGCCGCCGGCCGATTCCGGCAGGGTGACGCTCGTCAGCCCCAGCGCCCGGGCCTGCTGGTGGACGGTTTCGGGGAATGTCCGGCTGCGGTCGGCCTCGGCGGCGCGCGGCGCGATTTCCCGGGCCGCGAACGTGCGGGCCAGGGTCCGGATCGCCTCCTGTTCGGGACTGAGCTGAAAGTCCATCGGGTCGCCTCCTTGCGTCCGGTCGTCTGTTTTTCTCCCGGAATGGGTTCCCGGGCCGAGGGTGCGGATAGGAATTCCGGCCGGCCCGCGATCCATCCCCGATGTGCCTGAATTGCCAATGCACGGAATCCGTTTCCGGCGGGCCCGCGGCCCGATGGCCGGCCGCTGGAACTCAATCGGTTCCCTTGAATCAGGGGAACATGGGGGTCATGCTAATGGACGAAACCTGCCTTGTGGATGGCAAAATCAGTCTGTTTATTGATGATTTCTGCCAATCCAGCGGATCGGTTCGCCGGGGTCATGCCCAGGCGGATCGGCCGTGCCGACAGGACGATGGCCATGACCTCCCCGACGATGACGGTGCCGATCGGCATGATCACCCAGATGCTCGACCGGCTGGGGCATCCGCCCGGCGCCGCGTCCGAGGCCGTCGCGCGCGCGGGCATCGCTCCCGCCTTGCTGGCGCGTCCCTCCGCCCGGGTGACGGTGGAACAATTCGCCGTGTTCTACCGGGCGCTCGTGGTCCAGATGGACGACGAGACGCCGGGCCTGTTCTCGCGGCCGCTGCGGGGCGGGACCCTGAAGTTCCTGTGCCTGGGCCTGGTGGGCGCGCCCAGCCTGCGGGTGGCGCTGCACCGTTTCTGCTGCTTCTTCCGCCTGGTGCTCGACGACCTGGCGTTCCGGATGACGGCCTGCGAGGGCGTCGAGGGCATCGTGATCGAGGAACGCCGGGACCTGGGCGCGCAGCGCGTGCTGATCCTGGAATTGATGCTGCTGCTGATCCAGGGCATCGCCTCGTGGATGGCGGAGCGCCGGCTGCGGTTCGTCCGGGTGGATCTGGCGTATCCGCCGCCGCCGCACGCGGACGAATACCTGAACATGTATGCCGGGCCGGCCGTTTTCGGGCGGCCGGCGACGATGCTGGTGTTCGAAGCCGGGACCCTGGATCTGCCGGTCCGTCAGGACAAGGCCGCCGTGTCCGCCTTCCTGAGGCGCGCGCCGACGGACTGGATCCGTCCTCCGGCCGGCGAGCGCCTGCTGACCCACCGGGTCAGGGATCTGTTCGAGGCCCGGCTGAGCCGGCCGCCCTCGATCCCGGAAGTCGCGCGTGCGCTGCACCTGTCGCCGCGCACGCTGGCCCGGCGGCTGGATGCGGAAGGCACGCATTTCCAGGCGATCAAGGGCGCGGTGCGCCGGGACGCGGCCATCGTCCGGCTGCTGTGCACGGACCTGCCCATCGCGACGATCGGCGCGCAACTGGGCTTCGAGGATCCGGCCGCCTTCAACCGGGCCTTCCGCCAGTGGGCGGGGATGCCGCCCGGGGGATACCGCAAGGGCCGGCCCTGAACCGCGCTTCACGCGCCGCCCGCCCGTGGACTACACTAGGCGGCAGAACTTCCCAATCCCGCGGGCGTGCGCCCGAACACCATGAATACCTGGCTATCCTTCCTGCAGGGCGGCGTCCTGCAGCTGGGCCCATGGGCCTTGCTGGCGGTCACGCTGGCGCTGACCCACGTCACCATCGTGGCGGTGACCCTGTACCTGCACCGCAGCCAGGCGCACCGGGGGCTGGACCTGCATCCCGCCGTGGCGCATTTCTTCCGTTTCTGGCTGTGGCTGACCACCGGCATGGTGACCCGCGAATGGGTCGCCATCCATCGCAAGCACCACGCCCGCTGCGAGCGGGAAGGCGACCCGCATTCGCCCGCCGTGTTCGGCCTGGCCCAGGTCTTCTTCCGCGGGGCGGAACTCTATCGCGACGAGGCCCGCAACGCCGAAACCCTGGCGCGCTACGGCCACGGCACGCCCGACGACTGGATCGAGCGCACCCTGTACAGCCGCCACAACCTGCTGGGCGTGGGCCTGATGCTGGTCCTGGACCTGGTCCTGTTCGGCGTCGTGGGCCTCACGGTCTGGGCGGTGCAGATGGCCTGGATCCCCTTCTGGGCGGCCGGCGTGGTCAACGGTCTGGGCCACGCCTGGGGCTACCGCAATTTCGTCTGCCCGGACGACAGCACCAACGTGGTGCCCTGGGGCCTGCTGATCGGCGGGGAGGAACTGCACAACAACCACCATGCCTACGGGACCTCGGCGAAATTTTCCTCCCGCTGGTACGAGTTCGACCTGGGCTGGGCCTACATCCGCATCCTGCAGGCCCTGGGCCTGGCCCGGGTGCGCCGGGTCGCGCCCCGGCTGCGGCTGCGGGCGCCGGAAGCCGCCGGTCCGCTCGGACTGGACCAGCTCCAGGGCATCATCGTCCACCGCTACGAAGTCCTGGCCTGCTATTCCGGGGTGGTCAAGGCCGCCGTCGCGCACGAACTCAAGGCCCTGAAGCTGCGCCACCGGCGCGGCGAGCGCCTGTTGCTGCGGCGCTGCCGCAAATGGCTGGTGCGCGACGCCGCCGCGCTGGCGCCCCGCGAACAGGCCCAGGTGGAGCGCGCCCTGTCGCTGGCGCCCGCGCTCTCCACCGTGGTGCAGATGCGCCGCGAACTGGCCGCCCTGTGGGAATCTTCCAGCGCCAGCAGCGAGCAGTTGCTGGCCGACCTGCGCGCCTGGTGCCTGCGCGCCCGCGCCAGCGGCATCGAAGGCCTGGAACAGTTCGCCCTCCGGCTTGGACGCTACGCCGCATGACCCCTGCAATGCTCGAAGGACTGAATCCGCAGCAGCGGGCCGCCGTCACCTTGCCCGCCGAACACGCCCTGGTGCTGGCCGGCGCGGGCAGCGGCAAGACCCGCGTTCTGACCACCCGCATGGCCTGGCTGATCCAGACCGGGCAGGTCGGCCCCCACGGCCTGCTGGCCGTCACCTTCACCAACAAGGCCGCGCGGGAAATGCTGACGCGGCTGTCCGCGCTGCTGCCCATCAACACCCGGGGCATGTGGGTCGGGACCTTCCACGGCCTGTGCAACCGGCTGCTGCGCGCGCACCACCGCGAAGCCGGGTTGCCGCAGGCCTTCCAGATCCTGGACAGCGCCGACCAGCTCTCGGCCATCAAGCGCATGCTGAAGGCCGCCGGCATCGACGACGAGCGCTTCCCGCCGCGCGACGTGCAGCGCATGATCAACGGCGCCAAGGAAGACGGCCTGCGCCCGGGCGACCTGGACGCGCGCGACGCCCACGCCCGGCGGCTGGCGGACCTGTACCAGCGCTACCAGGACCAGTGCGAACGCGAGGGCGTGGTCGACTTCGGTGAACTGCTGCTGCGCGCCTACGAACTGCTGCAGCGCGAGGCGCCGATCCGCGAACATTACCAGCGCCGCTTCCAGCAGATCCTGGTCGACGAATTCCAGGACACCAACGTCCTGCAGTACCGCTGGCTGATGCTGCTGGCGGGCGCGCATACGCCGGTGTTCGCGGTGGGCGACGACGACCAGTCCATCTACGCCTTTCGCGGGGCCAACGTCGGCAACATGGCCGACTTCGAACAGCGCCACGCCCAGGGCCGAGTCATCCGGCTGGAACAGAACTACCGTTCGCACGGCCACATCCTGGACTCGGCCAACGCCCTGATCGCGCACAACAGCAACCGCCTGGGCAAGAACCTGTGGACCGACGCGGGCGAGGGCGAGCCCCTGCGCGTGGTCGAGCAGGCGTCCGACGCGCTGGAGGCGCAGTGGCTGGTGGACGAGGTCCGCGCCCTGATCCGCGAGGGCCGCCCGGCCCACGAGATCGCCATCCTGTACCGCAGCAATGCCCAGTCGCGCCCCATCGAGCACGCCCTGTTCTCCGCCCGCGTGCCGTACCGGGTCTACGGCGGCCAGCGCTTCTTCGAGCGCCAGGAGGTCAAGCACGTCCTGGCCTACCTGCGCCTGATCGACAATCCGAACGACGACACGTCCTGGATGCGGGTGGTGAACTTCCCCACGCGCGGGATCGGCGCGCGCACCCTGGAACAGCAGGCCGACATGGCCGCGCAGCAAGGCACCAGCCTGGCCGGCGCGGTCGCCTTCGTGCCGGGCAAGGCGGGCGCCAGCCTGGCGCGTTTCGCCACCCTGATCCGCGAACTGGCCGAGGAGGCCCGCACGCTGGACCTGCCCGAACTGATCGGCCACGTGGTGCACCACAGCGGCCTGGAAGCCCATTACCGGGCCGACCGCGAAGGCCAGGACCGCCTGGAAAACCTGCAGGAACTGGTCAACGCGGCCGCCGCCTTCGTAGCCGAGGAAGGTTTCCAGGGCCTGCCCGCCGGCCGGATTCCCGAGAGTGCGGCCATCGCCGCCGAGCCGGCGTCCGGCCCGGATCAGGATCCGGACCCGGCCTTCGGCGCCGGCGCGCAGCCATCGCCCGCCGTCATGTCGCCCCTGGGGGCCTTCCTCAGCCACGCTTCGCTGGAGGCCGGCGACAACCAGGCCCAGGCCGGCGAGGACGCCGTGCAGCTCATGACCGTGCACGCGGCCAAGGGCCTGGAATTCGACGCGGTGTTCATCACCGGGCTGGAAGAGGGCCTGTTCCCCCACGAAAACAGCCTGCTGGACCCGGGCGGCCTGGAAGAGGAACGCCGCCTGATGTACGTGGCCATCACGCGGGCGCGCGAACGCCTGACGCTGACCCTGGCGCAAAGCCGCATGCTGCACGGCCAGACGCGCTACGGCATGCGCTCGCGCTTCCTGGACGAGATCCCGGAAGAACACCTGAAATGGATCACCCCGCGCCAGCGTCCGGCCGCCGCCCAGCCGCCCTGGAGCGGCGCCTTCCGGCGCGGCCTGGGCGGCTGGCAGGGCGAGGCGGGCAGCACCTTCGCGCCGCGCGCGCCCCGCGCCCAGGCGGCCGGCGTCACGGTGGGCGAGCAGTGCTTCCGGATCGGCATGGGCGTGCGCCATGGCCGCTTCGGCGAAGGCACCGTGGTGGCGCTGAGCGGCAGCGGCGCCGACGCCCAGGCGCGCATCGAATTCCGCGACGCCGGCACCAAGACCCTGGCCCTGGGCGTGGCGAAGCTGGAAGTCATGGACTGAAACCGGGCTTCCTCGGCCGTCGCCGCCGGACTGGCGGTTTTCCTTGCGGGTGGACCCAATGACTAGGGAAATCCCCAGGGCGAGGTCTATACTGATCCTGGAAATTCGACTGCGGATTCGCCATGGGGTCTTTCAAGTTCGAACAGCATCCAGCGATGTATTTTGCGGATTTCGTGCTGTATCCGCTGGCGATCGCGGGCGGGTCGGCCGTGCTGGTCTGGCATTCGCACGGTTCGGCCGGGGCGCTGCTGGCGGCCGCGGTCCTGGGCTTCCTGGCCTGGAGCCTCGTCGAGTACGCCCTGCATCGATTCATCCTTCACGGGCTGCGGCCCTTCAAGAACTGGCACGAGACGCACCACGAACGTCCCTTCGCGCTGATCGGCTCTTCCACGCCGGTCAGCATGGCGGCGTTCGCCGTATTGGTGTTCTGGCCCTTGTCCGCCGCCGCCGGGCTGTGGATCGCCCTGGCGGCGACGCTGGGCATGACGGCCGGCTATCTGCTGTACGTGGTCGTCCACCACGCCACGCATCACTGGAAGGCCCGGCCGGGTTCCTGGATGCTGGCCCGCAAGCGCGACCATGCCCGGCACCATCGGCCGGGCGCCGAGGGCTGGTACGGCGTCACCACGCCGTTCTGGGACCATGTCTTCGGGACCGATGAATCCGCGGGCAAGTCCTGACGCACCGTCCCGGACCGGCGCGCACCGGGCGCTTCCACGGCCGTTCCGGATCCTCGGGGCCGGGCTTGCCCGGCCGGCCGGTCAGCGCCGGGCCCAGCGCCGGTGCAGCCGCTGCGCGGTGGCGTCCAGCAGGAAGCCCAGCGCCCCGATCAGCACGATCACGGCCATCAGTTCGGAATAGGCCAGGCGATCGCGCGTGTCCAGGATGAAATAGCCCAGGCCGGAACTGACGCCCAGCATCTCGCAGGGCACCAGGATGATCCAGACGATGCCGATGGCCAGGCGCAGTCCGGTCAGCATGTGGCCCAGGGAGCCGGGAATCACGATCTTCCAGAGGATCTCCGAACGCGTGGCGCTCAGGCTGCGCGCCAGCATCAGCCAGCGCGGATCCAGCTGCCGCACGCCCGCGCTGGTGTTCAGGATGATGGGCCAGACGGCGGCGAAGCTGAGCAGGAAGTAGATCGGCGCGTCGCCGATGCCGAACAGCATCACCGCGACCGGCATCCAGGACAGGGGCGAGACCATGCGCAGGAACTGGAAGGCGCCGCTGGTGGCCAGCTCCAGCTTCTGCGAGGCGCCGATGGCCAGCCCCAGGGGGATGCCGAACACCAGCGCCCAGAACAGGCCCACGGCCACGCGCCGCAGGCTGACCAGGGTGTGCATCGTCAACTGATTGTCCAGCACCAGGTGGACCAGGCTGGGCAGGGCCTTGAGCGGCGAGAACAGGCCGGCCATGGCCGTTTCCTCGCCGATCATGCCGATGCCGGCGGCCCAGAGCAGCAGCAGGACCAGCAGCCCGCCCAGGCTCAGGGCCAGGCGTCTGTGGGCGGGCAGCGGAGAGGTGCGCGTTTTCATGGGCTCGGGGTCCGTTCGGGCCGGTCTAGGCGACCGAGAAGGTTTCCGTGCGCGTGTAGCCCTCGATGCCGAAGGCGGCCGGCCCGCCCTGGGCCTCGATGGCCTTGCGCACGTAGCGGTCGTCCACCAGGTCGCGGGCGACCTCGGCGGGATCCAGGTCCTTCAGGAAGGCGTTCTCGCCCAGCACGTAGGTGGTCTTCAGCAGCTCCACCAGCTTTTCCGTGTAGCTGGGGAAGGGATAGGGCTGGAAGTCGATGCGCTGCTCCTTCCAGCCGGTGTGGCGGATCGCGCCGCTGCGGGCGTATTCCGCATCGCGCTCGGGCGAGGCCAGCAGCACTCGCGCCAGCGTCGAATGCTCGTGCGGAGTGTAGTCGGCGGGGTTGCCGCGTTCCAGGATCTTCACGGTCTCTTCGCGGTGGCCGCGCGTCCAGGCTTGCGCCTCGACGATGGCGTCGACGACCTTCTGCGACCATTCGGGGCGTTCCTGCAGGTCGCGCTCGTGCATCGTCACCACGCAGCAGGCGTGGTTGCGCCAGACGTCGCCGGTGAAGCGCCAGACCTTGCCCACGCCCAGCTCCTCGGCCTTGGCGTTGAACGGCTCGGCCACGATGTAGCCGGAAATCCGCTTCGAACCCAGGGCGGGCAGCATGTCGCCGGGCGACATGACCACCAGCTTGACCTGCTGCTTCGTCGGCTCGCCGTCGCTGATGAATTCCAGCCCGGCCTCGCGCAGCATGGCCTGCAGGACGATGTTGTGCACCGAATACCAGAACGGGATGGCGACCGTGGTGCCGCCCAGGTCGGCGAGACCGCCGATGTCGGGCCGCACGGTCAGGCAGGAGCCTTCCATGTGGTTCCAGGCGACCACCTTGGCCGGGGATTTGCTGCCGTAGCGCGACCAGATGGTCATGGGCATGAGCAGGTGGACCACGTTCACCTGGCCGCTCAGGAAGGCCTCGACGATCTGCGACCAGCTGCGGAAGCGGCGCGGCTTTTCCACCCGCAGTCCGCGCTTCTCGAACAGGCCGTTGTGATGGGCCACCAGCAGCGGCGTGGCGTCGGTGATCGGCAGATAGCCGATGCGCACCGGCGCGTCGGGCTCGGCGGCGCGGGCCGCCCGCCCCGCCTGCAGCAGCGGCAGGGCGCCCGCCATCGTGAACAGCGAGGACAGTTTCAGGAACTGCCGGCGGCCGGCCAGGGCGCTGGCGGCGGCGCCGCAGCAGGGATCGATCGGTTTCAGGGTCATGATGCCAGGTTGGGTTTGGGAGGGCGGGCGGCGCGCAGGGCCTGCAGGATCTCGACGCGCAGCGCGGTGAGGCGGGGATCGGTTTCGTCGCGGGGGTGGGGCCGGCCGGGCCGCCATTGGCCGATCAGGCGGCCCGGCTGGCCGCCCAGCAGCAGGATGCGGTCGGCCAGCAGCAGGGCCTCGTCGATGTCGTGGGTCACCAGGATCGCGGCGGCGTGGTGGCGTGCGCTGATTTCCAGCAGCAGGGTCTGCATTTCGCCGCGGGTGACTTCGTCCAGGGCGCTGAAGGGCTCGTCCAGCAGCAGGATCTCGGGCGCGCGCGCCAGGCTGCGGGCCAGGGCGGCGCGCTGGGCCATGCCGCCCGACAGCTCGTCCGGATAGCGCGTCCGGGCCTGCGCCAGGCCGACCTCGGCGATGGCCTGCTGCACGCGCTGGCGGCGCAGCGCCTCGTCCAGCCGGGGCTGGTGGTGGAAATCCAGGCCGAAGGCGACGTTCTCCTCCAGCGTCAGCCAGGGCAGCAGGCAGGGATCCTGGAAGACGAAGCCGACGTCGGGGGCGGGGCCGGCCAGGTGCCGGCCGCGCAGGCGGACCTGTCCGGCCAGCGGCCGCTGCAGGCCCGCCAGCACCCGCAGCAGCGAGGACTTGCCGACGCCGCTGGGGCCCAGCAGGGCGACGATCTCGCCCGCCTGGAGCTCCAGGGAGAAATCCTGCAGGATGCGATGGGAGCCGGCGCCCGGCCGCGCGTAGCCCAGGGCCACGCCCTCGGCGCTGAGCACGCCGGCCTCGGCGGTGGCGGGCTCGGTGATCGGGTCGGGAAACGCCGTGGCGAGGCTCATCGTTCAGGCCGCCTGCTGTTCGAGCGCATGGATTTCCTTGCGCAGGTGCTTCAGGGCCGGCGTCACGATGGCGACGAACAGGGCTTCGCGCAGGCGGCGCTGGGCGGGATGGCTCATCAGGTAGCCGGCGGCGCCCGCGTGCAGGGCGGCCGACTGCGTGGCCCGCAGGCCCAGTTCGGACGCCCGGGCGCGGGCGCGCAGGATGTCCAGGAGCAGCGCGTCCCGGTCCAGGCGGGCCAGGCGCGCGGTTTCCGCCAGCAGGGCCTGGAGATCCCGTTCCAGCGTGTCCTCCTGGTCGTCCAGGTAGGTGTTGACGTGGCTCAGGCGCTGGTTGGTCGCGCGGATGGTTTCCAGGCTGGCCCGGACCAGCCCCAGGCCCATGCCGATCTGCATCAGCAGGAAGCCGGGCTTGATGCGGCCGATGTAGTCCTCGAAGGCCGCGGGCTCGGCCAGCACGTCCTGCGGAGGAATCCAGGCGTTCTTCAGGTGCACGCCGTAGGTGCCGGTGCCTTCCATGCCGGCGAAGGCCGGGCAGGGGCGCAGCGTGAGCGCGGGCGAACCCGGCGGCACGGCGAACATGATGTAGCCGCCTTCTTCCACGGCCGCGGCGGCGATGACCAGGTGGTCGGGCCCCAGGTTCGAGACCCAGGGCAGGGCGCCGCTCACGCGGTAGCCTTCGCCGTCGCGCCGCGCGCGCAGGTTGATGCGTTCGATGCCGGCGAGATGCTTGACGCAATTGGACATGCCGGTGCCGGCCAGGACCTCGCCCCGCGCGATGGGGGCCAGGTAGCGTTCGCGCGCGGCGGCATTGTCCGTCTGCTGGAAATACCAGGCGCAGGCCGACTGGCACCAGGCCAGGAAGGCGGTGGAGCCGCAGACGCGCCCGACTTGGGCGATGATCTCGATCTGGGCCGCGAGGTCCAGGCCCAGACCGCCCGATCCGGCGGGCAGCGCGGCGCCGAAGCCGCCCAGGCGGCCCAGCGCGCGCATGAAGTCGCCCGGATACCGGCCCTGGTCGATGGCTTCCGCCTGGGGCGCCAGGGCGTCCCGGATCAGGGCGTCGATGCCATCGCCATGGACGGCGGGCAGCAGGTCGGTGGACATGCGGGCCTCCAGGATCAGGCGTAGGCCTGCAGTTCCGGGTTGATGGGGGTGCGGGCCAGGTTGTTGGCGTAGTTGCACAGCGTGGCCAGGCTCACGCCCAGCACCACGTCCAGCGCCTGGGCGTCGCCGTAGCCGGCCGCGCGCAGGTCGGCCAGGGCTTCGTCGGGCACCTGGCCGCGGTGTTCCAGGACCTGCAGCGTGAATTGCGCCAGGGCGTTGAGCCTGGGGTCGGACAGGGCCTGGGTGCCGCGCAGGGCCTCGACCAGTTCCTGGGGCAGCTGCAGCTTCTTGTAGGCGAGCTTGGTGTGGCCGGCCACGCAGAAGCCGCAGCCGTTGTAGGCGGCGGCCGTGATCTGCACGACTTCGCGTTCGGTGGGGGTGAGGCTGTTGCGGCCGTTGATGGCGCCGACGACCTGGTAGGTTTCCAGGGCGGTGGGCGCGTTGGCCAGGACGCCCAGCAGGTTGGGCAGGAAGCCGTTGGCCTGGGCGGCGGCGCGCAGGCGGTCCTGGGCTTCGGCCGGGGCGGATTCGACGGATTGGATGGGGAGGCGGCTCATGGCGGCGGATCTTCTGAACGGGAAGTTATAAGACCCGTCCATTCTAAGGATCGCCGTTCACATGCCGAACGAATATAAGAGTATTAAATTATTCAGCCTTGGAATATGTAGGAAATCAGGGCTTCCCGGACTCGCCCAGCGCCTCGATCTCCGTCTGCAGGTCCAGCCAGTCTTCCTCGTGGCCTTGCAGGGCCTTGCTCAGTTCGCCGTGCTCGGCCATGAGGCCGGGGCGGGCGTCCTTGTGGGCGTCGGTGTAGAAATCCGGATCGGCCATCAGCGCGTCCAGTTCCGCCAGCCGGGCCTGGGCCTGGGCCATCGCGTCCTCGACCCGCTTCAGGCGCGCCTCCAGCGGCTTGCGGCGGGCGGCCAGTTCCTGCCGCGCCTGGGCCTGCTCGCGGCGCTGCGCCTTGCGGTCCTGGCTCGGGGCCGGCGCCGCCGCGCGCGCGACCTGGTTGCGCTGCGTCTGGCGCTGCTGCAGCCAGTCGCGGTAGTCCTCCAGGTCGCCGTCGAAGGGCTGGACCCGGCCGTCGGCGACGATCCAGAAGCTGTCCACGGTGGTGCGCAGCAGGTGCCGGTCGTGGGACACCAGCAGCACGCTGCCGGGGAATTCCGCCAGCGCGCGCGCCAGGGCCTCGCGGGTGTCCACGTCCAGGTGGTTGCTGGGCTCGTCGAGCAGCAGCAGGTTGGGCTTGCGCCAGACGATCAGGGCCAGGGCCAGGCGCGCCTTCTCGCCGCCGGAAAAGGGCGCCACCGGCTGGCTGACCATGTCGCCGCCGAAGCCGAAGCCGCCCAGCATGTTGCGCAGTTCCTGCTCGCGCGTGTCGGGGGCGATGCGCACGAAGTGCTGCAGCGGGCTCAGCTCCGGGTCCAGCACGTCCAGCTGCTGCTGGGCGAAATAGCCGATCTCCAGGCCCTTGGCCGGGCGGTAGCCGCCCGCCAGGGGCGCGAGTTCGCGGGCCAGGGTCTTGACCAGGGTGCTCTTGCCGGCGCCGTTGACGCCCAGGATGCCGATGCGGCTGCCGCCGCGCACCATCAGGCTCACGTCCTCCAGGATGGTGCGCGCCGCGCCGCCGCCGTCCGCCGGGTAGCCGAGGGCGGCGTCCTCCAGCGTCAGCAGCACGTCGGGCGTCTGCGCGGGTTCGGGCAGGCGGATGTCGATGCCCGATTCCACAGCCAGCGGCGCCAGGGTCTGCATGCGCGCCAGGGCCTTGACCCGGCTTTGCGCCTGCTTGGCCTTGGTGGCCTTGGCCTTGAAGCGGTCGATGAAGGACTGCAGGTGGGCCGCCTCGCGCGTCTGGCGCTGGATCGCCAGGCGGTTCTGGCGCAGGCGCTCGGCGCGCTGTTCCAGGAAGGATTCGTAGCCGCCCTTGTAGCGCACCAGCGACTGCTGCTCGAAATGCAGGATGACGCGCGCGACCGCGTCGAGGAATTCGGTGTCGTGGGAAATCAGCAGCACCGTGCCCGGATAGCCGGCCAGCCAGCGCTCCAGCCACAGCATGGCGTCCAGGTCCAGGTGGTTGGTGGGCTCGTCGAGCAGCAGCAGGTCGGACGGCGCCATCAGCGCGCGCGCCAGGGCGATGCGCATCTGCCAGCCGCCGGAAAAACTGGCGACCGGACGGGTCCATTCGTCGGGGGCGAAGCCCAGGCCGGCCAGCAACTGCTCGGCGCGCGAGGGCGCGCTCCAGGCCTCGGCCTCGACCAGGGCGGCCTCCAGCTCGGCGATCGCCTGGCCCTGGTCGGGGCCCAGGGCGGCGCGGCGCGCCTGCAGTTCCCGCAGGTGATGGTCGCCGTCGATGACGAACTCGCGCGCGGGGCGGCCGGTGTCGTGCAGGATCTGCTCGACGCTGGCCAGCCGCCAGGATGCCGGGATGTCCAGCGTGCCGGCGTCCGGATCGATCTGTCCCTGCAACAGCGAGAACAGCGAGGACTTGCCCGCGCCGTTCTTGCCGACGATGCCGACGCGCTCGCCGGGATGGACGACGAATTCGGCGTTTTCCAGCAGGACCTTGACGCCGCGCCGCAGGGTCAGGCCGGCGGCGCGGATCACGGGGCCAGCTGCGCGCGGCGCAGCAGCAGGATCTGGCCGGTGGTGGCCGCGGTGTCCAGCCAGACGGGGTCCAGTTCGGGGAAGGCGGCCTCGAAGTGCGCCCGCTCGTGGCCGATTTCCAGCACCAGCAGGCCCTCGGCCGTCATGAAGCGGGGCGCATCGGCCAGGATGCGGCGCACCAGGTCCATGCCGTCGGCGCCGCCCGCCAGCGCCAGCCGGGGCTCGTGCCGGTATTCGGGCGGCAGCGCCTTCATCGACTGCTCGTTGACGTAGGGCGGATTGCAGACGATCAGGTCGTAGCGGCGGTCCGCCGGCACCTGGGCCAGCAGATCGCTGCGCAGCGCCTGGACGCGGTCCCCCAGGCCGTGCAGTTCGATGTTGGACTGCGCGACCGCCAGGGCGTCGGCGGACACGTCCACCGCGTCCACGGCGGCGTTGCCGAAGGCGTGGGCCGCCAGGATCGCCAGGCACCCCGAGCCGGTGCACAGGTCCAGCACCCGGCCGACCGCGTCCGGATCGTCGATCCAGGGCGCCAGGCCCTCGGCCAGCAGCTCCGAGATGGGCGAGCGCGGCACGATCACGCGCTCGTCCACCAGGAAGCGCTCTCCCTGCAGCCAGGCCTCGCCCGTCAGGTAGGCCGCGGGCTTGCGCGTGTTGATGCGCTCGTGGATCAGGTCGACGCAGCGCAGCCGCTCGCGTTCCAGCAGGCGCGCGTCCAGGAAGGGGTCGAGCGTGTCGGGCGGCAGGTGCAGGCCGTGCAGCAGCAGGTAGGCGGCCTCGTCCCAGGCATTGTCGCTGCCGTGGCCGAAGACCAGGCCGGCGGCGTGGAAGCGGCTGATGGACCAGCGCAGCAGGTCGCGCAGGGTCAGGAGTTCGGTGTGTGGGGAGGGCATGGTGTGCGTGAGGGAGATGATCGGCCGCGCCCGTCCGGCGCGCGGACCGGGACGGACGAGGGTCAGGCCAGCAGCTTTTCCAGCGTGCGGCGGTAAATGTTCTTCAGCGGCGCGAGGCTGTCCAGGGGGATGTGCTCGCCCGTCTGGTGGATGGTCCGGTTCAGCGGGCCGAATTCGACGACTTGCGGACAGATCCGGGCGATGAAGCGCCCGTCCGAGGTGCCGCCCGTCGTGGACAGTTCCGCCTGGACGCCGGCTTCCTCGGCGATGGCGGCCCGCAGGGCGTCGCACAGTGTACCCCGGGGGGTCAGGAAGGGCAGGCCGCCGATCGTCCAGTCGATGCCGTAGTCCAGGCCGTGGCGGTCCAGGATCTCCGCCACTCGCGCCCGCAGCCCCTCGGGCGTGCTGGCGGTCGAGAAGCGGAAGTTGCAGTCGATCGTCGCGGCGCCGGGGATGACGTTGCCCGCCCCGGTGCCGGCGTGCAGGTTCGAGACCTGGAAGGTGGTGGGCGGGAAGTATTCGTTGCCTTCGTCCCAGCGGGCGGCGGCCAGCTCGGCCAGGGCGGGCGCCAGTTCGTGGATCGGATTGCGGGCCAGGTGCGGATAGGCCACGTGCCCCTGGACGCCGCGCACCGTGATCCGGGCCGACATCGAGCCCCGGCGGCCGTTCTTGATCGTGTCGCCCAGCGCCTTCGCCGAGGTCGGCTCGCCGACGACGCAGAAGTCGGGCCGCTCGCCGCGCGCTTCCAGGACGCGGCAGACGTGGACGGTGCCGTCGGTCGCCGGGCCTTCCTCGTCGGAGGTGAGGAGCAGGGCGATCGAGCCCGGATGGCCGGGATGGGCGGCGATGAATTCCTCGACCGCGACCACGAAGGCGGCGATCGAGGTCTTCATGTCGGCGGCGCCCCGGCCCGTCAGCATGCCGCCGGCTTCCGTGGGGACGAAGGGCGGGCTGGGCCATCCGGCTTCGGGCCCCGGGGGCACGACGTCCGTGTGGCCCGCGAACACCAGCAGCGGCGCCCCGGCGCCGCGCCGCGCCCAGAGGTTGCTCACCGGGCCGCTGGGCAGCGATTCGCAGGCGAAGCCCAGCGGCCGCAGGCGTTCGGCGATCAGGTCCTGGCAACCGGCGTCGTCCGGCGTGACGGAGGGGCGGGCGACCAGGGCGCGGGCCAGGTCGAGGACGTCGGTGTCGGCCATGCGTGCGATTCCTTGAACCGTGTGGACGGGCCTCAGGCCCGCAGCAGGTCGTTGATGCTGGTCTTGGCGCGGGTCTTCGCGTCCACCCGCTTGACGATCACCGCGCAGGCCAGGCTGTGGCTGCCGTCGGCGGCGGGCAGGGAGCCGGGTACCACCACGGACCCGGCCGGGACCCGGCCGTAGTGGATCTCGCCGGTGGCGCGGTCGTAGATGCGCGTGCTCTGGGAAATGAAGACCCCCATGGCCAGCACGGAGTTTTCCTCGACGACGACGCCCTCGACGATCTCGGAGCGCGCGCCGATGAAGCAGTTGTCCTCGATGATGGTGGGGCCGGCCTGCAGGGGTTCCAGCACCCCGCCGATGCCCACGCCGCCCGACAGGTGGACGTGGCTGCCGATCTGCGCGCACGAGCCCACCGTCGCCCAGGTGTCCACCATCGTGCCTTCGCCCACGCGCGCGCCGATGTTGACGTAGGAGGGCATCAGCACCGCGTCGGGCGCGATGTAGGCGCCGCGCCGCACCGTGGCGGTCGGCACCACGCGAAAGCCCCCGCGCTGGAAGTCGTCCGGGCCGTAGTCCTGGAATTTCAGCGGCACCTTGTCGTAGTACAGCTGGGGCGCCTGCCCCATGACGCGGTTGTCGGCCAGGCGGAAGGACAGCAGCACGGCCTTCTTGATCCATTGATGGACCCGCCACTGGCCGTCGATCTTTTCCGCCACGCGCAGCGTGCCGTCGTCCAGGCCCCGGATCGCTTGTTCGACCGCGTCGGCCAGGTCGGAGGGGAACTGGCCGGGACGCAGCGATGCCCGGTCTTCCCAGGCGGTTTCGATCAGGTTCTGGATGGCGGTCTGCATGGTGGGCGGCTCAGGAAAAAAATTGAACCGGAAATTTTAACAGCGTGCGGTCCGCCCGTCGCAAGACCCGTTCAACCGCCTGTCAACAGGCTGGATTTGAATCGGTGGTCCATATTGCATGGTGTGCCGCGCGGAAGCGGCGGCCGTGGGTCCGGCGGCGCGCGGAAGCGGCTTGATGTAGGATGGGGGGGCGCAAGGGCCCGCGGCGCCGTGGTGCGAACGGAGAGACTTGAACTCTCATGCCTTGCGGCGCCAGAACCTAAATCTGGTGCGTCTACCAATTCCGCCACGTTCGCCAGGCAAGCTGATCATTATAACGTGATTCGACCGGGCGCCCTTGGGGCCGGGCGGAAAGCGGGCGCGGCCGGCGCGGAGGATCCCGGGACTTCCCGGGCTTCTACGGGGCGCCCCACTTTCCGCTAAAATACCCCGTTTACTATTCATCTTTCAATAGGTTCCGAATGCAGCCCGTGGTTGAAAAATTGTCCGGCCTGGAGCGCCGCGTTGATCTGACCGTCTCGGTCGCCGACATCGAAAAGGAAGTCCAGGCGCAGCTCAAGCGCGTCGCCAGGACGGCGAAGGTGCAGGGCTTCCGTCCCGGCAAGGCGCCGCTGTCCGTGATCGAACGCAGCCATGGTCCGTCGGTTCGCTATGACGTGATCAACACCCAGATCGGCAAGTCCCTGGACAAGGTGATCGCCGACGCCAACCTGCGCGTGGCCGGCACCCCCAGCCTGGAGCCCAAGGTCGAAGGCGCCGAAGACGGCGTGATGGCGTTTTCCGCCACCTTCGAAGTCTATCCCGAGATCCAGCTGCCGGACCTGTCGTCCCTGAAGATCACCCGCAACACCGTCCAGGTGGGCGACGCCGAAGTGCAGCAGACCATCGACATCCTGCGCCGCCAGCGCACGGTCTTCAAGCCGGCCGCCGACCGCGCCGCCCAGAGCGGCGACCGCGTCACCCTGGACTTCGTCGGCACCATCGACGGCGTGGCCTTCGAGGGCGGCTCCGCCCAGGACTTCCCCTTCGTGCTGGGCCAGGGCCGCATGCTGCCCGAATTCGAAGCCGCCGCCACCGGCCTGAAGGCCGGCGAGACCAAGACCTTCCCGCTGGCCTTCCCGGAAGACTACGGCAGCCCCGCCGTGGCCGGCAAGCAGGCTGAATTCACCATCACCGTGAAGGAAGTCGCCGAACCCGAACTGCCCGAGATCGACGCCGACTTCGCCCGCGCCCTGGGCCAGGCCGAAGGCGACGTGGACGCCCTGCTGGCCGACGTGCGCGCGAACGTGGAACGCGAAGCCCAGGCCCGCGCCAAGAACCGCACCAAGGCCAGCGTCATGGACGCCCTGGCGGCCGCCTGCGATTTCGACCTGCCCAAGGCCCTGGTGGACAACGAAGTGGCCAACCGCACGGCCGCCGCGCGCGAGGAACTGAAGCAGCGCGGCCTGCCCAACGCCGACAGCATCCCCATCCCGGAAGACACCTTCCGCCCGGAAGCCGAGCGCCGCGTGCGCCTGGGCCTGCTGGTGGCCGAGCTCATCAAGTCCGCCGACCTGAAGGCCAAGCCCGAACAGGTCCGCGCGCGCATCGAGGAATTCGCCAAGAGCTATGAGCAGCCCGCCCAGGTCGTGGCCTACTACCTGTCCGACCGCCAGCGCCGCGCCGAGATCGAATCGCTGGTCCTGGAGGACAATCTCGTCGAGCACGTCCTGGCGTCCGCCCAGGTCACCGACGAAGCCGTCGATTTCGATACTTTGATGGGTGCCCGCTGACATGAACCGGTTCACCGATTTCTACGCGTCGATGTACGGCGGGGACTCGGTCGTCCCCACCGGCCTGGGCTACGTGCCCATCGTGATCGAGCAGTCCGGCCGCGGCGAACGATCCTACGACATCTATTCGCGCCTGCTGCGCGAACGGGTGATCTTCTTCGTCGGCCAGGTCAACGACCAGTCGGCCAACCTGGTCGTGGCGCAGCTGCTGTTCCTGGAATCGGAGAACCCTGACAAGGACATCTCGCTCTACATCAATTCCCCGGGCGGCTCGGTCTACGCCGGCATGGCGATCTTCGACACCATGCAGTTCGTCAAGCCCGAGGTCTCCACCCTGTGCACCGGCCTGGCCGCCAGCATGGGCGCGTTCCTGCTGGCCGCCGGCGCCAAGGGCAAGCGCTACGCGCTGCCCAACTCGCGCATCATGATCCACCAGCCCTCGGGCGGCGCCCAGGGCCAGGCTTCGGACATCCAGATCCAGGCCAAGGAAATCCTCAGCCTGCGCGAGCGCCTGAACGGCATCCTGGCCGAGCGCACCGGCCAGGACATCGAGCGCATCGCCGTGGACACCGAACGAGACAACTTCATGTCCGCCGACGACGCGCGGGAATACGGACTGATCGACAAGGTACTGGTTTCGCGCACCGACGAAGCCAAGTGATTGGATAGCCATGACCGAAAAAAAGGGTTCCAGCGAGGACAAGGCGCTGCACTGCTCCTTCTGCAACAAAAGCCAGCACGAAGTCCACAAGCTGATCGCCGGGCCTTCCGTCTTCATCTGCGATGAATGCATCAGCCTGTGCAACGACATCATCCGCGAAGAGTCCCAGGACGCGGCGCGGGCCGCCGTGCGCAAGGAACTGCCCACGCCGCAGGAAATCAAGTCCTTCCTGGACGGCTACGTCATCGGCCAGGAAACGCCCAAGCGCAACCTGGCGGTGGCGGTCTACAACCACTACAAGCGCATCCGCTATCAGGACGCCAAGGACGGCGACGTCGAGCTCTCCAAGAGCAACATCCTGCTGATCGGGCCCACCGGCTCGGGCAAGACCCTGCTGGCCCAGACCCTGGCGCGCATGCTGGACGTGCCTTTCGTGATGGCCGACGCCACCACCCTGACGGAAGCCGGCTACGTCGGCGAGGACGTCGAGAACATCATCCAGAAGCTGCTGCAGAACTGCAACTACGAAGTCGAAAAGGCCCAGCGCGCCATCGTCTACATCGACGAGATCGACAAGATCGCGCGCAAGTCCGACAATCCGTCCATCACCCGCGACGTCTCGGGCGAGGGCGTGCAGCAGGCCCTGCTGAAGCTCATCGAAGGCACGGTCGCCTCGGTGCCGCCGCAGGGCGGGCGCAAGCATCCGAACCAGGATTTCGTCCAGGTCGACACCACCAACATCCTGTTCATCGTGGGCGGCGCCTTCGACGGGCTGGAAAAGATCATCCGCGACCGCAGCGAACGTTCCGGCATCGGCTTCGCCGCCACGGTGCGCGCGCGCTCCGAGCGCGGCGTGGGCGAACTGTTCGCCGAGGTCGAACCGGAAGACCTGATCAAGTTCGGCCTGATCCCGGAACTGGTCGGCCGCCTGCCGGTGGTCGCCACCCTGGAAGAACTGACCGAGGAAACGCTGGTGCGCATCCTCACCGAACCGCGCAACGCCGTGGTCAAGCAGTTCCAGAAGCTGTTCGAGATGGAGGACGTCGAGCTGGACGTGACGCCCGAGGCCCTGACGGCGATCGCCCGCCGGGCCATCAAGCGCCGCACCGGCGCCCGGGGCCTGCGCTCCATCATCGAGCAGGCGCTGCTGGGCACGATGTACGAACTGCCTTCGCGCCAGGACATCAACCGCGTGGTCCTGGAAAAGGACGCGGTCGAAGGCCGGACCACGCCGACCCTGATCAAGGGGCCCCGGCCCGACCGCCAGACGGAAGACAAGCCCCTGCGCTCCGCCGCCGCCTGACCGCGCACCGGGGCGCGGGTCCCGCTCCCTCGGGAGGGCGCTGGGCCGGGCGCGGCGGCTCGCGGAATGCTCCGGACCCGTCCGGGGACCGGTTCCCGTATACTGGCGATGTGCCCCCGGCTCTTGAAAAGTACCCGCGCGGCGCCATATTCATCAGCAGGCACTATGCGAAAAAGGAAGCCCGCGCTTCCTTTTTCTTTCAGATTCAATCGCTTGAGGAATCAACCATGTCTGCTAGCCAGATTCTGACCCAGGAACCTGTGGAACTGCCGCTGCTGCCGCTGCGCGACGTCGTGGTCTTTCCCCACATGGTCATCCCCCTGTTCGTGGGACGGCCGCGTTCCATCAAGGCGCTCGAGCTGGCGATGGAAGCCGGCAGCAGCGTGATGCTGGTGGCCCAGAAGTCCGCCGGCAAGGACGAGCCCACGCCCGACGACCTGTACGAAATCGGCTGCGCGGCCAACATCCTGCAAATGCTGAAGCTGCCCGACGGCACCGTCAAGGTGCTGGTCGAAGGCCTGCAGCGCGCCCGCGTCCATGAAGTCACCGACGCCGAATCGCATTTCTCGGCGCGCGTGTCCGGCATCGACGAGGACCAGTCCGACCAGGCGGAAGCCGAGGCCCTGCGCCGCGCCGTCGTGGCCCAGTTCGAGCAGTACGTCAAGCTGAACAAGAAGATCCCCCAGGAAATCCTGACTTCGCTGTCCGGGATCGAGGACGCCGGACGCCTGGCCGACACCATCGCCGCCCATCTGCCCCTGAAGATCGAGCAGAAGCAGTCCCTGCTGGACATGCCCGGCGCCGCGCGCCGCCTGGAAGCCCTGCTGGCCCAGCTGGAATCGGAAATCGAGATCCTGCAGGTCGAGAAGCGCATTCGCGGCCGCGTGAAGAAGCAGATGGAGAAGAGCCAGCGCGACTACTACCTGAACGAGCAGGTCAAGGCCATCCAGAAGGAACTGGGCGAGGGCGAGGAAGGCGCCGACATCGAAGAGCTCGAACGCCGGATCGCCGCGGCGCACCTGCCCAAGGAAGCCCGCAAGAAGGCCGACGCCGAGCTGAAGAAGCTCAAGCTGATGTCGCCCATGTCGGCCGAGGCCACCGTGGTGCGCAACTACATCGACACGCTGGTGGGCCTGCCGTGGCGCAAGAAGAGCCGCGTCAACAACTCCCTGAAGAACGCCGAGGAAGTTCTCGACGCCGACCACTACGGCCTGGAAAAGGTCAAGGAGCGCATCGTCGAGTACCTGGCGGTGCAGCAGCGCGTGGACAAGCTCAAGGCCCCGATCCTGTGCCTGGTCGGGCCCCCGGGCGTGGGCAAGACCTCGCTGGGCCAGTCCGTGGCCCGCGCGACCAACCGCAAGTTCGTGCGCATGGCGCTGGGCGGCGTGCGCGACGAGGCCGAGATCCGCGGCCACCGGCGCACCTACATCGGCTCCATGCCGGGCAAGATCCTGCAGAACATGGCCAAGGTCGGCGTGCGCAATCCGCTGTTCCTGCTCGACGAGATCGACAAGCTGGGCGCGGATTTCCGCGGCGACCCGTCCTCGGCCCTGCTCGAAGTGCTCGATCCGGAACAGAACCACACCTTCCAGGACCACTACATCGAGGTCGATTTCGACCTGTCGGACGTGATGTTCGTGGCTACCAGCAACACGCTGAACATTCCGCCGGCCCTGCTGGACCGGATGGAGGTCATCCGCCTGTCCGGCTATACGGAAGACGAAAAGGTCCACATCGCCTTCGACCACCTGCTGCCCAAGCTGATGAAGAACAACGGCGTCCAGGAAGGCGAGCTGAGCATTTCCGAAGACGCCATCCGCGACATCGTGCGCTACTACACGCGCGAGGCCGGGGTGCGCGCGCTGGAACGCGAAATCTCCAAGATCTGCCGCAAGGCCGTCAAGCGCCTGCTGGCCGCCAACCCGGTCGAACGGGGCCGGAAGGCCAGCATCCAGGAAACGATCGTGGTGAATGCCGCCAACCTGAATGATTTCCTGGGGGTGCGCCGCTTCAGTTTCGGCGTGGCCGAAAAGGAAGACAAGGTCGGCCAGGTCACCGGCCTGGCCTGGACGGAAGTCGGCGGCGACCTGCTGACCATCGAGGCGGCCGACATGCCGGGCAAGGGCGTGGTCCTGCGCACGGGCTCGCTGGGCGACGTGATGAAGGAATCGGTCGAGGCCGCCCGCACGGTGGTGCGCGCCCGCGCCCGCAAGTGGGGCATCGCCGACCAGGCCTTCGAGAAGCGCGACCTGCACATCCACTTCCCGGAAGGCGCCACGCCCAAGGACGGCCCCTCGGCCGGGGCCGCGATCACCACCGCCATGGTGTCGGCGCTGACGGGCATTCCGGTGCGCGCCGACGTCGCCATGACGGGCGAGATCACCCTGCGCGGCGAGATCCTGGAAATCGGCGGCCTGAAGGAAAAGCTGCTGGCGGCGCATCGCGGCGGCATCAAGACCGTGATGATCCCCGAGGAAAACGTCAAGGACCTGGCGGAAATCCCGGACAACGTGAAAAACCACCTGGAGATCATCCCGGTGCGCTGGATCGACCGGGTGCTGGAAGTCGCCTTGCAGCGCATGCCCGTGCCCCTGTCCGACGAGGAAGTCGCCCGCCTGGCGGCCGAGGCGGTCGCCGCCGCCAAGCCGGCCGAGGCCGGCAGCGGCGGGGTGATGAAGCACTGAGACGGACCTGGCCTCGGGCCGGTCCCCGCGCGGACCGGCCCGTGCCCGGCGGGTCGGAACGACTTCTTATCCGTGCGCGGCGCGGTCCAGTGGCCGGCGAAACGACCAAGGGCTCCCCGAAAGGGAGCCCTTGTCGCTTCTGGCTCGGATGAACGCAGGGAGGGGCGCCGGCGTTTCAGTGCAGCGCGGTGGTGCGGATCAGGCCGACGGCGATGCCTTCGATGGCGAAGTCGTCGCCCGGTCCCACGTCGATGGGCTGGAAGTCGGGGTTTTCGGGCAGCAGGCGGATGCGGCGGCCCTGGTGGTCCAGGCGCTTGACGGTGACGTCGTCGCCCAGGCGGGCGACCACGATCTGGCCGTGGCGCGCCTGGGGCGTGCTGCGCACGGCCAGCAGGTCGCCGTCGAGGATGCCCGCGTCGCGCATGCTGCTGCCGCGCACGCGCAGCAGATAGTCGGGCGCCGCTTCGAACAGGTGGGGGGCCAGGGGGATTTCGCGTTCGACGTGCTCGGCCGCCAGGACGGGGCTGCCGGCGGCTACGCGGCCGACCAGCGGCACCAGGCGGCTGTCGGACGGCGCGATCCAGGCCGGGGCGCCGGGCAGGGGGCCGGGCGCGTGCGCCGGGGCGCCGCCTGACGCGGGAGGCTGGCCGGCGGCGCGAGCGCCCGACGGATCGGTGTCGGCGGCGACCGCCCGGGCCTGCTCGGTGAGCTGGATGCCGCGCGAGGTGGCGGCCGACAGGCGGATGTAGCCTTTGCGCTCCAGCGCGCGGAGGTGGTCTTCGGCGGCGTTGGCCGAGCGGAACCCCAATTGACGGGCGATTTCGGCCCGGGTGGGGGGGCGGCCCGCCTGCTGGACAGCCTGCCGGATGATGTCCAGGATCTGGGATTGCCGGGCGGTGAGTTTCAGGGCCATGTCGCGTTACTGGATGGAAACACAGCCCGTATTGTGACGGAAGGGCGCGGACGGCGCAAGCGGAAAAGGCCGTGCGCCGGCGGAAAACCGCGGCGGCGCCGAAACGGCGGCGCCGAAAAACGGCGACGGGGCCCGAAGGCCCCGCCGCATGCCGGTCCGGAACGCCTTCCGGTGGAAGGCGGCGCGGACGGGATCAGTTCTTGATCACGTCGGCCACCGCGCGGGCGACGTAGTCGATGTTGCCGCTGTTCAGGGCGGCCACGCAGATCCGGCCGCTGCCGACGGCATAGATACCGAAGTCCTCGCGCAGGCGTTCCACCTGGGGCTTGGTCAGGCCGGAGTACGAGAACATGCCGCGCTGGGCCTTGACGAAGCTGAAGTCCTGGTCCACGCCCTGGGCCTGGATCTTTTCGACCAGCTGGTGGCGCATGGCGCGGATGCGGTCGCGCATGCCGGCCAGTTCCTCGGCCCACAGCTTGTACAGTTCAGGCGTGTTCAGCACGGTCGAGACCAGGGCGCCGCCATGGGTGGGCGGGTTGGAGTAATTGGTGCGGATGACGCGCTTCAGCTGGCTGAGCACGCGGGTGCTTTCCTCGTCGCCGCCGGTCACCAGGGTCAGGGCGCCGACGCGCTCACCGTACAGCGAGAAGGACTTGGAGAACGAGGAACTGATGAACATGGTCATGCCCAGATCCGCGAACAGGCGCACCACGGCGGCGTCTTCCTCGATGCCGTCGCCGAAGCCCTGGTAGGCGATGTCCAGGAAGGGCACCAGCTGGCCGGCCTGCAGCGCGCGGGCGATTTCCTGCCATTGATCCAGGGTGGGATCGACGCCGGTGGGGTTGTGGCAGCAGGCGTGCAGCACCACGATGGTGCCGGCGGGCAGGGCGCGCAGCGAGGCCAGCATGCCGCCGAAGTCCAGGCCATGCGTGGCGGCGTCGTAGTAGTCGTAGCTGACGACCGGGAAGCCGGCGGCGGAGAACAGGGCTTCGTGGTTGGCCCAGCTGGGGTTGCTGATGGCGACCTTGGCGTCGGGCAGGATCTGCTTGAGGAAGTCGGCGCCGACCTTCAGCGCGCCGGTTCCGCCCAGGGTCTGGACCGTCAGCGAGCGGTGCTCGGCGATCAGCGGCGAGCCGGCGCCCAGCAGCAGGGTGCGGGCGCCGGTGTTGTAGCCGGGAATGCCGTCGATCGGCAGGTAGTTGCGCGGCTCGGCCTGCTCGAACAGGCGGGCTTCGGCCTGGCGGACGGCCTTCAGCAGGGGGATGTGGCCCGCGTCGTCGTAGTAGACGCCGACGCCGAGATTGACCTTGGTGGTCCGGGTGTCGGCCTTGAATTGTTCGTTCAGGCCCAGGATGGGGTCGCGCGGAGCGAGTTCGACGGATGCGAAGATGGAGGACATGGTTACCGGGAGGACGATAAGAGGGGAGTCTTGGGAACCTCTGAACCAGTCATCGCGCCGCGTGCATCTGCGGATTCGGGCGGCCTGCTGCGTTGCTCATCCTCGCGATAGCTACGGCTATCGCTGCGGTTCGCGCCTTGCATTCCATCCCGAACCACAGCGCCCGCTTTCCGCTTGACTGGTTCAGAGGTTCCCTTGGTCACGTGGGCCAACAGTGTGATAATAAGGGGTTTACCCGAACAGTGTCCAGTTGAGTCCCATGTCCAGTCAGGTCAAATTGCAGACCGAATCCGCGCAGGCCGCGCCCGCGTCCGGGCCGGGGTTCGTCCAGTATCCGGACAGTCCCTTCCAGCTCTTCCAGCCCTATCCGCCGGCCGGCGACCAGCCGGCCGCGATCGACGCGCTGGAAGAGGGCGTGCGCGACGGGCTCATGTGCCAGACGCTCCTGGGCGTGACGGGCTCGGGCAAGACCTACACCATGGCCAACCTGATCGCCCGCACCGGGCGGCCGGCCATCGTGCTGGCGCCCAACAAGACCCTGGCCGCCCAGCTCTACGCGGAAATGCGCGAATTCTTCCCCCGCAACGCGGTGGAATATTTCGTGTCCTACTACGACTACTACCAGCCCGAGGCCTACGTGCCTTCGCGCGACCTGTTCATCGAGAAGGACTCGTCCATCAACGAGCACATCGAGCAGATGCGCCTGTCGGCCACCAAGAGCCTGCTGGAGCGCCCCGACACCATCATCGTGGGCACGGTGTCCTGCATCTACGGGATCGGCAATCCGGGCGACTACCATGCGATGGTGCTGACGCTGCGCACGGGCGACCGGGTCGGCCGCCAGGAGATCCTGGCGCGGCTGGTGTCCATGCAATACGAGCGCAACGACACGGAGTTTTCCCGGGGGACGTTCCGGGCGCGCGGCGAGGTCATCGACGTCTTCCCGGCCGAGCACGCCGAACATGCCCTGCGCATCACGCTGTTCGACGACGAGATCGAGTCCCTGGACCTGTTCGATCCCCTGACGGGCAAACCGGTCCAGAGCCTGGTGCGCTTCACGATCTTCCCCAGTTCGCACTACGTGACGCCGCGCGAGACCGTGCTGCGCGCCATCGAGACGATCAAGGAGGAATTGCGCGACCGCCTGGCCGAACTGACGGCGGCGGGCCGGCTGGTCGAGGCCCAGCGGCTGGAACAGCGCACCCGCTTCGACCTGGAAATGCTGCAGGAACTGGGTTTCTGCAAGGGCATCGAGAATTATTCCCGGCACCTGTCGGGCGCCCTGCCGGGCGAGCCGCCGCCGACGCTGATCGACTACCTGCCGGCCAACGCCCTGATGTTCATCGACGAAAGCCACGTCACGATCGGCCAGCTGGGCGGCATGTACCGGGGCGACCGTTCCCGCAAGGAAACCCTGGTCCAGTTCGGCTTCCGGCTGCCCTCGGCGCTGGACAACCGGCCCCTGCGGCTGGAAGAGTTCGAGGCGCGCATGCCGCAATGCGTGTTCGTGTCCGCCACGCCGGGCCCCTACGAGGCCCAGCATGCGGACCAGGTGGTCGAGCAGGTCGTGCGCCCGACCGGCCTGGTGGACCCGGAGGTCGAACTGCGTCCGGCCGCCACCCAGGTCGACGACCTGCTGGGCGAGGCCAAGCTGCGCATCGCGCGCCACGAGCGGGTGCTGGTCACCACCCTGACCAAGCGCATGGCCGAGGACCTGACCGAATACCTGGGGGAAAGCGGCCTCAAGGTCCGCTACCTGCATTCCGACATCGACACGGTGGAACGGGTCGAGATCATCCGCGACCTGCGCCTGGGCACCTTCGACGTGCTGGTCGGGATCAACCTGCTGCGCGAAGGCCTGGACATCCCGGAAGTCTCGCTGGTGGCGATCCTGGACGCCGACAAGGAAGGCTTCCTTCGTTCGGAGCGCAGCCTGATCCAGACCATCGGCCGGGCGGCGCGCAACCTGAACGGGCGCGCCATCCTGTATGCCGACCGGGTGACCGATTCCATGCGCCGGGCGATGGACGAGACGGCCCGGCGCCGGGAGAAGCAGCAGGCCTTCAACATCGAGCACGGCATCACGGCCCGGGGCGTCAGCAAGGCGGTGCGCGACCTGATCGACGGGGTGGCCGTGCCGGCGGCCTCGGCGCCCGCCGCGGCCGGGTACGACGAATCGGCCCTGCACGACGAGAAATCCCTGGCGCGGGAGATCCGCCGCCTGGAGCAGCGCATGAACGAGCACGCCCGCAACCTGGAATTCGAGCAGGCGGCCTCGGTGCGCGACGCCCTGCGCGCCCTGAAGGCCCGCGCCTTGATGGAATGAGCCCTGGTGGAATGAATCCTGGCCGCCGGCCGGGTTCCCGCCCCGGGCGGGCGCATCCGGGCCTGTTGTCCGACCGCTTCGGAAGTGCTTCAGATGTCAGGTTTTTTTGCGGTTTTCCACAGAAAATGCTTGCCAATTTCCGGGTTTTCCCGCACACTTTCACCCATCATGCATAAGGTACTTTTTGTCTGTACGGGCAATATCTGCCGTTCCCCCACCGCCCAGGGTGTGTTCCAGCATCTCGTCGACGAGGCCGGGCTGTCCGACGCCATTGCCGTCGATTCCGCCGCGACCCATCACTTCCACGTGGGCGAGGCCCCGGACGCGCGCGCCCAGACCGCCGCGCGCAAGCGCGGCTACGACCTGTCGGCGCTGGTGGCCCGGCAGATCCGCGCCGACGACTTCCGCGACGCCGACCTGATCCTGGCCATGGACTGGGAAAACCTGTCCGCGCTGCAGCAGCAGTGCCCCAAGATCTACCAGCACAAGCTCATGCTGCTGATGCGCTTCTCGAACGAGTTCGAGGAAGCCACGGTGCCCGATCCCTACTACGGCGGTCCCGAAGGTTTCAACAAGGTCCTGGACTACATCGAAGATTCCTGCCAGGGCGTCCTCGAACTGGTGCGCAAGCGCGCGCTGCAATACCAGGCCGCCTGATTCCTTCCTTCTTCATGCCGGGGCGCCCACGGGGCGCCCCTTGCATTTCTGGCGGGGGGTGGGGCGGGGCGATGTCCCTGCAATGCGGTCGGAATTGACAACCATCAAGTTCCGTCGATTTTCCCGATCTAAAACCGAGTGTTTTAGTCGGGTAAAGGGGTACACTTGACTCAAATAGTCGGGTATTAGCCATGCCCGGGAATTCTCCGCACCCACAGAGGACTTCACCATGCGTTTGACGACCAAGGGACGTTTCGCCGTCACGGCAATGATCGATCTGGCCCTGCGCCACCACAGCGGGCCGGTCACGCTGGCCGCCATCAGCGCCCGCCAGAACATTTCCCTGTCCTACCTGGAACAGCTGTTCGGCAAACTGCGCCGGCACGAGCTGGTCGACAGCGTGCGCGGTCCCGGGGGCGGCTACACGCTGGCCCGGCATGCGCGCGACGTTTCCGTCGCCGACATCATCTTCGCCGTCGACGAGCCGCTGGACGCCACCAGCTGCGGGGGCAAGGAAAATTGCGACATCGGCCGCAACGGCCACAGCGGCAAGTGCATGACCCACGACCTGTGGGCGACTTTGAGTCGTAAAATGCTGGAATACCTGGACTCGGTCTCGCTGCAGGACCTGGTCGATCAGCAGCGCTTGCGCGAATGGCAGGAATCCGGCCAGATGCGCAATGGGCGCGCGACGATCCCGATCACGCCGGTGGCGGCCGATTCCCGGGCCCAGGAGCCCGTATCGGCCTGATTTACCGGAGTTTCGATGCCACAGGATCCGTCCCCGATCTATCTGGACTATTCCGCCACCACGCCCGTCGACGAACGCGTCCTCCAGGTTCTGCTGCCCTGGCTGACGGAACGCTTCGGCAACCCCGCCTCGCGCAGCCACGCCTGGGGCTGGGACGCCGAGGAAGCCGTGGAACGGGCGCGGGCCCAGGTCGCGGGGCTGATCCACGCCGATCCGCGCGAGATCGTCTGGACCTCCGGCGCCACCGAGTCCGATAACCTGGCGATCAAGGGCGCCGCCCATTTCCATGCCGGCCGGGGCAGGCACGTCGTCACGGTCCGCACCGAACACAAGGCGGTGCTGGATCCCTGCCTGGAACTCGAACGCCAGGGCTTCGACGTCACCTGGCTGGACGTGGACGCCAACGGCCTGGTCGATCCGGCCGCCCTGGCCGCCGTCCTGCGCCCCGACACGATCCTGGTATCGGTGATGCTGGTGAACAACGAAATCGGCGTCATCCAGGACATCGCCGCGCTGGCGGCGCTGTGCCGCGAACGCGGCATCCTGTTCCATACCGACGCCGCCCAGGCCACCGGCAAGCTGCCGATCGACGTCCAGGCGCTGGGCGTGGACCTGATGTCCCTGTCGGCGCACAAGACCTACGGCCCCAAGGGCGTCGGCGCACTGTACGTGCGCCGCAAGCCGCGCGTGCGCCTGGAGGCCCAGATCCACGGCGGCGGCCACGAACGTGGCCTGCGCTCGGGCACGCTGCCCACCCACCAGATCGTCGGCATGGGCGCGGCCTTCGCCCTGGCGGGCGAGCTGATGGACACTGAAATTCCCCGCATCCGGGCGCTGCGCGACCGCCTGTGGGACGGCCTGCGCGACTTGCCGGACGTCTATCTCAACGGCGATCCGGACCGGCGCGTGGCGCACACCCTGAACATCAGCGTGGCCCACGTCGAGGGCGAGGCGCTGCTGATGTCGGTGCCCGAACTGGCCGTGTCCTCGGGTTCGGCCTGCACCTCGGCCAGCCTGGAACCGTCCCACGTGCTGCGCGCCCTGGGGCGCAGCGACACTCTGGCGCACAGCTCGCTGCGTCTGACCCTGGGACGCTACACCACGCAGGACGAGGTGGACCGCGCCGTGCGGCTGCTGCGCGCCCAGATCGGGCGGCTGCGCGAACTGTCCCCCCTGTGGGAAATGCGCCAGCAGGGCACCCTGGGCGCCTGGGCGGAGCATTGCTGATGGCGGGTCCGTCGTACGGGCCGCAGGTCCTGGAACACTACCTGCATCCGCGCAACGTCGGCTCTTTCGATGCCGACGACCCCCGGGTGGGCACCGCGCTGGTGGGTTCGCCCGAGCTCGGTCAGATCCTGAAACTGCAGATCCGCCTGGATGGCGCTACCATAGAAGCCGCCCGCTTCCGGGCCTTCGGCAGCGGCGAGGCCATCGCGGCCGGATCGCTGGCGACCGAATGGCTGCGGGGGCGCGATCTGGACCAGGCGCTGGCCATCGCCAGCCAGGACATCGTCCAGGCCCTGGATCTGGCGCCCGACAAGCTGCACTGCGCGCTGCTGGCCCAGGACGCCATCCGCGCGGCCGTGGCCGACTACACCGGCAAACATCCGTCTACACCGACCAACACCGTTCCTGAGGCACATCATGGGAATCACGCTGACACAACAGGCCGCTGAGCACATCCAGCGCCATCTGGCCAAACGCGGCAAGGGCCTGGGCCTGCGCCTGGGGGTCAAGCCCTCGGGCTGCTCGGGCATGTCCTACCACCTGGAATACGTGGACGATCCCGTCGCCGGGGACCAGGTCTTCGAGCAGTTCGGCGCGCGCGTGTACGTGGCGCCCGACAGCCTGCCCTACCTGCAGGGCACGGAGCTGGACTACGCCCGCGAAGGCCTGAACGAGGGCTTCCGCTTCAACAATCCCAACGAAAAGGCCGCCTGCGGCTGCGGGGAATCGTTCTCCGTGTGACGTCCGGCCGCGCGGATATTCTCCGCGCGCGCAGCACGCAAAACGAAGAAGGCCGGTTCGTGTCCCGAACCGGCCTTCTTCGTTGCGGCGCCCGAGCGGGCGCGTCCGCGTCCTAGTCCTCGCGCCGCAGGTGCGGGAACAGGATCACGTCGCGGATGTTGGGGCTGTCGGTCAGCATCATCACCAGCCGGTCGATGCCGATGCCGCAGCCGCCCGTGGGGGGCATGCCGTATTCCAGGGCGCGCACGTAGTCCGCGTCGTAGTACATGGCTTCTTCGTCGCCGGCGTCCTTGGCGGCCACCTGGGCCTGGAAGCGCGCGGCCTGGTCCTCGGGATCGTTCAGCTCGGAAAAGCCGTTGGCGATCTCGCGTCCGCAGGCGAACAGCTCGAAGCGTTCCGTGATGCCGGGCTGGGCGTCGGAGGCCCGCGCCAGCGGCGAGACTTCCACCGGATAGTCGATGATGAAGGTCGGGTGCCAGAGCTTCGCTTCGGCGGTTTCCTCGAACAGCGCCAGCTGCAGCGCGCCCAGGCCCGCGTGGGCCAGGGTCGGACCGTCCACGTCCGCGCCCAGGCGGCGCAGCTCGCCGCGCAGCCAGGCTTCGTCCTGGAGCTGGGCGGGGGTGTAGCCGGGAGCGTGCTTCAGGATGGCCTCGGCGATGGTCAGCCGGTCGAAGGCGCGCTCCAGGTCCAGGGGCTGGCCCTGGTAGGTCAGGGAAGCGGTGCCGCACACGCGCCGCGCGGTCTCGCGGATCAGGGACTCGGTGTAGTCCATCAGCCAGCGGTAGTCCGTATACGCCGCATAGAATTCCATCATCGTGAATTCGGGATTGTGGCGCGGGCTGACGCCCTCGTTGCGGAAATTGCGGTTGATCTCGAACACCCGCTCGAAGCCGCCCACGATCAGGCGCTTCAGGTAGAGTTCCGGCGCGATGCGCAGGTACATCTGCATGTCCAGCGCGTTGTGGTGGGTGATGAAGGGCTTGGCCGCCGCGCCGCCGGGGATGGGGTGCAGCATCGGAGTCTCGACTTCCAGGAAATCGGCCTCCGACATGATCTGGCGGATCGCGGTGATGATGCGGCTGCGCGCCAGGAAGGTATCGCGCGTGCCCTCGGTCATGATCAGGTCCACGTAGCGCTGGCGGTAGCGCAGTTCCTGGTCGGCCACGCCGTGGAACTTGTCGGGCAGGGGGCGCAGCGACTTGGACAGCAGGCGCAGGGACTCCACGCGCAGGGACAGCTCGCCCTTGCGCGTCTTGAAGATCTCGCCCTCGGCACCGACGATGTCGCCGATGTCCCAGGACTTGAAGGCGGCGTAGGCCTCGTCGCCCAGCACGCCCCGGTCCAGGTACAGCTGCAGGCGGCCGGTGGCGTCCTGCAGCGTGGCGAAGCTGGCCTTGCCCATGATCCGCTTGAGCATCATGCGTCCGGCGACGCGGGCGCGCCGGCCCAGGGCCTGCAGGGCGTCCTCGTCCAGTTCGCCGAAGTTCCGGTGGAGTTCGGCGGCGCGCGCGTCGGGGCGGAAGTCGTTGGGGTAGGCGGGGCCGGCCTGGCGCAGCGCATCCAGCTTGGCGCGGCGTTCGGCGATCAGGCGGTTCTCGTCGGGGGCTTGGGGTTCGGTCGAAGTCATGTCGTGCGATCGGTGATGGGAAGGCGGGGGCTCCGGCCGCGGACGCCCCCGCGCCGGGGCTAGACGCCCTGCTTGAGGCTGGCCGTGATGAAGGGGTCCAGGTCGCCGTCCAGGACCTTCTGGGTGTTGGAGATTTCCACGCCGGTGCGCAGGTCCTTGATGCGGCTCTGGTCCAGGACGTAGGATCGGATCTGGTGGCCCCAGCCGACGTCGCTCTTGGCGTCTTCCAGCTTCTGCTGCTCGGCCATGCGCTTGCGCATCTCCAGTTCGTACAGGCGCGACTTCAGCATCTGCATGGCCTCGGCGCGGTTGCGGTGCTGGGAGCGGTCGTTCTGGCACTGCACGACGATGCCGGTGGGCTGGTGGGTGATGCGCACGGCCGAGTCGGTCTTGTTGATGTGCTGGCCGCCGGCGCCGCTGGCGCGGTAGGTGTCGATGCGCAGGTCCGCCGGGTTGATGTCGATCTCGAAGGAGTCGTCGATCTCCGGGTAGACGAAGACGCTGGCGAAGGACGTGTGCCGGCCGTTGGAGGAATCGAAGGGGCTCTTGCGCACCAGGCGGTGCACGCCGGTCTCGGTGCGCAGCAGGCCGTAGGCGTATTCGCCCTCGAACTTGATGGTGGCCGACTTGATGCCGGCGACTTCGCCTTCGGATTCTTCCAGGATCTCGGTCTTGAAATCCTTGCGTTCGCCGTAGTGCAGGTATTGGCGCAGCAGCATGGAGGCCCAGTCCTGGGCCTCGGTGCCGCCGGCGCCGGCCTGGATGTCGACGAAGCAGTTCAGGGGATCGGCCGGGTTGTTGAACATGCGGCGGAATTCGAGCGCCTCCAGGCGCTCGCCCAGGGCGGCGCAGTCCTGCTCGATGGCGAGCAGGGTGGCGTCGTCGTCATCGGCGCTGGCCAGCTCGAACAGATCGCGCGCGTCGTTCAGACCGTTTTGCAGGTCGGTCAGCGTGCCGACGACGGTTTCCAGGGATTTCTTTTCGCGGCCCAGTTCCTGGGCGTGCTGCGGATCGTTCCAGACGTCCGGGCTTTCCAGTTCGGCGTTGACGACGAGCAGGCGTTCGGCCTTGGCATCGTAGTCAAAGATACCTCCGGAGCAGGCCCTGGCGCTCGGCGTAGTCGTCGATGCGGGCGATGATCTGGTTCTGGCGTTCGGCTTCCATGGAAATGTCCTGTGTCTGTGCGGCGCGGCGGGACGCACGCCGCCTCAGCCGGCGGGAGCGCCCCGATTTCATTCGCGTCGAATTATGAGGATAATCTGGCATTTTAACGCGGTCGCGCAAACGGACATGGGTCCGGGGACCGCATGGGGGAGGACGGGCATGGACAGGACTTCTTCGGACGACGCGCGCCGGGTGCCGGCGTCGGCCGCGGCCACCGCGCTGCGGGCCGGCGGCACGGCGCCGCCGGAAGGTTGGCGCGCCGCCCTGGCCGGCTTGTCGCCCGCCTACTTCGGCCTGGTGATGGCGACCGGGATCGTCTCGCTGGGCGCGGGCATGATGGGCCTGCCGCTGGTGTCGCGGCTGCTGTTCCTGCTGAACGTGGCGCAATATGCCGTGTTGTGCGTGCTGTACGCGCTGCGGGCGTTCCACCATCCCCGCCGCTTCTTCGGCGACATGGTCGACCACCTCAAGGGGCCGGGGTATTTCACCACGGTGGCCGGCACCGGCATCCTGGCGAGCCAGTTCATCGTGCAGACCGACAGCGTCCGGATCGGTTTCGTCCTGTGGGCCGTGGCGGTGGTGCTGTGGCTGGGGCTGACCTACACCATTTTCACCGCCTTCACCGTCAAGCCGGACAAGCCCACGCTGGACAAGGGGATCAGCGGCGCCTGGCTGCTGGCGGTGGTGGCGACCCAGTCGCTGGCGGTGTCCAGCGCGCTGCTGGCCGCGCGCATCGGCCAGCCCTTCCGGCTGGAACTGAATCTGATGGCGCTGTCGATGTGGCTGTGGGGCGGGATGCTGTACATCTGGATGATGTCGCTGATCTTCTACCGCTACGTGTTCTTCCGCTTTTCGCCCGACGACCTGTCGCCGCCGTACTGGATCAACATGGGCGCCATGGCGATCTCCACCCTGGCCGGTTCGCTGCTGATCCTGAACGCGCCCGACGCCCCGTACCTGGTGTCGCTGCTGCCGTTCCTGAAGGGTTTCACGGTGTTCTACTGGGCCACAGGCACCTGGTGGATCCCGATGCTGCTGCTGCTGGGGATCTGGCGCTACGTCTTCCAGCGCTTTCCGTTCCAGTACGATCCCCTGTACTGGGGCGCGGTGTTCCCGCTGGGCATGTACGCGGCCTGCACCTGGCAGATGGACCACGCCATGGGGTTCGGTTTTCTCGCCGCGCTGCCCCGGGGATTCCTGTACGTCGCGCTGTTCGCCTGGGTGCTGACGTTCGCCGGGATGGTCCGCCAGGTGGCGCGGATCGCGCGCGCCCCGGGACGCGCCGGACCGGCCTGAGGCCGCGGGGCGAAGGCGGCCTCAGGCGGCCAGCCGGGACGGAACGTCCAGGGCTCCGGCGGCCTCCAGCCTGAATTGCGTCAGCGTCCGGCGCAGGTCCGTGACGCGGGAACGCTGCTCGGCCACCACCTGCGACGCGGCCTGGGCCTGCCGCGCGCCGCGCGCGCCGATGGCTTCCAGGCGGCGCGCCGCCTGCGCCGTTTCGTGGATGGCCAGGGCCTGGGATTCGGTGGCGGCGGCGACCTCGTCCATGATCTGGCGTCCGCGGCCGGTGGCCTGGACGACCCGGTCCATGGCCTGGCGGGCCTCGGCGGCCAGTTCGGCGCTCCGGCGGCTGTCGTGGATGGCTTCCTCGATCGTGGACTGGATGAGTCCGGCGGTCTGGTCGCAGCGCTGGGCCAGCGACCGGACCTCGGCCGCGACGATGGCGAAGCCGCGCCCATGGGCGCCCGCGTGGGCGGCCTCGACGGCGGCGTTCAGGGCGAGGATGTTGGTCTGGAACGCCAGTTCGCCGATCTGGCGCGCGGCCTCCTCGACGCGCAGGCCGCCTTGCGCGATGCCGTCCATGGCCCGCGCCAGCCGCGCGACGGCCTCGGCGCCCGTCCGGGCCTCGCGGTCGCTCTGTTCGCTCAGGCGGCGGGCCTCGACCGCCCGGCCGTGGTTGAGGCGGACGGTGTCGTCTAGGCCGTCCATGGCCGAGGACATCTGCGCCGCCATGGCGCATTGGTCGTGACTGTCCCCGAGAGCCTCCTCCTGGCCGGAGGACAGGACGTCCACGCCGGCGTTGACGTGCGCGAAGTGGTCCGCGACCCGGCAGAGGGTGCGGTTCAGGCCCTGGCGGATCCCCTCCAGGGCGTGCATCAGGCGTCCCATCTCGTCGCGGCCCCCGCCTTCGATGGGGATGGACAGGTCGCCCGCCGCCAGGTGGCCGGCCAGCGCCACGCCACGGTCCAGGGGCCGCTTGACCGAGCGGTACAGGCTGCGCAGGGCCAGCATGCCGCACAGCAGCAGCGCCAGCACCGCGCCGATGGCGATGCGTCCGGCCATCGCGCCGTCCGCCGAGGCCTGGTCGACCCGCTGCTCCATGCGCAGGGCCTGGCGGGCGTCGAAGGCGTCGATCAGGGCGCTGATGTCCGCTTCCGCCCGGGCGTACTGCTGGCTGAAGACCAGCGCCTTGGCGAGCAGGGCGTTGGGCAGGGCGATGCGCACGCCGCCCTGGCCGTCGTCCAGCTCGCCCTTGGCGGTGCCGATGGCTTCGCGCTGGGTGGCCGCCAGGGCCAGCAGCCGCGCGTGGGCGTCTTCGAACAGGGCCAGTTCGTCTTCGTCGAGGCCCGCCTGCCGGAAACGGGCGCGGGCATCGGCCCGGATGCCGCGGGCGTCGGGCGCGCGGCCTTCCAGGACGGCCAGGTGCTCCTGGTAGCGCTGCTCGAATTCCGGCTGTTCGCTGGCGACGAAGGCGGCGGCGTCCCGGGACAGGGCGGTGGCCTGCGCCCGGTACCAGCCCGCGAGCTGGCTGGCCCGGTAGCGCGCGGCCTCCGCGTCGCGCAAGGTATCGGTCGTGCGCCGCAGATGGGCGACGGCGCCCATGACCAGGCCGGCGCACAGCGCCAGCACGGTCATGAACAGGATGAAACGGGTCTTGAATGTGAACGCGAACCGCATGCGGCAAATCCCCCGGGTCGAAGCGTCCGGGCCTGGCGGCCCGGGCTTGCGCGGGGATTATGGCGGCCGCGTGTGACAGCCGTGTGTCGGCTCGGGGGTGTGCGTCATCGGGCGCCGGCACCGAGCCGGGCGCAGTCGGCCGCCAGTTCGTCCAGGGCGGCGTCGTCCAGCAGGCGGGCGGCCATGGGCAGCAGTTCCTCGTCGGCGCGCGCCAGCCAGGCCAGATAGTCGCCGGTCCAGGCGGCGAGGGCGCCTTGGGCGGCCGGGTCGGCGGGCCCTTCCAGCGCGGGGCGGACGGCCTGGCGCCAGCGCCGGTCCAGATCGGCGCGGCCCCGGGCCAGGCCGCCGGTCATGCCTTTCAGGCACACGGCGTCGGACCCCGCCATGGATTCGATCAGCGCGGGAAACAGGCGCCGCTCCAGGATGTCGTGCGCGCCGCGCGCCGGGCCGTCGATCCAGGCGATGGCGGCGGGCGAGGCGGACGCCTGGCCGGCGGCGAGCGCCTGGAGATGCCGCCGGGTCTCGGCGTGGACGGCCAGCAGTCGGGCAACCGGGTCCGGGAAGGAAGGACTGGACATGGAGGCTCCGGAGTGGGGGATGCCCTATCGTAGCGCTCCGGCCCGGTGCCCTTCCAGCCCGGGCCCATTCTTTATATTTCTAAAAGAAATAAAGAAATGGTTAACTAATTGTTGTTGCTCATTAAGCAGGATCGTTAAAGTATCGAACATCCTTGATACCGATTTCTTTCCCGCCGGCCCCGCATATGAATCTCTCTTTCAAACAGGTTGAAAAGCATTTCGGCGACTTGCGGGTGGTCGAAAGCTTCGAGCGCGACATCGCGCCGGGCGAGCTGGTGGCGCTGGTCGGGCCGTCCGGCTGCGGCAAGTCCACCCTGCTGCACATGGCCGCGGGCCTGGAAAAGCCTTCGTCCGGCCAGGTGCTGGCCGACGGCCGGCCGGTGCGCAAGCCCGATCCCAGCCGCATGCTGATGTTCCAGGAAAACGCGCTGTATCCCTGGCTGACCCTGGCCCAGAACGTGGCCATGGCCCTGGAGCTGCAGAAGGTCGGCCGGGCCGAGGCCCGGCGCCAGGCGCTGCTGTGGCTGGACAAGGTCCGGCTCAAGGGCTTCGAGGACTATTTTCCGCACCAGGTCTCGGGCGGCATGCGCCAGCGCTGCGCCCTGGCGCGCGCCTTCATCACGCACCCCGAGGTGCTGCTGCTGGACGAGCCCTTCGGCGCGCTGGACGCGCTGACGCGCATGACGCTGCAGGACGCCCTGCGCACCCTGATCCGCGAAACCCGGCCCACGGTGCTGCTGGTGACCCACGACGTGGACGAGGCGCTGTTCCTGGCCGACCGCATCCTGGTCTTCAGTGCCCGGCCGTCGCGCGTGCTGAAGGAATTCCACCTGTCGGACACCGAAAAGACCCACGACCTGTCGAACTTCGCCGCCATGCGTCGGGAAATCCTGGGCCTGCTGGGCATCGTCGACGACACCGAACATCCCACTTCCATCCCCGAGGAACTCGCAGCATGAAATTTCTGATCCCCCTGCTTGCCGCGCTGACGCTGGCGTCCCAGGCGCAGGCCGCCGAGCCCTTCAAGGTCGGCTACATCCGCGTCATGGACGACGCCCAGGCCATCGCCGCCTACGAGGGCAAGTTCTATGAAAAGCAGGGCCTGGACGTGCAACTGGTCGAGTTCAAGTCGGGCACCGACCTGATCAAGGCCATCGTCGGCGGCCAGCTCGACACCGGCGTGCTGGGCTTCACCAACGCCGCCTCCTGGTCCTCGCGCGGCGCGGACTTGAAGGTCGTCGGCGGGGCGCAGCGCGGCTTCCATGCGCTGGTGGTGCGCGAGGACACGGGCATCGAGGACGTGGCCGGCCTGAAGGGCCATACGCTGGCCTCGCAGAAAGAGGGCAGCACGGCCGATACGGTGCTGCGCGGCGTGGTGCTGAAGAACGCCGGCCTGGCCCCCGAGGACGTGACGGTCCTGGGCGTGAGCCCGCAGGTGGCCGTGCAGTCCCTGGTCGGCAAGCGCGTGGACGCGGCCTTCCTGTTCGAGCCCCAGGCCAGCATCGCCCAGCTGATCGCGCCGGTGAAGCAGATCTACGAGATCGGCGAAGTCTGGCCCTTCCCCTGCATGGTGACGATCACCTCGGGCGAAACCCTGAAGAACAGGAAGGAACTGGTCTGGAAGTCGCTGGACGCCCAGCGCGAGGCCATCGAGCTGCTGCAGAAGAAGCCCGACGAGGCCGCCAAGCTGATCGCCGGCTACTTCATCTCCGAGCCGACCCTGAAGACGCTGAAGCAGGGCGACGTGCCGCGCGAGCAGGTCATCAGCAAGGCGATCCAGACCCAGACCTTCAGCGCCGCGCTGACGCCGCAGGACCTGTCGCGCATGCAGGAAGTGGCCGACATCATGCAGGCCCAGGGCGCATTGAAGACCAAGGACGGCAAGCCCTACGAGGTGAAGTCCATCGTCGACCTGGACTGGCAGAACGCCCGCAAGCTTTGAGGGCGCGGCCGGGTGCGATAATGGCGCCCCGCTCCCAGGGCCTTTGACGCGGCCCGCGGTTCGCCGCGGCGCGTGAACAGGCTGAAATCCTGATGGCCGGGCTTGCGCTCGGCCATGCCATGTCCGGAATCCATGAGTAAGAAACGACGCCTTTCCCCGGCCGCGCGCAAGCTGGCCATGCTGATCGCCATCGCCGCCATCCTGCTGTTCTGGCAGATGGCCGCCTGGACCCTGCCGGACTTCCTGATGCCGGGCGTGCCCATCGTGCTCGAGCGCGTGTGGCACGACATCCAGACCGCCGAATTCCGCGCCATCCTGGCAGGCAGCATGGGACGGCTGGGCGTCGGCTACGGCTTCGCGCTGCTGTTCGGCATCGGCTTCGGTCTGGCCGGGGGACTGCTGGTGTTCTTCCGCGAAGTCCTGAAGTCCGCCATCATCGTGCTGCAGTCGATTCCTTCGATTGCCTGGGTGCCGCTGTTCCTGATCCTGATGGGCTTCGGCAACGTGCCCATCATCGTGGTGATCGCCCTGGCCGCGTTCTTCCCGGCGGCCCTATCGGTCATGAACGCGACCGAGAGCGTGCTGCAGACCCACGTATCGGCCGCCCGGGTCATGGGGGCCAATCCCTGGGACATGCTGCGGCGCGTCTACCTGCCCGCCGTCATGCCGGAACTGATCACCGGCGCCCAGCTGGCCTTCGGCAACGCCTGGCGGGCGCTGATTTCGGCCGAGATGCTGATCGGCTTCGGCCAGGGGCTGGGCCGTTCGCTGGCCTATGCGGGCGAGACCGCGGACATGGTGGGCGTGATGGCCAACATCCTGACCATCGCCATCCTGGCCACGCTGATCGACCAGGTCTTCCTGGAAAACATCAAGCGCAAGGTGCTGCGCTATCAATACGTGTGAGGCCCGGCGGACGGCCGGGGCGTGCAAAGCCATGAAGGACACTTCGCATCCATTCCTCCGGACCGGCCCGCTGGCCGTGCTGCTGGCCGGGGCGCTGGCGCTCCCCGGGACCGGCGCGGCCGCCGCCGGGAGCGCGCCGGGATCGGCCGCCGCGGGCGATGGCTGGATCCTGGGCGTGGAGGATGTGCCGGCGCCTCAGGCGCCGGGCGCCAAGGTCCGCACCACGGCCCGTATCGAAGTCCTGGCGGGACGCACGGGGCGGGGCGCCGCGCCCCTGCGGGCGGTGGACGCCGGGCAGGCCGCGCGGCAGGTCGCCGGGGGCGAACTGGATGCCTGGGTGGGGGTCTGGCTCGGCGAAGGCGCCGCGCCGCCGGAGGGCGTGCGCGCCACGGCGCTGGCCTGGTCGGCCGGCCCCATGGCGATCATGCGCACCGATACCGACATCCATGCATGGTCCGACCTGGGCGGACGGACCGTGTGCCTGAGCGCGGACGGCCGCGTGTCCGGTGAGCTGTCGGCCCGGTTCGGCGCGATCGAGCAGATCTACGCCTCGGCGGCCGACGCCCTGCTGGCGCTGCGGATCGGCCAGTGCGACGCGGCCGTGCAGGACGAGGACTTCATGAAGCAGCTGCTGGCGTTTCCCGAGTGGAAGAAGTTCTCGGCGCGGCTGGCGCCCTATCGGACGCAGGCGTTGACGCGCCTGGTGCGGGAGGACCTGCCGGCGCCCCGGAAGGCGGCCGTGCGCCAGGCCACGTCACCGGAGCGGCTGCGTGAACTGGCGCGCGGGCAGGCCCGCGACGTCGCGTTCGAAGTCTACCTGGACCAGACGGTGCCGGACTGCCACTGAAGTCTTGGGAAGAGGGGGGGCGGGCTGGCGCCGCGGCGCCGCCCGGAGTCGCCGGTGCGAGGCCGGGATCGGCCGCGCCGGACGGGACCGGTCAGTGCGAGCGTCGGCGGGGCGCCGGCGCGCTGCCGGCGCCGGGGCCGCGGTTCAGGTGGCGGAAGGTGATGCGGCCCTTGCTGAGGTCGTAGGGCGACATTTCCAGCGTGACCTGATCGCCCGCCAGGATACGGATGTGGTGCTTGCGCATCTTGCCGCCGGTGTAGGCGATGACCGGGTGCCCGTTGTCCAGGGTCACGCGGAAACGGGAATCGGGCAGGACTTCCGTCACGGATCCATGCATTTCGAGCAGTTCTTCTTTGGCCATTGTGGTGCGCTCCGGTGAGTGGGACAAAGGATCAGCGGGCATGCGCCGCTTCTGAGGCGCTACATGCGGGTGGGGTCGCAGGGGCGATCGAAATCCGGGCAGGGGCGCGAAACCCCCGAGGGGACGGCGGAACGAATACCGCGTAGACTGGCAAGAGATGCAGCCAGAATTGAAAACCGCTGATTATCAAGCACTTATATGGTAGTGCTTGAAGCATCTTATGTCAAGAACGAAAGACCCTCGATTTCGTCCCGTGCCGGGATGCGCGGCCGGTGCGGTTAGAATCCCCCGCTGACCTCCCGTTTTCCGATCTCGAATGAACGAACGACTGAGCCCCGGCACGGTGGCCCTGCTGCTGATTCCGCCCCTGTTGTGGGCGGGCAACGCCGTCGTCGGCCGGGCGGTGGCCCAGATGGTTCCGCCCCTGACCCTGAATTTCCTGCGCTGGGCCCTGGCCCTGATGCTGCTCTTGCCCCTGGGCTACCGGGTGCTGCGCGCCGGCAGCGCCGTCTGGCGGGAATGGCGGCGCTATGCCGTGCTGGGACTGCTGGGGGTGGGGCTCTACAACTCGCTGCAATACCTGGCGCTGCATACTTCGACGCCGGTGAACGTGACGCTGGTGGCGGCCAGCATGCCCGTCTGGATGCTGATCGTGGGCCGGGTGTTCCACGGCGCGGCGATCCGGCCGGCCCAGGTGGCGGGTTCGGCGCTGTCGCTGGCGGGGGTGGCCGTGGTGCTGTCCCAGGGCGAATGGGGCAAGCTCATGGCCCTGCATTTCGTGGCCGGGGACCTGCTGATGGTGCTGGCCACTATCCTCTGGGCCTTCTACAGCTGGCAACTGACCCGGGTGCCGGCCGATGCGCCGGTGCGGGCCCATTGGGCCGGCTTCCTGCTGGGGCAGGTGGTCTACGGGGTGGCCTGGTCGGGCCTGTTCGCCGCGCTCGAGTGGAGCCTGACGGACTGGCGGATCGACTGGGGCTGGCCCCTGGCGCTGACCATCGCCTTCGTCGCGGTGGGGCCGGCGGTCATCGCCTTCCGCTGCTGGGGCGCCGGGGTGCAGCGCGTCGGCCCTACGCTGGCGGGCTTCTTCAACAACCTGACGCCGCTGATCGCGGCCCTGCTGTCGCTGGGGCTGCTGGGCGAAAGCCCCCGGCTCTTCCATGCGCTGGCCTTCGCCCTGATCATCGGCGGCATCGTGTTGTCGTCGCGGCAGCCGCGGGCATGAGCCAGGGCGCGCAAGAGGGCGGGGCGCCGCCGCTGCTGTCCTACGGCAGCCTGGCGGCCAGCATGTTCGTGGTCGGCGCCTGCGTGGCCCTGAGCAAGCCGCTGGCCGCCGTGTTCCCCGTGTTCCTGCTGGGCTGGCTGCGCTTCGGGATCGGCGGCGCCGGCATGCTGCACTGGCTGCGCCGGCCGGCCGCGGAGCCCCCGCCCACCCCGCGCGTGCGCCTGCTGGTGTTCCTGGAAGCCTTCATCGGCAGCTTCCTGTTCACGGTCTTCATGGTGCTGGGCGTCAGCTACAGCGGCGCCGTGGCGGCCGGGGTCGTGATGTCGGCCATCCCGGCCGTGATCGCGGTGCTCAGCCGCGTCGTGCTGCGCGAGGCGATCCGCCCCCGGGTGCTGGCGGCCATCGTCTGCGCCGTGTCCGGCATCGCCCTGCTGGCGCTGGTCCGGCCGGGGCCCGGGGAAATCCCGGCGGACGGCGGCGGGGGCGACCGCTGGCTGGGCTACGCGCTGCTGGGCGGCGCGGTCCTGTGCGAGGCCTGCTATGCCGTGATCGGCAAGCGCCTGACGGCCGTCCTGTCGTCGCGGCGCATCAGCGCCCTGATGAACCTGTGGGGTTTCGCGCTGATGCTGCCGGCGGGGGCCTGGGCCGCCCGGGGTTTCGATTTCGGCGCGGTGTCCTGGCCGGTGTGGGGGCTGCTGCTGTTCTACGGGCTGGCATCGAGCTGGACCGTCTGGCTGTGGATGACGGGCCTGCGCCGGGTGCCGGCCTCGCGCGCGGGGGTGTTCACCGTGATGCTGCCGGTCGGGTCCGCCTGCGTCGGCGTCTGGATGCTGGACGAGCCCTTCGGCGTTCCGCAGGCCCTGGCCTTCGGCCTGGCCCTGGCGGGCCTGCTGCTGGCGGCGTGGCCGACGCGCTCCGGAGCCGCGCGGGGCTGAACGGGGCGCCGCCGGCGGCCTTGGCCGTGGCACGGTCCGCGCCGTCCTCAGGCCGCGTCCCGGGCGTCCTCGATCAGCAGCTGTACGCTGCTGCGTCCTCCCCAGGTGTTGCAGTCCAGCCGGTAGACGGCCTCGATGGCGTCGGACAGGGGTTCCGCGTGATTGAACCAGATGGCGTCCAGGCGCAGGCCGTCGCGCTCCAGGAACAGCTTCAGGTGCCGGTCCTTCAGCAGGCGCTGGTGCAGGACGCGGAAATGGTCCTGGAACAGCGGCGGCGGAAATCCGGCGCCCCAGATCTGGTCGGCCAGTAGGCTGGCCGTTTCCACGGTCAGGTAGTCCGGTTCCAGCGATCCGTCGGTGTCCAGGCGCGGCTCGAAGGATTCGCGCCCGCCCAGGATGCGCACCGCGTCGTCGAATTGCGCCGAAAAATCGTCGAAGGCGGAGGCCCTGAGGGTCAGTCCGGCCGCCATGGCGTGGCCGCCGAACTGCAGGATGGCGCCCGGCAGGCGCTTGCTGACCAGGTCCAGCGCGTCGCGCAGGTGGACTTCGGGGATCGAGCGGCCCGAGCCGCGCAGGGTGTCGCCATCGTCCGGCGCGAAGGCCAGGGCGGGACGCCAGTAGGTTTCCTTCAGGCGCGAGGCCACCAGGCCGATCACGCCCGGGTGCCAGCCGGGCTGCCAGACGCAGACGCTGGCGGCGCGGGCCTGGGCGTGCGCGTCCAGGTGCGCCAGGGCTTCGTCGCGCATCACGGTTTCCCGGGCGCGGCGTTCGCGGTTGATCTCGTCCAGCGCCCGGGCCAGCTCCAGGGCGCGGCCGGGGTCGTCTTCCAGCAGGCAGTGGATGCCCAGGCTCATGTCGGCCATGCGGCCGGCGGCGTTGATGCGCGGCCCCAGGGCGAAGCCCAGGTCGTCCGTGCCGGCCCGCGCCGGATCGCGGCCGGCGATCTCGAACAGGGCGGCCAGCCCGGCCTGCATCCGTCCCTGGCGGATGCGCCGCAGCCCCTGGCCGACCAGCAGCCGGTTGTTGGCGTCCAGGCGCACCACGTCGGCCACCGTGCCCAGGGCCACCAGGTCGGCGTAGGCCTCGAGTTTGGGTCCGCCCTTGGGGGGCAGGGCGCCGCGCGCCCGCAGCGCGGCGCGCAGGGCCAGCATGACGTAGAAGATCACCCCCACGCCGGCCAGGTGCTTGGAGGGAAAGCCGCAGTCCGCCTGGTTCGGGTTGACGATGGCCAGGGCGTCGGGCAGGTCGGGGCCGGGCAGGTGGTGATCGGTGACGATGACCTCGATTCCGGCCGCGCGCGCGGCCGCGACGCCTTCGATGCTGGCGATGCCGTTGTCCACCGTCACCAGCAGGTCCGGCTTGCCGGACGGATGGCGGCAAGCCAGTTCGACCACGGCCGGCGACAGGCCGTAGCCGGTCTCGAAGCGGTTGGGAACCAGGAAATCGACCCGGGCGCCCATGTCGCGCAGGGCGCGCACGGCCACGGCGCAGGCCGTGGCGCCGTCGCAGTCGTAGTCGGCCACGATCAGCAGCCGCCGGCCGGCCTGGATGGCGTCGGCCAGCAGTTCGCCCGCCCGGTCGACGTGGCTGAGCCGGTTCGGGGGGATGAGGGCGGCCCATTCGGTCGGACCGGCCTGCTCCAGCCCGCGGGCGGCCCACAGACGGGCCAGCAGGGGATGGGCGCCGGCCGCCACCAGGGCCCGGGTCCGGGCCGGATCGGCGGCGCGCGCGAGGATCAGCGGCCGCACCACCAGCGCCTCCAGTCGAGTGGCCGCAGGCGGCGCAGCCAGCCCGCGCGCGCGTCCAGTTCCACGGTGCGCTCGCGCCCGGTCAGCACCAGCGTGGGCGCGGCGCCGGCCAGGGGCGCGAAGCAGCGCCGTTCCAGGTCCGCCAGGGCTTCGATCCAGCCGCCCCAGTCCTGGGCGACGGCGTGGGCTTGCAGCGCGGCCTCGATGCGCAGGTCGTCCGGCAGCGGACGGCCCAGCTGGCTGCGGCGCGCGCCGCCGTACAGCCACAGGCTGTTGACCGGGGCGAGGCCATCCCGCTGGCGCCGCTGGTTGACCGGGTGTTCGTGCCAGGCCATCTGCAGGCCGTTGACCAGGCGCCGCCAGGGCCTCGCGGCCGGGTCCTGCGGCCACCAGTCGTTGACGGCGCTGACGGCGACCAGCGCCGGGCTGGCGCAGGCCAGGCGGACGGGTTCCGGCCAGCGCACCCGCCAGGTGTCGGGGGTTTCCGGCGTCAGTTCGATGCCGCTTTCGGCGATCAGCTCGCGGGCGGCTTCCATCAGGGCGGCGGACTGCCCGGCCGTGATCGCCAGCGTGTCGGCCGGCAGCAGGGCCGCGCCGTCGCGCGAGGGCGCCATGTGGATCAGTTCGGCCAGCCAGACGGGTTCGTCGTCCGCGCCGGGCAGGCGCAGCGGCCCCAGACCTGCGCTAATATGCTCGTCTTGTGCCGGCGTGAATTCGCTTGCGCGGAGCAGCCAGTGCTCCAGCGGCGTGCACCAGGCGTCCGAGGCCGGACAGGCCGCCGTCCGGGGCGTTCCAAGGCCCAGCCAGCGGGCCAGGGTGGGGGCGCGTTGCGCCAGATGGGGCGCCAGTTCGGCGGCCACCTCGGGTTCGGGCAATGCCCCGGGAATCACGATGTGCATGGCGGAATTGTAGGATCAATCGGACGAGGATGACGATTCGCATGGCGTATGAATGGTGGATAGGGGCGCGCTACGCGGGCCTGGCCCGAGCGGGGCGGGGCGGACGCCGGGGCGACCGCTTCGTGTCCTTCGTGGCGGCGAGCTCCATGGCCGGCATCGGCCTGGGGGTGGCGGCCCTGATCATCGTCCTGTCGGTGATGAACGGCTTCCAGACCCAGGTGCGCGACCGCATGCTGTCGGTGCTGCCGCACATCGAGCTGTACGTGCCGGGCTCGGACCACGAGCAGGTGCTGGAGCACTGGCGCGACCTGGCCGACGCCGCCCGGCGGGATCCGGAGGTCCGGGGCGCGGCCCCCTTCGTCGCGGCCCAGGGCATGCTGGCGCGCGGCCAGGGCCTGAGCGGCGTGCAGGTGCGCGGCATCGACCCGGCCATCGAGCCCGAGGTGTCCGACCTGGCCGGCCAGATGGCCTCGGGCAAGCTCGACAGCCTGACGCCGGGCTCCTTCCACATGGTGGTGGGCAGCCAGATCGCCCAGTCCCTGGGACTGATGGTGGGCGACACGGTCCTGCTGCTGGCGCCTCAGGGGTCGATCTCGCCGGCCGGTTTCACGCCGCGCATGCGCCAGTTCACGGTGTCGGGGATCTTCTCCTCCGGTTATTACGAATACGACGCCTCGCTGGTGTTCATCGACGTGCAGGACGCCGCCCGGGTGTTCCGCGACAGCGGCGTGAGCGGCGTGCGCCTGCGCATCGCCGACATGCAGCGCGCCCCCCAGGTGGCCCATGCCTTGCTGGGCCGGATGCCGGCGGGCGTGCGGGCCACGGACTGGACCCAGAACAACCGCACCTGGTTCGCCGCCGTGCAGACCGAAAAGCGCATGATGTTCCTGATCCTGACCCTGATCGTGGCGGTGGCGGCCTTCAACCTGCTGTCCTCGCTGGTGATGGCGGTCAAGGACAAGCGCTCGGACATCGCCATCCTGCGCACCCTGGGGGCCACGCCGGCCGAGATCGCGCGCATCTTCCTCATCCAGGGCGCCCTGATCGGCGTGGTGGGCACGCTGGGGGGCGTGGCGCTGGGCACGCTGGTGGCCTACAACGTGGATGTGATCGTCCCCTGGATCGAGCATTTGCTGGGCATCCAGTTCCTGCCTCAGCAGATCTATTTCATCAGCGAGCTGCCGTCCAATCCCCAGTTGGACGACATCGCCGTGATCGGCGGGACGTCGCTGGTCCTGTCCCTGCTGGCCACGCTGTATCCCAGCTGGCGGGCCTCCCGCCTGCAACCCGCCCGAGTGCTGCGCCATGACTGATCCCGCCGCTCCCGCCGACGCCGTGCTGCGCGCCGAGCACCTGGCCAAGACCTATGACGAGGGCGCCGGGCGGGTCGAAGTCCTGCGGGACGTCAGCCTGTCGGTCCATGCCCACGAAATGGTCGCCGTCGTCGGCGCCTCGGGCTCGGGCAAGAGCACGCTGCTGCACGTGCTGGGCCTGCTGGACGAACCGGACGCCGGGCGGCTGTGGATCGCCGGCCAGGCCGCCACGGGGCTGGACGAGCGGCGCCGCAGCCGGCTGCGCAACCAGGCCCTGGGCTTCGTCTACCAGTTCCATCATCTGCTGCCGGAATTCACCGCGCTGGACAACGTCGCCATGCCGCTGATCGTGCGCCGCTGCACGCGGGCGCAGGCCCGGGAGCAGGCCGCCGCGATCCTGGACCAGGTCGGCCTGGCGGACCGGGCCGCGCATTTCCCGGGCCAGCTCTCGGGCGGCGAGCGCCAGCGCGTGGCCCTGGCGCGGGCCCTGGTGACCCGGCCCGCCTGCGTGCTGGCCGACGAACCGACCGGCAACCTGGACCGCCACACGGCCGACGCCATGTTCGCGCTGCTGGCGCGGATCAACCGCGAACTGGGGACGGCCTTCGTCATCGTCACCCACGATCCGGCGCTGGCGGCCCTGGCGCACCGGCGCTTCCACATGCAGGCGGGGTTGTTGGCCGAAGACACGGAAGAGGCCGGCTGACGCGCCGCATTCGGCCGCTTGCGGGGCCGCGCGGCGGCTCCCCGGCCGAGCGACCGCCAGGCGGACGTTCGAACGGAGGATCCATGCTGATCGACACCCACTGCCACCTGGATGCGCCCGAGTTCGACGTCGACCGGCCGGCCGTGATCGAGCGGGCGCGCCAGGCGGGCGTGCGGAGCATCGTGATCCCGGCCGTGGCGCGCGCCAATTTCGCGGCCGTGCGGGATCTGGCGCATGCCACGCCGGGCGCCTGCTATGCCCTGGGCATCCATCCGCTGTACGTCGACCGGTCCGGCGAGGAAGACCTGGACGCGCTGGATGCCGCGCTGGCGGCGGCGCGGGACGATCCCCGGTTGGTGGCCATCGGCGAAATCGGACTGGATTTTTTCGTGCCGGCCGTGAACACGCCGGAACTGCGCGCGCGCCAGGAGCGGTTCTACACGCGCCAGCTCGACCTGGCGCGGCGCCATGACCTGCCGGTCCTGCTGCACGTGCGCCGGTCCCAGGACACCCTGCTCAAGCACCTGCGCCGCCGCCCGCCCATCGGCGGCATCGCCCATGCCTTCAACGGCAGCTTCCAGCAGGCCGGACAGTTCATCGCCCAGGGCTTCGCGCTGGGCATGGGCGGGGCCATGACCTTCGAGCGTGCCTTGCAGATCCGCCGCCTGGCGGCTGAATTGCCGGCCGAAGCCCTGGTGCTGGAGACCGATGCGCCCGACATCCCGCCCGCCTGGCTGGGGCGCGGCCCCGGCGACCAGCCGCAACCGGCGCGCAACGAGCCGGCGGAAACGGCCGGCATCGCCCGCGTCCTGGCCGGACTGCGCGGCCTTGATGCCGAGGCGCTGATCGCGCAGTGCGCCGTCAATGCCCGCCGGGTGCTGCCCCGGCTGGCGCGCGCCTTGGGTGAGGCGGATGGCGCGTAGCTATTCGTGCTGAAGAATATTGACGAGCGTACCGAGCGGGTCCCTGACGTAGAACCGGCGGACGCCCCACGGCTCGTTGGCGGGACCGTATTCCACCCGGATCCCGCCTTTCCGCACGCGTTGCAAGGCCTCATCGAGGTCATCCACCTCGATGGACAGGTCCGGTACGGGCGTGTCGGAACCGCCCTGGCTTGCGAAGCTGACCTGGACCGTCATCTTGCCGGGGCCGGCGTACGTGCGAAGCCAGCCGTGGTCCATGGCGAGTTCGAGATCCAGAATGTCCCGGTAGAACGCATCCACCGCGGCGGGTTCGGGTGTCGGGATGTTGGCGACGATTCGTTTGACCTTCATGGGATCTCCGGATGTGCGGGTTGCCAATCCGACAGCTTATTGAAGCCGGACGCTTTTCCACAAGCGGGTCTTGCCAGGCACTACGTGGTTTCCCGCCTGGACCGGAATGCGCGTGAGGCGTTCCGGCGGCCCATTCACCCCCTAAGCTGAAGGATGATTCGTTTTCGGGGGAAGGCATGCTCGGGCGTGCGATGGTGGCGGCGGGACTGGGCGGCGTGCTCGGCGTCCATGGTCTGGCCGATCTGCCGGGGAGCGGTAAGCTGGCGCTGGCATCCGGTGTGCTGGGGCTGGCGGGGTGGGGGGTGTGGCGTGCGAGCGCGCGCGGGGCGGGACGGTCCGGTGCGGCCGGTCATCGCGATGTGTTGGCGGGGACGGGCCGGACGCGTGCCGCCACCCTGTTGCGCGGCGCGGCGCTCTGCCTGCTGGGCGCCTGGGCCGGCTTCACGTTCACCGTGCTGTGCGCCCAGGCGCGCCTGGGCCAGACGCTGGCCGACGGCAATGTGGACCGGGTGTCGCGCGTCACGCTGCGTGTCGACGGCCTGCCCCGGCTCCAGCCGGACCGTCTGGCTTTCGAGGCCGTGGTGCTGGATGCGCGTCCCGGCGGCGTGCCGGAACGCATCCGGGTGCGCTGGCCGGCCGGCGGCTGGCGCGGTCCCTATGCGCCCGCGCGGCCGCCCGATCCGCCGTTTCCCGAAGTGCGCCCCGGCCAGGTCTGGCGCATGGCCCTGGTGCTGCGGCCGGTCCGCGCCGCGCAGAACCCGCATGCCTTTGATTACGAGGCCCATGCCTTCGCCGCGGGCATCCGCGCGCAGGGCACGGTGCGGGGCACGCCGGAATGGCTGCGCGACGAGGACTGGGCGGGCCTGTCCGTGATCGCCGGGCGCGCGCGCCATGCGGTGCGCGAGGCCATGGCGCCTTACCTGGAGGACATGCGCTACGGACCGGTGCTGCGGGCGCTGGCCATCGGCGACCAGGACGGAGTGGACGACGCCGACTGGGCCGTCTTCAACCGCACCGGCATCACTCACCTGGTCTCCATCAGCGGTTCGCACATCACCATGCTGGCCGGCGCCGGCGCGCTGGCGGTCTCGGCCCTGTGGCGCCGCCTGCGCTGGCGCGGCCGCTGCCTGGCAGAACGCTGGCCGGCCCGCCGGGCGGGCGCCGTCGCGGCATTGCTGGTCGCCTGGCTGTATTGCCTGCTGGCCGGCTGGGGCGTGCCCGCGCGGCGCACCTTCATGATGCTGGCCGTGGTGGCGGGCGCCCAGGCCTTGCAATTGCGCATCAGCGGTTCGCGGGTACTGGCCTTGGCGGCCGTGGCCGTCGTCGCGACGGACCCCTGGTCGGTACTGGCGGGCGGGTTCTGGCTCTCGTTCCTGGCGGTGGCCGTGCTGCTGGCCGTGGGGGCGCGGACGGGGGATGCCGGCGAGGGCGGGGCGGCCGAGGACCGGGCCGCGGCTTCCCGCGCCGGCCCGCCGCGGGAAGCGCCGGGCAACATGGTGGCCGCGCCCCGTTTGGCGGCCGCTGTCCATCCGGCCGGGCGGCGGCGCGACCGCTGGCTGCGCGGCCTGAAGCTCGCGGCGCGCCTGCAATGGGCCGTCACCTGGGCCCTGGCGCCGCCCTTGGCCTGGATCTTTCACGAAGTCTCGCTGGTGTCCCCGCTGGCCAACGCCTACGCCATTCCGGTCGTTGAACTGCTGGTCACGCCGCTGTCGCTGTTGCTGGCCGCCGTGGCGCTGGTGCCGGGGCTGGATTTCGCGGCCGCCGGCCTGGCCTGGCTGGCGCATGGAGTCCTGGCGCTGATGATGCGGCCGACCGCATGGCTGGCCGCCTTGCCCGCCTGGCCCGTGCCGGCCGGTCCGGCGTGGCTGTATGCGCTGGCCATGGCCGGCGTAGTCGTGGCGCTCTGGCCGGGCGGCGGGGCCGGGCCGGCGGACTTCGCCGGCCGGACGCGGGACCGGCATGGGGTGGCGAGGCGTTGGGTGGACTCGCCCGGCCGCCGCCGCGCCTGGGCCTGGTTCGCGCTGCTGCCCATGCTGCTGTGGCCGCCGGACCGCCCCGGCGACGGGGAATGGGATCTACACGCGCTGGATGTGGGGCAGGGCAGCGCCCTGTTGGTTCGCACGGCGCGGCACACGCTGCTGTTCGACGCGGGCGCGCGCCATGCGCGGGACGCGGACGAGGGCGCCCGCACCGTCGTGCCGGCCCTGAAGGCCCTGGGCGTGCGCCGCCTGGACGCGCTGGTCGTGTCCCACGCAGACCTGGATCACGCCGGCGGGGTCCGCGGCGTGCTGGCGGCGGTGCCGGTGGCGCAGGCCTTCGCGTCCTTCGACCTGGAATCCTGGCTGCGCGCCGAAACCCGCAAGCTGGGTGCCGAAACCACGCCGCTGCCGCAGGCGGCCGCCCCATGCCGCTTTGGCGACCGCTGGCGCCTGGACGGGGTCGAGTTCGAATTCCTCTGGCCGCTGGACGTGCGCGCGCGCCGCAAGGGCGCGGAGGCCAACGCCAATAGCTGCGTGTTGCGGGTGCGGGGCGCGCACCACAGCCTGCTGCTGACGGGCGACATCGAAATCCGCGCCGAATCGGTCCTGGTCGAACGCGGGTTGACGCCGGCGGACGTGGTCGTGGCGGCGCACCACGGCTCGCGGACCTCGTCGTCGGCCGCTTTCGTCGATGCCGTGGCGGCGCGTCACGTGGTCTTCCAGGCCGGCGCCTGGAACCGGCATGGGCATCCGGATGCCGCCGTGCTGGAACGCTGGCACGCGGCCGGTTCCACCCTGTGGCGCACGGATGCGCAAGGCGGGGTAAATGCCCGGTCGCGCGGCACCGGCCTGTCGTTGTACAGTGTCCTGGAGTCGTCCCGTCGTTATTGGCACGGGCGGCGCCCGTAGGGATCGCCTGAATCCGCAGCGCCTGCTTTCCGCTCGACTTGTCCAGGGGCTCCCTAGTGGTTTTCGCGGTCTTGCGCGATCGTGCGGGATCGGCGATGATCCGGCAGCCGTCCACAAGACGACTGTGGTCCTTTCGAGAATGTCCGTGCATATCCGCCCGGCCATGCGAATCCGTCCGGCGGATTCGTCAGGCGCCGGCCCGGGATTCGGGGATTCTCCTGCGGGCTTGTGAAAAATCCAAAAGATTTTTGCGACCATGACACAGACACCTCTGAAGTTCTACGTGCCCGAGCCCTCGGGGCGTCCCGGTCAGGCGACCGACTTTTCCTACCTGCGCCTGCAGCCCGCCGGGGCGGCGCGCAAGCCTCCCATCGACATCGCGCCCTACGACACCCGTGACCTGGCCATGGGGCTGATCCGCGTGCTCGACGACCAGGGCGATGCCCAGGGCCCCTGGGCCGAAGACCCTCCCGACGACGAATTGCTGCGCCGCGGCCTGCGCGCCATGGTCAAGACGCGCATCTTCGATGCGCGCATGGTCATCGCCCAGCGCCAGAAGAAGACCTCGTTCTACATGCAGTGCCTGGGCGAGGAAGCCATCGCCATCGGCCAGTCGCTGGCGCTGCGCGAGGGCGACATGCATTTCCCGTCCTACCGCCAGCAGGGCCTGCTCATCGCGCAGGACTACCCCCTGTTCGACATGATGTGCCAGATCTTCTCCAACGACCAGGATCCGCTCAAGGGCCGCCAGTTGCCGGTGCTGTATTCGGTGCCGGAAAAGGGCTTCTTCACCCTGTCGGGCAACCTGGGCACGCAGATGCCCCAGGCGGTGGGTTGGGCCATGGCCTCGGCCATCAAGGGCGACACCCGCATCGCCTGCGGCTGGATCGGCGACGGCGCCACGGCCGAATCCGACTACCAGGCGGCGCTGCTGTTCGCGCACGTGTACCGGGCGCCGGTGATCCTCAACGTGATCAACAACCAGTGGGCGATCTCCACCTTCCAGTCGGTCGCGGGCGGCGAGGGCATCACGCTGGCGGCGCGCGGCATCGGCTCGAACCTGGCCTCTCTGCGCGTGGACGGCAACGATTTCCTGGCCGTCCACGCCGTGTCCCGCTGGGCCGCCGAACGGGCGCGCAACAACCACGGCGCCACGCTGATCGAGTGGGTCAGCTACCGGGCCGGGCCGCACTCCACTTCCGACGATCCGTCCAAATACCGGCCGGCCGACGACTGGTCGCGCTTCCCGCTGGGTGATCCGATCGCGCGGCTGAAGGACCACATGCTCAAGCGCGGCATCTGGTCCGAACAGGAACACCAGGAACTGCAGAAGGCCTGCGAGGCCGAGGTCGTCGCCGCCCAGAAGAAGGCCGAGGCCCACGGCACGCTGGCCACGGGGCGCACCAGCAGCGTGGCGACCATGTTCGAGGACGTCTACAAGGACATGCCGGAGCATCTGCGCCGGCAGCGCCAGGAATTGGGGGTGTGAGCATGGCACAGGAAAAAACCAAGACCCGTCCCATGACGATGATCCAGGCCCTGCGCTCGGCCATGGACGTCATGCTGGAGCGGGACGAGAACATCGTCGTCTTCGGCGAGGACGTCGGCTATTTCGGCGGCGTGTTCCGCTGCACCGAAGGCCTGCAGGCCAAGTATGGCCCCTCGCGCGTGTTCGACGCGCCCATTTCCGAAAGCGGCATCGTGGCGGCGGCCATCGGCATGGGGGCCTACGGCCTGCGGCCGGTGGTCGAGATCCAGTTCGCCGACTACTTCTATCCGGCGGCCGACCAGATCTTCTCCGAGGCGGCGCGCCTGCGCTACCGCTCGGCGGGTGGCTACACCGCGCCGCTGACGATCCGCATGCCCTGCGGCGGCGGGATCTTCGGCGGCCAGACCCACAGCCAGAGCCCGGAGGCCCTGTTCACGCACGTCGCCGGCCTGCGCACCGTCATGCCCTCCAATCCCTACGACGCCAAGGGCCTGCTGATCAGCTCCATCGAGAACGACGATCCGGTCATCTTCCTGGAGCCCAAGCGCCTGTACAACGGCCCCTTCGACGGCCACCACGACCAGCCCGTCGTGCCCTGGTCCAAGCATCCGCTGGGCAACGTGCCCGAAGGCTACTACACCGTGCCGCTGGATTCGGCCTCGGTCTACCGCGAAGGCCGGGAGCTGACCGTGCTGACCTACGGCACCATGGTGTATGTGGCCGAGGTCGCCGCGCGCGAGGCCGGCATCGACGCCGACATCCTCGACCTGCGCAGCCTCTGGCCGCTGGACCTGGACGCGATCCTGGCCTCGGTGCGCAAGACCGGCCGCTGCGTGGTGCTGCACGAGGCCACCCGCACCAGCGGGTTCGGCGCTGAACTGTGCGCCCTGGTCCAGGAGCATTGTTTCTATCATCTCGAAGCCCCGGTCGAACGCATCACGGGGTGGGACACGCCATATCCCCATTCGCACGAATGGGCTTATTTTCCCGGCCCCAAGCGGGTCGCGGAGGCGTTCAAGCGCGTGTTCCGGGAGGCATAATGGGTATTCACATCATCAAGATGCCGGACATCGGCGAAGGCATCGCGGAAGTCGAACTGGTCGAATGGCACGTCCAGGCGGGCGACGCCGTCGTCGAGGATCAGGTCCTGGCCGACGTCATGACCGACAAGGCCACCGTCCAGGTGCCGTCCCCGGTGCACGGGCGCGTCGTGTCGCTGGGCGGCAAGGTCGGCGACGTCATGGCGGTGGGCTCCGAGCTCATCCGCCTGGAGGTCGAGGGCGAAGGCAACGAGCACATGGTCGGGGCGACGTCCCGGGCGTCCGCGGCGCCCGTCGCGTCCGCGTCGGCGCCCGCGGCGCCGGTACCCGGGCCCGAACCCGTTCCGGCCGCCGCATCCCCGCCCGCCGCCCGCGCGGCGGCCGGGACGCCCGAGCCGGAGCCCGAACCCGCGCCGGCCCCGGCCGCCGCCGCGCC
>NZ_JBHSEZ010000002.1:0-6104 GCF_042653765.1 Castellaniella denitrificans | reverse complement strand
CGCCGAACCCGATCCGGCGCCCGCTCCGGCCGCGGCGCCCGTCCGGGCGGCCCGGCGCGATCGTTCCGCGGGCGCCGCGCCGCGCCTGCCCGCCGCGCGCGCGGCCGCACCCGCCCGCCAGCCGGCGCGCGAGGAAGAATGGGAGGAGTTCTGAACATGGGGTTTTTCTTTGCGCGCCGGATGTCCGCGCCGGTTTCGGGCGGGGTCTCGCCGAGTGCCCGGCGGCTGCGCTGGGCCGCGCTGGCGGTTTCGGCCGCGCTGCTGTCGGCGTGCGCATCCACCGGCGAATCCTTCAATTCGTCGGGCCTGGACCGCATCGTGGAGGGCCGTACGACGATGGAGCAGGCTTCCGGCTACCTGGGCGCCCGTCCGGTGGACGTCTGGCGGCAGGGCGACACCACGCTGGCCCGCTGGGCCTACAAGGGCACCGTCGCCACGGATGCCGTGTATTTCCGCCAGGAGGCCTGGCTGCGCTTCGGCCCGGACGGGACGTTCCAGCGCATGGAGAATGCCGTCAATCTGCCGCTGAACCGGCATCCCCGGACGGCGGAGGAAGCCGACCGGGAGGCCAGGGCCGAACAGGAACGGGTCGCGCGCCAGGCGCCGCCCCGGACCGTTGTTGTGCAGTCGGTGCAGGAAACGGATGCCGGCGCCACGCCGGTGGCCGTGCCGGCCGCCGAGGCCATCCAGCCCGCGTCCCTGACCCTCCCTCCGCCTGCCGCGCCGGCCCCCGCCGTCCAGCCGTCCGTGAAACCGGCCAAGCCGGCCCGGTCCGGCCAGACCTCCAGGAGCGGCCGATCCGCCCAGGCGAAGAAGTCCGCCGCTTCGGGCCAGGGCGCCGCGTCCGCCGCCAATCCGTTGCTGCCGGCCGGCACGAAGGTCGTCCCCGGGGTCACCTACCCGGTGCGGAAGGGCGATCATTGAGGCATGCCGGGGCCGATGGCCCGCGGCCCGGGTGTCCGCGCGCGGCGGCCGGGCCTACAGCCCCGCCAGGCTGCGCGCGATGCGGGCCATGGCCTGGTAGCCGCCCTCGAACAGGCCGGCCAGGAAATCGCCGCTCTGGGGCAGCACGATGGCCAGCATGATCAGGCCCGTGGTCAGGGAAATCGGAAAGCCCACGGCGAACACCGACAGCTGCTGCGCCGTGCGGTTCAGGATCCCCAGGGACAGGTTGATCGTCAGCAGCACGATGATCAGCGGCAGCGCCAGCAGGATGCCGGAAATCCAGAGCTGGGCGCTCCAGTCCAGCAGCGCGCCCCAGCCGTCGGTCATCAGCGGCGCCCCCACGGGCAACAGCTCGAAGGTGCGGACCAGGCCGTCGAGCATCAGCAGGTGGCCGTTCACCGCCAGGAAGATCAGCATCGCCACCAGATTGAGCAGGCGCGACAGCACCGCCGTGTTGGCGCCGGTGGCCGGATCGAAGAACGAGGCGAAGGCCAGGCCCATCTGCAGGCCCACGAACTCCCCCGCCATCATCGTGGCCGTGAAGATCAGCCGCATGCACAGGCCCAGCGCCATGCCGATCAGCACCTGCTGGACGGCGATCAGCAGTCCGCTCCAGGAGGCCGGCGCGACGTCGGGCATGGCGCCGATCAATGGCGCGGCGATCAGGGTGATGACGACGGACAGGCCGATCTTCACCCGCATGGGGACGGAGGATTCCCCGAGGACGGGGGCCATCGCCACCAGGCCGGCGATGCGGAACAGGGGCCACAGCAGGCCGTTGATCCAGTCGTAGAGCTGGCCGATCTGGAAGGAAATCATGGCCCTGCGCGGCGGCCGGGCCCTACGAGGCCAGGCCGGGGATGGAGTCGAGCAGCGAGCGGATGTAGTCCACCATGGTGCTGATCAGCCACGGACCGAGCAGCACCAGGGTGGCGCCCACGGCCAGCAGCTTGGGGATGAACGACAGCGTCATTTCATTGATCTGCGTGGCCGCCTGGAAGATGCTGATGATCAGGCCCACGGCCAGGGTCATCAGCAGCAGCGGGCCGGCCATGATCAGGGCCACGCGCAGTGCCTGGTAGGTCATGGACATCACGGCTTCTGGCGTCATGCCGGGCCTCCTATTGGTAGAAGCTGCGGGCCAGCGAGCCCAGCAGCAGGTGCCAGCCGTCGGCCAGCACGAACAGCATCAGCTTGAAGGGCAGCGAGATCGTCACCGGCGGCACCATCATCATCCCCAGCGCCATCAGCAGGCTGGCGACCACCAGGTCGATGATCAGGAAGGGGATGAAGATCGTGAAGCCGATCTGGAAGGCCGTCTTGAGCTCGCTCGTGACGAAAGCCGGCACCAGGACGCGCAGGGGGACGGCGTTCTGGTCTTCCAGCGGACCGACGCCGGCCATTTCGGCGAACATCGCCAGATCCGATTCCCGGGTCTGGCGCAGCATGAAGGTCTTGAGCGGCTGGCTGCCCCGGTCCAGCGCCTGCTCGAAGGTGATCTGGTCGCGCGACAGCGGCTGGTAGGCCTGGGCGTAGATCTGGTCGAAGACCGGCGACATCGTGAAGAAGGTCAGGAACAGGGCCAGGCCCACCAGGACCGAATTGGGCGGCGAGACCCCCGTGCCCAGGGCGTTGCGCAGCAGCCCGAGCACGATGATGATGCGGGTGAAGCCCGTCATCATCAGCAGCGCCGCCGGCAGGAACGACAGCATGGTCAGCATGACCAGCGTCTGGACGCTGAGCGACCAGGTTTCCGTGCCGTTGGGGCCGGGCGTGGCGGTCAGGGCGGGCAGGGTGGCCTGCGCCAGGGCGCCGGCGGGCCAGGCCAGGATCAGCGCCAGGCCGGCCAGCAGCCAGGGCGCCGATCGCGCGGCGTGCGGGGCGGGGCGGCGCATCAGGAGCCTGAAAGGGTCTTGCCGAGGACTTCGGCGAAGTCCCCGGACGCGGCATCGCCGGTCCCGGGGGCGTCCGGCAGGGCATGCAGCAGGGTGATCTGCTGGGCGGTCACGCCCAGCACCAGGCGGGCGCCCTCGACCTGGACCAGGGCGACCGAGCTGCGCGCCCCCAGGCTGAGCGTACCGAGCACGCGCAGGCGGGCGGTCTGGGCGCGGCCCGGCAGCCAGCCGCCCCGGCGGGCGACCCAGGCCAGCATCAGCAGCAGGCCCAGGATGAACAGCAGGGCGAGGACGACGCGCAGGATCTGGTCCTGGTCCATGGCGGATCAGCGGCGGTTGTTCAGCCGCGCGATGCGGTCCGAAGGCGTGATGATGTCGGTGACGCGGATGCCGTACTTCTCGTCCACGACCACGACTTCGCCCTGGGCGATCAGGTAGCCGTTGACGTAGATGTCCATGGGTTCGCCGGCCAGGCCGTCGAGTTCCACCACCGAGCCCTGGCCCAGCTGCAGGATGTTCTTGATCGTCAGGCGCGTGCGGCCCAGTTCCACCGAGAGCTGGACGGGGATGTCCATGATCATGTCGATGTCGCTGTCGCCCTCGGCGGCCTGGCCGGCCAGCGGCTGGAACACCTGGGCGGCGGCGGGCTGGGCGGCGGCCGCCGATGCCGGGGCCGCGGCGGTCTGCTCCGCCAGGGCGGCGGCCCAGTCGTCCTCCGCGCCCAGGCCGCTGGCCTGGGTGGGCTGGTCGTGCGCGGACTGCTGTTCGGCCATGGCGGCGGCCCAGTCGTCTTCCACGGAGCCACCGGATGCTTGGCCCGGCAGGTTCGGGTCCTGGGTGTCGTCTTTGATGTCGCTCATTTTTTCGTGCGGGCTAGCAGTTTGTCGGAGTCGTCGGGCGAGGCGAGCACCTTGTGCACGCGCAGGGCATAGCGGCCGTTGAAGGTGCCGTAGCCGCATTCCAGCACGGGAACGCCGCCCACGCGGGCCGTGACGAGGGGACGGATGTCCACCGGCAGCACGTCGCCCACGGCGAGGTGCAGCAGTTCGGCGATGGAGGTGTCGATCCGGGCGAATTCCACGGCCAGCTCGACCTCGGCGCTGCGGACCTCGCGCGAGAGCTGCTGGGTCCAGCGCTGGTCGATCGCGTCGGAGGCGGCCTGCTGGAGCGGGCGCGAGAGCAGGTCGCGGATGGGTTCGAGCATGGAATAGGGCAGGCAGATGTTGAGCTTGCCTCCGGATGCGCCGAGTTCGATGTTGAAGGAGGCCACCACCACGATGTCGTTGCCCGTGCTGATGCTGGCGAACTTGGTGTGCATTTCCGAGCGGATGTATTCCAGCTCCAGCGGATAGACGGATTCCCAGGCTTCGCGGTAGCAGTCCAGCGTCAGGCCCATCAGCCGGCGGATGATGCGCTGTTCCGTGTTGGTGAAGTCGCGGCCTTCGATGCGGGTGTTGTAGCGCCCGTGGCCCCCGAAGAGGCTGTCGATGACCAGGAAGACCAGGTTCGGATCGTAGGTGAACAGGCCCGTGCCGCGCAGCGGCTTCAGGGCCACCATGTTCAGGTTGCTGGGCACGGGCAGGTTGCGCTCGAAGTCCGAGTATTTCTGGATCTTGATCGCGTTGACGGTGATGTCGGCGTTGCGGCGCATGAAGCCGAAGAACATCGAGCGCAGGCGGCGGGCGAAGCGTTCGTTGATCAGCTCCAGGGTCTGCATCCGGTGCCGCACGACGCGGTCCGGCGAGCCCAGGTCGTAGGGGCGGACGCCATCCTGGGATTCGGACGCGGCCTGCTGGCCCGAGGATTCCTCGCCGGTGACGCCTGCGAGCAGGGCATCGACTTCATCCTGGGAGAGCATGCTCTGGTAGGCCATTACTGCACCACGAAAGCGGTGAAGAGCACGTCGGCGATCTGCGGGCCGGGCAGTTGTGCCGCGAACGGCCGCGTCAGCGCGGCCTTCAGGCCGTCGGCCAGCGCCTGGCGGCCTTCCGGCGTCTGGATCAGGGGCAGCTGCTGCGCCGAGAGGACCTTGAGGATGCGGTCGCGGACTTCGGGCATGTAGTCCGTGATCTGCTTGCGCGAGGCTTCGTCGCCCAGGCGCAGGGTGATCGCGGTGTAGAGGATCCGGTTGCGGGTTTCACCGTACAGCGTGACCGTGAAGGGGTCGAGTTCCGCGAAGATGGGCGCCGGGACGACAGGCGGTGGCGCCTGGGCCGGCTGTTCCGCCGTCTGGACGGCGGCCGGGACGCCGGGCGCGCTGTCCCTACTCGTGAACCACATCGTTGCGCCGACCGAGGCGCCGATGACGATGATGAGCAGGAGAATGAATTTGAGTAGCCTGAGCATGGTTCCGGGTTAATGCGTCACGATGACTGGGGGGCAAAATGAAGCATTGTAATGCGGGTCCTGCCCAGGAAAGCGAAAGGGTTCACGCGAAGGTATCCACCAGCGCATCCGGACGGGAAACGGTCCTGGGGGCCGGGGATGCGGCCGGCAGCGAGGCCGCCTCGACGGCCTGGCCGTCCAGACTGAAGGTGGACCCGCCGTCCCGGGACGGCTGCGCCTGGCCCTGGGCGTAGGCCTGCTGGCCGGACTGCTGGCTGCCGACATCCGCCTGGCCCAGCGACAGGCCGGCCTGGGCCAGTTGCTGTTCCAGATGGGGGAGCGCGTTTTCCAGGGCCTGGCGCACGCTGGCATGCGGCGAGACGAAGGAGGCCTGGGCGATGGAGTCGCCCACGTGCAGGGTGATGTGGATCGGCCCGAGTTCCGGCGGGTTGACGTGCATCTGCACGGTATTGCCCGTGCCGGCGAGGTTCTGGGTCAGGTGCAGGATCTGCCGGCTGAAATCCTGGGGCCACTGCGGATTGGACAGCGGGGTGGGCACGGCGACGGACGCCGTGGCGGGGGCCGGAGCCGCGGCCGGTAGCAGGGAGGCGCCGGCGGGCGCGGCGGCCGAGGCCAGGGCGGCGGTCGGCGCCGGAGCCTGGATCGTTTCCGGGCCGGAGGCGGACCGGGCGTGGGCGGAGGGCTCCGCGGCCTGGGATCCGGCGGCGGCTTGCGCCGCGAGGGCCTGGCCGGCGGATTGCGCATGGGACTGGGCCGTGGCGGCCCGGGCGCGGCCGGGTTCCCGGGCGTCGGCCGGAGCCGGCGCGTCCGCCCGCGGGATCGCGCGGTCGGCGGCGGGCGCGCCCGCCGAGGCGTCGGCGCGCGGCATGCGGAAACGGCTGTCCGCGCCGGCCTGGTCCGCCTGCGCGTCGGCGGCGG